>NZ_JBGKEC010000001.1:0-1112703 GCF_041399405.1 Enterobacter sp. KB-280D8
AACGATGCGCGTCAGCTGGGACCAGGCGCAGAACGCTATCGCCTATGAGGGGCAGTGGCGCCGCAATGACGGAAACTGGGTGAACATGCCGCGCAGCTCCACCACGTCATTTGACGTCCCGGGGATTTATTCCGGGCGCTACCTGGTGCGCGTGCGCGCAATTAATGCCGCTGAAATTTCCTCCGGATGGGGATATTCGGAAGAGAAGACCCTGACCGGCAAAGTAGGTAATCCGCCTAAGCCAGTAGGATTCACGGCCACGGGCATTAACTGGGGGATCTGTCTGAACTGGGGTTTTCCGGCAAACACCGGCGATACGCTAAAAACGGAAATTCAGTACACAGCCAACAGTGACTTTTCAAATCCACTCTTGCTCTCAGATGTGCCTTATCCATCTGCGGAATACACCCAGCTCGGCCTTAAAGCAGGGCAGGAATTCTGGTACCGCGCGCAGCTGGTTGACAGAACGGGTAACGAGTCCGGTTATACCGACTGGATCAGGGGGATGTCTAACGATAACGCCGATGATTATCTGGGTGATATTGCATACGATTTCCTTACCTCGGCCGACGGTGACCGCCTGACCAGCGATATTGATACCAATCTTGAAGCTGCAATGCAGAACGCGCTGGCCAACCATGGAACCTTTGAACATCAATGGGCGCAATACGGAGAGGTACGTGCCGATATCCTGGTTGTGAAAACGACTATTGCAGAGGTGGATAAGGCAATGGCCGAACTATCAACGCAGGTACAGGCGCGGATAGAGGACGTCACTGCTTCACTGGAAGACAAACTTACAGCCGTCGTCGATGCCTCCGGTGCTTCTGCAATCTACACCCTCAAAACAGGCGTGAGGATAAACGGGATGATGTACAACGCCGGGATGTCGATTGCCGTGCTTGCTGAGGCCGGGAAGCCGGTAGTTACCCGTGTTGGTTTTAACGCTAATCAGTTCGTGCTGATGAGTGGCAGTAGTAATACGCAATATTCACCGTTCGCGGTGGTTAATGGCCAGGTCTTTATCAGTTCAGGTTTTATTCAGGATGGGACTATCACCAATGCCAAAATCGGCAACTTTATCCAGTCCAACAATTACGTCCCAGGACAGGCCGGATGGAAACTGGACAAAGGGGGTTCCTGGGAAAACTACGGCAGTGACGGGCAGGGCGCAAGAAAGACCACGAACGTTACTGACAGTATCAGGGATGCGAACGGCGTCCTCCGCGTACAGATTGGTAAACTTACAGGGGTATTTTAATGACGTGGGGCATTCAGACATGGGATGCCAATGGTAACCCGAATAATTACGGTATTAAGCCAGTATCTGTGGTCGGACGTATTCAACTTTCTGAGGGGCAAAACTCCGGAAGCTGGTCGTTTACAATTCCGGCAGGAATGAAGGTCGGGTTTGTCGTTTCTCTGGATAGGGGAGCGGTCTCGGTGGGGCGCCGTATCGTCGCCAGCGGAAATACGATAACTCTTGGCGCGGCAAACAGCGTTGGGATTGGAAACTATCCAGCCTCTGAATGTGAGCTCGTAGTTTTTGTGGAGAAGGCATAATGGCAGATTATGGCGCACTGATAGCTCTGGATAATGGAAATCCCTTTATTACGCCACAGTCCACACCATTTTGTCTCTACAGGAAGGTAGTGGTTGACTCAGTAGCAAGCGGGGCATATCACGGTGCATCTGCAACAATAGCTCTGGATGTTTCTTATCCGGCAATGGTTTTTTGCAAAACGAGTGATACTGCTCAGCCTACTATGGTTACTGCAGCCAGATCAGGAGGAAATATTCTTGTTGGATCGAGCAATGCCTATGGACAGTCACATACATTAACGGCTTACATCTTTGCTATTTATCCTCAGACATTGCCCAAATGGGGATTTGCTATCTGGGATGCCACCGGGAAGCTGGTTCTGACAAACGAGAGTCGGATACTGAGTGACCTTGTGACTGTTGGGACGCCAGGAGCTACGACAGGTGGAATTAATATTGACGTCACTCTGCCTGGTAGTTATGCGGTGGCACCCGCTATTCTTGGCTCCCAGATCATCCAGAACAATAACACTAAACCACCCACTATTGTGAATATCACTGCCTACTCAGGATGTCGGTTTAATGGTTCATCAACCAGGATTAATGCGGCGCCTTCGACAACGGCTACCGGTTCTGCTGCGGGTGGGACTACGACTGGAATAGCTTTGACGGCAATCAACACGACTGCATTCGATTAATTGATCGTTTAAAACGATCAATTAATCGATATTGATCTGCTCAATCTATTTTCATTAATTTTCCCGTCAGGTTAAGTTTCAAAGTACGAATTACCTCAGGGATAAAAAATGAAAAAAATACTCGGTAGTTTGCTAATTGTCTGTCTTCTTTCTGCTTGCTCAGCAAACATCTTTGAGAAGCAGCTTCCTGTGTGTGAGGCTGTAACCCTTTTAGGTGGGCAGGAACAAACCGTACAGATATATGGTGTGCGACAAGTAGCAAACCAGGTTGAATACAAAGCTGGATATCCTTTCAGCTGGCGGTGGATAAGTAAAAACAACTTCACCAGGTCAACCTGTTTAAAATGAACAACACGAAAACCCGCTCCGACGGGTTTTTTTATTATCTGAATTCAGGAGTCCTTTATGTCGGCAGGTACCATCACCCTGACAAACGGGTCCGCTATTGTTGGCGGTTCTGGAACCTCATTCGCAACAGAACTCACCGCAGGTGACTTCATTGTTTCTACTGTGGGCGGGGTTCCGTATACGCTGCCAGTGAAAACAGTCGACAGTGACACGCAGCTCACGCTTGTCAGTAACTTCACCGGGCCAACGCAATCCGGCGCTGCATGGTCAGCCGTCCCCCGCGTGGCGCTGAACATGGTAACTGCCGCGCTAGTGGCGCAAAGTGCTGAAGCGCTGCGTGGACTGAATTACGACAAACAGAACTGGCAGCAGGTTTACAGCGCCGCTGGAAACATCACAGTGAAGCTGCCAGACGGCACTACCTTCAACGGCCCTTCATGGAAATATCTGTCTGACAATATGGCAACGAAGAGTGGCGGGGCAGTGCCTGTTAACCAGGGGGGTACCGGTTCGACAACCGAATCAGGCGCTCGCACAAACCTCGGTTTAGGAAACAGCGCAATCAGGGACGTCGGCGCAGCGGCGGGAACGGTCGCAGCCGGCGATGATTCGCGCTTGAATACTGTCGATCAGAAAGCGGGTGGGAAAATTACGAGCCCAATTACAGTCCAGCCAGGGATTAACGGTAACCCCGGATTTGCCGTCAATTCCGGGGATAATGGTGGCGGTGGATTGATGAATAATGGCATCAGCCTGGTCGTGGCCAGTGGCTATAACCCAAATACAGGTAATTACGTCAACCTCATCAAAGGTACCTGGTATACAGGAGAATGGTCTTTCGGGGGAGCCCGTGGTGGCGGGGCTAATTTTGATAATGTCACACTAAACCTGAAAGGGTCGAATCAGGAAGGGATGGTCACTTGGGTTTTCCATTCCAATGGCGCTGCCACAGGCAATTGGGTAACGGCATCTGATGAGCGTATCAAAGAAAATGTAACGGTAATCGCTGATCCACTTATGAAAATGCAGCAGCTTCGAGGCGTTGAATGGGACCGCCTCGACACTCCTGCGCATGGGTATGGCTTCATAGCTCAGGAAGTTGAGAAGGCTTTTCCTGACGCTGTGAAATCTTATGGGAAAACAACCTTACGAAATGGAACAGAGATTGAGGATGTAAAATCTGTTGATACGTTTGGTGTTGCCGCGGCTCTTCACCATGAGGCGATCCTTGCTTTAATGGTGAAAGTTGAAAACCTTGAGCGTCAACTAGGAATATCTTAACGCGACCTGCCTTCGATTTTGGCGTTAAGTTCTTTAATGGCCTGGAGGCAAAGTGCGATAACACCTGCATATTCCACCGTATAGCTGCGCTTACTGTCATCTCTTTTTCTTGTCAGTTGCTGGGTGATTGTCACCTCACCAGCCTCATTAACTTCTTCAACTGACTCATACTGATCATGATCTTCAAATACTGACCCGACAGCCTCCGGCATAACTTTGATGAGTTCCTGGGCAATAACCCCAGCAGATGGAAGACCGCTATCCTTCCAGTTGAATGTCACTCCACTTAAGCTCATTACTTTGTCGAGTGCGTTCTCGATGGCTTTGATATCGTCTTTTTTATCCGCATCTGAAGTCTGTGTCAGTGATGCGCAGGTGATATTTCCAGGGGTAATAAATCTATCTCCCCGCATTGCGAAATATTTTTCTGTGCCGGGTTTGGCTGCCTGGGTTGTGACAAATACCAGATCACCATAATTTTCGCAGAAGGAGTAGGACATACTATCCAGAGAGCCCGGATACTTGAACGCAAATACTCCGAAACTGCTGGACTGAGTAATGACATTTATTGAACCAGTGGCATTTAAAGCAGATGAAATCGTGCCTCCTGATTTTCCGTTCACCGTACCCAGCCGTGAATCATCGCCGGCTGCGACCGTTCCCGCCGCTGCGCCGACGTCCCTGATTGCGCTGTTTCCTAAACCGACGTTTTATAGATTGCTCTCGAGCGGCCTGGCCGATAACTTCACCTGATTTTTGTGCAGAAATAACTGGGTGAAAAATATGCAAATTGGCTATGTAAGGGTGTCAACAAATGACCAAAATACGGATCTTCAGCGGCAAGCGCTCGAACGCGCAGGATGTGAACAGATTTTCGAAGAAAAAATGAGCGGAACAGTGGCAAACCGGCCAGCACTCAAAAAGCTTCTCAAGGCATTGAATGAGGGGGACACACTGGTGGTCTGGAAGTTGGACCGCCTTGGGCGCAGCATGCGTAATCTGGTGCTACTGGTGGACGAACTCCGGCAGCGCGGGATCCACTTTAAGAGCCTCACGGACAGTATCGATACATCCAGCCCTATGGGGCGCTTTATCTTTCATATCATGTCGGCCCTGGCGGAAATGGAGAGGGAGTTGATTGTGGAACGCACCCGGGCAGGTCTGGCTGCAGCTCGTGAGAAAGGGAGAATCGGCGGCAGGCGTCCTAAGCCTTACCCAGGAACAATGGGACCAGGCGGGCCGATTGATTGCAAACGGCCTGGATAGGAAGCAGGTAGCGATAATTTATGACGTTGCCGTCTGCACGCTTTATAAAAAATTCCCTGCTTCAAAACAGGTTTAAATCTGCTCACATAGAAGTGCGGCAATAAAATTTACAAAACTCATAATCCGAAGAGACATAGAAACTTAGAAACGAAACGGCGAAGCTTTAAACAGTGACGGTAGGTCCTGTATCTTGCGAACATTTACAAATAAAACTACTGTATATAAAAACAGTATTTGAGGTGTGTGCAATGGAATTTATCAGGCCTGCAGAACTGCGAGAAATTATCGCTCTCCCGCTTTTCAGTGACTTAGTTCAGTGTGGTTTCCCAAGTCCCGCAGCTGATTACGTTGAACAGCGTATCGATCTCAATGAGTTACTTGTCGCTCACCCGAGCTCCACATACTTCGTTAAAGCCGCTGGCGATTCAATGATCGAGGCCGGGATCAGCGACGGTGATTTGCTGGTGGTGGACAGTTCGCGCACAGCTGAGCACGGTGACATTGTCATCGCCGCGGTGGAAGGGGAATTTACTGTTAAACGCCTGCAGCTACGTCCAACTGTCCAACTCATCCCAATGAATAGCGCCTATAGCCCGATTGTTGTAGGCAGCGAAGATACGCTCGACGTTTTCGGCGTTGTTACTTTCATCGTCAAATCGGCGAGCTGAGTATGTTTGCGCTCTGTGATGTGAATTCGTTCTACGCATCATGCGAGACGGTGTTTCGGCCCGATTTGAAAGGGCGACCGGTTGTCGTTCTCTCGAATAACGATGGCTGTGTAATCGCACGCAGCGCCGAGGCCAAGGCCGCTGGAATTACAATGGGAGAGCCTTTCTTCAAGCAAAAGGACTTATTTCGGCGCGCTGGGGTTGTTTGCTTCAGCAGCAACTACGAACTGTACGCAGACATGTCGAACCGGGTAATGACGACGCTTGAGGAAATGAGCCCCCGCGTCGAAATTTACAGTATCGATGAAGCTTTTTGCGACCTGACTGGCGTTCGCAACTGCCGGGACCTGACTGACTTCGGGAAAGAGATCCGCGCTACGGTTCTAAAGCGTACGCACCTGACAGTTGGGGTCGGCATCGCGCAGACCAAAACCCTCGCTAAGCTCGCAAACCATGCCGCCAAAAAATGGCAGCGGCAAACGGGCGGGGTAGTGGACCTATCCAATCTTGATCGCCAGCGCCGACTGCTTGCTCTGGTTCCGGTGGAGGACGTCTGGGGCGTCGGCAGGCGCATCAGTAAGAAGCTGAACGCCATGGGCATCAAAACGGCTCTCGACCTCTCAGAGCAGAGTACGTGGATTATTCGAAAGCACTTCAATGTCGTCCTGGAGCGAACTGTCCGGGAACTGCACGGCGAACCATGTCTGGATCTGGAGGAGTTTGCACCAGCTAAGCAGGAAATCGTCTGCAGCCGGTCATTCGGCGAACGCGTTACTGAGTATGAACAGATGCGCCAGGCTATTTGCAGCTATGCCGCCCGTGGTGCTGAAAAACTGCGGGGTGAACATCAGTACTGCCGCTTTATCTCTACGTTCGTGAAAACCTCTCCCTTTGCGCTTAACGAGCCGTATTACGGTAACAGTGCGTCCATGAAGCTTCTCACCCCCACTCAGGATTCTCGCGACATCATCAACACCGCTGTAAAGTGTCTGGACAAAATTTGGAAGGATGGCCACCGGTACCAGAAGGCAGGGATCATGCTTGGGGATTTTTTCAGCCAAGGCGTGGCCCAGCTCAACCTGTTCGATGAGAACGCGCCGCGTGCTGGTAGCGAGAGGTTGATGGAAGTTCTGGATTATCTGAACGGGAAAGATGGAAAGGGAACGCTTTATTTTGCCGGGCAGGGCATACAGCAGCAGTGGCAGATGAAACGGGATATGTTATCTCCACGGTATACTACGAGGTATTCAGACCTAATAAAAGTTAGATGATCCTTTAAACGGTATATTCATTCGAACCTAATTATCGGCTATGAGTATTAAGATTAATATGTCTACTACTATGCTTTTGTAATGTAAATAAGCCCCTGCAATTATACAGGGGCTTATGGGTATGATGCCGGGTGCCTCCCGGTGAGTCATTGAACTAACCACTCGTGACTCGCTGCTTCAGAAATTCAGGATGAGCCGCTGGATATACAAATCATCAGGTTAATTAGCCCTGCCGCTGAGGAGGATTCATCATTAAACCGAATGTAACAGCAATGCTTAGCAAATGATACAGTATTTACTGATGTGCCTCATAATTTTCTTTCGCAGTTTTCACGGTCACGGAATTTTCAGATGATGAAGGTTAAAATATCGATGTTCATTTTTTTACTTTAAGTCTTGAGACAAAGGTTAAGGTTTTATCTTCTGGGCAAATCATTAGAAAAATTGCTGTGGGAGATTTTTCTAAACGTGTAATTCCATGCAGCATCTGGTAGAGTCTTTTTTTTAGTTTTTCTGCTCCATCTTTTTCAGACTCCCACTCTAAAACTGCCTGACCCTCTGAACCAATGAATGCATGGGATGGAAGTTTGACACCTCGGTTTGACTTACTTGAATAGTTTCGGTCATGCAAGAGACCCAAGATAAGAGGGTTGATATTATTATCTGAGAATGGGGCTTCAAGAACTATTAATACTGTGTAATGCAGGATTTTCATGGAAGCCTTATGGTTGCCTCAGCAATAAAGTCATATTGCCATGGTGTTGGATGTACATGTCTTAATTATAAATGTTTGTGTGGGGGTAAAAAAAGCCTGCGTTAAGCAGACTATAATAATTAAACGTAGTTATAATAATGATTTCATGAATGTCTGCGTTGAATCCCTGGCGTCAAAGATACTTCTGCGCCGCATCTAATATTTCCTGAGAGGTAAGCTCTCGATCTGATGCCACATGGACCACTTCATGGTCACCTGTTAAAGAGGGAAAACCTGCTGACATTATCTGAAGGTTTATCACTTCTCCATTAGGATATTCTTCGCGTATTGATGTCACACCTTTAAGCACAGTGATAACTTTACTTGGCTTACCATTAAAAAAAATGATTACTTTTTTCATATATCACCATGTATTTTGAGGGTTTCTAGCCCCTGCAGGTGGTCGAAAGGGTTCTGTTTGTTCATTTTTTTTGCCTCTTTCGAAATTAAAACAAGCATTATACTTTCTTAACGTGTACTGTAACGGTCCATTTGAACTGGAGAAGTCTATGTCTGCACGTAAAAACATTCAATTCCGCCGAAATTATTTAGTAAAATGTCCTTGTCCAAACTGCTCAAAAGATTCCGAACATAGTTACAATCGTGTACAAAAGGGGGCTCAGTTGGTGTGCCCATACTGCTGTGCTTTGTTCAAATCTTCCCAGCGCTTCTAAAAAAATTATTAAAAAAATAAGAAGTGATGCTTTTGGAGGCTGCCTAACCTCTTACGCACTTTAGTATTTTATAAGCAGTTAGCTTCTGCTTTGAGACTGTTCATGCAGCAGTCCTGCATTTCATCACATCGGTCAGCAAACTTGATGGTAAGTAAATATGCTGGCCTGTTGTAATGATGTGAGTAACCGAACATCACCTTTCACTGATAAAGTCATGCTGGCTTAAGCAAACCATCTAAAAATTATCTATCGCAAAGTGTTACATTGGCAGCGATTGGACCTTTAGTTCCAGCTATGATAGCGAATTTGACTTTTTGTCCTTCAAAAAGAGTATTAAATGTTTCTCCCAGCAGGGAAGAAGTGTGAACAAGAACATCTTTACTTCCATCGAGTGGAGAGATAAAGCCAAACCCCTTATCTTCGTTAAACCACTTAACAAGACCTATGATTTTAGATGACATACAAACTCCGTTTGAACATTTCAAACTGACAAGCAAGTTCATGATAAGAAACGTATGCTGGTATATGTATGGACTCAAGAGGAGGGATATCAGAGATAACACCTAGTTATGAGAACGGCTTTTGGAAAAGTTAGATTCATCATCGCACCGAATCAGCCAAACCATTAAGGCACGTGTTGAATGATTAAGCAAATTTTATCTTAGCCTTCTAGAAGGCCGTTAAAATAGTGTTAGCTATTATTAACTGATCCTGTATAGTGAAATCTGGATTACCATTAGGAAAATATTTGTCTCGTAAAATGACAGGAATTGTCAAAAGTTTTGACTTCAAGAGCGGAAAGGGATTGATTATCCCATCAGATGGCAGAAAAGATGTTTTTTTGCATGTTTCTGCGTTAAGTAATAGTGAAAGCCAAACGTTAAAGCCAGGTGTTCGTGTTGAATTTTATCGTATAAATGGACTTAGTGGTCCGATGGCTGCAAATATATTTCTTTCTTAAAGTAAGATAATATTGAGCCAAATATAAAGTGCGCATCAAAAGAACTGCAGAATATATATCTGCTTGTTCTATCAATTTTCTCCCCTGATTTTTTCCATTTCCAACATCACGGGCCACCGCATGCCAGATAAACTTGTCGGTTGGTACAGCGCCGTCGGCCGCTATCTCTTGAGCTTCTTTCCCTCCAACGTCCTGACGCATCCATTCCCTTGCTGCTACTGCTGACAAAACCAGTGGCCGGCGGTCATGAATATCCACCAGGCCTTTGTCAGCTGCAGATGTCACTATCAGGAAACCTTCCGATTCATCGCCGCGCTCAAACGGCGTGCTGCCGATTGCAGCCATGAAAATAGGCTGACCGTCTGCCCGGTGAATGAAGTAGGGCTGTTTCTTGTCGCCTTCTTTCTTCCATTCAAACCACCCATCGGCGAAACAGATCGCCCTTCCATGTCGCCAGAGAGGTTTAAACATCCTGCTGATGGCCGCTGCGCGCGTTTATCAGTGGCGGCTTGTCCCACCATCCTGGAGCGTAACCCCAAAAAACCGGATCGAGATGCAGTTTCTCGTCGCGTTCGCTAACCAGAAGGACTTTTGTTCCGGGGGCCACATTGTAACGTCCAATTGGCTCAGGGTCGTAAGCGATGTCGCGATCGGCTTCATCGGCTAGGTACGCCAGATATTCTTCACGGGATTGGGCTTGTGCAAAACGTCCACACATAGAAACCTCCATTCAACAAATTTAAGTATAGGTATTAGGTGAATATATAAGGTTCATATGTAGATTCTTTCTCTATACACATCTTTTACATCTCTGGCGCATCCTCTCTTGTTTTTTCTTGATACAATATCCTCAACTTTTGACACGGATTCGAAGATGATGCAGAAACCCGGCCTTTCTCCTGCCCATGTTCACGACTTTTGCATTAATGCAGTGCAATCTGTTTCCGATCAGTATGGTTGGGGGTTAGGGTATGGAAAACTTCAGCCAGGTGACTTAAGTTTGCTGATGACTGGGGCTTTCGGATCTCTTCCATGGCCATGGGCATTCCAACAATACGGAAACCCCTTAAACGGCGATATGCTTGATCTCTCTATGAGAATAAAGGGACTCGATGATACCTTCCCGGGTGGTGCTGCTCTCTGTCGTATAGACAGACCTCGTGAGCGATTAGAAATTTGCATGGTGGAAAATTTCTTGAAAACTCAAGAAACGGCTCTCACTAAACGTGTTTGGCTTTCGACGCTAATCTTCGCTCACACGGTTGCTAAAGCGACTTCTCATGATGAAATTTATGTCATGAATCCTAAAGAAAGATACATACCACTTTACAGGAAATTTGGTTTTTACGAAGATGCACTCAGTATGCCTCACTTATGTGCGACTATTGGAGAAATTGAGGATGCACTCAAGGATGCTATGAGAGCCATGTAGTGAGTTAAGTTTATGTCAATTTTTCTCAGTCACTTTTACGCACTTTTTGCTATTTAGCGATTTGATAAATTACTGATCACCACTTATACTGCACGAACAAGTTAACGGATCAGTTAACTAAATTGTATGGTATGAGGGTGCACATGATGAAAGATCAAGAAGCTAAGTTCGATGTAGTCGATACATTGGCCTTGATTGGACAAGCTACAGCTTTCTGGCAAGGTCTGGATCCGCAGAAGCTGGAAGATATGTGTGATGCTGGAATGGACAATTCCGGTGAACCAACGCGAACACAGGCTGCGTGATACCAAACAAAAAACAACCCGCTCAGTGCGGGTTTTTTTATACCTAAAATCTGGCGGAGAGGCACCACGGCATAGATGATGCTAATGCCAGACTATCGACTTCATGATGAGGTCTCAAATCAGTAAATCAATATAAACACACAAAAAATTGGGGGCAATATTGGGGGCAAAATCCTACTGGGGGCATGATTTGGGGCATTTAAATGACCATTATCGTCCGATAATGTCCGCAATGCAATTGATGTAAGTTGCTGATTGTTAACTAAGTAATTGTTTTAGGGATGGTTGTGTTTTTTGCTATGCAGTCTAACGCTGATTATGTTGCTGTGGGGATAAACATTCAGTAAACCGGGGAAAAGCAACCCCCTTTCCGGGCGGAAAGGGGAGGAAGGACGTTATTTCAGCTCGTCAACCATGGTGATGGCGCGGCCAATGTAATTCGCCGGGGTCATGGCTTTCAGGCGGGTTTTCTCTTCTTCCGGCAGTGCCAGACCGTCGATAAACTGCTTCATGCCTTCGGCGTCAACGCGTTTACCGCGGGTCAGCTCTTTCAGCTTCTCGTACGGCTTTTCGATACCGTAACGGCGCATCACGGTCTGAATCGGCTCTGCCAGCACTTCCCAGTTGTGATCCAGTTCGTCCAGCAGACGATCGCGGTTCACTTCCAGTTTGCTCACGCCTTTCAGGGTGGACTGATACGCGATCAGCGCGTAGCCGATGCCCACGCCCAGGTTACGCAGTACGGTGGAGTCGGTCAGGTCGCGCTGCCAGCGGGAAACCGGCAGTTTGCTCGCCATATGCTGCAGCACGGCATTCGCCAGGCCCAGGTTGCCTTCAGAGTTTTCGAAGTCGATGGGGTTCACTTTGTGCGGCATGGTGGAGGAGCCGATTTCACCGGCGATGGTTTTCTGCTTGAAGTGGTTCAGCGCGATGTAGCCCCAAACGTCACGATCGAAGTCGATCAGGATGGTGTTGAAGCGCGCGATGCAGTCAAACAGCTCGGCGATGTAGTCGTGCGGCTCAATCTGGGTGGTGTACGGGTTCCACTGAATGCCCAGCGAGGTCACGAACTCTTCGCTGAACTGATGCCAGTCCACTTCCGGGTAAGCGGCGATGTGGGCGTTATAGTTACCGACCGCGCCGTTGATTTTGCCCAGAATTTCAACCTTTTCCAGCTGACGATACTGGCGCTCCATGCGGTACGCCACGTTCGCCATCTCTTTACCCATGGTGGATGGGGTGGCCGGCTGGCCGTGGGTACGGGAAAGCAGTGGAATATCGCGGTATTCCACGGAGAGTGCTTTAACCGCGTCGATGATTTTACGCCAGTAAGGCAGCACAACCTCTTTACGCGCGGTGGAGAGCATCAGCGCGTGAGACAGGTTGTTGATATCTTCGGAAGTACAGGCGAAGTGAATGAATTCGGATACCGCGTGCAGGGCAGGGACGCTTTCCACTTTCTCTTTCAGAAAGTACTCAACCGCTTTCACGTCGTGGTTGGTGGTGCGTTCAATGGTCTTAATGCGCGCGGCGTCTTCTTCGCTAAATTCAGCAACGATTTTATCAAGGTAATCGTTTGCCTTTTCATCAAAAGCAGGAACTTCCTTGATTGCTGCCTGGGCGGCCAGCTTCTGCAGCCAGCGTACTTCAACCTGAACACGGAACTTCAGCAAACCATATTCGCTGAAGATCCCGCGCAGCGCGCTGACTTTATCGCCGTAGCGTCCATCGACAGGGGATACGGCGGTCAGTGAGGATAATTCCATAATTCGCAACTCCGGGAGGTTAACAATGAGCAAGAATTTGTTTTGCCTGAGTGGTCAGGCGATTACGAGAAAACATTAACTGCAGGCGGCCACCGCCAACCTGGTGCCACAGCACGGCAGCGCGGATCCCTGCCAGCAGGGACGCGCGCACTTTTGCCTGTACCTGCGGACTTTGCAGTACGGCAGGGGATCCGGTGACCTGAATACGCGGGCCCAGCGGGCTGATGACGTCAACGTAAATGCCCGCCATGGCGCTCAGCAACGTTTCGGACTGCAGGTCAAAATGGTCGAGCTGACGCTGTAACCCGGCGATGCGATCGCCCAGGGTATTAAGCGCGCCTTTCGCGGCGCTCAGCTTACGCTCCAGCACCATCAGGCTTAAGGTGTAGCGGGTTAGCTCCGCGTTTAACCCCTGACGGCTGCTGGCGTTAAGTACGCCAAGCAGGGTTTCAAGACCGAGACGAAGATTGGTTTCACTGCCGCCGAACACACCCAGAGTTGAACCGGGGTTGAGGTCGATAACGCTGTTGAGCGAAACGTGCAGGGCGTCAGCGTCGCAGTGACCCTGATGCGCCAGCTGTTGCACCAGACGAGCTGACTGGCAAATTCCCGCCAGCGCCAGGGTGATGTCATAGTAATTCTTCGCCACACGGTCTCCTTTATGTGTGCAATCGGTTAAACAGCGGGCAGCGGCAGGCGCTGTTCAATGATCCCGCCGCCCAGGCAGATCTCACCGCTGTAGAAGACAGCGGACTGACCTGGGGTAACGGCGGCGACCGGCTCGTCGAAACGCACGTCAATGCGGTCGTCATCTAGCGCGGTAATGGTGCAAGGAATATCGGTCTGACGGTAGCGCGTTTTCACCGTGCAGCGCAGCGTGCCTTTCAGCGGCTCGCGATCGACCCAGTGCAGCTGCTGCGCGATAAGGCCAACGGACATCAGACGCGGGTGGTCATGGCCCTGGGCGACAACCAGAATATTATTTTCGACGTCTTTATCGACCACGTACCACGGATCTTCGCTGCCTTCTTTGGTCCCGCCAATACCCAGGCCTTTACGCTGGCCTAACGTGTGGTACATCAGCCCCTGATGCTGACCAATCTCGTCGCCATCAACGGTGACAATTTTACCCGGCTGCGCGGGGAGGTAGCGGCCAAGGAAATCACGGAACTTTCGCTCGCCGATAAAGCAGATACCGGTAGAGTCTTTTTTCTTCGCGGTGATCAGGTCCAGCTCTTCAGCGATTTTACGCACTTCCGGTTTTTCCAGTTCGCCAACCGGGAACAGGCTTTGCGCAATTTGTTCGTGGCTCAGCGTATAAAGGAAGTAGCTCTGATCTTTGTTGCCGTCCAGGCCGCGCAGCAGCTGGCTTTTGCCATTCACGTCTGCACGACGCACGTAGTGACCGGTCGCAATGTAGTCAGCGCCCAGATCTTCCGCGGCGAATTCCAGGAAGGCTTTAAATTTGATCTCTTTGTTGCACAGAATATCCGGGTTCGGCGTACGGCCCGCTTTGTACTCTTCAAGGAACAGTTCAAAGACGTTATCCCAGTATTCTGCGGCAAAGTTAACGGTGTGCAGTTCAATGCCGAGCTTATCGCATACGGCCTGCGCATCGGCGAGATCCGCAGCGGCAGTGCAGTATTCCTCGCCATCGTCTTCCTCCCAGTTCTTCATGAACAGGCCCTCCACCTTATAGCCCTGTTGCTGTAACAGGTAGGCGGAAACGGAGGAATCGACACCGCCGGACATGCCGACGATCACTTTTTTCTGGCTGTTATCTGACATGGAATACTCACGACATTGAACTTCAAGGCGGCGTATTCTATCACGCCCCCCCACCGTTGACACCCTCTGTAAACGGCCAGTTAAATTCTCCGATGACACCCAGCGGCAAGCGCGTGTCTGACTGCCAGCAGCGGATGCTTTCCGCAACCAGCGGCGAGCGCAGGTTTGGCGCGTTCAGGATCTCCTCGGCGGTGACCCACAGGCAGCGATCGATATCGTCATCGTGCGGTTCAGTGGCGCACGTTTCGCTAAGCTCAACGGCAAATAAAAAGCGCAGGAATGGGGTGCTGTCGGGTGCAATCCACTGGTGCATGCGGATGAAGTGCTGCGGTTCAGCGTGAATGCCCGTCTCTTCCCAGAGCTCGCGCTTCGCGGCCTGCAGCAACGTTTCATTGGCTTCAAGATGCCCGGCAGGCTGATTCCACAGCGCCTTGCCGTTGATGCTCTCTTCCACAACGAGGAATTTTCCCTGCGCATGCACCACGCAGGCGACCGTAACATGAGGTTTAAACATCGTTTCTCCTTAAGGGGCAACGTCGCGCCATTCGCCGTTTGCCAGCGTATCCAGCGTATAGCTGCCCATGGCATAGCGAATCAGACGCAGGGTAGGGAAGCCGACGTGTGCGGTCATGCGCCTCACCTGACGGTTGCGGCCTTCATACAGGGTGATTTTGAGCCAGCTTGTCGGGATGGATTTGCGCTCGCGAATGGGTGGGTTACGCGGCCACAGCCACTCCGGCTCATTCACGCGTTCAATACCGGCGGGCAGGGTGGGGCCGTCGTTCAGCGTCACGCCGCTGCGTAATTTCGCCAGCGTCTCTTCGTCCGGCTCGCCCTCGACCTGCACGAAGTAAATTTTTCCGGTGCGTTTGCCCGGCTGCGTGAGCTTCGCCTGCAGAGCGCCGTCATTGGTTAAGACCAAAAGTCCTTCGCTGTCCCGGTCCAGACGCCCGGCGGCGTAAACACCCTGAACGGGGATGTAATCCTTCAGCGTGCTGCGCCCGGCCTCATCGGTGAACTGCGGCAAAACATCGTAGGGTTTATTGAACAAAATCACCCGCTTCGGCTGGGTTTGCTGGGGGCGTCTGGTGGCTTGTCGCGAGCTGAATCGCTCAACCCGGTGTTTTGTAAAAGAAGTTTTCTTCATGGTATTTTCAGGCGTTATCAATTGCCGCATTATAGCCTAATAACGAAGACCTTTCATGGCGCAGGACAATCAGGTACTATCGAAGGGCTCATTACAATTTATTAACATAAGATCAGTAACAACCAGAAGCGCTCGAAGGAGAGGTTAATGGAAAGCAAAGTAGTTGTTCCGGCGGAAGGTAAAAAGATCACCCTGCAAAACGGCAAGATTAACGTTCCTGACAATCCGATTATCCCGTTCATCGAAGGTGATGGTATCGGCGTAGACGTTACCCCGGCAATGCTGAAAGTGGTTGATGCCGCTGTTGAGAAAGCCTACAAAGGCGAGCGTAAAATTTCCTGGATGGAAATTTACACCGGTGAGAAATCGACTCAAGTTTATGGCCAGGACGTCTGGCTGCCAGCGGAAACGCTGGACCTGATCCGCGAATACCGCGTTGCTATTAAAGGCCCACTGACTACCCCAGTTGGTGGCGGCATCCGTTCCCTGAACGTGGCACTGCGTCAGGAGCTTGACCTGTACGTGTGTCTGCGTCCGGTTCGTTACTATCAGGGCACCCCAAGCCCGGTTAAGCACCCTGAACTGACCGACATGGTTATCTTCCGCGAAAACTCAGAAGACATCTACGCGGGTATCGAATGGAAAGCGGACTCTGCTGACGCAGAAAAAGTGATTAAATTCCTGCGCGAAGAGATGGGCGTGAAGAAAATTCGCTTCCCTGAGCATTGCGGTATCGGCATCAAGCCGTGCTCCGAAGAAGGGACCAAACGTCTGGTGCGTGCGGCCATCGAATATGCGATCACCAACGACCGTGACTCTGTGACCCTGGTTCACAAGGGCAACATCATGAAGTTCACCGAAGGCGCGTTCAAAGACTGGGGCTACCAGCTGGCGACCGAAGAGTTCGGCGGTGAGTTGATCGACGGCGGCCCGTGGCAGAAGATTAAGAACCCGAACACCGGCAAAGAGATCATCATTAAAGATGTGATCGCCGATGCGTTCCTGCAGCAGATCCTGCTGCGTCCTGCAGAATACGACGTCATTGCCTGTATGAACCTGAACGGTGACTACATTTCTGACGCCCTGGCAGCGCAGGTTGGCGGTATCGGTATCGCCCCTGGTGCGAACATCGGTGACGAGTGCGCCCTGTTCGAAGCGACCCACGGTACTGCGCCTAAATATGCCGGGCAGGACAAAGTGAACCCAGGCTCTATCATCCTGTCCGCAGAGATGATGCTGCGTCATATGGAATGGTTCGAAGCCGCAGACCTGATCGTTAAAGGTATGGAAGGCGCGATTAACGCGAAAACCGTAACTTACGATTTCGAACGTCTGATGGAAGGCGCTAAGCTGCTGAAATGCTCAGAGTTCGGCGACGCGATCATCGCGAACATGTAATCCAGATTCTGGGTTAAATAAGAGCGGGGGCCTGAGGGTTCCCGTTTTTTTTGCCTCTGCCTGCAGGAAATAACACGATGCTCGCTACTGTTCTTATTGCTGTCGTTGCATTCATCCATGTCTACATTCTTGTGCTGGAAATGTTCCTGTGGAACACCAGAACAGGGCACAAGGCCTTTAATTTGCGTCCCGACTTTGCGCGGGAAACCCGCGTGCTGGCCGCGAATCAGGGGCTCTATAATGGTTTTCTGGCGGCGGGCCTGGTCTGGAGCCTCTGGCTTGGCGAAAAAGGCGTCCATGTGGCCATCTTCTTCCTGGTCTGCGTGCTGATTGCCGGTCTCTTTGGCGCAGCGACGGCCAGCCGGAAGATACTGTACGTTCAGGCATTACCTGCTCTCGCGGCCCTGCTTGCGCTGCTTCTCTGACGCAACGCGTTGGTCAACCGTCCGTCGTCGGATATACTTTTGGCTTCACCCTGAAAGGTTAACACTGTTATGAATAACGAAATCCCACTGAAGTATTATGACATCGTCGAAGAATACGCGACGGAAGCGACAAAGCCCGTGAGTGAATCGGAGCAGGACCCGCTGGCGCATTATTTCCAGCTGCTTCTCACGCGTTTGTCGAATAATGAGGAGATTGATGAGGAAGCCCAGCAAGAGATGGCGCGTGAAGCTGGAGTTCATGCCGAACGTATTGATGATATTGCGAATTTCCTCAATCAGTGGGGAAATGAATAACCTACCGAGCGACACCAGTGAGCTGCTTCGCAAGCTCACTCCGGGTGACCGATTTTGAGAAATACCATCCCTGAACGAAAGCCTCGGGATATCTTTCTGCAATAAAGCGATACTGTATTTCGCTCTCAACGCCTTCGAAAACAAGCGTTTTATTCAGTTTTGCGAGGGCGTCACAAAAGATAACAAAAATATTCTGCTTATAATGCTCGCTGATGCCGTCGACCAGCGACTTGTCGATTTTGATCTCATCATATTCCAGAAGAGAGAGTCGGGCCAGGTTTGAGTTTTGCACCCCGAAGTCATCAATGGATATCTTCACGCCAAGCGATTTTAACTCCTTACAAAAATCCTCCAGAATAGTCTCCGTGGAAACGGCTTTTTCAGAAAGCTCGATTTTAACCAGAGACAGGGGAATGTTATTAGCTAAACACAGACGGCGTAAGATGCTGATAAATTGTCCATCTTCTATTTCCGTTCTTCCTACATTGAGCGAAACCACCAGTCGATGTTTAATAACAAGCGGTGCGATATCCGCAAGGGATTTTTCGAGAATATTAATGTAGTATTTTTTATACAGGCCTATTTTTTTGATTAGTGGAATAAACAGTTCCGGTGAGACGTCACCGTATTTTGCATCACGCCATCGGGACAAAACTTCCACACCCACTATTTTTTTATCCTGAATCCTGACAATAGGCTGGTAGTGCACGCCGATAGTGTTGGTAAAAACGGCTTTAACCAGCGTCCGCTCCAGTGAGAATCGATCTTCATTGAGTCGAAAGAAAAATAGCGTTATCGCCACCCAGATAAAACATAAAATGACTGCGAGCACGGTAAACACGACGGGCGACAGGGAGGCCAGTCCCGCATTGTGGTGCTTCACAATGACGCACAAATCCCAGGATGCGCTGCACTGGGTGAGTGTAAGGGTAAACAAAGAGGAATGCAGTCCGCTCTGCTGTTTTAACTCCGGGGTCGCCGAAAAAAATATTCTGCCGAAGTCTTTTGTGGTTGTGCTGAGAGAGTAGTTTGCGGTGACCGGGATGAATTTATCGTAAGCGTTGCGGGAGGTGAAGATAATAAGATTATTATAGATGGCCGCATTGCCGGTAAAAAAATCTTTTCTGGAAAATTGCGCGAGGAGGAATCCTCTGGGCGTTTTATGCAGTTCCGCAGGAAGCGGGACAGGATTAGCGAGTTTTCCCCAAAAAGCGGTACAGATTATTTTTCCCTGTTCTATATAACCGATGTCTGCAAGATAGCGGCTTTCAAGCTTTATCTGCCGGTAGCGATCGAGACTGCTTTTGTCACATCCCTGAGCGCTCAGGCTTTTGAGTGTCTGTGCCACGCTCTGGGTCAAACTTTCCGAATAGTGTAAAAGGGTACGGGAAATTTCAAGCTGCTTGCTTTTCTGCTGACCCACGATAACCGCGTTGACCGCATAAAGAGACAGGAAGACCAGAAACGCTGAAACGATAGCAACGGCAATGATCTTTTTCATTTTCCGGATACCCTGTCTGCTCCCTGATTTCTCAAATCTTAACACAGGCAGGGCAAGCTACAAGCGTGATAATAACGGCAGCCGGGCTACTCCAGAGAAATGAACGCCTGCCTAAGTGCAATTCATTTTCCTCTTAACCAGAGCTTTGTTACAGTGACAACAGTTGTCAGCCAGGGATGACTGGCGTGATAAGGTGGAAAAGCTCGTGCATGTGAAAAATACTTTTTACACAACAACCATTACCGTCATCATTGTCTCACTGATCGTTTCATTGTCGCTTGCCGTCCAGATTGCCACGTCCCGACAGCAGTCAATCCAGCAGATCAATACCAGCGTTGCCAATTTGAGCCATACCCTGAACGTCTACACTGAAGGGATCATCCGCCAAAGTGAAATGTTGATTACCACCGTTTCCGACACAATTGAAATTTATGGCATGACCCCTCAACAGGCGATCAATATTCAGCGAATGATAAGCAATCAGGATAATCTTCTTACTCAGATTAATAATGTAGTTGTCTATGATGCGCATGGGGATATCTTCACCGCGTTGCACAAAAATTTTGCGGGTCCCCATAAAGGCGCGGACAGGGCATTTTTTGTCTACCACAAGGAAAATAAAAGTCAGCAGATTTATATTGGTGAGCCGGTGATAAGCAGAACTAATGGTAAATGGGTTATTACCCTTAGCCGACGACTTGAAACCCACACCGGTGCGTTTAACGGTGTTGTGGTGGTGACACTGGGTATCGAAAATTTTCTGGCCCTGTATGGACAGATAAATATTGGTCACGCGGGTGTTATCGGTTTAACGACACAAGCAGGCGTTTTACTGATTCGTTATCCTTTTAAAAATAACTATATCGGTACGATTTTTTCTGATTCACCTCTCTTCAGAAAATACCTCAAGGTACAAAATACAGGTATAGCCAGCTCTGTCTCCCGGTTTGATAAAATCGAACGCATTTATGCCTATGAGAAAAACAGACGCTACGGACTGGTTACGACGGTAGCGGTAAGCATCGATGAAGCCCTTTCACCGTGGCGCAAGCAGGCGATTCAGCTTGCCGCACTTATTTTGGTCTTTACCGCGACACTCATCGTGGCGTCCTGTTTCCTCTATTCCGACTTATCCAGAAAAACACGGGATAACAAAGCGCTAAAAATTATTGCCTCGGAGGATGCGCTGACAGGGCTTTATAACAGGCGCATCTTTGATGAAAAAATCCTCTCGGAAATTGCGGCGTGTGCGGTAAAGGACGCGCCGGTTTCGCTGCTCCTTGTGGATGTGGACTACTTCAAAAAGTACAACGATAACTACGGCCATCCGGAAGGAGACAGATGCCTGGCGTTGCTGGGAAACTGCCTCAGGGAAAGTCTCACCCGGGACAACCAGATTGTGGCACGTTATGGCGGGGAGGAGTTTGCGTTGATTTTGCCTGAAACGGATATTCAGGAGGCGCTCCGCCTTGCGCAGACGATTATTCGCAATGTTTTCTCTCAGCAAATTGAACACGCGTTTAGTCCCTTCGGGCGGGTCACGGTAAGCGTAGGGATCTCCAGTGCGCGTGCTGTCAACATCGCGGATAGCCAGCAGAATATTATTAATGCTGCCGACCAGGCGCTCTATCAGGCGAAACGCGGGGGACGCAACCGGCACGCTTTTGTTGGGGCATGATCAAAAAAAAGCCCACTCATGAGTGGGCAAGAAATACTGGAAGCAATGTGAGCAATGTCGTACTGAATACCTGAGTGTTTTTCTCAACTATTCAGTGTTGAGAAAGATAATCTTTCTCAACAAAAGATGCAACCCCACATTTCTTGTGGAAGGGCATATTGATCAAGAAATGTTCACATGCTCTCTGTGAGGCTTATCACAAATTTCCTTTCTCAGATCCTGTGCTATCCTTTTTGTGTCGTTGATTTAATGACAAAAACCATACAGAGAGGAAAGTTATGGGAATTTTATCCTGGATTATCTTTGGGCTTATTGCGGGTATTCTGGCGAAGTGGATCATGCCGGGCAAAGATGGCGGTGGGTTTATCGTCACCATAATACTGGGTATTGTCGGCGCGGTAGTCGGCGGTTGGATCAGTACGCTGTTCGGTTTTGGTAAAGTCGATGGCTTTAACTTCGGCAGTTTCGCGGTCGCGGTGATCGGCGCGCTGGTTGTGCTGTTTATCTACAGAAAGATCAAAAGCTAATACTGAAGCGTTAAAAAGGCTGCCAGATGGCGGCCTTTTTACGTAGCGGGTTTACCACCAGCCAAACTGTGTGCCGGCAAACGCCACGACGGCAACGAGCAACATAATGAGGGTGGTTTTTCTCATTTATGCCCCCGGAGCTGCGTAACCACCGACAAAAAACCACGCCAGAAAGACTACCGCCGTTATAAAAATAACGACCGGGAAGAGGATCCCTATTCTCATATCATCACCTGTTTCGGTTTCTGTAACGCCGTAGAGTGTACGGGGTTAATCCATAACGAGAAAGCCTGTTTTGCTTTTTCCTTTCTTATCCTGATACATCGCGATATCTGCGGCACGTAACGCACTGTCCGGATCGGTTACCCCGGGATCCACTTCGATAACGCCGAGGCTGGCGCCCGGATAAATGATGCTGATGGTACCCAGCCAGTATTCCCCCGCAATGCGGGCGCTGAGACGCGTTCTGAGAAGGTTAATTTGCTCCTCATTCCCGGCATTGCTCAGGGAGGCCACCAGAAACTCATCGCCGCCCAGCCGACCGATGATATCGTCCTGCTGTTTTTCTGCGGCCAAACGCTTGCCCACTTCAATCAGGAACTGGTCGCCTGCTTCATGCCCGTAGCGATCGTTAATCAGCTTGAAATCATCCAGATCGATAAAGGCAATGATGGCGTTACGTTTCAGATGTCGCGCCAGTGAAAACAGGGTGGTCAGATCCTCAAAAATGGCGCGACGGTTGGGTAACCCTGTAAGGGCATCTGTGTAGGAGTGTGCAATAAGGGCCGCATTGGCTTCACGAAGCTGGGTCACCAGAGACTCTTTCTGGATGGACTGGGCAATCAGCCCGGCGAATAACTTCAGAACCTGTTCACCGCGCTCGCTAAGCGGCTTTCTGGCCGTGCTGGTGGCGCAGAGCGTTCCGTAGAGTGAACCATCCGCAAGATGGACAGGAATACTCATGTAGGTCGTAATACCGAGCGCTTTCGCCGCTTCGCACTCTGGCCAGCGTTCGGGAACGTCGTTGCTGAATACGGTATCACTGTCCAGCGCACGCTTACACAGAGTTTCATCCCACGGGACGCTCAGCCCCTCAGGGATTGTCATCTGCTTGCTGTTGCGGGCATACAGGATATGCTGCAGTCGGGCTTCGATATCGATCTTAGTGAGGTAAGTCGACTCCATATCCGTCACGATCTCCAGCATCTCCAGCAGCTGACGAACGAGACCTTCAAGGGATTGTTCAGTGGCGAGGGTTTCTGAAACACGGGCAAGGATAATATCCGACATGACGTAGAAAGACTCCCAGCAGAAGACGTCTGCATCTGCATGCTATGCTGAATTCGTAGGCTTCCAGCATAGTTAAACATGAATGCAGAAAATTTAATACAGGCTGAAAGAAGGGGGATTAGGCGGGGAAAAAAGCCCCGTTGTTGTGAACGGGGCAAAGACATCTTGATTACGGAATGATGTTCTCTGGTCATAGTGAGAACATGCCGGACTATAGCGCTGAAAAATGCAGTTAGAATGGAGAAATCATGGAGAATACGGCGACAAGCCGTTACCCTTAGCTAACGATGATGCTAAAAGGATCAATGAGATGAGATTTCTGCTTCTGGTGTTGGCGCTTCCCCTGGTTGCCTGCACCGCAAAAACAACCCCACCCGACGCCCCGAAACCGCCGCACGCCGTAGGCATGGCGAACCCGGCTTCCGTTTACTGCCTTGAAAAGGGTGGGGAACAGGTCCCGATTCAAAGCCCGCAGGGTGTCCGCACCGAGTGCAGGCTGCCTGGCGGCGAAGCGATCGACGAATGGACGCTCTATCGTCGCGATCATCCGCAACCCACCAGGTGACAAAGGGATAGTCGCTGCGATACACTTCTCTTTAGGATTATTCTTAGCCAGTACCTGGCTACCGTTACCGCGAGAGAAGTATGTTTCAGCTAAAACCGGGCAGCATGGCGATGATCATCGGTGCCCGTACGGCGTCTGGACGTCGCAATATTGGTAAATCTGTTGAGCTATTTGGTCTTTGCCAGCCAGGCCTGCGTTTCGTTAACCCGGTCAACGGCGTGATGACGCAGTTGCCCGCAAGCGCGGACCGCGCGCTCTGGCTGGTGACGGGTGATGTTTACGCCTTTGACAATCAGCTCGGTTTTGCGTTTGTTCGCGCCGAACACCTGATGCCGCTCACCCCGGACGAAGCTCCACAAATCCAGGATGCGCTGGCGGTCGGCTGATCACAGATGGCGCAGCCAGTCGGCTAAAACCAGAGCGTGATTCTGCTTCGTGTCCTTCGCGCCGTAGAGCAGGGTTACGGTCTGCTTGTTCGCCAGCGCCGCCAGACGCTCTCCTTCGTCCTTATGCTGCGCCAGCTCTTCCTTGTAGGCTTGAGTGAACGCCGCGAAATCAATCGCTTCGCTATGAAAGTCCTTGCGTAACGCACTGGACGGCGTGAGCGTTTTACACCATTCGTCATACGCGAGGTCCGTTTTTTTCATCCCGCGGGGCCAGAGCCTGTCCACCAGAACCCGATACCCATCGTCCGGGCTTGCCTGCTCATAGACGCGTTTGCATTGGATCATGATTCCACCCTCCCAATTTAAGGTATTGTGATAATTGCAGAAGATCGGTAGTCTGAGGTTCCTTATGTTATCTGATAATACTCTGGCATAAGGAACCTTTCATGGAACACCTCCCGGTTAAAACGACGCTGCGCATTGCGCTGGTTGGCGATTACAATCCTGATGTTATTGCACACAAGGCGATCCCACTGGCCATTGACGACGCCGCCGCGGTCCTTGACCTCACCGCCGATTACGACTGGCTAGCCACCACGGAATTAACCAGTTCTGAGGATCTGGTGGGCTACGATGCCATCTGGCTGGTTCCCGCAAGCCCCTATAAAAACATCGAGGCGGCCTTTATTGCCGCACGCTACGCGCGTGAAAACAGCATTCCGTTCCTGGGCACCTGCGGTGGATTCCAGCATGCGTTGATTGAGTATGCCCGTAACGTGCTGGGCTGGAGCGACGCGGCACATGCTGAGACGGATACCGAAGGCACGATGGTGATTGCGCCGCTGACCTGCTCGCTGGTGGAAAAAACCGATGCCATTGAGCTGCGTAATAATACGCTGATCGCGAAGGCCTACGGAAAGCCGGAAATCGTTGAGGGTTATCACTGTAATTATGGCGTGTCGGCGGCGTTTGCGCAGGAACTGGAGAGCGGTGATATGCGTGTGACGGGCTGGGACGAGCAGGGAGAAATCCGCGCTGCGGAGCTGGTGACCCATCCGTTCTTTGTGATCACCTTATTCCAGCACGAGCGTGCTGCGCTGGAAGGGCGTCCGGTGGTGCTGGTGCAGGCAATGCTGCGCGCGGCGCGCGGTTAAAAAAAGGCAGACCCTATGGTCTGCCACCGTGTTTAACGAGGCGTGATTTCGCGGTCGCGCCCGGCAAGTACGCCGCAGATGGCCATGACGACAGCGGCCAGCGCGCAGGCGAGAAGCGGGATGCGCCAGTCTCCAGTCGAATCGTGAATTTTACCCATCAGCGGCGGACCGCAGGCGGCGAGCAGATAGCCAATCGACTGCGCCATACCTGACAGCGCCGCGGCCTGGTGCGCGGAGCTGGCGCGCAGCCCGATAAACGTCAGGCCGAGGATCATCGTTGCCCCGGTACCAAAGCCGAACACCAGCGTCCACATCACCGCCATGTCAGGCATAAACCATAGCCCCGCCGCGCTTACCGCGCACAGCAGCGCCACTGCGCCTGCAATGGTTCGCTGATCTTTCAGACGGTGGAGGATCAGCGGCACGGCAAGCCCAGGCACGGCCGTGGCCAGCTGCAACAGTCCGTGCACCGAGCCGGCCTGCGCTTCGCTGTAGCCGTGGCTGAGCAATATCGCCGGCAGCCAGCCGATGATGACGTAGTAAATCAGCGAGTTAATTCCCAGAAATAGCGTCACCTGCCAGGCGAGCGCCGAGCGCCAGATGGCGCGATTATGCAGCGCGCCGGCGCCCGTTACCGTCGCAACGTGTTTCTGACGCCACTGGGGCAGCCAGAGCAGCAGCGCGACCAGCGGAAACGCCATCAGCATCAGCAGCGCGCCATGCCAGCCCGCGCTACCCTGGGCCAGGGGAACAATCATCGCTGAGCCAAACGCCGCCGAGACGCCCATTGTCAGGGAATAGGCGCCCGTGAGTCGGGCAACCTGGCCCGGGAAATCACGTTTGATTAAGCCGGGCAGCAGCACATTCCCGAGCGCGATCCCGCAGCCAATTACCGCCGTTCCGATGAAAAGCAGGGTGGCGGAAGGCAGGGAGCGAACCGCAATTCCGGCGCAAATCAGCAGCAAGGCGACAAACAGGCTGCGCTCCATGCCGATACGCCGGGCAACGCCTGCCGCGAGCGGCGAGACAAGGGCGAAAGCCAGCAGGGGCAGGGTGGTCAGCAGGCCGGTTTGCGCCGTGCTTAAGCCATAATCGAGGCGAATAGTATCGAGCAGCGGGGCTGCTCCGGTAAAGGTGACGCGAAGCGTGGTGGCAATCATCAGGATGCCTGCGATTAACAGCGCGCCGTGTTTTCCTGAGGTGCGAAGAGCAGTAGTCATTGTGTTCTCATACGTTCAAGCGAGCGCACACAATACCGATTTTTTCAGCGGTTGAAATCAGGCTAAAATGACAGTTTATCGCTCATATCGGACAAACTGATGATTGGTCTGGGACTGGACGGCTACGATCCTGATAGCCAGCACGATGCGGCCGTCGCGTTTCGCATCCGCGTGGTGGCGGAGGAACAATATATTCCCCGGCATCAACACCGTAAGGGGCAGCTGATTCTGGCCCTCGGCGGTGCGATTACCTGCGAAGTGGAAAAAGCCATGCTGATGGTACCGCCTCAGTATGCCGTCTGGATCCCTGGCCAAATGCCGCACAGCAACAGGGCCACGCCGGGGGCGCAGCTCTGCTTTTTGTTCATTGAGCCAGGTGCCGCCAGCCTGCCCGACCGCTGCTGCACTCTGAAAATTTCCCCCCTCGTGCGGGAGCTGATTTTATCGTTGGCTGAGAAATCACGTGAACAGCTTCAGCTTGCGGCCACATCGCGTCTGGTGGACGTCCTTTTTGACGAGCTGCCGCTCCAGCGGCAGGAGCATCTGCAGCTGCCCGTCTCACCCCATCCTAAAATCCGGCTGATGAGCGAGAAGATGGCGGAAGAGCCCGCCACCTGGCAGACGCTGGCACAGTGGGCGAGCCACTTTGCGATGAGCGAACGTAATCTGGCGCGGCTGGTGGTGAAAGAGACCGGCTTAAGCTTTCGACGCTGGCGTCACCAGCTGCAGCTGATTTTGGCGTTACAGCATCTGATAAGCGGGAAATCGGTTCAGCAGGCGGCACAGTCGCTGGGCTACGACTCTACCACCGCGTTTATCACCATGTTCAGGAAGGGGCTGGGCCAGACGCCGGCACGTTATATGGCCAGCCTGACTATGACTTCCCGATAAACAGGGAAACCAGCCCTGCCGCAATAAGCGGGCCCACCGGCACGCCGCGAAAGAGCGCCACGCCCAACACGGTACCCACCAGCAGGCCGGCAACCAGTGAAGGCTGGCTGCTCATCAGCGTAACGCCGCGCCCGCCCAGCCACGAGACAAAAATGCCTACCGCGATCGCCACCAGCGATTTCCAGTTCACAAACGAGTGCAGTAGCGTCGAGGCGGGAAGCGTTCCGCTGGCAATGGGCGCCATCACCCCGATGGTTAAAATGATGATCCCGATGGTGAGGCCTTGTTTTTCTATCCACGGGAAAAAGGTGTTTAACGGGGTCACGCGCACAATAATCAGCACCAGAATCGAGATGGCGACTGTGGTGTTATGGCTGATAAACCCGAGCGCGGCGAGAGCCAGAAGAATGAGCAGAGTAGGGTCAAACATGGGAAGTCCTTGCCAGAATAGTTACCCTGCTTACTGTACGCGGAAAAGCGGCGGAAGACAGTTTTAAAAAGATTCTCTTGCTGTCATAACCTTGTCATTTACGCGGATTAAAACGAAGGCAGGTATCGCAACGGGGCCGCCATCATGAACGATCACATGTTTGTTGAAGCGCTGATCATCTCCTCATCGTTTTTCGCTATTGCCGCGATTCTCGTCGCCTCCGTCCTGTTTCTGGAACGAAAAGGCTGACAGCGCCGTCACGACGACGCTTTATGGAAGTTAACAAGCTCAGGACGGGCAATGCGCAGGTAATCCTGGGTATCCATAATCACGGATTTCTCCAGTAAGCCGGCGTTAAAGGCGATTTCGTCGAAACGCTCAAACAGCAGCGGGTCTGCAACCAGCGCTAAATCAGGATGGAAGCTAAAGGGCGGGATAGCGCCAAAAACGCAGGCGGTAAGGGTATCAACCTCGGCCGGGCTGGCGAGGGAAGCCTTAAGCCCGCCAAAATGGCTGGCAAGCTGGCTCAGATCGGCCTGCAGGTCTGCGGCCAGAATCGCCAGTACGTGTTTTTTAACGCCGTTGCCCTTCACTTTGCAGACCAGGGCTTTTGCACCCTGGCGCAGATCGGTCCCGCGAATTTCACTCACCGCTTCACATTTCCCGACCGCCTCATGCTCCATGACGCGAAAACGCGCGCCCTGCTCGGTGAGTAAGGTAATCAGCTTCTGGTGGGTTCCTGCCCCAATAGCGTCGTCAGTCATCACAATTTTCCCGGTGATAATCCAGTATGCAGCTTGCTACATTAGCACGGGATGAACGGGGTCGAAAGAAAACAGCCAGCGGATTCGCTGACTGTGGGGTTATACGTTGCTGGTCGCAGATTGCTTGTGGAAGAGCTCTCTGAATACCGGATAAATATCATCCTGATCGCGGATATGCTGCATTGCAAAGTTATCGAACATGGACTGTAGATGTTCATACTCCCGCCACAGGGTCTGGTGAGCGCGACGGGTGATTTCGATATAGCTGTAGTAACGCACCACCGGCAGAATTTTCTTCGCCAGGATCTCGTGACACAGCGGTGAGTCGTCGGCCCAGTTGTCGCCATCCGACGCCTGCGCGGCATAAATGTTCCACTGCGCCGGGTCATAACGCTCTTTCACCACTTCGTCCATCAGTTTCAACGCGCTTGATACGATGGTCCCCCCGGTCTCCTGAGAGTAGAAGAACTCATGTTCATCCACCTCTTTCGCCTGGGTGTGATGGCGGATATAAACCACTTCCACGTTCTTATAGGTTCTGCTCAGGAACAGGTAGAGCAAAATATAAAAACGTTTCGCCATATCCTTGGTGGCCTGGTCCATTGAGCCGGAGACGTCCATCAGACAGAACATGACCGCCTGGCTGGAGGGTTCAGGGCGTTTTTCGTAGTTCTTATAGCGCAGGTCGAAAGTGTCGATAAACGGCACGCGGTCGATCTTTGCTCTTAACTCGGCAATCTCTTTACGCAGGCGCTCCTCTTCCAGCAGTTGCGCTGGCTCCGTGTTTTCCACGACCTTCAGGCTGCTTTCCAGCTCGCGCAGCTCACGACGTTTGCCTGCCGTCATGGCGGTGCGTCGCGCCAGCGAATTCTGCAACGAACGAACAACGCTGATATTGGCGGGCACGCCGTTGGCGGTATAGCCCGCGCGATGGGTTTTGTACTCATTAAGCTGACGATGCTGATTTTTTTTCAGGTTCGGCAGCGCAAGGTCCTCGAACAGCAGGTCGAGATATTCATCTTTCGAAATCTGGAAAACGAACTCATCCTGACCTTCACCGTCCTGGCTGGCCTGTCCCTGACCGCTTCCTGAACCACCACCGCCGCCCTGAGGGCGCTCAATTCTGTCGTTCTGAACAAAGTGGTCATTACCTGGGTGTACGCGATGGCGCAGGCCCCCGCGCCCCTGATGAAACATCGGTTCGCTGATGTCATCGGTAGGGATGGAGACAGACTCGCCGCTGTCGACGTCGGTCACCGAGCGTTTGTTGATGGCCTCGGAGATCGACTGTTTAATTTGCGCTTTATAACGGCGCAAGAAGCGCTGGCGGTTCACCGTGCTCTTGTTTTTGCCGTTAAGACGCCGGTCAATAAACCAGGTCATATACCCCCCGTACTGCATTTGCCAACTTGCGTTTTTGTTGGCCCGGCAGGCGCAGGCGCTACCGGGCACTTGTTTTAAGACGATTTACGCACGCGCAGATACCATTCGCAGAGCAGGCGAACCTGCTTGCGGGTGTAGCCTTTTTCCATCATACGGTCGACAAAATCGTCGTGTTTCTTCTGCTCGTCGGTTGAGGTTTTGGTGTTAAACGAGATCACCGGCAGCAGCTCTTCGGTATTGGAGAACATTTTCTTCTCAATGACCGTGCGCAGCTTCTCGTAGCTGGTCCAGTTCGGATTGCGACCATTGTTATGCGCTCTGGCGCGCAGGACGAAGTTCACAATCTCATTACGGAAGTCTTTCGGGTTGCTGATCCCGGCAGGCTTCTCAATTTTTTCCAGCTCCGCGTTCAGGGATTCACGGTCAAACAGCTGGCCGGTATCCGGGTCGCGGTACTCCTGATCCTGAATCCAGAAGTCAGCGTAGGTGACATAGCGGTCGAAAATGTTCTGCCCGTATTCTGAGTAGGATTCCAGATAGGCCGTCTGGATCTCTTTGCCGATGAACTCAGCGTATTTCGGAATCAGGTAGCCTTTCAGGAACTCAAGGTAGCGTTCAGCCTGCTCCTGCGGGAATTGCTCGCGCTCAATTTGCTGCTCCAGCACGTAGAACAGGTGAACCGGGTTGGCCGCCACTTCCGCATGATCGAAGTTAAAGACGCGGGAGAGGATCTTAAACGCGAAACGCGTGGACAGACCGTTCATCCCCTCATCGACCCCGGCGTAGTCACGGTATTCCTGATAGGACTTCGCTTTCGGATCGGTATCTTTCAGACTTTCACCATCATAGACGCGCATTTTCGAATAGATGCTGGAGTTTTCCGGCTCTTTCAGGCGCGACAGGATGGAGAAGCGCGAGAGCGTTTCCAGCGTACCCGGGGCGCATGGCGCGTGTACCAGCTCGCTATGGTTAAGCAGTTTCTCGTAAATTTTGATCTCTTCGGAGATCCGCAGGCAATAAGGCACCTTGACGATGTAAACGCGGTCAAGGAAGGCCTCATTGTTTTTATTATTACGGAAGGTCACCCATTCTGATTCGTTAGAGTGGGCGAGAATGATGCCGTTAAACGGCAGGGCGGAAATACCTTCCGTCCCGTTGTAGTTCCCTTCCTGGGTCGCTGTCAGCAGAGGATGCAGCACTTTAATCGGTGCTTTGAACATCTCAACGAATTCCATAATCCCCTGGTTGGCGCGGCACAGCGCACCGGAATAGCCATAGGCATCCGGGTCGTTTTGTGCGTAGTTTTCCAGCTTACGGATATCGACTTTGCCCACCAGCGCCGAGATATCCTGGTTGTTCTCATCACCCGGTTCCGTTTTGGCGATAGCGATCTGCTCCAGTATGGATGGCCATACTTTCACCACTCGGAACTTAGTGATATCGCCGCCAAACTCGTTGAGGCGTTTTGCCGCCCACGGCGACATGATGGTACCGAGGTAGCGGCGCGGGATGCCAAACTCTTTATCCAGAATTTGCGCATCTTCCTGCGGATTAAACAGGCACAGCGGATGGTCGTTAACCGGGCTGCGTTCGCCGTTGGCGCTCAGCACATAAATCGGTACGCGCTGCATCAGCGACTTCAGGCGTTCAGCCAGCGAGGATTTACCGCCGCCGACGGGGCCGAGTAAATAGAGGATCTGTTTCTTCTCTTCCAGACCCTGGGCGGCATGCTTCAGATAGGAGACAATCTGTTCAATGGCATCTTCCATACCATAGAACTCTTCGAACGCCGGATATCGGGCGACCACCCGATTCGAAAACAGACGGGAAAGCCGTGGCTCCAGGGCAGTATCAACCATGTTTGGCTCACCGATAGCCATCAATAGCCGTTCTGCCGCATTGGCATAGGCACTGCGATCTTGCCGACAAATGGTAAGAAACTCCTGCAGTGTGAACTCTTCGTCCTTGGCAGCTTCATAGCGCTGGCGATAGTGATCGAATATATTCATGGCATGCCGTCCTTTCGTTTTTTAGCACAGGATAAGAGCCGTTCGTATGAGTAGTGGAGGCTCCCGGAAGAGAATCTCTCGCACCCCACTGCCAGAGCAGCAACCTGTGTGCCAGGTCAGACGCTAAGAACCGCAGGTGTTCAGGAAAACTCTTCTTAAATTTAAGCGTAGATGGCATTTGCCAAACTTGCATGCTGAGAAAAACTAATTTCAATGACATATCAATAACTCATCCAAAAATTTCCACCTGAGTTATAAGGCTTAAGGACGTTTTTCATTCAGCGGTCATATAAATGAAAGCGGGCTGTCATCTGAAAAGTTAAAAATAATGGGTTAATCAGACTGATTAGCAGGCAAAAAATTTTGGGATGTTCGGGAATGGCGGTTACACTTCACCCGCTGATTATTTGACTACAGGAAAGAATGGATTGTGACCAAACTCAAACTTCTGGCATTGGGCATCCTTGCCGCTACCGCAGTTAGCACCGCTCAGGCGGAAAGTCAGTGGACGGTGGGCGCGGGCGTTGGCGTCATTAACAGCCCATACAAACAGTATGACCGCGATGTTTATCCTGTTCCCGTTATCACCTATGAAGGCGATAATTTCTGGTTCCGTGGTCTCGGCGGCGGCTACTATCTCTGGAACGATACGGCCGATAAGTTATCTATCATGGCCTACTACGATCCAACGCACTTCAAGCCGGGAGACAGCGACAGCCATGCGCTTCGCCAGCTCGACAAGCGCAAAAGCTCTATGATGGCCGGGCTTTCGTACGTGCATAACACACAGTATGGCTTCCTGCGTACGGCCCTGGCGGGTGATACGCTGGATAACAGCAACGGCTTTATCTGGGATCTGGCCTGGCTGTACCGCTATACCAACGGTGGGCTCACCCTGACGCCGGGTATCGGGGTGCAGTACAACAGTGAAAACTACAACGACTACTACTATGGCGTCTCTAAAAACGAGTCCCGCCGCAGTGGGCTGAAAAGCTACAGCGCTGATGACGGCTGGGATCCATACCTGGAGCTGACCGCGAGCTATAACTTCCTTGGCGACTGGAACGTCTACGGCACCGGTCGTTACGAGCGTCTGAGCGATGAAGTGAAGGATAGCCCGATGGTCGATAAGTCCTGGGCTGGCATCTTCTCTGTGGGTGTGACCTACAAGTTCTGATTGTGCATTATTTTAGTGCAATCTTTGCATCAAAACGGGGCGCTTGCGCCCCGTTTGCTTTTGCGTGGTGCGGCGGCATTATCGCTTAACGATGCGGATCGTCTGTCCTAAACGTGATGGCTTTTCTTCACTCGCTTTCTGCGGGGTGGTCACGCAGGCCGTTTCCACGCAGACGAACGTTTTATAACCGTCGTCAGGTACGTCGGCCATGCTTACAGACAGAGCAGGACCCGGGTTCCAGCCCACCACGTTGCTGTGATGGTGATGGACCACCTCAATGCTGCGGTTCAGGGTACCGTCGTGGATCACGCTGCATGCTTCCGGATGCAGATAGACGCGGTCGGTACGGTCAGGGAACGCCTGAATGCCGTCGCTCAGTTTGCCTTCTTTGGCGTTATCCACTTTATCGATAAAGGTATCGCCAAGGCCGCTTACCTTCACTGCGCTGATATCACCCACGTTGAAGTAGGTATGCAGGGCCGAGGTGGTGTCGAACTCGCCGTGGGCTTCCAGCTCAATTTCGCAGGTTTTACCCAGCTTGAAGCGGGCATACAGGGTGAACTCGTGCGGCCACAGGGCGCGGGTCTCGTCATTTGCCTGCAGCTCAAAGGTCAGCACGGCGCCATTATCGTCTTCGTTATGCGCTTTCAGCGTCCACTGCTGGTTGCGGGCAAAACCGTGAGAAGGCAAACCCGGCTGTGCAGACGGGCCAAACCACGGCCAGCAGATCGGTACGCCACCGCGAATAGCCGCCCCTTTTTTGAAGGAGGTCGCATCGCTCAGCCACAAACCTTCGGCTTCGCCTTCCGGTTTCCAGGAGAGCAGGTGAGCGCCGTTCAGCGCCACGGACGCTTTAACGCGGGGATGGTCAACGACGATAACGTCGGCACCGTCAATCTGACGGCGGGAGAGCACAGGGGTAAGTTGTTCGACTACCGGAAGTGCAAAAATTTTATTAATCATTAAGCAATCCTCTGTCTAAAAACAATAAAAAAGGCGACCGAAGTCGCCTTTTTGGATCAAGCACTCATCTCAACTTATTTGGAGATGTGAGCGATCAGGTCCAGTACTTTGTTAGAGTAGCCAGTTTCGTTGTCGTACCAGGAAACCAGTTTCACGAAGTTGTCGTTCAGTGCGATACCTGCTTTAGCATCGAACACGGAAGTGCACACTTCGCCGTTGAAATCGGTAGATACAACGTCGTCTTCGGTGTAGCCCAGAACGCCTTTCATTGCGCCTTCGGAAGCAGCTTTGATTGCTTTCTTAATTTCTTCATAAGAAGCAGCTTTTTCCAGACGAACAGTCAGGTCAACAACGGATACGTTAGGAGTTGGAACGCGGAACGCCATACCAGTCAGTTTGCCATTCAGTTCTGGCAGTACTTTACCTACAGCTTTAGCAGCACCGGTAGAGGATGGGATGATGTTCTGAGCCGCGCCACGGCCGCCGCGCCAGTCTTTGTGAGACGGGCCATCAACGGTTTTCTGAGTAGCGGTGGTAGCGTGAACGGTAGTCATCAGACCTTCGATGATGCCGAAGTTGTCGTTGATGACTTTAGCCAGCGGTGCCAGGCAGTTGGTGGTGCAGGATGCGTTAGAAACGATGTCCTGGCCAGCGTAAGTTTCGAAGTTTGCACCACGAACGAACATTGGGGTGTTGTCTTTGGAAGGACCGGTCAGAACAACTTTCTTCGCACCCGCAGTGATGTGTTTACGTGCAGTTTCGTCGGTCAGGAAGATACCGGTTGCTTCAGCAACAACGTCAACACCGATTTCGTTCCATTTCAGGTTAGCTGGGTCTTTCTCAGCAGTAACGCGGATGGTTTTACCGTTAACAACCAGGTGGCCGTCTTTCACTTCAACGGTGCCGTCGAAACGACCGTGAGTTGAGTCGTACTTCAGCATGTACGCCATGTATTCAGCGTCCAGGAGATCGTTGATACCAACGATTTCGATGTCAGAACGTTTCTGAGCAGCACGGAAAACAATACGGCCGATACGGCCAAAACCGTTGATACCTACTTTGATAGTCATATATTCCACCAGCTATTTGTTAGTGAATAAAAGGTTGCCTGTAAAATTACAAAAACCTTACGCAGCGTCAAGCGGAATCGTGTCAATCATTGCGACAAATCAATCCTGTGACTAACGTTTGTGCGACTGACTCGCCTCACTTTCCCTTTGAGCTTGCAACCACATGGGGGCTGCGCCCGGAATTTTAAAGTCCTCGCAGGATAAAAATGTGAACATGATCACAATTGCCTGACCGCCTTTTCGCGACACATAAGTTTAGAACAAAAGTGCACGCAAGGGTGTTAATGTTTTGTTAGAATCGGGGTTAAAAGATGTCTGTTTCTACAGCGAGATGTAAGCATATGTCGAACCAACGTAACCCTGACGATTTGAAAAAAAGCCTCACAGAAATGCAGTTTTACGTGACGCAGAATCACGGCACGGAGCCGCCATTTACTGGGCGTTTACTGCATAACAAGCGAGACGGCGTTTACCACTGTCTGGTCTGCGATGCCCCGCTGTTTAATTCACAAACGAAATACGACTCTGGCTGCGGCTGGCCGAGCTTTTACGAGCCGGTGAGCGATGACGCAATCCGCTATCTGACCGACTCGTCGCACGGTATGGTGCGCACGGAAATTCGCTGCGGCAACTGCGACGCGCACCTGGGGCATGTTTTCCCGGATGGCCCTCAGCCAACGGGCGAGCGTTTCTGCGTAAACTCAGCTTCTCTGAGCTTCAGCGACGATGAAAACGGCGACCAGATTAAGGGTTGAAAAAACGATTCAGCAAATTATTCCTTTGAAAGGGAGAGATCGTGAATATTGAGGACATGATTAACGGGATGACCCCGGAAGTTTATCAGCGTCTGGTGACCGCCGTTGAGCTGGGTAAATGGCCCGACGGTGTGGCCCTGACGCCTGAGCAAAAAGAGAACAGTTTGCAGTTGGTGATGCTGTGGCAGGCGCGCAACAACACCGATGCACAGCACATGACTATCGATACCAACGGTCAGATGGTGATGAAGAGCAAGCGCGAGCTTAAGGAAGATTTTGGCATCACGCCGAAGCCGATTGCGACTTTCAAATAACGCTCTCCGTGTGTGCCGGGTAAGCGCTAGCGCCACCCGGCACATACACCTTAGTGCTTAATTCCGAGTGATTCCGCCAGCTGTTTCGCTAACTGATTGTTATCATCAGCCCCGTACTCCCAGAACATCGCCCCGGCGAGGCCTTTTTCTTTGATGTAGTCTGCCTTGATCGCGACGGAACGCGGGTTCTCATACGAAATCGCAAACAGCGCGTTGCCATCAGAACCCTTTACCGAGAGCCACGGCACCTTCGCCTGGTCGTCCCAGTGCTCGGTAAAACGCTTCTGCGGATCGTTCAGCAGCTTCTTCACGATATCGTTGTACTTCACGTAGGTATCTTTGGTCAGGTCATAGCCGAGCGATTTAAACAGGCCGATCTCCTGCGGCCCGAAGTAGGGCTGGGTGACCGGATTTTTTTGCGCGTCCGGCTTGCTCCAGTCAATGCCCGGTTCAACCGCACGTTTCGGTACGCGACCGTAAAAACCGATCCCGAGGTTCATCTGCTTCGGCTTAAGTCCGGCGGCCAGATAGTTGCTCACCACAAAATCGACGCTGTATTTATCGGCGGCAGCCACCGTTGGCCAGGCGCTGGAGTCATACAGGTTCGCGTTGAAATACTGGGTACCGTACGCCATGTCGTAGGTCATCAGGTTGATATAGTCGAGCAGGGGCGCGATGGCTTTGACATCTACCCAGCTTTTCGGACTTTCCGCATTCGCGCCCACCGCAATGGTCACCAGCTTTTTCTGCCCAAACGCCGCGCGCATCTCTTTCAACAAGGCGGTGAAGTTATCCCGATCGGCTGGCTGGCTTGCAACCAGCCCCCACGCGCCGTTAACCGGATACTCCCAGTCGAGATCGATCCCATCCAGGCCGTATTTGTCGACAATTTCCTGCGCAGAGCGGATAAACACCGCGCGACTCTCTTTGGTTGCCGCTGCGCCAGAGAAACCACGCGCGCCCCAGCCGCCAACAGAGAGCAGGACTTTCAGGTTCGGGTTTTGTTTACGCAGGGCCGGTATGAGGGCCAGATCGGACGCCACTTTTGGCGACAGCCAGATTTGATGCAGTTTCGTCGGATCTTTCAGCGCGGCGTTGGTCTCGTCTTTCTCGTCGTTATAAACAAGTCCAAACGAGTAGTTCAGATGAGTGATCTGGCGAACGTCCAGCTTATTAATATCGCCACCCGGTCCGGCGGTGACATCGCCACCCCCGTTAAAGTAGCCCACGGACATCAGCGGCGCGGCGGAAGCAAGTGACGCGCAAAGCAAGGGTAATGCTGCCAGCAGGGGCAAACGTTTCATACAAGTTCCTCTTTGACGTAATAAAAATAACCACGCCACAGAAAAGGCGTGGCGAAAAAACAGCCTGATGAGAATAGCATTGCCGTTTCGCTTGTGATGCGAGGGAGTTCACTTTATGGGGATTGGGGAAGAAATGCCGGGTGGCGGCTGCGCCTTACCCGGCCTACGGGGAAAGGTAGGCCGGGTAAGCGTCAGCGCCACCCGGCTTAAAAGACTACGCCTGCGTTTCCAGCCAGTCTGCCAGCGTATACAGCGTAGCACCTTCAGCGGCCATATCCATAAACGCCTGAGCGCTGTCCTCTGGGTGAATGTTCACCCCACGACAGCCATCGGTGATGACGCTGACGGTATAGCCTAACTGGAGCGCGTCCAGCACGGTAAACTTCACGCAGTAATCCGTCGCCAGACCCAGTACGATCAGCTCCGTGATTTCATGGTGACGTAACCACGCGTCCAGCGCCGTCTTCTGACGATGCCCGTTATCGAAAAACGCGCTATAGCTGTCGATAGCCGCGTTTTCGCCTTTATGAAACACCGCGTCGATGGCTTTCTGATTCAGGAGCGGATGCAGCTCCGCGCCTTCCGTCTGCTGTACGCAGTGATCCGGCCAGAAAGTTTGCGCCAGCCCGTCGAGTTCACCCTGGGTGAACGGCTCGACGTTGTGCTGGCTGGCAAAGCTGCCGTGATTCGCCGGGTGCCAGTCCTGGCTGGCGACAACCGCTTCACTGCGTGCTTTGCACCAGTCAATCAGCGCGTTGGCCACGTCAACGGTGCTGTCACCTTCGGCGACGGCAAGCGCACCGCCCGCGCAGAAATCATTTTGCAAATCGACCAGTAGCAGGGCGCGTTGCTTCATGAGACCTCCTTATTCGTCCGGGGTCAGTTCGCCGCGCAGGTTTTGCATCATGGCGCGGCGAATGGACTGAATGTCCAGATCCTGACTCAGTAAATAGTGAAGTTTAGTCAGCGTCGCCTCAACGGTCATATCGAAGCCGCTGATCACCCCCGCGTGCGCCAGCGCGTTGCCGGTGGCATAGCCCCCCATATTCACTTTGCCGGACATGCACTGGGTCAGGTTCACGACCACAATTCCGCGCTCGCTGGCTTCCTGAAGCTCTTTCAGGAACTCGCCGTTCTGCGGAGCATTGCCCACGCCATAGGAGCGCAGGATCAGCGCTTTCACCGGCTGGCGCAGGAAGTTGCGCACCACGTCTGCGGAGATCCCCGGATAGATGGTGACCACGCCAATCGGCTGCGGGGTAATCGGATGCACGATCAGCTCGCCAGCGGTGTTCGGTGCCGGAGGCGTTCCCAGACGACGGATATGAATCCCGGCTTCCAGCAGCGGCTGCAGGTTAGGGGAGGCGAAGGCGTCAAAACCGTCGGCATGAGCTTTGGTGGTGCGGTTGCCGCGATACAGACGGTTGTTGAAGAACAGCGACACTTCGTTGATCGGGTAATTGGCCGCCACGTACAGGGAGTTCAGCAGGTTGATCTGCCCGTCAGAGCGCAGCTCGGCCAGCGGAATTTGCGACCCGGTGACGATCACCGGCTTGCTCAGGTTCTCCAGCATGAAGGAGAGCGCCGAGGCGGTGAACGCCATGGTGTCAGTGCCGTGCAGGATCACGAAGCCGTCGTACTGGTCGTAATGGGCTTTAATGTCATCCGCAATGTGCTGCCAGTCTTCCGGCGTCATGTCGGAGGAGTCCATCAGCGGCTCGTATTCGTGGATGGTAAAGTCAGGCATTTCCGGACGGTGGAATTCAGGCATCAGAGCAAGCTGACGCTGCAGGTGGCCGGAGACCGGAATATAGCCGTTTTCAGAGCGCTGCATCCCGATGGTACCGCCAGTGTAGGCGACATAAATCGATTTCTTCTGCATGGTAGTGAGTTCTTGTTCTTCAAAAGAAAAAATCCCCTCTTCACGGGAAGAGGGGACGGTTTTTAACGGACGTTCGCGCAGGTCAGGCAAAACGCGTAACGACTTTGTGGATCGTTAAAGGCCGCAAGCTTATCGCTTTCCGCCTTCATTGCTTTCGCAGCCGTGGCCACCGGGGCAGGCAGGTACGCCTGCAGCGCCTCCGGCAGCATGGCGCGAACGGAAACGGACATGCTGTCCATCACCATATCGAAGAACGACGGCTCGTCCTGGTAATACTCAATATGCCACTGCTTGAGCTTCGCCAGTTCGGCGGCTTTCTTCACCGCGTCGTCGAAGTCGCCCAGGCTGTCGACCAGACCGTTACTCTTCGCATCCTGCCCGGTCCAGACGTGGCCCTGAGCAATCTGGTCGATCTGTTCAGGCGTCTTCTTACGCGAGTCGGCAACCAGCGTGATAAAGCGCTTATAGCCGTTCTCAATGCTCAGCTGCATCATCTCTGAAACTTCCGGCGGCAGGGATTTGGTCATCGACACATCCGCCAGCGGCGACGTGGAAACGCCATCGGTATGCACGCCCAGATAATCCAGACTGTTTTCCACGGTGTTAATCACCCCGAAGATGCCGATCGAGCCGGTCAGCGTGCTTGGGTTCGCCACAATGTAGTTGGCAGGCGTGGAGATCCAGTATCCGCCAGACGCGGCCATACCACCCATGGATACGACGACAGGCTTGCCGGCGGCACGCGCCGCGGCCAGTTCAGCGCGGATCACCTCGGAGGCGCTGACGCTGCCGCCAGGGCTGTTGACGCGCAGAACAATTGCTTTCACTTTCGGATCAAGACGTGCGTCGCGGATTTGCGACGCGGTGGTGTCACCGCCGACGTTGCCCGGCGTTTCCTGACCGTCCATGATGGCGCCGTTAGCAAAGACCACGGCTACGCTGTCACCGCTATCGTCCGGTTTTTTCGCAGCATAGTCATACATGCTGATGGCGCTGTAGTTTTTGTCCTCTTTGCTCCAGCCAAACTGTTTGGTCAGGGCCTTTTCGATATCCGCACTGGTGCCCAGCGCGTCAACCAGCTTATTGTCGAGCGCGTATTTCGCTGTATCGCCTTCGACCTTACGCAGCCCGTCCAGCACGCCACGAGCGCCAGGGAACACCTGCTCAGCGGTAATTTGACGGTTAGCGGCAACGGTGCCGAGATAGTTCTGCCACAGCTCGCCAATCCAGCGGCTGTCCGCTTCACGGGCGGCAGGAGACATATCGTCGCGGATAAACGGCTCCACGGCAGATTTATAGGTGCCGACGCGGAAGACGTGGGTGGTGACCTTCAGCTTGTCGAGCAGCGATTTGTAGTACAGGCCGTTGGTGGCAAAGCCGTGCAGATCGACCGTCCCCTGCGGAGAAAGCCAGATCTTATTGGCGAAACTCGCCAGATAATATTGCCCCTGGCTGTAGCTGTCGCCCACGGCAATCACCGGCTTGCCGCTGTCGCGGAATTCGCGCAGCGCTTTCCCGATGTACTGCATGGAAGGCTGGTCGCCGCCGGCAAAATCTTTCAGATCCAGCACGATCCCGGTGATGTTACGGTCGTCTTTGGCCTGTCGGATGGTATCGACGATATCGAACAGGGAGTTCTCCTGCAGGCGGTCTGACGTCGCGCCAAACAGCTGTCGGCTGATAACCCCCAGACGGTTGCTGGTGGACGGTTTATCAACGATCACGCCGGTGATATCGAGTAACAGGGCCCCGCGAGTCGAATGCTGAGCCTGATTCGCGTTGCTGATATGCATCCAGATGCCCGCGCAAACCAGAACCAGCAGGATGAAGAAGATATTCATCACCAGGTTGCGGACGAAGTTGAGCAGTCGCCACGTCCATTTAAAGAAACCGGCAAAGATTCGCCAAAGGGTTCGCATGTATTCTCCCTAACCAGAAAATGACTGTTTCCGTCGCCACTGGACGGTAATGTTGGGTTATCGTAATGACCCAACCGCCACTTGTCAGCAGGAATCGCCTGCCAGGCTGTAACAAAATCTGCCGTCGTGTTAATTTTGTGAGTAAATTTCAAGAAAGGAGTTAACCAATGGATGCACTCGAACTGCTTGTTAACCGTCGTAGCGCGTCACGTCTGGCCGAACCTGCCCCTGTGGGCGAGCAGCTGGAAAACATTCTGCGTGCCGGCATGCGTGCCCCGGATCACGGCACGCTGCAGCCATGGCACTTCTTTGTGATTGAGGGTGAAGGCCGCGAACGTTTCAGTCAGCTGCTGGAGCAGGGGGCGATTGCCGCTGGGCAGGATGAGAAGGGGATTGATAAAGCCCGCAACGCGCCGTTCCGCGCCCCGATGATCGTTACCGTCGTGGCCAAATGCCAGGCTGACCATAAGGTGCCGGTCTGGGAGCAGGAAATGTCTGCCGGCTGTGCGGTGATGGCGATGCAAATGGCCGCCGTTGCACAGGGGTTTAACGGTATCTGGCGCACCGGTCCGCTGACCGAGAGCGCTGCCGTGCGGGCAGGATTCTCCTGCGGTGAGCACGACAAAATTGTCGGCTTCCTCTATCTCGGTACCCCACAGCTTAAAGCCTCCAGCACCATTAGCGTGCCGGACACCACGCCTTTCGTCAGCCGTTTCTGATAACGCGCGCTAAACTGTCTGGATTCTGAGCATCTGCCGCAGAATTCAGACAGTCATACTTACCTCTTTATGGAATGAGCGCTACCATAGCGCGATTGAGATGACAGGAGACGTCCATGAGCGAGCAAACCATTCGTTTAACGCAGTACAGCCACGGAGCCGGTTGCGGTTGTAAAATTTCCCCGAAAGTGCTGGAGACCATTCTGCACAGCGAACAGGCGAAGTTTGTCGACCCGAACCTGCTTGTCGGCAATGAAACGCGTGACGATGCGGCGGTTTATGACTTAGGTAACGGCACCAGCATTATCAGCACCACTGACTTCTTTATGCCGATTGTCGACAACCCGTTCGACTTCGGGCGCATCGCGGCCACCAACGCCATCAGCGATATCTTCGCTATGGGCGGTAAGCCGATCATGGCGATCGCCATTCTGGGCTGGCCGATCAACACCATTCCACCAGAAATCGCCCGCGAGGTGATTGATGGTGGGCGTTTCGCCTGCCAGCAGGCGGGAATTGCCCTGGCCGGCGGCCACTCGATTGATGCGCCGGAGCCGATCTTCGGCCTGGCCGTGACGGGCGTGGTGCCGACCGAGCGCGTGAAGCGCAACAGTACCGCCCAGGCGGGCTGCAGGCTCTTCCTCACCAAGCCGCTGGGCATTGGCGTGCTTACTACCGCCGAGAAAAAATCCCTGCTGAAACCGGAGCACAAAGGCCTGGCAACGGAAGTGATGTGCCAGATGAACCTCGCTGGTGCGGCGTTCGCCAATATCGACGGCGTGAAGGCGATGACCGACGTCACCGGTTTTGGCCTGCTGGGGCACCTCTCTGAGGTCTGTCAGGGCGCAGGCGTGCAGGCGCAGGTCTGGTATCAGGACGTGCCGAAGCTGCCGGGCGTGGAAGAGTACATTGCCCAGGGCGCGGTCCCGGGCGGTACCCAGCGCAATTTCGCCAGCTACGGTCACCTGATGGGTGAAATGCCAGAGGAGTGGCGCAACCTGCTGTGCGATCCGCAAACCTCCGGCGGTCTGCTGCTGGCGGTCACGCCGGAATCCGAAGCCGAGGTTCAGGCAACCGCGGCCGAGTTTGGCATCACCCTGACGGCGATCGGCGAGCTGGTGACCGCACGCGGTGGCCGACCGATGATTGAGATCCGTTAATTCGATGCGGTTGTTTATCGCCGAAAAGCCGAGCCTGGCCCGAGCCATCGCCGACGTGCTGCCTAAGCCGCATCGCAAAGGCGACGGCTTTATCGAATGCGGTAACGGGCAGGTGGTCACCTGGTGTATCGGCCACCTGCTTGAGCAGGCGCAACCGGACGTCTACGACAGCCGCTACGCCCGCTGGAACCTCAACGATCTGCCGATTGTGCCGGAAAAGTGGCGCCTTCAGCCTCGCCCGTCCGTTACCAAACAGCTCAACGTTATTAAACGTTTTCTGCACGAGGCGACGGAAGTGGTCCACGCGGGTGACCCGGACAGAGAGGGGCAGCTGCTGGTGGACGAAGTGCTGGACTATCTTGAGCTGGCGCCGGAAAAGCGCCAGCAGGTGCAGCGCTGCCTGATCAACGACCTCAATCCGCAAGCGGTTGAGCGTGCCATTTCGCGTCTGCGCGCCAACAGCGAATTTATCCCGCTGTGCGTCTCCGCGCTGGCGCGTGCACGCGCCGACTGGCTTTACGGGATCAACATGACCCGCGCCTACACTATCCTCGGGCGCAACGCGGGCTATCAGGGCGTGCTCTCCGTGGGCCGCGTGCAGACGCCGGTGCTGGGGCTGGTGGTGCGTCGCGATGAAGAGATTGAGAACTTCGTCGCCAAAGATTTCTTTGAAGTGAAAGCCCACATCGTCACGCCAAAAGACGAACGCTTTACCGCCGTCTGGCAGCCGAGCGATGCCTGCGAGTCGTATCAGGACGAAGAGGGGCGGCTGCTGCACCGTCCGCTGGCGGAGCACGTGGTCAACCGTATTACCGGCCAGCCCGCTATCGTCACCAGCTATAACGATAAACGGGAATCAGAACCCGCGCCGCTGCCGTTCTCCCTTTCTGCTCTGCAGATTGAGGCCGCGAAGCGCTTTGGTCTCAGCGCGCAGAACGTGCTGGACATCTGTCAGAAGCTTTACGAAACCCACAAGCTGATCACCTATCCGCGTTCGGACAGCCGCTATCTGCCGGAAGAGCACTTTGCCGGACGCCACTCGGTGATGAACGCCATCGGCGTCCACGCGCCGGATCTGCTCCCGCAGCCCGTCGTTAATCCGGATACCCATAACCGCTGCTGGGATGACAAAAAGGTGGATGCCCACCACGCGATTATCCCGACGGCGCGTGCCAGCAGCGTCAACCTGACCGATAACGAAGCGAAGGTGTATAACCTGATCGCCCGTCAGTACCTGATGCAGTTCTGCCCGGACGCGGTATTCCGTAAATGCGTGATTGAGCTTGAGATTGCCAAAGGCAAGTTTATCGCCAAGGCGCGTTTCCTTGCGGAAGCAGGCTGGCGCACGCTGCTCGGCAACAAAGAGCGTGACGAGGAGAACGACGGCACGCCGCTGCCGGTGGTGGCGAAAGATGACGAACTGCTGTGTGAAAAAGGCGAAGTGGTTGAACGACAGACCCAGCCGCCGCGCCACTTCACCGATGCGACGCTGCTTTCCGCCATGACCGGGATCGCCCGCTTTGTGCAGGATAAAGATCTGAAGAAGATCCTGCGCGCCACCGACGGTCTGGGTACGGAAGCGACCCGCGCGGGGATCATCGAGCTGCTCTTTAAGCGCGGTTTTCTCGAGAAAAAGGGGCGCTACATCCACTCAACGGAACCGGGCCGGGCGCTAATTCATTCGCTACCTGAGCTGGCCGCCCGGCCGGACATGACCGCACACTGGGAATCGGTGCTGACGCAGATCAGCGAGAAGCAGTGTCGTTACCAGGACTTTATGCAGCCGCTGGTCGGGACGCTTTACCAGCTGATCGATCAGGCGCGTAGCACGCCGGTGAAAACGTTCAGAGGGATGGTTGCACCCGGTAGCGGCGCGAAGAAACCGTTTAAAAAGAAAAAGAGCGCGGCCTGATACGCCCGGTTTTCTCCCTCTCCCTGTGGGAGAGGGCCGGGGTGAGGGCACCCGGCCGTACGATATAAACCTTAAATCACACCCTGCCCAATCATCGCATCCGCTACCTTCACGAACCCGGCAATATTCGCGCCGCGCACGTAGTTGGTCTGTGACGCTTCACCGCCGTACTCCACGCAGGCGTGGTGAATATCCAGCATGATGTGGTGCAGACGGGCATCCACTTTCTCCGCCTTCCAGCCGAGACGCGCGGCGTTTTGCGCCATCTCCAGACCGGACGTTGCCACGCCGCCCGCGTTAGCGGCCTTGCCCGGCGCAAACAGCACGCCCGCTTCCAGGAACAGATCCGTCGCCTCGATAGTGGTCGGCATATTCGCCCCTTCGGCTACCGCCTTCACGCCGTTGGTAATCAGCGTGCGCGCGGCGTCCGCGTCCAGCTCGTTTTGCGTGGCGCACGGCAGGGCGATATCCACCGGCACGCCCCACGGCTGTTTACCTTCCAGATACGTCAGGCCAAACTCCGCGGCATAATCGGCTAGTCTGCCATCGCGGCTGGCTTTGATTTCGCACAGGCGCGCCAGCTTCTCAGCCGTAAAGCCCGCTTCATCCACTACCGTGCCCTTAGAGTCGGAGGCCGTCACCACGCGGGCGCCAAACTGCATCGCTTTTTCGATAGCGTACTGCGCCACGTTACCGGAGCCGGAAACCGCCACGCGCATCCCTTCAAAACCTAAGCCGTGACGCTTGAGCATTGCCTCGGTGAAGTAAACCAGGCCGTAGCCGGTCGCCTCCGGGCGAATCAGACTGCCGCCAAACGATAGTCCTTTGCCGGTAAAGACGCAGGCGCTGTTATTGGAGAGTTTTTTCATCATCCCGGCCATAAAGCCCACTTCGCGGGCCCCCACGCCGATATCCCCCGCCGGTACGTCGGTGTCCGGGCCGAGGTGGCGGTAGAGTTCGGTCATCAGCGCCTGACAGAAACGCATCACTTCGCCTTCGCTTTTGCCTTTGGGATCGAAATCACTCCCGCCTTTACCGCCGCCCATTGGCAGGGTGGTGAGCGCATTTTTAAACGTCTGCTCAAAGCCGAGGAATTTCAGAATCGACAGGTTCACGGAAGGGTGGAAGCGCATGCCGCCCTTAAACGGACCGATGGCGGAGTTAAACTGCACGCGCCAGGCGCGGTTGACCTGCACCTGGTTGCGGTCATCCACCCAGGTCACGCGGAACTGGATCACACGTTCTGGCTCAACCAGACGTTCCAGCAGCGACAGTTGACGATAGCGCGGGTTTTCTTCAAGGAACGGCCAGAGGGTAGTCATTACTTCACGAACGGCCTGAGCAAACTCACTTTGGTGCGGGTCGCGCTGCTGAACATGGGCAAGGAAACTTTCCAGAGAGCGTGTCTGATCCATAGATATAAGAACCTCTTATAGTAATTTATGTCTGTTGCTTATGCGATTTGTGTTGTTTTTTTGACTATACCACCCGTACCGCTTTGTGAAGCAAGCGGAAATGTATGCCGAAAGGGAAATTAATGACCCGGGCTGCGTCATAACAAAAAGCGATGATGCGCTAAATTAAAGATTCTGCCCGATTTACCGTTATAGTCATTAACAGGAGACAACAGGAAGAGAAGTCTATGAACCGTTACGTGATGGCCGCGTTATCATTGATGTTGACCGCAGGCGCGCAGGCTGACCGCATTCGCCCGGATGTAGAAGTGAATGTGCCGCCGGAGGTGTTTAGCTCCAGCGGCCAGCGCGCGCAGCCGTGTAACCAGTGCTGCATCTACCAGGATCAAAACTATTCTGAAGGGGCCGTCGTGAAGGCCGATGGCGTGCTGCTCCAGTGCCAGCGCGATGAACGTACCATCAGCACGAATCCGCTGGTCTGGCGGCGCGTAAAAGAATAAACGCCTCCAGCAGCGGGATATCCGCAGGGGCCAGGCTGTAGCAAAGCGCCTCTTCCGGCGTACACCACACCAGCGCGCTGTGGTAGTGCGCCGTTAACTCTCCGCTGAAGGTGGGCACGTGCCAGGCATGCAGGTTAATTAACCGCTGTGATACCTCGCGCTGATGGCTTGCCACGTACTGCTCAGGCTGTGCCTCAATACCCAGCTCTTCACGCAGCTCGCGGATAAGCGCCTCGGGATGGGTTTCTCCGGCCTCCACTTTGCCGCCAGCGAACTCCCACATACCCGGCTGGTCGGCGTGAGCAGGGCGCTGCGCCAGTAAAATTTTGTCGTCTTTTTCGATGATGGCCGCAACGACATCGACTGTTTTTAGCATGGTCGTCAATACTTGATAGCGAAAAACGCCATATTATCGTGCCCTTTCAAAGAGTCCAGCCATCAGGAGAATCAGGTGAAAGAGACGTCCACCTGGGTAGAGCCCATCCCAACCCTTCCGGCGAGCGTAAAACCCATTGCCGCCGCGCAGCGAAAACACTTCGGCGCCGTGCTGAACCCCACGCGCTGGTGGGGACGCATGCCGCGTCTGTTCTGGCTGGTCGCCTTGTTCGTGGCCTTTCTGGAGCGCAGAAAAGCGCGCCTGACGCCAGTGCTGCGCTCGCTGCTCATGACGCGCGTATCGCAGCTGTGCCACTGTGCGTTCTGCATTGATGCCAACAGCCTGCGCCTGGCCGAGCGCTGCGGCGCGCTGGATAAAGTCCAGGCCGTGAGCGGCTGGACTGATTCTGACTTGTTCAGTGAACAGGAGCGCGCGGCACTGGCCTATGCGGAGGCGGTGACCGCCACGCCACCCCGGGTGGATGAGGCCGTCAAAACGGCGATGAAACGCCACTTTACGGATGATGCCATCACTGAAATGACGGCACTCATTGCTTTTCAGAATCTCTCGGCCCGGTTTAATGCCGCGCTGGATATTCCGGCTCAGGGGCTGTGCGCCACGTTTAAAGGGAAGCCAGATGCTTGACCGTCACCTGCACCCGCGGGTAAAGCCCGCTCTGAACCGTCTGGTTTCCATGCTGGATAAGCCGGGCATTACGCCCGACGGGCTAACGCTTGCCGGGTTTGCCATCGGCCTGCTGGCGCTGCCGTTTCTGGCCCTCGGCTGGTATCTGGCGGCGCTGGTTGCCATCGTTCTGAACCGCCTGCTGGATGGTCTGGACGGCGCGCTGGCGCGTCGGAGAGGGCTGACGGATGCGGGAGGGTTTCTGGATATCGCCCTCGATTTTCTGTTCTACGCGCTGGTGCCGTTTGGCTTTGCGCTGGCTGCACCCGCAGAGAATACGCTGGCCGCCGCCTGGCTGCTGTTTGCGTTTATCGGTACCGGCAGCAGTTTTCTGGCCTTTGCCGCGCTGGCCGCGAAGCATAACATCGACAACCCCGGCTATGCGCACAAGTCGTTTTACTATATCGGCGGATTAACGGAAGGGACGGAAACCATCGCGCTGTTCGCGCTGTGCTGCCTGTTTCCGGCCCACTTTACGCTGTTCGCGTGGATATTCGGCGCGCTGTGCTGGCTGACCACCACAACGCGCATCTGGAGCGGCTACGTGACGCTGAAGTCACTCGCCCCTTAGAGAGTGCTTTCCGGCCCGCGCTCGCCGGTAGTGACCGGGTTCTGCGGGTGGCTGCTCCATTCATACCAGCCGCCGTCATAGACGGAGACGTGCTTCCAGCCCATCGCCCGGGCGTACATAAAGGTTTCTGACGCTCGCCAGCCGGTGCCGCAGTAAAACGCGACCTGCTGTTCCGGCAGGATGTTCCAGCTTTTCCACTGGGCGGCGATATCGTCCGCGCTGCGCATGGTGCCATCCGGGTTATGGAAGTCTTCCATATGGGTGGCATCGCTGCCCGCATGGCCCCAGCGGGCGCCGGCAATTTCACCTTTTGGCTTGATGTAGCTGTAGCCGCTGGTTTCGCCGATAAACTCCGGCCACGAACGAATGCTGACCAGGGAGGCATCCTGGCGGTGCAGCATGCCGCGCGCCTGTTCCATATCCACCATCAGCTGCGGCTGGCCGGGGATCGGCGCGCCAAATTCAGCGGCCGGAGCTACTTTAGCGGGCATGCCGCGCTCAACTGGCAGACCGGCATCTGACCACGCCTTCCAGCCGCCATCGAGAATGCGCACATCCTTCACGCCCGCGTACAGCATAATCTGTGCCACGCGCGCGGCGGCGTAAACGTCACGGCCATACAGAATGACGGTGGTATCGTGACGGATCCCGTGCTTTGCCAGCATCGCTTTCAGCCTGTCGTCGGAGACTTTATTCCACAGCGGCTCGCTTTCCACCTCGTTAGTGTCGATGTAGCCCGCGCCGGGAATGTGGTTCAGCAGGTAAAACTTCGGCGCGCCCCAGGCAGCTTCAATTACTTTCCATTCGCCCGCCGGCGCGGCGGTCACCGGTTTACCCTGCTGGAGCTGGTGGATCCACTGCGGGTAGACGAGCTGTTCAAAGTGCGCCAGACGCTGAAGGCGGTCGGGCACCTGCAGGGCATCGCTGAGAAGCGAAACGTGGCGGTATCCGACTTTCTCCAGGCGGGCTTTCACCGCCAGGCTGGCGCCACTGTCGCCGTATAGCGCGATGGCCGTCCCCGGCGTCAGCTGATGCTGCCTGGCCCAAAGCGCAATCTGCTCGTCGCTCATTGCATCAAGCCAGGCGGCAGCCAGGTTGAGCGCTGCGGGTTCATGCCCGGATGGGCCGCTGAGGGTCTGCGGCCAGCCGTTATAGAAGGCGCTGGGGCGGGTGTCGATTGCCGCGCCGTGCTGTGCCTGAAGCTGAGACAGCGTCATCGTATTGGCCATATCAGCTGCCAGAGAGGAAAAAGAGGCGAGGCCGCAGATCAGGGCCAGCGCGGTCAGTTGAGAAACACGTTTCATCGAATAACCTGACGTCAGTAAAAGAGGGGGGCATTGTCGTCTCTCCCGAAACGGAAAACATTGCGTTAGCACATTATTGCCAGCGAGAAATCTCCATCACCTCGCCGCCGGGCGGAATATCGTCCTCGTCATGGGTGACCAGCACCACCGGAATATTGCGCGCGCGGACGGTGTCAAACACCCATGCCCGGAACGTCGTGCGTAACGCTTTATCAAGGCGGCTGAACGGTTCGTCCAGCAGCAGCGCCTGCGGCTCTGCGAGCAGGGCGCGCAGCAGGCTAACCCGGGCACGCTCGCCGCCGGAAAGCGTGGCCGGATCGCTGGCGTAATGACCGCTCAGCCCGGCGGAAGCCAGCGCCTGCTCGACCGATTCCCGACGCGCGCGTCCGACGATCCGCTCGGGCAGCGCCAGCATCAAATTCTGCCCGACGCTGAACGGGTCAAACAGCAGCGCGTCCTGAAAAAGAATGCCCAGACCGCGGGATTCGACGGGCAAACCGTCGCAGCGGCGTTCGTCGAGCCACAGTTCGCCCCGCGCCTGAAACTCGTCTGACAGCGCGCCGACCATCCAGGCAAAAAGGGTCGATTTGCCGCTGCCGGACGGCCCCATCAGGGTGACAATCTCCCCGCGGGGTACGCAAAAATTGACCCCGCGGAAAAGCGGTTCGATGGTGAGGTTGCTTACCTTCAGCATTAACGTAATCCTTGACGGTAGCGGCCCGCGAGCCGGGATAACAGCGCGGCAAGGCCGAATACGACGCCCGTGACGAGCAATAATCCCAGGGCACGGTTCGCGAGAACCGGGATGCTGCCCCCGCTGCTGAGCGCGACGGTCTCAGTGGTCAGCGTGGCGAAACGCCCCGCGCCCAGCCAGAGCGTCGGCATATATTGCGCCATGCTGACGGAAAAGCCGGTGGCAAAGGCCAGCAGCGCAGGGCGCACCAGCATGGGGCATTTCAGCAGTAAGAATATTTTTTCCCGCCGCCAGCCGAGCGTTCTGGCGGTAAGGATAAGCCGGGGATCGATCCGCCGCCAGGCCGATTGCAGCACCAGCAGCATCCACGGTAGCACCCACAGAAGATGGCTCCAGAGGACGGCGACAAAGCGTCCATCGAGCCCCAGATGCAAAGCAACCGCGTATTGCCCGGTGACGAGCGGCAGGGCCGGAAGGGCGAGCGGTAACCACACCCACGCCGCGCCTCGCTGCGGCCCCCATTCCAGCCAGAGAAAAATGACGATAAGGGCGATAAGGCTCGAAAGCAGACCGAAGGAAAGGCTGATGCCCACGGGACCCACGTCGTCCCGTTGCGCCAGCATCAACAGCACGGCGGCGCACAGGATGCCGCAGGCGGGCAGAAACCCGCTGAATGCGCGTTCAGGCCGCACGATATGCGACCTGCGGCGCGTACCTGTCTGGTCCGGAATCGCGCGACGCCAGGCCTTCCACAGGCCGTACCCCAGCGCGGCAAGCGCGGCCAGCAGGCAAAGGAGCAGCAGGCACAGCAGCGTCCCTTTTGCCTGCTGCTGCGCGTCGCCCTGGCTCAGCCACTGCCAGGCCAGCACGGCCATCGTGGGCGGGTTGCCGGGTCCGAGAACGATCGCCACGTCCACGACCGACAGCGACCACGCCAGCACCGCCAGCATCACCGCCCCGAGAACGGGCGCGATCGCCGGAAGGATCAGCCAGCTGAGCGTCTGAAAACGCCCGTAGCCGAAGGTCTGCAGGACGATCTTCTGCTGCGCGAGCCCTTTTTCCGGCAGCACGGCGTAAATCGCCCACAGCACAAACGCGCTCTCTTTGACCGCGAGCGTCAGGCCCAGCCCGGCGCCGTAGCGGTCAAACGGCGGCGAACAGACGGTACAAACCTGATACAACAGACCGCCCTCGGCAAACAGCAGTAGCGCGCTGGTGGCGAAGGCTACGTGGGGGATCGCCAGCAGCCACGGCAGGCGCGTGCTGAGGCGCCGCCAGCGGTTGCCGGGCCAGAAAAGGGTCACGAGAGAAAGGGCGATAAACAAGGCCCCCAGCGTGGCGATAAGCGTTGAGACCAGCGTGGCTACGGCTGCCTGCGGCAGCTGCGGATCGTTCAGCAGCCGCTGCCAGTTCGTTACGGAAAAGGCCGGTGCGAACAGCATGGCGCCAGCGGGCAGGATCGGCAGATAAATCACCGCCATCGCCAGCCAGACAAGCCAGCTTAACGGGTGCCGTAACGACGCAGCCATTCCTGCTCCAGCGCGTTCACCCAGGCGGACTGCGGCTCCGCGAGCATCTTCGGCAATCCCTGAGGCGTATGGACCATCAGCTGTTTCGCTTCACCTTCGGGCAGCGTTTTCGCATCCAGCACGCTCGGGTCTCCCCAGACTGCCGGGTCGGCTTTGCGGATCTGCGCCTGCGGCGACAGCAGGAAATTGGCGACCACTTTCGCCCCCGCACTCGCGCTGGCATTGGCCGGAACAGCCACAAAATGCACGTTGCCGAGCATCCCGTCGCGAAAACCAAAGCTGTAGCTGTCGGCAGGCAGCTCGCCGCTCGCCACTTTTTGCTGCGCGTGCGCCGGGTTAAAGGTCAGCGACAGGTTCAGGCTGCCGCTGGCAAGCAGGGCATCCATCCGGGCGGGAGAGGGAGGGAAATCTTTTCCTTCACGCCACAGCAGTGGGTGCAGCTTATCGAGGTAGGCCCAGAGCGGCGCCGTCACCTGGGCAAACGTAGCGTCAGGCGCTTTTTGTAACGCCTCGGGATGCGCCGCAAGCGTCAGCAGCAGCTGCTCCAGAAAGGCCGTGCCGGTAAAATCGGGCGGGCGAGGATAGCTGACTTTGCCCGGGTGCTGCTGCGCGTACGCCAGCAGCGCCTGAGGATCTTCTGGCGGCGTCGGCATGCTGACCCGGCGGGCGATAAAGGTCAGCTGCGCGCCGCCCCACGGCGACTCCGCGCCGTCTGTGGGAATGGCAAAATCTTCCGTGACGGGTTTGCGGGTATCGACATAGCGCCAGTTAGGCAACCTCTGCGCCCACCCGGTTTGCAGCAGGTTAGCCTCTTTCAGGGTGCGGAAGTTTTCGCCGTTGACCCACAGCAGGTCGACCGAGCCGTTGGTCTTTCGCCCTGAAGTGGCTTCGGTCTGGATACGTTTGACCGCATCGGCGGCATCCGCCAGCGGGACGATTTTTAGCGTAATGGCATAGTGCGTTTGCATCTCACCGCTAACCCACTCAAGGTAGCGGTTGACCGCCGGATCGCCGCCCCAGGCGTTAAACCAGACGGTCTGGCCTTTGGCCTGCTGTTGAACAGTTTGCCAGCCTTCGGCGGCATAGAGGGGGGCTGCCAACAGCAGACCGGTCAGAAACGTGCAAAAACGCACACGGCGCATAATGCCTCACTTTTTAGCAGAAGGGAGATAGCGGGATAAGAGCCGGCGCGTGGCCAGCGGTAATAACCCCAGTAGTGTAAAGGCGAATACCATGCCCGGCGACAAAATATCGCGAAGCGATGCCACTTTTCCCAGCTCCCGCCCGGCGTTCAGAAAGACAACCGTCGCGGGCAGCATGGCGACCTGGCTGACCCACCAGTAGCGCCGCACCGTGATGCGTGTCAGCCCCATGAGCAAATTCACCAGAAAAAACGGGAACAGCGGCATCAGGCGCAGGGCAAAAAGATACCCCGTGCCGTCGCGCGCCATGCCGGCATTCACCGTTGTCATCTGACGGGCAAACTGCCGTTGCACCCAGTCGCGCAGCAGGTAACGGCTGGCGAGCATCGCCAGCGTGGCCCCGAGCGTGGAAGCAAACGAAACCAGCACGGTGCCTTCCCACAGCGTGAATAACGCCCCGCCCAGCAGGGTCAGAACTGCTGCGCCGGGTATCGACAGGGCGGAAACCACCACATAAAGCGCAAAGAAGATCAGCGGGCTACGCAGCGGCGCGCGGTCGACATGGGAGAGTAACGTCTGCTGATGCGTTTTAATTCCTGCCAGAGAGAGCGTGTCAGGCGGCAGAAAGACAAATGTCATAAGAAATGCGCCCAGAAGGGCGCACAGGAAAAGTGTTTTTCGCATGTTCACGCGCGATTACAGCTTGAATTTAGCCCATACTGGCGCGTGGTCCGACGGTTTTTCCATGCTGCGGATGTCGTAGTCGATTCCGGTTTCGATGCAGCGCTCTGCCAGCGGCGTGCTGGCCAGCAGCAGATCGATACGCAGGCCGCGGTTGTCGTCAAAGCCCTTTGAGCGGTAGTCAAACCACGAGAAGCGATCCTGCGTTTCCGGGTTGGCACTGCGGAAGGTATCCACCAGGCCCCAGCCCAGCAGGCGCTCCATCCACTCACGCTCTTCCGGCAGGAAAGAACATTTGCCGGTGCGCAGCCAGCGCTTGCGGTTCTCTTCGCCGATGCCGATATCGAGATCCGTCGGGCTGATGTTCATGTCGCCCATGATCAGCACCGGATTCTCTTTTTTCAGTTCGGTCGTCAGGTAATTCTGTAGATCCTGATAAAACTTCGCTTTGGCCGGGAATTTTGTCTCGTGATCGCGGCTCTCGCCCTGCGGGAAATAGCCGTTAATGACCGTGATGTTCCCGAGCGCGGAAGGCACTTCCGCCATGATGATGCGGCGCTGCGCTTCTTCTCCGTCGCCGGGGAAGCCGCGGCGCACGGAAACCGGCGTATCTTTGGTGAGCAGCGCGACGCCATAGTGACCTTTCTGACCGTGGTAAAAGACGTTATAGCCAAGTTTCGCCACCTCTTCGAGGGGGAACATGTCGTCGTGAACCTTGGTCTCCTGCAGGCCGATCACATCTGGCTGATGTTGCTCAACAATGGCTTCAAGCTGATGGGGGCGGGCGCGCAGGCCGTTGATATTAAAAGAGACAAATTTCATAGTCGCTGCCAGTGCAAGGTGAATAGTGCATGGATGGTAGCAGAATTTGCGTCAACTGTTACCGGGTTCGACCAATAACTGCGACAGATCATGCCGGTGGTGCAATATTTGCACCATTCTGACGCGCTTCGCCCCCAAAGAGGGCGTAAATGGCCGATAAATTTCGCGAGCGATCACAATTCCAGAATTATATTTGGCCTCTGCATACTCTTTCTGATTTTCATGCGGCAAAGCGCCGCTTGTCGTAAAAATATTCACTTTTTATGCACTAACAGTGAATAACTCCATGTTGTAACTTGTTGATATTCTGTTACCTCAACCCGTTTATGCAATTTTATCGCTGGCTGGCACGAAGGCTGCAATCTACATTCACAGTGCAAACACTCAATTATTTAACATTCAAATAACTTTTTATTTACCGGATGAGGTCGCTATGTCTCTGTCAATTACGCGTGAAAATTTCGATGAATGGATGATGCCGGTTTACGCTCCGGCGGCTTTTATTCCGGTTCGCGGGGAAGGCTCACGCCTGTGGGATCAGCAGGGTAAAGAGTATATCGACTTTGCAGGTGGGATTGCGGTCAATGCGCTGGGTCATGCGCACCCTGCGCTGCGTCAGGCGCTGAATGACCAGGCGGCGAAGTTCTGGCATACCGGCAATGGCTTTACCAACGAACCCGCACTGCGCCTGGCGAAAAAGCTGATTGACGCGACATTTGCCGAAAAAGTCTTTTTCTGTAACTCCGGGGCGGAAGCCAATGAAGCGGCGCTGAAGCTGGCGCGCAAATATGCCCACGATAAGTTTGGTACGCACAAAAGTGGGATTGTGGCGTTTAAAAATGCCTTCCATGGACGCACGCTCTTTACCGTGAGCGCGGGCGGCCAGCCTTCTTATTCACAGGATTTTGCCCCGCTGCCGCCGGATATTCGCCACGGCATCTATAACGACCTGCAGTCCGCCAGCGAGCTGATTAACGACACCACCTGCGCGGTGATCGTCGAGCCGATGCAGGGCGAGGGCGGCGTGCTTCCGGCGCAAAAGGCATTCCTTCAGGGGCTGCGCGAGCTGTGCGACCGTCACAACGCGGTCCTGATCTTCGACGAAGTGCAGACCGGCGTGGGCCGCACCGGCGAGCTGTATGCCTATATGCACTACGGCGTGACGCCGGACGTGCTCTCTACCGCCAAAGCGCTGGGCGGCGGCTTCCCGATTGGCGCGACGCTGACTACCGATAAATTCGCCAGCGTGATGACCGTGGGCACGCACGGCACGACCTACGGCGGCAACCCGCTGGCGACCGCCGTCGCCGGACAGGTTCTTGACATCATTAACACACCTGAGGTGCTGAAGGGCGTTAAACAGCGTCACGAGTGGTTCGTTGAGCGCCTGAACGCCATCAACGGCAAGCTTGGCCTGTTTAAAGAAATTCGCGGTCTGGGGCTGTTAATCGGCTGCGAGCTCACCGCTGAGTTTGCCGGAAAAGCTAAACTTATTTCACAGGAAGCGGCAAAAGTGGGCGTGATGGTGCTGATTGCCGGTGCCAACGTGGTGCGTTTTGCGCCTGCGCTGATCGTCAGCGAGGAAGAGGTGCAAACCGGTCTGGACCGTTTTGCGCTGGCGTGTGAAAAGGTGAAATCCGGGGTGTCATCATGATGGTCATCCGTCCCGTTGAGCGCGACGATATCGCCGGGCTCATGCAGCTTGCCGGTAAGACGGGAGGCGGGCTGACCTCGCTTCCTGCCGATGAAAAAACGCTGTCGGCGCGCATTGAGCGCGCCCTGCAAACCTGGCAGGGGACGTTGCCAAAAAGCGAACAGGGTTACGTGTTCGTGCTGGAAGACACCGACACGGGGAGCGTGGCCGGGATTTGCGCCATCGAAGTGGCCGTCGGGCTTAACGACCCGTGGTACAACTACCGCGTCGGCACCATGGTTCATGCCTCGAAAGAGCTGAACGTCTATAACGCGCTGCCCACGCTGTTTCTCTGTAATGACCACACGGGCGCCAGCGAGCTCTGCACGCTGTTCCTCGACCCGGCGTGGCGCAAAGAGGGCAACGGCTATCTGCTCTCCAAATCTCGCTTTATGTTTATGGCCGCCTTCCGCGATCGCTTTAATGAAAAAGTGGTGGCAGAGATGCGCGGCGTGATCGACGACAAAGGCTACTCTCCCTTCTGGGAAAGCCTGGGCGAGCGCTTCTTCTCGATGGAGTTCAGCCGGGCGGACTATCTCTGCGGCACGGGCCAGAAAGCCTTTATTGCCGAGCTGATGCCTAAACATCCTATCTATACCCATTTCTTAACGCCGGAAGCGCAGGCGGTGATCGGTGAAGTGCATCCGCAAACCGCGCCTGCCCGTGCGGTGCTGGAGAAAGAGGGCTTCCGCTACCGTAACTACGTCGACATCTTTGACGGCGGACCGACGCTTGAGTGTGATATTGACCGCGTGCGCGCGATCCGCAAAAGCCGCCTGGTTGAGGTATCTGAAGGCCAGCCTGCGCCGGGTGACTGGCCGGCTTGCCTGGTGGCGAACGAAAATTACGCCAACTTCCGTGCCATGCTGGTGCGGGCCAACCCGAAATGTGAACGTCTGGTGCTGACGGCTGCTGAGCTGGATGCCCTGAAATGTAACGCCGGCGATACGATTCGCCTGGTGCGTCTCTGCCCTGAGGAGAAAACAGCATGACATTATGGATTAACGGTGACTGGGTCACGGGCGAAGGCGAACAGCGCACAAAGACCAATCCGGTTGGAAAAGAAGTTCTCTGGAGGGGGAATGACGCCAGCGCCGCGCAGGTCGAGCAGGCCTGCCGTGCCGCGCGCCGCGCATTTCCCGCGTGGGCAAAACAGCCTTTCACCGAGCGCCAGGGGATTGTTGAAAAGTTTGCCGGTCTGCTGGAGGCGAACAAAGCCGAACTGACGCGCATCATCGCGTCTGAAACCAGTAAACCGCGCTGGGAAGCAGCAACCGAAGTGACGGCGATGATTAATAAGATCGCCATTTCGGTCAAGGCGTACCACACCCGCACCGGCGAACAGCATACCGAGATGCCGGACGGCGCGGCCACGCTGCGCCACCGTCCGCACGGCGTGCTGGCGGTGTTTGGCCCGTATAACTTCCCGGGGCATCTGCCGAATGGCCACATTGTGCCCGCGCTGCTGGCGGGCAATACCGTTATCTTCAAACCGAGCGAGCTCACGCCGTTAACCGGCGAGGCGGTGGTGAAGCTGTGGGAACAGGCTGGCCTGCCGCCGGGCGTACTGAACCTCGTGCAGGGCGGACGGGAAACCGGCCAGGCGCTCAGTGCGCTGAGCGATATTGACGGCCTGCTGTTTACCGGCAGCGCCGGAACGGGCTATCAGCTGCACCGCCAGCTGGCGGGCCAGCCGGAAAAAATCCTGGCGCTGGAGATGGGGGGCAACAACCCGCTGATTGTGGAAGACCCTGACGATATCGACGCCGCGGTGCACCTGACGATCCAGTCCGCCTTTATTACCGCCGGACAGCGCTGTACCTGCGCTCGCCGCCTGCTGGTCAAGCGCGGCGCGCAGGGGGATGTCTTCCTGAAACGTCTGGTAGAGGTGAGCGCGCGTCTGGTGCCTGCCGCGTGGGATGCCGACCCGCAGCCGTTTATCGGCGGGCTGATTTCAGAACAGGCCGCGCTGAACGTGCTGAAGGCCTGGCAGGACCACGTCGCGCGCGGCGCGAAAAGCCTGCTGGAGCCGAAGCAGGTTCAGCCGGGTACCTCGCTGCTGACGCCGGGCATCGTTGAGATGAGTGGCGCGAGCAACGTGCCGGATGAAGAGGTGTTTGGCCCGCTGCTGTGCGTCTGGCGTTACGACGATTTTGACGCGGCCATTGCGATGGCCAATAACACCCGCTACGGCCTGTCGAGCGGGCTGATTTCACCGCATCGCGAGAAGTTTGATCGCCTGCTGCTGGAAGCGCGCGCCGGGATCGTGAACTGGAATAAACCGCTGACCGGGGCGGCGAGCACCGCGCCGTTCGGCGGCGTAGGGGCATCCGGTAACCATCGCGCCAGCGCGTGGTATGCCGCCGATTACTGTGCGTGGCCGATGGCGAGCCTGGAAACCCCGGCGCTGACGCTGCCGGAGACGCTCAACCCGGGGCTGGACTTTAGCGAAGGGGCTCGACATGAAAGCGCGTGAAGTTAACTTTGACGGGCTGGTGGGGCTTACGCACCACTATGCCGGTCTCTCTTTTGGTAACGAAGCCTCGACGAAGCACCGCTTTCAGGTCTCCAACCCGAAACTGGCGGCGAAGCAGGGGCTGCTAAAAATGAAGGCGTTGGCGGATGCCGGTTTCCCGCAGGCGGTGATCCCGCCGCAGGAACGCCCGAACGTGGCCGTGCTGCGCCAGCTCGGTTTCACCGGCAGCGATGAGCAGGTGGTCGAAAAAGCGGGCACGCAGACGCCGCACCTGCTCTCTGCCGCGAGCTCCGCCTCCTCAATGTGGGTGGCCAACGCGGCGACCGTCGCCCCGTCAGCCGATACGCTGGATGGCAAAGTCCACCTGACGGTGGCGAACCTGAACAACAAATTCCACCGCGCCACCGAAGCGGACACCACCGAGCGCGTGCTGCGCGCCATTTTCAAGCATGACGACCATTTTGAGGTCCATCAGGCCCTGCCGCAGGTGGCGATGTTTGGCGACGAAGGTGCGGCCAACCACAACCGTCTGGGAGGCGATTACGGCGATCCCGCCGTGCAGCTGTTCATCTACGGGCGCGAGGAGGGCGGGCATTCCGCCCCGGTCCGTTATCCAGCGCGTCAGACGCTGGCGGCCAGCCAGGCGGTGGCCCGCCTGAACCAGGTCAATCCCTCACAGGTTATTTTTGCCCAGCAGAACCCGCAGGTGATCGATCAGGGGGTGTTTCATAACGACGTGATTGCCGTGTCCAACCGCCAGGTGCTGTTCTGCCATGAGCAGGCCTTTGCCCATCAGGAGAAGCTGCTTACCACGCTGCGCGAACGCGTGCCCGGCTTTATGCCGATTCAGGTGCCAACGCAGGCGGTCAGCGTGCAGGACGCGGTCGAAACCTATCTGTTCAACAGCCAACTGCTGAGCCGTGATGACGGTAGCATGATGCTGGTGCTGCCGCAGGAGTCCCGGGATCATCAGGGCGTGTGGCGCTATCTCACTGAACTGGTGAAGGCCGATAACCCGATTGACGAGCTTCGCGTCTTTGACCTGCGCGAAAGCATGGCCAACGGCGGTGGTCCCGCCTGTCTGCGCCTGCGGGTCGTGTTAACGTCGAATGAAATGCAGGCCGTTAACCCGGCTGTGATGATGAATGAGGCGCTGTTCAACACCCTGAACGACTGGGTAGATCGCTACTATCGCGACCGGTTAACGCAGGCCGATCTGGTCGACCCGCAGCTGCTGCGCGAAGGGCGCGAGGCGTTGGACGCGTTATCGACAATCCTGCAGCTGGGATCGGTTTATCCGTTCCAGCGCTAGAGGAGTGGGTATGGAAAATTTACTGGCGCTGACCCTGGCGGATGAAACGCCGGAGCAGAGCGAGGGGGAAGGCCCCTCATTCCGCTGGCGGTGGCAGGGGCGCGGGGTGCTTGAGCTGACGCCGAGCGCAAAAAGCGATCTCTCGCTGCTGCTTTCCACTGGGATTCACGGGAATGAAACCGCACCCGTTGAGATTGTCGATGGGCTGCTGCGCGCGCTTTATCGCGGAGAAATCACCCTTGCGTGCCGCGTGCTGGTGGTGCTTGGCAACCCGCCTGCGCTGGCGCAAAACAAACGGTATCTGGTGAGTGATATTAACCGCATGTTTGGCGGTCGCTGGTCGCAGTTCCCGCAGAGCGACGAAACAGCGCGCGCTCAGTGGCTGGAGAACGTCGTGACGACGTTTTTTGCCGCGGCGGGGCCAGCGCGCTGGCATCTCGATCTGCATACGGCGATCCGCGCCTCTTACCATGTGCGCTTCGGCGTTCTGCCGCAGCGCAATCAGCCGTGGGATGAGGGCTTTTTGAGCTGGCTCGGGGATGCCGGGCTGGAGGCGCTGGTGTTCCATCAGTCCCCGGGCGGAACGTTTACGCACTTTACCTGTGAAAACTTCGGTGCGCTGTCCTGTACGCTGGAGCTGGGAAAAGCGCTACCGTTCGGACAGAACGATCTTACGCGCTTTGCGCCAACGCGTCTCGCGCTTCGGGCGCTGCTCGGTGGGACAGCTCCCGAGCACGCACATCAGCCCGTTGAGCGGTACCGGGTCGTACAGCAGATCACCCGCCGTAGCAATGCTTTCCAGCTTCATATGGCCGCGCATACCCTGAACTTCACGCCGTTTCGCAAAGGGGCGCTGCTTGCGGAAGATGGCGAAGATCGTTATGAGGTGCAGAAAACAACCGAATATGTGCTGTTCCCTAACCCCACAGTGGCGTTTGGCCTGCGAGCCGGTCTGATGCTGGAAAAACTCTCCTGACCTTTCCCCTCTCGTCATCCGGGAGGGGAAGTAAAAATGTTTTCTTAGCGATTAAAGCGCTCTGACTTGTTTTACGGAATATTCCTGGCGAATTGCTTTATTATTCACCTTCACTCCGTTATACTTCTGCTAAATATCTTTAAAATCATCGCGTTGAATATTTTTTGTTGCAACTCTCCACGCTTTATCCTTATTTCCTCCACATTTGGCGAAAAATTGTTTTTTACACTTTCATTGTTTTACCGTTGCTCTGACTAATTGACGATAAACCCCGTAAAGTTAATCTCGTCAACACGGCATAGCGCCGAAGAATAACTGAAAGAAAGGAAATAAATTATGCGTAAGTTTACTGCACTGTTTGTTGCTTCTACCCTGGCTCTGGGCGCTACCAGCATGGCGTTCGCCGCAGATACCGCAACCACCGCTGCCGCGCCGGCTGAGGGCAAAATGATGATGCATCATCAAGGCAAGCCGGGTATGCACCATGAAATGATGATGTTTAAAGATCTGAACCTGACGGACGCGCAGAAGCAGCAGATCCGCGACATCATGAAAAGCCAGCGCGACCAGATGAAGCGTCCTCCGCTGGAAGAGCGCCGCGCAATGCATGACATCATTGCCAGCGACAGCTTCGATAAGGCGAAAGCTGAAGCGCAGATCGACAAAATGGCCGAGCAGCATAAAGCCCGCATGCTGGCTCACATGGAAACCCAGAACAAGATCTACAACATTCTGACCCCGGAACAGAAAAAACAGTTTAATGCCAATTTTGAGAAGCGTCTGACAGAACGTCCGGCGATGGAAGATAAAATGCCAGCACCAACCGAATAATCGGTTCACTCTCTTAAGACCGCCGGGATCCTGTCCACAAAAGCGCAATCGCTGTGGACAGGACCGGCGGTTTTTCTATTCTGCCCTCTTGTCTGCCGCCGCCAGCGCGGTATTCTCCTGTAGTCGCTTCAGAGAATGTTTGTAAGTCATGGCGTTAGCTTTTTTTACTAACGCTCCTCTAAGGCCTGCCCGCTCTGCTGCCGATACTGTGTCTGTGAATCTCTAACGATAACAAACAAGACTGCAAGGGTAGCGATATCCTTGCCCTGGCACGGGTTGTGCCATTCAGGAGTGGTGATGGAGTTCTTTGATATTCGTAAGATGCCGGTCAGCCTCTGGCGCAATGGTGCCGGCGAAACGCGAGAAATTTGCTGTATTCCTCCCGCGACGCGCGATTTTTTCTGGCGTGCCAGTATCGCGACCATCGCCAGCAACGGCGAATTCTCCTCGTTTCCCGGTGTCGACCGGGTAATTACGCTGCTGGAAGGCGGGGAGGTGACGCTGGATGCCGGTCAGGCGTTCTGCCATACCCTTAAACAGCATCAGCCTTACAGTTTTGCCGGCGATTTGCCGGTGAAGGCGCTGCTTTCCGATGGCAGGATGGCGATGGACTTCAACATCATGACCCGGCGCGACTGCTGTCAGGCGAAGGTACGGGTTGCCGATCGTACCTTTACCACCTTTGGCTCGCGCGGAGGCGTGGTGTTTGTATTAAGCGGGGCATGGCAGCTGGGTGATAAATTGCTGACGGCCGATCAGGGCGCCAGCTGGCAGGAGGGGACCCATACTCTGCGTCTGCTGGAGTCACAGGGTACCCTGCTGTTCAGTGAAATTAACTGGCTGCCGGGTCACTGAGCGCGATGACCTCGAACTTGCCCGCTAAGACGGGCTTGCAGAGGATTTTGTAGCCGTCGTGGTCGAATCCGGCGGGGGTGCGCAACAGGGTTGCCGCGTCGCTTAAATCATCGACAGCCCCCAGCCAGAGCCAGTTATTGACGATGTGATACTGCGTCATGGTTTCACCCACCTCTTTTAGCGCAACGGCGCCGTCCCACGGCCAGCAGTTGACGCTGATGGCCGCCAGACCGCTGAGGAGACGGATGTGATGCGCCTCAAGGCTCTCTTTCCCGCAGCAGGCGCCTGCGCAGCGCTTCAGCGCGGAGCGAAAACAGGCGCGGCCCCGCGTGGTGCCCTCTAACCCTAAAAGGCTGTAGCATAGCTGCAGCTCGTCGGCGAGCGCCTGAAGAGACTGCAGGGCCGCACGCTTGTTTGCGAATAATCCAAAGAGATTAGGGGCATGTGAAAAATCGACTTCACGGGCGTACACTACCTGCGGCTTGCCGTCGGCGATCTGCAGGGAGCAGAGCTGGCGGTTGCGTCGCAGGCGCTTATTAAAGAGCGGCTGCTGCTCCTTTATCAGCCGGGCTTCCAGCAACAGCGCGCCCATTTCTCCCGCCGTCTGGAACCAGGTAATGCGTCGCGACTGGCGCAGCATGGCGGCCTCGTCCGGGGTACGCAGGTGGGATAATACCCGGCTGCGAATGTTAACGCTTTTGCCGATGTAGAGCGGCAGGGTCTCGCTTTCACCGTGAAAGATGTACACGCCCGGCTGTTTGGGCAACGCCTCAAGCCAGGGGCGGAGATGTTCGGGATATTCATAGATAGCCGCCGCTTCAAACTCAAGACGCGGGGCGGATTGACGCCTGCTCACATACTGCTCCATATACTGTTCAGGTATACAGTGTAGCAGGTGTGCTGTGGTTAAAAAAGAGCCGGGTGGCGGCTACGCCTTACCCGGCCAGGACGTGCGGCCTGATGCCCTCACCCCAACCCTCTCCCACGGGAGAGGGCGCAAACATTAAAAGCGGTAACCTGGATACCGCTTTGCTTTATTTTTTCCAGAAGTCGTCAAACACCGTAATTGGCGTGTGGCGCTTGTGCTCGGTTTTCAGATACCAGCCTTCGATAATTTTCGCGGTACCTTCATCCAGCGTTTTGCCTTCCAGATAGTCATCAATGTTGTCATAGGTGACGCCAAGGGCGGCTTCATCCGGCAGGGAAGGGCGATCGTCTTCCAGATCCGCTGTCGGCGCTTTCTTGTACAGGTGCTCAGGGCAGCCCAGCGCGGCGAGCAGCTGCTTGCCCTGTCGCTTGTTGAGACGGAAAATCGGGTTTATGTCGGTGCCGCCATCGCCGTATTTGGTGAAGAAACCGGTGATCGCTTCTGCCGCATGGTCGGTGCCTACCACAACGCCTTTGGTCATCCCAGCGATGCTGTACTGCGCTTTCATGCGCTCGCGCGCTTTCTCGTTGCCGCGCACAAAATCGCTCAACTCAATACCCGCTTCGCGAAGCGCCTGCTCGCTTGCCAGCACCGAGCCTTTAATATTGACGGTGAGCACGCGGTCAGGCTGGATGAAGGCGATGGCATCCTGGCAGTCCTGTTCGTCCGCCTGTATGCCATAAGGCAAACGCACGGCGATAAACTGCAGCGCGTCATCGCCCGTCTCTTCGCGAAGCTCTGAAATCGCCATTTGACAGAGTTTACCGGTCAGGGTTGAGTCCTGCCCGCCGCTGATGCCCAGCACCAGGGATTTCAGGAAAGCGTTCTTTTTTAAGTACGACTTTAAAAAATCCACGCTGCGGCGGATCTCTTCATGTGCATCTATCGCAGGCTTTGCGCCCAGCGCCTGAATAATCTCTTGTTGCAGAGCCATCATGCCCTCCATATGCAGAACATAAACAGAATGTGTTAACTGTTAAAACTAAACCTTTGGGCGGAAAACGACAAGGATCACAGTTTCGAGTGCGTTAATTTGCGGCGATTTAGCAGGTTATCGTTGTTTTATTAGAATTTTCCGAAATTCGTCTGGCATAAATCACAAAGTTGAACAATAGTACTTTTTATTCCATGCTTAGATAACACGCTGATAAACAAGAGGACGGAATATGAACAAGAACGTAGCAGGAATTCTTAGCGCAGCGGCGGTACTGACGATGCTGGCAGGGTGTACAGCTTACGATCGCACCAAGGATCAGTTTACCCAGCCCGTGGTTAAAGACGTTAAAAAAGGGATGACCCGTTCGCAGGTGGCTGCAATCGCCGGCAAGCCTTCTTCTGAAGTCACCATGATTCACGCGCGCGGTACGTGTCAGACCTATATCCTGGGTCAACGTGATGGTAAGGCAGAGACCTACTTCGTCGCGCTGGATGATACCGGACATGTGATTAACTCCGGCTATCAGACCTGTGCTGAATACGACACCGATCCGCAGGCACCTAAGGCGCAGTAACCCTGCTTGCCTGACGATGTTAATAAGCCGGCCCATGGGCCGGTTTTTTTATGCATACGTAAATCTTATTTCTTTGCGCGAATTATTTGCCTGAAATGTGAAGGGAGTCAACAAGCCAGGTCAATGAGAGACAATTTGAGTCTATCCAGAATTATCCCCTGTCTGTACCATTGCGTATACTCACTCCAACGATAAACAACAGTATGCAAGCTACCTGTCTGCCGGGACAGCGAGTCGAGTGATAGCGCGACGGCAGGTAGTCCTACAAGAGGGAAATTACGATGGAAAAGAAACATATCTACCTGTTCTGCTCAGCCGGCATGTCAACCTCGCTTCTGGTGTCAAAGATGCGCGCGCAGGCTGAAAAGTATGAAGTCCCTGTGGTGATTGAAGCGTTTCCAGAGACGCTGGCGGGCGAAAAAGGCCAGAAAGCCGATGTTGTTTTACTGGGGCCGCAAATTGCCTACATGCTGCCCGAAATTCAACGACTGTTACCGAATAAACCGGTCGAGGTGATCGACTCGGGGCTGTACGGCAAGATTGATGGTTTAGGTGTACTAAAAGCTGCTGTGGCAGCCATTAAAAAAGCTGCTAATTAATTTTTATTTTTCCCGTCAAAGAGTTATTTCACACACAATTACGCCGTAACATGCGTTACGGCATTTAAGGGTATTTTCCTATGAGTAAAGTCATCGCTTCACTTGAAAAGGTACTCCTTCCTTTTGCTGTTAAAATAGGAAAGCAGCCTCACGTTAATGCCATCAAAAACGGTTTTATTAAATTAATGCCGTTGACGCTGGCAGGGGCCATGTTCGTTTTAATTAACAACGTTTTTCTTAGCTTTGGTGAAGGTTCCTTCTTTTATTCATTAGGAATTCGGTTAGACGCTTCCACTATTGAAACCCTTAATGGTTTTAAAGCCATCGGCGGCAACGTCTATAACGGTACGTTGGGTATTATGTCGCTGATGGCGCCTTTCTTTATCGGGATGGCGCTGGCTGAAGAGCGGAAAGTGGATCCGCTGGCCGCCGGGTTATTATCCGTTGCCGCGTTTATGACCGTCACGCCATACAGCGTGGGGGAGGCGTATGCCGTCGGCGCGAACTGGCTGGGTGGCGCCAACATTATCTCCGGTATTGTTATCGGCCTGGTGGTGGCAGAAATGTTCACCTTTATTATCCGTCGCAACTGGGTCATCCGTCTGCCGGATAGCGTACCGGCCTCCGTTTCTCGTTCATTTTCCGCGTTGATCCCAGGCTTCATTATTCTCTCCATCATGGGGATTATCGCCTGGGCGCTCTCTCACTGGGGCACGAACTTCCACCAGATCATCATGGACTCTATCTCTACGCCGCTGGCGTCGATGGGTGGCGTGGTCGGTTGGGCGTATGTGATTTTCACCTCTCTGCTGTGGTTCTTCGGCGTGCATGGTTCACTGGCACTGGCCGCGCTGGACAGCGGAATTATGACCCCATGGGCACTGGAAAACGTTGCGCTTTACCAGCAGTACGGCTCCGTTGATGCGGCGCTGGCGGCAGGTAAAACCTTCCATGTGTGGGCGAAGCCGATGCTTGACTCCTATATCTTCCTGGGTGGTACCGGGGCGACTCTGGGTCTGATCATCGCGGTCTTTATTGTCTCTCGTCGCGCTGATTATCGTCAGGTGGCGAAACTGGCGCTGCCATCGGGCATCTTCCAAATTAACGAGCCGATTCTGTTCGGTCTGCCAATCATCATGAACCCGGTAATGTTTATCCCGTTCATTCTGGTGCAGCCGCTGCTGGCAGCGATCACCCTGACGGCCTATTACATGGGTATTATTCCACCGATCACCAACATTGCACCGTGGACCATGCCGGCAGGTCTGGGCGCGTTCTTTAACACCAACGGTAGCGTCGCGGCCTTCCTGCTGGCGATATTCAACCTCGGGATTGCCACCCTGCTGTACATGCCATTCGTGGCGATTGCGAACAAAGCCGCCACCATCATTGATGAAGAAGAGAGCGAAGAGGAAATTGCCCTCTCACTGAAATTCTAAGATTGACCGGCGCGGGGAAGCCCGCGCCAGCCACAAGGAGCTTAAACATGTTAGATTTGGATAGTATCGTCGCAGACGAAGCCGCAGAGAACGATCTCGAAGAAGTGGTGATGGGCCTCATCATCAACTCCGGTCAGGCGCGCAGCCTGGCGTATGCCGCACTGAAGCAGGCCAAGCAGGGCGATTTCGCCGCCGCGAAAACCATGATGGAGCAGTCCCGCACGGCGCTGAACGAAGCGCACCTGGTGCAGACAAAGCTGATTGAAAGCGACCAGGGCGAAGGGAAGATGAAGGTCAGTCTGGTGCTGGTACACGCTCAGGATCACCTGATGACGTCCATGCTGGCGCGCGAGTTGGTGGCGGAGTTGATTGAGCTTCACGAGAAAATGCACTAAGTCGGATTGAGCAGCAGGAGGTCAGCACGATGGAAATCAAAACCGCATTTGAACAGCAACTGTTTAATGGCAAAAATTTTCACGTGGTTATCTACAACAAGACGGAGAGCGCCAGCGGTCTGCACCAGCATGACTACTATGAGTTCACGATTGTTCTGACCGGCCGCTACTACCAGGAGATCAACGGTAAGCGTGTCCTGCTTGAGCGAGGGGATTTTGTCTTCCTGCCGATGGGTTCCTATCACCAGAGCTTTTACGAATTTGGCGCGACCCGCATTCTGAACGTGGGCGTCAGCAGACGCTTCTTTGAGAAGCACTATCTGCCGCTGGTGCCGTTCTGCTTTGTGGCGTCCCAGGTCTACCGTGTGAAAAACGAGTTCATGACCTGGATTGAAACGGTCATCGCCTCGCTTAACTTCCGCGACAATGAATTTGATGAGTTTATTGAAACGGTGACCTTCTACGTGATGAACCGGTTGCGGCATCACCGTGAAGAGCAGCAGGTGACGGATGATGTTCCACAGTGGCTGCGCAGCACCGTGGAACTGATGCACGATAAAGGCCAGTTCAGCGAAAATGCGCTGGAAAATATGATATCCCTCTCGGGGAAATCCCAGGAATATCTGACCCGCGCGACGCAGCGTTATTATCGTAAAACGCCGGTGCAAATTATTAATGAAATCCGCATTAACTTTGCCAAAAAACAGCTGGAAATTACCAACTATTCTGTCACCGATATTGCGTATGAGTCAGGATACAGCAGTCCCAGTCTGTTTATTAAAACTTTTAAGAAATTGACGTCATTCACACCGAACAGCTACCGGAAGAATTTAACGGTAATTAATTAACTTTCGGCGGGTTACCCGCCACAAATATTGCTTTAATGGCTTGCCCAAATAGCGGGAAGAGTACGCTATACCTTGCAGGCGATTAACCTGATACGCTAAGGGAGATATTATGCAAAAGAAATTAAAAGTCGTAACCATTGGCGGCGGCAGCAGCTATACCCCGGAATTACTTGAAGGCTTTTTAAAACGCTATCACGAATTACCGGTCAGCGAATTATGGCTGGTGGATGTTGAGGAAGGTCAGGAGAAGCTGGATATTATTTTCGACCTGTGCAAGCGCATGGTTGAGAAAGCGGGCGTGCCTATGACCGTGCATAAATCCGTCGATCGTCGCCTGGCGCTGAAGGATGCGGATTTCGTCACTACCCAGCTGCGCGTCGGCCAACTGAAAGCGCGCGAGCTGGACGAGCGTATTCCGCTGAGCCACGGCTATCTGGGGCAGGAGACCAACGGCGCGGGCGGCCTGTTCAAAGGCCTGCGTACCATTCCGGTGATTTTCGACATCGTAAAAGATGTGCAAGAGGTCTGCCCGAACGCGTGGGTGATTAACTTCACTAACCCGGCCGGAATGGTGACCGAGGCGGTTTATCGTCATACCAGTTTCAAACGCTTTATCGGCGTCTGCAATATCCCGATCGGCATGAAGATGTTTATCCGCGACGTGCTGGAGCTGACCGACAGTGACGATCTCTCTATCGACCTGTTCGGCCTGAACCACTTGGTGTTCATTAAGGACGTCATCGTGAACGGAAAATCGCGCTTTGCCGAGCTGCTCGACGGCGTGGCTTCCGGTCGCCTGACCGCGGCCTCCGTGAAGAACATCTTTGACCTGCCGTTCAGCGAAGGGCTTATCCGCTCGCTGAATCTGCTGCCGTGCTCGTACCTGCTTTACTACTTCAAGCAGAAAGAGATGCTGGCCATCGAAATGGGCGAGTACTATAAGGGCGGCGCGCGCGCGCAGATCGTTCAGAAAGTTGAGAAGCAGCTGTTCGATTTGTATAAAGATCCGAACCTGAACGTTAAACCGAAAGCGCTGGAGCAGCGCGGCGGGGCCTATTATTCTGATGCGGCGTGTGAAGTGATCAACGCCATCTACAACGACAAGCAGGCGGAGCACTATGTCAACGTGCCGCATCACGGCCATATCGACAATATCCCGGCTGACTGGGCGGTTGAGATGACCTGCATCCTGGGACGCGATGGCGCTAAACCGCATCCACGCATCACCCACTTCGATGATAAGGTCATGGGCCTGATCCACACCATCAAAGGCTTTGAAGTGGCGGCAAGCAATGCGGCGCTGAGCGGCGAGCTCAATGACGTGCTTCTGGCACTGAACCTTAGCCCGCTGGTGCATTCCGACCGCGATGCGGAGCAGCTGGCCAGCGAGATGATCCTGGCGCATGAAAAATGGTTGCCGAACTTTGCCGCCACGATCGAGAAGCTGAAGTTCAAACATCACTGAGAGGACGCACAATGGAAAACCTGCTGATCGTTAATGCTGATGACTTTGGCCTCTCTAAAGGTCAGAACTACGGCATTATTGAAGCCTGTCGTCGGGGGGTTGTAACCTCTACCACGGCACTGGTGAATGGTGAGGCGGTTGAACACGCGGCGCAGCTGAGCCGCGAGGTGCCGGAGTTGGGCGTCGGCATGCATTTTGTGCTGACGCTCGGGATGCCGCTTTCGCCAATGCCGGGCCTGACGCGCGACGGCCTGCTGGGCAAATGGATTTGGGAGCTGGCGGAGCAGGACGCTCTGCCGCTCGAAGAGGTTGCCCGTGAGCTGGACTGCCAGTACAACCGCTTTGTTGATCTGTTTGGCAAGGCGCCGACGCATATTGACAGCCACCATCATGTGCACATGATCCCGGCGATTTTCCCGATCGTTGCGGCGTTTGCCCAACGCAAAGGCGTGGCGATGCGCGTGGATCGTGAGGTGCAGGGCGTGCCGGACTGTGCCGTGGCAACCACAGAGGGGTTCAGCAGTGCCTTTTACGGCGACGAGATCGACGAAGGGCTGTTCCTGAAGGTGCTGGAAGATTCCGCCGCCAGGGGGGAACGGTCGCTGGAAGTTATGGCGCATCCTGCTTTTGTCGATAACACAGTGCGGAAAAGCGCCTACTGCTGGCCGCGCCTCGCTGAGCTGGACGTGTTAACGTCGGCCTCGCTGAAGTATGCGATTGCCGAGCGTGGGTATCGTCTGGGGACGTTTGGGGATCTGTGAGATAAAGCCCGGCGGCGAGGTAAAAGCAAAACGGTAACCTGGGTTACCGTTTTTATTGTTTTCTCCCTCTCCCGTGGGAGAGGGGCGGGGTGAGGGCATCAGGCCGCACAACCGGGAATGGTTTTTACGCCGGTATCTGGTCAATCTTACTGCTGCGCGACCAGACGCGGTGCGCGGCGAGCAGGTCAAACAGCTTCGTCATAAAGGCATCGTCCACGTTATCGCCCTCGACAATGCCATCCTCACCCTGTTCGGCAACCTTCAGCTGCGCCTTAAACTGTCGCGCGTCGCCGGACAGCGCGATCGGTTTCAGGTGCTTATAGGCTTCCAGCAGATAATACACGGCATCACCGTTGTTCAGCAGACTGTCAATATCCCCGCACGGCACAATCACTGCATCGACGGTCAGCGATGGTGCCCCGGCAAAGGTCGCCGCCACCGGCAGCACGGAGCCGTCATCGGCGGTCACTTCCCCCATGCGGGAATAAAGCAGTTTCGCATGCACGCCCTGGGTTTTCAGCGCCTGCATGATCCCCAGCACGTCGCTGGCGCGGGTTTTATCGTTCAGCAGGATGGCGACCACGCGGCCTTTAATCGAGCCTCCAGGCACCGCATACAGGCTCAACGACGGATCTTTCTTCACGCCGTTAACCTCTTTCGGCGGAGCAAGGTTGCGCTGCTCGTCCGTTAGCGCAATGCCCAGGTTATCCGCCACGCTCTGGGCAAGCTGAATATCAATATGTGCCAGCTGATCGACCACCCGCTCGCGGATGTAGGTGCGCACCACTTTGCTCAGTTCGAAGCTAAAGCCGCCAATGATGTGCTGTTGCTCAATCGGCGTCTGGCTGTTCCAGAACAGGCGAGGGTGGGCGTAATACTCGCCGAACGAAGGGCTACGCTCGCGAATTTTGTTGCCGTCGATACGTTCCTGATAAGATTCGAATCCGCCGCGTTTCGGCCCCGGCGGGGTTTCTCGCGGCCAGTTATCGTTGATGGAGTTCGGCTCATAGTTCGCCGGGTTGGTATCAATATCCTGACGGTGCATCCCGTCGCGCTGGAAGTTATGGTACGGGCAGGTTGGGCGGTTAATCGGGATCTCGTGGAAGTTCGGCCCGCCAAGACGGCTAATCTGCGTATCGGTATACGAGAACAGACGGCCCTGTAAGAGCGGATCGTTGGTGAAATCCAGCCCCGGTACGATATGGCCCGGGTGGAACGCGGCCTGCTCGTTTTCGGCAAAGAAATTATCCGGGTTGCGGTTGAGCACCATTTTCCCCACCAGCTGTACCGGCACCAGCTCCTCAGGAATGAGTTTGGTCGGGTCAAGCAGGTCGAAATCGAACTTAAACTCGTCCTCTTCCGGTATAAGCTGCAGGCCCAGTTCGTACTCCGGGAAGTCGCCGGCTTCAATCGATTCCCACAGCTCGCGACGATGGAAGTCCGGATCGCGCCCGGTGAGCTTCTGCGCTTCATCCCACACCAGCGAGGCTTTGCCCGCTACCGGCTTCCAGTGGAAGCGCACAAACGTGGCTTTTCCTTCCGCATTGATCATGCGGAAGGTATGAATACCGAACCCTTCCATCGTGCGATAGCTGCGCGGAATGCCCCGGTCGGACATCGCCCACATCACGTTGTGTAAGGTTTCAGGCTGCAGGGAGACATAGTCCCAGAAGGTATCGTGCGCGCTTTGGCCCTGGGGTATGGCCCAGTGGGGCTCCGGTTTTACCGCATGGACAAAGTCAGGAAATTTATGCGCATCCTGAATGAAAAACACCGGGGTATTGTTGCCCACCAGATCGAAAATACCCTCTTCGGTATAAAACTTAGTGGCAAAGCCGCGGATATCACGGACCGTGTCTGCCGAACCTGCGCCGCCCTGCACGGTGGAGAAACGCACAAATACCGGGGTGATTTTATCCGGGTCGGAAAGGAAATCCGCTTTGGTGATCGCTTTCAGGCTCTTATAGGGCTGGAAGTAGCCGTGTGCAGCCGAGCCGCGCGCGTGAACGATGCGTTCAGGAATGCGCTCGTGGTCAAAATGGGTAATTTTTTCCCGCAGGATGAAATCTTCCAGCAGGGTCGGCCCGCGCGCGCCTGCGCGAAGGGAGTTTTGATCGTCAGCAATCCGCACGCCCTGATTGGTGGTGAGCGCAAAACCTTCGCTGCCTTTGCGGTGCGGCTCAAGTGATTTCAGCTTCTCGTTTTCAGTATCCGGCGATTTCATGCTTCCCGGCGCGGTTGGCTGTTCGCCAGGGGCTGAAGGGCCAGGCGAGGGGCGGTGAGAGCCGTCAGCAGGGGCGAGAGAGTCCATACCCGGTTGAGATTCTTCAGTGCCATGAATCGGTGATTGATGTGTTTTATCTTTGTTCGACATTGCACGCTTCTCCTTTATCCATTGCTAAAAACCCTATTAAGGATAGAACAATGTCGTGAAATGGCTCGCGAACTAAGAGTTTTCACATCACGCCATTAACGAAAGGAGCCATCTCACCCACTCGGAGCGCGACGTAAGGTAGCAGGATCGGCTATCATAGAATTTTCCTGCTCCAAGAATTTGCTTTAGTGAATCCGTCGCTTATGAAACCTCTTCGTCAACAAAACCGCCAGGTTATTAGCTATGTGCCACGCGTTGAGCCCGCGCCGCCTGACCATGCCCTGAAAGTGGATGGTTTTCGTGATGTCTGGCTGCTTCGCGGTAAATATGTGGCTTTTGTCCTGATGGGTGAACATTTCCGCCGGTCGCCGGCGTTTTCCGTGCCGGAGTCAGCCCAGCGATGGGCGACGCAAATCCGCCAGGATGAAGAGGTTGAAGAATAACAGCCATAAAAAAACCGCCATCAGGCGGTTTTTTTATTTCTACCGTGATTAACGGTGCGCCAGCTCGGCGTCGTCTTCACTTTCCAGAATGGCTTTGTCGGTCTGCTTCAGCCACTGGCTGGTCAGCGTACCGGCAGTCATGGAACCGCTCACGTTCAGCGCGGTACGGCCCATGTCGATCAGCGGTTCAACGGAGATCAGCAGGGCGACCAGCGTAACGGGCAGGCCCAGCGCGGGCAGCACAATCAGCGCGGCGAAGGTTGCGCCACCGCCAACACCTGCAACGCCTGCGGAGCTGATGGTAACAATCCCGACCAGCGTGGCGATCCAGACCGGATCCAGCGGGTTGATACCCACGGTCGGGGCAACCATCACTGCCAGCATCGCCGGGTAGAGCCCCGCACAGCCGTTTTGACCAATTGTGGCACCAAAGGAGGCAGAGAAGCTGGCGATGGATTCCGGCACGCCCAGACGACGGGTCTGCGCTTCAACGTTCAGCGGAATAGACGCGGCGCTGGAACGGCTGGTGAAGGCGAAGGTCAGTACCGGCCAGACTTTGCGGAAGTATTTCAGCGGGCTGACGCCGTTTACGCCGAGCAGGATACCGTGCACCACGAACATAATGCCCAGACCCAGATAAGAGGCGACAACGAAGCTGCCCAGTTTAATGATGTCCTGCAGGTTAGAGCCGGCTACCACTTTGGTCATCAGCGCCAGAACGCCGTATGGCGTCAGCTGCATGACCAGACGGACCAGCTTCATCACCCAGCTTTGCAGGGTATCAATAGCGGTCAGCACGCGTTCGCCTTTCGGCGCATCGTCTTTCAGCAGCTTAAGCGCCGCCACGCCCAGGAAAGCCGCGAAGATCACCACGCTGATAATAGAGGTTGGGCTTGCACCGGTCAGGTCAGCAAACGGGTTCTTCGGAATGAAGGAGAGCACCATCTGCGGAACCGTCAGGTCAGCCACTTTACCCACGTAGTTGGTTTGAATGGCGGTCAGACGCGCCGTTTCAGCGGTACCCTGAACCAGACCTTCGGCGGTCAGGCCAAACAGGTTGGTAACCAGCACCCCCACCAGCGCGGCAATTAGCGTGGTAAAGAGCAGCGTACCAATCGTCAGAAAGCTGATTTTACCCAGCTGGGTCGCGTTGTGCAGGCGGGCAACGGCGCTCAGAATAGAGGCGAACACCAGCGGCATAACGATCATCTGCAGCAGCTGGACGTAGCCGTTACCGACAATGTTGAACCACTGGATGGACTCTTTCAGTACCGGGCTATCGGAGCCGTAGACGGCGTGTAAGGCCAGACCAAACGCCACACCCATGACCAGGCCCACCAGCACTTTTTTCGCCAGGCTCCACTGTTTGTGGCGCGCCTGCGCGAGAAGCAATAGTAATACGACGAACACGACTATGTTCGCGATGAGTGGAAAATTCATCCCCGTTCTCCTGATTTATTATGTGGGATCGGTTTTTCCCGATCCTGTTGGCGGAAGGTTAGCAGAAGTGTGATGTGGCGCTTATATCCAAATGGAATGGTTTATGACAAATGGAATGATTTTGTTGGTTTACTGTTCAATCTGGTGATGAATAAAACGATTGAACTGAAATTGCAGCGAATTGATCATCTGGGAAGACCAGCGCACTGCACTGTTTTCGGGCAAGGTTTGCGGCATCCAGACGGCGTACGCGAACAGCGCCATGCACAGCACGCGTTCAAGCTGGTTCCCTTTCTGCGGCGCAAGGATCGGAAAACGAAAACGCCAGCGGCAGGGCCACAGCAGCGGCACGCCTGCAGGCGTCAGCATATCGGCGAGGATATGGCTTAAATAACCCAGCACCATCCCCTGGATGGCATCGCCCGGCACTATCCATCTTTCTGGGACTTTTAAATAGAAAAGCGTTAGCAGGCCAAACACGGCCAGCAGACTGTGGGTAAACCCGCGGTGGCCGAACGCGCGGGCGATGGGCTTAGACACCCACTTCAGCCGCTGCCCGAGGAAGGATTTCGGGTGGTCAATATCGGGCAGCAGGCAGGTTAATACGGCGGAAGGGACAATATGCCACCAGTCTCCCTGTGCAAGCACGGGAGTGAGCTCTGCGTTTTTGGCAAATACTGCGCACGCAATTGAAAAAAGCAGGTGGCCTTCCGCCGTCATGATAAAACCCACGAAACTGTCAATTTATACAGTATAGGGTTTTCATACAGTGGGCGAAAGAGGTGACGGTGTAACTGTTTGTCACAAACGCCCGTCAGCGCGCCAGCCACCCGCCGTCGACGGCTAAGGTGTGGCCATTTACGTAATCCGAGGCGGAAGAGGCCAAAAAGACGACCGGTCCCTGAAGGTCGTCCGGTGTTCCCCAGCGACCCGCCGGAATGCGCGCAAGGATCTCGGCATTGCGTTGTTCGTCCGCGCGCAGCTGCTGCGTGTTGTTCGTCGCCATGTAGCCCGGCGCGATGGCATTCACGTTGATGCCATGTACCGCCCACTCATTCGCCAGCAGGCGCGTTATCCCCAGTACGCCGCTTTTCGAGGCGGTATACGACGGTACGCGAATGCCGCCCTGGAACGAGAGCATAGAGGCGATATTGATAATTTTGCCGCCCTGGCCCTGGGCGATAAATTGTTTGGCGGCCGCCTGCGAGAGGAAAAAGAGCGATTTGAGATTCAGATTCATCACGTCATCCCAGTCCTTTTCACTGAACGCCAGAGCGTCCTCCCGGCGAATCGTCCCGGCATTGTTCACCAGAATATCGACCCGCCCCATCTCCGCCACGGCGGTATCCACGACGTGCTGAAGGCTTTCCTGCTGGCTCAGATCGGCCCGAATAGCCAAAAAACGTCTTCCCAGGGCGGTGACGGAGCTGGCCGTTTTCTCTGGATCTTTGCGATTTACCCCAACGATATCGCAGCCTGCCTGCGCCAGCGCAATGGCCATGCCTTGTCCCAGCCCGGTATCGCACCCGGTGATGAGGGCCACTTTGTCTGAAAGAGTAAAGGTGTCCAGTATCATACGCGCCTCAGAAGCTGGTTATCGTCGTTCTGACGTTAAAGATAGGAGGCAGGAATGAGAAAAGCAAATAAAATGAAACGGTGTTTTGTTTTTCAGGCAGCATGATGCTGCCTGAAGGGGGGGGCGTTACTCGCCGCGCAGGTGTTGCACCGTCAGTTCAGCCAGCGAATTGAGTTTTACGTCGGCAAGAGCAAACCGGGGATCGTGGCGGTTTTCTTCAGCAGGTACCACAATGGAGCGCATACGCGCGGCTTTGGAGGCCACCATGCCGTTAACGGAATCTTCCAGCGCGACGCAGGTAAGCGGATCAAGACCCAGCTTCGCGGCGCAGTCCATATAGACCTGCGGATGCGGCTTGCTGTAGGGCAATTTTTCCGCAGACGCCAGGGCGTCAAAACTGTCGCGCAGCTCAAACATGATCAGCACTTTTTCCAGCATATGCAGCGGTGAAGCAGAAGCCAGGCCAACCTTCAGCCCCTGAGACTTGCACAGCGCGACAGCGTCACGTACGCCGGGCAAGAGCGGCTTGGTCTCCTCCACCAGCGCGATGGCGCGGCTGATAATGCGTGCGGTGACTTCGTCGCGATCGGGTCCAACCCACGGCTGTTGGGCGTACCAGAGGTCAACGACCATATCAATACGCAGGCCCAGCGTGTCGGGAAGTTCATTACGGCGGCTGATATCAACGCCCAGGCTGGCCATCACGTCCAGCTCGGCGCGATCCCACAACGGCTCGGAATCAATCAGTAATCCATCCATGTCAAAAATAGCGGCAAGTATCTGGCGCGGTGTCGACATCACAACGTCTCCTTATCCAGGGTGTTCGACAGACGATAAGTGCTAAGCACAGTCTGCAATTTAGCATATTGCTTTCAAAGAGCGGGCGAAATTGATGTCCAGCAGGTAGACTTAGGCACACATAACGCGTCTTTATGAAGAGGAACTGATGACGTATCAACAAGCTGGACGCATTGCTGTCTTAAAACGTATTGCAGGCTGGGTGATTTTTATTCCCGCCGTCATTTCTACGCTGATCTCCGTGCTGAAGTTTATGTACGATCACAGCGAAAAACAGCCGGGCATTAATGCGGTAATGCTTGATTTTGCACATGTCATGATTGAGATGGTGCGGTTTAACACCCCGTTCCTGAACGTCTTCTGGTTCAACTCGCCAACGCCGGACTTTCACCAGCAGCTGAATATTGGTTTCTGGATTATCTATGCACTGATTTTTATTGCGATGGCGCTACAGGCATCAGGTGCACGAATGAGCCGCCAGACTCGTTTTTTACGCGAAGGGGTGGAAGATCAGCTTATCCTCGAGAAGGCGAAAGGCCCTGAAGGAATGAGCCGGGAGCAGATTGAATCCCGCATTGTGGTACCTCGTCACACCATTTTCCTGCAAATTTTCCCGCTCTATATCCTGCCGGTTATTATCATCGTGGCGGGATACTTCTTCTTCTCACTGCTCGGTTTTCTATAACAGATAAGGGTGGCGGCAAGGCCACCCGTTTTGTCTTTATACCGCAAGCACGCGTTCAAGCGCACGCTGGGCGTTGACCAGATGTTGCCCGCCAAAAAGAATGGCTCGGTTCATCAGCGTATAGAGCTGGTACACGGGCTGGCGCTCAAGGAAGTCCGGCGGCAGGGGGGAGACAGACTGATAGCCATCGTATATTTGCGGCGGCTGTTCGGGATGCAGGGGCAACATGGCCAGATCGCACTCTCTGTCGCCCCAGTAGCAGGCCGGGTCAAAGATATACGGGCCGTTGGGGCCCAGCGCGCAGTTATCGGACCATAGATCGCCGTGCAGCAGAGAAGCCTGAGGCTGGTGGGAGGCCAGGCGCTGTTGCACATGCTCGACGATGGCATCAATGTTGCCAAATTCCAGCCCTTTTTCAGCGGCCAGCTCAAGCTGCCATCCGATGCGCTGCTCGGCAAAGAATGTTGCCCAGCGGCGCTGCCAGGCATTGGGCTGCGGCGTGGTGGAAAGGTCGTTGTCAAAGTCGAGGCCAAACTGGGGCTGGTCGCTCCACTGGTGCAGACGCGCTAACTGTTGCCCGAGAATAAAGGCATTATGGGCATCCAACGGACGGGCAGGGAGATAGTCCATCACCAGAAAGCTGTAGTCCCGGTCGCTACCCACGGCCAGTACCTCAGGTACCGTCACCGTTTTACTGCGGGACAACAGTTCAAGCTGATCGGCTTCAGCGGTAAAGATCGGGAGCAGCTCTCGCTCGTCGCATTTAACGAACAGATCGCGTCCTGCGTAGCGTAAATGCCACGCGGCGTGAATTTCACCGCCCGGCAGCTCGTTACGCAGTTCAATTTCACCTTCACCCAATTGCTCATGTAAAAGATGACTGATAGCCTGCCACATGTTGACTCTCCCATGTTGTCTGCCAGATCATAAAGTTAGCGCATAATTGCCGTAAAAAAATACGAACTAACGCACACCTGAGCGGTTTAATTTCATGCAGGGCACTTATTGTTCTTTTTTCTGCCAGCGCTCCCACGTTTCCACGGTAATGTCGGCAGGCTTGTCGGTCACACTTTCCACCAGACTGGCGGCCAGCGCATGCACCTCCTCTTCACTCAGGGCTGCGATCAGGCCAAACGCCAGGGTGCCTAAATCATGAATATGACCTTCGTCATCCGTCAGCGTGAGCAGGAAGTTCGCCCGTGTAAAGGCGTTGTTGAGCTCATTAAGCTCGGTCAGCGATGCTTCATGAAGGCTGATGGTCACGACGTAGCGAGTGATATCACCACTGCTCATAATTCACCTCGTTGTTATCCTGAAAGTTTTTTTAGCATAGTCGATACGCCATATTTGGCGACTTCGACGTGTATCCCCCTCCGTCAGGAAGGGGAATAGCGGTCAGCTTCGTGACAGGTAATCGACGATTTTCTGCGTATCGGCAAGCGAACACAGGCGCGTTCCCTGATTGATGGTGGCGGCACTCCCCGCTGCGACGCCATAACGGGTCATCTCCAGAAGTGACGCGCCCTGTGCCAGCTTCAGCGCCATCGCGCCCACCATACTGTCACCTGCGCCGACGGTGCTCTGGCTCTTCATTGGGGGCGGCACAACCTGCACAAATCCCGTCTTGTCGACGGCCAGCGCACCCTGAGGACCGAGAGAGACGACAACGCGGTGCGCTTTGCCGCTGCGAACCAGCTCTTCTGCGGCAGTACGCACGTCATCCGGCTGGCTAAGTTCGCGATTAACAAGCGCACTGAGCTCTTTCTGGTTAGGCTTAACGAGCTCAAGCTGTCCGGGTTCCAATGCTGCCTGCAGGGCTTCGCCTGAGCTGTCGACAATGCAGCGGATGCCGCGCTGAAGTACGGCCCCAACCAGCGCTGTCAGCTTTTCTGTTCTGACGCCCGGCGGCAGGCTACCGCTGATGACCAGCAGCGAGCCGCTTTCAATAGTCAACACCTTCTCTTCCAGTTGACGAAACTCATCATCGCTCAGCCTGGCGCCCGGCATAACGAAGCGATACTGTTCACCGCTGGACTCAACGTGGACATGCAGGTTCTGCCGGGTCCAGTCTTTGGCGTCGACGGTATCCACGGCAACCTGTTCATCGGCCAGCAAGGTAACAAGATGCTCCCCCGTGGCGCCACCGGCCGGGAATATGGCCGTTGCTTTACCGCCGAGGTGAGTAATCGCGCGCGCCACGTTAATCCCGCCGCCGCCCGGCTCAAATACGGGTGCGCTACAGCGTAGTTTACCTTCCGGGTAAATTTGCGGCGTTATGGTCGCGGAGTCGAGGGAAGGGGAGAGCGTCAGCGTATAAATTGAAGCCATCATAACCTCCTTTTAGCATGGGTTCTTTTAAGCCTGGCACCGATCGACAGGAAGGCAATGTAAATAACAGTATGATTTTAAAAATGAATGCTGACATAAATGCGATGAGGGATATATAAAATAAAACGCGTTTTGAGATCGTTCTTATTCAAAAAATGAAATAAGAAAATATTGCTATGTTATTTGCGCCTTTTTATAATTTGTTACCTTTCTCTGGACGCCTTGTCATTGATCCTCAAGAAAGTTTCCGAGACCGTGGTGGTCTCTTTTTTTGTTGTACGGACTCCTTAAATAAAATGAAGCTTTTGAAGACAGTACCCGCAGCACTGATGCTGGCGGGTGGCGTTTTTGCATCACTGAATGCAGCCGCCGATGACACCGTTTTTACTGTCATGGACGATCCCTCCACTGCCAAAAAACCGTTTGAAGGTAACCTTAACGCCGGGTATCTCGCGCAATCGGGTAATACGAAAAGCTCTTCTCTGACGGCGGACAGCACCCTGACCTGGTACGGCAATACCACTGCATGGTCGCTGTGGGGAAATGCCAGCAACACGTCCGCTAACGATGAACGCTCATCCGAGAAATACGCGGTAGGTGGACGTAGCCGTTACAACATGACCGACTATGACTACATCTTTGGTCAGGCTAGTTGGTTAACCGACCGCTTCAACGGTTATCGCCAGCGCGATGTGTTCACCGCCGGTTATGGTCGTCAGTTCCTGAATGGACCGGTACACAGCCTCCGTTTCGAATTCGGTCCTGGTGTCCGCTATGACGAGTACACCAATGGCGAAAATGAAACCCAGCCGCTGGGTTATGCTTCCGGCACGTATGCCTGGCAGATGACCGACAACACCAAATTTACGCAGGGTGTTTCTGTGTTTGGTGCCGAGGATACGACGCTGAACTCCGAAAGTGCTTTGAACGTGGCTATCAATGAACACTTCGGTTTGAAATTGGCCTACAACGTGACCTGGAACTCTTCGCCGCCAGAAACGGCACCGGATCATACCGATCGCAGAACCACGATTTCGCTGGGCTATAAAATGTAATCTTAGCGGGCCGATGATGGTGTCGGCCCGTTTTCATTGTTATGGTTAACCCGCACCAATAAATTCTCTTCTACGCGCAACGGCATTTATTTTATTTGGACTGCTAAAGTTGTATTTAGCCCCAAATCATTGCCGCCCACCGAAATAACAGCATTGCGCCGCAGATGGCAACCAGCACCAGCACCATTTTCCAGTGTTTTACGGCAAATCGTTTTGTTGGCATAACCTAATCCTTGTTCGTTGATACGCATAGTCTATCAAACGGGGCTAAAAGATGCGCCTTCCCGGGAGCGATCGGGTTATGCCAACGAGGGTTCGGCTCAGAACCAGTGGAATCGTTCGGCGAGGATCAACAATAAACCTGTTGCGGAAAGGACGTTCAAAATCACAACCGTTCTACTGGATACATTCATGGTATGCACCTGTTGATTTAAAGGCATGTTCAAGAGTAGCCCAGCATGTCTGAAATGCGAGCGCCGGAGAGATGCAGCCTGCAAATTCACGCGAAATGCCAGCCTATCAATCTGGCTGCAGAGGGTGCAATCTCCTTGCTGATAGTGTTAACATTACGTCGCTTGCCGTAAATCCGCATTAATCTGAATTCGGCAGGTGCATGATGACGAACCAATTTGACGATTGTTGGTCAGATGGTGTCGTAATCTATTGTCAAATCACGATTATTTTCTTTGTATATGCTCTTATGTGTGGGGCATCACTGCAAATAAGGATATAAAATGCCTGTAATTACTCTTCCTGATGGCAGCCAACGCCATTTCGACCACGCTGTTAGCCCTATGGATGTTGCCCTGGACATCGGTCCTGGCCTCGCGAAAGCGACCATCGCCGGCCGTGTGAACGGTGAGCTGGTTGATGCGTCCGATCTGATTGAAAACGATGCGACGCTTGCAATCATCACCGCGAAAGACGAAGAAGGTCTTGAGATCATTCGTCACTCCTGCGCGCACCTGTTGGGTCATGCTATCAAGCAGCTGTGGCCAAACACCAAAATGGCGATCGGTCCGGTTATCGACAACGGCTTCTACTATGACGTTGATCTTGACCACACCCTGACCCAGGAAGATATCGACGCGCTCGAAAAACGTATGCACGAGCTCGCCGAAACCAACTATGACGTCATCAAGAAGAAAGTCAGCTGGCACGAAGCGCGTGAAACCTTCGTCAAGCGTGGCGAGAGCTACAAAGTCTCTATTCTCGATGAAAACATCGCTCATGATGACAAGCCTGGCTTGTACCATCACGAAGAATACGTCGACATGTGCCGTGGACCGCACGTGCCGAACATGCGCTTCTGTCATCATTTCAAGCTGATGAAGATCGCCGGCGCCTACTGGCGTGGCGACAGCAACAACAAGATGTTGCAGCGTATCTATGGTACCGCGTGGGCTGATAAGAAAGCCCTGAACGCGTACCTGCAGCGCCTGGAAGAGGCCGCGAAGCGTGACCACCGTAAAATCGGTAAGCAGCTCGACCTGTACCATATGCAGGAAGAAGCGCCGGGCATGGTGTTCTGGCACAACGATGGCTGGACTATCTTCCGTGAACTGGAAACGTTCGTACGCTCCAAGCTGAAAGAGTATCAGTATCAGGAAGTGAAAGGCCCGTTCATGATGGACCGTGTGCTGTGGGAAAAAACCGGCCACTGGGACAACTACAAAGATGCGATGTTCACCACCTCGTCTGAGAACCGTGAATACTGCATCAAGCCAATGAACTGCCCGGGTCACGTACAGATCTTCAACCAGGGTCTGAAATCCTACCGCGACCTGCCGCTGCGTATGGCGGAGTTCGGTAGCTGCCACCGTAACGAGCCATCAGGCGCGCTGCACGGTCTGATGCGCGTTCGTGGCTTTACTCAGGATGATGCGCATATCTTCTGTACTGAAGATCAGGTCCGTGATGAAGTTAACGCCTGTATTCGTATGGTCTACGATATGTACAGCACCTTTGGCTTCGAGAAGATCGTGGTCAAACTCTCAACGCGTCCGGAAAAACGTATCGGTAGCGATGAGACCTGGGATCGCGCAGAAGCGGATCTCGCCGTAGCGCTGGAAGAGAACGGCATTCCGTTCGAATACCAGCTGGGCGAGGGCGCGTTCTACGGTCCGAAAATTGAATTTACCCTGTATGACTGCCTCGATCGCGCATGGCAGTGCGGAACGGTACAGCTGGACTTCTCCCTGCCGCAGCGTTTAAGCGCCTCTTATGTTGGCGAAGACAACGAGCGTCAGGTGCCGGTCATGATTCACCGTGCCATTCTCGGTTCTCTGGAGCGCTTCATTGGCATCCTGACCGAAGAGTTCGCGGGCTTCTTCCCAACCTGGCTTGCGCCAGTGCAGGTCGTGGTGATGAACATTACCGATTCTCAGGCAGATTACGTTAAAGAATTGACGCAGAAACTACAAAATGCGGGCATTCGCGTAAAAGCAGACTTGAGAAATGAGAAGATTGGCTTTAAAATCCGCGAGCACACTTTACGTCGTGTCCCGTATATGTTGGTCTGTGGTGATAAAGAGGTGGAAGCAGGCAAAGTTGCCGTTCGCACCCGCCGTGGTAAAGACCTGGGCAGCCTGGACGTAAGTGAAGTGATTGAGAAGCTGCAACAAGAGATTCGCAGCCGCAGTCTTCAACAACTGGAGGAATAAGGTATTAAAGGCGGAAAACGAGTTCAAACGGCACGTCCGAATCGTATCAATGGCGAGATTCGCGCCCAGGAAGTTCGCTTAACAGGTCTGGAAGGCGAGCAGCTGGGGATTGTGAGTCTGAGAGAAGCGATCGAAAAGGCTGAAGAAGCTGGAGTAGATTTAGTTGAAATCAGCCCTAACGCCGAACCGCCAGTTTGTCGTATCATGGACTACGGCAAGTTCCTTTATGAAAAGAGTAAGTCTTCTAAGGAACAGAAGAAGAAGCAAAAAGTTATCCAGGTTAAGGAAATCAAATTCCGTCCTGGTACCGACGATGGCGATTATCAGGTAAAACTCCGCAGCCTGATTCGCTTTCTGGAAGATGGCGATAAGGCCAAGATCACGCTGCGTTTCCGCGGTCGTGAGATGGCCCACCAACAGATTGGTATGGAAGTGCTTAACCGCGTCCGTGACGATCTGAGTGAACTGGCAGTAGTCGAATCCTTCCCTACGAAGATCGAAGGCCGCCAGATGATCATGGTGCTCGCTCCTAAGAAGAAACAGTAAGGCCTTCAAGCAGCAAAATCTGTGGAGCCTTCGGGTTTCATAGGTTTTGTTCGCCTATGTTTCGTTTATTTAACAATGCGAAGTGGAAGTTATTAAGATGCCAAAAATTAAGACCGTACGCGGTGCTGCTAAGCGCTTCAAAAAAACCGGTGGTGGTGGATTTAAGCGTAAGCACGCAAACCTGCGTCATATTCTGACCAAAAAATCTACTAAGCGTAAACGTCACCTGCGTCCAAAAGGCCTTGTTTCTAAAGGCGATCTGGGTCTGGTTATCGCGTGCCTGCCGTACGCATAAGCCGTTAACGTTTAATTTTTTACTAAGAATATAGATACAGGAGAGCACATATGGCTCGCGTAAAACGTGGTGTAATTGCACGTGCACGTCACAAGAAAATTTTGAAACAAGCTAAAGGCTACTACGGTGCGCGTTCACGCGTATACCGCGTTGCCTTCCAGGCTGTTATCAAAGCAGGTCAGTACGCTTACCGTGACCGTCGTCAGCGTAAGCGTCAGTTCCGTCAACTGTGGATTGCGCGTATCAACGCAGCAGCACGTCAGAACGGTATTTCTTACAGCAAATTCATCAACGGCCTGAAAAAAGCCTCTGTTGAAATCGACCGTAAGATCCTGGCTGACATCGCAGTATTCGACAAAGTAGCGTTCACCGCTCTGGTCGAAAAAGCGAAAGCAGCACTGGCATAAGCCAGTTGAGAGAGGGGGCTTTGCTCCCTCTTTTCATTTAACACCATCAGAAGATTGACATTTATCCGTCCAGGCTTTTCAATAAGGTCTTAACGGTTTTTACCACACAAGGTAACGCAAGCATGAATGCTGCTATTTTCCGCTTCTTCTTTTACTTTAGCACCTGATCTCAGGAGGCTAGCGCGTGAAAGATGAAACGAAAAACAGCGCCAGATAAGCCTCCCGATGGAGGCTTTTTTTGTGCCTGAATTTGAGAGAATAACTCCACCAAATCGGTGTCTGCACCGACATAATGAGGAAAATCATGTCACATCTCGCAGAGCTGGTTGCCAGTGCAACAGCCGCCATTAATCAGGCCTCAGATGTTGCCGCGTTAGACAATGTCCGCGTCGAATATCTTGGGAAGAAAGGGCACCTGACCCTTCAAATGACAACCCTGCGTGAACTGCCGCCTGAAGAACGCCCGGCAGCGGGTGCGGTGATTAACGAAGCCAAAGAGCAGGTCCAGCAGGCGCTGAACGCACGCAAGGCCGAGCTGGAAAGCGCGGTGCTGAACGCACGTCTGGCGGCAGAAACCATTGACGTTTCTCTGCCGGGCCGTCGTATCGAAAACGGCGGTCTGCACCCGGTCACCCGCACCATCGATCGCATTGAAAGTTTCTTCGGTGAGCTCGGCTTTACCGTGGCGACTGGCCCGGAAATCGAAGATGATTACCACAACTTCGACGCCCTGAACATTCCAGGCCATCATCCGGCACGCGCTGACCACGACACTTTCTGGTTTGACGCTACGCGTCTGCTGCGTACCCAGACTTCAGGCGTTCAGATCCGCACCATGAAGGAGCAGGAACCGCCAATCCGCATCATCGCGCCGGGTCGCGTCTATCGTAACGACTACGATCAGACCCACACCCCAATGTTCCACCAGATGGAAGGCCTGATTGTTGATAAAAATATCAGCTTCACCAACCTGAAGGGCACGCTGCACGATTTCCTGAACAACTTCTTTGAGGAAGATCTGCAGGTTCGTTTCCGTCCTTCCTACTTCCCGTTCACTGAGCCGTCTGCGGAAGTTGACGTGATGGGCAAAAACGGCAAATGGCTGGAAGTGCTGGGCTGCGGCATGGTGCATCCAAACGTGCTGCGCAACGTGGGTATCGATCCGGAAGTTTACTCCGGCTTTGCGTTCGGTATGGGCATGGAGCGTCTGACCATGCTGCGCTACGGCGTCACCGACCTACGTGCATTCTTCGAAAACGATCTGCGTTTCCTCAAACAGTTTAAATAAGGGCAGGACAGAACAATGAAATTCAGTGAACTGTGGTTACGCGAGTGGGTGAACACCACGCTGGACAGCGAAGCGCTTTCCAACCAGATCACCATGGCGGGCCTGGAAGTTGACGGCGTTGAGCCGGTTTCCGGTGCCTTCAACGGTGTGGTCGTCGGCGAAGTGGTAGAGTGCGGCCAGCACCCTAACGCTGACAAACTGCGCGTGACAAAAGTGAACGTGGGCGGTGACCGTCTGCTGGATATCGTCTGCGGTGCGCCAAACTGCCGTCAGGGCCTGAAGGTGGCCGTGGCGACCGTCGGTGCCGTGCTGCCGGGTGATTTCAAAATCAAAGCCGCCAAGCTGCGCGGCGAGCCGTCTGAAGGCATGCTGTGCTCTTTCTCCGAGCTGGGTATTTCCGACGATCACAACGGCATCATTGAGCTGCCGCTGGATGCACCAGTTGGCACCGATATCCGCGAATACCTGAAGCTTGATGACAACACTATCGAAATCAGCGTCACGCCAAACCGTGCCGACTGCTTAGGCATTATCGGCGTGGCGCGCGACGTGGCCGTACTGAACCAGACCGAACTCAACGCGCCGGACATTGCGCCGGTTGAAGCGACCATCAGTGACGTGCTGCCGATTCAGGTTGACGCTGCTGACGCATGCCCGCGCTACCTCGGCCGCGTGGTGAAAGGCATCAACGTTAAAGCGCCAACCCCGCTGTGGATGAAAGAGAAGCTGCGCCGCTGCGGTATCCGTTCAATCGACGCCGTGGTTGACGTCACTAACTACGTTCTGCTGGAGCTGGGCCAGCCGATGCACGCGTTCGATAAAGATCGCATTGAAGGCGGCATCGTTGTGCGCATGGCGAAAGAGGGCGAAACCCTGGTGCTGCTGGACGGCACTGAAGCCAAACTGAATGCCGACACCCTGGTGATTGCTGACCACAGCAAAGCGCTGGCAATGGGCGGTATCTTCGGGGGCGAGCATTCTGGCGTGAACGATGAGACGCAAAATGTCCTGCTGGAATGCGCGTTCTTCAGTCCGCTCTCCATCACCGGTCGCGCACGCCGTCACGGCCTGCACACCGATGCCTCTCACCGCTACGAGCGCGGCGTTGACCCGGCGCTGCAGTACAAAGCGATGGAACGTGCGACCCGCCTGCTGATCGACATCTGTGGCGGTGAAGCGGGGCCGGTTATTGACGTCACCAACGAAGCGACGCTGCCTAAGCGTGCGACCATCACCCTGCGCCGCAGCAAGCTGGATCGCCTGATTGGCCATCACGTTGCCGATGCGCAGGTGACCGACATCCTGAAGCGTCTGGGCTGTGAAGTGACCGAAGGCCAGGACGAGTGGAAAGCCGTTGCGCCATCATGGCGTTTCGACATGGAAATTGAAGAAGATCTGGTGGAAGAAGTGGCCCGCGTATACGGCTACAACAACATCCCTGACGAGCCTGTCCAGGCGAGTCTGGTAATGGGTACCCACCGTGAAGCTGACCTGTCCCTGAAGCGTGTGAAAACCATGCTGAATGACAAAGGCTACCAGGAAGTGATCACCTACAGCTTCGTTGATCCTAAGCTGCAGCAGCTGATCCACCCGGGTCAGGAAGCGCTGATCCTGCCAAGCCCAATATCCAGCGAAATGTCCGCGATGCGTCTGTCCCTGTGGACGGGCCTGCTGGGGACTATCGTTTACAACCAGAACCGCCAGCAGAACCGCGTGCGCATTTTCGAAAGCGGTTTACGCTTTGTGCCGGATAATCAGGCAAATTTAGGCATCCGTCAGGATCTCATGCTGGCTGGCGCCATCAGCGGTAACCGCTACGAAGAGCACTGGGACCTGGCAAAAGGCACGGTTGATTTCTACGATATGAAGGGTGATCTGGAAGCGATTCTGGATCTGACCGGTAAATTATCTGAAATTGAATTCCGCGCGGAAGCGATTCCTGCGCTCCATCCGGGCCAGAGCGCGGCGATTTATTTAGACGGCAAACGCGTTGGTTTCATTGGGGTTGTTCATCCTGAGCTGGAGCGTAAGCTGGACCTGAACGGCCGTACCATCGTGTTCGAGCTGGAGTGGAACCCGGTTGCAGACCGCGATATTCCTCAGGCGCAGGACGTCTCTCGCTTCCCGGCGAACCGCCGTGATATCGCGGTTGTGGTCGCTGAAAACGTGCCCGCAGCAGATATTTTGGCCGAATGTAAGAAAGTTGGCGTAAATCAGGTAGTTGGCGTAAACTTATTTGACGTGTACCGCGGCAAGGGCGTAGCAGAAGGTTTCAAGAGCCTCGCTATTAGCCTTATCCTTCAGGATACCAGCCGTACACTCGAAGAAGAGGAGATTGCCGCTACCGTCGCCAAATGTGTAGAGGCATTAAAAGAGCGATTCCAGGCATCATTGAGGGATTGAACCTATGGCGCTTACAAAAGCTGAAATGTCAGAATATCTGTTTGATAAGCTTGGGCTTAGCAAACGGGATGCCAAAGAGCTGGTAGAGCTGTTTTTCGAAGAGATCCGTCGTGCTCTGGAAAATGGTGAGCAGGTAAAACTCTCCGGTTTTGGCAATTTTGATTTGCGAGACAAAAACCAACGTCCGGGCCGTAACCCGAAGACGGGGGAAGATATTCCCATTACAGCCCGCCGCGTGGTGACCTTCAGACCCGGCCAGAAGTTAAAGAGCCGCGTCGAAAACGCAACGCCCAAAGCAGAGTAATATGAACTAACCAAAAAGGCCGCCCACGCGGCCTTTTTTCTTTGCGCTCTTCGGCAAAGCCGCCGTAAAATCAATTACATCACTCGCTAACAAACCGTACACATGCTTGATTATGCTCATCGTCAGCACCGTTCCGATCGGCGTCGCCTGCTTCTGCTGGTGCTGCTGCTTATTCTCGCCGCGGGTATCAGCCTCTGCGCAGGCGACAGCTGGATCGGGCCTGAAAGCTGGATGGGGCCTGACGGGCAGCTCTTCGTCTGGCAGATTCGTCTGCCGCGCACCGTCGCGGTGATCCTGGTCGGCGCCGCGCTGGCGCTGTCTGGCACCATTATGCAGGCGCTGTTCGAAAACCCGCTGGCGGAGCCCGGCCTGCTCGGCGTGTCGAACGGTGCAGGCGTCGGGCTGATTGCGGCGGTAATGCTGGGCGGGGGAGAGCTGTCCGGCTGGAGTATTAGCCTGAGCGCCATTCTCGGCGCACTGCTGATCACCGTCATTCTTCTTCGCTTCGCCAGACGGCACCTGTCGACCAGCCGGCTGCTGCTTGCCGGCATCGCGCTGGGGATCATCTGTAGCGCGCTGATGACCTGGGCGGTCTACTTCTCGACGTCCTTTGACCTGCGTCAGCTGATGTACTGGATGATGGGCGGCTTTGGCGGCGTTGACTGGCAGCAGGGCTGGCTAATGGCGCTGCTGGTGCCTGTCATCGCGTGGGCTGCTCTGCAGGCCCAGCCGTTGAACCGGCTCGCGCTGGGGGAAATCTCTGCTCGCCAGCTCGGCATGCCGATTGGTTTCTGGCGTAACGTACTGGTCATTGCCATTGGCTGGCTGGTGGGCGTGAGCGTGGCCCTGGCGGGGGCGATTGGCTTTATCGGGCTGGTCATTCCGCACATGCTGCGTCTGTGCGGTTTCACGGATCATCGAACCTTGCTTCCGGCCTCGGCGGTTGCCGGGGCCGCCACGCTGCTGGTGGCCGACATCATCGCCCGGCTTGCCCTGACGGCCGCAGAGCTGCCGATTGGCGTGGTGACCGCTACGCTGGGCGCGCCAGTCTTTATCTGGCTACTATTAAAAGCCGGACGTTAAAAACTACCCGTAAGACAACCTGAGGGAATGCTATGCAGTCAGATATCCTGAATACCGAAGTGACCACCATTGATGGGGATAATACCACGCTGGAAGGCTACAAAGGCAAGGTGTTGCTCATCGTCAACGTGGCATCGAAATGCGGCCTGACGCCGCAGTACGAGCAGCTGGAGAATATTCAGAAGGCCTGGGAGAAAGACGGTTTTACCGTGCTGGGCTTCCCGTGCAACCAGTTCCTGGGCCAGGAGCCGGGCAGCGAAGAAGAGATCAAAACCTTCTGCAGCACTACCTATGGCGTGACGTTCCCGATGTTCAGCAAAATTGACGTCAACGGTGAAAACCGCCATCCGCTGTATGCGAAGCTGATTGCTGCCGCGCCGAAGGCCGTTGCGCCGGAAGAAAGCGGTTTTTACGAGCGTATGGCCAGCAAAGGCCGCGCGCCGCTCTATCCGGACGACATTCTGTGGAACTTCGAAAAATTCCTGGTTGGTCGTGATGGCCAGGTCGTTCAGCGTTTTTCGCCGGATATGACGCCTGAGGATCCGATCGTCATGGAATCTATCAAGCTGGCGCTGGCGAAATAATGCCACTCCTGATGCAGCTCACGGACGTCGCCGAGAAGGGGCGTCTGGAGCCGATAACCTGCGGCATCGATTCGGGCGAAATCCTGCATCTCGTCGGACCAAACGGCGCGGGTAAAAGTACGCTGCTGGCGCGGATGGCGGGGCTGACCACCGGGCCTGGGCAGATTACGCTGCTGGAACATGCCCTGGCCGACTGGTCACCCGCCTCGCTGGCCCACCGGCGCAGCTACCTGGTGCAGCAGCAGGTACCGCCTTTTGCGATGCCGGTCTGGCATTATCTGATGCTGCATCTGCACGACAAACAGCATACGGCACTGCTGGAGGAAGTGGCTGCGGCGTTAGGGCTGGAAGATAAACTGTCCCGGCATGCCAGCCAGCTTTCCGGTGGTGAATGGCAGCGGGTGCGTCTGGCGGCAGTCATTCTACAGATCCATCCCGCGGGCAATCCTCACGGGAGGCTGCTGCTGCTGGATGAACCGATGAGCGGTCTGGATGTTGCCCAGCAGGCGGCGCTGGATAGCCTGTTAAGCGCTCTGAGCAGGAAAGGTATCGCCGTAGTGATGAGCAGCCACGATCTTAACCATACGCTGCGTCACGCCCATCGGGTATGGCTCCTGTCGCGCGGCAGAATGATTGCCAGCGGCACGCGGGACCGGGTCCTTACGCCGCCAAATCTCGCCCGCGCCTACAGCATGTCGTTCCGCAGGCTGGATATAGAGGGACATAAGATGCTGATTTCTACCGGGCAGGAGTAACCGTTTCTTGCCTGTGAACACAATTGCACGCTAAATTACCGAAAGAACAATAAAAGCAGAGGATTCGTCTGAAAATGCGATTCTGGTTTCTCCTCGTGGCGGCACTCTTTCTTGCGGGATGCAGCAGCCATCGTGCACCGCCGCCTAACCCACGGCTATCAGATTCTATCACCGTCATTGCCAGCCTTAACGATCAGCTGAGCAACTGGCGCGGTACGCCTTATCGCTACGGCGGCATGAGCCGCGGCGGGGTGGACTGCTCAGGCTTTGTCCTGATGACGTTTCGTGACAAGTTTGATCTACAGCTTCCGCGAGACACGCGCAAACAGGCGGAAATAGGAACAGAAATTGATAAAGACGATCTCCTGCCCGGGGACCTGGTTTTTTTCAAAACCGGCTCGGGAGAAAGCGGTTTGCATGTTGGCATATATGATACAGACAACCAGTTTATTCATGCCTCTACCAGCCGCGGCGTGATGCGCTCTTCTCTCGATAACGTGTACTGGCGTAAAAATTTCTGGCAGGCGCGACGTATTTAGTCTGCCCGAACACGTTTTTTATGTCGGCATGGTAACTATTAAACCATGCCGTTTTTCTCAAATAAGCTGATTAAAGTTAAATTTACCTAAATTAGCAACATCCTTATGTGTCTGTTTTATCTAAAACTGGCTATTACTCTGTAACCAGGATAAGATTATTTTAGATTCAGGGATAAATCTGAAAATTAATACGGAACTAATGAAATTAAACTTATTAAAATCAAGACAGTGGAATTGTGTCAGCAATTGCTCCAGGATGTCCTCTCTCATCTTTAATGCGGGGCGAGTGCAATGATTATTACGCTAGATAATGCTTACCAGTCTGAACTGATGCTTCTGCCTGCCCGTAATAGTGCAGGCGAGCTAAAAGGTTTAGAAATACTGGTTAACTTTACTGGCGTCGGCACCGATGTGAGGATCCCTACCGAGCTCGTTATCCCCCGGCTTTCAGCGGCAGAAGAGTTAGCGCTGTTTAACGAAAAACTGCAATTGCTTGATACCTGTAAACTGTTTTTTATTCAGCATCAGTTAATTGCATGGATCAATATTACACCAGCAATTGTTGAGTTTTTATTAAGTAATGGGAATGCTGTTTCAATTCTTGAGCGTTATCCGTTTCTTGAGTTTACTGTTAATGAGAACTATCCAGGTTTAAATAACGGAAAGGACGATCTGCAACTGGCAAGAATGGCGATCCATTTTCCGCTGGTCCTGGCAAACTTTGGTGCCGGTGCTGCATCGCTCAAGGCCGTCTATGATGGATTATTTAAACGGGTTATTCTTGATAAAGGATTCATCCAGCAGCGTGCTTCGGAGCTTTCTTTCGAGCCTTTTATGCGCGCGATCCTCTGGCAAATAACGCCGCACTGCCAGTCGGTGATCGTCTCCGGCATTGACGACCACGCTCTGCTGCAGCGCGTCCTGTCCTTTAATTTTGGTGCCATGCAGGGCGCGCTCTGGCCAGCCGTCTCGCCGGAGCACGTCACGACGCTCGTTCAGCAGCGATAACCCTGCCTTTCGCCCGTGTTTAAGTCCGGGTAAACCCTCTACACTAAAAGCAGGAGGACTTATGACCCTGTCTTTTACCGCTCACTGGCATGACGAGTTGCCTGGCTTTTACACCGCACTCAAACCAACACCGTTACATAATTCACGTCTTATCTGGCATAACGATCGGCTGGCCGATGAGCTGGCCATTCCGCCTGATATGTTTCAGCGTTCAGACAGCGCTGGCGTCTGGGGAGGAGATACGCTTCTCCCCGGTATGCAGCCTCTGGCTCAGGTCTATAGCGGACACCAGTTTGGTGTCTGGGCGGGGCAGCTGGGCGACGGCAGGGGGATCCTGCTCGGCGAACAACGCCTTCCCAACGGAGAGACGGTTGACTGGCATCTCAAAGGCGCAGGTCTTACCCCATATTCACGGATGGGCGACGGGCGGGCGGTATTGCGGTCTACAATACGCGAAAGCCTGGCATCCGAAGCGATGCATGCGCTGGGTATTCCCACTACCCGCGCGCTGTCGATCGTCACCAGCGACACGCCGGTGACGCGCGAAACGGTGGAAAAGGGGGCGATGCTGATGCGCATTGCGCAAAGCCATCTGCGCTTTGGTCATTTTGAGCACTTTTACTATCGCCGCGAGCCGGACAAGGTTCGCCAGCTCGCGGACTTCGCCATTCGCCACCACTGGGCGCATCTGCAGGATGAGGCGGATAAATACGTTCTCTGGTTCCGGGACGTGGTTGCCCGTACCGCCACGATGATTGCGCGCTGGCAAACGGTAGGCTTTGCTCACGGGGTCATGAACACGGACAACATGTCGATCCTCGGCCTGACCTTTGATTACGGTCCGTTTGGTTTCCAGGATGATTATCAGCCGGGGTATATCTGCAACCATTCCGACTATCAGGGGCGTTACAGCTTTGACAATCAGCCCGCGGTTGGGCTGTGGAACCTCCAGCGGCTTGCACAAACATTATCGCCGTTTATCGACGTCGATGCCCTGAACGATGCGCTCGACAGCTATCCGGACCTTTTGCTGCGGGAATACGGCACGCTGATGCGTAACAAGCTGGGGCTGATGACCCAGGAGAAGGGTGATAACGACATCCTTAACGGACTGTTTGCCCTGATGGCGCGTGAAGGGAGCGATTACACCCGCACCTTCCGCATGCTGGGCCAGACAGAGCAGCACAGCGCCGCCTCGCCGCTGCGCGACGAGTTTATTGACCGGCAGACGTTTGACGACTGGTTTACACAGTACCGCACGCGGCTGCAGCAGGAGCAGGTAGACGATGTTACACGTCAGGTACAGATGAACGCAGCGAATCCGGCAATGGTGTTGCGCAACTGGCTGGCGCAGCGGGCGATTGAGCAGGCAGAGCAGGGCGAGTATGACGAGCTACACCGTCTGCATCTGGCGTTGCGCACGCCGTTTGCCGACCGGGATGATGATTACGTCAGCCGCCCGCCCGACTGGGGCAAGCGGCTGGAAGTCAGCTGCTCAAGTTAAGGATTTTGGCCGGGCGGCGGGGTCGCCTTACCCGGCCTGTTCATCACTGAGCAACCCAGCCGCCATCCATATTCCACGCGGCGCCGCGAACGTTCACGGCGCCCTCGCTGCACAAAAACAGCGCCAGTTCACCCAACTGCTCCGGGGTAACAAACTCCCCTGAAGGCTGTTTCTCTGCAAGGAGCTGTTCGCGAGCCTGCTCCGGCGGCACGCCATCCGCGATGCGCTTATCAATTTGCTGTTGTACCAGCGGCGTCAGTACCCAGCCGGGGCAGATGGTATTGGCGGTAATACCCGTGCGGGCGGTTTCCAGCGCCAGCGATTTGGTAAAGCCCACTACGCCATGCTTGGCCGCAACGTAGGCCGATTTCTCTTTCGACGCGACCAGCCCGTGAACGGAGGCAATATTGATAATGCGCCCCCAGTTTTTCTCGCGCATGGCCGGCAGCGCCAGCCGGCTGGTGTGAAACACTGCGGAGAGGTTTATGGCGATAATGTCGTTCCACTTCTCCACCGGAAAGGCGTCGACCGGGGCCACGTGCTGGATCCCGGCGTTGTTCACAAGAATGTCCACGCCGCCAAACTGCGATTCGGCGTAGCGCATCATGGCTTCAATCTGCAATACGTCCCGCAGATCCGCATCGTGATAGCCCGGCTTTTTACCCAGTTGCGCAATTTCTTCCCGTGCCGATGCGCTGTCGCCAAAACCGTTTAGGATCAGCTGCGCGCCCGCCTTTGCCAGCACGCGGGCGATCCCAAGTCCAATGCCGCTGGTCGAGCCGGTCACCAGGGCGGTTTTACCGTTCAGATTCATTTTTCTCTCCTTACACAATGCCGGTCAGATAGAACACGGCAATGACAAAAAGCACTGCCAGACTTTTAATGATGGTGATTGCGAAAATGCCGCCGTAGGCCTGGCGATGGCTCAGGCCGGTGATAGCCAGCAGGGTAATCACCGCGCCGTTATGGGGCAGCGTATCCATCCCGCCGCTCGCCATCGAGGCCACGCGGTGCAGCACCTCAAGCGGGATATTGGCTGCGTGGGCGGCAGCAACAAAGGTATCGGCCATCGCCGCAAGGGCGATGCTCATTCCGCCGGACGCCGAGCCGGTGATCCCCGCGAGAACGGTCACGCTGATGGCCTCATTCAACAGCGGATTCGGGATAGTCGCCAGCGCTTTGGATAACACCAGAAACCCGGGCAGGGCGGCGATAACCGCGCCGAAACCGTATTCGGAGGCGGTATTCATCGCCGCCAGAATGGCACCGCTCACCGCGGTCCGGCTGCCTTCAGCCAGACGCCCCCGGATATTGCGAAAGCCAAAAATCAGCACCAGCACAATACCGGAGATCAGCGCCGCTTCCACGGCCCAGATGGCGGTGATCTTGCCCACCTCGGTGACAATCGGTTTCGCCAGACCTGGCAGAGTAAGCTCGTGGGTCGTGCCGTACCAGCCGGGGATCCAGCGGGTAAACAGCAGGTTCAGTATGCCCACCAGCAGCAGCGGGGAGATAGCAATCAGCGGATGCGGGAGGTTAATGTTATCCGGCGTTTCGGGCTCATTTTTCAGATCCGTGCCGTAACCTTCATTGTTATTCAGCGCCTTACGACGCTGGCGCTCCAGCCAGAGCAGGCCAAAGACGATAATAAACAGTGAGCCGATAAGCCCCAGCCACGGCGCCGCCCAGGCGTTCGTACCAAAGAAGCTGGTGGGGATGATATTCTGGATTTGCGGCGTGCCGGGCAGGGCGTCCATGGTAAACGAGAACGCCCCCAGCGCGACGGTGGCCGGGATCAGCCGCTTGGGGATGCCGCTCTGGCGGAACAGCTCCGCGGCGAACGGGTAAACCGCAAACGCCACCACGAACAGCGACACGCCGCCGTAGGTTAACAACGCGCACACCAGGACGATCACCGGAATAGCGTGGCGACGACCGAGGATCTGGATCGCGGCGGCGACGATGGAGCGTGAGAAACCGGAAAGCTCAATCAGCTTGCCAAAAACGGCCCCCAGCAGGAACACCGGGAAGTAGAGCTTAACAAAGCCGACCATCTTTTCCATAAACAGGCCGGTAAACGTCGGGCCGACGGCACCCGGATCGGTCAGCAGCACGGCGCCGAGCGCCGCGATCGGCGCAAACAAAATAACGCTATATCCGCGATAGGCCGCCAGCATCAGCAGCGCCAGCGCCGCCAGGGCTATTAACACACTCATTACGACTCCTCACTTTAATTATTATTCGGGTACCAACGAGAGGCTTAACGCTCGACGGTGAGAGCAATGCCTTGCCCGCCGCCTACGCACAGGGTGACGAGCCCTTTTTTAACGTCACGGCGCTGCATTTCGTACAGCAGCGTCACAAGAATGCGGCAGCCGGAGGCGCCAATCGGATGGCCCAGGGCGATAGCGCCGCCGTTAACGTTCACCCTGCGTTCATCCCAGCCGAGCTGCTTGCCCACCGCCAGCGCCTGGGCGGCAAAGGCTTCGTTAGCTTCAATGAGGTCCACCTCGTCGAGCGTCCAGCCCGCCCGCGCCAGTGCCGTCCGGCAGGCGCTGACCGGGCCGATGCCCATTACCGACGGATCAACGCCCGTCACGGCGTAACTTACGATGCGGCCAAAAACAGGCAATCCGCTCTCCCGCGCCTTTTCCTCGCTCATCAGCAGCACCGCGGCAGCACCGTCGTTGAGCGTGGAGGCATTCCCCGCCGTGACGGTGCCTTCCTCGTGCAAAAATGCGGGGCGCAGCTGGGCCAGCTTCTCAGCGGTGGTGCCTGGCCGGGGCTGTTCGTCACGGCTGACGATAAGCGGCGGTTTTTTACCCTGTTTCACCGTCACCGGCGCTATCTCGTCGTCAAAGCGACCCGCTTCGATGGCGGAGGCCGCTTTTTGCTGCGACCGGGCGGCGAAGGCGTCCTGGTCCTCGCGGGAAATGTCATACTCACGGGCGACGTTTTCAGCGGTGAGCCCCATGTGGTAATCGTTGAAGGCGTCCCACAGGCCGTCGGTAATCATGCTGTCCTTAAGGCCCGCATGCCCGAAACGCAGCCCGGCACGTGCGCCGTCCAGCAGATACGGTGCGTTGCTCATGCTCTCCTGACCGCCGGCGATAGCCACCTCTGCGTCGCCGCAGCGGATCGCCTGGGCGGCGAGCTGCACCGCTTTTAAGCCCGCGCCGCACACCAGGTTGACGGTGGTCGCCGGCGTGCTGACGGGTAATCCGGCGCTAATGGCCGTCTGGCGCGCAGGGTTTTGCCCGCACCCGGCCGTCAGCACCTGACCGAAAATCAGTTCATCTACCTGTTCTGCGCTAAGACCGCTGTTCTCAAGCAGGTGCCGTACCGTGACGGCCCCAAGCTCAACCGCAGAAAGGGACGAGAGCGATCCGCGAAAACTGCCTATGGGGGTTCGCGTTGCCCCGACAATCATGACCTTTTTCATGCTGCCCCCTCAGTTGAAGCGCATCTCGCGCACGTCATCCGCCACAATGATTTTCCCTGCCGTTTTACGCACGATCTCGTCAATACTGATGCCCGGGGCGTATTCCCGCAGAATGAACGCGCCGTCCTCGATTTCCAGCAGCGCGAGATCGGTCAGGACCCGACGGATGCAGCCCGCGCCCGTGAGCGGCAGCGTGCAGCGCGGCAGCAGCTTTGACTCACCGCTTTTTGAGGCGTGGGTCATCACCACGATGATGTTCTGTGCCCCGGCGACAAGATCCATCGCGCCGCCCATGCCCTTCACCATCTTTCCGGGGATCATCCACGAGGCGATGTTGCCCTCCACGTCCACTTCAAACGCGCCCAGCACGGTCAGGTCGACATGGCCGCCGCGGATCATGGCAAACGACTGGGCCGAGTCGAAAATGGCCGCGCCGGTCCGCGCGGTCACGGTCTGTTTACCGGCGTTGATCATGTCGGCGTCAAGGCTCTGCTCATCAGGAAACGCGCCCATCCCCAGCAGCCCGTTTTCCGACTGGAGCATCACATCCATCCCGTCCGGAATGTAGTTCGCCACCAGGGTAGGGATGCCGATCCCCAGGTTGACGTAGTAACCGTCGCGCAGCTCGCGGGCGACGCGCATGGCCATCTGTTCACGGGTTAACATCGTCACACTCCTTCCGCGCGCAGCGTGCGCTGTTCAATGCGTTTTTCAAACTGGCCGACAATCAGCCTGTCGACGTAAATTCCCGGGGTGTGAATGGCCGAGGGGGGCAGCTCACCCGGCGGAACAATCTCTTCCACCTCCACCACCGTGATCCGGCCTGCCGTTGCCATCAGCGGATTGAAGTTTTGCGCGGTATGGCGATAGATAACGTTGCCGTACCAGTCTGCTTTCCAGCCCTTAATGAGCGCGAAATCACCGGTAATAGCCTCTTCAAGGATGTAGTGCTTCCCCGCAAACTGGCGCACGTCTTTACCGACAGCCACGGGCGTGCCGTAGCCGGTGGCCGTGTAAAATGCCGGAATGCCCGCGCCGCCCGCGCGCACCTTTTCCGCCAGCGTGCCCTGCGGCGTGAGTTCAATCTCCAGCTCGCCGCTCAGCACTTGCCGCTCGAACAGCGCGTTTTCGCCGACGTAAGAGGCCACCACTTTGCGCACCTGCCGCGTTTCGAGCAGTATCCCGAGACCGAAACCGTCCACGCCGCAGTTGTTTGACACCACGGTCAGATCTTTCACCTGACGGCGTCTGACCTCTGCAATAAGGTTCTCCGGAATGCCGCACAGACCGAAGCCGCCTGCCAGCAAGGTCATTCCGTCCGTCAGCCCATCCAGCGCCTGCGCATAGCTGCCGACGCGCTTATCCAGTCCTGCCATAGTCATCCCTCCCGTTAACCGTGGCGGTATCATTAGGGGCGGCGACTCATTTGTTAATTTTGAATTTGTGACCCACTCATTTGGTTTTCTTATTAATTTACTGTTAACTAATTCTTTTCAATTAGTTAACAGGATGAAAAATGAGAATGAGTGTCAAACAGTTACGCGCGTTTTTAGCGGTAGCTCACACTCTCAATTTCGCGCATGCCAGCGAACGCTTAAATCTCTCCCAGCCGGCACTGAGCCTGACGATTAAAAGTCTGGAAGACGCGCTCGGTGGCCCGCTGCTGCAGCGGAGCACGCGCAAGGTCGCGCTGACGCAGGAGGGAGAGACGTTTTTGCCGATGGCGCGTCAGCTGCTTGCCGACTGGGATAACGTCGAAGAGGCGATGCACCAGTGCTTTACCCTGCAGCGCGGTAAAATCTCGGTCGCCGCCATGCCGTCGTTTGCCGCGAATGTCCTGCCCGAGGTGCTGAAAGCGTTTCGCGATCGCCACGCCGGGATCAACGTCACCGTGCATGACGTCATCAACGAGCAGGTGATTGAGATGGTGCGTGAAGGGCGTGTTGAGATGGGGATCGCCTTCGAACCGGCCCCCACGCACAACCTGCTGTTTACGCCGCTGGGGCTCGACAGGTTTGTTGCCATTGTGCCTAAAGATTCCTCGCTGGCGGGCAAAAAGCGGCTGGCCTGGGAAGAGCTGCTGACGCTGGATTTCATTACCCTGCAGCGCCCTTCGGCGGTACGTCTGATGATGGAGGAGGAGCTGGCGCGAAGCGGCAGAAAGCTGGACGTGGCGCTGGAGAGTCATCAGCTGGTGACGGTAGGGCGCATGGTCGCCAGCGGGCTGGGTGGCAGCGCCGTACCGGCGCTCTGCGAGGCGCAGATGACGGCACTGGGCGCGGTCTGTATCCCGCTGGATAGCCCGCCTATTGAAAAGTGCATCGGAGCAATCCATCCAGGGCACACGCAGCTCTCTAAAGCGGCGCATGCCCTGCTGGAAACGCTGAAGGATTTTTACCAGCCCGCTCAGGGGGCGAGAAATACCTGCGGTACGGGGTGATCCGGGTGGCTGCCAACGCACACCTGCGCGCCGTACCAGCGCGCCAGCGTCCCGGCCTGCAGCACGTCCTCCGGCGCGCCGCGGGAAACCAGCCTGCCGTTGTGCATCAGCAGAATGCGATCTGCCCACAGCGCCGCCAGATTGAGATCGTGCAGCACCACGCAGACGTGGAGGTGACCCCGACGGGTCAGGGATTTCAGCAGGCGCAGCAGATGCTGCTGGTGGTAGAGATCCAGCGCGGAGGTGGGTTCATCAAGAAACAGCCAGCCGCGCGGTGCCCCGTCGCACCAGAGCTGGGCCAGCGCGCGGGCGAGCTGGATCCGCTGCTGCTCGCCGCCGGAGAGCGTCGAATAGTGTCTGCCCGCCAGCGGTAAACAGCCCGTAATCGCCATCACTTCCTCAACCACCGATGCTTCAGGGGCGCGAGTCCAGGGCGCGCGGCCCATACCGACTACCGCTTCTACCGGCCAGTCGAATCCAGGCTGTGTATTCTGGCGCATCACCGCCCGGTAGCGGGCGAGGGTATCCGGCGGCCAGTCCGCAAGCGGCGTGCCGGCCAGAGTGCAGCGTCCGCTTGCGGGCTTGAGGTAGCCGGTAAGCAGCCGCAATAATGTCGACTTCCCGGCACCGTTGGGGCCAATCAGTGCGACCAGCTCACCCTGAGAGAGAGTAAGCGACACATCGTCGATCAGCGTCCGCTGCCCGGCGTGAAAGAAAATGTTCTCCGCACAATAGCGTTCAGCCATGCGTACCTCCGCGACGAAAGATAAGCCACAGGAACCACGGCGCACCGAGAAGGCTGGTCAATAACCCGACGGGCATCTCCGCCGGGGAGACCAGGGTGCGCGCCAGCGTGTCGGCAACCAGCAGCAACAGCGCACCGGCCAGCACCGAGCCGGGAACGACGGCCCGGTGGTCGGCTCCCAGCCACATGCGCATCAGGTGCGGCACCACAAGGCCAATAAAGCCGATCACGCCGCTGACGGCCACCGCCGCGGCAACCAGCAGGGCGCTGCACAGCAGCAGGATCCTCTGCACAGTAGCAACATCCACCCCGAGATAGTGCGCCTCTTCATCGCCCAGCTGCAGCAAATTGAGCGGGCCGGCAAGCCGCCAGATAATCAGCACCGCGGGCACCATCAGCGACGTTACCGCCAGCAGGGTGGACCACTGCGCCTGCCCGAGGCTGCCCATTCCCCAGAGGGAAAGCTGGCGAAGCTGGGCATCGTTGCTGAGCCAGGAGAGTACCCCGACGGCCGCGCCGCACAGGGCGTTGATGGCGATCCCCACCAGCAGCAGGCGGGACAAGGAGCCGTGACGCTGCTGGCTGAGCAGGAAGATAAGGACGGTTGCGGCCAGCGCGCCGAGGAACGCCGCAAGCATCGGGGCATACAGCATCAGCAGGGCAGGTAAAGCGGCGGGAATAACCACCCACAGCGCCACCGCCAGCGCCGCGCCGCTGCTGATCCCCAGCAACCCCGGGTCCGCCAGCGGGTTGCGGAACAGCCCCTGCATCACACAGCCGGCCAGCGCCAGTGCTCCGCCAATCACCAGCGCCAGCAGCACGCGGGGCAGGCGAATGGTAAGCCAGATCTGACGCATGGCCTCATCGCTGCCGCTCCACAGCAGGCTGACCGGCAGGTGCAATGCCCCAAACCCCGTCGCCGTGAGCGTCATGATGCTCAGGATCGCGGCCAGCATCCACAACGACAATGCGATCCGCCGGGACATCAGGGCAGTTGCTCCGCTTTGGCGCGCAGCTTCTGGATGGCATCCGGCGTTCGCACGCTGAAGCCCAGCAGGGCCATATCATCAATCGCCAGCATCTGCCTGTTGCGTCCCGCTGGGGTTTGCGCCAGGCCGGGCAGCTTCCACAGGTTTTCCTCGCCGCCAAGCGCGTTCAAGCCGTCCTGCGAAATCACCACCAGGTCGGGCCGGCTGGCAATGACTCCTTCCTGCGACAGCGGCTGATAGCGGGTGAATCCCTGCATCGCGTTCTGCAGCCCGGCGGCCCGGATGGCGGCGTCAGCGCCGGTCTGCTGCCCGGCGGCCATCGCGGTCATTCCCCCGTGGTTGAGGATAAACAGCACCCGCTTGTTAAGGGGCGCTGCGGGCAGCGCCGCCAGCGCCTGGCGCAGCGTGTTGCGCAGGGCTTCCCCCTCGGCTTCACGGTGCGTGGCGTCGGCAATCACCCGAACCTTTTCGTCAATGACGCTCAGGTCGTTGCGGCCAGGAACGGTAACCACCCTGACGTGACTTTGTTCGACCTGCTTCAGCGCAAGAGACGGCTGCGCCTGGTCGCTGGCCAGCACCAGCGTGGGGCGCATGGACAAAATGCCTTCGGCGTTGAGCTGACGTAAATATCCCACGTCAGGCAGATCGTTTGCCGCCTGCGGCCACTGGCTGGTGCTGTCGCGTGCGACCAGAGAAGACTGCGCGCCAAGCGCATAGACAATCTCCGTCACGTCGCCGCCAAGGGCGACAATTTTCTCCTGCGCGGCGGCAAACGCTACCAGAGGCAGGGCGCACAGCAGGGCTAACCACGTTTTCATGCGGCCAGCCCTTTTGGCGTCAGGGTGTCAATCTGGCTGCGCCACTGGCTCTGCTCCGGCTCGCCTTCGGTACGCTGGCCATAAAGCTGCGCGATTTGCGTACCGTCAGCGGCAAACAGCTCCAGGCTGGTGACGTGGCCGTCTGCGGTTGGTTTGCGCGTCACCCAGCTCTCCGCGATGGTTTCTTCCAGCAGATGCAGCGTAAAGACGGGGTTAAAGATGTTCAGCCAGCCTTTCATCGGCACGACTTTCTGTACTGCACCGGTGAAGATCTGCACGCAGCCGCGGTTACCGACGAATACCATGATTTCGTTGCCGTCCTGACGTGCCGTTTCCAGCAGCCGTGCCAGCGCACTGTTCTCCACCTTACAGGCAAGGTCGTCGCCCACCAGGCGAAACGCCTGCTGACGGCTGAGATTGTGGCGTTTGAGCAGGCTGAAGAACTGATGCACGTCAGTCATGGCGCGCCACTCCTTATCCACGAGAGCGGCATCCGCGTTTTCGGCGTGAGCCGGGGCATCCGCAGCGCCCAGCTCAAGCGGCGGATTATCGGCAAAGATAAAGCGGGTCAGCACATCGCCCCAGGCAGCGAGGTCGGTGTTGTCCGTGGTATAGACCTTGAGCACCGCATCGCCCTGGCGATCGAAGAACTGAATGCTCTGCCGCTCGCCGCGTGGGGTGGCTTCGCTGAGGTGAAACGCGCTCGCCCATTGGTTGAGGAACAGGCGAAGATCCAGCGCGCGCGGGTTCAGCACCAGCCCGGCGTGGCCCTTCAGGTGCTGGTTGGTGAAGCTGCCAACCTGCTCGTGCACGGCATACTCGTTGCGGCAGATGCATTTGGTTTCACCCACGGCTTCCAGCGCGCCCAGGATATCGCGGATGTCGCCGCGCAGGCGCCAGGCGTCATGGCCCACGCGCGCGAAGGTCAGCTCCGCCTCGCTGATGTTCATTAACCCTGCGATGTCTCGCGCGTACTTACCCGGATGTTCTTCTTTTAGCTCAAGCCAGCGTGTGTAGTGATTCATTGTCTTATCCTTCTGAAGAGTGGCCCCGAAGGGGAATTACCACTGATAGCTTACGAAAATCTTGCCGTTACGCCCGTCCTGCGGAATGCCCTGAGGTGACCAGTACGCTTTGTCAAAGGCGTTGCCCAGCACCAGCGTGGTGGTGACGCCCTTGAGCTTCTCCTGGCCCTTATAGCTGACGTAAAAATCGTTGACCGCATAGCCCGGCTGCTTGCTGTAGCTGCTGCTGACGTGAGTTGAGCGATCGGCAAAAGTGCCGATCCAGCCGACGGAGAACCCGCTTTGCGCCACCGGAACGTCCAGCCTGCTGGTGACGGTGTCCGGGTTGATGCTGGAGATGTACTCCCCGGTATTGGTATCTTTCCCGCGCGTGCGGTTATAGGCCACGTCAAGGTTAAACAGATCGGCCGAATATTTTGCCATTACGTCCCAGCCCCAGATTTTGGCGTCTGGAACGTTGTACGACATGGTGGTCGCCGCGGCGAAGTTGACGGTGGTGGAGATGTAGTCTTTCGCTTTGGTATCGAAATAGCTGGCCTTGAACTCCAGCGCATCGTTGGAGAGCATCAGATCGTCAAAGCGCAGGCCAAAACCAAACTCCTGCGTTTCGTTGGTTTCCGGGCGCAGGTTCGGGTTAGGTACCCAGTAGTTGGTGTAGAACCGGCCGATGGAGAAGTGTTTAGCGTCGTTATACATTTCACCCATGGTCGGCGCGCGGAAGGCCTGCGCGTAAGAGCCGAACAGCATCAGCCAGTCGGTGGGGCTGACGGTTAACCCTGCCCGGGAAGACCACTTATCGGCATTGACGTCATCGTAGCCATCGCTGCTGCCGCGATAGTTGTCATAGCGCGTGCCGCCCAGAAGGGTAACGGGCAGATCGCGCAGGGTGATCTCATCCTGCAGCCAGCCTGAGCTAAAGTCGATTTTCGCCTCCGGGAAGCCGGTCGTGGCACCGCCCGGACGCTGCTCCTGGCGATAGTATTCTCCGCCGTAGGTCAGAAGGTGAGACGCAAAGGAGTCGCTGAACAGGCGGGTACGGTTTTCCACCTTGCCGCCTTTGGTGGTCTGCTTGCGGAACTCGCCGGTGCTGTCGATGTTCTGGGCGTTAATGCGCGCTTCAGACCAGTAAACCTTCGCATCGGCGTTCAGCCAGTCGTACCCTTCCGGCGCAATGCGGTAGCTAACCTGCGCATCTCGCTGGATGGTGGAGCGGTCGGTCATCGGGTTGCTGCTGTTGGCATCTGATGTTTGCGGGTTTTTCGGCTCCTGTGCGGCGTTGTTGTAGTAACGCAGGGCGCCACTCAACGTCTGAGCCGGGTCGATTTTCCAGCTGCCTTTCGCCAGCATGTTATTAATGGATTCGTCGTTAGGCGCCGTTGCACCGTCGCTCTGGCGGATATCGCCGCGGTCGCGGCTGGACCACGACACCAGGCCGTCCAGGGTATCGGTGCGGCCATAGGCGCTGGCCCCCAGGCCGAGGCTGTGGTCACCCGTTGCACCGGTACCAAACACGCGATAACCACTGTTTTTACCCGGCTCCAGCAGGTCTTTGGCGTCGACGGTGTCATAGGAAATCACGCCGCCCAGCGCGCCGCTGCCGTAGAGCAGGGCCGAGGGGCCGCGAACCACCTCGATACGTTTGATGAGCGCGGGATCGAGGAAGGTGCTGTTCAGGTGGCCGGTATCGGTTCCCTGGCGCACGCCGTCAACCAGTACCAGCACGCCGCGACGGTCGTAGCCGCGCAGGTTAACGTCCTGACCGTTGGTGCGGCCGGTGCCGTCAAGCGTCAGGCCGGGGACGTTGCGCAGCAGATCGGCGGCAGAGCTGGCGGTCTGTTTTTCCGGGGCGGTGGCGTCAATCACGCTCACCATCATCGGGGCTTCGAAGGCGCTACGGGCGTTGCCTGTGGCGGTGACGGTTATTTCATCTGCGGCAGCAAACGCGACGCCCGGCAGGGTGCTGACAATCGCCAGCGCCAGAAGGGACGGGCGTAAACGTGCGGTGTGCAGGTGTGGCATAGCAACTCTCCATAAAGTATCGAAAGCGCTGGCTGCCTGGGGATGACCTGGGTGGCTGGCGAAGGATTTAGTTTATTTTGTGAGGATCAATTTTCCGGCATTCGTCTGGCGCAGCAGGTAGTGCTGGCCGTCATGCTCGATAATCACCCGGCCCTCATCACCCAGCAGAGTTTTGCTGTCGATGCGGCGATCGCCAGGGGCCGGGGACGGTGCTGTGTGTGTTTTTGCTGGCGTTGCCGCGCTGTTATCCGTAGGTGACATCATGTTTATAAATAACAATCAATGTAACAATGATAATCATTATCAATAAACTGCAAATTCACGGCAAGCGTTTTTATGAAAATTGTGTGACGGGATCAAATTCAGGGGGCGAGGTGCGGCCTGATCCCCTCACCCTAACCCTCTCCCCAAAGGGGCGAGGGGATTGTTCGCTGCTCGCATTAATTTGTGGGGATTCCTCAACCAAAAGGAAGAGAATCGTAGGTCGGGTAAGCGTAGCGCCACCCGACAAGGTTTTAGAATCGCGTATCAACCGCAGCTGCAAGCTTCTCCAGCAGCAGTTCGCTGTCTTCCCAGCTCAGGCACGGATCGGTGATCGACTGGCCGTACACCATCTGCTGGCCGGCAACGATTTTCTGCGTGCCTTCCTTGATGAAGCTTTCGGCCATAATCCCGGCAACGGCGGTCGAGCCGCTGCGGATCTGCTGACAGATCTCATCGCAGACGTCCAGCTGGCGGCGATGCTGCTTCTGGCAGTTGCCGTGGCTGAAATCCACCACCAGGTGTTCCGGCAGGTCGAACTCGGCCAGCGTTTCACAGGCCGCCGCAATATCTTCTGCATGGTAATTGGGTTTCTTCCCGCCGCGCATAATGATATGCCCGTACGGGTTACCGCTGGTCTGGTAGATGGTCATATGACCGCTTTTGTCCGGCGACAGGAACATGTGGCTGGCACGCGAGGCGCGGATCGCATCTACCGCGATACGGGTGTTGCCGTCGGTCCCGTTTTTAAAGCCGACCGGACAGGAGAGGGCAGAGGCCATCTCGCGGTGGATCTGGCTTTCGGTGGTCCGCGCGCCAATCGCGCCCCAGCTGATCAGATCGGCGATAAACTGCCCGGTCACCATATCGAGAAATTCGGTGGCCGTCGGCACGCCCAGCTCGTTGACCTGCAACAGCAGCTTGCGCGCCAGTTCGATGCCGTGGTTCACGCGATAGCTGCCGTTAAGGTCAGGGTCCGAAATCAGCCCTTTCCAGCCCACCACGGTACGCGGTTTTTCAAAGTAGGTGCGCATCACAATCTCAAGGCGATGCTGGTATTTATCCCGCAGCCCCTGAAGGCGTTTTGCATAGTCCATTGCCGCATCCAAATCGTGGATGGAGCAGGGGCCAATCACCACCAGAAGACGCCTGTCTTCACCATTGAGGATTTTTTCAATGCGGCGGCGGGAGGCCGTCACATGTTCCGCGACCGTGGCGGAAACGGGGTGCCGCTCGGCCAGTTCAGCCGGGGTGACCAGGCTGTCTATGCGCGCCGTGCGGAGTTCATCGGTTTTATTCATGACTTGTCTCAGAAAATTTTTGCTTCATCGGCAGACTACCGGGAAGTGATGGGCATCACATTAAACCAATCCCTGCTGATTTCAAGTTCGGGGCGACACCGCCCCGCTGTTGAAATGGATGATACATGAATCCGAGCTAATGTACTAGCTTGTTAGTACATTCGGCGGTTAAGTCCCATGATGTCGAGAATTTTGGTGGCGATCTCTTCAACCGAATAGTTGGTGCTGTTCAGCCACGGGATCTGGTTTATGCGGTACAGCGCCTCTACTTCGGAAACCTCCATGCGGCACTGGCGCATCGAGGCGTAGCGGCTATTCTCGCGGCGCTCTTCGCGGATCGCCGCCAGGCGTTCCGGGTTAATCGTCAGGCCGAACAGCTTGTGCTGCAGCGGCTTAAGAGCAGCGGGCAGCACCAGGTTATCCATGTCATCAGCGATAAACGGGTAGTTTGCGGCGCGGATGCCGAACTGCATCGCCAGATAGAGGCTGGTTGGCGTTTTGCCGCAGCGCGACACCCCGAGCAAAATCACCTGGGCCTGGTCGAGATTGCGCAGCGAAATCCCGTCGTCGTGCGCCAGGGTGTAGTCGATGGCGGCGATACGCGCGTCGTATTTGGTCAGGTTGCCGGGGTTCAGCCCGTGGGTGCGGTGCGCGATAGGCGTCGGGTCAAGCTTCAGTTCGCTCTGGAGCGGAGCCACCAGCGCCTGCACGATATCCTGGCAGAAGCCCTCACTTTGCAGAATGATGTGGCGAATTTCGGGAATCACGATGGAGTAGAACACCAGCGGGCGCACGCCGGTCTGCTGGTAGATGGCATCGATCTGATCCTTCACCGCTTTGGCGCGACTCTCATTTTCCACAAAAGGCAGCGTGATGCTGTTGATCGAAACGGGGAATTGCGACATCACCGCGTGGCCCAGCACCTCGGCGGTGATCGCCGTACCATCAGAAATATAAAAAACGTGACGATCGACAGCATTATCCATTTTACCCACCCTGAATATCATACGTAATTGTCTGAAAGCATAAATTAAAAAAGGTAATTACACAGCAAAGAACTTATCCTAATTATAAATGAAACGCTGTTTTTGATTTTCCTGAAAAGCGGATTTCATTTTTCAAATAGCGACTTTATTTTTGGGGTTTCTGGCTGAATATAGAGGAATCATCGGGTTATTGGCTGGTGGGAAACTATCCGAAAAGTTGAAAATTTAAATTGCTTACACGATTCACCGTTTTTTTAGCGCAAATAATTATGCCAGTATAAATACGTAGTCAGGTGTTACTTACTCCGATCAAATATCACAAAAGGATTGTTTCGATGTCCAACAATGGCTCGTCACCGCTGGTGCTTTGGTATAACCAACTCGGCATGAATGATGTAGACAGAGTTGGGGGCAAAAATGCCTCCCTGGGTGAAATGATTACAAATCTGTCCGGTATGGGTGTCTCCGTACCAAACGGGTTTGCCACGACCGCCGACGCGTTTAACCTGTTTTTAGACCAGAGCGGTGTAAACCAGCGCATTTACGACCTGCTGGATAAAACGGATATTGATGACGTCACCGAGCTTGCAAAAGCCGGGGCGCAGATCCGCCAGTGGATCATCGACACACCTTTCCAGCCGGAACTGGAAAAAGCCATCCACGACGCCTACAACCAGCTCTCCGCTGACGATGCGCAGGCTTCCTTTGCCGTGCGTTCTTCCGCGACCGCAGAAGACATGCCGGACGCCTCGTTTGCCGGACAGCAGGAAACTTTCCTGAACGTTCAGGGCTACGATGCCGTGCTGGTGGCGGTGAAGCACGTGTTTGCCTCCCTGTTCAACGACCGTGCCATCTCCTATCGCGTGCACCAGGGCTACGACCATCGCGGCGTGGCGCTCTCCGCGGGCGTGCAGCGTATGGTGCGCTCCGACGTTGGCTCCTCCGGCGTGATGTTCTCCATTGATACCGAATCCGGCTTCGACCAGGTGGTGTTCATCACCTCCGCGTGGGGTCTGGGTGAGATGGTGGTGCAGGGCGCGGTTAACCCTGACGAGTTCTACGTCCACAAGCCTACGCTGGCCGCTGGCCGTCCGGCGGTGGTGCGCCGCACCATGGGCTCGAAAAAAATCCGCATGATCTATGCCCCGACCCAGGAGCACGGTAAGCAGGTTAAGATTGAAGATGTGCCGCAGGAGCAGCGCGACCGCTTCTCCCTGACCGACGCCGAAGTGCAGGAACTGGCGAAGCAGGCGGTGCAGATAGAAAAACACTACGGCCGTCCGATGGATATCGAATGGGCGAAAGACGGGAACACCGGCAAGCTCTTCATCGTGCAGGCGCGCCCGGAAACCGTCCGCTCACGCGGCCAGGTGATGGAGCGTTATACGCTGCACGCGCAGGGTAAAATCGTGGCGGAAGGCCGTGCCATCGGTCACCGCATCGGTGCCGGCCCGGTCAAAGTGATCCACGACATCAGCGAGATGAACCGCATTGAGCCAGGCGACGTGCTGGTGACCGATATGACCGACCCGGACTGGGAACCGATCATGAAGAAAGCCGCGGCCATCGTCACCAACCGCGGCGGTCGTACCTGTCACGCGGCGATCATTGCCCGCGAGCTGGGTATTCCTGCGGTTGTCGGCTGCGGTGATGCCACCGAGCGCATGAAGGACGGGCAGAACGTGACCGTCTCCTGTGCCGAAGGCGATACCGGCTACGTGTATGCCGATATTCTCGACTTCAGCGTGAAGAGCTCCAGCGTGGATACCATGCCGGACCTGCCGCTGAAGATCATGATGAATGTCGGCAACCCGGACCGTGCGTTTGACTTCGCCTGCCTGCCGAACGAAGGCGTTGGCCTGGCGCGTCTGGAGTTCATCATCAACCGTATGATCGGCGTTCACCCGCGCGCGCTGCTGGAGTTTGACGATCAGGATCCGAAGCTGCAGAACGAAATCCGCGAGATGATGAAAGGCTACGACTCGCCGAAAGAGTTCTACGTCGGCCGTCTGACCGAAGGGATCGCCACGCTGGGCGCAGCGTTCTACCCGAAACGCGTGATTGTGCGTCTGTCTGACTTCAAGTCAAACGAATACGCCAACCTGGTGGGCGGCGAGCGCTACGAGCCGGAAGAAGAGAACCCGATGCTGGGCTTCCGCGGCGCCGGACGCTATGTGTCCGACAGCTTCCGTGACTGCTTCGCGCTGGAGTGTGAGGCGGTGAAACGCGTGCGCAACGATATGGGGCTGACCAACGTCGAAATCATGATCCCGTTCGTGCGTACCGTGGATCAGGCGAAAGCGGTGGTGGACGAGCTGGCGCGTCAGGGGCTGAAGCGCGGCGAAAACGGGCTGAAGATCATCATGATGTGCGAGATCCCGTCCAACGCCCTGCTGGCCGAGCAGTTCCTGGAGCACTTCGATGGCTTCTCTATCGGCTCGAACGACATGACGCAGCTGACGCTGGGCCTGGACCGCGACTCCGGCGTGGTTTCCGAGCTGTTTGACGAGCGTAACGAGGCGGTGAAAGCGCTGCTCTCCATGTCCATCCGCGCGGCGAAGAAGCAGGGTAAATACGTCGGCATTTGTGGTCAGGGTCCATCTGACCATGAAGACTTTGCCGCCTGGCTGATGGAGGAGGGGATCGATAGCCTGTCCCTGAACCCGGACACCGTGGTGCAAACCTGGCTGAGCCTGGCGGAACTGAACAAGTAACGACATCACTATCGGAAAAAGGCGAGGATATTATTCCTCGCTTTTTTTATTTCACCGCTAATTTGCTCCCCATCACAAATAAACTAAAAAACCAAATATCATAATTTGTCTGTTAATTAAGACAATTGTTAGTGCGCAAAGCGTTGCTAATACTTGAGCCTTACTGCGCATTTCCCTTCGGAAGATGCGCAACTGGTTGAAATACGTTTTAACCTGATAAAAAGGCAAATAACAATGACACTTTCCTCTGTATTGCGTACCAAAGATAAAATAGGTTATGGCTTAGGCGATATGGCCAGCGCGCTGGTCTGGCAAACGGCCACGTTATTTCTTGCTTATTTCTATACCGACGTTTTCGGTTTACCCGCTGCCATTATGGGCACCATGTTTTTAGTGGTGCGCGTGGTCGATGCGTTTGTCGACCCGTGCATTGGCGCGCTGGTTGACCGCACGCAGACGCGTCACGGCCGTTTCCGTCCCTGGCTGTTGTGGTTTGCTATTCCCTTTGGCGTAAGCTGCCTTATCACCTTCTACGTACCGGACGTCGGGCCGACGGCAAAAATTGTTTATGCCTGTGCGACCTACGCGATTTTAAGCCTGATTTACTCCGCCATTAACGTGCCTTACTGCGCCATGCCGGGGGCGCTGACGCTGGATCCGCGCGAGCGCCACTCCCTGCAGTCCTGGCGTTTTGGCCTGTCGTTTATCGGCGGGCTGATCGTAACGGTTATCGCCTTGCCGCTGGTCTCATTGTTAGGACAGGGCAACGTGCAGAAAGGCTATTTCTACGCTATGAGCCTGATGGGGCTGCTGGGGATTGTGCTGTTTTTCTGCTGTTTCCTGATGACCCGCGAGCGTTATTCCCCACGCAATGATACCTCCGGCTCCATGCTAACCGATTTAAAACTGCTGGCCGGGAACAGCCAGTGGCGTATTGTCTTCCTGTTTAATATTTTGCTGTTAACGGCGGTGGTGACGCGCGGCTCTGCCACCATGTATTACGTCAACTATGTGCTGTTGCGCCCGGAGCTGGTTTTTGCCTTTATTGTTTCCGGCATGGTGGCCTCCTTAAGCGGCGCATTATTATCTGAACGGCTGCTGGGGAAATTTGACCGCGTCCGCGCCTATCAGTGGACGATTATTTCCTTCGTCATCTTCGGCGCGCTGATTTTCTTCCTGCCGCCTTCTCAGGTGTGGCTGATTTTTGGCCTCAACATTGTCTTTAGCTTTGTACAAAACCTCACCACGCCGCTGCAGTGGACCATGTTCTCAGATGTGGTCGACTACGAAGAGCACCGCAGCGGCCGCCGTCTGGACGGGCTGGTCTTCTCCACCGCGCTGTTTGCCATCAAGTTTGGGCTGGCGCTGGGCGGGGCGGTGGTCGGCTGGGTGCTCGGCATGGTGGATTACGCTCCGGGCCAGGCAGCCCAGGCGCCGCACGTGCTCTCCACCATCAACGCGCTGTTCACCCTTATTCCGTGCGCGCTGTTCCTTTGCATGGTGGCGCTGCTTTCCATCTACAAGCTCAACAGCCGGCTGGTGGATTCCATCGCCCGGGAACTGGCGAGCAAGCGTGAGGTAAGACCCGACGCGGGGCAGCTCAGCCCGGCAACCCCTTCCGCACTACAGGAGTAAAATATGACTGCTATCTATAAGGACGCGGGACGTCCCGTACACGAGCGCGTCGCCGATTTACTGGCGCGTATGACCCCGGAAGAGAAGTTCGCCCAGATGCATGCGTACTGGCTGATCCTCGATGAAAACGGTAACCACCGCGAGCGCAGCGATCTCAGCGATGAGTTCGCTGGCGTGAGCCAGCAGGCTGCACTCAGCGAACGGCTGAAGCTGGGCGTCGGGCAAATTACGCGCCCGCTGGGCACCCACATCGTTGATGCGAAAACCGGCGTGCGCGCCGCTAACCGCCTGCAGCACATGATGATGGAGGAGACGCGTCTTGGCATTCCGGCATTGTTCCATGAAGAGTGCCTGGTGGGGCTGCTGTGCAAAGACGCCACGCTGTTCCCGTCGTCGCTGAACTACGGTTCTACCTGGGACCCTGAACTGGTGCAGCGCGCGGCAGAGCAGATTGGTAAAGAGGCGCGTTCCGTCGGCTGCCAGCAGGGGCTGGCCCCGGTGCTGGACGTTTCCCGCGACGTGCGCTGGGGGCGAACCGAAGAGACCTTCGGGGAAGATCCCTGGCTGGTGGGGGTGATGGCCACCGCCTACGTGAAAGGCTTACAGGGCGATAAGCGCGATCTGCTGGCGACGCTCAAGCATTACGTGGGCCACTCGTTCAGCGAAGGGGCGCGTAACCACGCCCCGGTTCATCTCGGCTTCAGCGAGCTGAACGACACCTTCCTGCTGCCGTTTGAAATGGCGGTCAAGCTGGCAAACGCCGGTTCGGTCATGCCCGCCTACCACGATATCGATAACCAACCAGGGCACAGCGACAGCTTCCTGCTGACCACCGTCCTGCGTGAACAGTGGGGCTTCGACGGCATTATTGTCGCGGACTACGGCGGCGTCAGCCTGCTGCACCAGCATCACGGGATTTCCCACGACGCAGCGGAGTCCGCTGCGCTGGCCTTTAACGCCGGGCTGGACGTTGAGCTGCCGAAAGACGACTGCGCGAGCCATCTGGCAGATGCCGTTGAGCGTGGATTGATTTCCATGACGAAGGTGGATGAGATCGTAGCGCGTACGCTGACCGAAAAATTCCGCCTCGGCCTGTTTGAGAACCCGTATGCCGATGAAAACGGTATCGATCTGCAAAATGAGATGACCCGAGAGGTCGCGCGGGAGGTAGCGACCAAATCGATCACGCTTCTGGAAAACGACGGCATTCTGCCGCTGAACGGTAAGCCCCGCGTGGCGGTGGTGGGGCCGACGGCAGACGATCCGCTGGCGTTACTCAGCGGCTACAGCTTCCCGGTGCATTTGATCATCAGCGATATGGTTGAGGAAACCTCGCAGGTGACGACCCCGCGCGCGGCGCTGGAGCAGTACCTGGGGGCATCGAACGTGCGCTATGCAAAAGGGTGCCACATTATCGAAAAACGGATGGCGGGCGCGCCGGTCTTCCCCGGCGACAGCGGCGGCAAGCCGATGCAGCAGTCTCCCGTGTCGCAAAGCACGGCACTTATCCCCGAGGCGGTCAACGCCGCGCAGGAGAGTGACGTGGTGGTGGCCTGCGTGGGCGATCTCGCCGGACTGTTCCAGAGTGGCACGGTCGGGGAAGGATCTGATACCGATTCTCTGAATCTGCCCGGCGTGCAGCAACAGCTGCTGGACGCCCTGGTCGCCACCGGCAAACCGGTGATTGTCGTGATGACCGGCGGGCGCCCGTACAACCTTCAGGGGCTGGAGGACAAGGTTGCCGCGCTGATGATGGCCTGGGCGCCGGGGCAGGAAGGGGGCTGGGCGATTGCCGATGTGCTGACCGGTCGCGCGGAGCCGCAGGGGCGGCTGGTTGTCAGCGTGCCGAAAAGCGCCGGGGCGATGCCGTACTACTACAACCACAAGCTGAAAAGCGGCGGCACGCCGTTTGCGTTCCATTTCGGTGCGCGTTATCCGTTTGGTTTTGGCCTTGGCTGGACGCAGTTTAGCTGGGGCGCTGCCCGCGTCGCTGAAAGCCGCGTGCCGGTCGACGGTGAGGTGACGCTGAGTGTGGATATCACCAATACCGGCGAGCTCAGCGGGAGTGAAGTCGTGCAGGTCTACGTGCGGGACAGGGTCGCTACCCAGGTGCGCCCGCTTCAGGAGCTGAAGGCCTTCCAGCGCGTCACGCTCTCGCCGGGCGAAACCGCCACGCTCACCTTCACGCTGCCGGTTGAGATGTTCAACTTCACCCGTCGTGACGGGAAACGCATTGTTGAGCCTGGCGAGTTTGAACTGCAGATTGGCGCATCGTCGGCGGATATCCGCGAGGTCGTGACGGTCAACGTAACCGGAGAGACGCGGGTTCTGCCTGCTGAATGGCGAATGCTCAGTCGCTGTGACGTGAAGCGCGCGTAGTCAGGATAAAAAAAAGCCCATCGTGGGAGATGGGCAAAGACTACACACAGCAATTCGTTGTTTCACTCAGGGGATTTCCATGCTTATAAACCAAGGTGTTGATTTATAACCGTGAGCTAATAGTAGGCATTGTGTTATTTAGCGTCGATCAGATTCGTCTCAATAGTTAAAGAGACGTAAAGATTTCTTGAGGATAATAGCGGACTTACTGTTGAAATAGCGGGTCTGACCAGTGAGTGACGAATAAATAGTTTAGTAATGCTTAAGTGTTGATGAGGGTAATGTAGACCGGGTGCGCGTTAGCGCCACCCGGCCAAAAGGCTTACTGCGTGTTCTTCTCTTCCAGCTCTTCCAGCTCGCTCAGAATCACGTCCGGGTCGGTTCCCGGCGGCGGCACTTCATGAACCCAGGCGGAGAACAGACGCCAGGTGACGGCGAGCAGCACCGGGCCAATGAACAGACCGATCATCCCGAAGGCAATCAACCCGCCGATAACGCCGGAGAGGATCAGGATCAGCGGCAGGTCTGCGCCCATGCGGATGAGGATGGGGCGAATCACGTTATCCATGGTGCCGACCACGCAGCTCCAGACCAGCAGAACCGTTCCCCACGTGGTATCACCCGTCCAGTACAGCCAGATAATACTCGGAACCAGCACCAGCAGCGGCCCCAGTTGCGCAAGGCAGGTCATCAACATGACCACGGTAAAGACGGTGGCGTACGGTACGCCGGAAATCGCCAGGCCGATACCGCCCAGCACCGCCTGAACCAGCGCCGTCACCACGACGCCCAGGGCGACCGCGCGCACGGCCTGCGCGGCCAGCAGTACCGCGGCATCGCCCCGTTTTCCCGCCAGGCGGGTGGCAAAGTGACGAACGCCTAAAGCCACCTGCTCACCGCGCCAGTAAAGCAGGGCGCTGAAGACCAGCATCAGGGTACAGTGCATCATAAAGCGGCCGATATGCGCGGCCTGACCGACAAACCAGGTGGTGGTGGTGCCAATATACGGACGCACTTTCGCCATCAGCGCGCTGCCGCCCATCTCCAGCAGGCTATGCCAGCCGCTGTAGAGTTTAGCGCCCACGACCGGAATGCTGTTCAGCCAGGCAAGATCCGGCAGCGTCAGGTCGCCGCTGGTCACGGCGCGGATCACCGGGCCGCTGGAGTCGACAAGGCTGTTAACCAGCAGGGCAATCGGAATAATAAACAGCAGGAACAGCAGCAGCGTCATGACCAGCACGGCTAAGCCGCGGCGGCCAAACAGCAGCTTCTGCAGGCGTAATAAAAGAGGCCAGGTTGCGACGACAACGGTCGCGGCCCACGCAAAGCCGAGAATAAAGGGTTGAACAATCCACAGACACGCAATAATCATGAGGGCTAAGAACAGCACCGACAGCAGAATTTGCGCAACATCCCTGGGCTGACGAAGATTGACCATAAACGAAACATTTCCTTAAATGAACGCCAGCCGGGCTGGCGGGAACGTAAACCGCATCTCTCTAATCATTAGTGATATCAGCGATTTTTGACAGGCGAATTCTGCCTGTAATTCAGCAGAGATTATAAGAAAAAAATGTGATAAAACTTTTAAGATACACGCAAACGATTCCCACAACTCTAATTAGGGTCGACAGTAATGATCCCACAGATTTCTCAGGCACCTGGCGTCGTTCAGCTGGTGCTTAATTTTTTGCAGGCACTGGAGCAACAGGGTTTTACAGGTGATACCGCCACGAACTATGCCGACAGGCTGACGATGGCAACCGATAACAGTATCTACCAGCTTCTTCCCGATGCCGTCGTTTTCCCTCGATCTACGGCCGACGTGGCGCTTATCGCCCGGCTGGCAACGCAGGAGCGCTTTGCCTCTCTGGTCTTCACGCCGCGCGGCGGTGGCACCGGGACCAATGGTCAGGCGCTGAACCAGGGCATCATTATTGATATGTCGCGCTATATGAACCGCATCATTGAGATCAACCCTGAAGAGGGGTGGGTGCGGGTCGAAGCGGGCGTCATCAAAGATCAGCTTAATCAGTATCTCAAGCCTTACGGCTACTTTTTTGCCCCTGAACTCTCCACCAGCAACCGCGCGACGATTGGTGGAATGATCAATACCGATGCTTCCGGCCAGGGCTCGCTGGTCTACGGTAAAACCTCCGACCACGTGCTGGGTGTGCGTGCGGTGCTGCTGGGCGGCGACATCCTTGATACCCAGCCGATGCCGGTTGAACTGGCGGAAACGCTGGGCAAAGATAACACCGCCAGCGGGCGCATCTACCGCACCGTGCTGGAGCGCTGCCGCGACAACCGCCAGCTTATTCTCGACAAATTCCCCAAACTGAACCGCTTTTTAACGGGCTACGACCTGCGCCACGTGTTTAATGACGACCTGACGCAGTTTGATTTAACCCGCGTGCTGACCGGCTCCGAAGGGACGCTGGCGTTTATTACCGAGGCGCGGCTGGATATCACCCGCCTGCCGAAGGTGCGTCGTCTGGTGAACGTCAAATATGACTCCTTCGACTCCGCGCTGCGCAATGCGCCGTTTATGGTGAAAGCGCAGGCGCTGTCGGTGGAAACCGTCGACTCGAAGGTGCTCAATCTGGCCCGGGAAGATATCGTCTGGCACTCCGTTAGTGACCTCATTACCGACGTGCCGGATAAAGAGATGCTCGGTCTCAATATTGTGGAATTTGCCGGCGATGATGCGGAGCTGATTGAACGCCAGGTCACCACGCTCTGCCAGCGTCTGGATGAGCTGATTGCGCAGGGAGAAGGCGGTGTGATTGGCTGGCAGCTCTGTAACGATCTGGCCGGTATCGAGCGTATTTACGCCATGCGTAAAAAAGCCGTGGGCCTGCTCGGCAATGCGAAAGGGGCGGCGAAGCCCATTCCTTTTGCCGAAGATACCTGCGTGCCGCCTGAACATCTGGCGGATTATATCGTTGAGTTTCGCGCCCTGCTGGACAGCCACGGCCTGAGCTACGGCATGTTCGGCCACGTGGATGCCGGGGTGCTGCACGTGCGTCCGGCGCTGGACATGTGCGACCCGCAGCAGGAGATCCTGATGAAGCAGATCTCCGACGACGTGGTGGCCTTGACCGCCAAATACGGCGGTCTGCTGTGGGGAGAGCACGGGAAAGGGTTCCGCGCGGAATACAGCCCGGCCTTCTTCGGGGAGCAACTCTACGCGGAGCTGCGTAAGGTGAAAGCGGCATTTGACCCGGATAACCGCCTTAACCCGGGGAAAATCTGCCCGCCAGAAGGCGTGGACGCGCCAATGCTCCAGGTGGATGCCGTCAAGCGCGGCACCTACGACAGACAGATTCCGATTGCGGTGCGCTCGTCCTGGCGCGGCGCGATGGAGTGTAACGGCAACGGCCTGTGCTTTAACTTCGACGCGAAAAGCCCGATGTGCCCGTCAATGAAAATCACCAGCAACCGTATTCACTCGCCGAAAGGGCGGGCGACGCTGGTACGCGAGTGGCTGCGTCTGCTTGCGGATCGCGGCGTCGATCCCCTGAAGCTGGAGAAGGAGCTGCCGGAAAAACGGGCCAGCCTGCGCTCGCTGATTGAGCGCACCCGCAACAGCTGGCATGCCAACAAGGGCGAATATGATTTCTCCCATGAGGTGAAAGAGGCGATGTCCGGCTGCCTGGCCTGTAAAGCCTGCTCTACCCAGTGCCCGATTAAAATCGACGTGCCGGAATTCCGCTCGCGCTTCCTGCAGCTTTACCACACCCGCTACCTGCGCCCTGTGCGCGACCATCTGGTGGCGACGGTGGAAAGCTATGCGCCGCTGATGGCGCGCGCGCCGAAGACCTTCAACTTCTTTATCAACCAGCCGCTGGTGCGCAAGCTTTCCGAAAAACACATCGGCATGGTCGATCTGCCGCCGCTGTCGGTGCCGTCTCTGCAGCGCCAGCTCGTCGGCCATCGCTCGGCAAACATGACCCTGGAGCAGCTCGAAGCGCTTACCCCTGAGCAAAAAGCGAACGTGGTGCTGGTGGTCCAGGATCCGTTTACCAGTTACTACGACGCCCAGGTCGTGGCCGATTTCGTCCGTCTGGCGGAGAAAGTGGGTTACCAGCCGGTGGTGCTGCCGTTCTCGCCTAACGGCAAGGCGCAGCACATCAAGGGTTTCCTGAACCGATTTGCGAAGACAGCGCAGAAAACGTCTGACTTCCTGAATCGCGTGGCGCAACTCGGAATACCGATGGTCGGCGTCGATCCGGCGCTGGTGCTTTGCTATCGCGATGAATACAAACAGACGCTGGGTGAGAAGCGGGGCGATTTCCACGTGATGCTGGTGCACGAGTGGCTGCCGTCGGCCCTGGAAGAGAAGACCGTTCAGGAGGCTAGCGGTGAACCGTGGTATCTGTTCGGCCACTGTACCGAAGTGACGGCGCTGCCGGGGGCCCCGGCGCAGTGGGCCGCTATTTTTGCGCGTTTCGGCGCGAAGCTGGAGAGCGTCAGCGTGGGCTGCTGCGGGATGGCTGGCACCTACGGCCACGAAGTGAAAAATCACGCCAACTCGCTCGGCATCTATGAGTTGTCCTGGCATCAGGCGATGCAGCGTTTACCGCGCAACCGCTGTCTGGCGACGGGCTACTCCTGCCGCAGCCAGGTCAAGCGGGTAGAGGGTAACGGCGTACGCCACCCATTGCAGGCTTTACTGGAGATAATTGGATGATCTGGAAACGTGTCGTGACGCTGCAGGCGCTGAACGCCATGGGCGAGGGGAATATGGTGGGGCTGCTGGATATCCAGTTCACCCGCATCGGGGAAGACGATCTGGAGGCGACGATGCCTGTCGATAGCCGTACCCACCAGCCGTTTGGTCTGTTGCACGGCGGGGCCTCCGTCGTGCTGGCGGAAACCCTGGGCTCTGTCGCGGGGTATCTCTGCACCGAAGGCGAGCAGAAGGTGGTCGGGCTTGAGGTGAATGCCAACCATATTCGCTCTGTGCGTAGCGGACGCGTGCGCGGTATTTGCCGCGCGCTGCACGCCGGTAGCCGCCACCAGGTGTGGCAGATTGATATTCTCGATGAGCAGGATCGCCTGTGCTGCTCGTCGCGGCTGACGACGGTGGTCGTGTAAAGTTTTCAGATGAATTGGCTTTGGTCAAAAACTAGCCAGGATGTTGTGATATACTGGTCAGGATTTGTACATAAGCGAGGATATCATGGATACTGAAATAACCCCAACACAGCTGGCAATTGAATATTTACGTCGCGATAAGAGCAACCTGTCTCCGGCGCAGTACCTGAAAAAGCTGAAACAGCTTGAGCTGGAGTTCACGGACTTGCTGGCGCTCTCTTCGAATGAGCTGAAAGAAGAGATCTACTTTGCCTGGCGGTTGGGCGTTCACGTCCATTGAGCGAGTGTTGTTGAAAAGGCCGCGACTGCGGCCTTTTTTGTGCCCGGAATTCAGTATCGGGCAGGAAGCTTGTTGATCCTGATGAGTCGGCCTTCTTCGATTTCGATAAATCCGCCGGTTTTTAAATCCGCCAGAATACGCATTACGCCGCTGCGGGAGAGCTGGGTTTTCTCCCGAATATACCTTTCTGCCGTCACGCTGCTGCGATAGCTCTCATCTTCCTCCATCAGCTTTATCAGCTGCTGGCGAATCATCTCATACGCCGTCGGGGCGCCCTGCGGCATTACATTATTATAAAGACGGCTATACACAAACATGAGTTGCTTCGAGAGTAGTCCCCACAGCGCCTTATCTTTAATAATCTCATTCACCCGCGCGGTGGTGAGCGTGCCAATCAGGCACGGGCTAACCGTCTTGATATAATCATTAAAATAGATATCGGTGAGGTTAGCGAGGCCGAACACGGCGGGGCTGCGGGCCGTAGACAGCATCATGTCATCGCTTCTTCTGTAGATGGCGACCGTTCCCTCAAGAATTAAATAGCACATTCCCTGACCGTTGATCTGGAGGTCAAGCCGCTCGCCGCGAGCGGTGCGTCGCGTTGTGCAATCAGGCTGTAAGTGTGAAATAAGCTCTTGTGCGTAAGGTGAGCCGCGGTGAGACGTTTCTGGAAGGGACATGGTAGCCGGTAACCTTAAGAATAACCTGGCTAATTATAGCGTCTCTCGCTGGTACAGGCACGGTGGCAATCAATATTTGCGTGGCAGATGGTGAATTTCACGCAGCACACCGCGCTCCATAGTGATGTACTTGCCGGTCCGCAGCTCCGACAGAATACGCATAATTCCGCTACGTGAAAGATACGTCCGGCTTTTGATGTAGGCTGCCGCCGTCGTATTGTGCCGTATGGCGTCCGGCTCCTGCATCAGCTCAACAAGCTGGAACCGGATGATATCGTAGGCAGACATTTGCGATATTTGCGCGCAATGTTCGTATACCCGCGAGGCGGTATAAATAAGCAGCTTTGAAAAGTGCTCCCATAAATCATGCTGCGACACAATCTGGTTAAAGCTTTCCAGGGGCACGCGGGCGATTTCCGCGGTTTCCAGCGCCCTGACGTAAAGATGCTCAGAGGAGAATTGACTGCTCACGCCCAGAATAAAAGGCGCTGACTCAGAGTTTAATACAATACCGTCACCGCGGCGATGAAGCGCCACGCTGCCCTGGATAAGCAAAAAGCACTGCCGAACATCATCTTTATAATAATGAACCGTTTCACCCCGGGCGATGATCATTCTCTTCGCTGCCGGGACCACATGGTTAATCAGCGTGTCTATATGGAATAACGGTTTTAAATCCAGAGCGGATGACGGCTGATTATTCAGCGGGGTGGTTAAACGTGTATTCATAAGATACCTCACATCGACTGCTTGTGTGATCATTTTTTGATCTGCGAAGAGAATTATCTTAAAAATTAATAAGTCAGGGAACATTCTGCAGAGGTCTAAAAGTAGACTGGGGAGCTTTTTCTATCTAACTGTTTGAATGCTAGAGAGAATTTATTTAAGTCTATTAATAGACCTGAAGCAATACGTGATAAGAATTTTCAAAAAACGAATGTTTCTTTTTTGTTAAATCTGAGTCTACAGCTAGACCATATAACCGTTGTCCTGGTGAAAAGAATTATATAAATTTTAACCAGGCAGTAAGAAAATACTTAAGCCGTTTATTGGAGAATAAAAACCTTCAGGGTTTTTATCGGCTTTCTACTGCATGAATCTCAGTAATAAATAAAGTGATACAGGGTAGAGCATTATGAAAAAGCAATTAATGATGGCAATGTTTGCAGCCAGTTCTGTACTGACCATGACAAATGCATTCGCAGCGGCAGGTACCGTTAATTTTAACGGTAATATTCTTGATTCTGCCTGCGATGTAGATGTGGCTTCGCAGAACCAGGTGGTGGTGCTGGGCGATTATAATAAAACGGAATTCCCGGTTACGGGTTCCAGAACGGCTGCAACACGATTTGATATTGTACTGAAAAACTGTCCGGTTACGGTTACCAGCGCAAAAGTCCGTTTCGACGGCACGCCGGATCCAACCAATGCCAACCTTCTGGCAATTGATTCGTCGGTGGCAGGGGCGGCAACAGGGGTGGCGATTAACCTGATGTCAGCGGATAAGGCCGATCTGCCGTTACACAGCAGCAATAATTATTCCTATGTACTCAGCAGTACAACGGATAATACGCTAAATTTTTACGCGCAGTATATTTCCACTGAAGCAACGGTAACCGCCGGTCCTGCAAATTCCGTGGCTAATTTCTCCGTTGTCTATAACTGATTTTTCTTGACGGAAACCATTGGGGGGCCGTCTGTTGGCCCCTTTGTTATTGAGGTATAAAATGTATTTTCTGAGTAAAACTTTACTTGCCTGCGTGTTTCTTTCAGCCGGTATTTCTCAAGCCACTGCGGGTGTGGTCATTGGCGGGACGCGCGTTATTTATGATGGCAATAAAAAAGAGTCTTCTATTAGCGTCACGAACCCCGACACGGCACCGTATTTAATTCAGTCGTGGGTAGAGTCGCAAAACGGAAGTGCTGAGAAAACACCTTTTATTATCACGCCACCACTCTACCGCCTGGATAAAGGCCAGCAGAACGTGGAACGTATTGTATTAGCAGGTTCGGTTGCCCAGGATAAAGAGTCGCTCTACTGGCTAAATATTAAGTCTATTCCTGCGGCATCGCGAAAAGAAAATACGCTGCAAATTGCGGTAAAAACCCGCATTAAATTGATCTATCGTCCAGCAGCCCTGAAAGGGGTCATTCCTGAAGAGCTGGCAGATAAATTAACCTGGCAGCGTAGCGGGAATCAGATTCAGGTCACTAACCCAACTAACGTGGTAATGAATTTCAATGAAATCCGCGTGAATGGTAAAAAACTCGAGGACGTAACTTATGTACTTCCCGGGGCTAGCGCACGGTTTGATTTGCCGAAAGGTATTACCGGCGGTTCGGTAACGTTCAGGTTAATTAATGATTACGGTGGTACCGGAAATGTGCATAACGCCACCCTGTAATTCGTATTGTGCCAGAGGCCCTCTTTATTCTCGGTATGGAGTAACGTCGTGATTAGTCATAATAAGCAGGCGGTTTTATTTAATCCGGCACTGTTAATCGCTGTCGTACTCGGTTCGGTTACCGAGACCGCTTATGCAGGTGAGTATTTTAACCCTGAGCTGATTGAACTGGACAACCCTGGCATGAAAGGCGCCGATCTTTCGGCGTTTGAATCCGGTTCGCAACTGCCCGGCACCTATCGCGTTGATGTGCTCATCGGCGGGCAGGTTGTTGACACGCGCGAGATCAGATTTGACGCGGTAAAAAACGCGGAAGGCGAGACGTCCTTGCAGCCCTGCCTGAGCGTGGCGCAGCTTAAAAGCTGGGGGGTAAAAACCGAGCTATTCCCTGACCTGGATTCAGGCGGCGAATGTGCGAAGCTCTCGGCGATCCCGCAGGCGTCAACCGCGTTTATTTTCAGTGCCCAGCACCTTGAGATTACGATTCCACAGGCGGCGCTGTCACCGCAGGCTCGCGGATATGTGCCGCCAGAAATGTGGGACGAGGGGATCACCGCCGCGCTGCTTAACTACAGTCTGAGCGGCTCAAACAGCTGGGGACGTGACGGCAACAGCAGTAATACGAACAGCCAGTACGCCAACCTGCGTCCGGGCATTAACGTCGGTCCATGGCGGATCCGCAACTATTCCACCTGGAGCCGCGACGGCAGCGGTAAAGACAAATGGGATACGGTCTACACCTACGTACAGCGGGCGATCGTTCCGCTGAAGGCTCAGCTCACGACCGGCGACAGTGCCTCTCCGGCTGACATATTTGACAGTATTCCATTCCGGGGGGCGCAGCTGGCCTCTGACGATGACATGATGCCGGACTCGTTGAAAGGCTATGCTCCGGTGGTGCGCGGTATTGCCCGCACCAATGCACAGGTCATCATTCGTCAAAATGGCTACCAGATTGCTCAGAGCGATGTGGCGCCGGGGGCGTTTGAAATTACGGATATATACCCCACTGGCGGCGCGGGTGACCTCGACGTTACCGTGAAAGAGAGCGACGGCAGCGAGCAGCACTTCACCGTGGCCTTTGCTTCACTGCCGGTATTACAGCGTGAAGGGCGTTTTAAGTATGCGGTAACCGCAGGCCAGTACCGATCCTATAGCAGCGAAGTTGATAAAACCCCGTTCGCACAGTTGACCGGGATCTACGGCCTGCCGCATGGTCTGACGCTCTACGGCGGTTTCCAGGAATCGAGCAAGTATCAGTCTCTGGCTGCAGGGATCGGTAAAAACATGGGCGACTTTGGCGCCTTCTCGACGGATGTTACTCAGGCGTGGTCAACCCCACAAAATCTGCCGGGAAGTAGCGGTCAGTCCTGGCGCATTCGCTACAGCAAGAACTTTGTTGAGACGGGAACCAACTTCGCCATTGCCGGCTACCGCTATTCAACCAGCGGCTACTACGGAATGCAGGAGGTGCTGGATTCCTATGGCGACAGCAGCGCGCTGCAGAACCGCCGTCGTAACCGGGCCGAGCTGACGATGAGCCAGAACATCGGTCAGAACCTGGGATCGCTCATGCTCAGCGCCGTTCGTGAAGATTACTGGAATTCAGGCAGGACCACAGCGTCTTACAGCGCCGGGTACAACAACGCCTGGAAAAGCGTGAGCTATGGGATCACCTATACCTACAGTGAAAACGGCAGTACTGACGGTAACAGTGGTTCATCCCGCAACGGTAAGGATCAGCAGATTGCACTGAACGTCAGCGTGCCGTTAGAGGCTTTCTTGCCGCGTACCTGGGCTAATTACAGCATGAACGCCAGCAAGAACAACGGCACGACGCACAGCGTCGGCCTTAACGGCACCGCGCTGGAAAACAACGCGCTCAGCTGGAATGTACAGCAAGGTTACGGAACGGATTCCGTGGGATATACCGGCAATGCCAGCGCTGATTTTAAAGGCACGTATGGTGAAGTCTATGCGGGGTACGGTTACGACAAGAGCAGCGATCGTCTGAACTATGGATTGCAGGGGGGGATCCTTGCCCACGCCGACGGGGTGACTTTCTCGCAGCCACTAGGTGAAACCAACGTGCTGATAAAAGCACCCGGCGCGAAAGGGGTGAGTATCCAGAATCAGAGCGGCGCAAAAACCGACTGGCGTGGCTACACCGCGGTGAGCAATTTAATGCCGTATCGCAAGAACGACGTGGCGCTGATGACCGAGACGCTACCGGATGACGTGGAGCTGGAGCTGACCAACAAGACGGTGATACCAACCCGCGGTGCGGTGGTCAGGGCGGATTATGTGGCAAATGTCGGCATGCGGGTATTGATGACGCTTCAATACCGTAATGGCCAGCCGGTCCCGTTTGGCGCTATTGCCACTGTCAAAGGGCAGAGCGGGAACAGTTTTATTGTTGGGGATAAAGGTCAGGTTTATTTGACCGGCTTGAGTCCGAACGGAACGTTATGGGTTAAATGGGGTAGTGATAATTCAGAACAATGTCAGGTCAACTATGCGATTACTGAAAAAGACAGGTCAGACAGTATCCCTGCCGTTGTTTACGATTGTCGTTGAGGAAGCGTTATGTATTTAGCAAATAAATATCGGCCGTATGGGCAATTCATTTTTCTGGCACTGTTATGGTTATGCTCACTACGTGCTGAAGCAGACTGTACGTTCGGGGGTGGTGGATTTAACCCAGTACAACCGTTTAACATACAGCAGCCCGCCGTGACGGTTCTGCGTGATGCTCCCGTTGGCACAGTAATAAGCAGCTTCATTACCAATGGCAGTGGTGATATGGATCTTTGTATAGGTCCGGGGACGATTACTTATGAAATGAGTATGTTCAGTACACCTTCGTCAATAACTAATTATTATAATACAAATGTTCCAGGCGTGGGTCTTAGTTTGCAATTTGTTACTACAGACTGGTTCTTTTCCAAAGTCAGACAGTATTCATATTCGGTACCGACCAAAATCGTTGTTTATCCTCTGGAGGTTACTTTAATAAAGACAGGGGATATTACTTCAGGCGTGATCGGCTCTGGATTACTGGCAACGGCTCATGGTGATGATAATGTTCAATCGTTAACGGTTAACTATGCTGGCAATAAAGTGACGCAATTAGCATGCGCAATAACAACGCCTAATTTAACTTTTCCTATCGGTGATATATCGGCATCGGCTTTTGGCAATACTGTCGGCACCATTCCTTCTGGTGCTCAAAGCACGCAGAATCTGGGCCTTGATTGCGATGCCGATGCGAATATTAACGTTATGCTGCAGGGGATGCAAAACCCGGACGTCAGCACTGACAGCGTATTAGCCTTGACTGGGCAAGGGAACGCGGACGTGGCGAAGGGGGTCGGCGTACAATTGCTATATAATGGGGCGCCTTTAGCGTTAAATAACCGAATTGTTTTGAAACAATCCGCGGGTGGCCAGGAAACGTTCCCGATAACCGCCCGTTATTATCAGACTCAGGCGAGTGTTTCAACAGGCAAGGCCAACGCATCAGCCACCCTTGACTTAACGTATCAGTAATGGATAACGCGATGAATATTTTGCACGCGGCAGCGCTTGCCGCCACGTTAATAAGCTGCAATACCTTTGCAGGGGACGCTGTTAACGTCAGCGTTACCGGAAATATTATTGCCTCGCCCTGCATATTTAACGGAGGGAATGACAATATGGATATTAACCTCGGCAATATTCAGGCATCAAACATGTCTACGCCGGGGTCATCTTCCGATCCTGTGCCGTTTAACCTGATGTTTACCCAGTGTCCGGCTGGCACTAGCAGCGTAACGGTCTCATTTACCGGTAACCCCGATCCCGTCGCGGGGGCGGATTACTACATGAACAGCGGTTCTGCCACTAATGTCGCGATAGCAATGAGTGAGGCGGCAACCGGTGCGTTAAAGGGGACGGGGACAAGCATTACGCAGACGATCGCAGCAGACAGAACCGCAACGATGGCCATGCAGGCCGCGGTGACATCCTTTACCGGCGGGGCGACGCCGGGGAACATCAGCGCCGTTGTTGTCATGACGATGCAGTACAACTGATCGCTACGTGGAGATAATGGTGATGATTGACTGCTGGCGGTAACTGCTATGCTGAATATTCTCATTAAAGAGACTGATTTATTTTTTAGAGACGGATTGCAGCGTTTTCTTGTGGATTTCTTCACCCATAATTTCAGGCATTCGCTCCATTTTGACGTTGAACTTTCTCATGAACATGTTAGTGCCGCCGATATTATTTTTCTCGCGTTATGTCAGGGGGAAACCCTGACCTGCTATCCTGAATTACTGGCGCGCAAAAAAGGAATTGTGGTTGGTCTGGTCGAGGATGAGCACCGTTTCTCGGCATGTCCGTCCTGTTATCAGGATATGATATTTCTCTCTCGGCGCACCTCGCTTGACAGAATGACCGAGACGCTGTTTATCGCATGGTATCGCACCCAATTACCCAGCTTTCGCTGGAAAAATAAAAGCTGCGATGAATGCCAGCACAAAATATTATCGCTGCAGCAAATTCGCGTTATGGTGCATTTTTACAGAGGATTATCGGTAGGGCAGATTGCGGATAAGCTTAACACCAGTGATAAAACCATTTTTACCCATAAATATCTGCTGATGCAGAAATTCGACCTGCGTAGTGATTTTGAACTCATGGCCTTGATCCACCGGATGGTAGAGAAGAATACCTGTCCGAACCGGTTGCGTGACTATCTAATTGATAATCAGCTGCAAAGCTAACGCGTGGCGTTGTTGCCGGGTGGTGTGGTGCTGACGCCACCCGGCAGATGCATCAGACATTCACTGCGTTAATCAACCGCGTTTTCATCGTCTGGTAAGACGACGCCGCAAAATCCTCTGCCCAGCGCTGGTCCTCGATCGCCTCCAGTTGCACCGCGCAGTACTTCGTTTCCGGGGTTTTGGAGATGGGATCGAGGTTATCCTGGGTTAGCTCGTTGCAGGCGCCAATCCACCACTGATAGGTCATATAGACCGCCCCGGCGTTGATACGCTCGCTGATGCTGGCGCGGGTAATCACCTTGCCGCGACGTGAACGTACCCAGACCAGCTGTCCGTCGGTAATGCCCAGTTTGTCCGCATCGGCTGGGTTCATTTGCACCCGACCCGGCTCATCGGCCAGGCTCTGCAGCGCGGCGCAGTTCCCGGTCATCGAGCGGCAGGAGTAGTGGCCTACCTCGCGCACCGTGCAGAGTACCAGCGGATAATCATCATCGGGCGTCTCTGCCGGCGCGCGCCACGGCGCGGCAAACAGTTGACCCTTGCCTGTTGGCGTGTCGAACTGATTGTTTTTGTACAGGTACGGCGTTCCCGGATGATCGAGCGTCGGGCAGGGCCACTGCACGTGCCCCATCTCGCCCATTTTTTCATACGTCACGCCGTAGAAGAGCGGGCACAGCTCGCGCATTTCGTCCCAGATCTGCTGGTTGGAGTCATAATGCATCGGGTAGCCCATCTCGGTGGCGAGCAGGCTGATGATCTCCCAGTCGCGCTTCACGTTGCCGCTGGCCTCAATGGCTTTGCCAAAACGCTGGAAGCCGCGGTCGGCGCAGGTAAAGACGCCGCCGTGTTCGCCCCAGGAGGTGGCAGGGAGCAGAACGTCCGCCACTTCCGCCGTTTTGGTCATAAAGATGTCCTGAACCACCACAAAATCGAGGGCGTCAAAACCGCTGCGGACGAGACCGAGATCGGCTTCCGTCTGAAGCGGATCTTCCCCCATGATGTAGTAGGCCTTGACCTTGCCTTCCAGCGCCAGATGAGGCACCTCGGTAATGCGCGTCCCGACCCGATCGTCCATTTTATTGACGTCAATCCCCCAGGCATCGGCGAACTTCTGCCTGACCGCCGGATCGGTCACATCCTGATAGCCGGGGAACATATTCGGCAGAACGCCCATATCACAGGCACCCTGAACATTGTTTTGTCCGCGTACGGGGCCGACGCCGACGGCAGGACGGCCCAGGTTGCCGGTCAGCAGTGCAAGGCTGGAAAGCCCTTTGACGACATCGACGGCCTGACCAAACTGGGTCACGCCCATTCCCCACATTACGGTGGCGGAAGGAGCCGCCGCGAAGGTGCGCATTGCCTGACGTACGTCTCGGGCGGGAATGCCGGTAAGATGCTCGACCTTCTCCGGCGCATAGTCTTTCACCGTTTGACGATAGGCCTCAAGCCCTTCCGTAAACCGCGCGACATAGTTTTTGTCGTACAGCTCCTCTTCCAGCAGCACATAGCCAAAGGCGTTCACCAGCGCCATGTTGCTGCCGTTTTTCAGCTGCAGGTGCTGATCGGCAATGCGCGCCGTTTCGATGCGGCGCGGATCGCAGACGATGATTTTCGCGCCGTTTTCTCGGGCTTTAAGCACGCGGCGGGCGACGATAGGGTGAGAGTCTGCGCAGTTATAGCCGAATACCAGCAGACATTTAGAATGCTCAATATCGTTGATGGAATTACTCATCGCACCGTTGCCGAGGGTCTCCTGTAACCCTGCCACTGAAGGACCGTGACAGACGCGCGCGCAGCAGTCGACGTTGTTGGTGTGCAGCACCGCACGGGCAAATTTTTGCATGACGTAGTTGGTTTCATTGCCGGTTCCGCGTGATGAACCGGTAGTCATGATTGACCGCGGCCCGTGTTGCGCTTTAATGCTGCTGAGCTTCTGGGCGGTGTATCGGATAGCCTCCTCCCAGGTCACGGGGGTGAATGCCTCGCCTTTACGGTAGCGGATCATTGGCTGGGTCAGGCGTGGGGTGAGGAGGCGGGTATCGTTGAGGAAGTCCCAGCCGTAAAATCCTTTCAGGCATAAGGTGCCCTGGTTTGTAACCCCTTCTGCCGCTTCGGCACGGATGATACGGTTATTCTCAACGACAAGGTTTAATTTGCAGCCTGCACCACAGTAAGGGCAGACGCTGGCGATTTTTTTCATCAATAACAGACCTGTTAAGAAATGAAGCAAAATGACTGGTAAGCCCAGTCCCGTAAAAGGGAGTAAGCAGAAACCATGCCATCTTTATAGCGCTTATTTAACAGGGGATTATGAAGAGAAAGCGTGTCATCGTCAGAACGTTCGTCAGTTTTGACGATGACACGATTGCGGAATGGCAGGGTGCTTAAACGTCGTCCATGGTGTAGCCCACCACGATTTCAAGCGTCTTACGAATAACATCCGCCTGAACAACGTCGTTGGTCGCTTCCAGCGTCTGAATGAGCCAGAGAATGATGGCTTTATTGGACAGATGTCCTTCAGAAGCCAGAACACAGCGTACTGCAGTAGAAAAAACAGCAGACTCTTCAGCAAAACGATCGCCTGCATGACGGAAATACTCCGACAGCGCGCTTTCTAAAAAAGCAGAATGGTATTCGGGTTGCAGCTGAATATTTTGTCTCATTTGTTCTCACCGTAGCTGTTAAATTGCAGTCAATGTATTTTTTTGGGATCGGACGGTTTTCCCTTTCCAAATAACGGCACTACATTGTCTCTTTGATAACTGAGAGGTCCCTCTCTGTTCATTCGTCCTTGTGCGGCTCTGCGACGTTTTAATCCGAGGCTTTTTGATCCGATATCGGCAATCACCCTCGCAAGTGTCTCCCGCCGCCGGGGATCCTTTTCATGTGCTTTCATATCCCGCAGACGCAGAACCAGCGCTTCCGTTGTAACGGGACCGTGCTCCTTCAAAAGTGAAAGAACGGCTTGTCCAATCAGCTGGTCAGTCAGCGTGTCTGCGTCACTGCTTTTCATAACATTATCGTTCGAAGAGAAGACCAAGCAGCATGTGGTAATGCTGCTCCTCTTCCGGGCCATCGGCTTTTTCGAGGCGGCTTAATAGTTTGGTACAGAGCGATTTACGATTGAGGTTCCGCCCGTCGCTAAGGATCTCAACAACCACCTGACCGAGCGTTTCTTGCTGGGTAGGAAGAGAGGCTTTTTCGAAGTACTGTGCGATTGCTGCTGCGGAATCTGCGACGTGACCTTTCTGCTGCATGTTTCGCTCCTGTAAAATTTTGTAATCAGTAACGTTACATTTAAGGTATACACAATTTATAAATCTGTACATTAAAAATGTACAATTTTTTAAATTTAGTATGATATATTTTATAAAGTGCTTTTTATTCATGTGGTTAAGATGATGTAGCGCATCGGTGAAATCACAGGATATATTGTACAAAGCTGTGCGTTGCAGTTAAGTTGTACAGCACGGAAAAAGGTCTCATTAAAAGCCGTAAATGGTTGAGATGTAAATTATTTGTCAGCCAATTAATGTGCTATAAATGATCCTTACCCACCTTTATTGTGGCCAAAACCCTAACCCCCAGGAATAGCATGCTTACAACCATCATTTACCGCAGTCATATCTGCGAAGACGTTCCAGTGAAAGCGCTGGAAACAATGGTCGCTGCTGCAAATAGTAAAAACCGGCAATCCAATGTCACGGGGATCTTGCTGTTTAACGGCACACATTTTTTCCAGTTGCTTGAGGGGCCAGCGGATCATGTTTCTGCTATTTATGAGCAGATCTGCAACGACACCCGCCACCATAACGTGGTAGAGCTGATGCGGGATCACGGGCCTGTCCGGCGTTTTGGCAAGGTGGGCATGGAGCTTTTTGATTTACGCCAGTTCGACAGGGATGAGGTGCTGCAGCAGGTGCTCAACAGAGGCACGACGCGCTACCAGCTGACGTATAATGACCGCCCGCTGCAGTTTTTTCGGACCTTTGTTGAGGCCACAGAAAAAGCGAACTATTTTGAACTGCCTCCTGCAGATTCATGGGATTTTGTTCCTGAAGACACGCACTTATCTGCACAACCTGAGGTGGTCGCGAAAGGGGCGGATTGTAGCTTTGCCTTTCAACCGATAGTCGATCCGTTTATGCAGCGGGTCGTCTCCTGGGAGGCGCTTCTCCGCACCCCGTCCGGCGACTCGCCGGGGGTCTACTTCGCCAACCGCTCGCGCGAGGACGTGTATGCCTCTGATTTGCAAAGCAAGCAGGTGGCGCTCTCAATGGCCAGCGCGCTGGGGTTACAGGACCAGACGTTGTCTCTTAACCTGCTGCCTATGACGCTGGTCAATCTCCCCAACGCCGTGGACTTTCTGCTTACCGCCATCGAAGCAAATGGTTTTGTGCCCGAGCAAATTATGGTCGAGTTCACCGAGAACGAAGCCATTTCCCGTTTCGATGAGTTCACAGACTCGGTCAGGCAGTTAAAAAGTGCGGGGATCAGCGTAACGATCGATCACTTTGGTGCCGGTTTTGCCGGGCTACAGCTGCTGGCCCAGTTCCAGCCGGACAGAATTAAGATTAATCGCGATCTGGTAGCGAACGTGCACAAAAGTGGCCCGCGTCAGGCTATTATTCAGGCGATTATCAAATGCTGTTCTTCGCTGGAAATTCAGTTCTGCGCGGTCGGCGTGGAGAAGGCGGAAGAGTGGATGTGGCTGGAGTCTGCGGGGATTTCGCAGTTCCAGGGACATCTTTTTGCCAGCCCCCGGCACGGCGGTATTCCGGCCATTGCATGGCCAGAGAAAAAATTCGACTTTTGATAAAGCCGGGCGCAATTGAGTCGGTCTGGCTGTACGAATGGCAAATTTTGTACAACAATGTATTAACAGATGGGTGGTGGAATGTCCCATTCACCTGGGCAAAATACGGTCTTAGTTATACAAATGGTTTGTACAATCTGATAAGGTTGGTGCAGTTAGGTATGGAAGTTCTGAGCGTGAGGGAGTTAATGGCCTATTACAGTATCGGCGAAGTAGCCGAACGATGCGGTATCAACCCCGTTACGCTGCGTGCCTGGCAGCGCCGTTATGGATTGTTGAAGCCGCAGCGCAGCGAAGGGGGTCATCGTCAGTTCGACGATGAAGATATCCTGCGTATCGAAGAGATCAAGCGCCTGATGAAAAGCGGCGTTTCGGTCGGAAAAGTCAAAGCCCTGCTGGAAAACAAAGAAGTTCTGACCCAGGGTAACTGGGCCTCGTTCCAGGAAGAGATGATGACCGTTCTGCGCTACGCCAGCCCGGCAAAGCTGCGTGCCAAAATCGGCGAATTTCGCCGCGACCACGCGATGGATGCGCTGATCGATAACATCATTTCCCCCGTCCGCCAGCGAATGAATCAGGATCAAAATACCGTACGCCACATGGCGAGCATGCTTGACGGTGTTCTGATTGAATTCGCGATTGCAAGCCTGGCGGAGTCGCGCAAGAAAGCGGGTAACGATGCGTTGCTTATCGGCTGGGAATGCGATGACCGGACCCACCTGTGGCTGGAAGCCGCGCGCTTATCGCACAAGGGCTGGCACATTGATGTTCTGGCCGAGCCGATTGATTCCCCGCGTCCTGAGCTCTTCCCGGGGCAAAAAATCTTCGTCTGGACGGGAAAAGCGCCAACACTGCGTCAGCAGGAACAGCTCGATCACTGGCGTGAACAGGGTTTTACCGTTTCATTTCATCACTCATAATCAGAGGCCTTGAGGGCCTTTTTTTGTTTTGGTCCCTTCCTGAACAAAAGCTATCTCAAAAATAGGCATTTCCGATGCATATTTTACTTTTCCTTTCGTCGCTGTTTCCTCCGTTCAATAATCCATTAATTTTCAAAGTATTGAACAATTAAATCCATCCCGCCCGCATCTCCTGACAGGGTCTATGCTTAATAAAAGTAGACAAAAAGGGCGGTTTAGCCGAATGCCCCTGCTGACAGAGGGTTGAAGTGATAATCGTTATCACTAACATGGTGTTATGCCCTGATGGCTAATCAGATGAGGTGGACCTATGGAACTGCATTCAGAAACCTTCAATCCTGCCGATTTTGCCTGGCGTGGTTTAACGCTCACGCCTGCGGCGGCAGCGCATATCCACGAGCTGGTGGCGAAAAAGCCCGAGATCCTCGGCGTACGCTTAGGCGTTAAGCAGACCGGCTGCGCGGGCTTTGGCTACGTGCTGGATACTGTCACCGCACCGGAAAAAGATGACCTGGTGTTTGAAACCGATGGCGCAAAGCTGTACGTCGCGCTTCAGGCTATGCCGTTTATCGACGGTACAGAGGTGGACTACGTACGGGAAGGTTTAAACCAGTTATTCAAATTTCATAACCCGAAAGCCCAGAACGAATGCGGCTGCGGCGAAAGCTTTGGGGTATAGGCGGTACTATGTCTCGTAATACTGAAGCAACGAGTGATGTAAACACCTGGAGCGGCGGACACCTCAACTATAAAGAGGGTTTTTTCACGCAGCTGCAGACCGACGAGCTGGCGAAAGGGATTAATGAAGATGTCGTGCGCGCCATCTCGGCCAAACGTAACGAGCCCGAGTGGATGCTCGAATTTCGCCTGAGCGCTTTCCGCGCCTGGCTGGAGATGGAAGAGCCGCACTGGCTGAAAGCCCATTACGACAAACTGAACTATCAGGATTACAGCTACTACTCCGCGCCCTCCTGCGGCAGCTGTGACGATACCTGCGCTTCGCAGCCCGGCGCGGTACAGCAGACCGGTGCCGAGAACAGCTTCCTGAGTAAAGAAGTGGAAGAGGCCTTTAATCAGCTTGGCGTCCCGGTTCGCGAGGGCAAAGAGGTGGCGGTGGACGCCATTTTCGACTCCGTCTCGGTGGCGACCACCTATCGCGAAAAGCTGGCCGAGCAGGGGATTATTTTCTGCTCCTTTGGCGAAGCGATTCATGACCATCCCGAGCTGGTGAAGAAGTACATCGGCACCGTGGTACCGAGTAACGATAACTTCTTCGCCGCGCTAAATGCCGCGGTAGCCTCTGACGGCACCTTTATCTACGTGCCGAAAGGCGTGCGCTGTCCGATGGAGCTCTCCACCTATTTCCGCATTAACGCCGAAAAAACCGGCCAGTTCGAACGCACCATTCTGGTCGCGGACGAAGGCAGCTACGTCAGCTATATCGAAGGGTGTTCTGCACCGGTGCGCGACAGCTATCAGCTGCACGCGGCGGTGGTCGAGGTCATCATTCATAAAGACGCGGAGGTGAAATACTCCACGGTGCAGAACTGGTTCCCCGGCGACGGCAACACCGGCGGTATCCTGAACTTCGTCACCAAGCGCGCGCTGTGCGAAGGTGAAAACAGCAAAATGTCCTGGACGCAGTCGGAAACCGGCTCTGCTATTACCTGGAAGTACCCGAGCTGCATCCTGCGTGGGGATAACTCCATCGGTGAGTTTTACTCGGTGGCGCTCACCAGCGGGCATCAGCAGGCCGATACCGGCACCAAGATGATCCACATCGGTAAAAACACGAAATCTACCATCATTTCGAAAGGGATCTCTGCCGGGCATTCCCAGAACAGCTATCGCGGGCTGGTGAAAATCATGCCGACGGCCACCAACGCGCGTAACTTCACCCAGTGTGACTCAATGCTGATTGGCGCAGACTGCGGGGCGCATACCTTCCCGTACGTGGAGTGCCGTAACAACACGGCCCAGCTGGAGCACGAGGCGACCACGTCGCGCATTGGGGAAGATCAGCTCTTCTACTGTCTGCAGCGTGGGATCAGTGAAGAAGATGCCATTTCGATGATTGTGAACGGCTTCTGTAAGGACGTGTTCTCTGAACTGCCGCTGGAATTTGCCGTTGAAGCACAAAAACTCCTCGCCATTAGTCTTGAACACAGCGTCGGTTAAGGAAAGCACATGTTAAGCATTAAAGATTTACAGGTTAGCGTGGAAGAGAAAGACATCCTGCGCGGTCTCAATTTTGACGTCAAGCCGGGTGAAGTTCACGCCATTATGGGGCCGAACGGCTCCGGGAAAAGTACGCTTTCTGCAACGCTGGCGGGACGCGAAGATTACGAAGTGACTGGCGGTTCGGTCGAATTTAACGGCAAAGATCTGCTGGAGATGTCACCGGAAGACCGCGCGGGTGAGGGCATCTTTATGGCCTTCCAGTACCCGGTGGAAATTCCGGGCGTCAGCAACCAGTTTTTCCTCCAGACGGCGCTGAATGCGGTGCGCAAGTATCGCGGCCAGGAGGCACTGGATCGCTTCGACTTCCAGGATCTGATGGAAGAGAAGATCAAGCTGCTGAAAATGCCGGAAGACCTGCTGACCCGCTCGGTCAACGTTGGCTTTTCCGGCGGCGAGAAAAAGCGTAACGACATCCTGCAGATGGCGGTGCTGGAGCCCGAGCTGTGCATTCTGGATGAGACCGACTCCGGTCTGGATATCGACGCCCTGAAGATTGTCGCCGACGGGGTGAACGACCTGCGCGACGGCAAGCGTTCATTCATAATCGTCACCCACTACCAGCGCATTCTGGACTATATCAAGCCGGACTACGTGCACGTGCTTTACCAGGGACGCATTGTGAAATCCGGTGATTTTACGCTGGTTAAACAACTGGAGGAGCAGGGTTATGGCTGGCTTACCGAACAGCAGTAATGCACTCCAGCAGTGGCACAGGCTGTTTGAGGCGCAGGGTAATACGCGCTCCGAGCAGGCGCAGCAGCATCTCCAGCAGATGCTGCGTCTCGGCCTGCCGACGCGCAAGCATGAGAACTGGAAATACACCCCGCTCGACGGCCTGCTGAACGGCGAGTTTGTGACGCGCCTGGCGGAGATCGACCCGGCCCGGCGTGACGCTCTGGCGCTGACGGTGGATGCGGTGCGTCTGGTCTTTGTCGACGGTGTCTGGCGCCCTGAACTGAGTGACGACGTTCAGGGGAGCGGGTTCGATATCGTGATTAGCGACGACCGCCAGAGCCTGAGCGCCCCGGTTCAGCCGGAAGTGTTTCTCCACCTGACCGAGAGCCTGGCCCGCAGCGTGACGCATATTCAGGTTAAGCGTAACCAGCGCCCGGCCAAACCGCTGCTTCTGATGCACATCACTCAGGGCGTGGAGGGCGATGAGATCAACACCGCGCACTATCGCCATCACCTTGATCTGGCGGAGGGAGCGGAGGCCACGGTAATCGAACATTACGTCAGCCTCAACGAGACCCGCCACTTTACCGGGTCGCGGCTGACGATGAACGTCGCCGCAAATGCGCAGCTTCACCACATTAAGCTGGCGTTTGAGAATCCGCAGAGCCACCATTTTGCCCATAACGATATAGCGCTGGGTCAGGATGCCGCGGCGTACAGCCATAGCTTTCTGCTCGGCGGCGCGGTGCTGCGCCACAACACCAGTACGCAGCTTAACGGTGAAAACACCACGCTGCGCATCAACAGCCTGGCGATGCCGGTCAAATCAGAAGTCTGCGACACGCGCACATGGCTTGAGCACAACAAGGGCTACTGCAACAGCCGCCAGCTGCATAAAACCATCGTCAGCGATAAAGGGCGGGCGGTGTTTAACGGCCTGATTAACGTGGCCCAGCACGCCATTAAAACTGACGGGCAGATGACCAACAACAATCTGCTGTTGGGGCGCCTGGCGGAGGTGGACACCAAACCGCAGCTGGAGATCTACGCTGATGACGTGAAATGCAGCCACGGCGCGACGGTCGGGCGGATTGACGACGAACAGATGTTCTACCTGCGTTCCCGCGGCATCGATCGGCAGGCGGCGCAGAAAATGATTATCTACGCCTTTGCGGCGGAGCTTACGGAAGCGCTACACGATGGCGTATTGAAGCAGCAGGTGCTGGCTCGCATTGGTCAGCGTCTGCCCGGAGGCGAAGCATGAGTTTTCCTGTAGAGAAAGTGCGGGCCGACTTCCCGGTTCTGACCCGTGAAGTGAACGGCCTGCCGCTGGCCTATCTCGACAGCGCGGCCAGCGCGCAGAAACCGAATCAGGTGGTGGATGCGGAAGCCGAGTTCTACCGCCATGGTTATGCTGCGGTGCACCGGGGTATCCATACCCTGAGCGCCGAAGCGACCCAGCGCATGGAGAACGTGCGCACGCAGGTGGCCGCTTTCCTCAATGCACGTTCGCCTGAAGAGCTGGTCTTCGTGCGCGGAACCACTGAAGGGATCAACCTTGTCGCCAACAGCTGGGGCAACGCGCAGGTCCACGCGGGGGATAACATCGTCATCACCCAGATGGAGCACCACGCCAATATTGTGCCGTGGCAGATGCTCTGCGAGCGTGTCGGCGCACAGCTGCGGGTCATTCCGCTGAATGAGGACGGCACGCTGCAGCTTGAGCAGCTTGACGCCTTGCTGGACGATAAAACGCGGCTGGTGGCGGTTACACAGGTCTCTAACGTGCTGGGCACCGAAAACCCGGTGGCAGAGATTATCGCAAAAGCCCATCAGGCCGGTGCGAAGGTGTTGATTGACGGCGCGCAGGCGGTAATGCACCACGCGGTGGATGTGCAGGCGCTGGACTGCGATTTCTACGTATTCTCCGGGCATAAGCTCTATGGTCCAACCGGCATCGGCGTGCTGTATGTGAAAGAGGACATTCTGCAGGCGATGCCGCCGTGGGAAGGCGGCGGATCGATGATTGCCACCGTAAGCCTTTCGGAAGGGACAACCTATGCCCGTGCGCCGTGGCGTTTTGAGGCGGGTACTCCCAACACCGGCGGGATTATCGGCCTGGGGGCGGCGGTGTCTTACGTTTCCGCAATCGGCCTGGACGCCATCCAGGAGTACGAACAGCTGCTGATGCACTACGCGCTGCAGGAGCTTGCCAGCGTGCCGGATCTTACCCTGTATGGCCCGGCCGACCGCCAGGGCGTGATTGCGTTTAACCTTGGGAAACACCACGCCTATGACGTGGGCAGCTTCCTTGATAACTACGGCGTGGCCGTCCGTACCGGGCACCACTGCGCCATGCCGCTGATGGCCTTTTACCAGGTACCGGCAATGTGCCGCGCGTCGCTGGTGATGTATAACACAATGGAAGAGGTCGACAGGCTGGTGGCGGGGCTTAAGCGCATTCACCAGCTGCTGGGCTAACGAAGAGGCAAAAGATGGCGGAACTGCCGGACAGAGATAAATTGCTGCGCAACTTTGGGCGCTGCGCAAACTGGGAAGAGAAGTACCTTTATATCATCGAGCTGGGGCAGCGTCTGCCGCCGCTCGGCGAAGAGGCGCATAACCCGGAAAACATTATTCAGGGCTGCCAGAGCCAAGTGTGGATTGTGATGGAGCAGTCTGACGACGGGACTATTGCACTGCACGGCGACAGCGATGCGGCCATTGTAAAAGGGCTGATTGCGGTGGTCTTTATTCTTTACCACCGGATGTCGGCGCAGGATATCGTTGCGTTCGATGTCCGCCCGTGGTTTGAAAAAATGGCCCTGACCCAACACCTCACCCCGTCCCGTTCCCAGGGGCTGGAAGCGATGATTCGCGCCATTCGCGCCAAAGCTGCAATCCTTAGCTAGACTTACAGAACAGCATTCATTCTGTTTCGCGAGGTGGTTCCCGCCTCGCTGGTTTTTCAGCTTTCTGGCCTCCTGCCAGTGAATAAGGAATCTCAGCATGAAGCGCGCGTCTCTAATAACTCTATTACTCGTCAGTTCGCTCGGTACGTTTAATTCGGCCCGCGCGATGGACTATCCGTTGCCGCCCGCAGGCAGTCGCCTGATTGGGCAAAATCAAACCTACACGATACAGGAAGGGGATAATAAGCTTCAGACCATCGCCCGTCGGTTTAATACGGCGGCGCAGGTGATCCTTGAAACGAACAATACCATTGCGCCGGTGAACCCGGCACCGGGTACCGTTATCACGATTCCGTCGCAGATGCTGCTGCCGGATACCCCGCGCGAGGGCATTGTGGTGAATCTGGCTGAACTCCGGCTCTACTACTTCCCGCCGGGAGAAAATATTGTCCAGGTCTTCCCGCTCGGCATCGGACAGCTGGGGCTGGAAACGCCGGTGAGCACCACCCGCGTAAGTCAAAAAATCCCTAATCCAACCTGGACGCCTACGGCGGGCATCAGAGCCCGTTCGCTGGCACAGGGTATTAAATTGCCTCCGGTCGTCCCGGCCGGGCCAAATAACCCGCTGGGGCGCTACGCGCTGCGTTTGGGTATTGGTAATGGGGAATATCTTATTCACGGCACCAGCGCGCCGGACAGCGTAGGCCTGCGCGTCAGTTCCGGCTGCATGCGTATGAACGCCCCGGATATTAAAGCCCTGTTCGAACAGGTACGGGTTGGCACGCGGGTACAAATTATCAATGAGCCGGTGAAGTTCTCGGTTGAGCCGGACGGGAAGCGTTATATTGAGGTTCACCGTCCGCTGGCGCAGGTGGAGGGCGAGAACCCGCAGATTTCGCCCATTAACCACTCCGCAGAGTTTGCGACCTTTGTGTCTCAAGCCGGAAGCGACAAAGCGCTTATTGATAAAGCGCTGGCACGCCGCGCGGGGATCCCGGTTGTCGTATCCGCGGGTAGCGGCCCGTCGGCCAGCAATAGCGTGCTGTCGGTACAGAACAGTCGGGTGTCGGCTGCGGTAGCTGAAGAGGAAGGGGAGAAGGTAACGCAGTAGTCGTTTGACGCAGGCAAAAAAAATGGCGCACAATGTGCGCCATTTTATTAACAGGTACTATTACTTACGGTATTTAGTAGCCTGGTTGTCCAGACGCTGGTTAGCGCGAGCTGCGTCGTCTTTAGCAGCCTGAACGTCGGAACGCATTGCGTTCACGTCGTTGCTCAGCTGGTCAACTTTAGCGTTCAGAGTCTGAACGTCAGAAGACAGCTGATCGATTTTAGCGTTGCTGGAGCAACCAGCCAGCAGAGTAGAACCCAGGATTACCGCGCCCAGTACCAGTTTAGTACGATTCATTATTAATACCCTCTAGATTGAGTTAATCTCCATGTAGCGTTACAAGTATTACACAAACTTTTTTGGGTTGAGAATATTTTTTTGATGGGAATACGCCTATTTTTGATCGTTCGCTCAAAGAAGCATCGAATCAGCCCTTTTTGAGTAAAAAGCTATGTAAAAAAAGGCATTTTTCATCGGATTCATCTTAGATAATTCGCAATTAAATAGAAAAACCCGATTTGCTTTTTGAATGAATTTGGCTAATGACGGTAATAAAAAAAGCGCCCATTGGGCGCTTTTTATCAAAACTAATTCGTTCCTGAATTATTACAGCACGTGAACGGAGGCCGTATTGGTCGTTCCGCTTGGTACCAGCGCACCAGAAACCATCACAACAACGTCGCCTTTCTGCGCCAGACCGCTTTCCAGAGCCAGTGCTTTACCCTGAATGTAGAAATCATCAGTAGAGGCGATCTCTTTGACCAGGTGCGCAAGCACGCCTTTGCTCAGCACCAGCTGACGTGCGGTGGTTTCGTTGGTGGTCAGGGCCAGGATGGTGGCATCCGGGAAGTATTTACGTACTGCGCGCGCAGATTTACCGCCCTGGGTCGCTACCACAATCAGTGGCGCTTCCAGTTTCTCAGCGGTTTCTACTGCACCGCGGCATACTGCTTCGGTGATGCGCAGCTTGCGGCTGTCGTTGTTGAAGTCCAGACGGCTTGTCATCACGCGGTCAGTACGTTCGCAGATGGTTGCCATGATGCCGACCGCTTCCAGAGGGTATTTCCCTTTCGCGGATTCACCGGACAGCATCACTGCATCGGTACCGTCGAGGATGGCGTTCGCCACGTCACCAGCTTCAGCGCGGGTAGGGCGTGGGTTTTTGATCATGGAGTCCAGCATCTGCGTTGCGGTGATAACCACTTTACGCGCGCGAACACACTTCTCGATCATCATCTTCTGCGCGAAGATCACTTCTTCAACCGGGATTTCAACGCCCAGGTCGCCACGTGCAACCATGATGCCGTCAGATGCTTCAAGGATTTCGTCGAAGTTGTTCAGGCCTTCCTGGTTTTCGATCTTGGAGATGATCTGGATCTTCTCGCCGCCGTGCGCTTTCAGGTGCTCACGAATTTCAACCACGTCGGAACGCTTACGGATGAAGGACGCCGCAACGAAGTCAACGCCTTGTTCGCAGCCGAAGATCAGGTCCTGTTTGTCTTTCTCAGCCAGTGCCGGCAGTGCGATGGAAACGCCCGGCAGGTTAACGCCTTTGTTTTCGCCCAGGTCGCCGTTGTTCAGCACTTTACAGATAACCTTGTTGCCTTCGATAGCGGTCACTTCCATACCGATCAAACCATCGTCGACCAGCACGGTGTTACCCACGGAGAGATCGCTGGTGAAGCCTTCATAGGTTACCGCAACGATTTCGCTGTTACCGACAACGGATTTATCGGTAGTGAAGGTGAAGGTCTGGCCCGCTTTCAGAGAAACGTCGTTACCGCCTTCCAGTTTGATGGTACGGATTTCCGGACCTTTAGTATCCAGCAGAATAGCGGCTTTTTTGCCAGTCTTGCTCATCACGTTGCGCAAGTTCTGGATACGCTGACCGTGCTCAGCATAGTCACCGTGGGAGAAGTTCAGACGCATCACGTTCATGCCGGCGTCCAGCATTTTGCTCAGCATCTCTTCGGATTCGGTTTTCGGGCCGATAGTACAAACAATTTTCGTCTTTTTCATGACAGTCTTAGTCTTTAAGTTGGGAAGGATATGGAAATCTCGCTCCGGGGGCGCACCGCCGCGGAGTCAAACCTGTGTTGCAAAAGAGTATATGACACGCACTAAGGATAGGAGACATCAAATGAGCGTGCAGAAGAAAGTGTGCCTGAGTGTCAGCCCAACGAAGGAGAGGAGAAGTTGTACGTTGTTTTTTGTATTCCAAGCGCTGAAACCATTCACCAGGGATTTGGCGCGCATTATACGCTGATTTTAAGATAAAAGGAAAATGGATACGGCGTTTCAGAATTAATCAATGCCGTTTCACATAATATTGTTATCAAGGCGTTAAGCCATGATGACAACTTTTGGCGGCAGGCATTTGACCTGCCGCATTTTGCTTATTTTTGCAGCGCCTGACTGAGGTCGGCAATCAGGTCTTTCGGATCTTCAATGCCCACCGACAGTCGAATCAGCTGCGGCACAATGCCGTTTGCCAGGCGTTGTTCCAGCGGAATCGAGGCGTGCGTCATGCTGTAGGGCTGGCTCACCAGGCTCTCTACGCCGCCCAGGCTTTCCGCGAGGGTGAACAACTTCAGGTTGCGAATCACCTCTGTGGCGCGTTGCGCATCGCCTTTTACCACGACGGAAATCATCCCGCCTGGCAGGGCCATCTGCGTGCGCGCAAGCTGATATTGTGGATGCGATTCCAGCCCGGGATAGAACACCTTTTCAACCAGAGGATGCTGCGCCAGCCATTGCGCAATCGCCAGTGCGTTGCTGCTGTGCTTTTCTACCCTCAGCGCAAGCGTGCGAATTCCGCGCAGGGTCAGGAAGCTGCTAAAGGGATCCAGGACGCCACCGACCGCATTTTGCAGGTAGCCAAGCCGGTCCGCCAGCGCCGGGTTATCACCCACCACCGCCAGCCCGGCCACCACGTCCGAATGGCCGTTAAGGTACTTGGTGGCGGAGTGCACCACGATATCGAAACCCGACGCCAGAGGGCGGTGGATCGCCGGCGACGCGAAGGTGTTATCCGCCACGCTGATGACGTTATGGCGCCGCGCGATAGCGGCAATGGCCGCCAGATCCGCCAGCTTCAGCAGCGGGTTGGTCGGCGTTTCCACCCACACCATGCGCGTATCCGGGCGAATGGCGGCCTCAAGCCCCGCTAAGTCGTCAGGCTTAACCCAGCTGACCTGCAGGCCGGTGCTGCGCTTGCGCACGTTTTCAATCAGGCGGTACGTCCCGCCGTAAACGTCGTCAATGGCGACGATATGGCTGTCTTTGTCCAGCAGTTCGAGCACCGTGGAGATGGCGGCGAGACCGGAAGCAAAGGCGTAACCGCGCGTGCCGCCTTCCAGTTCAGCGATAGCGGTTTCCAGCGCGTGGCGGGTAGGGTTGCCGCTGCGGGAATACTCATAGCCGGTATGCTCGCCGGGTGACGGTTGCGCAAACGTCGAGGTGGCGTAAATCGGCGGCATGACGGCGCCGTGCTGGTCGTTGAACGCGCCGCTGTGGACGCTCAGGGTTGCCAGGTTTTTCATCGTTTATTCCTTTATTGCTGTAGACGATTGCGCCACGCGGTCAGAACGTCGCTGCGCGTAATCAGGCCGAGAAAGCGGTCATTGTCGTTAATCACGGCCACCAGACCGCGGTCGAAGATGGCGTGCAGGGCGCTCTCCGGGGCGCGTTTGTCGAGGAATTCCACCTGACGCGTCATGGCTGCCGTCACCGGAAGGGCAAAGCGGTCGCCGTCGCCGCCGATATGCCGCAGCAGATCCCACTCGTCGATAATGCCCACCACCTTGCCGTCCTCAAGGACCGGCAGCTGGGAGATGTCATACAGGCGCATGCGTGCCAGTACGGTGGAAAGCGTGTCGTCCGGAGCGGCGGTGACGGTGGCGCCTTCATCGTGTCGCAGGGCAATATAGTCGGAAAGATCGCCTGCCTGAGGGCGCGTGAAAAGCCCCTGCTGGCGCATCCAGTCGTCGTTGAACATCTTCGAGAGATACTTATTGCCGCTGTCACAGGCGAAGGTCACCACGCGTTTCGGCGCGGTTTGTGCCTGGCAGTATTTCAGCGCGGCCGCCAGCAGCGTGCCGCTGGAGGAGCCCGCCAGAATGCCTTCCGTTTTCAGCAGATCGCGCGCGGTGGTGAAGGCTTCACGGTCGGTGATGCGCCAGGCGCGATTCACCCCTTCGATGTGAGCCAGCGGCGGAATAAAGTCCTCGCCAATGCCCTCAACCAGCCAGGAGCCCGCGTCGTGGTAGCGTCCGGTTTCCACCTGGTCGGCGAGAATCGATCCGGCGGGGTCTGCCAGGACAAACTCCGTGTGAGGAGAGTGCTCGGCAAACCACGCCTGCAGGCCGCCGAGCGTCCCGCCTGAGCCGACGCCCACCACGATGGCGTCGATCCTGCCGTCAAGCTGCTCAAACAGCTCCGGTGCCGTGGTGGTGCGGTGCGCCAGCGGGTTGGCTTCGTTATTAAACTGGTCGATGTAAAACGCGCCGGGCAGCTCGTTAGCCAGACGCCGGGCGTAATCCTGGTAATAGGCGGGGTGGCCCTTGTTGACGTCGGAGCGGGTCAGCACCACCTGGGCACCCAGCGCGCGCAGGTGGAAAATCTTCTCGCGGCTCATTTTGTCCGGCACCACCAGGATCAGCGAGTAGCCTTTCTGGGCGGCGATCAGGGCCAGGCCCAGACCGGTATTCCCCGCCGTTGCTTCAATAATCGTGCCGCCCGGCTGCAGCTGACCGGTGCGCTCCGCTTCGTTAATCATCGACAGCGCAACGCGATCCTTGATAGAGCCGCCCGGGTTCTGGTTTTCCAGCTTCAGGAACAGCGAGCAGGGACCGGTATCAAGCTTATGCAATTGGATAAGCGGGGTACGACCAATCAGTTCAGTGACCGAGTGATAAATCGTCATGATGTTTTCCTTTCTGGATGTCATGACGGGATGATAGGGCGGTGAAATTTTCGCAATAAAGAACCATTCACTGCCGTTTAGAACGGAATGGAATATAAATGCCGTTTTTGGATGGCAGGACAGCAAGACGTAAAGTTGTCCGGAAGTGAGGATGGCTATATCCGCATAAAATGCTGCAATAATGACCGTTTTTTGAGCGAGTCAGCCAGCGGATATGCGTCTGGCAGATAATCATTGCTGAAATTGGTCTAAATGCTTTCGACCCTTTAAATCCGCTGCTTATTACCTCAGGTTATAACACATGCTTTTTTGTTCATTTAAAAGCTGATAACGCCTGTTTACTATCTTTTGGACATCCATACTGCTAAACCGCCAGGGGCGGATCGGATAACGAATAAGAATGATCGTACTCAGGAATATTTCGAAGGTTTTCGACAACGGAAAGGTCGCGCTGACTGCCGTTGATAACGTCAATTTGACGATAGAGCAGGGACAGATTTACGGCATTATCGGCTACAGCGGCGCCGGGAAAAGCACGCTGATTCGTCTGCTGAACGGTCTGGAAAAACCCAGCGCCGGAAGCGTCACCATTAACGGGCAGGATATCTCTGCGGCAAAAGGTGAAGCGCTGCGTCAGGCGCGTCTGAAAATCAGCATGGTGTTCCAGCACTTCAACCTGCTGTGGTCGCGCACGGTGAACGAGAACATCGCTTTCTCGATGCAAATCGCCGGTGTGCCAAAAGCCCAGATTAAGGCGCGCGTGGCCGAGCTGGTGGATCTGGTTGGCCTGAAGGGGCGTGAGCATGCGTATCCGTCGCAGCTGAGCGGCGGGCAAAAGCAGCGCGTGGGTATTGCGCGTGCTTTGGCTAACAACCCTGACGTGCTGCTCTGCGATGAAGCCACGTCCGCGCTCGACCCGCAGACCACCGATCAAATCCTCGATCTGCTGCTGGACATTAACCGTCGCTTCAAACTCACCATCGTGCTGATCACGCACGAAATGCACGTGGTGCGCAAAATCTGCGACCGCGTGGCGGTGATGGAGAACGGTAAAGTCGTGGAGGAGGGCGACGTGCTGAGCGTCTTTACCCATCCGCAGCAGCCGATTACGCAGCAGTTTGTCCGCCAGGTGAGCCAGTACGCTGAGGAAGAAACTTTCAATACCGAACTGGCAAACGATCTGGAAGGCACGGTCATCAGGCTGACCTTTACCGGGCACAGCACCCATAAGCCGATCGTGGGTGAACTAACCCTGCGCTACGGCCTGCCGTTTAACATCCTGCATGGAAAAATGACGCAAACCGCCCACGGAGTTTTCGGGCAACTCTGGGTGCACGTGGTGGCATCTGATGAACAACTGAACAATATCCTCGCCGACCTGAAGCACAGCGATATTGAAGGTGAGGTGATTAAACATGGCTGAGGATCTCTTTCCGCATCTGAAGTGGGACCAGCTCTGGGCGGCAACTCAGGAGACGCTGTACATGACCGCGCTCTCCGGCGTGGCGACCTTTGTTCTGGGGCTCGTGCTCGGTCTGGCGCTGTTTTTAACCGCGCGCGGCGGGCTGTTCCATAACCGCACGGTCTACAGCGTGATTTCGATTGTGGTGAACGTGTTCCGCTCGATTCCGTTCATCATCCTGATTGTTCTGCTGATCCCGTTCACGAAAACCATCGTCGGGACCATCCTTGGCGCCAACGCGGCGCTGCCGGCGCTGATTGTGGGCGCAGCACCGTTCTACGCACGCCTGGTGGAAATCGCCCTGCGTGAAGTGGATAAAGGCGTTATAGAAGCAACGCGCTCGATGGGCGCACGACTGAGCACGTTAGTGTTTCGGGTTTTACTGCCGGAATCATCACCTGCACTGGTTTCAGGTATTACGGTGACGCTGATTGCGCTGGTGAGCTACAGCGCGATGGCGGGGGTGATTGGCGCCGGCGGTTTGGGAAATCTGGCTTATCTGGAAGGATTCCAGCGCAACCATGGTGACGTCACGCTGGTGGCAACGGTGACCATTCTGATCATCGTTTTCATTATCCAGTTCTGCGGCGATGTCATTACATCACTGTTAGATAAACGCTAATACCCGTCATATTTCGAGCCTCAGGCGCGTTGGCTGCATTCGTTCACCCCAGTTACTTACTGTATGTAAGCTCCTGGGATTCGCTCACTTGCCGCCTTCCTGTGACTCGAACTATTTAGGGTAACAACAACACACAGGAACCACATCATGAAAAAGACACTGACGCTGATTGCCGCCGCAACCCTGAGCGCCCTGAGCTTCGCCTCCTGGGCCGACACCCTGACCGTGGGCGCGTCCAACACGCCGCACGCCGAAATTCTGGAGCAGGCCAAGCCAATTCTGGCGAAGCAGGGTATCGACCTGGAGATCAAACCGTTCCAGGACTACATTCTGCCCAACACCGCGCTGGCGGGACATGACATTGACGCCAACTATTTCCAGCATATTCCTTACCTGAACAGCGTGCTGAAAGATCACGCGGGCGATAAAGACTATGACTTTGTCAGTGCGGGCGCGATCCACATTGAGCCCATCGGCATCTACTCCAAAAAATACAAATCGCTGAAGGACCTGCCGGAAGGCGGCAAGATCATCATGCGTGATGCGGTTTCCGAAGAAGGCCGTATTCTCTCCATCTTCGAAAAAGAGGGCGTGATCAAGCTGAAGCCGGGCATCGATAAAGTGACCGCGCGCATCAGTGATATCGTCGAGAACCCGAAAAAGCTGAAGTTCACGCCGAACGTGGAAGCGTCTCTGCTGCCGCAGATGTACAACAACGACGAAGGCGACGCGGTGGTGATTAATGCCAACTACGCGATTGACGCCGGTCTGGACCCGGTTCATGACCCGATTGCGGTCGAGAGCGGTGAAAACAACCCGTACGCCAACATCATTACCGTGCATCGCGGCGACGAGAAGAAGAAAGACATTGTCGCGCTGGTGAACGTGCTGCACTCCAAAGAGATTCAGGACTGGATCCGCACCAAATACAAAGGCGCGGTCATTCCCGTAAACAACTAATTATCTGATTTTCAAGATGAAGCCCGGCGAGTTTCTCGCCGGGCTTCTTTTTTGTATCCGGCAGGAGAATCATTTAAGCTCAACGTTTAACAGGCAATGGAGTGATGACGATGGGTAACGTGACCAAAGATGAAGCGCTGTACCAGGAGATGTGCCGGGTGGTCGGGAAGGTGGTGCTTGAGATGCGTGATTTAGGGCAGGAGCCAAAGCATATTGTCATTGCCGGAGTCCTGCGAACCGCGCTGGCGAACCAGCGCGTTAAACGCAGTGAATTGACAACCGAAGCGATGGAAACGGTGGTTAAAGCGCTGGCCGGGTAAGGCGCCAGCGTTTCGCAAGCTGCTCGAGCGAGCAGCAGAGCAGGTAGTAGACCACGCCCGTAAAGATAAAAATGGCCGCCGGGTAGATTTGCACCCGGTTGTTGACCTGGCCCGCTACGGTGGTAAGTTCCGGGACGTTCACGATAAACGCCAGCGACGTATCCTTCAGCAGGCTGATAAATATCCCCACCAGAGACGGCAGAATATTGCGCATCACCTGCGGGAGTAGCACGCGCCACAGGGTTTGCCGGGTGCTGAACCCCTGGGTCAGTGCCGCTTCATATTGCCCGGCGGGCAACGCGTTTAGCCCGGCGAGAACCGAATGCATGACCGATGCCGCCGTGAACCAGGCCAGCGCCAGCGTGACGGTAAGCGCCCCCGGCAGATCGCCGCCGGTCATCAGCGGCAGCAGATACCACATCCAGAAAATTACAAAGATAAGCGGAATACCGCGTATCAACTCTGCCCATAAAAACAGCGCCTTACGCCCAGGTCCGGGATAGCGCCACGCGGCGCACGCCAGCGCAATACCGCCGGGCAAAGCAAGTATGGCGGCACCCGCGGCCATCAGCAGCGAGAGCAACACGCCTCCGGGCTCACCCGCAGCGGCACGTCCCCACAGCAGATAATCCAGGTTATCAGCAATCACGTTAAATCCGGCAATCATGCTGAGCCCTCCCTGCGCGGGGGCCGAGTCGCGTCAGTAGCATACCCATCACAACGCCGGTAAGCAGATACAGTGCGGTTCCCACGGTAAAGGCCTCCAGCGCGTGCGCGTTGTAGCTTTCGATCTGCCGCACCTGACAGGTGAGTTCGGCAAAGCCAATTCCGCTGGCGAGGGAGGAGAGCTTCATCAGGTTGAGATACTGACCGACGACAGGCTGCCAGGCGTTCGCCAGTCCTTGCGGCAGCAGAATGTAGCGAAATAACCGCCAGGCAGAAAACCCCTGCGCCAGCGCCGCTTCCCGCTGTCCGCCGGGGACGGAACGCAGCCCGGACTCAATCTCCTCAATTAAAAATGCTGAGGTGAATACGCCCAGCCCCCAGGCAGAACATAAAAATTCAGGGGTGAACCACCAGACGTCACCGGGCAGAATCGACCAGGCGTGATCGGCATTCACGACGTCCCTAAGCCCGAGCGGCAGGCCGTTCCAGGCGGCGAAGTACCAGAACAGGAGCTGCACCAGCAGCGGCGTGTTGCGAAACAGCGAGACCCAGCCGCTGACGACGGCATGACCAAACCGTCCTGCGGAGAGGCGAAGAAGCAGAAACAACAGCGCTAGCAGGGTGGCAAGCGCCAGTCCCGCAAGCGTGACCCACAGCGTGGTGAGAAAACCGGATAAAATCCACTGCAGGGGCTGCCCGGTCAGCACGCCCTGCCAGTCGAACGCGTGCATTACAGCGGCTCCTGGTGAAGTGGGTCGAGCACTTTTTGCAGGAACCGCCGCGCGCGCGGATGTGACGGCTGGCTGAAAAACTGTGCCGGCGGAGCGGTTTCCAGAATTTGCCCACCGTCGATAAAGACGATCCGGTCAGCAATCTCCCGGGCAAACTGCATCTCGTGCGTCACCACAATCATGGTGATCCCGCTGTGGGCAAGGGCCTTCATCACGTACAGCACTTCGCCAATCATCTCCGGATCCAGCGCGGAGGTGGGCTCATCGAACAAAATGATTTGCGGCGACGAGGCCAGCGCGCGAGCAATCGCCACGCGCTGCTGCTGGCCGCCGGAGAGCTGCGCGGGAAAGTGATGGGCTTTTTCGAGCATCCCGACCTTTTCCAGCAGTGCCAGGGCGCGCGCCTGGGCAGGCTGCGGCTTCCAGCCGTGCACGTGCTCCAGTGCCAGGGTAATGTTCTGGCTGGCGGTGAGGTGGGCGTAAAGATTGAACTGCTGGAAAACAAAACCGACGCGGCTGCGTAACTGGCGCAGGGCTGCTGCGGCAAGTCGGGCGGTGGGTTTGTTATCAATCAGAATGTCGCCGTCACTGAGGGTTTCAAGCTGGTTGATAAGACGGATCAACGTCGATTTACCTGAACCGGATGGACCGAGGATTGCCACCACTTCACCCGGAGAGATGCTGAGGTTAATGCCTTTTAATACCTCGTGGTCGCCGTAACGTTTAACGACGTCACGAAACTCGACGCTGGCGTGTTCCAGATGTGAAAAATCCGCGGCGCTGGCCGCGGAGTGTGAAAATAAACCTGAGAGCATATTACTGAGCTTCTATTTTAAAGGCGCGAGGCTGTGGGGCGGGGGTGTTTGGGCCAAACCAGACATCGTAGATTTTTGCCGCCTGACCGTTCTTCTCAAGATTAACCAGCTCGTCGTTGACGGCCTTCAGCAGCTCAGCTTCGCCTTTTTTCACCCCAACGCCAATCTCTTCCTTGCTGAGCAGATCGGGGAGGATTTTAAAGTTCGCTTTATCCGGGGCCTGTGCCAGCAGGCCTGCAAGAATAGTGCTGTCCTGGGTGATGGCCTGCACGTTGCCGTTGCGCAGTGCCGTCAGCGCCAGAGGAATATCATCATAAGAAAGCACGCGAGACTGCGGGAAACGCTGGTGCAGCGCCTGCTCACCCGTTGTCCCTTTCACCGCACCAATGCGGGCCCGGCTGTATTCATCCAGCTTATCGGATGATTTGGCGGGAACCAGGAACTGTTGTCCGGTCACGAAATAGGGGGTGGAGAAATCAATCACCTGCGCGCGTTCCGGGGTGATGGTGATATCCGCCACAATCAGATCCGCTTTACCGGACTGAAGCAGTGGGATTCGGTTCGCCGGATTGGTGGCAACCAGTTCAAGCTTCACGCCGAGCGATTTTGCCAGCGCTTTGGCGAAGTCCACGTCATAACCCACGATCTCGTGCGTTTTGGCATCAATAGAGCCAAACGGCGGGTTGGCGTCAAACGTGGCCACTTTCACCACCCCTGCGGCCTTAATATCCGCCAGCCGATCGGCCTGTGCCTGTGCTGAAAGCAGGCTCCCGGCTGCCAGTAATCCCAGAACCAGTGTCCGTTTGGTAAACCCTTTCATGTTTGCTGCCATAGTCATTCGCTATCCCGTTGTTTTTGTTTTACCCCGCTACGCTCCCATAAGCGAAAGCTATCGCCAAATAAGAAATCGTTCTTTGCTATGAGAAAAAAAGCATTAGTGAACAGGGTGTTATGAACAGGTAAATAAGAGGGAAGGCTATTTGCAGATACTGCACATGAACAGTCGATATTGGTATTTCCCCCGCGCCAAATTTGAGTGTTTAACTTAGATCAGGTGAAGCAAGAGGGGGTAAAGACGATGAAAAAATGGATCAGCACGTTACGGCGGTTTTTTGCGACCCGACCCGCGAATGCGGAGAACAGCGCGCAGCGTGTTCTTGAGTCGATACTGCCTGTTGCCAGCCTGTATGGCGTGGACGTTGCCAACATCGACCCGGAGTGGTTCCATGATAAAACGTCACGCTGAACTGCGCCGCACGCGCGAAATGTACTGGAATGAGCTGTGCGTGCTGCATGTAAAGCAGGGATGAACGGAAAAATACGCGGGCAAATCCTCGGTAAACCATAGCCGTTTTGTTACCAATATCTCCTTTCTCAGAAGGAGATGATAATGAAACGGACAGTATTAACCCCGGCACTTTCTGCCACCGCACTACTGATTGCCATGCAGGCGGCACACGCTGCGCCACAGGCGCATGTCGTCTGCGGTTACTCCCACACGCTCGGCGACGATGTCATTATGATGTACGGCATGCCCAACGAGGCCATGCTGCACGATTTTTTTGGCAACGCGCAAACGGATGCCTTTTCCAGCCGTGAATCGCTGCGTAGAGATGAAAAGACCACCTGCGATAACAAAGCAGACAGCTCGGCCTACTGGGCACCCTCTCTGAGATTGCCTGACGGAACGGTGGTTAAACCTGCCTATCAAAAAACCTATTATCAGGCATCGAACGTGGACGCCTGGCCGCTGCACCCATTCCCGGCGGGGCTGTCGCTGCTGGCGGGCGATCATCACGGCACCGCGCCGAATCCACATATCACCTTCCTGTGCGCTAACGGCAATGGCTACACCACCAAAACGGGTGAGGTCTGCGGCTTACGCAAGGCGAATGATGCCGTGCAGTTTAATATCGGCATTCAGTTTCCGAACTGTTGGGACGGGGTGAACCTGAAGCCCGCCCACGGTCTGGTCAACGCCACCTACGACACCAAAGGGCAGTGCCCGTCCGATTTCCCGGTGAAAATTCCCACCGTGAACATGAACATTGCGTACGTGCTCCCGACAATTAGCTCGCTCGATACCAGCAAAGCGCAGCTTTCCCTCGACCCCATCATGCACGGCGACGAGCGTGAAGAGCGATGGGGAAGCCTGTATACGGCGCATGCTGACTTTATGAACGGCTGGACGGAAGACGCCGCGCGCTTTATGACCGACCTGTGCATGAATCGCGGGCTGGATTGTGGCACTACCGTTCCGTATGGTTATTCAAAAGCGAAGGCCAACGTCTGGCTCAGCAGCCTGGAGCCAGCGCTTTCCCAGCCCGATCCCCAGGCCCTGCTGGTGCAGGATAACTGGCAGAACGGCGGACGCACGAGAAACAGCGAAACGCTGTCGCTGGTGAAGTTCCATATTCCGCCGCTGCCTGCCGGACAAGATCCTGCGCAGTTTAAATACCGCGTGCGGATTTATGGCGGGAAAGTGGAAACCAACGGCGCGGACCAAATCTTCTTCTATCCGGCAAGCAACGACTGGGATCCGGCCAGCGTGAGCTGGCAGTCGCGGCCAGCCTGTAACTACCGTTCGGATGCGGTGCTTTACCTTAACCACTCCCGCGAATACCGGATGGTGGACGTGGATAAAGCGGTGCGCAAGGCGCTGGCAGAAGGGAAAACCGAGATTTCGTGGTACATCGGCGGCGATCGTCAGGGCAATCACTACCAGTTTGAGACGGCAGCATCCCCACAAAGCCTGATCCTCATGCTGACCGGCTTTAGCAAAACGCCGGAGATCTGATCGCGCCGCGTTTTTTTGTTCTCATCAACGTTAACTGGTAATGTCGATAGCCTGAATGACGGTGCCAGTTAACGCTATGAGCATAAAAAAAATGATAAAGCGCAGCATCGCGGTATGGGTGCTGGTCTGCCTGATAAGCGGCGTGCTGCTGTATGCGGAACAGATACGCCGCCAGTTCTGGGAGCGCGATCGCGAGTTTACGGCGCTGTATTCGGCGATCGGCGCCGTGCTGACGCAAAACGAGTCGGTGCTTCCGCTTCTGAATGGCGATGAAGACCTCGCCGCGTTGCGCAAAAAATTCCCCCACATTAAGGCCCTGGAAAAAACCACCGGTCGTGCGCTGGACGCCGCGCGCGTGGAGCCGTTTCGCGGTGTTCAGTACTGGCTATACAACCCGTGGCGGCAGATCCGCGTCCTGATCGACTTAAGCGCGCTGCTTGCGCCGGGCCATCGCTTTGCAGAGCTGCATCTGAACCTCTCGAATGACGATCAACCGGGGTCTACAGGCGCGTTCTGGCACTGGCAGCGCGCCTTCCCGCAGCATACACAACCCTTTATTCTCTCTGCCACGGCAGATCCGGACTGGTTCAGGGTCTCCTGGCTGGCGTATCCGCTGCTCTTTCTGACGTGGGGAATGGTGATTGCGGGCGCGGGAACCGTGCTCTGGCAGCGCAAACAGCGCCAGCAGGCCGAGCAGCGTGCACTTTATTATCAGCATGCCAGGCTAAACACGCTGGGGGAGATCACCGCGGGCATCGTCCATGAAATCAACCAGCCGCTTACCGCCGTGCAAACCTGGATCCAGGGGGCGCAGCGACAGCAGCAGGATAATCCGCAGGCCGTCTCGCAGGCGCTCGCGGCCGCGCTGCTGCAAACGCAGCGTATCAGCGCTTTGCTGACGCGGTTTCGCGAGCATGTGGTACAGGAGAAGGTGACCCTGCGCGAAACCGATCTGGTGCAGTGCTGGCAGCAGGTGGAGAATTTACTGGAGCACGAGCGTATATCCCGGCGTATCGCGGTCATTCATGCGTTTGCTGCGGATGCCACGATTGTGATGGCGGACCGACTCTGGCTGGAACAGATCCTGCACAATCTGCTCAGCAATGCGATTCAGGCGCAGCAGGAGCGCACGCACGGCTGGGTGCGAATCGACAGTCAGAAAAATGAGAAGGGCATTCTGGTGACTCTGACCGACGGCGGGCCCGGGTTTAGCCCTGATGCCCTGCAGAACGCGTTTATGCCATTCTTTAGCGGACGTCCCGGCGGAATTGGGCTGGGGATGACCTTAACGGAGACGCTGATAACGCGCATGAACGGCTCGATAGCCCTGGGCAATGCCCCGCAGGGTGGGGCGCAGATCCGCTTGCAGCTGGCAGCAGGAAAGGAGATAAAGCATGGATAAGGTGGTCTGGCTCATTGATGACGACGAGTCCATCAGAGAATCCCTGGCGTTTTTACTGTCAGGGATGGGCTGGCAGGTTAAGGCCTTTGAGAGCGTCGAGGCCTTTACTAAGGCGCAGCGCGATGAATCGACGCTCGTCGGCTGTCTGCTTCTGGATATGCGCATGCCAGGCAAAGGCGGGCTGACGTGGCTGGAGGAGGGCGAATGGCCGTGGCCGCTGTTGCCGATCATTATCATGACCGGGCACGGAACGATTGACGCCTGCCGTCGCGCGTTTCGCAACGGCGTGTTTGAGTTTTTCACCAAACCGTTAGACGCCGATAAACTCATCGAAACGGTTGGGCTGGCCTTTGAGGAGAGCCAGCGACGATCTGCCGCCTGGCAGGATCTTTCGCAGATCAAAGCACGCTTTGAACAGCTAACCGCGCGGGAGCACGAGGTGCTGACTGTACTGATGGAAGGGTGCAGTAATAAAGAGGTGGCTGCACGTCTGAATCTTTCCCCGAGGACCGTGGAAGCGCACCGCGCAGCGGCGTTTGCCAAGCTCGGCGTTACTAGCCTGGTGCAGGCGAGCCGGGCGTACGACAAATTGCAATCCGTATAACTACCAGGTGGAGTGCGTAATCAACCGAATTACGTTTCATCGCGCCGTTAAGTAACCTCCGGGATGTCTAACAACACGCGAGGAAGTGCGATGAAAAAAGTCATGATGGTTGCGGCACTGGTCGCGGGTAGCGTAAGTCTGGCCGCGCAGGCCGAGACGTTGACCCAAAAAAATCTCTCTCTGACCCAGGCTAACGCGCTGGCAACATCCGCCATTCAGGCGTGCGCAGCGAAAAATTACCAGGTTGCGGTCACGGTGGTTGACCGTGCGGGCGTGGTAAAAGCGGTGCAGCGTATGGATAACGCCGGTCCTCACACGGTAAAAGCCAGCGAAATGAAAGCGTTTACGGCGCTTAGCGCAAAGAATGCGTCAGGCAAAGTAATGGAAGCGGCGCAGAGCAATGCGGGCGCACAGAATATGCGTGATATTCCAGGCTTCCTGCTGCTGGCCGGCGGGCTGCCGGTGAAAGAGGGCGATGAGGTGATCGGGGCTATCGGCATCGGCGGTGCGCCGGGCGGTCATCTTGATGAAGCCTGCGCTCAGGCGGCCATTGACGGGTTGAAAAAGTAGTAAAAAAAGCACCGGTTTTCCGGTGCTTTTCTTATCAAATCTTGCAAGCATCACCGCAGTCGTCGTCAGCAACAACCGCCTGCGCTTTTTTATCCGCGTCGTCCAGACGCTCCGCGTTACGCTCTTCCGCTTCATCCAGTCCGTTAAAAACTAAGTTATCGAGATCAATTTCCATGTTGCACCTGCTCTGTTCGGGTTTTGATACTGGCACAGTATAGGGTAAAAAACGCCGGCAATGTACCTCGCAGCACATAAGGATAATCCCTGCCATACTCAGTGCTTTATCACCGAGGAGCGCTCATGATTACACTCTGTAGAACCTGCGGTACTTCCTATGATGGAAAGCCGGAGAGATGTCCGATTTGCGAGGATGAACGCCAGTATGTCCCGGCCAGCGGTCAGGCGTGGATTGATTACGCGACGGTGACGGCCACACACGCGAACAAGTGGCAGCAGCTGGAGCCCGCGCTGTTCAGTATCAAAACGGTACCGTCCTTTGCTATTAACCAGCGAGCGCTGCTTCTGCGCACCCCCCACGGCAATATTCTGTGGGACTGCATCGCCAACCTCGATCCCGCAACCCAAACGCTCATCACCGCGCTCGGTGGCCTTCACGCCATTGCGATTTCGCACCCGCACTATTACACCACGATGCAGGCGTGGGCCGCGGCTTTCGATGCGCCGGTCTATCTCCACGCCAGCGATAAGGAGTGGGTGATGCGCGACAGCCCGGCGATTCATTTCTGGGATGGCGACGCGCTGGAGATTATGCCCTCGGTCACGCTGCTGCGCCTCGGCGGGCATTTTGCGGGCGGGGCGGTGCTGCACTGGCAGGAAGGCGAGGGCGTTTTGCTGGCAGGGGATATTTTGCAGGTTACCCCGGGGAAAGATGCCGTGTCGTTTATGTGGAGCTACCCGAATATGCTTCCGCTGCCTGCCCGTACGGTTGAGGACGTTATCCGGCGCCTGGCAGGAAAACCGTTCGCTCGTCTTTACGGCGCGTTCGAAGGGCAGAACATCCAGGCCGGTGCCGACGACATCGTGCAGCGGTCGGGCCAGAAATATATTGCTTGTCTCAGGTAAAGTACGGTGGGTAAACTTTACGAGTGTGATCGCGATCATACCTAAACGAAAACAGATAAAAGAGAAATTGCTATGCAACATATCATTGAAGGTTTTCTCAGCTTTCAAAAAGAGATTTTCCCGCAACGTAAAGAGCTCTTTCGCAGTTTAGCGTCCAGCCAGAATCCCAAAGCGCTGTTTATCTCCTGCTCCGACAGCCGTCTGGTTCCTGAACTGGTCACCCAGCAAGAGCCGGGACAGCTCTTTGTCATTCGTAATGCTGGCAACATTGTCCCTCCGTTCGGGCCGGAGCCAGGCGGCGTCTCTGCAACCATCGAGTATGCGGTAGTGGCGCTGGGCGTGACCGACATCGTGATCTGCGGCCACTCCAACTGCGGCGCGATGAAGGCGATTGCCGATAACGCGAACCTGGAGCCAATGCCTGCTGTATCGCACTGGCTGCGCTATTCCGACGCAGCAAAAGCCGTGGTTGAGAAAAAAAGCTGGGATAAGCCGATCGATAAAGTGAATGCGATGGTGCAGGAGAACGTGTTTGCGCAGCTCAGCAACATCAAAACCCACCCGTCCGTCGCGGTGGGCCTGCGTAATAACTCGCTTCGCCTGCACGGCTGGGTGTACGATATTGAAAGCGGCAAAATCCTTGCCCTGGATAAGAACACCAAAACGTTCGTATCGCTGTCGGAAAACCCGGAGGTCTTCTTCGAGTAATGACCGATAGCAGGGCATGGAAGCCCTGTCAGTTCTCCACGTACGGTAATCGACGCCGTACCCCTGAGGCAGGTTTTTCAGCCGCCTTCGCCATCGCTTCTGCAATCTCCGCGCACTCCGCCAGTCCCTGAACGAAGGGACGATCGTGCATCAGCCAGGGTATCGCGCCGAAAGCGATGCGCCCGCGAACCGATTCAGGCGCTTGTAGCGTGTAATCCTCGCCGATATCGGGTATTTCTTCCCCCGTTGCTTCCAGTCGTTTGCGTATCGTCGGGAAGGGCAGATCTTTCGTTTTGAGCGGCTTTTGCCCGCGAGCGTCAATAAAAACGTCGAAACGATAAACGGTCTCTCGTGTGGTGATGACTGTCCGATCGCTGCCAGCATCAAGCGTGTAATCATCGCCGAGCGCTGTCACGCTAATGATGCCTGCCTCGCGAAGCGCGAGAAGCCTGCGAATAGACTGCGGCGGGATGGCGGCATAGTTGTCGATAAACACACGCGCCAGGCCCTGCTTGAAGCGTTTTCTGTCCTGCTCGCTGAGATGCGGAACGATCTCCTGAACGACCTCATGCAGCCGAAGTACGGTGTAGCGCCAGGCCACGGTACGGCGTTCACGTTTGTTCCGCTCAACCTCGCTGAGGTTCTCTTCCGCCCAGGTGAAGGGCCCGTGCCGTTTACGATCCTCAAACCACGCCTCACGAAGGCTATCGGCATCCTGGTTACGCAGAGAAATTTTCTCGCACCACGCCGGGTCGGCGAGTTCAAGCTCTTTCACCATCAGAGCAAAGATGCGGTCAAGCAGGCCATCCGATCCTTTGGCTATCTCGCTTTCAACCACGAATTCGGTCAATACCGACAGCGGTTCATAAGGGATAGGGCAGTAAAAATCGGCTTCCGGCAGAATGCCCGCTCGGGACATTAGCGTAATGTTTAACCCCTCGCTGCCTTTGTCGAGGATGAATTCACCATCACGAAACTCACCGTGCTGCATCACCACCGCCATAGCCGCGTCCAGACCGCTCAACGAGGTTCCCATAATGCCCACGCGGCAAGGGGGAATGCTGGCGTCCATCAAACCGGACCACGGGCTTGGGAAGAACGTGCGCGTGGCTTCATCCTCTTCTGGCCAGACATGGCCGGTGGCGATAACCGCCAGGTCGAATTGATCGGGCAAGGTGTCGTCATTGACTGAAAGCGTTACGCCGGATGTCGAGGGGATGATGTCCGTTACCTTCGCGGATTCATGGACCGTAACCTGGAACCCCAGCTTTTGAGCCTCTTTTACAATTGAACGAAAGCTGTCGCGAAAATACTCTCCCAACAGGAGTCTGGGCAGGAACTGCCGATCATGCAGGCTGGCTTTATCAACCTTAAAGCGCGCCAGATGGGTGTCGCTCTGTTCCTTGAGCCAGTCGAGGTAGGTCATAAAAATGGGGGGAATTTCAATGCTCGCAATGTTCGCCAGCATCAGCCGGGAATTATCGTCGTCATTATAGGGCATGCCCACGCCGGCTTCATCGGCCTGTTCAAAGACTGACACGGAGAGCGGGGTGCTGTTATTCAGCAAATGATAAAAGGTGTAAATCCCTGTGGGGCCGGAGCCGATAATCGCGATATTCTTCATTGACGCGCTTCCTGTATTTTTTCCATAAGAAAAGCGTAGCAGGAGAATAATGATGGAAATAAGGGATTAAGAAAATTCAGGGTAACAAGAGAGGATTTGCACCATTTCAGGACTGAAAATGGTGCGTCCGAGTGGACTCGAACCACCGACCCCCACCATGTCAAGGTGGTGCTCTAACCAACTGAGCTACGGACGCAGAATGGTGCGTTCAATTGGACTCGAACCAACGACCCCCACCATGTCAAGGTGGTGCTCTAACCAACTGAGCTATGAACGCAACGTGTTGTCGGTGACAACGGGGACGAATATTAGCGGCACAGCACCAAGGAGGCAAGAGGGAAAACGCATTTTTCTCTCTGATTTCACGCGATTGCTTCATTACCGCGCAAAGTGAAGAGAAAGTAGCCGCCGGGCGGCGGCTACTGCGTAGTTAACGTGCAGCGCGCTGCAAAATCACCGTTGACGGCTGGCGCTGCAGGAAGCGCATGCGCAGCATCATCATGATCGCCGCCGATGTGAGTCCGATGATAAAGCCCATCCAGAATCCGGCTGGCCCCATGCGATCAACGACCAGATCGGTCAGCGCCAACACGTAGCCAGCCGGCAGACCCAGCACCCAGTAGGCGATAAAGGTAATAAAGAAGATCGAACGCGTGTCTTTATATCCGCGCAATACGCCGCTGCCAATCACCTGGATGGAGTCAGAAATCTGATACACCGCAGCCAGCAGCATCAGGTGTGAGGCCAGCATCACCACGTCCGGGTTGTCATTGTAGAGCAGGGCGATCTGCTCACGCAGTGCCACCGTGAACAGCGCCGTACAGATGGCCATACAGACACCGACGCCCAGCCCGGTGCGCGCGGCCGTTTGCGCATCCAGCGTCGAGCCCTGACCCAGGCGGAAGCCAACGCGAATCGTCACCGCCGCCGCCAGCGACATCGGCAGGACGAACATCAGAGAGCTGAAGTTGAGGGCAATCTGGTGCCCGGCCACGTTAACAATCCCCAGCGGGGAGACCAGCAGGGCGACCACGGCAAAGAGCGTCACCTCAAAGAACAGGGCCAGCGCAATCGGCAAGCCTAGCTGTACCAGACGCGTCATGATGCTCCAGTCCGGCGTGCTGAAGCTCTTTGCGTTGCGAATATCGCGCATTGAACGGGCGCGTTTCACATAGGCGATCATACTGAAGAACATTACCCAGTAAACGGCCGCCGTCGCCACGCCGCAGCCGACGCCGCCCAGCTCCGGCATGCCGAAATGACCGTAAATAAAGACATAGTTCACCGGAATATTCACCAGCAGGCCGATAAAGCCCATCACCATGCCGGGCTTGGTTTTCGCCAGCCCTTCACACTGGTTACGTGCTACCTGGAAAAAGAGGTAACCAGGCGCTCCCCAGAGCAGGGCGCGCAGATAGCCCACGGCTTTGTCTGCCAGCGCCGGGTCAATATTGTGCATGGCGCGAATGATATGGCCCGCGTTCCAGAGCACGACCATAATCAGCACAGAGACAAACCCTGCCAGCCAGAAACCCTGGCGGACCTGATGGGCAATACGCTCGCGACGACCCGAGCCATTGAGCTGAGCGATAACCGGCGTGAGCGCGAGCAGCAGACCGTGGCCGAACAGGATGGCCGGAAGCCAGATTGACGTGCCGATGGCAACGGCCGCCATATCGGTGGCGCTATAGCCACCCGCCATTACCGTATCCACAAATCCCATTGCGGTCTGGGCCACTTGCGCGACGATCACTGGTATAGCCAGTGCCAATAACTGGCGCGCTTCATTCATGTACTTCTGCACGTGAACACCTTTATTTTGTAGTTATATGAGAGACAAAAAAGCCGCCGTAACTGGCAGCAAGAAGAAAATGCAGGGGGGTGCCAGCTATTGTAGCGGGCTTTAGCTATTTATCTAGTGAAAAAATCGCCAGAAAATGCGCTCCGCTGGCAACCTGTTTTTCCAACTGTTATTGTGGTGGGATTAAACGGTGTTACCACCGTCCGGAAAAAACAGGAGTTGTAAGCATGTTTACTGGTATTGTGCAGGGCACCGCCAAAGTGGTGTCCATTGATGAAAAACCTAATTTTCGTACGCATGTTGTAGAGCTGCCGGAATATATGCTTGATGGCATCGAAACCGGCGCCTCGGTTGCCCATAACGGCTGCTGCCTGACCGTCACCGAAATTAATGGCAACCAGATTAGCTTTGATTTAATGAAAGAGACGCTGCGTATTACCAACCTGGGCGAGCTGGTAGTGGGGGACACCGTCAACGTTGAGCGGGCGGCGAAGTTCAGCGATGAGATTGGCGGCCACCTGATGTCCGGGCATATCATGACCACCGCCGAAGTGGCGAAAATCGTGACCTCGGAAAATAACCGACAAATCTGGTTTAAAGTGCAGGATCCGTCATTAATGAAATACATCCTCTATAAAGGGTTTATTGGCATTGATGGGATTAGTCTGACGGTGGGAGAAGTGACGCCAACCCGTTTTTGCGTGCATTTAATTCCTGAAACGCTGCAGCGCACCACGCTGGGTTCGAAAAAACTGGGGCATCGCGTGAATATCGAAATCGATCCGCAAACCCAGGCGGTTGTCGATACCGTTGAGCGCGTGCTGGCCGCCAAAGAAGCCGCAATAATAAAGACCGCAGAAGAAGAATAAAAAATACCCCCGGCAAGCCGGGGGTATTTTTCTAGCGTGCGACCCGCAAGCCGTGTTCAATCCCTCGGCTGAAAACAACCTGCCAGAGCTGAATATCGCGCGCGCGAAACGCCCCCGCGCAGGCATTCAGATAATAGCTAAACATCCGCTTGAATCGTTCAGAATAGTTGTCCGCAATTTCAGGCCAGGCTTCCTGAAAACGCGCATGCCAGGCCATTAACGTGGTGTCGTAATCCGCGCCGAAGTTATGCCAGTCTTCCATCACGAAATGGGATTCGCTGGCGTTGGCAATCTGGCGAACGGACGGTAAACAGCCATTCGGAAAGATGTATTTGTTGATCCACGGGTCGACGTTATTGTCGGTCCGCTTCGAGCCGATGGTATGCAGCAGGAAGATGCCGTCCGGTTTCAGATTACGGTCCACCACCTCAAAATAGGTGTCGTAGTTTTTTGGCCCCACGTGCTCGAACATGCCGACGGAAACGATCCGGTCGAACTGCTCGTTCAGGTCACGGTAGTCCTGCAGCCGGATATCCACATCAAGATCCTGACAGCGCTCTCGCGCCATTTTTTGCTGTTCTGCTGAGATCGTCACGCCGACCACGCTGACGCCGTAGTGCTTCGCCATAAAATACGCCAGCCCGCCCCAGCCGCAGCCGATATCCAGCACGCGCATGCCGGGCTGTAGCTGCAATTTCTCGCTAATCAGGCGCAGTTTGGCCTGTTGAGCCTCTTCAAGCGTCGACGCCTCTTTCCAGTAGGCGCAGGAGTATTGCATGAAGGGGTCCAGCATGCGGCTGAACAGATCGTTGCCGAGATCGTAATGCTCTTTGCCGACGATCCACGCACGTTTTTTACTTTGCAGATTAAACAGGCGGGCAGAGGCGACACGCAGGGTGTCTTTCAGATTGCGAGGGAGCTGTTTTTCAAGGCCGGCACGCAGCACGCTGGCGAAAAAGGTATCCAGCCGTTCGCACTCCCACCAGCCGTCCATATAGCTTTCTCCCAGACCTAACGATCCCTCCCGCAACACGCGTTTATAAAAATCGGGATGTTTAACCTGAGGATCGGATGGCGATGATCCATTGATAGTGATGCCTGCCCGACCTAACAGTTCACTGACGATCCGGGACCAGTTATCGTCCGGAACGCTGACTTCTTCTATACACGATGAACTCATAGCTTCTCCATCACCCTACTGTGATCAGAACCTTAAAACAGCGTAGACGCTTTTTTTGGTTTGTGAGAAATCTCACGGTAAATACCGCGAGGCTAGTATCCGACGTAGAACAGAGGAAGGGAGATAACCCTTGCCGAAATGCCTTCCATGGTAAAACGGGAGCACTCCGGCTCCCGTTAACACTTAATATTTATCGTATTTAATCGAACCAAATTTAGTATAGGCCTCAAAATTTGGTGATTCAATAGAAAATTCTTAGCAACCTAATCACTGAAAATTAACATAGTTCCTGGTGCGATCAGGCGTGCGAGGTTTCAACCTGCGTACTCTCATCCTGCGCGGCAGCCTGCATGCGATAGCCTATGACGGCCAGCGCAACGGTAGCCAGCATTACGCTGGTTGTCGTCAGTAGCGGCGTGGCAATCAGCGCTGAGACTACCAGACTTGCCAGGAAGCACAGCCCCAGCTGCAGGGTGTTCTGCAGCGCGGCCGCGCGGCCTGTCGCCTGCGGGAACGGACGCAGCGCCTGCGCCACAACAATAGGGTAGATCGCCCCGTTCGCGACGGCCATCACGCAGAATGGAATCAAAATTTCGGCCAGACCGGCACCCGGAATAAAGCCAACGGCCCAGGTCCCGATGACGCTCAGCGCATACAGCACCAGCAGCCATGGCAGCATCTGCTGACCTTCCCACTTTTGCAGCGCCGCGCGGCAGCCATACCCGCCCACCAGGAACGCGATAGTCTGTGGAACATAGCTCAGGCCGATGGCTGCCGGGCTGTAGCCCATATCGTGCAGAATGAACGGCGAACCGGTGAGCCACGCGAAAAAGCTTGCCGAGCAGGCGGCATAGATCAGAACGTTGCCGCGATACGCTTTGGTGCTGAGCAAGGAAGTGAAGGTGATCGGCTTCGCGTCTGCGTGCACCTCTTTTTTATGCGCGGGCTTGAGGGCGAATGCCGGCAGCATCAGCACCAGCGTGATGGCAAACAGCGTGGCAAAGATGGCCTGCCAGTCAAAGCGCGCGAGGATCCAGCTGCCCAACAGAGGGGCGAGGGCAGGAGAAAGCCCTACCAGCGGCATAATGGTGGCGAAAATACGGTTGGTGCGGTTTGCCGGATAGTAGTCGGTGACCAGCGCCTGCCAGGTCACGGCAGCGGCACAGACGCCGACCGCCTGAACAAACCGCAGCACCAGCAGCCAGGTGGCATCGCGCACCCACAGCATTCCCAGGCAGCCCACGGCAAAAATGACCAGACCCAGCAGCAGTACCGGTTTACGGCCAAAGCGATCCGAAAGCGGTCCCCAGAGCAGCTGCGCGAAGGCAAAACCAGCAAGGAACAGGCTCAGGCTGGCGCTGATGGCGGCAGCAGGGGTTTGCAAATCTTCCTGCATGGCGGCGAAAGCCGGCAGGTACATATCGGTGGCCAAAAAGCCCAGCACGCTTAAGCCGCCGAGCCAGACTAAAAAACCTTTCCTGGGTTGCACTGTTTTATTCTCCTGAGGAGGCAGGTATACGTTGGCGCTGAGTGTAGGGAGTGCAAAGCCGCTTGTGAAACGCTAATATTTGGCGGGTGCGTTCAAATTTTTTGCAGGCAGAAAATGTGGTCAGATTATTCTCTTGAAGTGGTCGATGCTGTCGCGCGTAACGGCAGCTTTAGCGGGGCGGCGCAGGAGCTGCACCGCGTCCCTTCGGCTATCAGCTATACCGTACGTCAGCTTGAGGAGTGGCTGGCGGTACCGCTGTTTGAACGGCGGCATCGTGATGTGGAATTAACGCCTGCAGGGGCGTGGTTTTTGAAGGAAGGGCGTTCTGTTATCAAAAAAATGCAGATCACCCGCGAACAGTGCCAGCAGATCGCGAACGGCTGGCGGGGACACCTTTCCATTGCGGTGGATAACATCGTTAAGCCCGAGCGCACCCGGCAGATGATTGTCGATTTCTACCGTCATTTTTCTGACGTCGAACTGCGGGTTTCGCAGGAGGTGTTCAACGGCGTCTGGGATGCGCTGGCGGACGGCAGGGCAGAGATGGCCATTGGGGCCACGCAGGCGATCCCGGTCGGGGGGCGTTACGCCTTTCGCGATATGGGGATGCTGAGCTGGAAATGCGTGGTGGCAAGCGATCATCCGCTGGCGAAGATGGAAGGGCCGCTGAGCGATGATACGCTGCGCGGCTGGCCGTCGCTGGTGCTGGAGGATACCTCCCGCTCGCTGCCCAAGCGTATCACCTGGCTTTTGGACAACCAGCGGCGGGTGGTGGCCCCTGACTGGGAATCGTCGGCGACGTGCCTCAGCGCCGGGCTCTGCGTCGCGATGGTACCCGTTCATTTTGCGAGACCGCGAATCGACACCGGTGAGTGGGTTGAGCTGGCCCTGGAGAATCCGTTCCCGGATGCGGCCTGCTGCCTCACCTGGCAACAAAATGATGTTTCGCCGGCGATGGCCTGGCTTCTGGATTATCTGGGGGACAGCGAAACGCTTAACCGGGAGTGGCTGAGGGAGCCAGCCTGACTGGCTCCGCAATGAGATTAACGACGGTAGTCGCGGAACGGGCCATCCGCAACGGAACGGCGTTCAATAAGGCGAGGGTGAACTTCAATGGACTGCGACTCTTCACGTTTGTTGACGATCCTGTCCAGCAGCATATTGAAGGCGGTTTCACCCAGCGAATCTTTCGGCTGGTGAATGGTGGTCAACGCTGGCGTGAAGAAGCGCGCGTTGCGCACGTTGTCATACCCGATCACGGAGATGTCCTGCGGGACGCGCAGACCCAGCTCATCGGCCGCACAGAGGGCGCCCATCGCCATGATGTCACCCCCGCAGAAGACGGCGGTCGGGCGGTGCGGCTGGGAGACGATCTGCTGCATCGCGCGGTAGCCTGATTCCGGCTCAAAGTCGCCCTGCACGATCCAGTTTTCCGGCACGGTAATCAGCGCTTCTTCCATCGCTTTCATAAAGCCGGCCAGACGGCCCGCGCCGGTGTTGCGCTCCAGCGGACCCGGGATCACGCCAATCTCGCGATGGCCGCGCTCAATCAGATAACGGCCGGCCATATAGCCGCCCTCAAAGGCGTTATCGATAACCGAATCGGTGAAATCCGCGCGCGCTTCGCCCCAGTCCATCACCACCATCGGAATATGGCGATACTCTTCCAGCATCGACAGCACGGATTCCGGGTACTCGGAACACATTACCAGCAGGCCATCCACGCGCTTTTGCGCCATCATCGACAGGTAGGCGCGCTGTTTTTCAATGCTGTTCCATGCGTTGCCGAGAATCAGGGTATAGCCTTTCTGGAAGCAGTTTTTCTCCACCGCTTCAATGATCTCGGCAAAATAGGCCGCTTCACTGCTGGTCGCCAGTAATCCAATGGACTTGGTGTGATTGACCTTGAGGCTGCGCGCAACCGCGCTTGGCGAATAGTGCAGCTCTTTGATCGCTGCCCAGACCGCGTTGCGCGTCTCTTCCGCCACGAAGCGGGTTTTGTTAATTACATGTGATACGGTTGTAGTGGAAACGTTTGCGCGTTTTGCTACGTCTTTAATTGTTGCCATTAAATGTCACTCCAGACCATATCCTAAGCTCCTGAAAAACTTGAAGGTAAACGTTTGCCTTCTCTCACCCTTATCACGCAATTTTGGATTGCGGCACGCCAGGAAAACGACACGGGACGTCAGGAGGGGGTCAATGGCCGGTACGCTAATAAATTTAGCGTGGAATTTTGGCCTATCTTGATGAAAAGGGGAAGAGGTAAAGTGGTTATCAGTATAAATCCAGGAAGATTTTTGACGGAATCTGTGCAAAAATGAGCAAGCTCACTTTTCGTGGGGGGATTAAAAGGAGAAAAATTGATGAGTTCCGATCTGAAGTTTTCGCTGTTCACCACCGTTGTTGTGCTGGCTCTGATTGTCGCGGCCGGTCTGACGGCTGCACTGCACTGATTTACGCGGAGGGAGATCCTTCTCCCTCCCCATCGCCGCGATTGTTACTTCTCTGGCAAAAATCTTTTGCCATTTTGTTAACTTCTCATTTTTTGTGATTGATGTCATGCTTTCTGCTTCTTTGTTCTGTGTCACCACATGACACGGCATCCGGAGTTGACGCATGAAAATCAATTTTCCCCTGCTGGCCCTGGCGATTGGCGCTTTTGGGATTGGCACCACTGAATTCTCCCCGATGGGGTTACTGCCTGTTATTGCCCGGGGCGTAGACGTCTCGATCCCTGCGGCAGGCATGTTAATCAGCGCTTACGCCATCGGCGTGATGGTGGGGGCGCCGCTGATGACGCTTCTGCTTTCTCACCGGGCGCGCCGCAATGCGCTGATTTTCCTGATGGCGATTTTCACTCTGGGCAACGTGCTTTCGGCCATTTCGCCGGACTACACCACCCTGATGCTGTCGCGCATTCTGACCAGCCTGAACCACGGCGCGTTCTTTGGGCTGGGCTCGGTCGTGGCCGCAAGCGTAGTGCCAAAACACAAGCAGGCAAGCGCTGTAGCGACCATGTTTATGGGGCTGACGATTGCCAACATTGGCGGGGTGCCGGCGGCAACCTGGCTGGGGGAAGCGATCGGCTGGCGTATGTCCTTCCTGGCGACGGCCGGGCTGGGCGTGGTCGCGATGGTGGCGTTGTTCTTCTCTCTGCCGAAAGGCAGCGCAGGAGAACGTCCGGAAGTGCGTAAAGAGCTGGCGGTGCTGATGCGCCCGCAGGTGCTCTCCGCGCTGCTCACCACGGTGCTGGGGGCAGGGGCGATGTTTACCCTCTACACCTATATTTCACCGGTGCTGCACGATATCACCCACGCAACGCCTCTTTTCGTTACCGCGATGCTGGTGCTGATTGGCGTCGGCTTCTCGATCGGCAACTATCTCGGCGGGAAATTTGCTGACCGTTCCGTGAGCGGGACGCTGAAAGGCTTCTTAACCCTGCTGATTGTCATTATGGTTGCTATCCCGTGGCTGGCGCGTAATGAGTTCGGAGCGGCGATTGCGATGGTCGTCTGGGGGGCCGCAACCTTTGCCGTGGTGCCGCCGCTGCAGATGCGCGTGATGCGTGTCGCCCATGAGGCGCCGGGCCTCTCGTCTTCCGTGAATATCGGGGCGTTCAATCTCGGCAATGCGCTGGGCGCAGCCGCCGGAGGCGCCGTGATTTCAGGTGGTCTGGGGTACAGTTTTGTGCCGGTGATGGGGGCCATTATTGCCGCGCTCGGCCTGCTGCTGGTAATGATGTCCGGCCGTAAACAGCCTGAAGCCGTTTGCACGGCGGAATAAGCAAAAACGCAGAAGGGCGAACCCTTCTGCGTGTCTTTTACGCGGCGAAATTCTTCGCGACAAATTCCCAGTTAACCAGCGCCCAGAAGTGTTCCAGGTAGTTCGGGCGCGCGTTGCGGTAATCAATGTAGTAAGCGTGTTCCCACACGTCCACGGTCATCAGCGGCGTAGCGCTGGTGGTCAGCGGAGTGCCCGCGTTAGACGTGGACACGATAGCCAGTTTGCCATCCGCCTCTTTTACCAGCCACGTCCAGCCAGAACCGAAGTTCTTGATGGCTGCATCGGTAAACTTCGTCTTAAACTCGGCGAAGCTGCCAAAAGCGGCGTTAATCGCGGCCGCCAGCTCACCGGCAGGTTCGCCACCGGCATTGGGTGCCAGGCAGTGCCAGTAGAAGGTGTGGTTCCACACCTGAGCCGCGTTGTTAAAAACGCCACCCTCTGAGCTGCGAACGATCTCTTCCAGCGTTTTGCCTTCGAAATCGGTGCCCTTGATCAGGTTGTTCAGGTTGGTGACGTACGTCTGGTGATGTTTGCCGTAATGATATTCCAGGGTTTCCGCTGAAATGTGCGGTGCCAGGGCGTCTTTTGCATACGGTAGTGCAGGTAATTCGAACGACATTGCTTCTCTCCTTATTGTATTTTGCGTTGCCAATAACCACACAGACAACAGGGACAGGATAGCAAATTGAAAGGGTATGCAAAAGAGGAACTTACCCTGCCACGGATGTGGCAGGGCAGGGATTAGCGAATGGTTTTTGGCGTCATCACGCGACGCGCGCCGACGTAGTGGCGCATCCAGTAGTCTTCACTGAGCGAGGTGATCTGAATATCCTGGCCGCTGCGCGGTGACTGGATGAATTTCCCGTTGCCAACGTAGACGCCGACGTGGTCAGCCGTGCCGCGACCCTGGGTACGGAAGAAGACCAAATCGCCGTTTTCCAGCTCCCCACGGTTAACCGGTGACGCATCGCGCAGGTGATACATCTCGTTGGCGGTACGCGGAATGCGGAATTTAACCAGATCTTTATAGGCGTAATAGACGAGGCCGCTGCAGTCGAAACCGGTGCGCGGCGAGCTGCCGCCCCAGCGATAAGGTTTGCCAATCTGTCCCATCAGCTTATTCATCGCGGTTTTTTGCGCTTTTTGCACACGCACTTTATGCACATCCGCCAGTTTCGTCACCTTCGTGCATTTTGCTTTATGCCCTTTACGGGTAATGCATTTTTCTGTAACGAGGTTAGCGGCGGTCAGCGAAGCTTTATTTTTGGTGGTGCGGGTAGTGCGGGAAGATTTTGTTTTCGTCTTGCTGGAAGCGGTCTGTTTAGTCTGAGCGGTGGTTTTTTTCTTGACGTTCTTAGTGGTGGTTTTTTTCTTACGTTCTGTGGCTTTTACCAGATGGCTTTTTTGTACAGCAGATTGCCGCGCCTGCTGAGAGGCGTTTGCCGCTGGCGTGAAAGTGAGTGAAGTAAACAGTAAAGCACAGAGCGTGATCGAGATTTTAGTTATCCGCGCCACTGGGCAGTCCCCTGATATATGCAGGTCATCAATAATACCCGCGTGTGATTTACAAAGCCCGTCGATTCTAATCCATAAAAACCCGAGAAGTTAATAGCATTTTTCAATCTAAAAACCTGTTTCGTTAGCAAGTGCAAAAAAAATCATCGTTCTGCCGCACAATTGTTCACTCCCTAAGCAAAACCCTGACGGTCGCAGGGGTAAACACCATTTGCAATGCAACTTTTGTAGAGTCGCGGTAAAATATATAAACGTGACGAAAATGTTATTTTCCGATGCCAGCCTGACCCGCTACAATGTCAGACTATTGCCGTAACAGAAGTTAAAGGAAGCAAGACATGAGCACCACTATTGAAAAAATCCAGCGCCAGATCGCTGAAAACCAGATTCTGCTGTATATGAAAGGTTCTCCGAAGCTGCCAAGCTGCGGCTTTTCCGCGCAAGCGGTTCAGGCGCTGTCAGCCTGTGGTGAGCGTTTTGCTTACGTTGATATCCTGCAGAACCCGGACATCCGCGCAGAGCTGCCAAAATACGCTAACTGGCCGACTTTCCCGCAGCTGTGGGTTGACGGCGAACTGGTTGGCGGCTGCGATATCCTGATTGAGATGTATCAGCGCGGCGAACTGCAGCAGCTGATCAAAGAGACGGCGGCGAAGTACAAAACGGAAGAGCCAGACGCTGAGTAATTTTCTGCGTTAATAAAAAAGCGACCTGATAAGGTCGCTTTTTTTTATTCTTCACTGTCGCCCATCGGCAGCGGCCAACCGCCCAGACGCTTCCAGCGGTTGACGATCTCACAGAACAGCTCTGCGGTGCGCTCCGTGTCGTATAAGGCGGAGTGTGCCTGGGTGCCGTCAAACGGTATACCCGCCGTAATGCAGGCCTTTGATAACACAGTTTGTCCCAGCGCCAGGCCGCTCAGCGCGGCGGTGTCGAAGGTCACGAACGGGTGGAAAGGGTTGCGCTTGAGCGACGCGCGCTCGGCTGCAGCCATGGTAAAGCTGTGATCGAAGGTGGCGTTATGGGCCACCATGATGGCGCGGCTGCAGTTGCTCTCTTTCATGCCTTTACGCACCATTTTAAAAATGGCGTGCAGCGCATCATATTCGCTGACTGCACCGCGCAGCGGGTTATGCGGATCGATACCGTTAAACGCCAGCGCCTCCGGCTGTAAGTTTGCCCCTTCGAAAGGTTCAACGTGGAAATGCAGCGTGGTGTCCGGTGTAAGCCAGCCCTGTTCATCCATCTTCAGCGTGATGGCGGCAATTTCAAGCAGCGCATCGGTTTTAGCGTTAAATCCGGCTGTTTCTACATCAATGACAACGGGATAAAAACCACGAAAACGGTCGCACAGACCGCTAAATTGAGCGTTATCGGACATCAGGGTCTCTTACCAGGGAAAAAGCAGAGCGCATTATGGCAAATTTTGCGGGGGGATGCAGTAAAACTACGGGCGCATGTTGCGCCCTGAGGGATCAGTTGCCCAGACCGCGACCCGCGTCTTTGGCTTCAATCAGCTCGATCTTGTAACCGTCCGGATCTTCAACAAACGCAATCACGGTGGTGCCGCCTTTTACCGGGCCCGCTTCGCGCGTGACGTTACCGCCATTTTTGCGAATGCGTTCGCACGCTTCGGCCGCGTTGTCCACTTCCAGCGCGATATGGCCATAGGCGGTACCCAGCTCATAGCTGTCCACGCCCCAGTTGTAGGTCAGCTCAATGACCGATTCATCCGTTTCCGGGCCGTAACCCACGAACGCCAGCGAGTATTTGTATTCCGGGTTTTCGCTGGTGCGCAGCAGCTTCATGCCCAGGACGTTAGTGTAGAAATCGATCGAACGTTGCAGGTCGCCAACGCGCAGCATGGTGTGAAGTAGGCGCATAATTTCCTCATTAACCAATGGAATAGACTATTTTTTTGAACAGAAACGATGTTTTAGTATAGCGGCGAAGTGTCGCCGCTATCAATGAACAATGGCGAGATTACAGAGAAGGATAGTCGGTGTAGCCTTCCGCGCCGCCGCCGTAGAAGCTCTCAGGACGCTGCGGGTTCAGGGCCGCTTTCTGCTGCAGACGGGCTACCAGATCCGGGTTGGCAATATAGTCGCGGCCAAATGCCACGGCGTCGATCAGCCCTTTATTAATCAGGTCTTCGGCTTTCTCTGGGGTATAAGCACCCGCACCGATGATCACCCCGTGGAAGCGCTCGCGCACTTTCTGACGGAAGGCTTCTGTGTAAGGCTTGCCGCCAGCCCAGTCCGGCTCGGACATGTGCAGATAAGCGATGCCACGTTTAGCCAGTTCTTCGATCAGGTACAGGGCATCGGCTTCTTCGTTCGGACCGTTGTCGACGTTCTGGAAAGAACCGATTGGGGAGACGCGGATCCCGATACGTTCCGGGCTCCACTCCTGGCAGACGGCGTCAACCACTTCCAGCACCAGGCGAGCGCGGTTTTCGACACTGCCGCCGTACTGGTCGGTGCGATGGTTAGACGACGGTGACAGGAACTGGTGCAGCAGGTAACCGTGCGCGGAGTGCAGCTCAACCAGGTCAAAACCGGCTTCACGGGCGTTGGCTACGGCCTGGCGGAAATCGTTCACGATACCCGGGATCTCGTCCAGCTCAAGCGCGCGTGGCGTAGAGGTATCGACGCGGATCGCGTTGCCGTTTTCATCGCGCAGCGAGGTACGGGTATTCGCATTCAGGGCAGAGGCTGAAACCGGTGCCTGACCGCCAGGCTGAATGCTGCTGTGGGAGATACGACCGGTATGCCACAGCTGGACCGCAATGCGACCCTCTTCAGCGTGAACACCCGTGGTGATTTTCTGCCATGCGGCGATCTGCTCCGGGCTGTGCAGCCCCGGTGCACCCGCATATCCCTTGGCCTGAGCAGAAATCTGCGTGGCTTCGGTGATAATCAGGCCAGAGCTGGCGCGCTGACGATAGTATTCACCCATCAGTGGGGTTGGGATGTCACCCGGCTCAATGCTGCGCAGACGGGTAAGCGGAGCCATAAACACGCGGTTTGGCGCGGTGACGGCACCCACTTTTAAAGGGGTAAATAATTTTTCAGCTGACATAAAGACTCCTGAGTAGACCAGTCGACTAGTAATAATGGAAATAAAAACGCCTGCTAAGCGCCAGGCGCAGTAATCGTACTTTTCACATGCGCCAGCGCGCTTTCGAGCGGCACGGCACTGCGAGAAATTTTAGCCTGCAGGTTGGCCCCTAACCAGAGAGAGTAGAGCACCTGAGCCTGCGTTAAGGGATCGCCGGGGAAGGCGAGCGTATTTTCTTCGCGCCCCTTCGCCAGCGCCTGTGCCAGAAGGGCGATAACGCCGCTGGCGCCTTTATCCATCGCCGCGCGCATATCTTCTGAGAGATCGCACACTTCGGCAGAGAGTTTAACCGTCAGGCATCCGCTGATAATGCCCTGCTGACAAAACTGGTTCAGCGTTTCCTGATAGTAGTTCAGAACACGATCCCGATAGTTACCTTTCCCTGTGGCGAAGTGGGTCGCGAGGCGCTGGTGGTAGGCAGCATAGTGCCGCTCCAGCATCGCCACGCCAAAGGCCTCTTTGGACCGGAAGTAGTGATAGAACGACCCTTTCGGTACCTCAGCGGTTTTTAATAGCTCGCTCAGCCCCATACCGGTAAAGCCGCGGTGCATGCACAGCCGCTCGCCGGTCGCCAGGAGATGTTCGCGGGTATCGTGTTCAGTATTTCTGCTCATGGATTCACTCTAATAGACCGTTCGGTCTAATGCAAGCTCTGTTACTGGCGACACGCGTTCAGAATGTCCAGCTGTTGCTGATAAACGCTTGATTTAACGTCCATCATGCCCAGCACCGTCGAGAACAAATTGTCCTGCGAAACCGCATTTTTTGCTGCGTGGTCGCGTAAACACTGCTCGTTGATGCCAAAGTTTTTCGCATAGTCCGGGGACAGCCAGAACATAAACGGAATGTGCGTCTGCTGCTCCGGCGCCAGCATGTACGGCGTGCCGTGCAGATAAATACCGCTCTCACCGAGCGATTCCCCGTGATCCGAGAGGTAAATCAGCGCGGTGTTCATGTTCGCCTGACGGGCTTTCAGTGCGTCAATGGTTTTGCTGACCATGCTGTCGGTATACAGAATGGTATTGTCATAGGTGTTCATCAGCGCCTGATGATCGCAATCCTGAATCTCATTGGTATCGCAGGTGGGGGTGAATTTACGGAAATTATCCGGGTAACGGCGATAGTACGCCGGGCCGTGGCTACCCATCAGATGGATAACCAGCACCGTGTCCTGCTTCAGACCGTCCAGCACGTTGTCCAGGCGGTAGAAATTCACGTCATCAATACAGGATTGGTCTTTGCAGAACTGATCCAGCTTCCACTGCGTCATGTCGGTATGGGGAATACGATCGCACGCGCCTTTACAGCCACCGTCGTTGTCGCGCCACAGGAGGTTGAAACCCGCATGCTTGAGCACGTCAAGCAGGCCTTCCTGATGGTGCGCCAGGTCGGCATCGTATTTGCTGCGCGTCATACCGGAGAACATGCAGGGAACGGATACGGCGGTTTCAGTGCCGCACGACGAGGCCTGGGGGAAGTTGATCACATCCTGCTTTTTCAGTTCGGGGTTGGTTTCACGCCCGTAGCCATTCAGGGAGTAGTTCGCCGCGCGCGACGCTTCGCCGATGACCAGCACCAGAACGGTTTTCTTATGCTGACCCGAAATCAGCGCGCCTTTGTGCGCATCTTCGCCAATCCGCACCAGCGTTTGATCGCCGGCAAACCAGCGCATTTTGCTGTATTTCACCACGGCGCTGACGTAGTTCGCCGGGGTGACCATTTTGACGATGCTTTTATTATTGCGGAACAGCGAGGCGTAATCTTTATAAAACACGGCGGCGATAAGAATAATCACCAGAAGGGCACCGAGCATCGCAGCAACGCGCGTCAGCAGGGCGTACCACCATTTTCCGGTACGAATACGGGTCAGCGCCAGCACCAGGGATGGAACAAGACCGGCTATGACAATCCACAGAATCATCTGCGGGGTCACCAGGGCGGTGGCTTCCTGGGAGTTAGTTTCGAACACGTTCACAATCATGTTTTGATCGATGACCGCGCCGTAGGTAAACATAAAATAAGTTGCCGCAGCGCACCCGACGGTTAAGACGATCAGCAGCGGCTTGCGGATATACGGAATATTGAGCAGGCTAAAAACAATCACCCAGCCACAAAACAGCACCACCGGTACGGACGCGGCAAAGAGAATGTCGTGTAGATGAGCAGGGGCAATAATGGCCCAGCTGCGCTGAATAAACAGCCCGTTTAGCAGCGTAAAGAAGAGTGCACAGCCCAGAGTGAATTTAATGTCGTTACACTGTAACTTTTTACTTAACCACATCGATCGCAAAACCTGTCATTGTATTGATGCGGCGAGTATAGAGAGTGAAGATTAGTGAAACCTTAATGCCATAAAACTGTGGTAAAGCCCTTGCACGCGGCGCTGTTAGCGTCTTCACTGTAGGTGAGAGTGGTTAACCGGAGGTGAGTGTGGCAGAGCAACTGGAGTTTTTCCCCATCCAGAGCCCGTGCCGGGGGATTTGTCAGGTAGATGAGCGCGGTTATTGCCGCGGATGCATGCGTACCCGTGACGAGCGTTTTAACTGGCAAAACTTCAGCGACACGCAAAAGCAGGAGGTGCTCCGCCTCTGCCGGCAGCGACTTCTGCGCAAAATCCGCGCAAACAAAGCCAGCGAGGCCGAAGAACCCCAGCAACCTTCACTGTTTTAATGCGGTAATTGCGTATACTCATGACATCACGTCCTTGAGGAAAATGTTATGGTTCAGCGAATTACCCTTGCCCCCCAGGGGCCAGAATTCTCCCGTTTTGTGATGGGCTACTGGCGCCTGATGGACTGGAATATGTCCCCCCTCCAGCTGGCAAGCTTTATTGAAGAGCACCTCGATTTAGGCATCACCACGGTCGATCATGCGGATATTTACGGAGGCTATCAGTGCGAGGCCGCCTTTGGCGAGGCGCTCAAGCTGGTTCCGGCGCTGCGCGATCGCATGGAGATCGTCACAAAATGTGGTATTGCCACCACGGCCAAACCTGAACATGCCCTCGGTCATTACATCACCGACAGCGCCCATATCATCAAGAGCGCCGAGCAGTCTCTGGTCAATCTGGCAACCGATCGTATCGACCTGCTGCTGATTCACCGTCCTGACCCGTTGATGGATGCCGATGAGGTGGCGGAAGCCTTCCTGAGCCTGCATCAGAGCGGGAAAGTGCGACACTTCGGCGTCTCCAACTTTACCCCGGCCCAGTTTGCGCTGCTTCAGTCTCGTCTGCCGTTTACCCTGGCCACTAACCAGGTTGAGATCTCCCCGGTACACCAGCCGCTGCTGCTGGACGGTACGCTCGATCAGCTGCAGCAGCTGCGCATTCGCCCGATGGCCTGGTCCTGCCTGGGCGGTGGACGCCTGTTTAATGACGAGGCGTTCCAGCCGCTGCGCAATGAGCTGGAAACCATCGCCCGCGAGCTGAACGCGGAGAGTATCGAACAGGTGGTTTATGCCTGGATCCTGCGTCTCCCGTCAAAACCGCTGCCGATTATTGGCTCCGGAAAAATTGAACGCGTCCGTTCCGCTCTGGCCGCCGAAGAGCTGCAGATGACCCGCCAGCAGTGGTTCCGCATCCGCAAGGCCGCGCTGGGTTACGACGTGCCATAAACCGCCAGATGGTGACTTTCCGGTGAAATCTGTGCCCCTGGTATACACTTAAGGGGCAAAAAATAACCCGCGGAGGTCATTATGAAGCGTTTTGCTCTGGCAATGGTCGCGCTGGTTGTTTGCGCAGGGGCGCAGGCAGCCAGCGACGAAGTAGAAATGAATCTCGTCACCTCACAGGGGGTGGGTCAGTCAATCGGGACGGTGAAAATCACTGAGACCGATAAAGGGCTGGAATTCGCACCCGACCTTAAAGCACTCCCGCCGGGCGAACACGGCTTTCACGTTCATGCCAAAGGGAGCTGTCAGCCAGCCATTAAAGAGGGTAAACCGTCGGCGGCGGAAGCAGCAGGGGGCCACCTCGACCCGCAGAACTCAGGTAAACATGAAGGGCCTGACGGAATGGGGCACCTGGGCGACTTGCCGGTGCTGGTGGTAAACAATGACGGTAAAGCCACGGATCCGGTCGTGGCCCCGCGGCTTAAAAAGCTGGATGAGGTCAAAGGCAAAGCGCTGATGATCCATGTGGGCGGGGATAACATGTCCGATCAGCCTAAACCGCTTGGCGGCGGTGGGGCACGCTATGCCTGCGGCGTAATCTGATCTCCAATCGTGCCCGGCGGTGGCGCCTGCTCGAGCTGCGACAGCGAGCAGTGCAGGCGCCAGATAATCGAGGCCAAATCGCGGGCTGCGGGCAGGTGATGCCGTGCAAGGGTATCGCAGATGCGCTGCAGTTCAGCAAGCGTGGCCTCCAGCGGACGCTGCTGAACCCCGCGCTCGCTCATGACATCGCGCAGCAGGGAAATGCAAACGTCACGCACCTGCGACAGCGGATCGGAACGCGTTTCCCACGCGCGAAGCTGCCAGACTACATGTGAACAGTTCAACAGCACCACGCCCCAGCGCAGCAGCCAGCGGCGGGAAAGCGCGTCCTGGCTGTTATTTAACTGGCTGACGTGGTGATACACCAGCGATTCATACTCGCTTTCACGCAGATGCGGTTTGCGGCTGAGTTGGTCGACAAACCCTCTGCGCAACTCCCGAATATGCCTGCGGCTTTTGCGCGCGTCAGAGCCGGGACGCAACACCGCGAAGGCCAGCCACGCCAGCCCCACGCCCAGGATCTTCGCCAGGTTGTCATTGAGAAAGTCGGCGTAATCGTAAACCGGCGGATTCGTCACGGAGATAAACGAGCCCATAAAGACAATCAGCTGTCCCCAGAGGCCCGCCAGTTTCGGCATTTGCAGCTTAAGTAGCTGCATGGTAGTTAACAGCGGAAACAGGAACAGCAGAAACTGCCAGAGATCGCTTATCTGCACCATCAGGCCAAACTTCACCACAAAACTGAACAGTGACAGCAACACCAGCGTTCGCAGCAGCAGCGTAAGGGAGTTAAACGGCGAGGCCGCGACGGAGTATAGCACGCAGCTGATGGCGGCCAGCGTCAGGGCCGCCGAACCGGACTCCCACTGCGTGGTGATGCTCCATGCCCCCACCAGCATCAGCGCGCAGAAGGTGCGAAAACCGCTCCACAGCGCTTCCAGATAATCGGTGTGCCGCGCGAGAGCCGGGCTGCCGGGAACGGTGAACTCAGTGACCGGGGTGGCATTCTCTACCGCCTTAATCCAGCGGCTGCTGCGCAGGTATAGACGGCAAAAATAATTCAGACGCTGCCAGAAGGCGCGATGGCGGTAATCATATTCATCCACCGGAGCGAGCGGGGCAATGATCTTCGCAACGGTGTAGATATCTGCATCCGGGCGGGCAAGCGCCGCGAGCAGCGTTTCGATCACGGCGCGCGTGTTTTCCGGCGGCGTTGACCAGTTGAGCAGCATCCGGCGCAGGCTGGAGATGGCGCTGGTCATGCGCAGCTGCTGGTGCAGCAAATAGTTAAGCAGGGTGTTCTGACGGCGAAAACGGTAATGGCTCCAGAAAGCCTGAATCCGCAACAGATTCATGGTCAGGATCTGCCCGATAACCTGTTCATGCGCGAGGCGGATGTCATCGCTGGTATCCGGTTGCCACAGCAGGCTCGCGTGTTCCAGCAGCCGGGTATGCATGGTTTTCAGCGCTGTGATAAGCGCGGTCCCGTCGGAGGTGCTGGGCAGGACCATCATCATAAATCCGCCGCAGAGGATCCCGACAATCACTTCGCAGACGCGCGCCTGAGCGATATCCCACAGCTCGGTAGTGTCGAGCACGTTGACGACCGGGAAGGCGATAATGGCGGCCGTATAGCCCGCCAGCTGAAAAGCGTAGGCGACGTTATTGGTGAAATGGGCGCAGGCCCATGTACAGCATCCCAGCCATGCCGCCATGCTCAGCAGGAACAGCCACGGATCGTTCAGCGTGTGGCCCGCGATAATTAACGCCGCGGTGGCACCCAGCAGGCTGCCTGCGATACGGCCAAGGCTTTTGCTGATCACTCCGCCAACGGTCGGGAAACTCACCACCGCCGCGGAGGTCATCGCCCAGTAGGGTTCGTCCAGGTTCAGGTAATAGGCGACGGTCAGCGCCAGGCACATGGCTATGCCGTTACGCAGCGCGTAGCGCCACTGGGGACGCGTCGCTTTCATCCACGGCGTGTTTTGCCAGGAGAGCGCCTGCAGCTTCATTAACGGGTTCCGATGGAGACAGTGCAGGTGGTGCCGGATACCAGCGTGATGTCCTCGGGTAAATGGTCAAACTCCACGCGCACAGGCACGCGTTGAGCCAGGCGCACCCACGGTACATTCGGTTTGATGTCCGGCACCAGCCCGGAATCGGTTTCAACGCTTTGATCGTAAATGGCGCGGCCAATGCTGGATACGTGACCCCGTAACTTCTGCGAGCCGCTGTAAAGCGTTATGGCGGCGGGTGCGCCTTCACGGATGTGCCGAAGCTTGGTCTCTTCGAAATAGCCCACTACGTAGAAGGAGTGGCTGTCGACGAGGGCAAAAATCGGCTGGCCGGTGGTGGCATAATTCCCCACGCGGGCGGAGAGGTTGGTCACCCATCCGTCGACGGGGGCGGTAATCACGGTTTGAGTCAGCTCCCACTGCGCTTGCTTCAGCGTCGCCTCTGCCGCGTTAACGCTCGCCTGCATCGCCTTAACGTTGATGTTGGCGGTATCCAAATCTTCCGCAGAGATGTAGTTTTTCGACAGATGACGGCGGCGGTTGGCCTCGTTGTTGGCCTTTGCCAGATCGGACTGGGCTTTCGCCAGCTGTGCCTGGGCGTTCAAAATCGCAATATGGTACGGGGTGTCGTCGATGCGGAATAACACCTCTCCCTTTTTAACGTACTGGTTATCCTTAATCAGCAGCGACGTAATGCTTCCTGACACCTGCGGGGTGATGCTGACCTGCTCAGCGCGAATTTTACCGTCGCGGGTCCAGGGGGACTGCATATAGAAATTCCACAACCACCAGCCAGCGACCAGGGCGAGGACCAGGACAAACAGGGTGGAAAAGTACTTCAGCGTTTTCAGAGGCATATTCACCACACGATCAGAACAGCAAGGCCCAGGCACACGGAGAGGGCAAACAGGGAGAGATCCATCAGCATGGGATGCCAGATTTCGCCGGAGTACATCCAGTCGCGAAGCAGGCGATGCGCGATGAGCCAAAGAATAAAGCCCACCAGCACGGCTTTAAACAGAGGGGGAAAGTAGACTGACGCACCGAAGATCAGGTCCTGGAGGGGTAAACCCTCTGAGCGATGAAAAAAGGTCACGAGCAGAGATCCTTTGCAGTGAACAGAATGCCGCGTTGGCTTGTCTGAGTATGAAGAAGCATCACGATTCAGTGTAAGTCATACTTTTGAGTTAGATGAATGCAGTATTGCATTTGTTTTGCCAATACAAATGCTGCACACTATTCTAAAATCAGTATAATAACTTAGCAAGCTAATTATAAGGAGATGAAATTGGAATCGCCATTAGGTTCTGATCTGGCAAGGTTGGTACGCGTCTGGCGTGCTCTGATTGACCATCGCCTGAAACCTCTGGAACTGACACAGACGCATTGGGTCACGTTGCACAACATTCATCAGCTGCCGCCCGACCAGTCGCAAATTCAACTGGCTAAAGCGATAGGCATTGAGCAACCGTCGCTGGTGCGCACGCTTGACCAGCTGGAAGAGAAGGGACTGATCTCCCGACAAACCTGCGCCAGCGATCGTCGCGCCAAGCGGATTAAGCTGACCGAGAAAGCGGCTCCTATCATCACTGAAATGGAAGCCGTAATTACCAAAACGCGCGGTGAAATCCTTTCAGGGGTTTCACCGGCGGAGCTGGAAATGCTCATCAGCCTGATTGCACGCCTTGAGCAAAACATCCATGAGCTGCAGTCTCGCGACTGACAAACACCAGGCCTTGCAGCAGCAAGGCCTTTTTATTACGTAAAGACGACCACCCGATTACGGCCGGTCTCTTTCGCTTCATACATCGCCTTGTCGGCACTTTCCACGCACGTTTCAGCGGTTATGGATGATGAGGTTGCCGTGAATACCCCCATGCTGATGGTAATCGGCTCCGGTAACTGTCCCCCGCTTCTGGCTTTATCAAAGCTGCTTAGCTTTAACCGTATACGTTCCGCCACCTGACATGCTGCCTCAGAGGAGGTGTTTGCCAGCATCAGGACAAATTCTTCGCCACCGATTCGCGCCGCGATGTCCTGCGGGCGCACGGAATCCATCAGCAGATTGGCGACAAACTGCAGGACTTTGTCTCCCTGAAGGTGACCATAGTTATCGTTGATGCGCTTGAAGCGATCGAGATCGCTGACGATAACCGAAACGGGCCGGCTGGATTTCGCGATCTCCAGCGCCTGGTTTAACGATTCATAAAAATAGCTGCGGTTATAAAGGCGCGTGAGCGGATCGCGAATCGAATTCTGATACGACTGCTGATATTTTAAATGAGAATCACGGTACAGCATGAAAACGTCGTAAAGCAGAACAAAAATAATCATCAGCGTAGCGACGGTTTCAAATAGCCGGGCGCGATACCACGATATATCTTCAGCATGTCCGCCCACTAACAGCATTACGAGCGTAACGATATAGCACACGCACAGAAAATTACCGCCCACCCAGAACAGATTACGCACCCGCGTAATAAACATCAGGCTTGCTAATGTTACAACCCAGAGAACAATTAATGAAATATTGATGCAATGGCTCCACAGAACCATAAACTGCCGCGTTTCATTATCAACCAGGTCGATGGATAAAAACGCAGAATGGCTGGAATATAGCCAGGCTAACAGTACGCCACAGACGGTAAACAGAAATATACCGCTGACGATGGCGATATGGGCTGCACGGGAAAAGGACTGATTCCGTGTGGGATAGAGTAATGCCGAAGCGATCATCAGCACAGCCATTAAGAGATGGCGGAACATATAGTAGATCATCGCATCGTTGTAGTTAACGACGTTAAACTGATAGAGGTCAAGCCATGCTGGAAAGCTGGACAGCGTTCCGACCATCAGCAGTGCCGAACCGGCAAAGGCAAAGGCGATCGCAATCAGATAGAGCCGCCTCTTATCGCACCAGTATTTCATAGCCATAAAACAGGCAATAAACAGGTGAAACACGAGTAAAAAAATGGTGAGCGTAGGGAACACAAGAGGCGAGAAGGATGGTACCCATTCAACCAATTTTGAAAAGAGAGCTTGTAGTATTCCGATAACGACAAGGCAACCGAAACAGAACGAGATATAACGACCTTTTAGACAAAGACTTTTCGCAAGCATATAAATTTTTACAAAATGAGAAATAATTTATGAAGAGGTAATTGCGAAGAGTCTAATCAATTAATGCAATAAATACTTTGCGCAGAAACAATATACGGTGAGGTTAATTATTGGTGGGGTGAATGAATTATTGTAAATATATTCGTTCAAGTGATATATATTGTAAATGGATGTGGCCCGACGGCCACATCCATTTTTAATTAACGTGGGGACACGGTAACCTGGCTTCCGTTGCTTGCCAGCACAACGCGCTGACCTGCTGAGAAGCGGGTATTGCCCTGTTTCTGAACAACCATAATGGTGCTGCCGTCGTCTTTACGAATTTCCAGCTCTACGCCCTGCGTTTTGTTCATCGCACCCTGGACGCCCTGGCCTGCCACGCCACCGGCAACGGCGCCCGCAGCGGTTGCCAGAGAGCGGCCTGTGCCACCGCCAACGGTGTTACCCAGGAAACCACCCAGAACAGCACCACCGATTGCGCCCATGACGTTGTTTTCATCACCACCCTGGATTTGTACAGGACGGGCGTTAACAACGGTACCGTAAGTCACGCTCTGAACCTGTTTAGCTTCAGAAGCGCTGTAAACGTCGCCAGACAGTGAGCTGTCGTTCACACAGCCAGCCAGGGTTAAACCAATCAGCGAAACGCCCAGTACACGTACAATCATTTGAATCTCCTGTTCACCAAAAACGCCCATTTGGAGGCATCCGTTATGGCTAAATTATATGGCATAAAGGGCCATAGTTCATATCTTTGCACTAACAATAAGAAAATTGTACTTGAATTTGACTTAACGAGACATAAACAGGATCCGCTCGCGTTACCGGCATGACATTGTTAAAAAATATTATCGTCGGATGGCAAAGCAGCGTCGTTTATGGTTGAGTGGATATCCTTAGCCCACGCAACGTAAGGAAAGCGCATGAAATCGGGTCGCTACATTGGTGTGATGTCGGGCACCAGTCTGGATGGGGTAGATGTCGTTCTGGCCGCCATTGACGAACATATGGTAGCACAGCAGGCGAGCCTGACCTGGCCAATCCCCATTTCGCTGAAAGAGGATATTCTGAGTATCTGTCAGGGGCAGCAGCTGACTCTCTCCCAGCTTGGTCAACTTGATGTTCGCCTGGGGGCGCTGTTTGCGGATGCGGTGCAGGCGTTAATGCAAAAAGAACATCTTCGACCTCAGGATGTGGTCGCCATCGGGTGCCATGGACAAACCGTCTGGCATGAGCCGGTTGGCGAGGCGCCGCATACGTTGCAAATCGGCGATAACAACCAGATAGTGGCAAAGACGGGCGTGACGGTCGTCGGGGATTTCCGTCGTCGCGATATTGCCCTTGGCGGGCAGGGCGCACCGCTGGTGCCTGCTTTCCATCAGGCGCTGTTGGCGCATCCTTCAGAGCGTCGCATGGTGCTCAACATTGGCGGGATTGCTAACCTCTCGATGCTTATTCCGGGGCAGCCCGTTCGCGGCTACGATACCGGCCCCGGGAATATGTTAATGGATGCCTGGATCTGGCGGCAGTGCGGTCAACCGTATGATAAAAACGCCGAGTGGGCGAGCGAGGGTAAAGTGATCCTCCCGCTACTGCAGTCTATGCTCAGCGACCCATATTTTGCCTTGCCGGCGCCGAAAAGCACGGGGCGTGAATACTTCAACTTTGGCTGGCTTGAGCGCCAGCTGGCGCTGTTCCCGGCACTGGCCCCGCAGGATATTCAGGCGACGCTTGCAGAATTAACGGCCGTGTCTATCTCTGAGCAAGTGCTGCTCAGCGGCGGCTGCGAACGCCTGCTGGTGTGCGGCGGCGGAAGCCGAAACCCGTTGGTGATGGCGCGCCTTGCCGGGCTGCTGCCGGGTACAGAAGTGACGACGACGGACGAGGCCGGCATCAGCGGTGATGATATGGAAGCGCTGGCTTTCGCCTGGCTTGCCTGGCGCACCATCGCCGGGCTACCGGGCAATTTGCCGTCGGTAACCGGCGCACGTGAGGCCAGCGTCCTCGGGGCGATTTTCCCGGCAAATCCGCGTCATAATCAGAGTTAACTGAAATTCAGCGCGTCGTCTCGTCGTTAGAATGGAGTAAAACAGGAGGGCGGTCATGCCCTCCAGGACCAGGAAAGTCTTCGGAATACGCCATGAAAAAAGTTCTTCTTATTGTCGCGCCTTTATTGCTGTCAGGGTGCAGCGTCTATAACCAGTTCCTTGAGCGCATGCAGACCGATACGCTGGAGTATCGCTGCGATGAAAAACCGCTGACCGTGAAGTTGAATAACCCACGTCAGGAAGCCAGCTTCGTTTACGACAATAAGCTGCTGACCCTTAAACAGGGGATCTCGGCCTCCGGGGCACGTTATTCTGACGGTATCTATGTTTTCTGGTCAAAAGGCGACAGCGCTACGGTTTACAAACGCGACCGCATTGTGCTGAACAACTGCCAGCTTGAAAATCCGAAGCGTTGAGATTTTTACAGGGGCGGCGCACAATAGCGCCACCCAATCTCAAGATCAGCTAACGCCATGTCAGATAACGATGAACTGCAGCAAATTGCGCATCTGCGCCGTGAATACACCAAAGGCGGCCTGCGCCGCCAGGATCTTCCCGCTGAACCCCTCGTGCTCTTTGAACGCTGGCTGAAACAGGCCTGCGATGCGAAGCTGGCTGACCCAACGGCCATGGTCGTCGCGACGGTAGATGAAAACGGTCAACCGTATCAGCGCATCGTCTTGCTCAAGCATTACGACGAGAAAGGGCTGGTGTTCTATACCAACCTGGGCAGCCGCAAGGCGCACCATCTGGAAAATAATCCCCGCATCAGCCTGCTGTTCCCTTGGCACATGCTGGAACGTCAGGTGATGGTCACCGGCAAGGCGGAACGTCTTTCGACGCTGGAGGTGGTGAAGTATTTCCACAGCCGTCCGCGCGACAGCCAGATTGGCGCCTGGGTGTCAAAACAGTCCAGCCGGATCTCTGCCCGCGGCGTGCTGGAAAGTAAGTTCCTAGAGCTGAAACAGAAGTTCCAGCAGGGGGAAATTCCCCTGCCAAGCTTCTGGGGCGGCTTCCGCATTCCGATTGAGCAGATGGAGTTCTGGCAGGGCGGTGAGCATCGCCTTCACGACCGCTTTTTATACCAGCGCGAGAATGGCGGCTGGAAAATCGACAGACTGGCACCGTAATCCCCGAAATTTGTTGATTTAAGCGCTAGCGCACACCGCGCTTGCGCTTTATTCTATTGTCCTTTCGCATCAGGCGAAAAGTCGTGTACCGGCAAAGGTGCAGTCGTTTATACATGGAGAATTTGATGGCAAGCAGTAACTTGATTAAACAATTGCAAGAGCGGGGCCTCGTGGCCCAGGTGACGGACGAGGAAGCGTTAGCAGAGCGACTGGCGCAAGGCCCGATCGCGCTCTATTGCGGCTTCGATCCCACCGCTGACAGCTTGCATTTGGGGCATCTTGTTCCATTGTTATGCCTGAAACGCTTCCAGATGGCGGGCCATAAGCCTGTTGCCCTGGTGGGCGGCGCGACCGGTCTGATTGGTGATCCAAGCTTTAAAGCCGCGGAGCGTAAGCTGAACACCGAAGATACCGTGCAGGAGTGGGTGGATAAGATCCGCAAGCAGGTTGCACCGTTCCTCGACTTCAACTGTGGTGATAACTCTGCCATTGCCGCCAACAACTACGACTGGTTTGGCAGCATGAACGTGCTGACCTTCCTGCGAGACATCGGCAAGCACTTCTCTGTTAACCAGATGATTAACAAAGAAGCCGTGAAGCAGCGTCTGAACCGTGACGATCAGGGTATCTCCTTTACCGAGTTCTCCTACAACCTGCTGCAGGGCTATGACTTTGCCTGCCTGAACAAGCTGCACGGCGTTTCTCTGCAGATCGGCGGTTCTGACCAGTGGGGGAACATCACCTCCGGTATCGACCTGACCCGTCGTCTGCATCAGAACCAGGTGTTTGGCCTGACCGTTCCATTGATTACCAAAGCGGACGGCACCAAATTCGGTAAAACCGAAGGCGGCGCGGTGTGGCTGGATCCGAAGAAAACCAGTCCGTACAAATTCTACCAGTTCTGGATCAACACGGCGGACGCCGATGTTTACCGCTTCCTGAAGTTCTTCACCTTCATGGACATTGCAGAGATCAACGCGCTGGAAGAGGAAGATAAGAACAGCGGTAAAGCACCGCGTGCCCAGTACGTGCTGGCGGATGAAGTGACCAAACTGGTTCACGGTGAAGAAGGTCTGGCCGCGGCAAAACGCATTACTGCAAGCCTGTTCAACGGTACCCTGAGCGATCTGAGCGAAGCGGACTTCGAGCAGCTGGCGCAGGACGGTGTGCCGATGGTCGAAATGGAAAAAGGGGCTGACCTGATGCAGGCGCTGGTGGACTCTGAGCTCCAGCCTTCCCGCGGTCAGGCGCGTAAAACCATCGCGTCCAACGCTATCACCATCAACGGTGAAAAGCAGGCTGACCCGGAATACACCTTCGTTGACGGCGATCGTCTGTATGGCCGCTACACTCTGCTGCGCCGCGGTAAGAAAAACTACTGTCTGGTCTGCTGGAAATAATTAAAAGTCTTCAGGGGCGTGGGAAACCACGCCCTTTTTGTTTTTTTCGGGTTTGGTAAGTAAAAGATGAAGAACATCCTCGCCATTCAGTCCCACGTTGTATTTGGACATGCTGGCAATAGCGCAGCGGAGTTCCCGATGCGCCGCCTCGGTGCCAACGTCTGGCCCCTTAATACCGTGCAGTTCTCTAACCATACGCAATACGGCAAATGGACCGGCTGCGTGATGCCGCCTTCACACCTCACCGAGGTTGTGCAGGGTATTGCCGATATCGACCAGCTCAAACGCTGTGACGCCGTGCTGAGCGGCTACCTCGGCTCAGCGGAGCAGGGGGAACATATCCTCGGTATCGTGCGTCAGGTTAAAGCGGCAAACCCGGCGGCAAAATACTTCTGCGACCCCGTCATGGGACACCCGGAGAAAGGCTGCATCGTGGCGCCTGGCGTAGCGGAGTTTCACGTTCGTCATGCGTTGCCCGCCAGCGATATCATTGCGCCCAACCTGATTGAGCTGGAGATCCTCTGCGAGCATTCGGTTAATAGCGTAGAAGAGGCGGTACGCGCGTCTCGCGAGCTGATAGCCCAGGGGCCTGAAATTGTGCTGGTAAAACATCTCGCCCGCGCAGGACTGACCCAGGAGCGTTTTGAGATGCTGCTGGTGACGAAAGATGGCGCATGGCATATCAGCCGCCCGCTGGTGGATTTCGGCACGCGTCAGCCGGTGGGTGTGGGTGATGTGACCAGTGGGCTGCTGCTGGTGAAACTGTTGCAGGGCGCAACGGTGAGAGACGCGCTGGAGCACGTTACGGCAGCGGTGTATGAAATTATGATTGCGACGAAAGATATGCAGGAATATGAACTGCAGGTGGTCGCGGCACAGGATCGAATCGCTAAGCCGGAGCATTATTTCAGCGCAACGCAGCTTTAAACGATGCCGGGTGGCGCTGCGCTTACCTGGCCTACTTAACCCGTAGGCCCGTGCAAGCGTAGCGCCGCCGGGCGATATTAGTTAAGACCTTCCGCTTTTAGCGCCGCAGCCACCGCTGGACGCTCCGCCACGCGCGCCATATACGATGCGATGTGGTCCAACCCCTCCAGGTTCAGCTTAACCGCACGCGCCCAGCGCAGGACGGTAAACAGGTACGCGTCGGCAATGGTGAAACGTGAACCACAAATCCACTGATCGTCTTTCAGCGCTTCATTCACAAACTGCAGCTTTTTCTCCAGCAGGGCTCGGACGGTTGGCTTGTACTCTTCCGGCGTATCCGGGCGGAACAGGGGGGTAAAGCCTTTGTGCAGCTCGGTGGCGATATAGTTTAACCACTCCAGCGTCTTATAACGTGCGACGCTGCCGGTAGGGGCAAGGAGCTGGCGATCCGGTACGTTGTCCGCCAGGAATTGCATAATCGCCACGCCTTCGGTCAGCAGAGTACCGTCATCCAGCAGCAGGGCCGGAACCTGCCCTTTTGGGTTAATCGCAAAAAAGTCATCCCCGTTTTCCAGGCGCTTTTTCATCAGATCAACGCCATCCAGCGTGAAATCTTTGCCGCTCTCGCGCAGGGTGATATGGGAAGCAAGAGAGCACGCGCCCGGTTTGTAGAACAGTTTCATCGGTAACTCCTTTTTGCTGAGGTTTCAGCTATGTTAGTGCGCGAAGGGACAAAAAAAAAGCCGCTAATCTCTTAGCGGCTTCTGTTCAGTCGTTTCTCTCAGATATTACGCGGTAGCGGTTTTGGTCGCTTCAGCCGTCTTGTCGTCGTCCTGAGTCATTCGATTCAGTTTCGGCGCGGTCAGCAGCATCAGCGCCGCGATAACCGCCGTAGCGATACCAATCTGCATGAACACGGTACCGTAGACGTTCAGGGAGACCAGTGGATCGGTCACGTTTTCCGGCACCGCCATCAGGTTCGCGATCTTACCGGCGATGATTGCCGCACCGGCAGTGGTCAGGAACCAGCTACCCATAATGAAGCCCATCAGACGCTGTGGCACCAGCTGTGCAACCATTGCCAGACCCAGACCGGAGATCATCAGTTCGCCAATAGACTGCAGCGCGTAGCTCAGGATCAGCCAGTTCACGGACACGATACCTGCGTCAGTCGCAAACCTGGTACCCAGCGGCAGCACCAGGAACGCACCGGAGCACAGCACCATTCCGATGGCGAACTTGTGCGGCATCGGCAGGCGGTCGCCCATCTTGTTATAGATAGCGGCCAGAATCGGGCTACCAATCATGATCCAGAACGGGTTCAGCGCCTGATACTGCTCCGGCTCGAACGCGATGCCCAGGATAGAGTGCTCAACGTTACGAATCGCGAAGAAGTTCAGAGAGGTTGGCATCTGGCTGTACAGCACGAAGAAGATAATCGCTTCCAGCATCAGAATGAACGCCACAATCATCTTACGGCGCGCAGCACCCTGCATAGCGAACGCTTCTTTCGCGAAGATGACCACGATACCCAGTGCAACCACGCCCAGAACGGCACGAGCGATACCCTGGTTGTGCAGCAGCCAGGTGGCGATCGCCGCCAGGACGACAACGCCCACGATAGTCGCCAGCAGTTTACCCATGTGTACTGGCTCGAAGTCAGGTTTTGAACCGTAGTCTTTTACCCAGCTGCGGCAGAACAGGAAGTTCACCACAGTGATCAGCATACCCACGAAGCTCAGCGCAAACGCCACGCTCCAGCCAAATTTCGCGGCCAGCCATGGGGTTGCCAGCATGGAGAAGAAGGAACCAATGTTGATGGACATGTAGTACATGGTAAATGCACCGTCCAGACGTGGGTCATCTTTGCTGTAGCAGGTTGAGAGCAGGGAAGACGGGTTCGCTTTGAACAGACCGTTACCCACGGCGATGGTTGCCATGCCCATATAGACCACAGCCGCATCATGTCCAGACCATGCAACCAGACCATAGCCAATAGCCAGAACAATAGCGCCCAGCATAATGACGCGCTTAGTACCAAGAACTTTATCACCCAGCCAGCCGCCGATGGCAACCAGACCGTAGACGAGGGCACTGAAGGAGGAGAACAGCGTGATGGAATCGGCTTCGGACATACCCAGCTGTTTAACCAGGTAAACCGCCATGATCCCTTGCAGGCCGTAGTAACCAAAACGCTCCCATAACTCGATAGAGAAGATGAGATAAAACGCTTTCGGTTGTTTAAAAGCGTTCAGACTCACGCTTTCATCTGTTGGTTTATTGTTTGCAGTCGACACATATACCTCTTTTTTTACATCCCATATTAACGGGGGTGTTCATAGCGTGATGGCCGTAGCCCATCCGCCTTATAGTTATATTGGGAGGAGAAACGGCGGGTAATGTTCACTATCCTGACCCGTCTGGCAATACGTTTGTAATACTCTGTTACATATATCTGGAGCGGTATAATCGTCGGTTTCTGCAAATGTTATTCAGCGTTAAATTTTATACGATAACTAAAGGTAGTTTTTTCGACTGGTATACACCCTGTGTGATGGGCTTTTGGCGATATGTTCTGCTATTTGCTGTCTGTTGCAGTGATATAGCCCACATTCTGAAAAATAGCTGGTCTTATCTTCCAGGTAAGCACAGTTATATCTTGCCCGGCAAAGGGTTTGCGATGACTTTGACTACAAAAAATCAACATGACGTTATCAGAGTGATCGCGATCACAAATGTATAGAAATTTTTGGCTATGAAAAAACTATTAACCTGTTTGAGCGTTATAGCGCGGAAGAAGTGACAGGCTGGAGGATAAAGAAGGCGGATGATTTATGGTCAGGAGAAGGGTTTCTGGAAGGCCCTCTCCTGGTGTGGGATTGTGATTGCGGATAAAAGTCAGGGATACACTTTTTCTTTATATTCGCAGAGATCTTCAATAATACAGGAGCCGCAGCGCGGCTTTCGGGCTATGCAGGTATAACGACCATGCAAAATCAGCCAGTGATGGCAGTCAACCTTGAATTCGGCAGGGACCACTTTTAATAGCTTCTCTTCTACCTGCTCGACATTTTTCCCTGGGGCGAAGTTGGTCCGGTTTGAGACGCGGAATATATGGGTATCAACGGCTATCGTCGGCCAGCCAAACGCGGTATTGAGTACAACGTTCGCGGTTTTACGTCCCACCCCCGGTAATGCCTCCAAAGCCGCGCGGTCTTCCGGCACCTCGCCTCCGTGCTGTTCCAGCAGGATCCGGCAGGTCTTAATGACGTTCTCCGCCTTGCTGTTAAACAGGCCGATGGTTTTGATATAAGACTTAACGCCCTCCACGCCCAGCTCCAGCATCGCTTTTGGCGTATTGGCGACCGGATAGAGCAGGGCGGTAGCTTTGTTGACGCTCACATCGGTCGCCTGCGCAGAGAGCAGCACCGCGATCAGCAGCTCAAACGGGGAGGTAAAATTCAGCTCCGTCGTCGGGTGCGGGTTCTCGTCCCGCAGACGAGTCAGGATCGCAATGCGCTTTTCTTTATTCATGAAGCTTTCTCGGGTGTCCCTTCCAGAACGCTGCGCTCTGCCGCGCGGCGCTTACGTTTTTCATCAATCAGGTATTTTACCGCCAGCATCATGCCAAGGCCAATGAACGCGCCAGGCGGCAGCATCGCCAGCAGGAATGGCGTGTCGGTGTGGAACACTTCTATGCGCAGCACCTTGGCCCAGCCGCCCAGCAGGGCATCGGCACCGTCGAAGAGCGTCCCGTTGCCGAGAATTTCACGCATGGACCCGAGGACGAACATGGCGGCAGTCGCGCCCATGCCGATGGAAAACCCATCCAGAGCGGAAATGGCCGGGTTGTTTTTTACCGCGAAAGCCTCAGCGCGGCCAACGACGATGCAGTTGGTCACGATAAGCGGAATAAAAATCCCGAGCGACTGGTACAGGCCAAACGCGTAAGCGTTGATAAGCATCTGCACGACGCTCACCACCGACGCAATGATCATCACGTAAATCGGAATACGGATCTCCGACGGCGTCCAGCGGCGCAAAACAGAAATAGAGAAGTTGGTCAGGGTCAGCACCAGCGTGGTCGCCAGGCCCAGCCCGAGCGCGTTGGTAGCGGTAGATGTCACCGCCAGCAGCGGACAGAGCCCCAGAAGCTGTACCAGCGCGGAGTTGTTCTTCCACAGCCCCTGGACAATAACCTCTTTAACCTGGCTCATGATGACTCCCCACAGGCCGGAAGATTGTTGATTTGCGCGGGCAGCGTTTCAGCATATAGCCCGGCTCGTTTTACGGCGTTCACCACGGCGCGCGGCGTGATGGTTGCGCCGGTGAACTGGTCAAACTCACCGCCGTCTTTCTTCACCGCAAACGCGGTGTCACCTTCGCCATGGATTACTTTACCGGCAAAGTGCAAAATCCAGTCGCTCAGCCGGGTTTCAATTTTATCGCCCAAGCCCGGCGTTTCATGGTGTTCCGTCACGCGGGTGCCCAGTATGGTTCCGGTGAAATCGCTGCCGACAAGCAGTTGAATGGAGCCAGAATAGCCATCGGGCGCCGTCGCTTCCATCACTGCGCCTACGGGTTTATCTCCTTTGCGGGCGATAAAGACACGGTGCGTGCCTTTTCCAAGCTGCGTCGCGTCTACCACAAAGCAGCTTTTTTGCAGGTCATTATCGTAGAAATCGGACGGGATCACCTGATCGAACAGCGCCTTTTGCTGCTTCAGCGCCTGTTCTTCAATGGTCGTTTTGGTCAGCGCATTGACCAGTGCCGTCAGCCCGGTCAGGACCGCGGCGAAGACTGCCAGCGTAACGCCGTGTTTTTGCATCGTTTTTAGCATGGCGAAACCCTTAGCGATGGCCGTACACGCGGGGGCGCGTGTAATAGTCGATGAGCGGAACGGTAATGTTGGCAAGCAGCACGGCAAACGCCACGCCGTCCGGGTATCCGCCAAAGCTGCGAATAAGCCACACCAGCAGCCCGGCCAGCGCGCCGAAGATCAGACGGCCGCGGTTAGTCGTAGATGCCGTAACCGGATCCGTCAGGATAAAGAAGGCACCCAGCATGGTCGCACCGGAGAGCAAATGCATCTGCGGGCTGGCCAGTGATTCAGGAGAGAAGAGCCAGCCCAGCGTGGCGCAGAACGCCAGCGTCACGAGGAAGCTCACCGGAATATGCCAGCGAATGGCTTTTTGCTGCAGCAGGAACAGGCCGCCCAGCAGATACGCCAGGTTGACCCACTGCCAGCCCGCGCCCGCCAGCATGCCGCTGTAGATCGCGGATTTCATGGTCTGCTCAACGCTGTGCCCGGCATGCAGGGACGTTTTGAAGGTATCGAGAGGCGTCGCCTGGCTGATGCCGTCCACGCCCATACGCAGCGCGTTCATATCAGCCCCCCGCGCCGTATGGCCGGTAAAGATCACGTGCAGGGCATCCATAAAGCCCGGAACCGTGGCCGCAATCTCGTGCGGAGGAAGCCAGCTGGTCATCTGCACCGGGAAAGAGATCAGCAGCACCACGTAGCCAATCATCGCCGGATTAAACGGGTTATGGCCCAGCCCGCCATACAGCTGTTTAGCAATAATTACGGCAAACACGGTACCAAGTACCACCATCCACCACGGGGCAAACGGCGGAATACTGATGGCCAGCAGCAGGCCAGTCAGCAGCGCGGAGTTGTCGGCCAGGATGCGTGAAACGGCCATCTTGCGCAGCTTCAGCACGAGAGCCTCTGCTGCTATAGCGCTGGAACAGCCCAGGGCTATCTGGAACAGGGTTCCCCAGCCGAAAAACCAGCACTGAACGGCAATGCCCGGCAGCGCGGCCAGGCAGACCAGCATCATGATGCGCGAGGTCTGACGCTGGTTGTGGGTGTATGGGGAGCTTGCGATTCTGAAAACCATTTAATCCTCGTTTACGGCTTGCTGTGCGGCTTTCTTCGCCTGAACGCGCGCGATCGCGGCCGCGACGGCGGCCTTGCGCGGGTCGTCGTTTGCGGCCTGCGGCTGCTCTTCCTGCTGTGCCGCTTTACGCGCTTTGGCGCGAGCAATCGCGGCTTCAACGGCGGCTTTACGCGGGTCGACCGGTGCTTCGGGTTCTGCGGCAGGCGCCTGCTGCGCCGCTTTGCGCGCTTTGGCGCGGGCAATTGCGGCTTCAACGGCGGCTTTACGCGGATCGACCGCTTCCTGTTCAACCACTACCTGCTGCTCCCCGGCCTTGCGGGCTTTGGCGCGGGCAATGGCCGCTTCAACGGCAGCTTTGCGTGGATCGACTTCAGCTTCCGGCTGTGCCGTTTGCGCTTTTTCCGCCTGGCGGGCGCGGGCCGCAGCCTTACGTGCTTCGCGGGCGGCAATCGCTTCGCTGTTATCCGGTTTTTCACCGGCCTGGATCACCAGCGTCTGGGCGGCATTGGCTTTTTTCTCGCGAACGCGCGCCAGGGCGGCGTTAATCGCATCCTGATCTTTTTCGGCAGGCTGAACGGCGGCCTGCTTATGTCGCTCCTGACGAGCCATCTTCTCACGTTCGAGACGCGCCTGGCGCGCTTCGAAGCGAGCCCTGGCTTCCGCGGCGCGTTTTTCTTCCATGGAGATGGCATAAATCTCGGCCTTCTCCTGGCGGAAGTACTGCACCAGCGGAATGTTGCTTGGACAGACCCAGGCGCAGGCGCCGCATTCGATGCAGTCGGCCAGGTTATGGGCTTTGGCTTTATCGTGCAGCTGGCCTTTGCTGTACCAGTACAGCTGCTGCGGGAGCAGATCCGCCGGGCAGGCATCGGCACAGGCGCTGCAGCGGATGCAGCCTTTCTCTTCCTGCTCCTCGCCCATCTCAGTCGGGGAAGGGGCAAGCAGACAGTTGGTGATTTTCACTACCGGGACATCGAGCCACGGCAGGGTAAAGCCCATCAGCGGGCCGCCCATGATCACCATCTGGTCGCTGGCCGGGCAAAATTCAGCCTGTTCCAGCAGGTGGCGCACCGGCGTACCAAGACGTGCCCAGACGTTGCCCGGACGAGAGACCGACTCTCCGGTCAGCGTCACCACGCGTTCGGTCAACGGCTCGCCGTCAATCACCGCGCGCTTCACGGCGTAAGCGGTTCCGACGTTTTGCATCAGTACGCCGATATCCGACGAGCGTCCGCCATGCGGCACCTGCTTTCCGGTGAGGATTTGCGTCAGCTGTTTTGCGCCGCCAGAAGGGTACTTGGTCGGAATGACGCGCAGGGCGATATCATGGCTACCGGCCAGCACGGCGCGCAGCATTGAGATAGCCTGCGGTTTATTGTCTTCAATACCAATCAACACTTCTCGCGGCTGTAAGATGTGCGCGAGGATGCGGATGCCTTCCACCACCTGGGCGGCGCAATCCTGCATCAGACGATCGTCAGCGGTTATATACGGCTCGCACTCGGCGGCATTGATAATCAATGTCTGAATGTTATCGCCGCCGCCGCGCAGCTTGACGCCGGTCGGGAAGCCCGCGCCGCCGAGGCCCGCGACGCCGTACTGATGAATACGCTCGATAAGCGCTTCGCGACTCTGGCTGCGGTAGTCGCTCCAGCCGTCACGGTCAATCCAGCGATCTTCGCCGTCGGCTTCAATAATCACGCTCAGTTCCGACAGCGCGGACGGATGCGCCACCGTATGAGGGGCAATCGCCACCACTTTACCGGATGTTGGGGCGTGAATCGGCAGCATACGTCCACGGCCAAAGGTCAACGGCTGACCGCGAAGGACCGTATCGCCTTCTTTCACGCACAGCTCGCCCTCAGCGCCAATATGCTGCTTGAGCGGCATGACGAAACGGGTCGCCAGCGGAATTTGACGCAGCGGCGTGCCGTTGGACTGGGTTTTCATCTCCGGCGGATGGATCCCGCCGTCAAAGTCCCAAATCTTCTCTTTTCTGAAAGCAGAAAATAACTTAAGCATGTTGTTCCACAGGAATATTGCGAACCGGAATGGTTTGAAGATCCCACTTCCAGCTTTCGGTAGTCGTTTCAACCGGGCGCAGCTCAATACATTGCGTCGGGCAGGGGGCCACGCAGAGGTTACAGCCGGTGCACAGATCCGCCACAACGGTGTGCATGGCGCGGGTCGCGCCGACAATGGCGTCAACCGGACAGGCCTGAATACATTTGGTGCAGCCGATGCAGTTTGCTTCGTCGATCACGGCGAGGGCGCGAACCGGCTCCTGCACCTCCGCATCGCCATCTACGGGCTGCGGATCTACGTTAAGCAGGGCGGCAATTTTCAGCATTACCGCTTCGCCACCGGGCGCACAACGGTTAATTTTTTCACCCTGAATCCCTACCGCTTCAGCGTAAGGGCGGCAGCCCGGGTAGCCGCACTGCCCGCACTGACTTTGCGGCAAAAGCTCATCAATTTTTTCAACAACAGGATCGTCCTCTACCGCGAAACGGCGGGAGGCGTAGCCCAGGATAAGGCCAAACACCAACCCCAGGACGCTGATAGAGGCGATGGCAATCCAGATAGCACTCATTACAACTTCACCAGACCACTAAAGCCCATAAAGGCCAGAGACATTAAACCCGCGGTGACCAGCGCAATGGCATTACCGCGAAATGGCGCAGGGATATCCGCTGCCGCCAGACGTTCGCGAATCGACGCGAACAGAACCATAACAAAGGAGAAACCGACGGCGGCGGAAAAACCGTACAGCGCCGACTGCATAAAGTTATGCCCAAGGTTGATGTTCAGCAGCGCCACGCCGAGTACCGCGCAGTTGGTGGTGATCAGCGGCAGGAAGATACCCAGCAGGCGATAGAGCGCCGGGCTGGTTTTACGCACCACCATTTCAGTAAATTGCACCACGACCGCAATAACCAGAATAAACGCCAGCGTACGGAGATAGATTAACCCCAGCGGGATGAGGATCCAGGTGTCAATCAACCACGCGCAGATAGACGCCATCGTCATGACAAAGGTCGTCGCCAGCCCCATGCCCATCGCCGTTTCCAGCTTTTTGGACACGCCCATAAACGGGCACAGGCCAAGGAACTTCACCAGAACGAAGTTGTTAACCAGCACGGTGCCGACAAAGAGCAGTAAGTAATCGGTCATTATTTAGCCTGAAATAAAAAAGCCGCCTATTATCGGACAAACCGGGTCAGGCGACAACAGGTTATCTGTAAGGTTATTACGGGTTCACGAAGGTGTTTTTCACACGCGTTGAACGCTTGAAATAGGGCACCAGCAGCGCCGCAGCCAGTAACGGGAAAAGCAGCTGGCGGACAGCAAGCGCGTCAGACACGGGCGAGAAAGCAAACGCTTTAACCGCCAGCAGAACCGAAATGAGCAGCCAGATAATATAGTGCTTAGGCACGCTCTTGCGGCGCTTAAAGAAGGCGATGGTCAGCCACAGGGTGTAGTACCACATCCCAATCGCGAAAACGAACGACACAAACCACATTGCTATATTCAGCACGCTTTGCGACATCAGGGTCTGGATGGCGTGAGGGGTAATCAATGCGGTGGTATAAAGCAGCAGCGCAAGCGATGCGCTTAATAAGGCAACCAGCAGCCATGCCAGTGGGGCGATTAACCAGCCTCCGATGCGTTCTCCAGGCGTTGCGGTCATGAACTCTCCCATTATCTGCGCGAAATGTTGTACAGCCAGTTTGCAGGGCGGAGAGTATATAACATTTCGCGCGGATGGCTACTTTCTTATAAAACGTAGCGCCATACGGACTTCGGCACCTCGCCGACGTTGAACAAGCGTCCGCCGGAGACCAGCTCCGCACGGCGGTGGTCAGCGGCGCGATACATATTGATAATGTCCTGATTATCCGACAGGGTGTAGTTCAGATGGTCAAACAGTTTTTCCAGGCTCTCAAGCGAATTGATCTTGCGAAATTTTAATAAATAGTCCTGAACTGTCATATTAATAAGTTTCCATATAAAAGTGAGTAATACCAGTTAAGGTAATTCGGTCGAATAATAAACGGATTAATAAAGACGTAAACAGCCCACTCAGGTAACGCGACGAAATTAGGAGTTTTCTTTGCTGAAATTCAGGCACCGAAGGCGATGCCTGGAAGAGAAGGTTAACCGCGTTCACCAGGGCTGGCAATATGAAACTGACATATTATGTCACTCTTTATCGCAGCAACCGGTTACTTAGGATGGGTGACGGCAGCAGGCTCCGGCGGCTGGTAGTTATCAATATGGCTGGCTACGCCGAGCAAAATGACCGAAACCCCAAGAACAATCCATCCCGCTAATTCAATGATTCGATTAATAATTGATGCCATGATTTGCTGTTGTAATTTATCCATAAATACAGGGCGCAAATGTTACAGCGCTGTTTCTCTGACGGCAAGCGCTTTGGGAACGATTCCCTTAAACAAAATCAGAAGGTTAATACTATGTAACAAAAATAACCGCTACAGCCTGCTATTTTAAACGCCATGGCTCATTATTAATGAGGGCAATGCCAGACAGGCCAGTATGAAATAAGAAACGCAAAAAGAGGACAACACGATGAGTGATAACATCCGCGTCGGGCTTATAGGCTACGGGTACGCGAGCAAAACGTTTCATGCTCCTCTGATAGCCGGGACTCCGGGGATGGCGCTGGCTGCGGTATCCAGCAGCGACGCTGCTAAAGTCCACGCTGACTGGCCCGCTGTGCCGGTTGTCTCTGAGCCAAAACATCTCTTCAACGATCCGAATATCGATTTAATTGTTATCCCCACGCCTAACGACACGCACTTCCCGCTGGCGAAAGCTGCGCTGGAAGCGGGAAAGCACGTCATTGTTGATAAACCTTTCACCGTGACGTTGTCACAGGCGCGTGAGCTGGAGGCGCTGGCAAAAAGCCTGGGAAGGGTGCTGTCCGTTTACCATAACCGCCGCTGGGACAGCGATTTTCTGACGGTAAAAACGCTTCTCGGTGAGGGTACGTTAGGGGAGATCGTTTTTTTTGAATCGCACTTTGACCGCTTTCGCCCGCAGGTAAGAAACCGCTGGCGCGAGCAGGCCGGTCCGGGCAGCGGCATCTGGTACGATTTAGCCCCGCATCTGCTGGACCAGGCCGTTAATCTGTTTGGTCTGCCGGTGAGCATGACGGTCGATCTGGCCCAGCTCAGGCCCGGGGCACAGACAACCGATTACTTCCACGCGGTGCTCAGTTACCCGCAGCGCCGGGTTGTGCTGCACGGCACGATGGTCGCGGCTGCGGAATCTGCCCGCTATATCATTCACGGCACGCGCGGGAGCTACGTGAAGTTCGGCCTCGATCCGCAGGAAGACCGGCTTAAAAACGGTGAACGTCTGCCGCAGGAAGACTGGGGCTATGATATGCGCGACGGCGTCGTGACGCGGGCAGAAGGTGAGGAACGGGTCGAAGAAACGCTACTGACGATACCGGGTAACTATCCGGCTTATTATGCAGCCATCCGCGATGCGCTGAACGGAACGGGGGAAAACCCGGTTCCGGCCAGCCAGGCGATTCAGATTATGGAACTGATAGAGCTGGGGATTGAATCTGCCAAACATCGCGCAACGCTTTGTCTGGCATAATTTTTGTAAGTCGGGTAAGCGCCAGCGCTACCCGGCAGCGCGTTAACCGCGCGCCACTTTATCTCGCAGCGCCTGCTTCTCTGCAGGCGTCAGGAAGGCTATTTCCAGCCCATTAACCTGCGCCTGACGGATCTGCTCGCGGCTCAGACCTGCCTGCGATGCCGCAATGTTGTACTCGTGGATGATATCCACGCCCTGGACCGCCGGATCGTCCGTGTTTAGCGAGGCCAGCACGCCGTGCTCAAGGAACGTTTTCAGCGGATGCTGCGCCAGCGTTGCCACGGTGCTGGTCTGAATGTTGGACGTCAGGCATGACTCAATCCCGATACGCTGCTCCGCCAGGAAATCCATCAGGGCGCGATCTTCTACCGCCTTCACGCCGTGGCCGATACGCTCGGCGCCCAGCTCGCGGATGGCCTGCCAGATGCTTTCCGGGCCCGCTGCTTCCCCCGCATGCACGGTAATGTGCCAGCCGGCATCGCGCGCGCGGTTGAAGTGGGAGAGGAACAGGCTGCCGGGGAAGCCCAGCTCGTCACCGGCGAGGTCGACGGCGGTGATGGCATCGCGATGGGCCAGCAGCGCTTCCAGCTCCTGCAGGCAGGCGGCTTCACCGAACGTACGGCTCATAATACCGATAAGACGGGCCTGAACGTCGAAGGTTTTACACCCTTCGCGGACGCCTTCAATGACGGCTTCCACCACGCCTGCAACGGGCAGGCTGTGGGTCATCGCCATGTAGCCCGGCGAGAAGCGCAGCTCGACGTAATGCAGGCCGTTACGTGCCGCATCTTCAATGTTCTCAAACGCCACGCGGCGACAGGCATCCAGCGAGGCCAGCATCTTCACGCCCCAGTCGAGCTTGCTCAGGAAGCTGACCAGATCCGGTTCATTGGAGGTCACCTGTACGTGAGGGATCAGCGACTCAAGCGTCTGCGCAGGAAGCGTTAAATTGAACTGGCGGCCAAGATCGAGGATGGTTTGGGCACGAATGTTACCGTCAAGGTGACGATGAATATCAGTTAAAGGCAGGCGTGTATCAATCATGGTCGCACTCTTTTCTGGTTAAAGTGCGCCATATTATAAAAACAAAACGGGGTAAAAAGCTATTTGCGCAAGGGAAAATTCCGTTGCGCAAACAAATTACAGCAGCGTGTTGATCCCGGCGATGAGGCGCTGAACCCCTTGTTCCAGCTTGCTGCGCGGACAGCCGGCGTTCAGCCGCACGAAGCCGTTACCTTCGTTTCCGTACGTGTATCCCGGCATGATGGCGACTTTTTGCTGCTCGATCAGTACTTTTTGCAGCGCTCTGTCGTCAATGTTCAGCGGGCGCAGGTCGATCCAGGCCAGATAGGTTGCTTCCGGCGGCTGCCAGTTCAGTTTCGGAAAAGCACTGTTTACTTCCTGCGCGACGTACAGCAGATTCTCCTCCAGATAACGCCGTAAGGCATCCAGCCACGGCTCTCCCTGCTGGTAGGCGGCAATATGGGCCGTCAGCGCCAGTACGGAAGGAGAAGAGAGTCCATCCCGGCCTTTTAGCGCGCTGAGATAGCCGTCGCGGCTCTCTTCATCGCCAATCAGGCCGTATGCGCCCGTCAGCGCCGGAATATTAAAGCTTTTCGAGCCGGAGGTGAGAAGCGCCCATTTGCCGCGCGCCACCGCGTTCCACGGGGTGTGGCGATGCGCGCCCCACACCATGTCCATATGAATTTCATCGCTGATAACCGCCACGTCATAGCGTGCGCAAAGCTCCGCCATATGGGTCAATTCTTCACGCGTCCATACTTTTCCGGTTGGGTTTTGCGGGCTGCACAGTAGCAAAATTTTGTTTTCCGATTTCGCCAGCGCCGCTTCAAGCGCCGCCATATTGCCCTGCCAGCCTGCCGCCTGTTTCTCCATCTCAACGGGCACCACAAGGCGCGAATTGCCCTCAATGGCCTTAAAAAACGCATCGTACGCCGGGGTGTGAACCACCACGCCGTCACCGGGCTTTGACCAGAGGCGAATCAGCTCTGACACCATGTAGATGACGGAAGGTCCATAAACGACGGTTTCCGTATCAATCGGGCTGTTGAAGCTCTGCCGGAACCAGTGCGCGACGGCAGCGAGAAACTCGTCGTTCTTCCAGCGGCTGTAGCCCAGCACGCCGTGGTTAATGCGCTGATGCAGCGCGTCGGTTATGCAGGGGGCGGTGGCGAAATCCATATCTGAGATGGTGAAGGGCAGCAAATCCGCCGCGCCAAAGCGGTCGGCGACGTAGTCCCACTGCGTACACCAGGTGCCGTGTCGATCCACGACGGTAGAAAAATCAAACATGACGTAAATCCTTAAAGTAAAACCCCCTCATGAGAGGGGGTTGAGGCATCAGGCTTCTACTGTTCGCATCAGGGTGGCCAGCTCATCCTTCACTGACTGAACCTGCGGGCCGATAACTACCTGCAAATTGTGCTGGTTTAACTGTACCACGCCGATGGCCCGGTTGGCCTTCAGGGCGTTGGTATCCACTTTTGCCATATCCGCCACCGACAGGCGCAGGCGGGTAATGCAGTTGTCCAGTGAGGTGATGTTATCCGCACCGCCCAGCGCCGCCAGAATGGCTGGGGTGTTATACCCGGATTTGCCCACGGTACCGGTAACCGCCTGCTCAACGCTGGTGGCCGTATCAGTATCGCGGCCCGGCGTTTTCAGGTTAAAGCGGGTGATGGCGAAGCGGAAGATACCGTAGTACACCGCGAACCAGATAGCCGCCACGACCGGCACCAGATACCACTTGGTGGACAGACCGTGCAGGATCCCGAACACCACGAAGTCAATCACGTTACCGTCGGTGTTGCCGATGGTGACGCCCAGCACCGCCATCACGGTGAAGCCCAGACCGGTCAGCAGCGCGTGAATGAGATACAGCACCGGCGCAACAAACAGGAACAGGAATTCGATAGGCTCGGTGGTGCCGCCGACGACGCAGGCAATCACGCCGGAAATCAGCAGCCCTTTAATTTTATGACGGTTTTCCGGGCGCGCACAGTGGTACATCGCCAGCGCGGCACCCGGCAGGCCGCCGAGGAAGGCCGGCATTTTGCCCTGAGACAGGAAGCGGGTGGCGCTTTCGGAGAAGCCGTGGGTGGTCGGGCAGCTCAGCTGCGCCTGGAAGATGGTCAGCGCACCGCTCACGTCGTGACCGCACACTTCCATGGTGCCGCCCGCTTCGGTGAAGCGAATCAGGGCCACCAGGATATGCTGCAGGCCAAACGGCAGCAGCAGACGTTCGCCGGTGCCAAAGATCATCGGACCAAAATCGCCCGCGCCGTTGATGATGCGGCCAATGCCGTTGATGCCCATCGCAAAGACCGGCCAGATCAGCGGAATGATCAGGCCGAACAGACCCATGACCACCAGAGTGACGATCGGCACGAAGCGGGTACCGCCGAAGAAGGCCAGGGCATCCGGCAGGCGGATATTGTGGAAGCGCTCGTGCAGCATCCAGATAATGACCCCCGCGATCACCGCCCCGAGGATCCCGGTATCAATAGACTGGATACCAATCACGCTCTGGATGTTGTTAGCCTTCAGCACGGCAGCGTCGGTGGTCGGCAGAATGCCTTTCGCGGTCAGCCAGAAGTTAACCGCCAGGTTCATCACGGCGTAACCCACAAACCCGGCAAACGCCGCGACGCCTTTGTTCTCGCGGGCCAGGCCCAGCGGGATGGCGATGCAGAACATCACGGGCAGGAAGCTAAACGCGAAGGAGCCGACCTTACTCATCCAGATAAAGATCGCCTGAAGCACAGGGGTACCGAGGAACGGGATCAGCGTGATGACGTCTTTACTGCTTAGCGAACTGCCGATCCCGAGCATGATCCCGCAGAATGAGAGGAGTGCCACGGGGAGCATAAAGGTTTTACCCAGTTGCTGGAAAAACTCCCACAGCGATATTTTTTGTGCCGCTTTCGCCGTCATAAAACGACTCCTTTATTGTTAAAATCAGTTTATCTGCTTCAATGCTGCGAGAAGATAAAACGTTTTATCAAAGTTTAGTGCGCGCTGAATCACATTCTCAGGCTTTGACTGGTAGTATAAAGATAATGTATTGATAAAACGTTTTACCTATCTCATTTCAGGGAGTCACGCCGACACATGGCTGTAGCGAAAAAAGTCACCATCAACGATGTCGCGCTGGCGGCGGGGGTTTCCGTCAGCACCGTTTCTCTGGTACTGAGCGGAAAAGGGCGCATCTCTCCCGCGACCGGTCAGCGGGTGAACGAGGCGGTTGAGCAGTTGGGCTTTGTGCGAAACCGCCAGGCGTCGGCGCTGCGCGGCGGGCAAAGCGGGGTGATTGGCCTGATTGTCCGTGACCTGACGTCACCGTTCTATGCGGAGCTCACTGCCGGCTTAACCGAAGCACTTGAAGCGCAGGGGCGGATGGTCTTTCTGCTGCACGGCGGGCGCGAGGCCGGGCAGCTTCTCTCCCGGCTCGATATGCTGCTGAATCAGGGAGTGGACGGGGTGATCGTCGCCGGGGCGTCGGGCGTGGGCAGCGAGCTGTGCGAGCGTGCCGCTGAAAAAGGCGTGCCGCTGGTGTTTGCTTCACGCGCCAGCTACCGTGATGAAGCCGATACGCTGCGCCCGGATAACATGCAGGCTGCGCAAATGCTGACCGAGCATCTTATTCGTCGCGGCCATCAGCGCATTGCCTGGCTGGGCGGCAAAAGCTCGTCCCTGACGCGCGCCGAACGGGTCGGCGGCTACTGCGCGACGCTGATTAAATACGGCCTGCCGTTCCACAGTGAATGGGTCGTGGAGTGCGAATCCAGCCAGAAGAAAGCGGCGGAAGCGATTGGGGCACTGCTGCGAAGCAGCCCGACGATCAGCGCCGTAATTTGCTACAACGATGTAATTGCCATGGGCGCGTGGTTTGGCCTGATCCGCGCCGGGCGTCAGAGCGGTGAAGGGGGCGTTGAAACCTTCTTCGGCCACCAGGTGGCGCTGGGGGCGTTCGCCGACGTCGGTGAAAACGCGCTGGACGATCTGCCGATCGTCTGGGCCACGACCCCAGCGCGGGAGATGGGCTATACCCTGGCGGACAGGATCATGCAGCGCATCGACAATACGGATGTCCAGGCCGGGCACCAGATTGTGGCGGCGCGGCTGGTGACGGTGAAGTAAATCAGCTCTGCCGCGTAAGCGGGTTGAGCGTCAGCTGTGTCTCCAGTGCCTCTATAAATTTTCGCACTTTTACCGGGATCAGGCGAGAAGTCGGGTAAACAGCCCAAATGGCCAGCGATTCCGGCTGAGCATCTTCAAGGACGATCCGCACGAGTTTACCCTCTGTAATTGCAGGCTCTACGTACCAGCGAGATAAATTTGCGATGCCGAGTCCTCCCTGGCAAGCCTCGAAAATTGCCTCAATCGAGTTAGCCGAGAATCGGCCTGACACCTTTTGTTTGTAGCGCTGTTCACCCTTTTCAAATGACCAGTGTGTCGTATCTGAGATGGTCAGGCAGCTATGTCCAGCCAGATCGTTAAGTAATTTCGGCGAACCGTACGCAGCCAGATACTCCGCGCTGGCGCAAAGCTCGCGGGGATTATCACAGATGCGGTGTGCAACCAACCGGTTATCGCGCAGCGGGGCAATGCGTAACGCGACGTCTATGCCTTTCCCGACAATATCAATCTGATCATCGGTTGCCAGCAGGTCGACCTGCAGGGCCGGATGTTGCTGCATAAACAGCGGCAGCATTGGCGCGACGATCTTGCGGCCAAACGCCGCTGAGGCGGTAATGCGAAGGCGTCCGGACAGGTGCGTACCATCGGGAAACAGATCGGCAAGCGCGTTATTTTTATCTTCCAGCAACGCCTGTGCATGAGGCAAAAAAACCTCCCCATCGCTCGTGGGTGAGAGGGAGCGCGTGGTGCGATGCACCAGCCTGACACCCAGCTCAGCCTCAAGATTATTAAGAGACCGTGACGCCGCCATGGCACTCATTGAGAGCCGACGCGCGGCGCCCGCCAGGCTACCTGCCTTAATGGCTTCGACAAACACTTCAACGTCTTCAAGCTTCATTATATCGTTTTTCGTTACGCTGCCTTATCAAAGTACATATCTACAGTATTTATCGTTGTGCTGCCATAGTCTCTTCACATCCTGAAAACATGAATCTGGAGTGAAGATGAAAAAGTTGAAAACGGTTCTGGCATTCAGCAGCCTGTTCCTGGTAAGTGCCGCCTGGGCTGACGCACCTGCGCAGGTGAAACAGCAGGTCCCCGGCTATTATCGTCTGGCGGTAGGGGAATACGAGGTCACGGCGCTGTTCGACGGCTATAATGACCTTTCGCCGTCATTACTACACGGGCTTTCAGGCGACAAGGTTCGTAAGCTGCTGGATCAGAATAAAATTGATGCCGAACGCATGCCGACCGCGTTTAACGCTTTCCTGGTTAATACCGGGAAACATCTGGTCATGATTGACAGCGGAGCGGGACACTGCGTGCCACAAACGGCCGGCCAGCTGGTCAACAATATGAAAGCATCAGGCTATCGTCCTGAGCAGGTTGATACCATTTTCCTGACGCATCTTCATCTTGATCATGTTTGTGGCCTGAGCGACGCGGACGGTAAAGCGTTGTTCCCCAATGCGACCGTCTACGTACCGCAGGGGGAGGCCGACTACTGGCTCGATCCGGCAAAAGAAGCGAGCGCGCCGGCTAATGCGAGGGAGTATTTCGCTATCGCCCGAAAAGCGTTATCTGAGTATAAAGCGTCAGGACACCTTAAAACCTTCGTTCCGCCAGCTTCGCCTATCCCGGAAGCCCAGACGGCCTATGCCGTTGGTCATACGCCTGGCAGTACCGTTTATCGCTTTGCGTCCCAGGGAACGGCTATTAACTTCATTGGGGATCTGATCCATGCGCCTGCCGTTCAGTTCCCGCATCCTGAAGTATCTATTCGCTTTGATGTCGATTCGAAAAAAGCCATCTCGTCCCGGGCGCAGGAGTTTAACGCGCTGGCGAAAGACGGTGAGTGGATGGCTGCAGCGCATCTGCCTTTCCCCGGTATTGGGCATATCACCGCCTGGCAGCAGGGATATAGCTGGAACCCTGTAAATTACGGTCCTTATCAACGTGCGGCCAACGTGCCTCTGCTGAAATAAAGTGAGGTTACGACCATGAAAAGTTACACCGTAACGGCAAACGGCATCCGCCAGTTTGTGGTTGAAGAGGGTGAAGGCGCGCCGGTTATTCTCCTGCACGGTTTTCCTGAAACAAACTATGCCTGGCGCTTCCAGATACCGGTATTGTCCCGGCACTACCGCGTAATCGCGCCGGATTTACGAGGATATGGCGAAACGGATAAACCGGCTTCTGGCTATGATAAACGGAACATGGCGCGGGACATACGGGAGCTGATGCGTGCGCTGGATTTACAGAAGGTGGTGCTGGTGGGGCACGATCGCGGCGCGCGCGTCGCGACGCGGTTCGCAAAAGATTACCCTGAGCTGGTGGATCGTCTGGTGGTGATGGATAACGTGCCAACGCGCATTGTGGCGCGCGATTTGAATGCGTCCATCGCCCGCGCATACTGGTTCTTCCTGTTCCATCTCGTGCCCGATCTCCCGGAAGCGCTGATTGCAGGTCGAGAAAATATCTGGCTGCGCCACTTTTTCTCGGACTGGACCTACGATCCGTCAACCATCAGCGGCGAGGCGTTTGATACCTATGTTCGGGCGTATCAGGCACCCGGAGCCGTGCGAGGCGCGATGGCTGACTATCGCGCCAACGCAGAAGATGTGGCGCAGGATCTTGCCGACGCTGACGTGAAAATCGCGTGTCCGGTAATGTCGCTGTGGGGCAATGATTTTCATGCGGTCGGCAAGCTCTTCGATATGCAAAGCGTCTGGGCTGAAATGGCGGATAACCTTCGGGCGTACGGTATCGACGAGTGCGGCCATCTGCCTCAGGAGGAACAGCCTGAGAAAGTTAACGCACTGCTGTTGGATTTCCTGCAGGGATGGAAGGGATAACGGTAATAAAAAAACCCCTCATGCGAGGGGTTTTGTTGTTTACTGCTGCGGTGCCGCCGGGTCGGCTGGCGCTGCCGGTTCAGCCGGTTCCGGCATCCCCAGCGTTGGCATACCAAACATGCCGACAAACTCTTCCAGCGGCATTTTGTCGCCGTTGAGCGTGACCTGGCCGTTGGCGTACTGCAGGCTGGTAGAAATCGTGTTGTTATCCACCTTCGTGATGCGGAACATCTGGCCCATGGCCGCCAGACCTTTCACCTGCTGGTTCGCCAGCTTGCCGGCATCTTCATCGCCGTAGCCTTCCAGCTTCGCAATCTGGGTCATAAACTCGGTCGCCATATCCATCGGGATGGTCAGCTTGCTGTCGAGCGACTTCACGCTACGATCCACTTCCTGCGCCAGCGTCTGCGGTTCACCCGTTGCGGCTGCAGGATCTTTCAGGAACAGCGACAGGTTAAAGCTGGTTTCGCCTTTGCTGTTTTTCCAGCTCAGCGGCGCAACGGTGACCACCGGCTCGCCTTTCAGCAGGATCGGCAGGTTATTGAACAGCACCGCCATCGCCTGCTGCTGGTACACCTCAGGGTTCTGCTGCAGCGCGGCGTCGGTCAGCAGCGCCTGGCTCTCTTTGCTATATTTCTGGCTAAACTCGTGCCACGCCTGACCGTCGATATTGCCGATCTTCAGCGACAGCTTGCCGGTGCCCAGATCCTGATTCTGCACTTTCAGGCTCTTCAGGGTGTAATCCAGCTGGGTGTTGATGCTCTTACCGTCTTTAGATACGTCGGATTTACCGTTAACGTCCATGCCTTCCAGCACGGCCATCTCTTTCCCTTCAATTGCGATAGCAATCTTATCAACGGAGAGCTTCTGGTCGCCGATACGCTCTTTAAAGTCGGTCATACGGCTGTTGCCGTCGGCTTTCAGGTTGTTGAAGGTGAGCTGAACCTTCTGATTATATTCGTTCACGGCGTTGACCAGGCCACTTTCCGCTTCACCCGTCATGGAGAAGACGTTGCCATCCCGATCTGCATCAAGTTTGAAATGACCGCCGCTGAAGGCGACTTTCTCGTTCTCTTTCTCGTAGTTCAGCGCTTTCAGCGCGATATCAGAGCTGGTATCACCGGAGTAGCTAATACGGGTATTAATGTCGAAAGGTGACTCATTCTTTGCCAGGTCAAACAGCGGTTTAGTGACGTCGTTATTCACCAGCACGGTATGAACGGACGCCATGGACGGGATCAGGTTAAACGACTTCAGCTGCGCCAGCGGCAGCGGACCGTGGCTTACCACTTCATCTAGCACCACGCTCTGGCCCGGCTTCAGCCAGCCGTTTGCCGCCCCGGCCACCGGCTTCACCACCAGCTGCATACGGCTGGTAAACACGCCGCGCTGATAGTTCTGATAGCTCAGCTCCAGACCCGCCTCCGGCGCGCTGCGCTTAATTTCTCCGTTAGCCTGTGCCACCATCTCAGCCAGACGGCTTTCCAGCTGTTTCCCGGTAAACCAGGAGGCACCCGTCCAGACCACGCCTAACGCTACAATCACTCCAACCGCTACGACCGATTTTTTCATTGCGACTATCCCTAAAATGAAACCAGGCGGTAAAAAACCGCCCGGAGATATTAAGCCTGCAACTAGCTTAGCAAGAGTTGTTAAAAAATTCAGTAAGTGCTTAAAGCTTATTAAAAACGCGCGCCAGGCGACCGGCGCCGCTTACGCTAACCGGAGACTCATTGGCTGCAACGAATGCTGACTCACCGGGCTTAAGCACCAGACGCTGTTCGCCTTTATGCAGCGTCGCTTCGCCCTCCACGCAGAACAGGATCGCCGCGCTCTCCTGCGCAATGGCGGTCTCAGCATGGCTCAGGTCATGCAGAGAAAACGCAAAATCCTCAACCGGAATCGGGAAGTCCAGCTCTGCGCCGTTTTTCACCGGCTGAGTCAGCAGCTCCGCGGCAGGCTTCGCCACAAACTTCACGTTGGCAACCAGCTCAGGGATGTCGATGTATTTCGGCGTCAGACCCGCGCGCAGCACGTTGTCGGAGTTGGCCATCACCTCCAGTGCCACGCCCTGCAGATAGGCGTGAGGGGTTTCGGCAAACAGGAACATCGCTTCGCCCGGGTTCAGCTTCACCACGTTCAGCAGCAGAGGGGAGAACAGGCCGCTGTCGTCCGGGTAGAATTCGGAAATCAGGCGGATGGTCTCCCACGGCTCACCCTGCTGGCTGTCCAGGGCCGCTTTCAGCAGCGCCAGCGCGTGAGATTTCTCTTCACCCTGCATATTCAGCAGGCTGGCGAACAGCTGGCTCAGCGCGTCTGCGTTCGGGTTTTCGAGGAAGTGGGCGATAGCCTTGTTGGCACCCGCGACCGGCTGCAGCAGGGAAATAATCTCTGAAAACTCGCGGAACGCGTTCATCGCCAGGAACGGGGTCAGCGCAAACACCAGCTCCGGCTTGTGGTTAGGATCTTTGTAGTTACGCTCTGCGGCGTCTAACGGGATACCCGCCGCGTTCTCTTTCGCGAAGCCAATTTCAGAGGCTTTCTTGTTCGGGTGAACCTGGATCGAGAGCGGCTGGTCGGCGCACAGCACCTTAAACAGGAACGGCAGTTCGCCGAAGCGCTGAGCCACCTTGTCGCCCAGCAGCGCGGCTTTATCGGCATCAATCACGTCACGCAGGCTGCGAACCTGGCCGCTGGCGTCTTCAATTTTTGAGCTGCTCTTCGGGTGCGCCCCCATCCACAGTTCCGCCATCGGCAGGTTGTTCGGGTTCGCGATACCGTAGAGATCCGTTAACGCAGTTTTACTTCCCCAGGCGTAGTTTTGCACTGAGTTAATGAGTTTTTGCATTATCAAGCCCTGATTCAAATGTGGAATTAACTCCGGGTATTAAAGCAATAAACCACGTGGAAGTAACCTGTGGATGTAAAAAGTCGTACTAGTCTCAGTTTTTGTTAAAAAATTGTGTAGGATAAGCTGACTCGCTTTTAAGCCGGGCAGCGGAACATCTGCCCTGAATAAACAGACCGAAGCAGTAAGTGAGAGAACAATGTCGAATAAACCCTTCCATTATCAGGATCCTTTCCCCCTCAGCAAGGATCAGACCGAGTATTACCTGTTAACCCGCGATCACGTCTCCGTCTCTGAGTTTGAAGGACAAGAGATCCTCAAGGTGGATCCGCAGGCGCTGACGCTGCTGGCGCAGCATGCTTTCCACGACGCCTCGTTTATGCTCCGTCCTGCGCACCAGCAGCAGGTTGCCGATATCCTGAGCGACCCGCAGGCCAGCGAGAACGATAAATACGTTGCCCTGCAGTTCCTTCGTAACTCAGACATCGCGGCGAAAGGCATTCTGCCAACCTGCCAGGACACCGGCACGGCGATCATCGTCGGTAAAAAAGGCCAGCGCGTCTGGACCGGCGGCGGTGATGAAGCGGCGCTGGCGCATGGCGTCTACAACACCTACACCGAAGACAACCTGCGCTATTCGCAAAACGCGGCGCTGGATATGTACAAAGAGGTCAACACCGGTACCAACCTGCCCGCGCAGATCGATCTCTACAGCGTCGACGGTGACGAGTACAAATTCCTCTGTATCGCCAAAGGCGGCGGTTCAGCCAACAAAACCTATCTCTACCAGGAAACCAAAGCGCTGCTCACCCCGGGCAAGCTGAAGAACTACCTGGTTGAGAAGATGCGCACCCTCGGCACCGCGGCGTGCCCGCCGTACCATATTGCCTTCGTGATCGGCGGTACCTCGGCGGAAAGCACGCTGAAAACCGTCAAGCTGGCCTCAACCAAATACTATGACGGCCTGCCTACCGAAGGTAACGAGCACGGCCAGGCATTCCGTGACGTGCAGCTTGAGCAGGAGCTGCTGGAAGAGGCGCGTAATCTGGGCCTCGGCGCGCAGTTTGGCGGCAAATACTTTGCCCACGACGTACGCGTGATCCGTTTGCCGCGTCACGGCGCATCCTGTCCGGTCGGGATGGGCGTCTCCTGTTCTGCAGATCGCAACATCAAGGCCAAGATCAACCGCGAAGGGGTGTGGATCGAAAAACTGGAAAACAACCCGGGCAAATACATCCCGGAAGAGCTGCGTAAAGCGGGTGAGGGTGAAGCGGTTCGCGTTGACCTGAACCGTCCGATGAAAGAGATTCTGGCGCAGCTTTCGCAGTACCCGGTCTCGACCCGCCTCTCCCTGAACGGCACGATTATCGTGGGCCGCGACATCGCGCATGCGAAGCTCAAAGAGCGTCTGGACAACGGTGAAGGGCTGCCGCAGTACATTAAAGATCACCCGATCTACTACGCGGGCCCGGCGAAAACGCCTGAAGGCTACGCCTCTGGCTCGTTAGGCCCGACCACGGCAGGGCGTATGGACTCGTACGTTGACCAGCTGCAGGCCAACGGCGGCAGCATGATCATGCTGGCGAAAGGCAACCGCAGCCAGCAGGTGACGGACGCCTGCCACAAGCACGGCGGCTTCTACCTCGGCAGCATCGGCGGACCGGCGGCGGTACTCGCGCAGGGCAGCATCAAGAGCCTGGAGTGCGTGGAATACCCGGAACTGGGTATGGAAGCGATCTGGAAAATTGAAGTGGAAGACTTCCCGGCGTTTATCCTCGTGGATGACAAAGGTAACGACTTCTTCAAACAGATCCAGTCGTCCCAGTGTTCGGCGTGCGTGAAGTAATTCTGTAAATTGCCGGGTGGCGCCAGCGCCACCCGGCATCAAAAAGAGCGCACAAAGCGCCATAACGTTTCTCAGAAGTCATCAATACTTATCCCTTAAGCATGTGAGCAATCCCTCTTTTGTTATCAAGGAGAAAGTAATGACAACGGTACGCCATGAGAAAGATTCTATGGGCGCAATCGCGGTTCCGGCCGACAAGCTGTGGGGCGCGCAAACCCAGCGTTCGCTGGAGCACTTCCGTATTTCGACCGAAAAAATGCCCGTCTCGCTGATTCAGGCGCTGGCGCTCACCAAACGCGCCGCCGCGAAAGTGAACCAGGATTTGGGCCTGCTGGACGCCGATAAAGCCACCGCTATCATCAACGCCGCCGACGAAGTGCTGGCGGGCAAGCATCCCGATGAATTCCCCCTCGCTGTCTGGCAGACCGGTTCCGGCACCCAGAGCAACATGAACATGAACGAAGTGCTGGCGAACCGGGCCAGCGAGCTGCTTGGCGGCGTGCGCGGCATGGAGCGTAACGTCCACCCGAACGATGACGTCAACAAAAGCCAGAGCTCTAACGACGTCTTCCCGACGGCGATGCACGTGGCGGCGGTAATTGCCATTCGCGAGCAGCTGATCCCGCAGCTCAACGTGCTGAAATCCACGCTTAACGAGAAAGCGCAGGCCTTCCGCGACATCGTCAAAATTGGCCGTACGCACCTGCAGGACGCCACGCCGCTGACCCTCGGCCAGGAGATTTCCGGCTGGGTGGCGATGCTGGAGCACAATCTGAAGCATATCGAGAACAGCCTGCCGCACCTGGCGGAGCTGGCGCTCGGCGGGACGGCGGTCGGTACCGGGTTAAATACCCACCCCGAATACGCGGTACGCGTGGCGGAAGAGCTGGCAAGCATTACCGGACAGCCGTTCGTCACGGCGCCCAACAAGTTCGAAGCGCTGGCGACCTGCGATGCGCTGGTCCATACCCACGGCGCGCTGAAGGGGCTGGCGGCCTCGCTGATGAAAATTGCCAACGACGTGCGCTGGCTGGCTTCCGGTCCGCGCTGCGGCATCGGCGAAATCAGCATCCCGGAAAACGAGCCGGGCAGCTCTATCATGCCGGGTAAAGTGAACCCGACCCAGTGCGAAGCCATGACTATGCTCTGTTGTCAGGTGATGGGCAATGACGTGGCCGTCAACATGGGCGGAGCGTCCGGCAACTTTGAGCTGAATGTCTATCGCCCGATGGTGATCCACAACGTGCTGCAATCTGTTCGTCTGCTGGCGGACGGGATGGAGAGCTTTAACGAACACTGTGCGGTAGGGATTGAGCCCAACCGCGAACGTATCAGCCAGTTGCTCAATGAATCCCTGATGCTGGTGACCGCACTCAATACCCATATCGGCTATGACAAAGCCGCGGAGATCGCTAAAAAAGCGCATAAAGAGGGGCTGACGCTGAAAGCCTCCGCCCTGGCGCTGGGCTATCTCACGGAGGCGGAGTTTGACGCCTGGGTTCGTCCGGAAGCGATGGTCGGCAGCCTGAAATAATCATCCCGCCACGTACAGGTGCAGCCGCGGAATAATCAGCTGTAGCGGCTGCGCCTGAGGTCTGTAACGGTGCTGAACATTTTTAGCATCGTAATTCAGCAGTTCCCCAATATCGGGCACCACCGCGCCCTGGTCGGCATCGTAAAGCGCAATCAGCGGCGTCGGGCAGGCATACTGCACCTGCTTTTGCTGACCGGAATACCAGACTCGGGCGATAGGCTGCACCTTCACCGGCCGCTTTATCTTGAGGCGCGTATCCGCCGGAAGCGAGGCGATGCTGTGGTACTCCTGCTCCAGGCGCTCAATCCACTGTTCACGCGACCACGGCGCGACGGTGCGCGGCGTCTTCAGGCTTTTTTCCAGCTGCGCCAGAATCTCATCCCGGGTGAAGTTTTTGATGATGTGTTTATTCGCCCAGCCGAAGCGCAGCGTGGCGGGGTGACGCAGTACCGTCAGGGTTCGGTAGGCATTCAGAGTAATCAGCCCCGGAAGCTGGCGGTGCACCCACTCAAACCGCGCGGCAGGCGCGAGGCCGGACTCTTCGGTGATGATCTTTTCAAAGGCCGCTTTCAGGGTGTTGATATGCGCAATCTGGCTTTCCAGCGCTTCACGCGTTGTCGCATCGGTTTGCAGACAGATGACGCCCGGCAGGCGCACGGCGGCCTTACTGCTGCGGTTTTCTGACTGCTGTTGGATAAACAGGCGACGATAGTGCTTCAGCGCCCGTTCAAGAGCGGCATTGCCGATGTGCTGTTCGACCTCGATGGCATCCAGCGGATCGTGCTCGGCCCCTTTAGCCACATCGGGCAGGGTAAAGACGCGCGCGGCCAGCAGACGGCAGGCCTGCAAGCGCTCGGTCAGGGTCAGTAGTTCATGTTCTATTTCCCGAAACGTGCTGTTCAGCCGTTCGATGAGATCGTAAGTTGCCATAAACACCCTCATTAGTTACAACATACTTATCATATAGCACAGCACGCCGGGTCAGGCCAGCGTGCGGGTGAGGTCAGGCAGGAACGGGAAGGGCGATGTTATGGTACACCGGCCAGCTAAAACAGAAGCGCGCGCCGCCGAGCTCGCTCTCCTCGCAATGCACCGTGCCCCCCATCGCCTGCGCGATTGAGTAAACAATTGCCAGCCCCAGGCCGCATCCACCGGTGGCGCGATCGCGGCTGGGGTCGAGGCGGACAAACGGTTCAAACACGGTTTCTCGCGCTTCCGGGGCAATTCCCGGTCCGTCGTCCTCCACCGTCAGGCTGGCCCGGTTGCCCTGCAAATCCAGGCCAATCTGGAGCGTACTCTCGCTGTAGCGCATGGCGTTGTTCATCAGGTTGTCCAGCACGCGCTCCATCAGGCGCATATCGAGCGCGCCGTAATCACCCGGCGTGACGCGCGTCAACAGCGTGCGCTGCGGGTTTACGCTCTGAACATCATCAATGTGGGTTTGCAGCCAGGCGGGCAGGTCCGGCGTGCTGAGGTTCAGCTCGTTCTGCGGACGATCGAGACGCGCGTAGGTCAGCAACTCCTCAATCAGCGCTTCAAGCTGGCCAATGTCGCGGTTCAGTGCCTGAGACTCTGCTTCCGTCAGATTTTCGCTCATCTCCAGACGGTAGCGCAGGCGAACCAGCGGCGTGCGCAGCTCGTGCGCAATCCCGTCGATCAGCTGCTTTTTACTGGCGATCAGGGCATTGATGTTATCAGCCATCTGGTTAAAGGCCACGCCCAGACGCTCAAAGCTGGAACCGCTGTCGAAGTGAATGCGCTCGGTAAAATGCCCCTCGCCAAAACGCTGGGCGGCGGACTCCAGCTTCAGCATGTCCTGCCAGTGGGGGCGCATCCAGATAAAGACCGGAAACGCGAGTGAAATGGCGATAAAGGCCATCAGCGCCATATCCAGCAGACGCATCTGGTGCAGATAATAGAGATAGGGCACCGGCCCGACGGCCAGCACGTAATGGCTGCGCGGGATGCGCTGGATAAAGGTGTATTTCTCATCCAGCGCGACGATATCCCCGTCGCGCAGGCGCTGCATCGCGGGCGGATCCAAATCGAAATCTTTTAACGGCTCGATGCGTAAATCAAACGACAGGTTCAGATCGAGCTCTTTGAGGGTTTTTGCCCAGTCGTGCGGCGGGATCTCTCTCAGCTCGCTGCGCATCAGATACAGCGAGCTTTTCATCAGATCGTCCAGCGACTGCCTGCCCGCACGTTCGGCGGTGAACTTATAGACCAGCCCGACCAGCATGGTCATCACCAGGAAGCAGACAAACAGCAAAAGATAAAACTGCACAAACAGCTTTTTCATTGGATCTCACCGAAAAAACGCTTTGTGCAGAATATACATGAAAACCCGTCGATATTTTCATGTCTGTGAAGCGTGTTACATGGCTTTCGCGCTGTTTTTTACCCTGGCGATGAGTGTTTCCGTTACGGCCAGGCCTTCCGAAATGTGCGGATCAATCACGGCGGTCCCAAATTCGTTAATTAAATCCAGAAGAATTTCGTAAAACTGGATGAGTTCAAGGAGATCAATGAGCGCTTTTTGATCGGCGCGTGAGGGGGAGGAATGGCTAAGCGCAGCCTGATTAACAATCCATTCAAGATTGGTTTTGATGGCTTCGACTTCGTGGTAGCTATACATATTTCATGGGCTTAAATCCTCATTTCAAGATTTTATGGGAGAAATGTGCTGAAAAGATGTGGGGTTATAGCCGGCCCGGTGAGGCTTTAAGAAAAGATTGTAGGAATGTTAATTATGGATTAGTTCGCGGGCTTATCAAGTTAATTGTTGCGCAAACGGGCAAATTAACGCGCGAAAGAGGGGACATCGACGGGTAATGCCTTCATTTCGCGCACGTTATCGTTTATCAGGTTTCCCAGGCGTGCGGGGCAAACAGATAACCCTTATTACGCACGGTTTTAATGCGGTAGGGCTCGGTGGCGTTATCCTGCAATTTTTTACGCAGACGCGAAATCGCCACGTCAACGCTGCGATCCATTCCGTCATAGCTCACGCCTCGGAGGTTTTTCAGCAGCGCGTCGCGGTCCATGATTTGCCCGGCATGCGTTGCCAGCTCCCACAGCAGGTCAAAGTCTGCGGTGGAGAGGGCGATAAGCTCACCGGAAAGCAGTACCTGGCGGTTAACCGGGTCAATAGACAGCGTACCGAAGCGCATCGCTTTGTGAGGCGTCAGAGACGGTGCGGGCGCTTCGCGTTCGATACTGGCGTGCTGGCGCAAATGCAGGCGCAGGCGGGCCAGCAGGACGGCAGGCGGTGTGGTTTTCAGAATGTAATCATTGGCGCCCATCTCCAGCGACAGAATATGGTTCATATCGCTGTCCAGTGAGGTGAGCAGAACGATAGGGCCGTCCCAGCGCGCGCGCAGGTCACGGCAGAGCGTCATGCCGTCTTTGCCTGGCAGCATGATGTCCAGCAGCACTAAATCCGGATTTTCACGGACGACCACCTCTTCGGCACGATCGCCGCGAGGCTCAACAATGACGTCCATATCATGTTTACCCAGATAGGCGGCGATCAATTGCCCAACTTCGGGTTCGTCTTCAACATAAACAATCTTATTCATACAACGTCTGTTTTCGTGAAAAAAGCCAACATACACCGCGGAACCTTAACCTTCCATTAATCTTTCAAAATTAACGCCGCTTCCGTTATTCTGACGTCTATTGCTACTTGATTTTTATAGGGAAAAATATGGGGCTGGTGATCAAAGCCGCGCTGGGGGCGCTGGTGGTGTTAATGATTGGCATTCTGGCAAAAACCAAAAACTACTATATTGCCGGGCTGATCCCGCTGTTCCCGACCTTCGCGCTGATTGCCCACTATATTGTGGCTTCTGAACGGGGCACGGAGGCGTTACGTACGACCATTGTGTTTGGCATGTGGTCGATCATCCCGTATTTTCTCTACCTGCTTTCGCTGTGGTATTTCACCGGTTTTCTGCGGCTTCCCCTGGCGCTGGGCGGGGCGGTGATCTGCTGGGCACTCAGCGCCTGGGTGTTAATATTCTTCTGGGGCCGCTTTCACTAGCGCAGCGGGCGTCCACCGTCCACGGCAAAGGTTCTGCCGGTGACATAGCAGCTGGTGAGGAGGTAATCCACAAGGTCGATCACCTCTTTCTCGCCTGGGGCAATTTTCATCAGCGACTTATTCAGCGCCTGCTGGCGGTACTCCGCATCATCGTTTTCGTTAAACAAAATCATCGCCGGGGCGATGGCGTTCACCTTCACCTCGGGCGCAAGCTTGCGGGCAAAGGAGCGCGTCATGTTGTCCAGCGCGGCTTTACTGGCCGCATAAGCGATGTGCTTGTCGCTGCCGCGCTCAACCACATAATCGGTGAAGTGGATAATGTCACCCGCCGCATGGCCGTGACCGCGCAGCAGATCCTGCAGGGCGTGGTTAAGCAGATAAGGGGCGTTGACGTGGATCTGCAGCATGGCGGATAGCGTATCGCTGAGGGACGTGCCGGGCTTCTCGGCACACCAGGCGCTGGCGTTATGGATCACAGCGCGCAGCCCCGTCGCGGTGGATTTCACCTGCTCCGCAAAGGCCAGGATGCCTTCATCGGTGGAAAAATCAGCCTGAATGCAAACCGCTCCGGCTTTGCGCAACCCCTCAATCGACGGGTATTCCGTACGGTAGCTGACAATGACCGGATGGCGAAGGTTGAGAAAGTGATGGGCGAGGGCGAGGCCGATACGGCGGCCTCCACCGGTGATCAATATTGGGCGAAGCGGTGCATTTCCCATCGTATTCTCCTTTACAGTTCAACAATGGGAAAGACAGTGCTATCCCATTAACATCCAGGTTGCCGGTACGGCAGCAACCAGTAACAGCCCGATTAAGGCCATTTCAAGGCGTTTCAGCGCGTTCTCCAGCTGATGCGTGCGGCGGGCGTAGATAAATACCAGCAGGCCCGGCGCATACAGCACTACCGACAGCAGCAGATGCATCGGCCCGGAAGCATACAACAACCACAGGCCGTAAATACAGGCCCCAACGCCCACGACATAGTGCGCCGGACGCGTGGCGATTTTTAACAAATACGCACCCACTAAGAAATAGGGTACCAGAATCATCTCGGAGGCGATGGTCAGCAGGGTGTTATAGTCTGAACCTGTGAGCCAGATCAGCACCAGGCAGACCTGAACGCTGATGTTGGTCAGCCAGAGTGAGGCTGATGGCGCATTATTTTTGTTTTGTCGGGCAAACAGGCGTGGAAACGCCTTGTGCGTCGCGGCCAGGAACGGCACTTCAGCCGCCATGATGGTCCAGCTCAGGTAAGCGCCGCAGACGGAGACGATCAGCCCTGCGGCAATCACCACGTCGCCCCAGGGGCCGAGCATTTTCACCATCAGGCCTGCCATCGACGGATTACGCATTTCGGCCAGTTCAGGACGCGCCACCACACCCAGCGACAGCAGCGTTACCAGCAGATACACGCCCAGCGCCGCCAGGACGGCCAGCAGCGTGGCGCGGCCCACATCGCGTTTATTACGCGCGCGGGCAGAAACCACCACCGCGCCTTCAACGCCGATAAACACCCACAGTGTAATCAGCATCGTGTTTTTCACCTGTTCCCAGACCGGAACGCCAAGCGCAATTCCGCTGAAATCAAGCGTAAACACGTCGAGACGGAACGCAATGAAGGCCAGCACGATGAACAGGCCAAGCGGCACCAGTTTCGCCAGCGTCGCTACCAGGTTGATGCTGGCGGCGGTCTGGACGCCGCGCAAAATCAGCCAGTGAACAATCCACAGTAGCGCCGAGGCGCCGACGATGGACTGCCAGGTATTGCCGTCGCCAAACAGGCGCAGCTCAGGGGTATCGGTAAAGAAACTGAGCGCCGAGAAGACAATCACCAGATAAGAGACGTTAGCGATGACCGCGCACAGCCAGTAGCCCCAGGCGGAGCAGAAGCCAATCAGCTCGCCAAAACCTTCACGTGCATAGGTGAAAATGCCGCCGTCCAGATCCGGGCGAACGCGGGTCAGCAGCAGCATGGCGAATGCCAGCAGCAATATCCCGACACCGGTAATGCCCCAGCCAATGAGCAAGGCGGCAGGGCTTGCAACGGCCGCCATGTTCTGCGGTAAACTGAATACGCCCGCACCCAGCATTGAGCTTAAAACGAGTGCAGTCAGAGCACTCAGGCCAAGTTTCTTTTCCATTGGCTTCCTGTTATGAAAAGTCCCAATCCAGAATAATTATTTCGCTAAGGCGCATAAAAATGGTGGATCACACTAAGGCGCGGGATTTTACGGAGTGTAACGAAAGCATGCAATGATGTGTGGCAGAAATTCGAAAAAAGTAACAAAAAAAGGCGGCATTGCGCCGCCTTTCGTCAACGATTTTGTTACTTGTACAGATCGGCGCTGATGGTCACGTTGTTGCCACGTTCCTGCCACTGGCGGGTGATGTGGTAATACTTCGCCCCTTTCTTCGCCGCACGCTTCGCGACCTGGTAAGAGACTTCCGTCATATTGCCGTAGTTGCCGGTGAACTTGATGCTGTCGAACGGCACCATTTGCGCGGCAGTGGCTTTGTTCAGCTCTTCAATTTTAGTGCCGTCCGGCAGCGTAACGGAGTAGCGGCCACCTTTCGTGGATTGTGTTTCAAAGAAACGGCCCACTTCAGCGCTTGGCGCAGCAGAGGTCGCGACGCCTGGAATTTCAACTTTCTTCGCTTCTTCGCCGCCTTTGGCTATCGCTGCGCGACCCGCTTCAGAGTCCGCAGGGATGGCATCCGGGCTCTGCAGAACGCGTTTTTTCGCATCTTCTTTGTAGATGAATGCGGTAATGCGCTGGTTGCCACCCTGGTTAGCATCCACCTGACGCACGATATAGAAAGAGTAGGCACCTTTCTCTTTTGCGGCTTTGGTGATGGCATCGTTCACTTCAGGCTGGCTGCGATAGAAGCCCTGAACGGTAACGGTGTCGTAAGGTTCCAGCTCAATGGCCTGATCTTTCGGCAGCTCAACGATACCGTTGATCACGCGGTTTTTCGGTGCGTCAGCCTTTGGTGCATTATCTTTATACAGCGCAATGGTCACGCGCTGGTTACCGCTGTTGCCGTAATCGGACTGGTCAACAACGTAAAACGAGGCCGCCCCGTTTTTATCAGCGGCTTTTGATGCGGCGGCGACGGCATCGCCAATAGAATTATAACGACCCACAATGACCGTATGGTCAAAAGGTTTTAATGCTGCCGCTTGCTCCGGCGTTAACTCTGTTGCGGCATTCGCAGACAGGGCGGTCGCACAGAGAAGTGCGGACGCCAGGAGTGTGTTCTTAAGCTTCATAAAAATAATCCTTCGCCTTGCGCAAACCATGTACTGGTATTGTTGTTTATTTGAGACGGTCCCGATTATGGCATTTAAAACCCGTCGCTGTCTGCGCCATTTTTCACAGCCTGTGCTCACTGAATTACCGAATTCGATAACATTTAGTGATATGTTGAAAAAACAGGCGTTTGACAAGCAAAACTGATAAAGCATATGACTTTTACAAGTTAATTTAATGTTAATAACTTGTTCTCTTATGGCGCTATATCATGTTTTTACCGCTTCGCTTGCGCGATTTATCGGTTCTGGCGATGAATTTAAGGTAAATATCACTGTCAGTGACGCCGATCGCTTATTTTTCACAGATAAAGTAAGAAATAGTGTTTTCTGGCGGTAGATCACAAGCGCTATTTTCAGTAGGTTATAGACAGTTTGTTACTGTTTTATTTTGCGGGGGTACTCATTTCTCGTCGCTATCATACTGGCGAAAATTGATACAAACCGCGGGCATTTATCGACAAACCATCATCAAAAACCGATGGAAGGGAAAACTATGCGTATTGGGGTACCAAAAGAACGGTTAGCCAATGAAACCCGCGTAGCGGCAACACCGAAAACGGTGGAGCAACTGCTTAAGCTGGGTTTTACCGTCGCGGTTGAAAGCGGCGCAGGCAAACTGGCGAGTTTCGATGACGAGGCCTTTATTCAGGCTGGCGCAGAAGTGGTGGACGGTGCTGAAGTCTGGCAGTCACCCGTGATTCTGAAGGTCAACGCGCCGGAAGAGAGCGAAATTGCGCTGCTGAATCCGGGAACAACGCTGGTGAGCTTCGTCTGGCCTGCACAAAATCCTGAACTGATGGAGAAGCTGGCGGCCCGTGGCGTGACCGTGATGGCGATGGACTCCGTGCCGCGTATTTCGCGCGCGCAGTCGCTGGATGCGCTCAGCTCCATGGCAAACATTGCCGGCTACCGCGCCATTGTTGAAGCCGCTCACGAATTTGGACGCTTCTTTACCGGTCAAATCACCGCGGCGGGGAAAGTCCCGCCGGCGAAAGTGATGGTGATTGGCGCGGGCGTGGCGGGTCTTGCTGCAATCGGTGCGGCAAACAGCCTGGGCGCTATCGTGCGCGCGTTCGACACCCGTCCCGAAGTGAAGGAACAGGTTCAGAGTATGGGGGCCGAATTCCTTGAGCTGGACTTTAAGGAAGAAGCGGGCAGCGGTGATGGCTATGCGAAGGTGATGTCTGAAGCCTTTATCAAAGCCGAAATGGAACTCTTCGCCGCGCAGGCGAAAGACGTCGACATTATTGTTACCACCGCGCTTATTCCGGGTAAACCCGCGCCGAAGCTGATCACCCGCGAGATGGTGGACTCCATGAAGCCGGGCAGCGTGATTGTCGACCTCGCGGCGCAAAACGGCGGTAACTGCGAGTATACCGTTGCCAATCAGGTGACCACGACCGCTAACGGCGTGAAGGTTATCGGCTATACCGATCTCCCTGGCCGCCTGCCAACCCAGTCTTCCCAGCTGTACGGTACCAACCTGGTTAACCTGCTGAAGCTGCTTTGCAAAGAGAAAGACGGCAACATCACCGTTGATTTTGATGACGTGGTGGTGCGCGGCGTCACCGTGGTACGCGAAGGTGAAATTACCTGGCCTGCGCCGCCTATTCAGGTTTCTGCTCAGCCTCAGGCAACGCAGAAAGCGGCACCCGAGCCAAAAGAACCTGCTAAACCGGCTTCACCGTGGCGTAAATACGCCATCATGGCGCTGGTTATCATTCTGTTCGGCTGGTTGGCTGACGTTGCGCCGAAAGAGTTCCTCGGCCACTTTACCGTCTTCGCGCTCTCCTGCGTTGTAGGTTATTACGTGGTGTGGAACGTCTCCCACGCGCTGCATACGCCGCTGATGTCGGTCACTAACGCCATCTCGGGGATCATCGTAGTTGGGGCGTTACTGCAGATTGGACACGGCGGCTGGATCAGCTTCCTGAGCTTTATCGCGGTGCTGATCGCCAGTATCAATATTTTCGGTGGTTTCACCGTGACTCAGCGCATGCTGAAAATGTTTCGTAAAGGCTAAGGGGTAGCATATGTCTGGAGGATTAGTCACAGCCGCATACATTGTTGCTGCAATCCTGTTTATTTTCAGTCTGGCGGGGCTTTCCAAACACGAAACGTCTCAGCAGGGAAATAACTTTGGTATCGCCGGGATGGCGATTGCGCTGATAGCCACCATCTTCGGGCCGGATACCGGCAACGTGGCGTGGATCCTGGTGGCGATGATCATCGGCGGCGCGATTGGTATTCGCCTGGCGAAGCGCGTTGAAATGACCGAGATGCCTGAGCTGGTGGCGATTCTGCACAGCTTCGTGGGGCTGGCGGCGGTGCTGGTGGGCTTCAACAGCTACCTGTATCACGAACCGGGCATGGAACCGATTCTGGTCAACATTCATCTGACCGAAGTGTTCCTCGGCATCTTCATCGGTGCAGTGACCTTCACCGGTTCTATCGTGGCGTTCGGCAAGCTGCGCGGTAAGATCTCTTCTAAACCGCTGATGCTGCCTAACCGTCACAAGCTGAACCTGGCGGCGCTGGTGGTGTCGTTTGTGCTGCTGGTGGTCTTCGTGCGTACCGAAAGCGTGGGCCTGCAGGTGCTGGCGTTGCTGGTGATGACCATCATCGCGCTGGCGTTCGGCTGGCATCTGGTGGCGTCCATCGGCGGAGCGGATATGCCGGTGGTTGTCTCAATGCTGAACTCCTACTCCGGTTGGGCAGCGGCGGCTGCGGGCTTTATGCTGAGCAACGACCTGCTTATCGTCACCGGTGCGCTGGTGGGTTCTTCCGGTGCGATCCTGTCTTACATCATGTGTAAGGCGATGAACCGCTCGTTCATCAGCGTTATCGCCGGTGGTTTCGGGACCGATGGGTCTTCTTCCAGTGCGGATGAAGAAGTGGGTGAGCACCGTGAAATTTCTGCGGAAGATACCGCAGAGATGCTGAAAAACTCGCATTCCGTGATCATCACCCCGGGCTACGGCATGGCGGTGGCACAGGCGCAGTATCCGGTGGCGGAAATCACCGAGAAACTGCGCGCGCGAGGCATCAAAGTTCGCTTTGGTATTCACCCGGTGGCAGGGCGTCTGCCGGGCCACATGAACGTGCTGCTGGCGGAAGCGAAAGTGCCTTACGACATCGTGCTGGAAATGGATGAGATCAACGATGATTTCGCCGACACCGACACCGTGCTGGTCATTGGCGCCAACGACACCGTTAACCCTGCTGCACAGGACGATCCGGGTAGCCCAATCGCCGGGATGCCGGTTCTGGAAGTGTGGAAGGCGCAGAACGTCATTGTCTTCAAGCGTTCCATGAACACCGGCTATGCCGGGGTACAGAACCCGCTGTTCTTCAAAGAGAACACCCACATGCTGTTTGGCGACGCCAAGGCCAGCGTGGATGCGATTCTGAAAGCGCTGTAATTCGCTTTCTCCTGACAAACCGCCCTTCGGGGCGGTTTTCTTATTTCTGCGGTCAGCTTTTCTCCTCTGTCTATACTTTACCCTTTGTGTAATACGAGGAGGTGTAATGCAATTTCTGTCCCGCTTCGACTTCATCGCGTTGATGATGACGCCGACATTCTGGATAGGCGCCGCCACGGTTGTCTTTGTGACGCTGCTGGTGTACTGGCTGCTGACGCGCCTGATCGCGTTCGTTAAGAAAGGCATCACCACCTGGGGCGACAAGCACCCGGCCACCAACCGGATGCGTTTTATCCTGACGGATATGCTTAACCGCACCAGCCGCTTCCTGCTGTTTGTGGTGGCACTGCTCCTCAGCCTGCGTTTCGTTGACCTGCCCGATCATCTTTTTGGCACCGTCAGCCACGCCTGGTTCCTGGTCTTCGCCATCCAGGTAGCGCTGTGGATGGATCAGGGGGTCGTGTCGTGGCTTCGTCACGTCATGCTGGCGCCGGGAAGCCATAAAAACCCGGTTACGCTGGTGATCACGGGGCTTATTCTCCGTGCCATCGTCTGGTCAGTGATGCTGCTGTCTATCCTTGCTAACGCGGGCGTCAACATCACTGCTCTGGTTGCCAGCCTTGGGGTAGGGGGTATTGCCATTGCCCTTGCCGTACAAACGATTCTGAGCGACGTGTTTGCCTCGCTTTCTATCGGCTTTGATAAACCGTTCGAAATTGGCGATTTCGTGGTGTTCAACGACGTGGCGGGGACGGTAGAGCACATTGGCCTGAAAACGACCCGTATCCGCAGCCTGAGCGGAGAGCAGATCGTCTGCGGCAACGCCATTTTGCTTCAGCAGACGCTTCACAACTACAAACGCATGCAGACGCGCCGCATCGTCTTTACCTTTGGCGTTGCCAGCGACACGCCGCCCGATAAGCTCCGTTACGTGGGGGATATGGTCAGGCAGATCATTACCGATGTCGGTGAGACAAAATTCGATCGCGCTCATTTTCTCGGATTCGACCGCGACCGCCTGACGTTTGAAGTCGTCCATATTGTTAATACCGCGGATTACAACAAATACATGGACATCCAGCAGGAGATCAATATCCGTATTCTTGAAGGGCTGAACGCCCAGGAGATTAAGCTGGCGCTGCCCAGCATGGTATTGCACGCGCCGTGGATGCAGGATGAGTCAGGTGAACAGCCGAAGCCGGTAATGGAGAGCTGATGAGAAAAGCCCGCCGGAGCAGCGGGCTTTTAAATTACGTTAATCGTCTTCCGGGTCGTCCAGCTCAATCGGCGTCTGATACTCATCCGGCTTAATGACCAGCAGGTCGCAGCGCAGATGGTCGATCACCTGTTCGGCAGTATTGCCGAGGAAAGCGGCAGAAATACCGGTCCGGCCAATGGTTCCCAGGACCACAATCCCGGCCTGCAGATGCTCGGCTAAATCCGGGATCACCTCTTCAGGCAGCCCTTTTTCCACGTGCGTCATGTTCTCGTCGATGCTGAACTTCTGGCGCAGCGCTTTCATCGCCAGCAGATGCTGGCCGCGGATGGCGTCGTTATAGACGCTAGGGTCAAATTCCGGCAGCTCGATGGCGATATTGATCGGGGTAACCGGATAGGCACCCACCAGATGCACTTCGGTGTGGTTGACCTGGTCAGCAAGCTGGATGGTCTCCTTCACCAGCTTTTCGTTGAGCGAATTGTGATAATCCTCTTCGCTCGCAAGGTTCACCGCCACAACGGCTTTCCCGCCTTCAGGCCACGGCTGGTCTTTCACCATCCAGACCGGGCAAGGGCATTTGCGCAGCAAATGCCAGTCGGTCGGGGTGAAGATCACGGATTCCAGCTTGTCGTGCTGGTGCGCCATCTTCAGCAGCAGGTCGTGCCCGCCGGCAACCACTTCCTGGATAATGGCTTCAAAAGGTCGGTTATGCCAGACCACTTTAATATCAATAGGCACACCCGCTTCCAGGTAATACTTCGCCTGTTCACGGATCCACGCGGTACGCTGGCTGATGACGCCCTGACGCATAGCGGTGCGCTCGTCAGGCGACAGAAGGGTGGTCATCTCATACGAGAAGTCATAGATCGGCAAAAACGCTTTGATTTTGCCACCAATCCGTTGATGTAAATACACAGCACGTCGTAATGCCGGCTGATCGTCCTGATTCGGATCGATAGCCACCAGCATGTTTTGATACTTTGCCATACAGGTCTCCTTACTACTGTCACCACAGTCTGTAATTAAAAGAGTAACCTATATATCCTGAATGAAACAGAGGGGAGCTTTTGCCAGATCAATAATTCATGAAAATTTATCAGAGGAAAAGCACGGTGGTTGTCACCGCGATAAACGCAATGAACAGCAGCACCATTACCGCTATCGCAAAGGTCGTGGAATCCTGAACGTAGGTTTTTTCCTCCCCCTTCATTGGGCCGACAAGCATGATCCAGATGAAGATAAAGGTCACAGAGGCAATCACGACTGAAACGAAAAACAAACTTTCTCTCAATTCATAACCTCAACGACAACCTTTCAGGCGCTGTGTAGGGACGTGCTACGGTGAAAATGTCTTGAAACGGGGGCGATTATACCAGACCAATAAATCACGTGAATTTATCAGTCTGGTCATCAGCATGCGGAGAGTTATGCCACGTTGCGGGCGTGCCCGGCAAGAACGGCCAGCGCTTCACCGTTTTCGATAGTGATGTATTTACCCTTAACGGCCAGCATACCGCTCTTCTGGAAACGGCCCAGCAGACGGCTGATGGTTTCCACGGTCAGGCCCAGGTAGTTACCGATATCGCCACGGGTCATGGTCAGACGGAACTCACGCGGCGAGAAACCGCGCTCGGCGAAGCGGCGGGAGAGGTTATAGATAAACGCGGCCAGGCGCTCTTCTGCATTCTTTTTGGAAAGCAGCAGAATCATGTCCTGATCGCCTTTGATCTCACCGCTCATCAGACGCATCATCTGCTGACGCAGATTAGGCATCTTGCCGGACAGATCGTCCAGGGTTTCAAACGGGATTTCGCAAACCATCGAGGTTTCGAGTGCCTGAGCAAAGCTCGGGTGGTGGCCAGTGCCAATGGCATCAAAGCCCACCAGATCGCCAGCCAGATGGAAGCCGGTGATCTGCTCATCACCCTGTTCGGTGATGGTGTAGCTCTTGATGGTGCCAGAACGGATTGCATAGAGCGATTTCAGTTCGTCTCCCGCTTTAAACAGCGTCTGCCCTTTCTGAATAGGCTTTTTGCGCTCGATGATGTTATCAAGCTGATCGAGTTCATGCTCATTCAGGGTAAACGGGATACAGAGCTGGCTGATGCTGCAATCCTGGCAATGGATAGCACAACCGCCAGACTGAATGCGTCGTATAATTCGCTTTTCCGGGATCATAGGTTTGCTCAAGCCTTAATTGATATTGGTCAATTTTAACATCTTTTTGGTAAGTACGTAAGCCTGACAAACCCTCAATAAGGACAAGTGGCGACATTGTGTCGCCATCTTCTTGAAATTCCACAGCTTGATTATGGATTTTTAGCCTAACCGGTAGAAAATTAAGCACAAAAAGCCTGGGAACTAGAGTAAGAGATACCCTTCGTGACGCAGCAACCACTCTTTTCGCTGCACGCCGCCGGCATAGCCGGTCATGGTGCCGTTGCGGCCGATGACCCGATGGCAGGGAACCACAATGCTGACAGGGTTGGAGCCATTGGCAGCACCCACCGCGCGTGCGGCCCCCGCGCGGCCTAGCTGCTCCGCGAGCTGGCCGTAATGCATGACCTGTCCACACGGAATCGACCGCAGCGCCTGCCACACTTCGCGCTGAAAAGGCGTGCCCGCCGTGGCGGTTGGCAGAGTATCAATGATGCTGAGATCGCCTTCGAAATAGGCCGCAAGCTTATCGCTCAGACCACCCGGATTGGTGGCGCTGATGCGTTCATAACCCTGTGAGCGGTAGTGAACATTCAGCAGTTCTTCCATGCGATCGCTGTGCTCTTCCCATTCGACGGCGCGCAGGCAGAACTGCTCGTCCGCGATCACCCACAGCGGCCCAAGCGGCGTTGCAATCTTATCTTCGAGTAATCTCAGCATTTTCAATCCTTTAGTTCAGCCTCGGGTATATCCCCGGCCCAATCGGCAGGCCGACAAGATACCATGCCACCAGCATCACCAGCCATACCCCTAAAAAGATAAGCGGGTAGGGTAAAACCAGCGAATAGTAGGTACCCAGTCTGGCCTCGGGCTTATAGCGCTGCAGGAAGCCTAAAAACAGCGGAACGAAAGGTGAGACGGGGGCCAGCGGGATCACCGACGAGTCAGCGATACGGAACAGGATCTGCGCGAACGCCGGGTGGAACCCCAGCATCATGAACATCGGCACGAAGATCGGCGCCAGAATCGACCAGATTGCGGAGCCGCTGGCGATAAACATGCACAGCAGAGATGACAGCAGCGCCAGGCCGACAAACGCCGGCACGCCGCTTAGCCCGGCAGCCTCCAGTGCGTCGGTCAGACCCACGGCCATAAACTTGCCCATATTGCTCCAGTTAAACATGGCAACGAATTGCGCCAGCGGGAACACCATCACAATAAAACCCGCCATCTCTTTCATCGGCTCGATCATCAACTGCGGCAGATCGCCCTGGCGGCGGATTTTGCCGGTCGCGATACCATAGGCGAGCGAAACGACAAAGAAGAAGAGGATAATCAGCGGCACGATGCCCTGAATAAACGGCGACGGCAGGACGGTATGTTTAACCGGATCGCGCAATATGCCGTTTTCCGGCACCACCATCAGCGCCACCAGCGCGATAAAGGCCAGCGAGACCGCGCCAGCCACGCGCAGGCCGAAGCGCTGCTCTTTGCTCAGGGTTTCCAGCTTTTCATCGCTCCGGCCTTCCCATTTGCCCAGACGCGGCTCGACGATCTTATCGGTAATCAGCCCGCCGACAAGCGTCAGGACAATCACTGAGCTCGCCATAAAGTACCAGTTGTCGATCACGCTGACGTGCATCCCTGCGTCAATGGTTTTCGCCGCCTCCGTGCTGATGCCTGAGAGCAACACGTCGGTGGTGACGATCAGCAGGTTAGCGGTAAATCCGCAGCCCACGCCCGCAATCGCCGACAGCAGGCCCGCCACGGGATGACGTCCGACGGCGAGGAAGATCAGCGCCCCCATCGGCGGCATAATCACCAGCGCGGCGTCGGATGAAATGTGGCTGAAAAAGGCGATAAACAGCACCATGTAGCTCGCGTATCGCGCGCTGACGTGGGACGCCATTTTCACCATCAATGCGGGCAGCAAACCCACGCGTTCAGCCAGCCCGGCTCCCAGCACCAGCGCCAGAATGGCTCCGAGCGGGGCGAAGCCGCTGAAGTTCTTAATCACGTTGGGTAAAAACCAGTGCAGCCCGTCAACGCTGAGCAGATTTTTCACCGCCACCAGGCTGCCGTCAGCCGGGCTGCGCACGCTGACGTCAAAGGCTGAGAGCACGGCGGTGGCGACCATCAAAATCACAATCAGATAGATAAACAGCAGGAAAGGGTGCGGCACTTTATTGCCGATCCTTTCAACCCAGCCATAGAGCTTACCGGATGGGGAATGCGAAGGTATGGATGACATACTCATGGGCGTTCCTCGGGAGTGTTGTGTTGTTGTGTTGTGTTTTTTATTTTAAAGGTGACGGTGTCACGTCTTGTGGGATCGGACACACGTACGGTTTTTCTTGTAATTGTTGTTCGAACTCTTCACGGCATTTTTTCAGCAGCGCTGCGTCCTGCAGCAGATTGAGCGCGGTCGCGCCCATCACTTTTCCCGCCAGCAGCATGCCTTTGTGGGCAATGGAGGTTCGCCCCTGCGCCACCAACTGCCAGGTGTGCAGCGGCGTGCCGACGGTAAAGCAGGGGCTGAAGCACTGGGCGACCGGCATTTTCCAGCTGACATCACCCACGTCCGTTGAACCCGCCAGCACGTTATCTGTGATGGCATAAGGCGCGACTTCGTCCACCAGCAGCGTCTCCTGATGGCGACGGGCAAAGGCTTTGCCTGCTTCTCCTCCCGTTGCAGCTATATTTTTGAGGCTGTTCTGCAGGTCGTTTGGTGTCAGGGTGGCGCGGATCTCGCGAGCGAATGCGCGTTCTTCCTCGGTCCAGAGCGGCGTGCCGTAGTGCTGCAACGCGCGGTACATTGCCGCCTCAAGCGTGCGGTTCGGCAGGTAGCTGGAGCAGGCTTTATCAAAGCGGCACTCGACGGTGGTTTCGGTCATCATCGCTGCGCCCTGGGCGATTTTCTCAATGCGCTCGTAGATCTGCTGCGCGTCAGCCATCTCCGGGGCGCGGATCAGGTACAGTACTTCGGCCTGGGCCTGCACCACGTTGGGCGAAATGCCGCCGGTGTCGGTAATGGCGTAGTGGACGCGTGCTTTCTCTATGATGTGCTCGTTAAGAAAGTTGGTGCCGGTGGTCATCAGCGTTACGGCATCCAGCGCACTGCGGCCCAGATGGGGCGAGTTGGCCGCATGCGCCGCCACGCCGTGAAAACGCCAGGCGGCCTGAATGTTGGCGAGCGTGCTGACGTTAAACATCCCGGCAAAGGCTTCCGGGTGCCAGGTCACGGCGGCATCAACGTCATCAAACAGACCTTCGCGCACCATAAAGGTTTTCCCGGACCCGCCTTCCTCACCGGGACAGCCGTAAAAACGCACCGTTCCGCTGCCGCCGTGCTGCGCCAGCCAGCTTTTCACCGCCACCGCGCCCGCAAGCGCCGCGGTGCCCAGGAGGTTATGCCCGCAGCCGTGGCCGTTGGCTCCCGGCGTGGCGGATTGCGGCGTCGCGCAGTGCGCCTGCTGGCTTAACCCGGCCAGCGCGTCGTATTCCCCCAGCAGGGCGATCACCGGTTTTCCGCTGCCGAAGCTGGCGATAAAGGCATTTGGAATACCGCCGGCCTCGCGCGTCAGCGTGAAGCCCTCGGCCTCAAGCTCGCTGGCGAGCCGTTCGGCGGACCAGAACTCTTCAAAGCGGGTTTCGGGACGATCCCAGATCGCGTCGGCAATATCGGTTAGCGTCTGACATCGCGTATCGATGGCATCGGCAATAAAAGCGTAGTTCTCCTGCATTACACACCTCGCGTCCACGGGAAATTGAGCGCAGTTCGCGCCAGCGTTTCAACGGCGACAGCCATGACCTGCTCATCGAAGTCGAATTTTTCGTTGTGATGTCCGGCGCTCAAATCCGTGCCGAACACCATGTACGACGCCATACCGCCGTTCTGCTGAACGTGGGCCATCATCAGCGTGGCGTCTTCGGAGCCTGCCGGTGCTTTCACCTTATTGATAGCGTGCATAATGCCCGATACCTGGCTCGCCTGTTCGCGCAGATAATCAACCCAGGCCGGCGTCGGCGCGCTGGAGGTGGCGGCGCCCATCAGGCGCATCTCCGCGCTCACGCCATAGAGCGCGGCCGCGCCGGTAATGGCAGCCTGCGCGCGTTCAAAGACGTACTGATTTATTGCTTCGCTTTCGCCGCGCGTTTCAACCTTAATCAGAGCATTGGCGGGCACCACGTTGCGTCCGCTGCCCGCCTGCATCACCCCGACGTTAACGCGGGAGGCGCCTTCGCTATGCGGGGCGATGCTGTGCAGGGCGAGGGCGGCCTGCGCGGCGGCAAGCAGGGCGTTACGTCCGTCCTCCGGTTTGCCGCCCGCGTGTGCGGCAACGCCGGTAAAGCGCACGTCAAATTTGGTCGTCGCCATAAAGTTATCGCTGCCGCAGATGGCCGTTCCGGCAGGAACGCCGGTACCAATATGGATGGCGGTAAAATAGTCCACGCTGTCCAGCGCCCCGGCGGCGACCATGGCGCGCGCGCCGCGGGTGCCTTCTTCGGCAGGCTGGAAGATCAGCTTGATGGTACCGTTGAGCTGCGCTTCATTCTGCTTAAGCACCTGGGCCAGCCCCAGGCCAATGGTGGTGTGGCCGTCGTGCGCGCAGGCGTGCATCATTCCCGCGTTGCAGGAGGCAAAACCGTCGCGGAACGGGCGATGGCTGTCGTCGAGCGCTTCACTTAAATCCAGGGCATCCATATCGACGCGAAACGCCAGCGTCGGGCCAGGGCGGCCGGTATTCAGGGTCGCCACAATGCCGGTAAATCCGCCTTCAAACGGTGCCAGCCATTTCTCAGGCGCGCCTTGCGAACGCGCACGGGCAAACTCTTTTTCCAGGATGGCGTTATCGGGCAGCCCCATACGGCTCCCGGCATCGACCACGTCGCGACCCATCGCCAGTTTGTAACCCAGCGAGTCCAGGGTTTCCGCGACCTTCGCGGCGGTACGAAACTCTACCCAGCCTGATTCCGCATAATGGTGAAAATCCCGACGCCATGCGATCAGCTGGGGAGCCAATGTCTGGATGTACTGTGCCAGTGTGTCCATGTCTGTTCCTGTCATCATTAAAAAATGTGAACTGCTTCACGCCGTGATAGTTTTTACTTATCACTAACCGTTTTTTCACAGTTTTAACCGTTCAGGAATTACCCTCGCACATCCCTTTCCATTAAAGTAGATGACAGTTTCTTTACTCTGATAAACAACGGTTATCGGTTGAGCTATGTCATTTCAGATTAAATTTCATCAAATTCGGGCGTTTGTTGAGGTTGCGCGCCAGGGCAGCATTCGCGGCGCCAGCCGGACGCTGAATCTCTCACAGCCGGCGTTGACCAAATCCATCAAAGAGCTGGAGGAGGGCATGGCGGCGCAGCTTTTCGTGCGCAGGAGTAAGGGCGTCGCGCTGACCGAATGCGGCGAGGGGTTTTATCAGCGCGCCAGGCTGATTCTGGAAGAATTGCGCGCGGCGCAGGATGACATTCGCCAGCGGCAGGGGGAGCTGGCCGGGCAGATCAATATCGGGATGGGGGCCAGCGTGTCACGCAGCCTGATGCCCGCCGTCATCACTCGTTTTCACGCCCAGCATCCGCAGGTCAAGGTGCGGATTATGGAAGGGCAGCTGGTGTCGATGATCAATGAATTGCGCCAGGGTGAACTGGATTTCACCATCAACACCTATTATCAGGGGCCTTACGACCATGAATTTACGTTCGAAAAACTCTTCGAAAAACCGTTTGCGGTATTTTGCCGGGAAGGGCATCCGGCGACAGGGGCAACATCCATTAACGATCTTCTGCATTATAACTGGACAATGCCAACGCCGCGTGGAAGTTATTATAAGCAATTAGAAGATTTATTTAGCCACCGCTCGCAAATACCGCGAATTGGCGTGGTGTGCGAAACTTTTTCTTCCTGCATTAGCCTTGTCGCGCAAAGCGATTTTTTAAGTATCCTGCCGCAGGAATTAGGCTGTGACCCGCTGCTGGCGCACCGTCTGGTCATCCTGCCGGTTGTCGAATCGCTTCCCAAAGCCGCATATTATTTAATTCAGCGCCGGGATTCTCGACAAACTCCGCTTGCCGAATCATTAATTACGCAATTCAGAAGGGAAGCAAGAAAAATAGTTTTAGGGTGAAATTATCATAATAAAAAAACAGAGCCTGTCCGACATCAGACAGACCCTACAGTACACACAGCAGTGCGTCCTTTCGCAAGTCCTGGGTATTATATCCATGAGGCAGGTAAATTTAGTTATAACACCTTTCCCGAAAAATGAAAGGAAGGTGAATGATTGATTTCACGAAAATTTAACGTAAATCACTTATTTTATCGTTGCTATGGTTTTAGTTAAGTCAGATTTAAGTGCATTTTGTAATTACTATATATATTCATCGGGTTAATATTTGTCTCGCGCCTCACCTTCTAAGGGTTATTGAGGCGCCGGTCTGGCGCAGGTATAGTACAAGCCCAGATGTAGCCGGAGGATTTCCATGAACCCTGACGACAAATCTCTTTTTCTTGACGCCATGGAGGATGTCCAGCCCCTGAAGCGCTGCACCGATATCCACTGGCAGCAAAGCCGTAATACCCGGGCTCGCCAGGACATCGATACCGAACAGCTCGACAACTTTCTGACCCTGGGTTTCCTTGAGCTATTGCCCCTTGACGAGCCGCTGGCTTTTCAGCGCGAAGGCGTTCAGCAGGGCGTTATTGATAAGCTGCGTTCGGGTAAATACTCCCGACAGGCCAGCCTGAATCTGTTGCGCCAGCCCGCTGAACGCTGCCGCCAGATGCTGTATTCCTTTATTCGCCAGGCGGGTCGTGACGGACTACGTAACCTGATCGTCATTCACGGAAAAGGGCGCGAGCAGAATTCGCACCCTAATGTGGTGCGCAGCTATCTTGCTCGCTGGTTAACCGAGTTCGAGGAAGTGCAGGCTTTCTGCGTGGCGCTGCCGCATCACGGCGGCAGCGGGGCATGCTATGTTTCCCTGCGAAAATCCGATGAAGCAAAACAGGACAACTGGGAGCGGCACGCCAAGCGCAGCCGCTAGCGGGCGGTATCTTCGCCCGCCTGAGGCTTAAAAGGTTTCCCAGTTACTGTCGGGGGTGGCGGTTGCCGTTGCCGGACGCAGCAGCTGCGGCGTTTTAACGTTGGCCGGGCGCGGGGCGGTGGCGTTGACTTTACCGTTCAGGCGAAACGCGGCCACGGCCTGGCGCAGCTGTTCGGACTGGTCTTCCAGCGCCGCTGCCGCCGTGGCGGACTGCTGCACCAGCGCGGCGTTTTGCTGCGTCACGCTGTCCATCTGCGACACGGCGAGGCTCACCTGCTCAATACCGCGGCTCTGCTCGTCGGACGCGGACGAAATCTCGCCCATGATATCGGTCACGCGGGTGACGGCGGCGACAATCTCCTTCATGGTGGTGCCAGCCTCGCTGACCTGCTCAGAACCGGTGTTCACCCGGCTGACGGAGTTCTCGATAAGCCCTTTAATCTCTTTCGCCGCCTGCGCGCTGCGGCTGGCCAGCGTACGGACTTCACCGGCGACAACCGCAAAACCGCGGCCTTGCTCGCCGGCGCGCGCGGCTTCCACCGCGGCGTTAAGCGCCAGAATGTTGGTCTGGAACGCAATGCTGTCAATCACGCCGGTAATATGGGCGATTTGCTGCGAACTGTTGGCAATTTCGTTCATGGTGCGAACCACGTTATCCACGACGTGGCCGCCGCGAGCCGCTGTTTCAGAGGCGTTCTTCGCCAGCAACGTCGCCTGACGGGCGTTATCGGAGTTCTGTTTAACCGTCGCGGTCAGCTCTTCCATGCTGGCGGCAGTTTCTTCGAGCGAGGCAGCCTGCTCTTCGGTGCGGGCGGAGAGATCGTTGCTCCCTGCGGCAATTTCACCCGCGCCGGTGTAGATGGAATCGGTGCTGCCGCGCACGGCGCTGACGGTGGTTACCAGCGATTGCTGCATCTCATGCAGGCCGGCGGCCAACTGACCCATTTCATTGCGGCCAGAGAGGGCGATATTCTGCGTCAGGTCGCCTCCTGCAATGGCGCGAATATGGTTCATGATGGCGTTGAGCGGTTTTAACAGCAGGTGCTGTAAACCCTGCCAGATCACCACCAGAACGGCAATAACGGCCAGGAAAATAGCTGCCAGCGTCCACTGCATCTGGGTGAAGCTGCTCTGGTTCTCTTCGGTTGCCGCTTTCAGCAGCGTGTTGTTTTCGGCGCGCCAGCGGTTGTAGACCGCTTCCATATCGTCCTGAGCCTGCTGAGCGTCCAGATCGCCATAGGCCTGATAGTTGTCGGCACGCAGATACTCAATCGACAAACGCATCACTTCATGCATCTGATTCCAGGATTTCTGCATCTCGTCGGTTAACGCCGCATTCTGGCCGTTAACCTGCGGCATTTTCTGCCATTCTTTGTTATAGGTTTCCGCTTTAGCCAGAGAGTCGCCTGCGGTGCCGAGCAGTTTGTTAATTGCGGCAAGGGATGCCGGATCGCGCTGGTTTTTCAGGTAGCGAATTGCCACGCGGGTGACGGTGACACGCGTTTTCACCAGCGTGTTCACGCTGTCGCTCAGGCTTTCCTGCTGGGCATTCAGCACGCCGGAGTTCTGGAAGTTATGGCGATCGTTGCTGACGGCAGAGTAGAACAACCCTCCCGTGACAACTTGCAGCAGACAGAATATGGTGAGGGCAAAGATAATTCCGGTAATCACGTGCAGATTTTTCAGCATAGCGGTCGTCCGTTAGAAAAGATGCAGAGGTACACCAATACTATCGTCGTATAGAATTTAAACTTTAATTTAACTCGCGCTTAACTTAGGGCTTCGGTCAGGAACCTGTTGTAAATCCGGATCATTTTGATGAGGAAGGTTAATATGAGCAGCATTGATAAAAGCGGGACTTACGCACTCGGAACGCGAATGGTTAAACGACTGGGCTACGGGGCGATGCAGCTTGCCGGGCCGGGCGTGTTTGGCCCGCCGAAGGATAAACAAGCCGCGTTGGACGTGCTGCGCGAAGCCGTGGCGGCGGGCGTGAACCATATTGATACCAGCGATTTTTATGGTCCGCATGTGACGAACCAGCTGATCCGCGAGGCGCTTCATCCTTACCGGGACGATCTCACCCTCGTCACCAAGATCGGCGCCCGCCGTGATGACAAAGGGGCCTGGCTGCCCGCTTTTTCCGCGCAGGAACTGACTCAGGCGGTGCATGACAACCTGCGTAATCTGAAGCTGGATGTGCTGGATGTGGTGAATCTGCGGATCATGTTTAGCGCACACGGCCCTGCGGAGGGATCGATTGCTGAACCGCTTTCCACCCTCGCAGAATTACAGCAGCAAGGCCTGGTGCGCCACATTGGCCTGAGCAACGTCACGGCCACGCAGGTGGCGGAAGCGCGGAAGATGGTGCAGGTCGTCTGCGTGCAGAACATGTACAACATTGTGAACCGCGGCGATGATGCGCTGGTAGATTTACTGGCGCAGCAGGGGATTGCGTATGTGCCGTTCTTCCCACTGGGAGGCTTTACGCCACTGCAGTCTACCGGCCTGCAGGCCGTCGCGGATTCCCTGGGCGCAACGGCGATGCAGGTTGCGCTGGCATGGCTGTTGCAACGGTCGCCGAACATCCTGCTGATCCCCGGTACTTCGTCCGTGGCGCATCTGCGGCAAAACCTTGCGGCGGGAGAGGTGCAATTGCCGCCTGAAGCACTTGAAAAACTGAATGCTCTGATGGGTTAATCACGACATGGGCAAAGCCGGAAGGACACTTCCAGACTTTGCCCGATCAGACTCCGCATTGACTTTGTTGTCTGTGAAGCGCTAACGCTTCTGCCACAATCTCCTGCTTGCTTTTACGCGTCTCAAAGGCGGTGATTCTGATGTATTCCATCAGCTCAGGCTCAATGCGGGCGCTCAACATCCTGAGATCGGCCTCCTTTGCTAAACCGCGGGCAACTCGCTTGTCGGGATAGTCACGGGCTGGCATAGAAAACGTCCTCCAAAAGTCTTGATAATTTGTGCCCTAAAATATGCGTCACTCTTATATAAAAGTCAATTGATAGTGTTTGTGTAGTGATTTGGTGATCTTTCGTTTTTCACTTGAAGTGATTTTAAAGTGTTTGTTTGTGACTTTCTTATGACTTATGTTTAACTCATCTGCGACCGCCCGCACAAGAGGTTGCTGAATTAAATCCGCTCAAACTTCAAGGCGTTTGCGGTCTTTGTCGGAAATGACCTTGATCCTGTGCCGGAATCCGTAATACTGTGGTTATATACAGTATCTGGCAGGAAAGGCATTTATGGACACACTCTTTTCTTATCATCCAAAACAACCTATTGAATTACCTCTCTATCTTGAGCGCGTTGCCTGTGGCTTCCCAAGCCCTGCGCAGGATTATGTGGAGGATCGTCTCGATCTTAACCGGCTGGCAGTCAGGCACCCCAGTGCGACTTACTTTATCAAAGTGAGCGGGGACTCCATGATCGACGCGGGGATTAGCGACGGCGATCTGCTGGTGGTCGACCGTTCGTTGAATGCTGAACATGGGGATATCGTTGTGGCGTCGGTCGCCGGTGAGTTCACGGTAAAGGAGCTACAGACCCGTCCGGTTCTGCGACTGTTGCCGCGTAATGCCCGCTATCAGCCGATCGCCTTTCAGTCCGAAGAGGAGCTGCAAATCTTCGGTGTCGTCACTCATACGCTTAAAACGCATAAACATGTTCGCGCTGGTTGATGTGAATAGTTTCTATGCCTCCTGCGAGAGGGTGTTTCGCCCCGATCTGGTGGGTAAACCCATCGTGGTGGTGTCCAATAACGACGGCTGCATTATTTCGCTGTCGCGAGAGGCAAAGCAGTTCGGCATAAAAATGGGGGAACCCTATTTTAAATTCAAAGAGAAGGGTTATCCGTCGCGGGTTTACGTCTTTAGCTCGAACTATGCGCTGTATGCCGACCTCAGCAGCCGGGTGATGCAAACGCTGACCGATCTCGCGCCGGCCATTGAGATCTACTCCATTGATGAAGCATTTGTGAACGTTTCGGGTGTCAGCAACTGCCTGTCGCTGGAAGCATTCGGTCATCAGATGCGTACGCAGGTCTTCAAAAACACAGGCTTAACCGTTGGCGTCGGGATTGCGCCGACCAAAACGCTGGCGAAGCTGGCCAACTATGCGGCGAAGCGGTGGTCAGCCACCGGGGGCGTGGTCGATCTCTCGGATCGTGAACGGCAGCGTAAGCTGCTGGCAAAGGTTCCGGTGGAGGAGGTGTGGGGAGTAGGACGACGCATCACGAAAAAGCTCAACGCGATGGGGATTACCACGGCGCTGGAGCTGGCGGAAGCGTCATCCTGGGTCATCCGCAAACATTTTAACGTGGTTATGGAGCGCACGGCACGCGAGCTTCGCGGTGAGCCCTGCCTCGATCTGGAAGAGTTTACCCCTACGAAGCAGCAAATTATCTGTAGCCGCTCGTTTGGACACCGTATTACGCAGTACGAGGAGATGCACCAGGCCATTTGCGCCTATGCGGAACGCGCAGCAGAGAAACTGCGCGGCGAGCATCAATACTGTCGTTTTATCAGCGTGTTTGTACGCACCAGCCCGCACGCGGACAACGAAATTTATTACGGCAATCAGGCTTCCGTCACCCTGATGACGCCCACCAATGACTCGCGCGATATCATCCGCGCCGCCACGGAGGCGCTGGGGCGTATCTGGCTTGACGGGTATCGCTATATGAAAGCCGGGGTCATGCTGGCGGACTTTTTCAGCAGCGGCGTCGCTCAGCTTAACTTGTTTGACGATAACCGCCCGAGCGCCAACAGCGCGGCGCTGATGGAGACGATCGACAGCCTGAATCATTCCGGCAAAGGGAAGATATGGTTTGCCGGGCAGGGGATTGAGAAATCCTGGGCGATGAAGCGTGAGATGCTGTCACCGGCTTATACGACGCGGTACGCGGATTTACCGGTGGCGCGGTAGGAGGCGGTTATTTTGCGGGGGCGTGCTCCGCGATCTCAATCAGCAATTGCTCAATCACGCCGACGACGCTTCGCACGCGTTGCGGAATAAAGCGGGCGTCAGGATAGACGGCATAGAGAACGCGATCGGGCAACCGCCAGTCGGGCAATACCGGCACCAGCGTGCCGGTTTTCAGCGCCCTGGCCGCAAGCGGTCGCTGCATACCGCCGATACCGATGCCCGCCTCCAGCGCCCGTAGCAGCGCGTCGCTGGTGTTGGCGCGGAAAACGGTATTCACTTTTACTTCGATCGCTTCTTCATCCGTGATGAGCCGCAGGGGGGCATCCAGCGGGATGCCGCTAAAGCGCACGTGGGGCAGCGTGGTCAGCTCGCTCACGTCGTGCACCGCCTGAAAGCCGGGGGCGGCGAACAGCGCGCTTTCAATACGCGCCAGCACGCGGGCCGCATGCGCCTGCGGGGGCTCACTGCCCAGCCTAATCGCGACGTCCACGCCCTCCGTCACCAGGTCTGCAAGGCGGTCATCAAGAGAAAGCCTGAGATGTAATTCTGGATGCAGGCGCTGCAGCTCCAGTAGATGTGGCAAGACGATCTGCCCCAGGCCGCTCGGCAGCTGGACATGAACGCTTCCCTGAAATTGATGATCGACCGGCGCCAGCCGTCCCTCCGCTTCCCGCATGGCGTCCAGCAGCAGCTGCATGTCGCGGCGGTAACGTTCTCCCTGTTCGGTCAGCTTCATTGCACGCGTTGTTCGGTGCAGTAACACCACGCCCAGTTCTTGTTCAAGGGCGGCGATCTGCTGGCTGACGGCGGACTGCTTCATCCCGCTCCGACGGGCTGCGGCAGAAAAAGAGCCTGCGTCCGCGACGCAAAGAAAGGTGGAAATGGCGTTGAGCTTATTATTCATTTAATGGTTTTTCTGATAAGTGCTATCGGATGGAGGGGATATTCACTAAAAAAATAATATATGACACTGCATCTGTCACCCTTTCTGGAGAAACACGATGGATAAGATGCAGCAACAAAATGTCGCCCTGGTCGCGGGCGCGAGCGGAATTGTCGGCAGACAGCTTGTTAAAACGCTTCTGCACAATGGATGGGAAGCGATCGGCCTGAGCCGTCAGGCGTTATCCCATCCTGACGGCATTCCAGTGGTGAACGTCGATTTGCTGGATGCTAAGGACAGCGCGCGGGCGCTGCAATCGCTGAGCAGGGTTACCCATCTCTTTTACAGCGCCTGGGTGAACGCCGCGAACTGGACAGAGATGGTTGAGCCGAACGTCACTATGCTGCGTAACCTGGTCAGCACCCTCGAAAAAACGGCACCTTTGCAGACGGTCAGCCTGATGCAAGGCTACAAAGTGTATGGCGCACACCTGGGGCCGTTTAAAACTCCGGCTCGCGAAAGCGATCCTGGCGTGCCCGGTGCCGAATTTAACGCCGCGCAGCTCGCGTGGCTCAGCCAGTTTCAGCAGGGGAAACGCTGGCACTGGAATGCCATTCGGCCGGGCGTGGTGGGCAGTGCGGTGCCCGGTAATACCATGAACCTTGCGCTGAGTATCGCCCTGTATGCCTCTTTGTGTAAGGCGCTGGGGTTACCGCTGCGTTTTCCCGGTTCGGAACAGACCTGGCACAGCATTGTGGATTATACCGATGCCGGACTGCTGGCGGAGGCCACGCTGTGGGCGGCTACGTCACCGGCGGCACAGAATCAGGCGTTCAACGTGAATAATGGCGATATCTGGCGCTGGAGCGAACTGTGGCCGCGCATTGCCCGCTGGTTTGAACTGGACTCTGCGCCGCCGGTGAGGCTGTCGTTTCACCAGCTGTTTACGGACTATCGCGGCGTATGGCGCGATCTTGCCGGGGAAGGGCTGGTGGAAGCGGATATTTTGCAGCTGAGCGATGGGCAGTTTGCCGATTTCGTCTTCAGCTGGAACTACGACATGTTTGGTGACGGCAGCAAGCTGCGGCGGTCGGGCTTCACGCGGATGCAGGCGACGGATGAGATGTTTTTCAGCCTGTTCGCGCAGCTGAGAGCGGCGCGGATTATTCCCTGATAAATCTGGGCGTCCAGGTGCAAGCCAGGACGCCGGGGGATTTACTCAACCGTTAAGGCATTAACAACCTCGGCCACGCTTTTCACGCTGTGGATGTTCCCAATCCCCGTGCCGAGCGCGATATAGCCTTCATCGGTATTATCTTCCAGCATGCCCAGGCGCAGACCCCGTAATCCTCCCATCGCCTTGCCCAGCGCTTCGTTGCTTGCGCCTGCTTTATCCATCGACGCCAGTTTTTCCGCCAGCTTGCCGGGAAGAGCGCGGTAGTAATGGGGCACGGTGCGGAAAAGCAGCAAATCGAGACCGTTGGCAGCAACAATTTTCTCTTTGACTCCCTGCGGCACGCGGCTTTCTTCCGTGCTGATAAAGACCGACCCGGCAAACACGCCTTCCGCGCCTAATGCATGGGCCGCTCTGGCGGTGCGATTATCGGTAATGCCGCCCGCGGCCATCACCGGGATGTGCTTCACGGCATCGGCAATCAGCGGCACGATGGAAAAGGTGCCAAGCACCGTTGCGGGTAACGTTCCGCCCTCATCAAAACCGGTAGCAACGATAATGTCAGCACCCATTTCTTCTGCGAGGCGGGTGTTCTCCGGCGTTGGATTGATGTCGCGGTAGATAATGGCGATACCCGCCTCTTTTAACTCGCTGAACAGCGCGGGAATAATGCTGCCTTCCCCGTAGCCCGTATACACCACGGCCCTGACGCCTTCGTCTTTCACCACCTGAAGAATAGGCCCAGTCCAGACGTCATTAACGGCCGTGGGGATCAGGTTCACGCCAAACGGTTTTTCGGTCAGCCGTTTGGTTTTACGAATTTCTTCGCGCATTTTTTCGGCGGTCTCTTCCGGCGTGGAGACCGCCGTGTCGGCGGTTAAACCGGCATTGGGCCCCAGCACGCCGAGCCCGCCGGCATTGCTGACCGCGGCGACCAGGCGGGCATCCGTGAGCCAGGATAACGGCCCCTGAATAACAGGTTTTTCGATACCCAGGATCTGACAAATACGGTTATTTTTCATAGCAGACTCTCCCTTACGTTTGAATGGGGAAGAGTGTAGGGCGCAGGATTGTTAGGAAAAATAGCCAAAAAAATTCATCACTGTTATAAAATTAATAACAATAACGTTATTCTGATCGCGGCAAAAGCATCCCTTATGCAAATAAACCTCTTTGAAGCTATTCGAATTTTTATTGAAATTGTCGAGTCGGGGAGCCTGACCCAGGCTGCGGAAAATCTGCAGGTCCATCGCCCGGCGGTCACCAAAGCGTTACAGCTTCTGGAGCAGCACAGCGGCACGCGTTTGCTGCAGCGAACAACGCGTCGAATCAGTCTGACGCCGGATGGCGATGCGTTTTATCGCCGGAGTAAACCTCTGCTGGCGCAGGCGGACGAATTACTGGAGTCGTTTGGTACGGACCGGGCAATACACGGTCAGCTGCGTGTGGATATGCCGGTCTCTTTTGCCACGCTACGGGTGATCCCTAATCTGCCTGATTTTTATCGGCAGCATCCTGAAATCGACATCATTCTGAGCAGCTCTGACCGCCGTCGGGATATGCTCAGGGACGGTCTTGACTGCGTGCTGCGGGTGGGAGAGCTGGAGGACGGCGAGTATATCGCGCGTAAAATCGGGAACATCAACATCACGACCTGCGCCAGCCCGGCCTGGCTGGCAAAACACGGTACGCCAGAAACGCCGGATGATTTACGCAAGCATCAGGCCATCAACTGGATTAATAACCGCAGCAGACACATTCAGCCGTGGACGTTTACCACGCCGGAAGGCATCGCGGAGATTACCCTGCCCGGTAAGCTTGTCGTGGATAACTCCGAGGCCTACATTGCGGCTGGCCTTGCCGGGCTGGGGTTAATGCAGGGGATGAATCTTTTTCTCCAGCCTTACATTGACCGCGGTCTTCTGGTTGAAGTCTTGCCAGACTATCGCTCGCCGGACCGCAAGCTGTCGCTGCTCTATCCACACCGACACCTCTCCCGCAAGGTGCGGGTCTTTACCGAGTGGCTGGAGACTCTGGTGTGAAAGCGGCCAGCTCGTGACACAGCGCGCCAATCTGGTCCACGGCGTTCAGCAGGCGGGGCGTGGGTTCGTTTGCGCAGTTCAGCCGCAGAAAATGCGTTAACTCTGCTCTCGGGGAAAACAGGGGGCCAGGGCTGACGCCGATGCCCAGCGCCAGCGCACGACGGTGCACCTCCAGCGCACTGACCTGCTGAGGCAGTTCTACCCACAGCAGGAAACCGGCTGCGGGTACGCTAACGCGCGTGCCGGGTGGGAAGCTGGCCTCGACCCGCGCGACAACGGCGTGGATCCCCTCTGCGACCCGGCGCTTTAGCCTCCGGAGATGGCGATCGTAGTCGCCGCTTGCCAGCATCTCGCTGGTTGCGGCTTCCAGCAGCGGCGTGCCGGCCCAGTCTCCGGCCATGCGGGCCTGTAAGACCTGCGGGTGGTAGCGTCCGGCGGCAATCCAGCCGATTCGCCAGCCCGGCGCAAGCGTTTTTGACAGGGAACTGCAGTAGATCACATTCCCGCTCTGGTCGAACGCCTTGCAGGCCGGAGGGCGTTGCCCCTCGCCGACCAGGTCACCGTAAACATCATCCTCAATCAAAGGAATTTCTGCCTCTTCAAGCAGGGCAACCAGTTCCTGCTTGCGCGCGACGGGCATGCTGGCACCCAACGGGTTTTGCACGGTGGGCGAGGCCAGAACGGCAGCAGGGCGGTGGCAGCGAATGGCGTCTGCCAGCGGTTCCAGCAGCAGGCCTTCGACAGGGTCGGTGGGGATCGCTAAGGCCTTCAGGCCTAAATCCTCCAGCAGCAGGAGCGTGCCAAAGTAGGCGGGCTGCTCAATCGCCACGACATCGCCTGGCTGACACACGGCCCGAAGGGCCAGGCGCAGCGCCTGCGTCGCACCTGCGGTAATAATCAGATCGTCTGCGCCGAACCGGGCTCCCCACTGTGCAGAACGCGCGGCAATCTTACTTCGCAAATCCCCCCTTCCCGGAGGCAGGCTGTAGCTCTGTCCATGCGCGTCCAGACGACGACCCGCAGAGTGCAGCGCCCTCTGCAGCGCATCTCCCGGCAGCCACGCGGGATCGGGCAGGGCGGCGCCCAGCGGGATCAGCCTGGCTTCTGCACTGCTGAACAGCGACCGGGCCACGGCGGACATGGTGACGGGAACCGGGCCAGGTGAGGAACGTGCGGGCTCCACGCGCGGAGGCAGGCTGGTCTGGCGGATGTAATAACCTGAACGCGGGCGCGCAACAATCAGCCCTTCAGCCTCAAGGCAGCGAAGGGCCTCCAGCGCCGTCGGAAGGCTAACGTGCTCGCGCTCGGCCAATTTACGTGCGGAGATCATCCTGTCACCGGCGCGCAGCGCGCCAGAGGTCAGCGTGAGGCGCAGCATCTCAGCAATTCGGCGATAGTGTGGGGACGACTGGGACGGGGCGGACATGGGGATCTGTTCAGGCTAATTTTCGATAAAACTGACTATACAGCCAATGATGCACGCCATCTATAGTGTCCGGCATGTTCAGGACAAGGAGGCATTATGCACGGCGATAATTTCAACATTTCCACCTATTTCAAACGCATAAACTACACCGGACCGGCGGCTGCCGATACGGCCACTCTGCATGCGCTGATGCGCCATCAGCTCTTTTCCGTTCCCTTTGAGAATCTGGACGTGCAGGCGGGTAAAATTATCTCGCTGGCGCCAGACGACATTGCCGATAAGGTGTTAACGCAGGGGCGCGGCGGCTACTGCTATGAGGTGAACGGGCTTTTTGCCATGGCGCTGGCGGCGTTAGGGATACCTTACCGTTTCGTGGCGGCGCGGCCGATGTTCTACCCCGTGCGGCGACCTAAAACCCATATGGCGCTCATCGCTGAGGTAGATAGCCGACTGTGGCTTTGCGACCTCGGGTTTGGCAGCTACGGTATTCGTGCGCCGATGGCGCTGGACACGCTTGATGTGGATATCACGCAGGATTTCGACACGTTTCGACTAAGCCGCAGCGCGGAGGGCGAATATCTGCTTGAGGCGAAGGTGGAGGGAGAATGGGCCCGGCAGTATGGCTTTGATCTCACGCCTCAGGAATGGATTGATTTTGTTCCGGCCAACTACCTTAACTCCACGCACCCGGATGCGATCTTTGTGCAGAAGCGGGTGGTGGTGCAGCATCGCCCTGAAGGACGCCTGATTTTACTGGGCGATGTGCTGAAAACCATCACGGCGAACGGCACTGAAACGCGGCAGCTGGCGGAGGAGGAAATCCACCAGGTCCTGAAAGACCGTTTTGCGCTGACCGCCGCGTAATCAGCCGGGAAACGGTGGAGCCTCAGCGCAGTCCGTCTTCTGTGGCGTTGCGCTGAGCTCCCCACTGTAACAGCAGGCTAAACGACGTGGGTAACACGGTCAGCGTCACCAGCGTCGCAGACAGCAGCCCGCCGATAATGGCATAGGCCATTGGGCCCCAGAATACCTGGTGAGAAATGGGGATCATGCCCAGAATGGCGGCACAGGCGGTCAGACAGATGGGCCTGGCCCGGTGTTCCGCAGCCGCCATAATCGCGGCATCGTTTGTCATCCCCTGAGCAAGATTGCTGTCAACCTCGCTAATCAATATCACCGCGTTACGCACGATCATCCCCGCCAGTGCGATGACGCCCAGCAGCGCGACAAACCCCATCGGCGTTCCGCCGGGCAGCATAGCCAGCACGATCCCCGGTAAACCAAACGGGGCCATCAGGAGTGCCAGCAGCATCCGGGAATATCGCCGCAACTGAAGCATCAGCAGCAACAGCATGATGACCAGCGTCACCGGAAGAACGGTGAAGACGGAGCTGTTCCCCTTATCCGATTCGGCAACCGCGCCGCCTTCTTCAATGCTGTAACCTGCCGGCAGGCTCGCGCGCAGTTTATCGACCGCCGGACGCAGCGCTGCAGATACCGCTTCAGCCTTCAGCCCCGGGGCAAGATCCGTTTGCACCGTGATAAAGGGCACGCGTTGCCGACGCCAGATGACCGGATCGTCCACGCCCCAGACCGGCGTCGCGACGGCGCTGAGCGGAATTTTTTTACCGTCATTCCCCTGGATCGTGAGCGAGGAGAGGGTGGCGGTGCTGTGACGTGCATCGTCCGTGGCCCGGAGCACCACGTCGACAAGGCGGTCGTTATCCCTGATAGACGTGACAACGCTGCCGGACCAGACGGTATTCAGCGTGCGGGCGAGGCTCTCTGATGATATTCCCGCCGCCCTGGCCGCCGTCTGATTCACCTCAAGGGTTATGACCCTCTCCGGCTCTCCGGCCGTCTGGTTAACGTCGCGTGAGAACGGGGACTGCCCAATCGCGTCCGTGAGACGGTTCGCAAACGCCCGAACCTGCAGATAGTCAGGCCCGCTCACCCGGTATTTGATTGGCCAGCCGACGGGGGGCCCCAGCTCAAGGGGCGACACGCGCGTGATGATATCGCTAAACTGCGTCGCCAGGATCCTGTTGAGCTGCGCATGCAGACGATCCCGCGCCTCAAGATCCTTAGCCACCACAACCATCTGGGCGATATTTTCATTTTCCAGCAGCACGTCCATCGGCAGGTAAAAACGGATGGCGCCGGACCCGACGTACGTCGAATAGCGATTGATGTTGCCGTTGCCTGCCAGCGCCTTTTCCAGCTTTTCCACCTCTCTTAGCGTTTCCGCCTGCGACGCGTTGGCCGGAAGCGTCAGGCTGACCAGCAGCTCAGGCCGGTCCGAGGCGGGGAAGAACTCGCCCTGCATAAATGTCGTGCCGTACGCTGACAGCCCCAGCGCGAAAAGCGCAATCAGTACGGTAGCGAGCCGGTGGCGCAGTGCCAGGCGTAAAAGCCGTCCGTACCCGCGCGCGATCCTTCCGGGGCCCGCCGCGTGATGTCTGACTTTTTCCGGCAGCAGCCACGTACCCGTCAGCGGCGAAAACAGGATCGCGACAGCCCAGGAACAGAGCAGGGCAATGAGCACCACGGCAAACAGGGAAAAACAGTATTCACCGGCGCTGGAGGCCGCAAAACCAACGGGAATAAAACCGGCAATCATCACCAGGGTACCGGTGAGCATCGGGAAGGCCGTCGTTTTGAATGCATGGGTGGCCGCATGCCGACGGGAATCCCCCGCTTCCAGCCGGGAGACCATCGTTTCGACGGCGATCATGGCGTCATCCACCAGCAGGCCCAGGGCAATAATCAGCGCCCCGAGCGAGATGCGCTGAAGGCCAATGCCGGCGAACATCATGCCGGCAAACGTCATGGCGAGCACCAGCGGGATGGCCGTCGCCACCACCAGCCCGGCCCGTAAACCCAGTGAGACAAATGAAACCGCCAGCACGATAATAACGGCTTCGATAAGCACCCGGATAAACCCACTTACCGCGTCACTGACCACCGCTGACTGATCGGCGACTTTCACCATCTCGATACCGTGCGGCAGCCCGGCGCTGAGGGCCGCCATTCTGGCGTTCAGCGCAGCACCGAAACGCAGCATGTTGCCCGTTGGCGCCATCGACACCGCCAGCCCGATAGCCGGTTTGCCGTTCACCCGGTAGGCCGGGGCCGGTGGCTCGGCGATTTCCCGGGTGACGGTGGCAATGTCGGTCAGCGGTATATAGCGATTGTTCACGTGCAGCGTGACGGCCCGTAAACTCTCTTCGGTCGTGAGCGCCCCGCTGACTTTTATCGCCATGTTCTCCTGTCCGGTACGCATAGTGCCTGCCGGGACAACCGCGTTCTGCGCCCGGAGGGCGTCGGCGATCGTCTGAATATCGAGCCCCATCCCGGCCAGGCGTGCTGGAGAAAAGGCGAGAACCCACTGCTCCTGCTGTTCGCCCAGCAGGGTTGTTTTGCCCATATCCGGCAGGGACATAAGCTCGCGTCGTAAGGTCTCTACGCGATCCCGCACCTCCCGCAGGGTGAAACCTTCGGGAATAAAAGCATAAATTGTGCCGAACGTGTCGTCAAATTCGTCGTCCACGGCAGGAACCTGCACCCCTTCAGGCAGGGACGGCGCGATGTCCTGCATTTTTTTGCGAACCTGATACCAGATGTCCGGCACGCTTTGCGGGGGCGTATCGTCACGGAGGTTGACATGGATAACGGTGCGTCCGGCCCGGGTTTCACTTTCGAGATAGTCCAGCCAGGGTGTTTCCTGCAGCTTTTTTTCAAGCGTATCGGTCAGCAGGCGGGTGGTATCCGCCACGGATGCTCCCGGCCACTGCGCGGAGACGACGGCCGTTTTAATGGTAAAAGCCGGATCTTCGTTACGCGGCAACTTCTCATAGCAGAACACGCCCATCGCAATCACCAGCAGCATAAAAAAGCTGACCATCTGCTGGTTCTTCAGCGCCCAGGCGGAGAGGTTAAATTTGGCTTCCTGTCCTGTGTTCATGGCTGAACCTCTCCGGCCATCACCGGCTCGCCGGACCGCAATGTGCTCACGCCCGCGGTAATCACCCGATCGCCGGGCTCAAGGCCGGAGGCAATCATGACGGAGGTAGCCGTATAGCTCGCGGGTACCACCACGCGCAGCTGCGCCCGCGACTGCGGGGTAATCACAAAAACCGCCGGTTTGTCGCCGGCACGGGTCAGCGCGGATGCGGGAAGGGTGTACCCGTGCGGGGCTGACGATGGCAACGTGACGGTAACGCTGGCACCCAGCGCCATGGCCGACGGCGGGTTTTGCAGGGTGGCTCTGACGCGCCAGGTGCGGGTCTGAGGATCGGCCTGCGGGGTGATATCCCGCAGCACGGCAGACGCCTGTACTGACGGGGCGCTGAGAAGGGAAACCCGCAACACCGCCTTATCCAGAGGCGGGATCGCATCGGGAGTGGCAATATCAAACATCACATCGCGTTCTTCCCCGGTCGCCAGCGTCAGCACGGACTGAGCGTCGCTGACAACCTGTCCCACAGAGGCGTTCACGGCCGTGATGATGCCCGCTTGTGGCGCGATCAGGCGCGTCCAGCCGAGGCTTTCGCGGGCATTTCGCCGCGCGGCCTCGCTGCTTTTTAAGCGCGCGCGGGCGACAAGCCAGTCCGCACGGGCGCTGTCGAGCTGCGTGCGGGCTATTGCCCCCGTTGGCATGAGTTTTTGCATTCGACTGACGTTAAGCGCGGCGACCTGCGCGGAGGCTTTGGCGCCTTCATAGTCGGCCTCAGCGCTGTCGAGCTGATTCTGCCCGGTCGTATTGTCAAGCGTGGCCAGCAGTTGTCCGGCAGTGACCCGGTCACCAATATCAACGCTGCGGGTCAGTATCCGGCCCCCGGTACGAAAGCTCAGGGTCGTTTCATCGTGGGCATGGATCTCACCGGTTCTTTCCAGCGCGGGAAGGGTTTGATCGGTGCCAACGACGACGTAGCGTACCGCCCGTGCAGGAACGGGCTTATTTTCGTGTTTATCACCACAGCCGGTCAGCGGAAAAATCGCCAGCGCAAGCAGGGCCAGGGGAAGAAAATGCAGCCAGGAAAGGGTGCGCGCCACGCCGTACAAATGATGCAGGCAGTGGCGGAGGGAGAGAAAAAATTCGTCTGACATAACGCCGCTCCATAAAGGGAATGGCGTTATTAAATGCGCGCTACGTCGAGAAAGATTCGATGTTCTGTCAAGGCTTTATCAAGAGTGGCGATTTTCATTATCGGACGGATGCCAGGGCAGCAAAATGCGCACGGCGAGGCCGCCGGTTTCCGGTAATGACGCGCTAATCTCACCCCCATGCGCCTGACAAATCGCCCGTGCGATGGACAAGCCGAGGCCGCTGCCGCCGGAATGCCGCGCGCGGGACTGCTCCTCGCGGCTAAAACGTTTAAACATTTCCGGTAAAAACTGGGGCGATACGCCCGGCCCGTCATCGGTAAATTCAAGGGTGTAATGCCCGCGGGCGTAGTACAGTGCCACCTCAAGGTGGCCGCCATCGCGTCCGTAACGTAGCGCATTTTCCATGAGGATAGTAACGACCTGTCCCAGGCGGAACGCATCGCCTCTGAAGGGGCAGGTACGCGGGTTACGAAGGATTATCCGGAAATTATGCGCATCAGCCTGGGGCATGATCCAGGCTGCCCGCTCCTGAATCAGCTCATCCAGACAGAACGGCTGGTCCTCCAGCACAAGGTTACCCGCGTCGGCCAACGAGAGAAGGTGGAGCTCATCGGTGAGGCGGTTGAGGTGCTGGAGCTGTTTCATCACCATGCCCAGCTGCGCCGGGCTGGCATCAAACACGCCGTCTAACATGCCTTGCAGACGCCCAATGGCGGCCGTCAGGGGCGAGCGCAGCTCGTGCGCCATCGCGACGTGTGAGGCGCGGAGCTCTTTTTCATAGCGGGCGAGTTGCCCCGTCATGGAGTTAAAATCGGTCGCAAAGCTGACCATTTCCGCCGGTGCATCCTTGATAAGTTCCGCCTGACGGCCAAACTGCCCGTCGGCGACATCCTTTGCTGCATCGCGAAGGCGGCTGAACTGCTGCGCCAGCGGCCGGGCGTGTTTTAGACCCATCACCACAATAAACGGGATCATTACCAGCACCAGCAGGGCCACCGTGACCCAGTCGGCTGAGGCGATAGACGGCGTGGAGTAGCTGAGGCCCCACCAGGTGTCCACAATCGTGTGGAAGCGGGCCGGATTGGCCTGCGGGTTCTGGCTGAGCGTAAGAAACTCCTGCCGGACAGCCGCTGGCATTTTGCCCATTATCCAGTAGTTCTGCACCGCATAACGTAGCCACATGCAGGTGGCAATGACGATCACGCTGCCGATGGCCAGCGCTAAGATGCGGGCGCAAATCCAGCGCCACAGAGACGAGTGCCGGTTTTTTATCATGGCTGTCTGAACCTGTAACCCACGCCGCGAACGTTGATCAGCACGCCGGAAATACCCGCCACTTCGAGTTTTTTACGCAGGTTATAAATATGGGTGTCCACCACGCGCTCCAGCGCCTCGCTTTCCGGCAAGCAGTGTTCCAGTAAATACTGGCGGGAGAACGGGTGCGCAGGAGAACGCAGCAGCGTTGCCAGAATCGAGAATTCCGTTGGCGTAAGATCGAGCATCACAGGCGCGTCGCCGCCGTTATCCACGCTCGCCACAATGGCGCCCACATCCACCTCCAGCGTTTGCCAGCGAAGGATCGCTTCGTCTGTCTCTTTTTTACTGCTGCGCCGCAGCACCGCCTGTACCCGAGCCACCACTTCCCCCGGATGATAAGGCTTCACAACGTAATCATCGGCACCGTACCGCAGGGCCCCAATGCGGTCGGGGGTATCCCCCATGGCCGTGACCATAATCACCGGCACATCGCTTTTACGGCGCACACCAGCCAGCACCTCGGTGCCGTTAAGCCCCGGCAGCATCACGTCCAGCAGGATGAGGTCGGGCTTCCACCGCTGCGCCATATCCAACCCGGAAAGACCGTCTCCGGTAATGGTCACGTCGTAATTTTCACGCCGTAAATAGGCTTCGAGCACGCCAGCCGCATCGGCGTCATCTTCAATAATCAGCACTCTTCTGGACAACATCCGTTCACCTTGACCATTTCTTAACACTATCCCGACGATTCATTGATTCAGCCAAATCATACTGCGCCAACATTATGTGGCCGCCCCTGTATCAGGTGACGCCAGCGTCTGTATGGAGAGCAGTATGATAGCGATAAAAAAAGTCCTGTATATGTCCGTCCCGCTTCTGATGGTCGTGACGTCCGGCGCGCAGGCGGATGATGGCTCCGCGTCCGATTCCTTAACCGTCGGGCTGGGAGGGCAGTATGCCCCGCGTTACTCAGGCTCAGACAAGCAGGTGTGGCAGGTGGTTCCGGTGCTGCAGGGTCGTAAAGGCGCTTTCTTTATTGATGCGCAAAAAGGGGTGGGATATGACCTGCAAAACGACAGCGGTTGGTACTTCGAACACACGCTGGGCTATGACTTCGGAAGGGCTGAGAAAAATTCTGGCTGGCGTGAGGGCGCAAACAATCTGAAAGGGATGGGGGACATTGATACCACCCTGAATACCGGCCTTGCAGTGGGCTGGCAGGCCGCGCCCTGGCTGAGTGTGGAGGGGAAAGCGACGCTGCCTTTAACGGACAGCCAGGGGGCCAGCTATCAGGCCTCCGTGACGCTAGTCCCCGTACAAAATAACCAGGATACGGTCGCCTTTCAGTCTGCGGCCCTGTTTGGCGACAGCCATTATCTGAATACCTGGTATGGGGTCAGCGAGCAGCAGAGCCGCCGCAGCGGATATCGCCGCTATTCAGCGCCGGGTGGATTTTATGGCGTCGAAACCAGTCTGACCTGGAGCCATCAGTTCGATGCCCACTGGGGGACGGTGCTGAGTGCGGACTATACCTGGCTTGGCGACCATGCCAATGATAGCCCGATTGTGATGCGGCGCAATGAGGGGTCTGCAACCGCCGCTATCACCTGGACATTCTAATTCGCGGAGCGCGATGTGGGCGAGGGGATTATTTCTTCTTATCCATCATCGCTTTTAAATCGGCAAACGGGTTAAAGGTGGCGACGCCCACATCTTTTTGCGCATCTTCACCGGCGACCACGGTGGTGCCGTACTGATCCGCTTCGGTGTATTTCGAATGCTCGTGATCGTGGCAAAACAGGCACAACAGTTCCCAGTTGCTGCCATCTTCCGGGTTGTTGGTATGGTCGTGATCGATATGGTGAACCGTCAATTCACGCAGGTTGGAATAGACGAACTCCCGCGAGCAGCGTCCGCAGACCCAGGGATAGATTTTTAATGCTTTTTCGCGATAGCCGCTTTCCAGTCGCGCGTAGTTTTTAGGGATCAGAGCCATTGCCGGTTTTACCTGCCATGAAAAAAGTGGGGGATATTATATCCCATTATGAAGCGGAATGACGAACCGCTCAATTCCGTCAATTTATTTGACGCTTTCCGTTAAATAAACGGCATTTATTCTCACCGGGTAATGCGTAAAGTAGAGAGAACGCAATGCATTATCAGGACACACTGTTATGAAAAAGATCGGGTTTTTATCATTTGGTCACTGGACGCCTTCTCCGCAGTCCGGCACGCGTTCGGCGGCAGATACGCTGCTGCAGTCCATCGACCTGGCCGTGGCGGCCGAAGAGCTGGGGGCAGACGGCGCGTATTTCCGCGTGCACCACTTTGCCCGACAGCTTAGCTCGCCGTTCCCCCTGCTGGCGGCAATAGGCGCAAAAACAAAAACCATCGAAATCGGTACCGGCGTGATTGATATGCGCTATGAAAATCCGATGTACATGGCTGAAGATGCGGGCGCGGCGGATCTGATTTCCGGCGGTCGTCTGCAGCTTGGCATCAGCCGGGGCTCCCCGGAGCAGGTCATTGATGGCTGGCGTCATTTCGGCTATGTCCCGCAGGAAGGAGAAAACGAAGCGGACATGGCGCGCCGTCATACCGAGGTGCTGCTTGAGGTACTGCGCGGAGAAGGGTTTGCAAAGCCGAATCCACAGCCGATGTTCCCGAATCCTCCGGGGCTGCTGCGCCTGGAGCCTTATTCAGAAGGTTTGCGGGAGCGTATCTGGTGGGGTGCCGGTTCGAATGCGACGGCCGTATGGGCCGCAAAGCTGGGAATGAACCTGCAAAGCTCAACCCTGAAAGACGATGAAACCGGCGAGCCGTTCCATATTCAACAGGCAAAACAGATCCGCGCGTACCGCCAGGCCTGGCAAGAGGCCGGGCATACGCGACAGCCGCGCGTCTCGGTTAGCCGCAGTATTTTTGCACTGATGGACGACCGCGACCGGATGTACTTCGGCGCCAGCCGCAACGACAGCGACAGCGTGGGGTATCTTGATGAGAAAACGCGCGCGATCTTCGGACGCAGCTATGCCGCAGAGCCTGACAAGCTGATAGAGCAGTTGAAAAAGGACGAGGCGATTGCCGAGGCTGATACATTATTACTGACCGTACCGAACCAGCTTGGTGTGGATTACAATGCGCACGTGATTGAGTCCATTCTCAAACATGTCGCACCGGCAATGGGCTGGCGCGATTAGGTATTCCGCCGTCAGCCGTGAGATCGTAATGGAAAATCTGGCCCTCTGGTATCGCCGTTTTGGCGAGCCAGAATCTGTTCTGCAACCTGAAACCGCGTCGCCGGGCGCGCTTGCACCGGGACACCTCCGCGTGCGAATGCTGTTTGCACCGGTGAACGCGTCCGATCTCATTCCCATTACCGGCGCCTATCGCCACAGAACTCCGTTACCCGCCGTCGTGGGGTATGAAGGCGTCGGCGTTGTCATTCAGGCGCCCGCGTCGTTTGCGCATCTGGAGGGTAAACGCGTTCTGCCGCTGCGCGGGCAGGGCACCTGGCAGCGCTATGTCGATTGCCCGGCAGAGTATGCTATCCCCGTTCCGGACGATCTCGATTCATGCCTGGCCGCGCGGGCCTATATCAATCCTCTGGCGGCGCAGATGATGCTGACCCACTATCCACCGCAGGGAAAGCGGGTGCTGCTCACGGCCGCCGGTTCTGATTGCGCCGTTCTGCTCGGGCAGTGGGCGCGTCTGGCGGGGGCTGACGCGGTGTACGGTATTCATCGTTCGCCCGTTCACGCTGAGCGGCTGGCGGCGATGGGGATTGTTCCTGTCGCACAGCATGACATGCAGAAGATCGCCAGCGTCGCCTCGCGTGCCGACGTCGTTTACGATGCAACCGGCGGGGTGCTTGCGGAAGCGATCCTGAACGTGATGCCTGAGCAGGGTATATTTGTCTGCTATGGGCTGCTCTCCGGGCAGACCTTCCGCCAGCAGCGGCCCCTGCCTCGCGTGGCGTGGTTCCATATTCGTAACTATCTGGACAGGCTCAGCGCTGAGGCGTGGCGCGCGGAGTTCGATCAAATCTGGCCCCGGATGCGCGGCAGCGAGTACAGCCCCGGTACGGTATACCCTCTGACGGACTGGCAGAAGGCGCTCAGGGTTTATCGTGAAGGCGGAAGGGCAAGCAAGCCCCTCCTGTCGATGGCGGAATGACGGCTACTGATGGCTCATATCGCTCAGCAGTACGGCGATGCTTTGCCCGCCCGCCGTCTGTTCCAGACCAATCTTCACGATGATGGTCAGCGGAACGGAGAGCAGCATGCCTACGGGGCCGAGCAGCCAGCCCCAGAAAATCAGGGACAAAAAGACGACCAGCGTCGAAAGCCCCAGCCCGCGTCCCATCATTCGTGGTTCAAGAATATTACCGAATACCAGATTAATCGCCAGATAGCCGGCCAGCAGAATCAGCGCATCATAAAATCCGCTGAACACCAGCACCTGAAGAATAGGGGGGATCGCTGCCAGCACGGAGCCGATGTTGGGAATGTAGTTGAGCGCAAACGCCAGTAACCCCCAGACGAACGCAAAGCGAACGTCCAGCGCCACCAGCATTCCCCAGACCACCACCCCGGTAACCAGGCTAATGGCGGTTTTCAGTACCAGATAGCGGGAAACGCTGTCCAGCGCGCGCTGAATAGCCCCCATTCCTTCAACCGGACGAACCATAATATGCTGTAACTTTGCGGGCAGCTGTGGCACCTCCAGCAGCATGAACACGACCGTTAAAAACAGCAGAAAAATGGAGGTCATGGCATTGGAAAGCTGCGTCAGCAGGCCTGTGACGATCGTCATTGCCGCATTAGGGTCGATATATTTAAGAAGCTCCTCAACGGAGACTTCTATTCCCGCGCGCTGTAGCCAGGGCTCAAGCTGCAGCAACGGTATCGCCAGTGAGGAGCGGTATTTCGGCAGCGTTCGCGCCAGTTCGTTCAGCGAGGTACCCAGATAAGCAACCAGTAACACCATGGCGAAAATAATGACGCTAATCAGCAGGGTAATGGCCAGCACGCGCGGGATGCGCAGCCGCGTCATGCGCTGTACCAGCGGGTTAAGGATCACCGCAACGAACAGGGCCAGAATAAAGGGCACAATGATGTCGGCGGCAAAACGAACGCCCGTCAGTATGATCACCAGCATGCCCAGCATGATGACAATTTTTATCCCGTTCAGGGTAATAATGGGTTTAGCCATGGTGACTCCGAAAAACGCTTTTTCTTCATAATAAAGGGTAAACGCCCTGCAATAAACTAACCAAAATCAAACGGGACGGGTAAAGAATTGAAAAGACTTTGAGTAAAATCCTGGCTTATGGTACAAATCTAGCGTGTTCAACTACCGAGGACAATTTTCATCCGCAAAGACGAGAAGCAACAACGCGGATAATTGTAATTTTATGGACAATTTGTTCAGGACGTATTCTTCAAACAACACTGCTGTATTTACCACCTCCTTCTCCCTGCTTGCTGGTGAGCAACACTGGCGCACCGCACTATAGTTATCTCTTCTGCCTGAGCTGGCGCTACGCGCTTAGCTGTCTGATTTAATTTCATATTTTTTGGGTTTGCTGCATGCGGCGGGCCACGATGGATTATATTCTCAAGCAGGAGAAAAACATGTTTTACTGGATCTTATTAGCTCTGGCGATTGTCGCTGAAATTACCGGCACGCTGTCTATGAAGTGGGCAAGCGTCAGCGAGGGTAATACCGGTTTTATTTTAATGCTGGTGATGATTTCACTTTCCTATATTTTCCTTTCGTTTGCGGTGAAAAAAATTGCGCTGGGCGTGGCGTATGCGCTTTGGGAAGGTATTGGTATTTTATTGATTACGCTGTTCAGCGTCCTGATATTTGACGAAACATTAACAACAATGAAAATCGCAGGATTAACGACGCTGGTTGCGGGCATCGTGCTGATTAAATCAGGTACCCGTAAACCGACTAAACAGCAGAAGGAGCAGAACCATGCAACAGTTTGAATGGGTTCATGCGGCCTGGCTGGGCTTCGCTATCGTGCTGGAAATTTTCGCTAACGTTCTGCTGAAATTCTCCGACGGTTTTCGCCGTAAAATATACGGCCTGATGTCGATTGCCGCGGTGCTGGGAGCGTTTAGCGCCCTGTCACAAGCGGTCAAAGGTATCGATCTTTCAGTGGCCTATGCGCTGTGGGGCGGTTTTGGTATCGCCGCCACCCTGGCCGCCGGGTGGGTGCTTTTCGGGCAGCGTTTAAATAATAAAGGCTGGATAGGGCTGATATTGCTGCTTGCGGGCATGATCATGATAAAACTCGCCTGATCAATCGGTAACCCTTACTCACCGACAACTGCGCTGGCTTACTCTTTAGCCAGCGCTTCCAGCTTATCGCGAAAGCCGGTGACGGACAGGGCCCGGTTATCGGCTCGCCAGCGGTCTTTCGCCGCCGGGGCGGAGCTTTGAACGCCAATCAGCTGCCAGCCGTTATCGGTTTTCAGCATCAGCGGTGAACCGCTGTCGCCCGGCAACGTATCACACTGGTGCGAAAGCACGCTGGTTTGTGCCCAGCCCGTCACGATACAGTCCGTGTGGGTGTAGAGCGCATCCAGATGATCGACCGGATAGCCAGACTGCGTCACCTTGCGGTCGGCGGCTTTCAGCGCGGCGGTCAGCGCCGCTTTATCTCCGTCAAACAGGGGCAGCGGCGTAATACCCGAAGGCGGGTAGCGTAAAATAATCAGGCCAAAATCCCATGAGGCTGCCGCGGGCGGCACTATCCAGCCGTCACCATCCGGCTTCAGTCGCTTCCCGAGAGAAGGATCAACCCGGCCTTCAATGCCGTGGATTTCATAGCGCCAGATCCCTTTTTGCGACACAAATCGTAAGGCTACCGCTTTGTCTGGCTTACCGTTGGGTGGCGTCAACAGGCAGTGGCCCGCCGTCAGAGCTAATTGTGGGGTAATCAGGGTTGCAGTACACAGGTTACCGCTGGCGGTTTCCAGTTGCCCGATCGCATCCCAGGGGGCCTGGGTAGGGTCGGAGACGCGAGTACGATCGTCATGACCGAAAAAAAGCGTCTTTAGCTCTTTCGCGCTAATGGCACCATCATCGCCATCATCCGCCTGTGAAAATCCAGAAAAAAGGCCAAACGTTCCCAGCAACAACACAACAGATTTACGCATATCACACTCTGGTGGGGGTAATTATGATTATTAAAAGTGAACCCTATGAAAATACTATAGACGGGACGGCGCTAAAGTGGGAGTAAAATCAGCGTGCTACAGTCAGGAAAGATAAAAATGGCTTGCGATGAGCGCGCATAAAATAAGCAGGATCAGAATCAGCTCAAACCGATAGCGTCGCAGCATACGCCCTCCGGATAAAAAAAACGGCGCAGAACCTTTTCCGGTTCAGCGCCGGTTTACCAACGTGCCCCGCAGGGCACGGTTAAGCTTGTACTCTTACGCAGCTGGCTGTGCAGCTGGTTTAGCAGCTTCGTGTTTTACTGCTTTTTTGTGATGCTTTTTCGCCGCCTGGGCTTTTTGCTCTACGGCTGGTTTAGCCGCTTTTTTATGGTGCTTTTTAGCCGCCTGGGCTTTTTGCTCTACGGCTGGTTTAGCGGCTTTTTTGTGGTGCTTTTTAGCCGCCTGCGCTTTTTGTTCTGCAGCCGGTTTAGCGGCTTTATGGTGTTTCTTGTGATGTACGGTTTTTGCTGGCGCCGCGGTGGTCGTTGCAGCAGGTGCCGCAGCCGCTGGTGCAGCGGTGGTTTCAGCAGCGAACGCAGCAGAAGACAGACCCATAGCAGCGGCAACAACCAGAGCTAATACTTTTTTCATGTTCATACCCTCGAATTTGGTTTTTCATTTAACCCCACTGCGGGGCCGTTGAAATAACTATATCCCTGTAAATTCGGGGTTTCCGTGAGTGATTGGTATCGGCGTGTAACCATATGTACAAGGCCGGGGTTCTGCACGGACGCCCCCCTCTCCCTTGAGGGAGAGGGCTGGGGTGAGGGGGTACATACGGCTCTTTTACTTGAGGTCCCTCACCCCCGGCCAAACAGATTACAAATAGCGCGAGGTCAGATGTTCGCGGAAGTAACGGATATTCAGATCCTCGCCCGTCGCCTGGGTGATTAACTGCGACGTGCTGAAGCGGCTGCCGTGCTGCCAGATGTTCTGACGCAGCCACTCAAAGAGGGCGGAAAAATCGCCTTCAGCGATGGAAGCCTGCAGTCCCGGAAGCGCGGTCTTTGCCGCATGGAACAGCTGCGCGGCATACATCGCGCCCAGCGTGTATGACGGGAAGTAACCAAACCCGCCGTCGGTCCAGTGGATATCCTGCATGCAGCCGTTGCGGTAGTTGTCTTTGGTGGATAACCCGAGCCAGGCCTGCATTTTTTCATCCCACAGGGCGGGGATATCGTCCACCTCGATCTCGCCGTTGATCAGCACGCGCTCAATCTCATAGCGCAGCACCACGTGTGCCGGGTAGCTCACTTCGTCCGCATCGACGCGGATATAGCCAGGCTTCACGCGCTGGTTCCAGGCAATAAAGTTCTCTTCGCTAAACGCCGCCTGGCTGCCAAAACGGGCGTGCACCGCAGGGAGAAGATGCTTGAGGAAGGCTTCACTGCGTCCCAGTTGCATTTCAAAGAACAGGCTCTGAGATTCGTGGATTGCCGTTGAGCGCGCCAGCGCCACGGGCTGTCCGGCCCAGGCGCGCGGCAGGTTTTGTTCGTAGCGGGCGTGTCCGGTTTCGTGGATCACGCCAAATAGCGCGCTGAGCAGTTCATTTTCGTCATAGCGCGTGGTAATGCGAACGTCCTCCGGGACGCCGCCGCAGAACGGGTGAGCGCTAACGTCCAGGCGGCCGCCGTTAAAATCGAAGCCGAGCATCTTCATGGCTTCCAGACCCAGCTCGCGCTGGGTTGCCGTCGGGAAGGGGCCCTGCGGCGGAACGAACGACCGCTGAGCCTGTTTCTCCACCGCGCTTGCCAGCAGGTCCGGCAGCCAGGTTTTCATATCGCCAAACAGCACGTCCAGGCGGGCGCTGGTCATGTCCGGTTCAAAAATGTCCAGCAGCGCGTCGTATGGCGTACAGCCTTTAGCTTCGGCGCGCAGGCGGGCCTCTTCGCGGCTGAGTTTCACCACTTCTTTCAGGTTGGCGGAAAAGCCCAGCCAGTCGTTGGCGGGGCGCTGTGTGCGCCAAGCGTGCTCGCATTTGCTTCCCGCGAGCGATTTGGCTTCCACCAGCGATTCCGGTAGCAGGGTCGCCTGCTGGTAGTGGCGCGTCATTTCGCGCAGATTAGCCTGTTCAACGTCGTTCAGATCTTCTCCTGCTGCGGCCGCTAACAGGTCGCCGACTTTTTTATCGGTCAGGATCTGATGTTGCAGAACGCTCATTTCCGCCAGCGCTTCACCGCGCGCGGCGCTGCCGCCTGGCGGCATCATGGTGAACATGTCCCAGCTGGCGATGGAGGAGAGGTGCGAGAAGCGGGAGAGACGCTGGAAGGTTTTGACAAGTGATTGATAGGCTGATGTTTTTTGCAATTCTTATTTCCTCATGCCAGGGATGTGTTTCATGGAGCATACAATGAAACAGACCAAATTCCCCAACATTTCCCACACGGAGGAAATCTGTGCCGATCTCCTCCGTTGAAACCGTCCCCCGGCATTCCGGGAGACGGTTTTCGGTGGGCACTCAGGACTTATCACGCATAACCTGTTGCAGGATCGCCAGCGCCTGGGTGAACTGGGCATCCGGAATCGTCAGCGGATAAAGGAAGCGGATCACGTTGCCGTACTGGCCGCAGATCAACAACAGCAGGCCCTGGGCGAGTGCCTTTTGCTGGATCGCCTGCGCGATGGCGGCCGAAGGTTCACGGCTCTCGGGATCAAAAAACTCCGCCGCAATCATCGATCCTCTTCCCCTTATCGCCACGAGCGCAGGAAAGCTGCCCTGAATTTCCTCCAGCGTGGCTTTCAGTTGATCGCCCAGATGGCAGGCGCGGGCGCACAGTGACTCGTTGTCGATAATATTCAGCACCGCGTGCGCGGCGGCCACCGCCAGCGGGTTGCCTGCATAGGTTCCTCCCAGACCGCCGGGAGCCGGCGCGTCCATGATTTCGGCGCGGCCCACCACGCCGGACAGCGGCATTCCGCCTGCCAGGCTTTTCGCCATTGTCATCAGGTCGGGCTTGTCCGCGTAGTGTTCCATGGCAAACAGTTTACCCGTACGGGCGAAGCCGCTCTGCACTTCGTCAGCAATCATCACGATCCCATGCTCATCGCAGATGCGGCGGATGGCGGCCACCAGCTCTGGCGGGGCGACGTTGAATCCGCCTTCACCCTGGATGGGTTCAAAAATAATCGCCGCCACCTGTTTCGCCTCTATATCCGCTTTGAACAGGCGCTCTATCGACGTGATGGCATCCTGCGTCGTAATGCCGTGCAGCTCAGAGGGATACGGCACGTGATAAACCGACCCGGGGAACGGACCAAACCCCAGCTTATAGGGCGCGACCTTGCCGGTTAAGGCCATGGTCATATAGGTTCGGCCATGAAAGCCTCCCCCGAAGGCAATCACACCCGGTCTGCCGGTGTGGGCCCGGGCGATTTTAATGGCATTTTCCACCGCTTCCGCGCCCGTTGTGAAGAACGCCGTCTTGGCCGGGCCCTGCACCGGGGCCAGCTCGTTAAGTTTTTCGGCTAAGGAAACGTAGCTTTCATACGGCACAATCTGGTAGGCCGTGTGGGTGAACTGGTGAAGCTGTTTTTCCACTGCGGCCACCAGTTCAGGGTGACGATGGCCGGTATTTAGTACCGCGATCCCTGCGGCGAAATCAATATAGTCATTGCCTTCCACGTCGGTGAAAGTGGCATTCTCCGCCGTGCGGGCAAAGAAATTACACATTACGCCTACGCCGCGCGGGGTGGCAGAAAGTCTGCGCTGATGAAATTCCTGGTTACTCATGTCAGATACCCTTTTGTCGAAACGATCATACGCCAAGACGATCGCGCAGGCTGTAGTACGCCGCGCCCATCGCCGTAAATGGAATCCGCAGGCTGCGACCGCCCGGGAAGGGATAGTGCGGGAGGTTGGCAAACGCATCAAAGCGCTCAGCGTCACCGCGCAACAGTTCCGAGATCAGCCGTCCGGCCAGGTGGGTGCAGGTCACGCCGTGACCGCTGTAGCCCTGCATGTAATAGATGTTCTTGTCCAGACGACCAAACTGCGGCATCCGTGACAGGGTCAGCAGGAAGTTGCCCGTCCAGCGGTAGTCGATTTTGACGCCTGCCAGCTGCGGGAAGGTTTTCAGCAGCTTTGGCATCACCAGGCGCTCGACATCGTCCGGATCGCGCGCGCCATAGACTACTCCACCGCCGTACAGCAGGCGGTTGTCGGCGGTGAGACGGTAGTAATCCAGCAGGTAATTGCAATCCTCCACGCAGTAGTTATTGGGGATCAGCGTGCGGACGACCGCTTCCGGCAGCGGGGCGGTGGTCACCACCTGGGTGCCGCAGGGCATGCTGCGTTTTGCCAGCTCCGGTTCTATCTTATCGCCCAGATAGGCATTCCCGGCGACGATCACATAGCGGGCCGTCACCTGACCATGCTGTGTGCTCACCACGGCCGGGCTGGTGTGCTGAATGGCGGTCACCGGGGACTGTTCATACACCCGCCCGCCGTTCAGGCGAATGGCGTCCGCTTCGCCGATTGCCAGGTTCAGCGGATGAATGTGTCCTCCGCTGCGGTCCAGCAGCGCGCCGGTATAGCGTTCGCTGTCAACTTCCCGGCGGATGGCGTTAGCGTCCAGCAGCTCCAGCTGCGTGTTGCCGTAGCGTTCCCAGTTGGCTTTTTGCTCCTCCAGCGTCTCCAGCTGCTTATGGTTTAGCGCCACAAACAGGCCGCCGGGACGATAGTCGCACTGGATCTGGTAGCGCTGGATACGCTCCCGGATGATTTCCCCGCCCTCAAACATCATGCTCCCGAGGACTCTGGCGGCATCGGGGCCGTAGTTTTTCTCAATCACGTCGATATCGCGGCTGTAGGAGTTAACCAGCTGGCCGCCGTTGCGTCCGCTGGCACCGAAACCGATGCGCGCTCCTTCAAGGAGCACCACGTCGTAGCCCATTTCGGCGAGATGCAGCGCGGAGGAGAGGCCGGTATAGCCGCCGCCCACCACGCACACGTCACAGCTGATCGACTCGTTTAGCGTCGAGAAAGGTTCGTAAGCGTTCGCGCTGGCCGCGTAGTAGCTGGTGGTATGTTCGGTCATGATTGAGGCTCCAGGGCAATCCAGATGGTTTTCAGTTCGGTAAATTTTTCCAGCGCGTGCAGGGACTTGTCGCGACCGTTGCCGCTCTGCTTATAGCCGCCAAAAGGTACAGTCATATCGCCATCGTTATAGTTATTGACGAAGACCGAGCCTGCTTTCAGACGGCGGCTCATACGGTGCGCGCGGGAAAGATCGCGGGTCCATACCGCCGCGCCAAGCCCATATTCACTGTCGTTGGCCAGCGTTAAGGCTTCTTCTTCGGTTTTAAAACGGGTGACGACCAGCACCGGCCCGAAAATCTCCTCCCGGCACAGCGGGGAGGCTGGGTCGATGTCGACAAAAATGGTGGGACCCACTGCGGAAGGCCATGCTTGTTCCCGCCCGTCCAGCAGCAGCGTACCTTTCCTTGTTCCCTCGCGAATAAACGTGTGGACGGTATCGGCGTGCGCAGCGTCGATGAGCATTCCCATCGTGCTGTCGGGGTCGAGCGGATCGCCCGGCTGCCAGTGACGGGCCTGCGCTTTTAGCTTTGCCAGGAAGTCATCGGCGATGCTGTCTTCGAGCAGCAGGCGGGTACCGGCGATACAGACTTGCCCCTGGTTATAAAAAATCCCGGCGGCGGTCGCGCTCACGGCCTTGTCCAGGTCCGGACAGTCGGCAAAGATAATGTTGGCGCTCTTGCCGCCCGCCTCCAGCCAGACGCGCTTCATGTTGCTTTCTCCCGCGTCCTTCAACAGCTGCTTGCCGGTACGGGTAGAGCCGGTAAACGTCAGCACCTCGACCTCCGGATGCAGTGCCAGCGCCTGGCCCGCTTCGTGGCCGTAACCGCTTATCACATTCAGCACGCCGTCAGGCAGGCCCGCCTCTTTCGCCAGCCCGGCCAGCCGCAGGGCGGTGAGGGGCGATTTCTCCGACGGTTTCAATACCACGCTGTTGCCCGCGATCAGCGCCGGGCCCAGCTTCCAGCAGGCCAGCAGCAGCGGGAAGTTCCAGGGGACGATGGCCGCGACCACCCCGATCGGCTCGCGCACGATCATCGCCAGCTCGCCTGGACCCGTAGGTGCCACTTCGCCGTAGACTTTATCCGCCGCTTCGGCGTACCAGCGAATGGCGCGAGCCGCGCCGGGAATATCGTCGCGCAGGCTGTGGCGGATGGGTTTGCCGGTGTCCAGCGTTTCCAGTAAGGCCAGCTCTTCGCCGTGGCGTTCCATCAAATCGGCGAGCTTATTCAGCACGGCCTTGCGCTGCGCCGGAGACGCCTGCGACCAGTCACCGCGCTCAAATACCTCACGCGCGGCCTGAACCGCGCGGTCTACGTCAGCCTCCTTGCCGCGGGCCACGTTCGCCAGCGTCTGTTGGGTAGCAGGATTGACGGTTTCAAACGTGGCGTTATCGGCGGCGTCACAATAGGCACCGTTAATAAATAACCGGGTCTCAATGGCGCTGTTTTTTGCTTTATCCTGCCAGTAAGTCAGGTGCTGAAAATGCATATTCACTCCTTTCTTTCGCAATCAGATAAATAAAGGCATGGCCGTTTCAGGCAATACGAAGCCGTGAGGCATCCCGGGAATTAACCCGTTGAATGCCGACATTGATCGTTTTTATTTGTCCCGGCGTAAGCGCGCTTACACCGGGACTGAGTGGTTATTAGAACGTGGTGGGGGTGTGGGCACTGATAATGCGGCAGATGCCTGCCGAGGTGTTGCTGAAGCTGTGCGGTATGCCGGTATTGATGGCATAGCTCTGCCCCGCAACCAGGTGATAAGGCTGACCATTAATGGTCAGCACTATTTCACCTTCCAGTATCGTACCAATCTCCTCACCCTGGTGTTTGATCCTCTCTCCGGTCGTGGTTCCAGGCTGGTAAGTTTCAAAAATCATCGCCAGCGTACGGTTCGGATTTCCGTTATGAACCAGCTTCATCGAAACCCCCTGACTGCCTATTTCGATAAGGTCTTCCTGATTAATAACCACCTGCGGTTCATCAGGTTTTTCCGGTTCCGAAAAGAATTCCGAGAGCGACAGCCCATAAACTTTCAGCAGCTTTTGCAGCGTACTGATGGCAGGACTGACTTTGTCCTGCTCAATGGTGCTGATGGCACTGTGTGTTAACCCAGACAGTTCGGCGGCACGCCGCTGCGAGAGACCCAGCTGCTGGCGGATCTCAGACAGACGTTTCCCTGGCGCCAGTCCGTCATCGCTCATAGTTGCATTTCCTTTACGGTAGAGGTCAAAGCCGTTGCTTCTCGGCAATGTGGCTTTGACAGGCGGTGATAAAACCTTCAAACAACATGCGTGACAGGGCGTACTCGCTGCTGTTCCATTCGGGGTGCCATTGCACGCCGAGGGCAAAAGGGTGGTCCTGAACGCTGACCGCTTCGACCAGCCCATCCGTCGAGCGGGCCTCCACGCGAAGCCGTGGTCCTAACGTTCGTGCACCTTGCCCGTGTAACGAGTTTACCCAAAATGTGTTACAGCCTGGTATTAATTGAGACAGCAGTCCTCCCTCCTGAACCTGAACTTCATGAGACGGGGCGTATTGTAGCTCAACCGACAGTTCAGGGTCTTCCCGGTGCTCAAGCAGGTCGTTCTGCTCGAACAGGCGGCGATACAGCGTCCCTCCCGTCGCAACAACCATTTCCTGCAGCCCCCGGCAGATGGCGAAAATGGGGATGCGCCTTTCGAGCGCGGCACCAATCAGCGCCATACTCAGAAGATCTCGCCCGGGATCGGCGTCAGGCTCATCGCCGTTTTCACCATAAAGGTGCGGCTGCACGTTACTTGGGCTGCCCGGCAGGTAAATCCCGTCCAGGGTGGGCAGCAGAGCGGTAAGTAGCTCTGGCTCTGCCAGCGCATGCGGTAAGGCAATGGGTAAGCCCCCCGCGTTAATAATGGCATTCAGGTACTTTTCTTGCAGGGTCTGGGTCTCATGACCCTTAAGCCTGTTTCTGCACATCACCACGCCAATAACTGGCTTGTTCATTATATTTTCCATGATCGCCCTCACAAAGTGGACTAAATTTAGGCCATTTTCGCCTGTGAAACGGCCTTTTCGTTCAATATTTTCTCAATCTAGCAACGAGATCTGGCTTTTGCAAACTTAATTTAACATTTGACAAACATTTTATTTGCATACAGATTCGATAGGGTGGACATTATATTTGACAGTCCAGAGCAGCGAACGCAAATCCCAAAAACGGTGGTAAATCATGGAAACCAATATCGTAGAAGTTGAGAACTTTGTGCAGCACACGGACGAGAGGCGGGGCAGCGCCTTTACGCAGGAAGTGAAGCGCTATTTAGAAAAGTATCCTGACACCCAGTTTATTGATGTCCTCCTGACCGACCTGAACGGCTGTTTTCGCGGCAAACGTATCCCGGTTGCCGGACTGAACAAGCTTGAAAAAGGCTGCTATTTCCCGGCATCGGTTTTCGCCATGGACATTTTGGGTAACGTCGTGGAAGAGGCGGGGCTGGGGCAGGAGCTCGGCGAGCCGGACTGTATCTGCGTGCCGGTACCGGGCACCCTGACACCGTCCGCCGCCGACCCGGAATACATTGGTCAGGTGCAGCTCACCATGGTTGATGAAGATGGCGCTCCCTTTGACGTTGAGCCGCGGAACGTACTCAACCGACTCTGGCAGCAGCTGCGCCAGCGCGGTCTGTTCCCCGTGGTAGCGGTAGAGCTGGAGTTCTATTTACTTGACCGTCAACGCGATGCCGACGGCTATCTGCAGCCTCCCTGCGCGCCGGGCACCGACGTGCGTAACACGCAGAGTCAGGTCTACTCGGTAGATAACCTGAACCACTTTGCTGACGTGCTGAATGACATTGACGAGCTGGCGCAGCTGCAGCTGATCCCCGCTGACGGGGCCGTGGCTGAGGCCTCCCCGGGCCAGTTTGAGATTAACCTGCACCATACGGAAAACGTGCTCGACGCCTGCGATGATGCGCTGGCGCTAAAACGTCTCGTCAGGCAGATGGCGGAAAAACATAAGATGCACGCCACGTTTATGGCAAAGCCGTATGAAGAGCATGCGGGCAGCGGGATGCATATCCACATCAGCATGCAAAACAACAGAGGCGAAAACGTGCTCGCAGACGCCAGCGGCGAGGATTCCGCGCTGCTGAAACGCGCGCTGGCCGGGATGATCGATCTGATGCCGGCGTCCATGGCGCTGCTGGCACCTAACGTCAACTCCTACCGCCGTTTCCAGCCGGGAATGTACGTGCCGACGCAGGCATCATGGGGACACAATAATCGCACGGTTGCCCTGCGTATCCCCTGCGGCGATCGCCATAACCATCGGGTCGAGTACCGGGTGGCGGGAGCAGACGCGAATCCGTATCTGGTAATGGCGGCAATTTTTGCCGGCATTCTTCATGGGCTGGATAACGATTTACCCCTGCAGGAAGAAGTGGAAGGCAATGGTCTGGAGCAGGACGGGCTGCCGTTCCCGATCCGTCAGAGCGATGCGCTGTGGGAATTTATGCAAAACGATCATCTTCGCGAGCGGCTGGGCGAACGTTTCTGCCACGTATATCACGCCTGCAAAAATGATGAGTTACTGCAGTTTGAACGCCTGATTACCGAAACAGAAATTGAGTGGATGTTGAAAAACGCCTGATGACGAGCCCCGGTAAGGGGCCGCTTTGTTTCATCGCATACGTATTACCAAATGGCCTGCGCGGAGCCTGGCCTAACTGTTCGCTGGCACGCCAGCTATCTCCCGGGAGTCGCGTTATGGAGCGCAGGCGGCACAGGGATTTTCTTAACGACACTGTGTGACGAGGTAGGAAATGATGCAGATGTTCAACTATCCGCAGGGCGAAGGGGGCCAGTCAGGCGCCTGCTGTGAGTGCGAGCGAGAGATGCTGCGCTGGTACGATCGCGTATGTTCTTTACAACTACCCCCTTTGCTAAGCAGGTTTGCGTTAAGGACAACGCGATTGCAAACCACGGTAAGCATGGGGGGGACGGTTTATGGCGACTAACACCTCTCTTGATTCGCCGGGCATGGCCGGAAGAACCCGGCTGCGCAGTTCCCTCAAGCTCTGGCAGGTGGTCATGATGGGCCTGGCTTACCTCACCCCCATGACCGTGTTTGATACCTTCGGCATTGTGTCCGGTATCAGTAATGGCCACGTGCCCGCCTCGTATCTCCTGGCGCTGGCGGGCGTCATGTTTACCGCCATCAGCTACGGCAAACTGGTGCGTCAGTTCCCGGAAGCGGGCTCTGCGTATACCTACACGCAGAAATCGATCGGACCCCACCTGGGTTTTATGGTCGGCTGGTCATCGCTGCTGGACTATCTCTTCCTGCCGATGATCAACGTGCTGCTGGCGAAGATCTACCTTTCCGCGTTGTTCCCGGAAGTCCCACCGTGGGTCTGGGTGGTGGGGTTTGTGACGATCCTGACGCTGGCGAACCTGAAGAGCGTTAATTTGGTCGCCAACTTTAACACCCTGTTTGTGCTGGTGCAGATCGCCATCATGGTGGTGTTTGTCATACTCGTGGTGCATGGCCTGCACAAGGGTGAGGGCGTCGGCACCGTCTGGTCGCTCCAGCCGTTTATCAGCGAGAACGCCCACCTGATCCCGATTATTACCGGCGCGACTATCGTCTGCTTCTCTTTCCTCGGTTTTGACGCGGTCACCACGCTGTCGGAGGAGACGCCAAACGCGGCGCGGGTGATTCCCAAAGCCATTTTCCTGACTGCACTGTATGGCGGGCTGATATTCATTGTTGCCTCGTTTTTCATGCAGCTCTTTTTCCCGACGATCGCGCGCTTCAAGAACCCGGACGCCGCGCTGCCGGAAATTGCGCTGTACGTAGGCGGCAAGCTCTTCCAGTCGGTGTTTCTGTGTACCACGTTTGTGAATACGCTCGCTTCAGGCCTGGCCTCGCACGCCAGCGTCTCACGCTTGTTGTATGTGATGGGGCGTGACAACGTCTTTCCGGAGCGGGTGTTTGGCTACGTGCATCCGAAATGGCGGACTCCGGCTCTGAACGTCATTATGGTAGGGATAGTGGCGCTGTCGGCCCTTTACTTTGATCTCGTGACCGCGACGGCGCTGATCAACTTTGGCGCGCTGGTGGCATTTACGTTTGTTAATCTCTCGGTGTACAACCATTTCTGGCGGCGTAAGGGGCTGAACAAAACGTGGAAAGATCGGTTCCACTATTTCCTGCTGCCACTCATTGGTGCCGTAACGGTCGGCGTGCTATGGATAAACCTCGAAGCGACGTCACTAACGCTTGGCCTCATCTGGGCGGCGCTGGGGGTCCTTTACCTGGCATGGCTAACGCGCCGTTTCCGCAAACCGCCTCCGCAGTTTGAAGCCGGTAAGATAGAGCAGGCCTGGGATTCCTGAACGTGAAACGGCACCAGTACGCTGGTGCCGTTTATCGGGATCGCTCATCTACCGGGCATCAGCCCGCAGGCTTATTATCTCAGACGTTTATGAAGACTTGCTCCCACCAGCAGCGCAGCGCACAGCATCAGCGCGATAAACCCGCCCACGCCGTTCCAGCCGTAGTGATGCCAGAACACGCCCCCGAGGGTCCCGGCGATGCTGGAACCCAGGTAATAGCTAAACAGATACAGCGACGATGCCTGCCCTTTGGCGCGACGCGCGCGCGGGCCAATCCAGCTGCTGGCGACCGAGTGTGCGGCGAAGAACCCTGCGGAGAAGAGCAGCATTCCGGCAAAAATCAGCCACAGGGGGGTGAAGAGCGTCAGCAGCAGGCCGACCAGCATCACCACCGTGAAGAACAGCATGACCGGGCCGCGGCCGAAGCGCGCGGTCATCGCCCCGGCTTTCGGCGAGCTCCACGTGCCGGTGAGATAGGCCACGGAAAGCAAACCTACAACGGCCTGGTTCAGATGCCACGGCGAGAGCATCAGGCGATAGCCAATATAGTTAAACAGCGTCACGAAGGAGCCCATCAGCAGGAATCCCATCAGAAATAGTCGCGGTAAACCTTTGTCGCGCCAGTGCAGGCGGAAGTTGATAAACAGCGTTTTCGGCCGCAGAGAGGTCGGGCGGAAATGGCGCGATTCCGGCAGGATTTTCCAGAACATCAGGGCTGATGCCAGCGCAAAACACCCGATTACCGCCAGCGCAATACGCCAGTTAAAGAAATCCGTGAAGACCCCGCTCAGCAGGCGTCCGCTCATGCCGCCAATCGAGTTCCCGCTGATGTAGAGCCCCATCGAGAAGGCAACAAAGCTCGGGTGGATCTCCTCGCTGAGGTAGGTCATTCCGACCGCCGCCACGCCGCTGAGCGAGAGCCCAATCAGCGCGCGCATCACCAGAATACCGTGCCAGCTGGTCATCATGGTCGAGAGTAACGTGCAGACCGAGGCCAGCATCAGGGCGGTTACCATCACCGGTTTACGGCCAATGGCGTCGGACAGCGGCCCGGTAAAGAGCAGGCCAATCGCCAGCATGCCGGTAGAAACAGACAGTGAAACGCTGCTGCTGGCAGGCGATACGCCAAACTCATGAGAGAGAACGGGCAGGATCGGCTGAACGCAATAGAGCAGGGCAAATGTTGCCAGACCGGCGGAGAAGAGCGCCAGCGTGACGCGCATAAACTGGGGGGTACCACGTTTAATGAACTGGACCGGCTGCGGTGCTGCGGGTAAATCATTGATATCTCTTGCCGGATCGATATCAATAGTAGTTGTACGACTCACACAGTTTCCTTGCTTAAACATCCCCGTGATTTCGGGTGACGGGTATGACCACCTGTTCAGGGTAGGAAAATGTAAATATTCTGTCTAATATATTAATAATCTCAAATGATACCTTAAAAATATGAATATCGAGCTGCGTCATCTTCGCTACTTTGTCGCCGTCGCTGAGGAGCTGCATTTTGGTCGCGCGGCGGCGCGGCTGAATATCTCTCAGCCACCCTTAAGCCAGCAGATTCAGATCCTGGAACAGCAGGTCGGGGCGCGCCTTCTGGCCCGCACCAACCGCAGCGTGAGCCTGACGGCGGCGGGGAAGCAGTTTCTTATCGACAGCCGACAAATCCTGAGCATGGTCGATGACGCCGCCGCCCGGGCGGAACGGCTCTATCTCGGGGAAGCCGGAGAGCTGCGAATCGGGTTTACCTCGTCCGCGCCGTTTATCAGCGCCGTCTCGCAGACGCTCTCGTCATTCCGCCGTCATTTTCCGGATGTGCATATTCAGACGCGCGAAATTAATACCCGCGAGCAGATTGCGCCGCTGAATGAAGGTGCGCTCGATCTGGGGCTGATGCGTAATACCCAGCTGCCGGACACGCTGGCGTGGGAGGTGATCCTGCGCGAACCGCTAATGGCCATGATCCCGCTCGATCACCCGCTGGCGTCGCGTCCGGCGGTCTCGCTGGCAGAGCTGGCAAAAGAGCCGTTTGTCTTTTTTGACCCGCAGGTCGGAACGGGTCTGTATGACGATATTCTGGGGCTGATGCGCCGCTACGATCTGGCGCCGGTCATTACCCAGGAAGTGGGAGAGGCGATGACCATTATTGGCCTGGTCGCCGCCGGGCTGGGCGTGTCGATACTCCCGGCCTCCTTTAAGCGGGTACAGCTGCGCGAAATGCGCTGGGTTGCCATTGCCGAAGAGGATGCCGTTTCGGAGATGTGGCTGGTGTGGTCAAAACATCGTGAACAGAGTCATGCTGCGCAGCGCTTCAAACAGCAGTTAATCCAGGCCTCCGCAGCCTGATTTTTCCCGGGAAAAACGGGTAAAAATGTGCGGTAAATCACATGGCTAAGTAAATATTTGACGACACCCATGGAAGTGCTTCACCATAGCCAATAGTTTATTTCGAAGCTCGAAAATAAGGGAGTACGAGGTGGTTGCTGATAGTCAGCCAGGGCATATTGATCAGATTAAGCAGACCAATGCTGGCGCGGTGTATCGCCTGATTGATCAGCTTGGTCCGGTTTCGCGTATCGATCTGTCGCGCCTGGCACAGCTGGCACCTGCCAGTATCACCAAGATTGTCCGCGAAATGCTGGAAGCGCACCTGGTTCAGGAGACGGAAATTCAGGAGCCGGGCAGCCGTGGCCGTCCGGCGGTCGGGCTGGTAGTTGAGACGGAAGCCTGGCACTACCTCTCACTGCGCATCAGTCGCGGAGAGATCTTCCTTGCGCTGCGCGATCTCAGCAGCAAGCTGGTGGTGGAAGACCGGCTTGAGCTACCGCTCAATGCCGAGGAACCGCTCCTTGACGCGATTGTCTCGCACATCGATCGCTTCTTTATCCGCCATCAGCAGCGGCTTGAGCGCCTGACGGCGATTGCCATAACCATGCCGGGAATTATTGATACCGAAAACGGCATTGTGCACCGCATGCCGTTTTACGACGATGTCAAAGAGATGCCGCTGGGTGAGGTGCTGAAAAACCATACCGGCGTGCCGGTCTATATTCAGCACGACATTAGCGCCTGGACGATGGCGGAAGCGCTGTTTGGCGCGTCTCGCGGTGCGCGGGACGTCATTCAGGTGGTCATCGACCATAACGTCGGGGCGGGGGTGATCACCGACGGTCGGCTTCTCCACGCCGGAAGCAGCAGCCTGGTGGAAATCGGCCACACCCAGGTCGACCCGTACGGTAAGCGCTGCTACTGTGGGAACCACGGCTGTCTGGAGACGATTGCCAGCGTGGAAAGCGTGCTGGAACTGGCGCAGGTCCGGCTCAGCCAGTCCATGAGCTCCTCGCTGCACGGACAACCCTTAACTGTGGACTCCCTCTGCGCCGCCGCGCGCCAGGGCGATCTGCTGGCGAAGGACATCATTACTGGAGTAGGGAATAACGTTGGCCGCATTCTGGCCATTATGGTGAACCTCTTCAACCCCCAAAAAATCCTCATTGGCTCACCGCTGAGCCAGGCGGCGGAAATCCTCTTCCCGGCGATCTCGGCCTGTATCCATCAGCAGTCGCTTCCCGCCTACAGCAAAAATATTGCGGTAGAAAGCACCCAGTTTTCCAACCAGGGCACGATGGCCGGCGCGGCGCTGGTCAAAGATGCCATGTATAACGGCTCGCTGCTTATCCGCCTGTTACAGGGTTAACTCTTTTCCGCTGATGTAAGAAAAATTGCGCTATCTCAAGCCGGGTAGCGCACGCATCCCGTAGACTTCCTCCACTGAATTATTTACCTGGTTTATATTTTCGAAGCATACCCAAGAGGTGGAGTGAGTCATGCTTAAGCGTTTCTTTGTTACTGGTACAGATACCTCTGTCGGCAAGACCGTCGTATCCCGCGCATTGATGCAGGCGCTGGCAGCAAGCGGTAGACGCGTTGCAGGGTTCAAACCGGTCGCAAAAGGGAGTAAAGAGACGCCAGAGGGATTACGTAATAAAGACGCCCTGGTGCTGCAAAGCGTCTCGTCGCTGGAACTGCCTTATCACGCGGTCAATCCCATTGCGTTAAGCGAAGAGGAGAGCAGCGTGGCGCACAGCGGCCTGATTAACTACTCCCTGTTGTCCGACGGGCTGGCGAACCTGAGCGAGCAGGTCGATCACGTGGTGGTGGAAGGGACGGGCGGCTGGCGCAGCCTGATGAATGACCTGCGCCCGCTCTCCGAATGGGTCGTGCAGGAGCAACTGCCGGTGGTGATGGTAGTGGGTATTCAGGAAGGGTGCATCAACCATGCGCTGCTGACGGCGCAGGCGATTGCCAATGACGGCCTGCCGCTGATTGGCTGGGTGGCAAACCGCATTAATCCGGGCCTCGCGCACTACGCTGAAATCATCGACGTGCTGAGCACCAAGCTGCCTGGTCCGCTGGTGGGCGAGCTGCCTTATCTGCCGCGCGCCGAGCAGCGCGAGCTAGCGCAGTACATCGATCTCTCTGCCCTCGGTGGCGTGTTGACCGTAGATCGAGTCGTGGCGTAACGTCCGCGACAGCACGGACGCCATCACGCAGGCGACCAGTAAACCGGGCAGTAAAAAATATTGCCCGGTCATTTCACTGACCATCAGCGCCGACATAATGGGCGCATGCGTGGTCGCGGCAAGTAGCGTTGCCATTCCTGCCAGCCCCAGCAGAATCGCCGTCTCAGAGCCCGGCAGCCATAGCGCGAACAGCTGCGCCAACAGCATCCCCGTTGCCATGCCGACAAACAGCGTGGGCGTAAACACCCCGCCCGGCGCGCCCGAACCGCTGCTCGCCAGTACCGCCAGCAGCTTACAGATGAACACCCCGGAAATCACCGACAGCAGCGGCGGCGCGAGCAGAAAAGCCTGAACCACGCTGTAGCCATTCCCCCACACCTTCGGCGTCAGTAGAGACAGCAGCCCGACGATCAAGCCGCCGAGCGCCAGCTGCCACGGTGGCGAAAGCCTGAGGCGCAGGAAAAGCCCGTGGCTGAAGGCCATCAGCCACATCAGCAGCGGCCCGCAGAGACCCGCCAGCAGGCCCATGGCGACCAGCAGAGCATAATCGGCCGCGGTGAGAATGCCGCTCAGATGGACCGCGTAGAGCGTACCGGCGCCCGGAGCCAGAAGCTGCGTGGTGAGAAGCGCCATCACCGCCGCAATCACCACCGGACCGAGCGAGGCCAGCATCAGCGTGCCAAACAGAATCTCAGCGATGAACAGGCTTCCGGCTAACGGTGCATGGTAGGCGCTGGCCATCCCGGCGGCGGCGCCACAGGCGATCCAGAGCTTCCATTCCGATTTGGGCGTAAAACGACGGGCAAAAAAGGAGGCGGCGAGGGCGGCAAGCAGGATCATCGCACCTTCCCGGCCGATGGCGCTTCCGCTGGCAACGACCAGCAGCGAAGCAAGGGATTTAACGAGGCTGGCGCCGTAGTCAAACTGACCGTCGCCGGTTTCCAGCGCTTCCATATAATCGGTCGGGGCGTGGGGACGCTGGGCGGTCAGGCGCTGCCATCCCCAGAGCAGCAGTCCGGCAGCCAGCCCTCCAAGCGCAGGCGTTAGCGCGCGTCGCCAGGGTGAAAGCGACGCGGCGGCATTCACCAGGCTGCCGCTGTCGTTGCTCAGAAGCAGCCACTCCAGCAGGTACATGCTGTGGCGGAACGCCGCAACGGCCAGCGCGGCCAGCACGCCGGTTACGGTGGCAATCAGCAGTCGGCGAAACATCGCATGGATGTCTGGGTAGGTATGAAGACGTTGCATGGGTCGCGTTTTAACGGGAACGATACGATATTGTGGCGGGAAAACGCGGGGTTAGCAAAAGGTCTGCGTGCGAAAAAGCCGGGCGATGCCCGGCCAGAAAGGTTAGCTGTCGCTATGAATATTCAGCGCCCGACGCGTACGCCCGGAGCTCAGGTACTCGGCAATATAGTCCTGCGAAATCTCGCCGTTATAGCGCCCGTCCTCATCCACGATCGGCATCCAGCTGGTATTACTCTCATACAGACGGGAAAGCACCACGCGCAGGTTGTCCTCGGCCTTGCCGGTCATGCGGAACGGATGCAGGATGTCGGCACAGGTGCCGCTGGCGTTACGCGCTTCGCGACGCTTCACAAAGCCCAGCGGTTTGCCGTGCTCGTCGACCACCGTAACGGCACGAATATCATTATCATCCATGGTCGCAAAAGCTTCGGGAAGCGGAGTAGAGCCCCGCACCGTAATGGTCGGCTGCTGGTCGGTGACGTCTCCCGCGGAGACCAGCAGCAGGCGCTTCAGCGTACGGTCCTGACCGACAAACGAGCCGACAAACTCATTCGCCGGTTTCGCCAGCAGTTCATCCGGGCTGGCGCACTGCACGATTTTCCCCTGACGGAACACCGCAATACGGTCGCCAAGCTTCAGAGCTTCGTCGATATCGTGGCTCACCAGCATGACGGTTTTTTTCAGCTTGCGCTGCATCTCCAGAAACTGGTTCTGGATCACCTCACGGTTGATCGGGTCCACCGCGCCGAACGGTTCATCCATCAGCAGTACCGGAGGATCCGCCGCCAGGGCGCGGATGACGCCGATACGCTGCTGCTGGCCGCCGGACATCTCGCGCGGATAGCGGTGAAGGAACTTGTGCGGATCCATCGCCACCATGTCCATCAGCTCTTCGGCGCGGGTTTTGCAGCGCGCTTTATCCCAGCCCAGCATGCGCGGCACGACGGTGATGTTCTCTTCAATGGTCATGTTCGGGAACAGGCCAATCTGCTGGATCACGTAGCCGATGTTGCGGCGTAAGGTCACGGTGTCCATCCCGCTGGTGTCCTCGCCGTTAATCAGGATGTTCCCGCTGCTTGGGGTGATGAGGCGGTTAATCATCTTCAGGGTGGTGGTTTTCCCGCAGCCGGACGGGCCGAGCAGGACGCACATTTCCCCTTCAGGCACGTTCAGGTTGACGTTATCGACGGCCTTAAAGGTCTGGCCTTGCTTCTGTGAAAATTGTTTGGTGAGGTTTTCCAGTTTTATCATTATCGAATCCCCTTCGGAGTCAGAACCACCTGCAGACGGTGCAGCAGCCAGTCGAGTACAATCGCTAAAAGACAAATCATCAACGCGCCTGCAATCAGCATGCGAATATCGCTTCCGCCGATGCCGTTAAGCAGCAGAAGGCCCAGCCCACCCGCGCCAATCACGGCGGCGATTGCCATCACGCCGATGTTCATCACCACGGCGGTGCGGATCCCGCCGAAAATCACCGGCAGCGCCATCGGAATTTCCACCCAGCGCAGACGTTGCCAGAACGTCATGCCAATGCCGCGTCCGGCTTCGCGCAGGCCCGGCGGCAGGCTGTCGAGCGCCGTGTGGGTGTTACGCACAATCGGCAGCAGCGAGTAAAGAAACACCGCCGTAATGGCGGGCAGGGCGCCAATCCCCTGACCGATCAGCGAAAACAGCGGGATCATCAGGCCAAACAGCGCGATAGATGGAATGGTCAGCACGATGGTGGCTATCCCCAGCACCGGCGTCGCCAGCCACTTGTGGCGGACAATCAGAATGCCCAGCGGGACGCCGATGATAATCGCTAAGCCCACGGCCAGCGCCACCAGCCACAGATGCTGCAGCGTCAGGGTTAACAGATAGTCCCAGTTGTCCAGAATGTAGTGAACGGTATCCATAGCGCCTCCTACAGCAGCTGTTTGCTACGCAGGAAATCGCGGGCGACCTGCTGCGGTGACTGATGGTCGATATCCACCTTTTTGTTCAGCTCGGTAATAACGTCGTTGTTGAGCTGGGCAGAGAGGGTATTGAGCGCCTCTTCCAGACCGGGATTGGCCTCCAGCGTGTCCTTACGCACCACGGGCGTGACCGCGTAGCTCGGGAAGAAGCCTTTATCATCCTCAAGCACCTTCAGGTCGAATCCTTTCACGCGCCCGTCGGTGGTGTATACCAGGCCGGCGTCAACGAAGCCGTCGCGCACCGCGTTATAGACCAGACCGGGGTCCATCTGGCGGATTTGCGGGCGGTCCAGATCCAGCTTATAGGCCTGCTGCAGGGGCTTCATGCCGTCGCTGCGCCCGGCAAACTCCAGGTCTAAGCCCAGCAGCCAATTTTTGTCCGGGTTGGTGTTACGGATCTGCTCAATCTTCGCCACCATCTCCGACATGGTGTTGATATGTTCCGCCTCGGCGCGCTTGCGCTGCATGGCGAAGGCATAGGTGTTGTTCATGTCGGCGGGGTTGAGCCAGACCAGACCGTGCTTCGCGTCGAGGCGCTTCACCGTCTCGTAAGATTCCTGAGGCGACATGCGCTTATTGATGTGGTTGAAGATGATCAGCGACGTACCTGTGTACTCCCACGTCATATCAATCTGCTTGTTGATCATCGCGTTGCGGGAGATCACCGTGGCGATATTGGTTTTTGGCTGAACCTGGAAGCCTTTTTTTTGCAGGTACTGCACGGTCATCGCCGAGAGAATGTGCTGCTCGGTAAAGCTCTTGGTCGCCAGAATCAGCGGGGCTGCCATCGCCTGGCCGGTGAACAGCGCCGCGGCACACAGCGCCGTCAGGCTGGAAAACAGTCTCATAGAAGCTCCTTGTTATTGTTATCGAGCGAGATGGGGGCTCATCACGCGACCCAGCGCGGCCAGCAGGGTGTCGAGGATCAGGGCGAACAGAGCGGTGGCCGCCGCGCCGAGGATCAGGGTCGGGAAATCGTTCAGGTAAATGCCCGGGAAAATCAGCTCGCCGTAGCTGCTGGCGCCAATCAGGAACGCCAGCGGCGCGGTACCGACGTTAATGGCCGTGGCGATGCGGATCCCCGAGAGCATGACCGGCCATGCGTTGGGCAGCTCAACCTGGCGCAGGCGCTGCCATTTGGTCATCCCAATCCCGTTTGCCGCTTCAAGCAGCGACGCAGGGACCGAGCACAGCCCGGCGTAGGTATTGCGCACTATCGGCAGCAGCGAGGCGAGGAACAGGGCGATGATGGCAGGCGTATCGCCGATGCCAATCACCACCATCGCCAGCGCCAGCACCGCCAGCGGGGGCAGGGTGTTGCCGACGTTGAAGATTTGCATCACATATTCGGCGACGCCCCGCGCGGCCGGGCGGCTCAGCAGAATCCCGGCCGGAATGCCCACCAGCAGGGCAAAAAACATCGAGGAGAAAACCAGAATCATGTGCTGTTGCCCGAGGTAAATCAGGTCAACCTGGCGCGCCTTGATTGTCTCAAGCCCAATACCCCAGACGAGGAGGGCGAGGACCACGATAATGGCGCCGACAAACAGCAGTGAACGTTTGAGTAATGGGTGCATTGCGGTGTGTCTCCCTGTGCGCATGCGTTATAGCAACCACCGGTTGCCTGTTGTTATGCCATGTTTCGGCAGGGGTAATTGAGCTATAGCAAGCGTTTGGGAAGGGTTCCAGCGAAGGGGTAAAATCAGTAACCCTATGAAATTAGTGACAACCTTAATTAAAGCCTTACGGCGTAAGGGCTGGTTGCGTGCCAGGCAGAATAGTCCTAAAGCGAATTTGTACAAGTGACAGTGTCACAAAATACAGGGCCCTTACGCCGATGTCATCGTTATTTACAGAGGGAGGCACGAACCCGGCGGACGCGAACCGAGATGCTAATGATAGAAAAAATGGCAACAATCGCGAGCATCAGCCCCAGCGCCAGCATGGCGTTAAACCCAATCCACCTGAACAGCAGCAGCCCCGCGATACCGCCCGTAATAAACGAGAAAAGGGTGGTTAAGTGGGTCTTGAGCTGACTTTTTTGCGCTGCGGTATCCTTCGAGTAATCCCTGCGAAGCATCGCCACCAGCACGGAGGCCAGTGATATTCCCGCATCCGTCAGGGTGCCGGTAATGTGCGTCGATCTTACCCGCCCTCCGGAGAGTTGCGTCGAGGTCGAATTATGAATGCCCATCAGGCCGCACAGGAAAATAATAATCTCGCGGTTGCTCGTGAGGGCGTGGAAATACATTTCGTAGAGAGACACGCCGGTCAATAATATCCCCTCGACGAAAAGGATTTGGCAAAAAACCAGCCGGATATTATGGATAATCCCCCATAACACAATGAGACGCGCAAGGATTGCGCCTGCAACAAAGGAGAGAATGATCGAGCCAAAGAAAATGATATCGCTCAGATCGGTGGAGGAGACTTCGCTGGATAACTGTGAGGTGTTACCGGTCATGTGAGAGGGGAAGAAGCCAAACGCCCCAAGGGCGATGGCGTTCAGTAAACCTGCCGAGGTCGCCAGCCAGAGAGCAAGCCGGCGATCCTCCTTATGCGTTCGTTCTTTCTTGAGTCTAATCAGCAAGAATACCTCCGGGTTGAGCTTTGCCTGAATAGTCAGGCTAGCAAAGCGGTGCAACGGGCTGTCCAGGATATGGCTTAATTATTATTCCCTCTGACGCCAATCAGGGTTTAGTAATTAAATAAAATATCCTTGCTCAAGGTGGGGGCGTAAATACTTTATATCATGCCGTTATTGCCGTGACGCAAAAACGCCGGGCGCTGGTTAAGACGTTCAAACCAGGCCTCAATCGCCGGCACGTCGGGCTTGTCAAACGGCGTCATCTTCCAGCGATTCACCGACAGCCCAAGCACCACGTCCGCAAGGGTAAACGTCTCTCCCGCCGCAAAGGCCCCGGTGCGCTGCAGCTGGTTTTCCAGAATGGTGATGCAGTGGTTCCACTCTTTTATTCCCGCCGCAATGCGCGCAGGGTCGTTAAAGTCCGGGTTTTTTCGTCCCAGCGCCGGGAAGACATAGCGCCAGGCGTTATTGAATTCAGTTGCCTGCCAGTCCATCCAGCGCTCAACGTTGGCGCAGGCCTGCGGCTCTGCAGGCAGCAGATCGTGACGTCCGGCCTTGCGCACCAGATAGCGGCAGATGGCGTTGGACTCCCACAGCACGAAATCGTCATCCATCAGCACCGGCACCATGGCGTTGGGGTTCAGCGCGCGGAAGTCATCCGTTTCTGTTGAGGCAAAACCGCTGCCGTAGTCTTCCTGCAGATAAGGGATGCCCGCTTCTTCACAGGTCCAGAGCACTTTACGAACGTTGATGGAGGTGGTTTTACCGAGGATGTTAATCATGACGCCGCTTCTCTTCAGGGGGATTAATCATTTAAAAACAATACACCCTTTGCGCGAAGAGGGAGGGGTAATATTGAGTGAGGAGTGCTCTGTACGGGCAGGTCAGCGCGTTTTAAGCGGAAACGTTACGTCTTCAGGGTGCGTAATGTGGGTTATTCCGCGCCGTTTTCTCCAGAGGCGCCTGCTTGCTTAATGCAGGGAAAAAATTTAGGCTAACATCAGAGATATGCTTGCTCATTAAAGGCTTAGAAATGGAAAAAATAACCCCTGAATATACGTCCGTTGACTTATCTCGTTGGGCAAGGAAAGAACATTTTGAGATATTTCAGGGCTTTGCTCAATCGACATTTAATCAGACGGTTTTAATTGATATTACTGCGCTGTTAAAACATATCAAAGCGGTTGGCTGGAAATTTTACCCGACTATTATTTTTCTCATTTCGAAAATCGTCAACAGTCATCCGGAGTTCCGTATGGCTATGAAGGACAATGAGCTTATTATATGGAACGAAGTCCATCCAAACTATACCATTTTCCATAATGAAACAGAGACCTTTTCATCATTATGGAGCCATTACGATGGCAATATTCAGCACTTCCAGAACACCTATACTGAAGACATTGCACGCTACGGTAATAATCTTGCTTATTGGCCTAAAGAAGAATTCCGGGAGAATATCTTTTTCATATCAGGTATTCCCTGGGTAAGTTTTACCAGCTTTAACGTCAACGTTGCACACATGAAGAACTTTTTTGCCCCTATGTTTACGCTTGGAAAATACTACGAACAAGATGGAAAAGTATTATTGCCCCTCGCCGTTCAGGTTCATCATTCCGTGTGCGATGGTTTCCATGTGGCAAGACTGTACAATGAGCTACAGGCGATGATCGATGCCTTGCCGCGCCACTCTGCGCAATCCGGTGCGTGATGCGCCAGGCGCTGACGTTAATAAAAAAAAGCCGCAAGCAGCATGCTGCTTACGGCGTCAGGCTCGGTGACGATGAGGCGATCAGGCAGCTTTTACCGCTCTGATTTTTTTACTGTCAGCTTCAGCTGGCTCGGCTTTATCGTCAGCCGTTGGGGCATCGGGAGCAGGGAGCTTGCTGGTGCGCAGAATATGCTGCACGGTCTCTTTCTGCTCGGCGAGATACAGACCAAGATCTTCAGCCTGGTTTTCATCCATCTGCATTCCGCTTTGCAACAGCCAGTCGGTGAACGCGTCTGCCATATCGAGCAGCTTGTCGTGAGCGTCAGCCTCTTTCTTACTGGCAAATGTCATTTTCTCTTCACCTTTTCTTACGACAACATATTTTATTTCAACAGCCATCACGCACCTCTCATACTGTATTTATATACAGTATAACAGATCCGGGATGATGTTGCAGTAAAAAGTGACTACTGGTGCATCGGCTGGGTTTCACGGCTGCTGATACTGCGTCGCCATGCGCCCGGAGCCTGGCCGTATTGACGCTTAAAGCTGCGGTTGAAGGACTGCTGAGAGTCAAAACCGAGCGCGATTGCCACGTTCAGGATGGGCTCATCGCTGTGGGCTAAGCGTTCAACCGATTTTTGCAGCTTTTGCGCGCGAATATATCCGGCGAGGGGGTAGCCCGTGTGCTCTTTGAACAGGCGCTGGAGGTGCCATTTCGAATAGCCGGAGCGTCTGGAGACGGTCTCAATGTCCAGGCGACTGTCGAGGTTGTTATCGATCCAGTCGAGTAAATCATGCATAAATGCGCCAGTGTTCATCAGGTTTCCCCCACGCAGCGATAGAAAAGTATCTTTGTCTGTTGCACTTTAAGGTGGCCTGGTTTTCCGTTAATTGCAAGTTTTATTGTTGCATTTAAATCCTTGCCCGAAACGGGCCTTTTACCGTCGACGCAAATAGCACATAAAGTGCAACAATTATTCTTGCACTTAGTTAGGCGCATTCCTACAATCGCCGCGATAGTGTATTCGAAACTGTTACAGTTTTGTGGCGATGAACGACACAAATGGCCTTAAGCCAGCCCGGACAAAGGAAGTGGCGCGGCGCCTCCCGCTGCGTCTTGCCCGGCGGCTACAATTACCGGAATAAAAATAATGAGCCTGCAAAAAACCTGGGGAAACTATCATCTGAATGCGCTGGGAGCGATGCTGCTCTCCGTGCTGCTCGTCGGATGTGATGACAGCGTCGCGCAAAACGCCGCGCCGCCCGCGCCTGCCGTCAATGCTGCTGACGTGGTTGTGAAATCCATTAGCCAGTGGGATAGCTTTAACGGCCGGATTGAAGCTGTGGAAAGCGTGCAGCTTCGCCCCCGCGTCTCTGGCTACATCGACAAAGTGAATTTCACCGACGGCCAGGAAGTGAAAAAGGGCGAGGTGCTGTTCACGATTGACGACCGTACCTATCGCGCCGCGCTGGAGCAGGCGCAGGCAACGCTGGAAAGGGCCAAAACGCAGGCCAGCCTGGCGCGAAGCGAGGCTAACCGTACCGATAAATTAATCAATACCAACCTGGTATCCCGTGAAGAGTGGGAGCAGCGCCGTTCGGCCGCCATCCAGGCACAGGCCGATATTCGCGCAGCCCAGGCTGCGGTCGACGCCGCGCAGCTGAATCTCGACTTTACCAAAGTGACGGCACCTATTGATGGCCGCGCCAGCCGGGCGTTAATCACCAGCGGCAATCTGGTCTCCGCGGGCGACAGCGCCAGTGTGCTCACCACGCTGGTCTCGCAGAAGACGGTTTACGTCTACTTTGACGTGGATGAGTCAACCTATCTTCACTATCAAAATCTGGCGCGCAGCGGGCAGGGGGCGTCCAGCCATCATACGGCGCTACCGGTTGAGATCGGCCTTGCCGGCGAGGAGGGCTACCCCCATCAGGGTAAAGTGGACTTCCTGGATAATCAGCTCACGCCGAGTACCGGTACGATCCGCATGCGCGCGCTGCTGGATAACGCGCAGCGCCAGTTCACGCCGGGACTTTTTGCCCGCGTTCGCCTGCCGGGCAGCGCAGAATTCCAGGCGATGCTTATCGACGACAAAGCGGTGCTGACTGACCAGGATCGCAAGTATGTCTATATCGTGGATAAAGAGGGCAAAGCGCAGCGTCGCGATATTACGCCGGGGCGTCTGGCCGACGGTTTACGCATCGTGCAGCAGGGGCTGAAACCTGGCGATAAAGTCATCGTCGACGGTTTACAAAAAGTGTTTATGCCGGGTATGCCGGTGAACGCGAAAACCGTCGCCATGACCGCCAGCGCCGCCCTCAACTGATCACTTGACCTGAGAATCCTTCCCATGGACTTTTCCCGCTTTTTCATCGACAGGCCCATTTTCGCTGCCGTACTGTCGATTCTGATTTTTATCACAGGATTAATCGCCATCCCGCTGCTGCCTGTGAGCGAGTATCCTGACGTCGTACCGCCAAGCGTGCAGGTGCGCGCAGAGTATCCGGGCGCCAACCCGAAAGTGATTGCCGAGACCGTGGCGACGCCGCTGGAAGAGGCGATCAACGGCGTCGAGAACATGATGTACATGAAATCCGTCGCCGGCTCGGACGGCGTGCTGGTCACTACCGTCACGTTCCGTCCAGGTACCGATCCGGATCAGGCGCAGGTACAGGTGCAAAACCGCGTAGCGCAGGCCGAGGCGCGTCTACCGGAAGACGTGCGGCGCCTGGGCATCACGACGCAGAAGCAGTCACCAACGCTTACGCTGGTGGTGCATCTGTTCTCGCCCAACGGTAAGTACGATTCACTGTACATGCGCAACTACGCCACGCTGAAGGTGAAGGACGAGCTGGCGCGTCTGCCCGGCGTCGGGCAGATCCAGATTTTTGGCTCCGGTGAATACGCCATGCGCATCTGGCTGGACCCGAACAAGGTTGCGGCCCGCGGGCTGACCGCCTCGGACGTGGTCACGGCAATGCAGGAGCAGAACGTGCAGGTGTCCGCCGGGCAGCTTGGCGCCGAGCCGCTGCCGAAAGAGAGCGATTTCCTGATCTCCATTAACGCTCAGGGCCGTCTGCATACCGAAGAAGAGTTTGGCAACATTGTCCTGAAAACGTCGGAGGACGGTTCGGTCGTCCGCCTGCGCGACGTGGCGCGTATCGAGATGGGTTCCGGCAGCTATGCGCTGCGTTCCCAGCTTAACAATAAAGACGCGGTCGGGATTGGTATCTTCCAGTCACCGGGAGCAAACGCCATCGATTTGTCTAACGCGGTGCGCGCGAAAATGGAGGAACTGTCCACCCGTTTCCCGGAAGATATGAAATGGGCGGCACCTTACGATCCGACGGTTTTCGTGCGCGACTCCATCCGTGCGGTGGTGCAAACCCTGCTGGAAGCGGTGGTGCTGGTTGTACTGGTGGTGATCCTGTTCCTGCAAACCTGGCGCGCGTCGATCATTCCGCTGATCGCGGTGCCGGTGTCGGTGGTGGGGACGTTCAGCATTCTCTATCTGCTGGGCTTTTCGCTTAACACCCTCAGCCTGTTCGGGCTGGTACTGGCCATCGGCATCGTGGTGGACGACGCCATCGTGGTGGTGGAAAACGTCGAGCGAAATATCGAAGAGGGGCTTGCGCCGCTTGCGGCGGCGCATCAGGCGATGCGTGAGGTCTCCGGGCCGATTATCGCGATTGCGCTGGTGCTGTGCGCGGTGTTCGTGCCGATGGCGTTCCTCTCCGGCGTTACCGGTCAGTTCTACAAGCAGTTTGCGGTGACGATCGCGATTTCCACGGTGATCTCCGCCATCAACTCGCTGACGCTCTCTCCGGCGCTGGCCGCGCTACTGTTAAAACCGCACGGCGCGCCGAAAGACTTCCCGACCCGGCTTATTGATCGCCTGTTCGGCTGGATTTTCCGTCCGTTTAACCGCTTTTTCCATCGTAGCTCGAACGGCTATCAGGGGCTGGTGGGCAAAACGCTTGGCCGACGCGGCGCGGTGTTTGTGGTTTATCTTCTGCTGCTGTGTGCCGCGGGCGTCATGTTTAAAGCGGTGCCCGGCGGGTTTATTCCGACCCAGGATAAGCTTTACCTGATTGGCGGCGTGAAGATGCCGGAAGGCTCGTCGCTGGCCCGCACCGACGCGGTGATCCGCAAAATGAGCGAAATTGGCATGAACACCGAAGGCGTGGATTACGCGGTCGCGTTTCCAGGGCTGAACGCGCTGCAGTTCACCAACACGCCGAATACCGGGACGGTCTTCTTTGGCCTGAAGCCGTTTGACCAGCGCAAGCACTCAGCGGCGGAAATTAACGCGGAGATCAACGCCAAAATCGCGCAAATCCAGCAGGGCTTTGGTTTCTCCATCCTGCCGCCGCCGATTCTGGGCCTGGGCCAGGGATCGGGCTACTCGCTGTACATTCAGGATCGCGCGGGTCTGGGCTATGGTGCGCTGCAAAACGCGGTGAACACCATGTCCGGTGCAATTATGCAGACGCCGGGAATGCACTTCCCAATCTCCACTTACCAGGCTAACGTTCCGCAGCTGGACGTGCAGGTTGACCGCGATAAGGCAAAAGCGCAGGGCGTGTCGCTGACCGATCTGTTCGGTACGCTGCAAACCTATCTGGGCTCTTCGTACGTGAACGACTTCAACCAGTTCGGACGTACCTGGCGCGTGATGGCGCAGGCAGACGGGCAGTTCCGCGACAGCGTGGAGGATATTGCGAATTTACGCACCCGGAACAGCCAGGGCGAAATGGTGCCGATTGGCAGCATGGTGAAAATCACGACCACCTACGGGCCGGACCCGGTGATCCGCTACAATGGCTACCCGGCGGCAGATCTGATCGGCGATGCCGACCCGCGCGTGCTCTCGTCCGCTCAGGCGATGACGCAGCTGGACGCGATGTCTAAGCAAATCCTGCCGAACGGGATGAACATTGAATGGACGGACCTGAGCTTCCAGCAGGCCACCCAGGGCAATACGGCGCTGATCGTCTTCCCGGTCGCGGTGCTGCTGGCGTTCCTGGTGCTGGCGGCGCTGTATGAAAGCTGGACGCTGCCGCTGGCGGTGATCCTTATTGTGCCGATGACGATGCTCTCCGCACTGTTTGGCGTCTGGCTGACCGGTGGCGATAACAACGTCTTCGTGCAGGTGGGGCTGGTGGTGCTGATGGGGCTGGCGTGTAAAAACGCGATTCTTATCGTGGAGTTTGCCCGCGAGCTGGAAATTCAGGGCAAAGGCATCATGGAAGCCGCGCTTGAAGCGTGCCGCCTGCGTTTGCGTCCGATTGTGATGACCTCCATCGCCTTTATCGCCGGGACCATTCCGCTGATCCTCGGCCACGGGGCGGGCGCAGAAGTGCGTGGCGTCACCGGGATCACGGTCTTCTCCGGGATGCTCGGCGTAACGCTGTTTGGCCTGTTCCTGACACCGGTGTTTTACGTGACGCTGCGTAAGTTCGTCACGCGCGGCAAAGTGGAAAGAGAGGTTCTGCCTGCGTAGGGATATCGCAGATAACAAAAAACCGCCTTTATCGTAAAGGCGGTTTTTTTTCGCGAAAATTAATGGGCTTTTTTGTACTGGGCAATAAGTTCAGGTAAAGGATCGCACCCGCTGGTATCGGCTTTTTTAACCTCGTCCAGCGCGCTTGCCACGGTGTGGCGCGCTAGTACCGCGAGCGATGCCTGCTCCGCTTCTTCGGAAATCGATTTAAAGTACCAGCAGGCGTTCGCGCTGACCACGCAGCGGGCCGGCACGTCAGGGCGCGACGCCCAGAGTTTTTTATCTTCGGTGACCGAAAGGTAGATATCGCGCAGGGTGATCTCTTCCGGCGGACGACCAAGATGAATAGAGCCGTTGCGGCCAAGCGTTGAGACGATAATGCCGTCGCGCGTGAGTGGAACCATCAATTTGCGGATAAAGCTCGGATTGGCTTCCAGGCCGTAGGCCAGAATTGCACTTGTCGAACGTTCACCTAGTTGCTCCGCCATCGCTACGCTGAGAACCATCTGCAAAGCTGTCGGGAAGCGGTAATCTAACATTTCTCTTTCCTGGGTAGCGGTGAATCTTGTTCTTTTTGGCACCGCAGAGGTGAATAAGCAATAAACAACAATATAACAAATACGGTAATTTTTTTGAAGCAATCTGCGGCATTTGCGATCGAACACCCTGTTCCGGTTTAGCTAAACGTGCGGTCCGGGAAGTCAACCGTCACCAGGAGGCCACCTTCCGCTGAGGTACTCAGGTTCACACTGCTGTTATGTTGCAGTGCAACCGCTTTGACGATGGCAAGCCCCAGTCCGCTTCCGCTCTGCACCTGATTGGGATCGCGGAAAAACCGGTCGAAGACGCGCTCGCGCAATTCAACCGGAATGCCCGGCCCCTCATCGGAGACGCGTATTTGGGCTGATTTATCTGCTGAGCGTACCTCTACCTGAATCCGTCCGCCCTCAGGACTGTACTTCACGGCATTTTCAATAAGATTGTCTATCAGCGACATCAGACGTTCCCGGACGCCAGCGATCCAGATTTCATCCTCAGCGAAGAATTCCAGCTCAATCCTGCGCCCGGACGCCAGCGGCTCCAGCGCAGCCATTCGCTCTTGTATGAGTGTCATCAGCGGCACGGGCTCCATCGCGGTGTCAATGCGCGCTTCACTGTGCATCATCAGCAGCAGCTGGTTGACGAGCCGAGCCGCCCGGCTGTTGCTGCGCACAATCCCTGCAAGCAGCTGCCGCTGGCTCTCGCTGCTCGCCCAGGACTGCAGCGCCTCCACGTTGATGCGCATCGCTGCCAGCGGCGTACGCAGCTCGTGTGCAGCATCCGCAATGAAAACCCGTTCCCGTTCAGCGCTTTCCCGCACTCTGGCAAGAAAATCGTTTATCGCGTCCACCATTTTGCGAAGCTCCCTGTGCCTGGGGCCGGCTTTTAAGGGAGAGAGATCGTCTGGCCTGCGTAATGAAATTTCATTCACCACCTTGCTCCAGGGACGCATCGCAATGCGGATCGACAGCCACGCGGGAAACAGAAGAAAAGGAATACAGACCAGCAGCGGCATAATGTAATAGCCGCGTGAGTTCAGATAGATAAAGAAGTTCCAGCTGCCGGCCGGGGTGAAAAGCGTAACTTCCACGTCGGAACGAGGGGACTTAAGGGTACGGCTGGTCCAGGTACGACCGTCACTCTGAACACGCTGCATTTCCCCCAGCCTGGTGTTCATTACCCCCGTCGGAGCGCCATCCGATGAAAAAATGATTGCGTTATTCTTACGAACGATGAGGTTGATTGATAATGCGGGATCTTCGCCGCCGCCATAGCCTTCCCGCAACGCCTTACTGAACGCTTCCAGCACCTCGTTACGGTCCTGCGGGCGCTCGCCAATATGATCAACCAGAGTAAAAATGGTTTCGTAGGTCTTACTGCCCGTGAGTATCGGAGGGCTACGCAGGTCCTCCAACAATATGAAGGTCAAAAAAATACACCACAGCAGGGTGAGCAGCGCCATCTGGGCGATGATAATTCGCCGTACCAGCGTGGGACGCTTCAGGAGGTACCAGACGTTTCGCATTAACCCGTCACCTTCTGAACAGCAACGGTATCAATGACGTATCCGACGCCCCGCACCGTTCGCACATAGCCTTCACCAATTTTCCGCCGCAAATTCCCCATATGGACGTCGAGCGCATTACTGAGATTTTCTTTGTTGCCGAATATCCTTTCTTCCAGAAAACGTCGGGTAATCACCCGGTCAGCGCGCAGCATCAACGTTTCAAGAAGCGCATATTCACTGGCCGTCAATTCAACGTGACGCGCACTCACCGTCACGCGACGCGTCGGTACATGAAGCGATAAGTCCCGGATCTCTATTGCCTCATTTTCAAAACCGTAGCTGCGTCGGGCAAGAGCCCTGACTCGCGCCAGCAGTTCGGCGAGAACGAAGGGTTTGACAAGATAGTCGTCTGCACCGGCATCCAGCCCGCACAGGCGATCCTGCAACGTACCTCGCGCCGTCAGGATGATGACGGGGATCCCCTTCAGCTGCTGGCGCAAACGCGTCATCAGGCTCATGCCGTCGCCGTCGGGCAGCCCCAGGTCGAGCAAAACAAGTTCCGGCGCGCAGACGTCAAGCTGATGCAGCGCATCCTCTTTACGGCGAACCCATATGACATCAAGTCCTTGATCTGAAAGGGCGATACGCACGCCATTGCCGAGATCCAGGTCGTCTTCGATTAGTAAAATTTTCACATTGATAACTGTAACAACCGTGGATGAAGAACAACTTAAGAAAAAAACGGTAGCAGGAAATCCGTCCGGTTTACAGCACCGGCTCGTGCTTCAGCGTTTCTTCATTTTCGGCTCATAAGAACCTTAGGGTCGGTATTCAAAATGGGTGTCCTGGCGTTTAACCGCTTGCATCGCAACCATTTGAATCCATAAGGGCTTCTTTAATGAGAAACATCGAACTGCGTCATACGTTCCTCCATTCACTTTCGGGCTTCAGACTAAAAAGCATAGTGCCGGGCGTTGTTCTGGCGTTACTGGCCACCCCGGTAATGGCGGCAGAGCAGAAGGGCAATGTCTTAACTCTGGGGGGCGGCGCGGACGTCACGCCACGCTACTCGGGTTCGGATAAAAGCCGCGTCAGCGCGGCTCAGGTGGTGGATTATTCGATGGCGAATGGCTTCTTTATCAGCACCACGCGGGGTATCGGTTACGGCAATAACATCGGTAATTTCGATTACAGTGCAGCCCTGAGCTATCGCGCAGGCCGTAAAGATAAAGACGTCAGCAGCGATTCGATCGCCTCCGGCAGCGACGAGCTGCGTGGAATGGGCGAGATAAAAGGCTCGGCAATCGTTGTGCCCGGGCTGGGGTACAAGGTGACCGATTGGCTTAACCTGCAGCTGCAGGCTGAGGTGCCGGTTTCTGAGAGAGACAACGGAGAGGCGGTGCATTTCGGCATTTCCAGCCCGCTCTATGCCTCCTCAAAAAATGAGGTGACGCTGGCGCTGACCGGCAGTTGGGGATCCGGCAAGTATATGCAGACGTACTATGGCGTCAGTGACTCTCAGTCGAGCGCATCGGGGTTTGCCCGACATGACGCCGGGGCCGGGATTTATGCCTGGTCTATGAATCTTGACTGGACCCACAAGCTCACCTCGCGCTGGAGCGTGCTTGCCGCTGCGGGGGTTACGCAACTGACGGGGGATGCGGGTGACAGCCCGATCGTACAACGTAAAACGTCCCCCACGGGGAGCTTGAAGGTGACGTACAGTTTTTGATGGCGGTTGCTTATGAGTTTGAGCGCGCAATAGCGACGAATTTGAGCCGCTCCGGTTAAGATGACGGGGCGGTGCTTTTGATGACGGGAATAATAATGGATTATTTAAATTCATTGCAGAGAATATTGTCACTTGATCCTTCACGAATGCAGGTGCTTTACGCGGTTCGTGATTTGCAACTTCCTGATTGCTGGATAGGCGCGGGTTTTGTCAGGGATGCCGTATGGGATCACTTGCATGCCTATTGGAAAAAGTCCTTTTCAGGCGATGTGGATGTGGTCTGGTTCGATCCCGAATGGTGTACGCCAGACGATGAACGTCATCTGGAAGAAAAACTTAAGCAACGGATGCCCGCTTTTGACTGGTCTGTAAAGAATCAAGCCAGGATGCATCTGCGTAATGGTGATAATCCCTATCACTCAACAGAAAATGCGCTGTTGTACTGGCCCGAAACTGCAACGGCTGTAGGCGTCAGGCTGGGTGCTAACGATGTTATTGAGGCCATTGCACCCTATGGTCTTAATGACCTGTTTGAGCTGAGTTTAAGACCAACGCCTGCGTTTGAGCGGGAAAAATATGACGTCTTCAGGCGGCGCGTTGAAGAGAAGCGGTGGTTAGAACGTTATCCTCAGCTGCGGCTTATTAATTGAGCATAATTAATAGCTTAAAGTCTAATCTGTCTATTGGGCGCTTATGCCTGTGAACCTTACAGATGACCTGTTGCACACGATCGGGAGCCTTATGTTACGCAAGATATATTACTCAATTTCTGATGCATGAAATCTATGAGTGCTCGTGTTTTAGCAGGCAAGTAGCGCCGATCTGAATAAAGTGCGAACAATTGCAGTGGAGCAGGGGATTGTTCAAAGTTAAGCTCGATTAGCCGTCCATCGTTGATGTAGGGTTGGCAGGCTTGTTTCGATAGAATGGCAAAACCGACACCTGCTACAGCCGCTCGTCCTGCCATCTCTCCGCTGTTTACCCGGTAGTGGCCTTTAACCTTTATCGTCTCGAATCCCCCCTTTTTATTAACAAACTGCCAGGGAGCACCTTTAAGTGCGCTTACGGTTGTAATACAGGGTAATTCTTCAAAATGCTGTATATGAGAAGGGGTGCCATAACGTTGAATGACAGAAGGTGCAGCAACGATGGTACAAGGGATAGTCACCAGATGGCGAGCGATGTAGTCACTGTCATCCATCTGGCCACGGTTGACAATGATCGCTAAATCCAGATCGTCACGAACGGATTCAAAGCCAGACAAATTTGTGACGCAGCTAATTTCCAGATCCGGGTGCTGACAGGCGAAATCGGCAACTATAGATCCCAGCAAGACCGGGCCTATTTCATTAGGAATACAGATACGTAACGGGCCCTTAAGCTGCATTTGCCGCAACGTTAATTCTGTTTAAGTTTGCTCAAGTGCCTCCAGTATTGGCTTCGCTCGGTTATAGAGCAGGTGGCCCGCCTGGGTGAGTTTCATATGGCGGGTACTGCGCTCTATAAGCTGAAGATTGAGTTTGTCTTCTAACTGAGAAATACAACGACTCACATTTGATGTCGGCATTTCCAGCGCCCTGGATGCCCCAACAAAACTCTCTTTTTCAACCACAGCAATGAACACTTTCAGGGTATTAAAATCCAGAGGCGGCCGCATTGATTATCCCATAAATGATAACAATAAGTGCCATTTTTACCATCTAATGAACAGATTTGATAGCGGTTAAACTCGGATATCTTTCATCCACAGGTCGCCTGCTATGCCACTGGTCACAAAAACGTTAAATCATAAAACCCTCATACGAATCGCTGCTGTAATTGCTTTTATCCAGTTCACGAATGCGCTGGAATATATGATGTTCAACCCTATTTTTGCTTTTATGGCGGCTGATTTTGCTGTTCCCGTATCCTTCTCAGGCTACGTTTCTGGCCTGTACACAACAGGTGCCGTTCTGTCGGGCATTATCGCTTTTTACTGGATCGGTCGTTTTAATAAGAAACGCTTTCTCATCGCCAATATGGCTCTCCTGGGGCTGCTGACCTTTTTAACGACATTGACTTCCAGTTTTAGCCTTTTGCTTACATTACGATTCTGTGCAGGATTGTTGGGCGGTACCACAATGGGGGTGGGTATCAGTATATTGATAAACCACGCACCGACTCACTTGCGTGGAAAAATGTTAGCGACGGTGATTGCGTCATTTTCGATAGTAAGCATTGCGGGAATGCCCACAATATTATTTTTATGTACTCATTATGGCTGGCATATCGCTTTGTGGTTCATCAGTACGCTGTGTTTGTTGGCGTTGCCACTGATTGTCACCATCATTCCACAAGATCGCGTTTCTTTCGAGACACCCCATTCGCAGCCTCTCAATGTGGATATTTTACTGTTTGCTTCCGCTAATGCGCTTGTACAGTTTAGCCCAATGCTGGTCGTTCCTGTTCTGGTACCATTACTGTTACAGCAGCCTGGCGCTTCTCAGGACATGTTGTCCTGGCTATTCTTCGGCGGGGGGATGGCAGGGTACCTGTCGACAAAAATGACAGGCGTGTTAACGACACGTTTTTCTGCTGTGGTTCTGGCGACAGCTTCAACTATCGTTTTTATTCTGAGTTTGCTCATACCAATCCTGGGGCTTCCGCATCCGGCGCTATTTATTACTTTATTTCTCGGTGCATCTTATAGTCGTCTGGTTTCATCTTCGGCGGTTACGATTCAGTTTCCTGATAACAGGCAACGCGCAGGATTCATGTCATTACAAACATCAATGATGTATTTGATTACAACGATCGCATTTTTTTTGTCTTCTTTTTTATTACCTGGGTATGACATGACACAACAAAAAATGAACACGTTACTAACGGTTAGCGCCATTTCCGCATTAGGGTTCCCAATCATCGTTATCTTTTTGCAAAAGAAACTGGCTAAACGTAAGAACCAACCCGACCTTCTCGTCATTGATTAGCATAACGTCCGCTTTTGGCTGTGAGTACAACGGGTCGATGCAACGCTATCCTTTATCCGGAGCATTTGAAAGCCAGAACCTCGTAAAGAAGTGTGCCAATATTACGTGGGTGATATCTATATCCGGAGAATAACGTGTTCGGAAGAGTTTTATTAAACTACATGCCAGGGCTACAAAATTTGTTAGCCTACGATAAAAGTTGGCTGAAACAGGATGTTAAAGCCGGGTTATCCGTTGCGGCTGTAGCGCTACCCGTAGCTATTGCTTATGCTGAGCTGGCAGGGGTTGGGGCAATAGTCGGGCTTTATTCGTGCGTTTTACCGATGATAGCGTATGCACTGTTTGGTTCTTCACGTCAGCTTATTGTTGGCCCTGATGCCACAACCTGCGCGGTGATTGCGGCCGTCGTCTTTCCGCTTTCTGCAGGTAATCCCGAACTGCACTGGCAACTGACGATTATCATGACATTGATGATGGGCGGGTGGTGCCTGCTTGCCAGTAAGTTTCGTCTGGGCGCACTTGCCGATCTGCTTTCTCATCCCATTCTTACGGGTTTGCTAAATGGCGTAGCCGTGACGATTATTGTCGGGCAATTAGGCAAGGTTTTAGGGATCAAGCTAGATGAAGCACAGGTTATTGAAAAAATAATAGCCTTGCCAGGCCGATTGTCAGACAGCCATTTATTAACCATAGGGATATCACTTTTAACGTTAATTATTTTAATGGTTATTAAAACGTATCGTAGCCACTGGCCAGCACCGTTGATTGCCATTGTACTGACAACGGTTCTGGTGTGGGGAACAGCTGCGCAACAGTATGGTATTGCCACGATTGGGGGAGATGGCTTCCAGTCTGGCTTACCCGTCGTTAACTGGGGGGAATTCCAGCCTGGTCCGATGCGTGATTTGGTGATCCCGGCGCTGAACCTGGCTTTGGTCAGTTTTGTGAGTCTGATGCTGACCGCCCGCAGTTTTGCCGCGAAAAATGGTTATGAAATCAATGCTGATGCTGAGTTCAGAGCGCTGGGTATTGCGAACATTATGTCTGGGGTATTCCAGGGTTTTGCTATCAGTGGTGCTGATTCCCGGACCGCGGTTAATGATTCAGTGGGTGGGAAAAGTCAGCTGGTTTCCATAGTCGCGGCCTTACTCATCGGTATCGTTGTGGTATTTTTCACCCAGCCGTTACAATTTATTCCGGTATCTGCATTAGGTATTGTTCTAATGTATGCCTCGTGGTCATTAATTGATTTACGTGGGCTCTGGAACCTGAGGCGCAGAAATAAACAGGCATTCCGCCTGGCCTTCTTCACTTTTGGCTGTGTTTTAATTATCGGCGTTATCCAGGGGATCGGCCTTGCGGTGTTGCTTGGCCTGTTACAGTTCCTTCGTACAGTGTTTCGTCCTTCTGAGCACTTGTTGGGCACTGACGAAGATGGAATGATTCACTCATTAGGTAATACAACCGATATTAAAATGGTCCCGGGAGTGCTGATGTATCGATTTAACTCACCGTTGACCTATTTTAATGTGGCTTATTTTAAACGTCGGGTATTGAACCTGGTTGATGGTACTGCATTACAACCTAAATGGGTGGTCATTGATGCCGTTGCTTGCTTCACCTATTCAGACATCAGCGTCCTGGCAACCATTAATGAGTTAAAGCGTGACCTGAAGGGGAGAAAGATTACGTTAATCCTGGCGGGCAGAAAAACGGAATTAACGCGCTGGTTTAAAGAGAGTCGGCCAACGATGAATGATGATGACATGATTCTGGCGCCAGACCTCTATCTGGCACTTCGGTTCATTCAGAGTAAAGAGAGTGCGAGTGAATCAGGTGGCGAGGTATAAGTTAAAGGCTTGCCCGCCACCGGCGAGCAAGCCACACATCTAGCGATACAGCGTCTTTTCCGCAACCGGAATAAGCAGTCCGGATCGCCAGTCCGCCAGCGTCAGCTGCGCAAGCCTGCCCAGCGCGGTATAAAACGGATGCCCGGCGTTATCGACAAACACTGACAGGAAGCGGGTGCTCCACGGCAGGAGGTGCCACGCCAGAAGTTGAGCGCACTCCGCTTCGCGGCCATTCTCGGCCAGCCACGCCGCGAGCATTAGCAACGTGCCAAAGTGATCTTCCGGTTCCTTTTGCTGCATCTCAAACGCGATACTGTTCTCCCGCATCCACTGTCGCAGCGCGAGGGTCGAATCGCCAAACAGCACGGATTCACGGTCCAGCCAGACGGAACCCCACGGCGGAGCGGGCAGGGCATAAGGACCAATAAACAGCCGTTGCCAGGCGTCGGTCAGCGGTTCATCGGAAGATGAGGCAAACGTATCGGCAACAGGCTGCAGCGCTTCCGGCGGCAGGGGCCAGTCCTGAACCCATTCGCCAGCGGTGAGAGCGCTCACCAGCGGCGCGGCCTGCTCGCTGTCGGGAGCGAAATAAAACAGCGCGCCCAGTATCCTGGCGCTGAACGCGAACGATTCACGATGTGAGACGTCTTCCATAAAACTTTCCTTGCTTGCGCGGACGACGCCCGCGCGACTGTGATAACCGATAATACTGACCATAGATTAAACTATGGTCTCGCGTTTCACCTTTAACACCTTCTCAATCTGCACCAGATTGGTGTGCTGCGGGTTGCCTTTTGCCAGCGGAGAAGGTCGATGGGTCGTCAGCGTGTTGATGCATGAGCCGTGGTCGATACGATCGCCACTCATATTGGCATCGTGCCAGGCTCCCTGGCCCATGGCGCTCACGCCGGGCATGATGCGTGGCGTCACTTTTGCTTCAGTTCGCACCTCACCGCGACTATTAAAGACGCGCACTGTATCGCCGTTCTTAATGCCGCGTTTTTCGGCGTCGACAGGATTAAGCCAGACCTCCTGGCGGCAGGCCGCTTTCAGCACGTCGACGTTGCCATAGCTCGAGTGGGTTCGGGCTTTAAAGTGGAAACCGAACAGCTGCAGCGGGAACTGCGCGCGCTCGGGCGCATCCCATCCGTCAAAGGTTGATGCGTACACGGGCAGTGGGCTAATGGTCTCGTCTTTTGCCAACTCCCAGGTCGCCGCAATCTTCGCCAGCTTGCTGGAGTAAATTTCAATCTTGCCCGATGGCGTTTTCAGCGGATTGGCTTCCGGGTTCTCGCGGAATTTTTTATAGGCCACAAAGTGTCCGTTCGGATCTTTGCGCTTATAAATGCCCATTTTTTTCAGCTCGTCATAGGACGGTAGTGTGGGATCTTTTGCGAGCATTTTGGCATACAGATACTGCAGCCACTCTTCCTGCGTGCGCCCTTCGGTAAATTTCTGATGAATATCCGGCCCGAGGCGTTTCGCCACTTCGCTCATGATCCAGTAGATGGGCTTACGCTCAAACTTCGGTGCAGTCACGGGCTGGAGGAAAATCAGGTAGCCCATGTTGCCTGCATAATCGTTAGGAATGATGTCTTCCTGTTCGACGGTCATCAGGTCCGGCAACACTATATCGGCGTACTTCGCTGACGAGGTCATGAAGTTATCAATGACGACGATCGTTTCGCATTTACTTTCGTCCTGCAGGATCTCGTGAGTTTTATTGATATCGGAGTGCTGGTTAATAATGGTGTTGCCCGCGTAGTTCCAGATGAACTTAATCGGCACGTCCAGCTTATCCTTACCGCGCACCCCGTCGCGCAGGGCGGTCATTTCCGGGCCACGGACGATGGCATCCGTCCAGCTGAAGCAGGATATTTGCGTTTTAACCGGATTTTCCGGCAGCGGCATACGTTCGATAGTGATGGTGTAGCTGGATTCGCGCGCGCCGCTGTTGCCACCGTTGATCCCCACATTACCTGTGAGGATCGGCAGCATCGCGATGGCGCGGGAGGTCAGTTCTCCGTTTGCCTGTCGCTGTGGCCCCCAGCCCTGGCTGATACAGGCCGGTTTTGCAGAGCCAATCTCGCGGGCCAGTTTAATGATGCGATCTACCGGAATGCCGGTGATGTGCGAGGCCCATTCAGGCGTTTTCGCCGTGTTGTCATCCCCCTGGCCGAGAATATAGGCTTTGTAGTGACCATTCGCGGGGGCGCCTTCCGGCAGCGTTTTTTCGTCATAGCCAACGCAGTATTTGTCCAGGAACGGCTGGTCGACCAGGTTTTCGTCGATCAATACCCAGGCAATAGCTGCCACCAGTGCGGCATCAGTACCCGGACGGATCGGGATCCATTCATCTTCGCGTCCGGCTGCCGTATCGGTATAGCGTGGGTCGATAACGATCATGCGCGCGTTGGACCGCTCGCGAGCCTGCTCCAGATAATACGTAATCCCGCCGCCGCTCATGCGCGTTTCCGCCGGATTATTGCCGAACATCACCACCAGTTTGGTGTTTTCAATATCCGAGGTGCTGTTCCCGTCATTGCTGCCGTAGGTATAGGGCATGGCGCAGGCGATTTGCGCCGTGCTGTAGGTGCCGTAGTGGCTCAGAAAACCGCCGTAGCAGTTCATCAGGCGCGCCACCAGCGAAGCGTAAGGAGAGGAACGGGTGATATTGCCGCCGACAATGCCGGAGGAGTAGTTAATATACACCGCTTCGTTGCCGTATTTGTCGACCACGTCTTTCAGGCTGGCGGTGATAGCGTCCAGCGCTTCATCCCAAGTGATGCGCTCAAATTTGCCCTCACCGCGTTTGCCCACGCGTTTCATCGGGTAGTTCAGGCGGTCAGGGTGGTTGATGCGGCGGCGAATAGAGCGCCCGCGCAGGCAGGCTCGGACCTGGTGATTACCATAGATATCCTCACCGGTGTTATCCGTTTCGACCCAGTACACTTCATTGTCGCGGACGTGCAGGCGCAGCGCGCAGCGGCTGCCGCAGTTGACCGAGCAGGCGCCCCACACCACTTCATCATCAGCAGGCTGGACGGCGTTCTTCACCGCTGCGGCGGCGCTTTTTAAACCAAAAGGAAGCGAGATCCCGCCAGCGGCAAGCGCCAGAGAACCTATAGCCGTAGATTTCACGAGAGTTCGGCGGCTAATACCGCCGTGATGATCGACCTCAGACATGGCTCACCCCAAGATTGAGATTACGTATTATTTTTACCCGTGATTACAACCGGGCTAATGATGGGGTGAGTGTTACTTATTTGGAGGTATTAGATCTTAATCCTAATCAAATCAAAGGGGATTGAGGGTAAATTACTGAGCTTCAGTAGCCCCGCTGCCTGTACGGGTGTACAAAATTTTAAAGGTGTCGTTGGCGCAGTGGCCCACCACCTGCGCGTCCGGCTGGTCAGCCTGATCGTTCGGCACAATGCTCAGCGTAAAACCTGACTCCGGCACGCCGTTGTTGATAATCTTCTGCTGAATGTCGCTTTTCACGCGCTCGCAGGAGTCGGGTGCCGCCAGCGCGGCGGTTGAAGCACTCATTAACAGCAGGGCGGTAATCCAGGGTAACCGTTTCATCTGTAGCTCCTTTTCTCTGTGTATAGATTAATTTTAGCATGCTTCGTGTAAACAACTGTATTTGCTAATATGATTGGGAATAATCTCTCTGTATTGGTAAAGAATGTGAAGAAATATGCAGCGATAACGCTCCTGGCAGCCGCTCTCGCAGGGTGTGACAACAACTCCGCGCCGCTGTCGTTTACACCGGAGATGGCGAGTTTTTCAAACGAGTTTGATTTTGACCCTCTGCGCGGCCCGGTCAAAGACTTTACCCAGACGCTGTTCAACGAGAAGGGCGAAGTGTCCAAACGGGTCACCGGTACCGTGTCGGCGGAAGGGTGTTTCGATACGCTGGAACTGCACGACCTGGAGGCTAACACGGGCGTAGCGCTGGTGCTGGATGCCAACTACTACATTGATGCAGAAACCCAGCAGCGTAAGGTGAAGCTGCAGGGCAAATGCCAGCTGGCCGAACTGCCGTCAGCCGGGGTGACGTGGGATACCGACGACAATGGCTTTGTGGTGGCCGCGCACGGCAAAGAGATGGAAGTGAAGTATCGATACGATGCGGATGGCTATCCGCTGGGCAAAACCACTGTCTCCGGGGATCAGAATTTATCGGTGCAGTCGACACCGTCAAAGGATCTGCGCAAAAGAATGGATTACTCGGCCGTGAGCCTGTTAAACGACAAGCCGCTCGGCAACGTGACGCAGAGCTGCGACTACGATCGACACAACAACCCGGTCAGCTGCGATCTCACCATCATTGACGACAGCGTTAAGCCTGCCGTTGAGCGCAAGTACACCATCAAGAATACGATTGAGTACTACTGAGAATAAAACCGCGCAGGTTACTGCGCGGTTGGTTTCAGCAGGCTGGCGCCTGACGGCTTGTGTCCCGCCAGGTGCTGATGCTGGAAGATGCACATGCGGATGGTGTTGCGGTATTCGCCGTTGATAAAGAACTCGTGAATCAGCTCGCCTTCTACCATAAAGCCCAGCTTACGGTAGATATGGATCGCTTTCTCGTTCTCTTTATCCACGATCAGGTAAAGCTTGTAGAGGTTCAGGACGTTAAATCCGTAATCCATCGCCAGCTTCGCCGCCCGTGAGGCCAGGCCTTTCCCCTGGTGCTCAGGCGAAATAATGATCTGGAACTCCGCCCGACGGTGAACGTGGTTGATCTCAACCAGCTCCACAAGCCCCGCTTTTTCACCCTCACACTCCACCACAAAACGACGCTCGCTCTGATCGTGAATGTGCTTATCGTAGAGATCGGACAGCTCGACAAAGGCCTCGTACGGCTCTTCGAACCAGTAGCGCATTACGCTGGCGTTATTGTCGAGCTGGTGGACAAAGCGCAGATCTTCACGCTCCAGTGGCCGGAGTTTTACGTCACAGGGCGCCGACATTATGGGGCAACCGTACGACCAGTGCGGCGATCCAGGCAGCGCAGGGTGTTCGGCTCCCAGTAGGCATTGACGTTCGCACTTTGCTGACACTTATCGCGTGCGTCGAAGGCGACATCTTCTTTGTCCCACTCTTTCTCAGCACGTTTGTTGACCTTCTGACGAAGGCTGCGGGTGTCATTCCATTGTTCTTTGTCCATCGCGGCGTTCTGGCGGCTTTGCGCGCTGTCACCAGACTCGATAACGAGCTTGCTGGTTTCCGCTGTCGCAGAGGCGGCAAAGGCGAACGATGACAGCGCCAGCAGGGCTGTCAGACAAAGGTGTTTGCTTAATGTAGTCATAGCGTTTCCTTTAAAATGGGTGCAGATGAGCAAGTTTCCCCGTTCAGATTCTACACCAAAGAGCAATAACGGCATACCCGCGGAGCGGGTATGGAAAAGTAAAGGACATTATCGGGTATGATGTCTAAATAGATCCTCACCTGACGTTAACTATGCTCAAAACGACGCTGCTTTTTTTTGCTACCGCGCTATGCGAAATCATCGGCTGCTTCCTACCGTGGCTTTGGCTGAAGAAGGGAGGGTCGGTATTGCTGCTCATCCCGGCAAGCGTCGCGCTGGCTCTCTTTGTCTGGCTGTTAACGCTGCATCCGGCTGCCAGTGGCCGCGTCTACGCCGCATACGGTGGTGTCTATGTCTGTACTGCGCTGCTGTGGCTGCGCGTGGTGGACGGCGTCAAACTTAGCGCCTACGACTGGGCCGGCGCGCTGGTTGCTCTGTGCGGTATGCTGATCATTGTGGCGGGATGGGGGCGGGCCTGAGCCCCCGGTTTTGTGATCGTTGGCGGATTTTATGATCATTATACTTGTATGGTAGTAGGGTTGGTGGGTAAATTTCCAGCATCATAACGAACGATGTAAGGAAAGGAATTATGAAGATTGTCGCGGCTGACGTGTTTGTTACCTGCCCGGGGCGGAACTTTGTCACCCTTAAAATCACCACCGATGAGGGGATTGTGGGCCTCGGTGACGCCACGCTGAACGGGCGTGAGCTCTCCGTTGCCTCCTACCTGAAAGATCATCTCTGCCCGCAGCTGATTGGCCGCGACGCGCACCGTATCGAAGACATCTGGCAGTTTTTCTATAAGGGCGCCTACTGGCGTCGCGGGCCGGTCACTATGTCGGCCATCTCCGCCGTGGATATGGCGCTGTGGGACATCAAAGCCAAAGCGGCCAACATGCCTCTTTACCAGCTGCTGGGCGGCGCATCCCGTGAGGGCGTAATGGTCTACTGCCACACCACCGGGCACACCATTGACGACGTGCTGGAAGATTACGCCCGCCATAAGGAGATGGGCTTTAAGGCCATCCGCGTGCAGTGCGGCGTGCCGGGCATGAAAACCACCTACGGCATGGCCAAAGGGAAGGGGCTGGCCTACGAGCCCGCCACTAAAGGCGACTGGCCGGAAGAGCAGCTCTGGTCCACCGAGAAATACCTCGATTTCACGCCAAAGCTGTTTGACGCGGTACGCAGCAAATTTGGCTTCAATGAACATCTTCTGCACGACATGCACCACCGCCTGACGCCCATAGAAGCGGCGCGCTTCGGCAAGAGCATTGAAGCATTCCGCATGTTCTGGATGGAAGACCCAACGCCCGCGGAAAACCAGGAATGCTTCCGCCTGATCCGCCAGCACACCGTCACGCCAATTGCGGTGGGGGAAGTGTTTAACAGTATCTGGGACTGCAAGCAGCTCATCGAAGAGCAGCTTATCGACTATATCCGCACCACCATCACTCATGCCGGCGGGATCACCGGGATGCGCCGCATCGCGGACTTCGCGTCGCTCTACCAGGTGCGCACCGGCTCGCACGGTCCGTCGGATCTCTCGCCTGTATGCCACGCGGCCGCGCTGCATTTTGACCTGTGGGTGCCAAACTTTGGCGTCCAGGAATATATGGGCTACTCCGAACAGATGCTGGAAGTCTTCCCGCACAGCTGGCGCTTTGATAACGGCTATATGCACCCGGGCGACAAGCCGGGCCTGGGCATCGAGTTTGACGAAAAGCTGGCGGCGAAATACCCCTACGATCCGGCCTATCTGCCGGTGGCCCGTCTTGAAGACGGCACGCTGTGGAACTGGTAAGCGAGGAACGAACGATGAAAAGCGTAGTGATTCAACAGCCGAACGAACTGGTGATTGAAGAGCGGCCACGACCGGAGCCCGGCGCAGGTGAAGTCCGCGTCAAAATCACGCTGGCGGGGATCTGCGGTTCGGACAGCCACATCTACCGCGGGCATAATCCGTTTGCGAAGTATCCACGCACGATTGGCCACGAGTTCTTTGGCGTGATTGACGCCGTGGGAGAGGGGGTAGACAGCGCGCGCCTGGGCCAGCGCGTCTCGGTTGATCCGGTGATCAGTTGCGGACACTGCTATCCGTGCTCTGTCGGAAAACCGAACGTCTGCACCTCGCTGGTGGTGCTGGGCGTACACCGTGACGGCGGCTTCAGCGAATATGCGGTAGTGCCCGCTAAAAATGCCTGGCTAGTTCCGGACGGCATTCCTGATAAGCACGCCGTCATGGTTGAGCCCTTCACCATCGCCGCCAACGTGACGGGGCAGGCTAATCCCACCGAACAGGACATTGCGCTGATCTACGGCGCAGGGCCGATGGGGCTGGTCACCGTGCAGGCGCTGAAGGGTGTCTATAAGGTGAAGGAGATTATCGTTGTTGACCGCATAGACGAGCGCCTGGCGATGGCCCGGCGCAGCGGCGCGGACTGGGTCTTAAATAACAGCGAACAGTCGCTGCAGGCCGCGCTGGACGAAAAAGGCATCAAGCCGACGTTAATCATTGATGCCGCCTGTCACCCGGCGATTTTGCAGGAGGCGGTCACTCTGGCCTCTCCGGCGGCGCGCATCGTGCTGATGGGGTTCTCCAGCGAGCCGAGCCAGATAGTCCAGCAGGGCATCACCGGTAAAGAGCTGGCGATCTTCTCTTCGCGCCTGAATGCTAACAAATTCCCGGTCGTCATCGACTGGCTGCAAAAAGGGCTGATCGACCCGGACAAACTGATCACCCATACCTTTGACTATCACCATGTAACAGACGCCATCGAACTGTTTGAAAAAGACCAGCGGCAGTGCTGCAAAGTCTTACTCACGTTCGGACAATAATCCTATACGCGGTTAAGAGCCTGCGCAGACAGGCTCTGGTGGTACGCATCTTACCTTTTAGAGATAGCCATTATGACGCAAGCACAACCTCAAAGAACCACCTCCGATCTGGTGAAAGCCGCCGTCTCCGGCTGGCTGGGCACCGCCCTGGAGTTTATGGATTTCCAGCTGTACTCGCTGGGCGCCGCACTGGTCTTCCATGAGATCTTCTTCCCGGAACAGTCCGCCGCGATGGCGCTGATCCTCGCGATGGGCACCTACGGCGCTGGCTATATTGCGCGCATCGTCGGGGCCTTTATCTTTGGCAGAATGGGCGACAGCATTGGTCGTAAGAAGGTGCTGTTCATTACCATCACCATGATGGGGATATGCACCACGCTGATTGGCGTGCTGCCGACCTACGCGCAAATCGGCATTTTTGCGCCCGTACTGCTGGTGACGCTGCGTATTATTCAGGGGCTGGGCGCCGGGGCAGAGATCTCCGGGGCCGGGACCATGCTGGCGGAGTATGCGCCAAAGGGGAAGCGCGGCATCATCTCCTCGCTGGTGGCGATGGGTACAAACTGCGGAACGCTGAGCGCCACGGCGATCTGGGCCATTATGTTCTTTGCCCTCGACCGTGAACAGCTGCTCGCCTGGGGCTGGCGCGTGCCGTTCCTCGCCAGTGTCGTGGTGATGATCTTTGCCATCTGGTTGCGGATGAACCTCAAGGAGAGCCCGGTGTTTGAGAAAGTGAACGATGCAGAAACCGTGCAGCCGGACACCTCGCTGGGTTCAATGGTGAAAAGTAAATCCTTCTGGCTGGCGACCGGCCTGCGGTTTGGTCAGGCGGGCAACTCGGGGCTGATCCAGACATTCCTCGCGGGTTATCTGGTCCAGACGCTGCTGTTCGATAAAGCGATTCCCACCGATGCGCTAATGATAAGCTCCATTCTCGGGTTTATCTCCATCCCGCTGCTGGGCTGGCTTTCGGATAAAGTAGGGCGCAGGCTGCCGTACATTATCCTCAATATCTCCGCCATTATTCTGGCCTACCCGATGCTGTCGATTATCGTCGATAAAAGCTATGCGCCGGGGACAATCATGCTCTCGATCATCGTTATCCATAATTTCGCCGTGCTGGGGCTGTTTGCGCTGGAAAATATTACCATGGCGGAGATGTTTGGCTCGCGGAATCGCTTTACCCGCATGGCTATCTCTAAAGAAGCGGGCGGGCTGGTAGCGGTGGGCTTTGGTCCGGTTCTGGCGGGGATCTTCTGCAACATGACCGGCTCCTGGTGGCCGATCGTTGCCATGCTGGTGGCCTATTCCGCAATCGGCCTCGTCTCGGCGTTCCTGATGCCGGAAGTACGCGACCGCGATTTGAGCGCGGCGGAAGATGCAGCGGAGGCCGCGCCAAAAGAGAACGTGGGCTACAGTGCGGTCTCCACGCGACGCTAGTGGTTTATATCTTGCGTGACTTATCACACAACTTTTTATTTATGTCACACCACATGAGCAAAAGTTAATATAAATCAAAATCTCAAACGGCAGTATCAGTATGGTTGATGGCAGTTATTTTTTACCCCAACTGCCATTCTAGTTGGTGTAGTCAGCAGACGCTGCCGCTTCAGAAGGAGCGGCAGCGATCCCCAGCTTACTAATTAGCGAGTCTTAATCATGGAAAACACCTTATTACAGGCCAACGCGACGCTGCCTCAGTACGATCGCGACAGTCTTAAAGCACGCATTGTACATTTAGGCTTCGGCGCATTTCACCGCGCGCATCAGGCGGTGTATGCCGATATCCTCGCGGCTGAACACAGCAGCGACTGGGGCTACTGTGAGGTTAACCTGATTGGTGGCGAGCAGCAGATTGCCGATCTGAACGCGCAGGATAATCTCTACACCGTGGCGGAAATGTCTGCCGATGCCTGGACCTCCCGCGCGGTTGGCGTAGTCAAAAAGGCATTGCATGCGCAGGTTGACGGGCTGGAGAGCGTGCTGGCAGCGATGTGTGAACCTCAGGTGGCGATTGTTTCGCTGACCATCACCGAGAAAGGGTACTGCCACTCGCCGGCGACGGGGCAACTGATGCTCGATCACCCGTTTATCGTCGCCGACCTGCAAAACCCGCACCAGCCGAAATCCGCGCCGGGGGTAGTGGTGGAAGCGCTGGCGCGTCGCAAAGCGGCGGGTCTGCCTGCGTTTAGCGTGATGTCCTGCGACAACATGCCGGAGAACGGCCACGTGATGCGCAACGTGACCTGCGCATACGCCCGGGCGGTAGACGGCGAGCTGGCGGACTGGATCGAGGCAAACGTCACCTTCCCGTCAACCATGGTGGATCGTATCGTGCCGGCGGTTACTCCCGATACGCTGGATAAAATCGAAAAGCTGACCGGCGTGCGCGATCCGGCGGCGGTGGCCTGTGAACCGTTCCGCCAGTGGGTGATCGAAGATAACTTTGTGGCAGGGCGCCCCGAGTGGGAAAAAGCGGGCGCCGAGCTGGTTTCAGACGTGATCCCGTTTGAAGAGATGAAGCTGCGCATGCTCAATGGCAGCCACTCGTTCCTGGCGTACCTGGGCTATCTGGCCGGATACCAGCATATCAACGACTGTATGGAAGATGAGAGCTACCGCGTCGCCGCCCACGCGCTGATGCTCAACGAGCAGGCGCCGACCCTGAAAGTGAAGGGCGTCGATTTAGAACGCTACGCTGACCTGCTGATTGCCCGTTACAGCAACCCGGCCCTGCGTCACCGCACCTGGCAAATTGCGATGGACGGCAGCCAGAAGCTTCCGCAGCGTATGCTGGACTCCGTACGCTGGCACCTGGTGCACCAGACGCCTTTCCCACTCCTGGCGCTGGGTGTGGCAGGGTGGATGCGCTATGTCGGCGGCGTTGACGAGCAGGGTAATGCCATCGACGTGAGCGACCCGCAGCTGGCGGTGATTCAGGCGGCGGTGAAAGGGAGTGCCGAAGGGGAAAACCGGGTTAACGCGCTGCTCGGCATTGAGTCCATTTTTGGGAAAGAGTTGCCGCGAGAAAAAGCCTTCACAGACGCCGTGATGAGCGCATATCTGACGCTGCTGCAGAAGGGGGCAAAGAACACGGTGGCGGAGTGCGTGTCACATCTGTAATTCAACACATGCCGCCGTTCGCGGCGGCATGTTGGCGCACAATTTAGTGCATACCCAGACGAATCAGTTCAATTGGTTCGAACTTACCTTCGCATCCTTCCACTTCCACCGTTTTGCCACGGCGCACCTGCGCGGCATCGAGCCCGTCGCTGTGGATTGCCTTAATCACGCCGGTTTTGCCGGTGCCGCTAATCATGACGCGGCTGCCGGTGGTGATTGCATTGCGGTTACGGTCGTATGTCATCATGGTATTTTCTCCTCTCTAAACTATCCGTTACGGCGCTATTACAGCTTTTGCCGTTCACGGGGCACTATAAATACGCCTGTCTGCCAGCTATGTTTTTGTTTTTGATCAAACTCACACTTTTTTCTTTATTCCGTGGGGTGCTGACGGTTAACGACAGCAATTTACAAAGCAGACCGTTATTTTCATTTGTTTATAGTTTCGAAGAGGAAGCGTTGAGGGTTGGTTTATATTCCCGATGCCATTCTGGGTACAGGAAATAACCCTTCATCGGAATAAGGAGTCAGGCTTATGTATAAGAAGATTTTGATGCCTGTTGACGTGTTTGAAATGGATTTGAGCGACAAAGCGGTTCGCCACGCGGCTAACCTCGCGAAGGCTGAGGGCGCGTCGATTACCCTGGTCAATATTCTGCCAGCCAGCAGCCGGTCTCTGCTGCGAGGATTCAACGCCGATATTAAAAAGTTTGAAGAGTATATGACCGCGGAATCCGCGAAGAAAATGAACGCGTTAAAAAGACTGTTCGATATCTCTGCGGAGAATATTCACTCTCTGGTTCGTTTTGGTAACGTCCGCGATGAAATTATCAGACTGAGCAAAGAGGGGGAATATGACGTGATTGTCATCGGGTCGAAAAATCCGGGCATCACTACCCATCTGCTGGGATCAAATGCAGAATCTATTCTGCGCTACGCCACCATCCCGGTGTTAGTCGTTCGCTAATCACAACGCCGCCCGCGAATGGGGCGGCAAATATCACTCTTCGCTAAACCACTCGCTATTTTCCTGACGAATAAGCTGCACGGATTCGCCGATCTCCTGCAGATGCAGCGTCATCGCTTTTTCCACGCCGTCCGGGTCGCGTTTTTCCAGCGCGCTGAAAATATCGTGATGCTGTCGGAGCAGCATTTCCGGCGGGGAGACGTGATCGAGGCTCATATAGCGCACCCGGTCAATGGTGGCCTTGATGTTCTCGATGGTATCCCAGGCCAGCTGGCAGTCCGCAATTTGCGCCAGCTTCTGGTGAAACTCGTCATCAAGCTGGAAGAAATCGTTGAGCTGCTTACGGTCAATCGCAATGCGCTGCTGATGCAGGTTTTGCTCCAGCAGGTAACACTGGTTGTCATTAATAAGCGTTGCAGCACGGCGCACCACCGCGCATTCAATCGCCTGGCGGACGAAACAGCCGTTGCGCACCTGAGAGAGTGAAATTTTGTTCACGTAGCTGCCGCGCTGCGGGCGGATCTGAATCAGGCCGTTCTCAGCAAGCTTAATAAACGCTTCACGCACCGGCTGGCGGGACACGTCAAAACGCACGGAGACCTCTTTTTCAGAAAGCGGCGTTCCCGGCGGGATCAGGCAATGGACAATATCACGTCGCAAAATGCGATAGATTTGCTGGTTTACGGGCTGGGTGGGATTGAGTTGCGATTCAGCGGCCATGAGTTGTCAGTTCTCAGAGAGTTAGCCTGAACATACTACCATTCTTTTACAACCCGAAACAGACCCGGCCCGCAGGCCGGGAAGGGCATAGTTAGCCACGATGGACGCTAAGTCCGGCAAAACTCTGGCTGACCGGCATCATCTCCACGGTATTGATGTTGACGTGTTTTGGCAGCGTTGCCACCCACCAGACCGTTTCGGTCACATCTTCCGGCGTCAACGCGTTGGCGTTTTCGTAGGTTTTATCCGCTTTCGCGTCATCGCCCTTGAAGCGCACGTTGGAGAATTCGGTGCCGCCCACCAGGCCCGGTTCGATATCGGTGACGCGAATGGCGGTGCCGTGCAGATCGGTACGCAGGTTCAGGCTGAACTGGCGAACAAAGGCTTTGGTTGCGCCGTAGACGTTACCGCCCGCGTAAGGCCAGCTCCCGGCGGTAGAACCGATGTTGATAATGTGGCCGCGGTTGCGCTCCACCATGCCCGGCAGCACCGCGCGGGTCATGTACACCAGCCCTTTGTTGTTGGTGTCGATCATGTTTTCCCAGTCCTCAACGCTGGCTTTGTGGGCAGGCTCCATGCCCAGCGCCAGACCGGCATTGTTGACCAGCACGTCGATGGCGCGCCACTCTGCCGGCAGGTTAGCAATCATCTCTTCAATGGCCGCGCGGTTACGTATATCCAGCTGTGCGGTCAGGATGCTGTCACCTAATTCGTCCTTCAGCTCCTGCAGGCGCTCCTGACGACGGCCGGTTGCAATAACCTTGTGTCCGTTGGCGACGAAGCGACGCGTGATGCTTTCACCAAAACCCGCCGTTGCCCCGGTAACTAAAATAATCATCTCACTGTTCCTCAACGCTTTTTGTGTTGTACTAACATAGCACGGTCGCAGAGGGTGCGTTAAGGCAACATTTGTATGACGGCGTTGCAGGCGATGGCGGCCTGGCCTACTCTGGGAGGATACCCGTTCTGAGGAGTGAAAGATGACGGCCACGAATCCTTTTTTTGACATCAGCCTGTTGCCCTATCAGGCACCCCATTTTGATACCATCAAAGACGAGCACTATCGTCCGGCCTTCGATGAAGCGCTTCGTCAGAAGCGTGCGGATATAAACGCGATCGTCTCTCAAACCGCTGCGCCAGACTTCACTAACACCGTGCTGGCTCTGGAGAAAAGCGGCCTCATGCTCGCGCGCGTCAGCAGCGTTTTCTTCGCCATGACCTCCGCGCACACCAATGCGTATCTGCAGGAACTGGAAGAGCAGTTCTCCACCGAACTTGCCGCGCTGGCGAACGACATCTGGCTGAACGACATCCTTTTTGCCCGCGTCGAGAGCGTCTGGCAGGACCGCGCCGCGCTGGACGCCGAATCCCGTCGGCTGGTCGAAGAGACGTATCAGCGCTTTATTCTTGCCGGCGCGCGCCTGAAAGAAGCGGAAAAAGCCGAGCTGAAGGCGCTGAATACCGAGGCCGCATCCCTGACCAGCCAGTTTAACCAGCGCCTGCTGGCCGCCAACAACGCGGGCGGGCTGGTGGTGGATTACGCGCACCAGCTTGAAGGCCTCAGCGCAGCAGAGATTGCTGCCGCGGCGCAGGCCGCCGCGGAAAAAGGGCTTAACAACCGCTGGCTGATCCCGCTCCTGAATACGACACAGCAGCCTGCGCTAGCGGCGCTGCGCAATCGCCAGACGCGTGAAAATCTGTTCAACGCCGGCTGGACGCGCACCCAGAAAGGGGATGAAAACGACACCCGCGCATTGATCCTGCGTCTTACGGCGCTGCGCGCGCGCCAGGCCCGTCTGCTCGGCTTTGAAGATTACGCCAGCTGGAGCATCGCCGACCAGATGGCGAAAACTCCAGACGCCGCGCTGGCCTTTATGCGCGGGATTGTGCCCGCGGCGCGTGCCCGTGCAGAGCGCGAGCAGGCCGATATTCAGAAGATCATAGATGACGAGCAGGGCGATTTCACCGCGCAGGCCTGGGACTGGGCCTTTTATGCCGAGCGCGTGCGCCAGGCGAAATACGCCCTCGATGAATCGCAGATTCGACCCTATTTTGCGCTCAATACTGTGCTCCATGATGGCGTATTCTGGGCGGCCAGCCAGCTGTTTGGCATTCGTTTTGTGGAACGTTTCGATATTCCGGTTTATCACCCGGACGTCCGGGTCTGGGAAATTTTCGACCACACCGGTGAGGGCATGGCGCTGTTTTACGGCGACTTCTTTGCCCGCGATTCCAAGCAGGGCGGTGCCTGGATGGGGAATTTTATCGAGCAATCCTTCGAGTTTGCTGCCCGTCCGGTGATCTACAACGTCTGCAACTACCAAAAGCCGGGTAACGGCGGCGTCGCGCTTCTCTCCTGGGATGACGTGATAACCCTGTTCCACGAGTTTGGCCATACTCTGCACGGTCTGTTTGCCAGCCAGCGCTTCGCTACGCTGTCCGGTACTAATACGCCGCGTGATTTCGTTGAATTCCCGTCGCAAATCAATGAGCACTGGGCCAGCCATCCTCAGGTGTTTAGCCACTATGCCCGTCACTACGAAACCGGTGAACCGATGCCGGACGCGCTGCGGGAAAGCATGCTCAACGCGACCCATTTCAACAAGGGTTATGACATGACGGAGCTGCTGAGCGCGGCGCTGCTGGACATGAACTGGCACGGCATCAGCGAGGGCGTGTCGAGCGTTGAAGAATTTGAAGCCGCGGCGTTGAAAAAAGAGGGGCTGGATCTGCCCGCCGTACCGCCGCGTTATCGCAGCAGCTATTTTGCCCATATTTTTGGCGGCGGTTACGCGGCGGGGTATTACGCCTACCTGTGGACGCAAATGCTGGCGGACGATGGCTATCAGTGGTTCGTAGAGCAGGGGGGCTTAACCCGCGAGAACGGGCAAACGTTCCGTGAGGCGATTTTGTCTCGTGGCAACAGCGCTGATTTAGCCGAACTGTATCGAAACTGGCGCGGGCACGATCCGAAGATTGAACCGATGCTGGAGAATCGCGGATTGAGCGAATAGCGTCATGTTTGGGTGAAAACAGAACCGGGCCCGAAGCCCGGTTTTTTTATCTCCTTTATCTTCTTCTGCTATTTCAATAAATATCAGCGACCTTTTCCAGAATATACGCGGTGCAATTATCTTTATCACGAATAGCGCCTTTTATTAAAATTGTCCGGGTTATAAAAATAAACGCTGATTTAAGGTGTGTTTTTCACTGTAAATTTTTTCCTTTTTATGCCGATAAATGAAGATGAGAAAAAATTGACGTTATAGCAGTTAAGAAGGCGAATGATGACCCTACCTCTGACCACCTCTGGCTTTACGGATGTCGAGCAATCTAAAAGGCTGATAAATAAAACCTTTACCTATGTTGTAACGTTGCTGGTCGGTATTTTTGCGGCGGCAATAGTATCTTTGCTGGTAATAAAAAATAATGTTAATGAAATCAGCGACAAGCATGACGAATTTTTATTAAGAAAAGCGTTAGAGGCCCGCCAGGAGAGCATCCGCAGTCATCTGAAAGACTATGCAGAGTGGGGCGATGCCTACAAACACCTCCATCAGAAAATGGATACGCACTGGGCATGGGACAAGCAGAATCTGGGCAAGTCGCTGTATGACAACTTTGGCTATGAGGGCGCGTTTGTCCTCTCCCCGGAAGGCACCACGCGCTACAGCGTGATTGACGGGAAACTGAAACAGGAAGAACTGGAGCGCTGGTTAGGTACATCGACAAAAGACCGTTTACTCAGCGAACTGAGCAAAAATAAGGGATTGCCGGTTTCTGTACTAACGCTAATTGATTCCATGCCTGCCATTGTATCTGCTGAATGGATAACAACGGGCGATGATACCAGTGTACACCCCTTACCGGGCCGGCCTTCGGCAATGGTGTTTGTAGATAAATTAACGGCTAAAAAACTTCTCACGATGGGGCATGATGCCGCCATTAAAAATGTTCGTATTTTACCCAACTCGTTGGTTTCTAAAATAAACGATCGGACGGAATTAACATTAAGCACCCAGAAGGGTGATGTGCGGATTATCTGGGACAGCGAAAATCCCGGCCAGGCGTTGATCGTCTATTTTCTGCCGTTACTTATTCTTTCCGTACTGCTTACAATAACGATGACGGTAATTCTCATGCGTCATATTATGCACAAGGCGAAAATTCATGACGAAAATGCCTTTCTCCTTGAGCAGGCACGGTTGAATCTTATCACCAGTGAAAAACGATTCAGGGATGTCAGCGAAACAACCAGCGACTGGTTCTGGGAAACAGATTTATCGTTAACTATAACGTGGCTATCAGGCCGATTTTCCACTGTTACGGGATATGAAAACAGCAAATGGATAGGTCGCAGGCTGGATGAACTCTTTCCTTCAACAGGAGACCTGCTTCGTGATTGTGTCAGCCATCGGGAATTAACAGGACGCTTTGAATTCAGGAACTGTCCTTATATCAATAATCAGCACTCCACCTCTTATTGCACGCTTTTGGCAAAATTTTCTGCTCAGGCTGATGGAACGGTAGTTTTACGCGGGGCGGCAACGGATGTCTCTCTGGAAGTAGAGGCAATAAAACGCGTGGAGTTTCTCTCCCGCCATGATGAATTAACGGGGCTCCCGAACCGGTACCACATCAAGGAGTTTCTGGCGGGCCAGTTAGCTCAAGAAGGCGTCAACGCGAGCCCCTTTGCAATGATTTGCCTCGATTTAGACAAGTTTAAGCCCGTCAACGATATATTTGGGCATTCCACGGGCGACGCCCTGCTTGGTGAAGTCGCGTCACGACTTAAGGGCTGTATTCGTGACGGTGATTTTGTTGCACGGCAGGGAGGAGATGAATTTATGCTGCTCCTCGGCAACACCAGCCAAATAGATCGTATTGAAGAGGTGTGTCAACGCATCGTGCAGGAACTTAACCGTCCTTTCTCCATTGAAGGTAATGAGGTGACAATAGGCGTCAGCATGGGGATTGCATTGGCTCCGCGCGATAGCAGCAGCGCAAACGAGCTTCTACGCTATGCGGATATTGCGCTTTATCAGGCTAAACAATCCGGCAGAAACAGATGGGTCTATTATCGTCCGGATATGTCAGAAAAGTTGACCGAACGCAGGAAGCTGGAATTAGAACTGAAGACGGCAATTCGTGAAGACCAGCTCTGCCTGCTCTACCAGCCGCGTTATAACCTCAGATATTCCCGAATAGATGCCGTGGAAGCGCTTGTGCGCTGGCAGCACCCGGTTAGAGGAACCATAATGCCCGATCGGTTCATTCCGCTGGCTGAAGAAACAGGATTAATTATTAGCCTCAGCAACTGGGTTATTCGTAAAGCGTGTGTAGAAACAAAAGGTAAATTACCAGGACTATCGGTATCCGTAAACATCTCTGCTATTGAATTCCAGGCAAGCGATCTCGCTGAACGGATAAAAGAGATCCTCCATGAAACAGGGCTTGAGCCCAACCGTCTGGAAATTGAAGTGACTGAAAACGTCACGCTTTCCGATCCTGAACAAACGCTGCTGACCATGAAGGCCCTTAAAAAAATGGGCGTGCGCATTCTGATTGATGATTTCGGTACGGGCTATGCGTCTCTGAGCTATCTTCGGAAGTTTCAGTTTGACGGCCTCAAGCTCGACAAAAGCTTTATTTTTGCTTTAGGCGATTCACCGCAGAACCAGTCGGTCGTCGAGAAAATTATCGATCTGGGTAAAGCCTATTCGATGGAGATAACCGCAGAAGGGGTGGAAACCATCGAACAGCTGTCGTTCCTGAAAAAAAATAAGTGCGATGAGGTTCAGGGCTACCTGCTTGGAAAACCGGCTGCCATTGCCGATCTCAATTTAAATGCGAACGTACTGAGTGTTTAAACGCGTTTTTTCAGCCCTGACTCAGGGAAGCATCAACGAAAAAAACCGGGCTTCTCGCCCGGTTTTCTATCTTACGACCAGTACCGGACATTTAGCATGCCGCACCACTGCTGCAGCATTTGAGCCTAACAGATACGTTGATATGTCAGGCTTGTGGGATGCGATGATAATCAGGTCAGCGCCGATTGTGTCAGCGAGCTTAAGAATCTGATCTTTAGGGGATCCCGTCACGGCATGAGTCTGTATCTTGTCTGGAGGAATTTTGAACTGCTTAACAATTTCATCCAGTTTTGCTAAGGCCGCATGCTGGAACTCTTTTATCTTCGGCATTTCCACTGAGTATGCCAACCCTAAAGATGAATAGTAGGGTAGCGAGGGAATAACAGTTAGAAAATGGACTTTGGCCGTATTGAGTGCTGTATGTGCCTGAACGAACGGGATAACCATGTGGGTCAGGCTATCCTCGGAAATGTCAATCGGAACCAAAATAGAGTTGTACATTTGTCCCTCCTGAGTGTTTTTTACACAGTTCAGGTTAGACCGTTAATTTCAGGAAAACAGAGAGCAACGTGTCATAACGGGTACAAATTTCTGTTCTGTAGTATTTGTGCAGTCAAACTTGCCTGGCATTTCGTCGTGACTATGTACATTCTCGCTTTATGGGCGAGCTGGCGCTCAGCCTTGATCGGCGCATGTCCCTTTTTTATGGGCAGCGAGCAGCTTAGCCTTACGACGGAATGATGAAATGTCTGGCTAAAACCAGCACCTCTTTATGAAATGCGCCGCATTAGCGGAGCAGCTATTTGCCCATATTTTGGGCGGGAGCTACACGGCAGGGTGTGACTCCTGTCTGTTGACGAAGATGTCACGGATGATGGTTGGCTGGGGTTTGTCGAACAAGGCGGCTTTGTATCACAACTGGCGCGGGCACTTTCCGAAGTTTGTACCGATGCTGGAGAATTGCGGGTTAAGTACATAAAGTCACCGTAGTAAATAACAGAACCGGGCCCAGCGCCCGGTTTTCGCAACGGCTATTCGAATTCAGAATGAATAAATTGCCTGACCTGAAGTATCGAATTGAGGTTAAGTTTGTGCCCGATATTGTTGGTGTAGGTATAGATAGTTTTAGGGGATAGGTGAATTTTCCTTGCTGCAGCACTGGTATCGTCAGTATCCAGCAGGGCGAAAAGAGTCTTTTTTTCCTGGTCTGAAAGCATGCTGAGATTCCTGCAGCGCGCTATGTGGTTCAACGCATACTCAGGAGAATGTATCCGTCCGCTAGTGAGTTGCTTTCGAAACTCCATAAAGCACGATTTTCTGTAGATCGTCACCAGTGGCTCCAGGACTCTTGAACTGACATCTTTGCCACCGATGAAGATCACCTGATGTTTTTCCGTCAGTTTCTTTCTTTTCAGTAAGTTGAAGATGGCTCCCAGGCTTCTGAATGATTCAATATCTACAATGCAAACCTTTCTGCTGGGGGGCGCTTGCTGAAGGATGACAGACAACGCTTTATTCAAAAAAACATCTTTCGTCAAAATCATGTGAGGCATAAACATAACCAGAACATTTCAAAACACAGTGAAAAGGGGCCTTAAGGCCCCTGCGGTAACATCAGAATCCGATACGGATACCTGCCACACCCTGAATAGGTGTTTCTATTTGGCTGCCCTGACGATAATTAGCCTCACCGTACAAGGTTACGTCTTTGCCAACGTTGACCGAAGCACCCAGACCGTACTTGCCTGATGTGCCTTTGACGTTGTTATCAAAGTGATTGCGCTCATTGATCGTGACCTCATTGGAGTTAGCAAACTCCTGCAGCACCGCAGCTGACAGATAAGGTTTGAACTCAGTCGAGCCAATATTGAACTTCCCGGCAATCTTCGCACCCGCTTCACCCGTGACAGAGCGTGGAGTGCCCGTGTTACCTTTCATGCCGTTGCTGAGTTTCACATCCTCACTGGTCATCTGAACAAATGCCATTCGGGCATAAGGCGTGATGCTTACGTCGTCTTTGAGATCGAACTGATAACCACCTTCAACGGCTGTGCTGAGTGCATACTGCGTCCAGTCACCGCCGGTTCTGCCCCCGTTGGTCATAACCGCTCTCAGTTTGTTGTTGAGACGGTTACCTTTCACCACGCCGTCAGCGTAGAATCCACTTGCGTCGTACCAGGTGGCATACAGGCCGAGGCCGTAGCTGTCGATTTTGCTTGTGCCGCCGCGGGCATGTTTCACTTTGTTATCGCTAAAGGACATGAACGCACCGGTAACAAGGCTGCCGCCCGCAAAGTCTGTCCTGGTGTCAGCGCCGATCTCCATACCGTTCTGGCTCAGCTGATAGGCCGCGCCATTGCTTGTATCAATGTCGTTTCTACTGCCGAGGTAGTGTCCCCAGACGTTGCTTTCCGGTCCGGCTTTATCCAGGCTCGCGCGATACGTGCGCAGGCCATCCAGCTCAGAATGGATAACGTTCAGACCCGCATTGTACATGGCCAGAATGGCATCGGTTGCAGGTGTGGTCATTGGCTTCTTGCCACCGCTGCCGTTACCGCCAGCGTTGCCGTTGTCACCACCTCCAGGGTTCTCACCGCCAGGGTTCTCACCGCCAGGGTTCTCACCGCCAGGGTTCTCACCGCCAGGGTTCTCACCGCCAGGGTTCTCACCGCCAGGGTTCTCACCGCCAGGGTTCTCGCCGCCCGGGGTCTCACCGCCAGGGTTTTCGCCACCCGGGGTCTCACCGCCAGGGTTTTCGCCACCCGGGGTCTCGCCACCCGGGGTCTCACCGCCAGGGTTTTCGCCACCCGGGTTCTCGCCACCCGGGGTCTCACCGCCAGGGTTTTCGCCGCCAGGGTTCTCACCACCCGGGTTCTCACCACCCGGGTTCTCGCCGCCGTCATCCATGGCACCGAGATACCAGACGTTACCTCCGGTGAGGCCGTCCTTATCCTGCTGGCTGTACAGGGTGTACATGTACGTACCGCCATCCACGAATCGGGTGCTTCGACCGGATGCCGTGACCATTTCAAAGTCAATATCACCGCCCTTCTCATGAATCAGATTCAGCGTCAGGTCAGTGTGGTCTGATATCTCCTTACCAGAGTCAGCCACGGCAATACCAAACTGGCCTGTACCCTGTTCGATAGTCACGAAATTGCCTTTACGGTCTGCGAGAGAGGTGTTCAGAAGGAAGTTCCCGGTACCGTTCAGTTCCATAATTGTCAGCTTCGCGAATTGACCGTCGCTGTTGCGAAGGAAATTGACGTTACCGCCGTTCATGGTGAGCTTATCAACCTGAGCCGGAGTCAGGCTGGCTGTGGCATCAGTAAGGTCGCTGACAGACAGGGTGCCTCCCTGGATGTTTACGTCCTTTGCGAGAGCGCCGGCGTCCATCAGTAGTTCGCCACCGGAGCTCACTTTGGTTTCGCCGTCGGCCACTGCCCCGTATTTCAGCCAGGACTGACCGCCGTTGATGGTGGTTAAGGTGGCCGTACCACCACTGAGCACGTGCTGTTTACCGCCACTGCTGATAGTGGTACTTGAAGCAGAACCACCACTCGAAACATGTTGAGCACCACCGCTGTTGATGTTGGTATTCAAGGCAGTACCACCACTAGAAACGTACTGGTTACCATTACTGTTAATGGTGGTAGAGGTGGCAATGCCGCCAGAGTGGATGTTCTGAATACCATCATTCCTGATTATGGTCTCAGTAGCTGTACCTGTGACTCTCTGCTCACCACCACTGTTTATATTAGTAAAGTTAGCCTGGCCGCCAGCATAAACGCGCTGTCTGCCACCATTGTTGATGGTTGTGGAGTTGGCCAAACCTCCACTGGAAACACGCTGTTCGCCGCCGCTGTTGATGGTAGTGACATCGGCTGCACCGCTGACATAAATGTGCTGAGAGCCGCCATGATTGATAGTAGTCGCAGTGACCGAACCACCAAAAATGCCCTGTAAACCGCCACTGTTAATTTTAGTTTCGGTGACTAAACCATCAAAGACTACCTGTGCGCCATCACTGTATATGGCGGTATCACTAGCAATGCCGCCACTGGAGACGCGCTGTTCGCCCCCGCTGGTGATGGTGGTAGCGGTGGCCGTACCACCACTAGATACATCCTGAAAACCACCATTGATGGTGGTAGTGGTTGCCGTGCCACCACTAGATACATACTGAGCACCACCACTAATGATTGTTCCGAAGGCTGAGCCACCACCGGATACGTGCTGATACCCGCCGCTGTTGATGTTGGTGGAGTTGACCTCCCCGAAGACGGTCTGAGATCCACCATTGTTGATAGTAGTGGCGGTGGCTGAACCGCCACTGGAAACGTTCTGATAACCACTATTTATAGTGGTAGAAGTGGCTGAGGCACCACTATAGACGAGCTGAGATCCTCCTTCGATAGTAGTAAAGATTGCCGAACCGCCCATGGAGACAAGTTGCCTGCCACCGATAGTAGTAAATACGGCTGAACCACCGCTGAAGACGTTCTGGAATGCGGCATTGTTGATGGTAGTGGAGGTGGCTTCGCTGCCAGCATAGACGCCCTGCCTGCCACCACTGTGGATAGTAGTATTGTTTGCCGTACCGCCGGAGAGGTGCTGGCTGCTGAAGGGACCACTGATAATTGTGAAGGTAGCCGTAGCGCCACTGTAGACGTACTGATTACCTCCATCGGTGATAGTCGTAGAGGTGACTGAACCGCCACTAGAGATGTTCTGAGCACCGCCGCTGTTGATAGTAGTACTTGTAGCCGAGCCTCCACGGAGAACGTGTTGAACACCACTGATGTTGAGGATAGTGGAGGACACTGTGCCGCCGCTTGAGACTTGTTGGGAGCCGCCGTTGATGGTGGTGTAGGTGGCCGATCCACCACTGTAGACGTGTTGAGCACCACTATTTCTGATGGTTGTGGAGTTGGCCATGCCACCATTGGAAATGTGCTGAACACCACCATTTCTGATGTCTGTGGATTTGGCCAGGCCACCATTGGAGATGTGTTGAACACCACTGCTGTTGATGGTAGTGGAGGTCGCTGTGCCGCTGCTTGAGACTCGTTGGGAGGCGCCGCTGTTGATGGTAGTAATGGTGGCCGTTCCACCATTGGTGACTTCCTGATATGCACTACTGTTGATGGTAGTTGAGGTAGCCGATCCTCCACTGATGCGCTGAGAGCCACCGTTGATGGTAGTTATGGTGGCCTTGCCGCCACTACTGATACGCTGATAAGTACCTGCAGTGATTGTCGTGTCGGTGGCGGTATCGCCTGAATAAAGAATCTGTGGACCCGTAGTATTCACATCTACTGTCACGCCGACATAATCTATTGACATGGCTGGCCCAGAAGGCAGCAGCACGACGCCCAGCAGTAACGCCAGAGCGCTTTTCTTCGGTGTCATCTTCGGGCGACCGGACCCGGTCGCGAGTTCAGAGGTAACAATCCACTGCTGGCGCGACTCGCACCAGACTGTGGCATATATCTTGTTCATATTTACGTCCCTTACTTATCAACTAATCCTGAATGCAGACGGTCCACCATGCCGATGACCTGTTTACCGGTTATCAGACTTGTGCACTCATACTGTCGGGGGGTGTTCTTGTGATGCGGACACCACAAATAATCCACGTGGTCAAAATCAACGGACGTGTCATCCCAGCAGCCGTTACAGCCATGGCTGCTGAACACCCGCCAGGGGGTGTAAAATTCGCTGTTGGGGAGACTGAATCCGCTGATTAACACCACAGGGATACCGGACGCCCAGGCAAGCCATGACAGCCCGCTGCCAAGTCCGATAAAGAAGCTCGCATGCCTTAACAGGTCCACCCGCTCCTGAAGTGGAATATCCCCCGTGAAGTCTTCGGCACCCTGGGGAATGTGGTTCCAGACGAAGCCCTGGCCGTAATGCGCATGGCGGTCAATGCACAGCACCCGGTATCCCAGAGATTTAAGGTGGGCAACCACCTCGGCCCAGCCATGGCCGTTGTTCCAGTACTTCGCCTGGTTGGTGGACTGCGCGGCGATGCAGACGTACGGCTCCGCTATTTTTCGCTCTGCATCCAGCTTCAGGCGGGGAGGGCACTCCCGCGGATCGACCCCCAGGATGTAGCCAGCATTGCGGTGGAAGCCGACCTTTCTGAAATCGATGGGCTGATGAGTGGTATCACCCTTAAAGAAAAGGCCGACATACCAGGATGCGTAGGGATTTACCGTCTGCAGATTGTCCTTAGTGGAGAACACGATCTCGGGATATTGCGCGCTGAGTAGTTCAATGATTTCCTGCCCCATAACGCACTCAAGCTGACAGCGGTGCAGTTGGCGAAAACGCTCTGCATAATGGAACCAGCCAAGCATGTCGCCCAGCGTACCCGTCGGGAAAAAGATGACGACAGGCTTGTCCTTCATATCCAGCGTTTCATCCAGGACCGGGCTCACTGATCCCTGGTGGAATACCTGAATGCGGAAGCGGACGTAATATTTTTTATTACTGGTTACCCAACCGCCTTCTGAATCACAGCTGAAAAGAATATTGCCGCTGTCGTCGTCCATTAAGATGACATGCCACTTTCCTTCCGGAAGCAATACGCGCGCGCCATAGTTAAAGTCATAACGAATTCCGTCCGGTCCTGTGCAGGACGGAAACTCTGGAGGGTTTGGGAAGTTAGCTGACATATATAAGTTGACCTCGGTGGCAATTTTAAATCTGTAATAATTACATTGAGTGCGCTGCTGTTATTTAGGCAGTGCTTTTCCAGGGTAGGTTGTGAATTGCTGTGTTTATGTTTTTGATAAGTGTTATATGTGCGTACAAAACTCACGCATGCTTACAGGTTTTGAAAATAGATAACCTTGAAAAATACTCACTCCTTTATCCTTCAAAAGCGACAGTTGCTCTTTATTTTCTATACCTTCAGCAATGACATGAATCTGCAACCGTTCTGACAGAGTGACTATTGAATCAATTACCGCGGAGTAAATTAATTTTCCATTGCTCGCGATTGTAAGGCATTTATCAATCTTGATTGTTGAGAAACCAGCATGCTCAATATATTTAAGGCATGAGCTTCCGCTGCCGAAATCATCGATCGCAAATCGTACTCCTGACTCAGCAAGTTGCTGCATAGCTTCGAGTGCAAAGTCGTCCAGTTCCATAGTTCCGCGCTCGACAATTTCCAGCGTGACAGCAATGCGTCCGTCGAATACTTTCTTAAAGTCCATCACTGCTTCAATAACGCGTGGAGAGTTCAGCTGTCTCGCACAGATGTTGAAGGAGAGATAAAAGTCATCAGCTAAAGTTCCTTCATAGCCTTCAAAAAAGGTTCTAACATCAGACATCAGGCCGCATGTGACATCATTAATCACCTCACATGATTCCATTGCAGAAAGGTATTTCTCGGGAGAATGATACATTCCATCTTTGTGAACTCTGAGTAATACCTCTCCGCCGACGATCTCATCGCCTTTACATACTGGCTGGATGAAGGGAACAAATACAGCATCGGTCAGTTCCGCCGATAAGATTGCTTCTCTAATCAATGTACGAGCTTTAATGAAGAAACGTTCTGCCTTCATGAGCATTTTGGTGCTTATCATTCTGTCGCTCCTTATCTACTGGATTCGCTTCCCGAGGTGTCTCTTCGTTCCCGGGACTGTGAATGGCGGTAGGTCGGATGAATGCTCCTGAAAATAAGAACCTGCTCATTCACTTCTGCGAACAATCCTATCAAGTCAAAATGCTATGCAGATACATGTATTGGCGATTGATTAAAATACAAATTAATATTCTTGTTTTCTTTGTATTTACAAGTGATAAGTCTACCAGAGGAGCTGTTGCGTCTGGCTGTGCTAAGATGCGAGAAAGAAGTTAATGGGTTTTCGCAGGTTGGAAAAGCAAGAGGATCCATTCAATTACCATCATGGATAAGGAGTCAAAGATGGTTTTCGTGATTGATAATAGAGTTTTTTATCGCTCTGAAGACGGTGCCATATGGCCATCCGGAGACGAGGGCTCTACTGTCATTCTGACCCTGACAATGAACAGACTTCTTGCATGTCTTCTGGAAAAGCATGGTCAGGTTTTAACCCGAAATGAACTTCTGGATAGCGTCTGGGATGCGCATGGTCTCCGTTCTTCTAGTCACACGCTGAACAAATATATCTCCGAGCTTAGAAAGAACTTCGTACAGTTTGGGATCGTCGAGGAGTGTATTACTACTGTGCCTCGCGTTGGCTTCATGTTTAATAGTGATGTTGAAGTAAGGGTTCTGACCCAACCCACTAATGAGGCTGAGTTTCGGTCAGAAGATGACAAAAATGGTACGCAGAAAGTAAAACAACGGTCTTCGAGGCGAATTATATATAGTAAGCTACCTGTCGCTTTGGCATTGTTGGTCGTTTTAATAAGTGCGACCTTGATTACGTTAGGGGTTAGGATTCCATCAAAAGATTTGACTCATGTAAAAGAATTGAAGACATATTTTCTCTTCAACTATGGGACGTGTCCTGTATACACTGTACAAAGAAACTCTGCATCGCTTTCTGAACAAAAAAAGGAATTGTTCATCGCGTTAGCGAAGGAGCATACAATTGATTGCCTGGAGGGAACCTCTTTTTTATATCAGGTTTCCGAGTCATATCTTTACGGAAACAAAGGTCGAGCGTTCATAAGTCGATGTACATCCAGAAACGATGAATACATTTCCTGTCTGAATAACTATTGGAGTGGTTATGAACGCACTCACTAAAAAAACAGGGTTAATTACTATACTCCTGCTCGTTGTTTTGGCGCTATCTGCCTGGTTCTACGTGCACAAACGGCAGAATCAAAGCTTTCTAAAAGTTAACTGTTCAACAATTTTACGCTATAACCATCAGGATCCTGATTTTGTTGCGACATTGGACCTTGTTTTTCGCTTAAATGAAAACCATGAAGGACAAGCTGTCTTGTCTGGCAATATACACTCTGAAAAAGGGGCAAAAATAATCTCAAGAACGGTTTTGTTTAGTTATGAAATGGACAGGCCTGGCGAGATCTCCATAATGAATACGCGTTACGTTAAAACTCACCGCGACACAGCTGATGAGGAGAGCTTCAAAAGCAGTTTCTTTTATGTTCAGGATGGAATGGTTCGCCAGCTGAGAGTTGAGCCTTCAAATAATGGCTGGTTGATAGGAAACTTACAGTCGCCGTTTGCCCTGTGCGTGAACAGGGGAGGTTAAACAACCGAACGCTTGCTGCGGCAGATTCCTCCTCAGCCGGGTACTCATACTTAACACTTCCGGAACCATTCTTCTGTACAAAGTACAGGCAAAAATCTGTGAGGCTTTTTTGTCTCGTGGAATGGGCGAGTAGCGTAAAATTATGCTAAATCAGAACCGGGCGTAATGCCCGGTTTAGTATTTATACTGCATGACAGCTGACGGACGCGATAATTTTATTTCCGCCCATATTCCCCATAATCAGATCGAGTAATTTTCGGTATTCCTCACGGGTCATCACCTCAGCCCGAATTTCGGTTTTTCCCTCGGCGTGCGCCGTAGCGGAATAAATCGCTTTCAGACTTAACGTCAACTCTTTGGCCATATTTACGATGCTGTTCCGCACTGCATCTTCATGCTCATCATTGCAGGTGATTGTCAGGACATAGCATTTTTCGTCTTCGTGGAGCGCGGGCAGCTGATTGATTCGCTGCGCGGCTTCACGAAGCAATATGTTGGCGCTGAGAATAATTAAGCTTGCCGTGGCGGCATTCCAGAATTGACCTAAGCCGCACAGTACGCCAATTCCGGCCGAGCACCACAGCGTTGCGGCGGTATTCAAACCGCGAATATTCATGCCTTCACGCATAATGACGCCTGCGCCAAGAAAGCCTATTCCGGAGACGATCTGCGCTGCGATGCGCCCAGGGCTATCAGAAGACGTAGATATGGAACTTAAAATAAACACGGCCGCACCCGTGGCAACCAGTGCATTGGTACGAAGTCCGGCCATGCGCTGGCGCCACTGTCTTTCCGCGCCAATAATTGCGCCCAGCAGCATTGCTGCGAGCAGATGAGAGATATAAGGGAACATCGTCCTGTCGCCTGTTAACGTATTAAATAATAAGCGTCAGCGCTTCACAAAGCGCGCGATAACGCCGTTTAAACGCAAAGCAATTCAGGCGAAGGCGGCGGGAAAAGGGAATGTTTAAACATGACCATCGCGATTACCCACAATTTTAGTCTTTGTAAATGTATCGGGAGGCAATCGTCTGGAAGAGATTGCTGCCCACCGTTAAGGTAAGCAGCGAGAAAATCGCGTTAGCTTACCTTCGTATCGTATATAAAATGGCTGTCCAACGAAGAGCTCCTGTATGAATTTATCGTCAGTATAATCAGACGTATTAATGAGTAAAGCGAAAAAGAAGGGTCCGTGAGGATTTGTTTAAGATCGGGAAAATTATTTTTCAGCGTTCCTCTGGTTTTCAAAATACCCGGTATACTACGTTTTGTTCTTTTCAGGCGACAATATGCAAAGGCAGGAAGTATGTCCCTTCGTTCGCTGCGGGCGTTATGCCTCACAAGTTTTTTCATTGCCGACGTCCGCGATGGCCTAGGCCCTTTTCTCGGTATTTTCCTCACTGAGCGTCACTGGACCCCCGATGATATCGGCTTTCTGATGACGGCAGGTGGGCTGGCGGGATTACTGGCCACGTTGCCGGCGGGGGTTATCACCGACACCTCCCGGAACAAACGTGCCTTGCTGGCGCTGCTCTGCATGTTGATCACCCTGAGCACGCTGCTGCTCTGGTTTAGCCAGCAGACCAGCGTTGTCGCCGTCTCACAAATGGTCACCGGCATCTGCGCGGCGTTTGTCGGGCCGCTCGTCGCCGGGATTACGCTGGGGCTGACCGGCCAAAGCGGGTTCAGCGCACAGATGGGCAAAAATGAGGCGTTCAATCACGGCGGCAACTTTGTTACCGCGCTGATTGCCGGCGGCATTGCCTGGTACTGGGGCGTCGGCGGGATTTTCCTGCTGATGACCTGTACCACGCTGTTAACGCTCTGCGCGCTACTTGCCATCCGCAACGAGGACATTGATAACGACGCGGCGCGGGGGCTTTCATCCTCAGGAAGCGTGCCTGTCCCCGGCTTCGCGGTGCTGATTAAAAACCGGGCGCTGTTTGTGACCGGGCTGACGCTGCTGCTGTTCCACCTGGCGAACGCCGCGCTGCTGCCGATGCTGAGCATGAGGGTGGCTGCGGCACCCGCCTCGATCAACCCCGGCCTGTACGCGGCGGGCACCGTCATCATCTCTCAGGCGGTGATGATCCCCGTCGCCATCTGGGTCGCCCACCGAATAGAACGCTACGGCTATTGGCGCCTGATTATGCTGGCGCTGCTGGTTATGCCGGTGCGCGCGGCGCTGGCAGCAAGTACGGACGCGCCGTTAATGATGATCCCGGTACAAATTCTCGACGGGCTGGCGGCAGGGATCCTGGGGGTGGTGGTGCCGTCGTTTATCGTGGTGCTGTTGCGCGGGAGCGGGCACGTCAATGCCGGACAGAGCGTGGTGATGCTGATGCAGGGCGTTGGCGCATCCATGAGCCCGGCGTTAACCGGCACGATTGCCGGTCACTACTCCTTTGCGACGGCGTTCAGCGTGCTGAGCGCGATTGCGCTGGTGGCCGTCCTGCTCTGGTGGCGCTTCGCACACCGGACCTGGGAAACAGACAGCATGCCGGGTGGGGCATAGCGCCACCCGGGGTCACGTTAAACCAGTTCATTAGGGCAGGTTTCGCCCTTTTCCAGCTGCTGCAGGTTGCCCAGCGTGGTTTCTGAAATGCTGATCAGCGCTTCGGCAGTCAGAAATGCCTGGTGGCCGGTAAACAGCACGTTATGACAGGCAGACAGGCGGCGGAACACGTCGTCCTGGATCACATCGTTGGACTTATCTTCAAAGAACAGATCGCGCTCGTTCTCATAGACGTCCATCCCCAGCGCGCCAATTTTCTGGGTTTTCAACGCTTCGATAGCGGCCTGAGAGTCAACCAGACCGCCGCGGCTGGTGTTGATGATCATCACGCCGTCTTTCATCTGGTCAAACGCCGCCTGGTTAAGCAGGTGGTAGTTTTCCGGCGTCAGCGGGCAGTGCAGGGAGATCACGTCTGACTGCGAGAACAGGGTCGCCAGGTCAACGTACTCTACGCCCAGCTCCAGCGCCGCGGCGCTTGGGTACGGATCGAATGCCAGCAGACGCATGCCGAAGCCTTTCAGAATGCGTAGAGCGGCGACGCCGATTTTTCCGGTGCCGATCACGCCCGCGGTTTTGCCGTACATGGTAAAGCCGGTCAGCCCTTCCAGAGAGAAGTTGGCGTCACGGGTGCGCTGATAAGCGCGATGAATACGACGGTTGAGCGACATCATCATGCCAATCGCATGTTCCGCGACGGCTTCCGGGGAGTATGCAGGAACGCGCACCACTCTCAGACCCAGCTCTTTCGCCGCGTCGAGGTCCACGTTATTAAAGCCCGCGCAGCGCAGGGCGATGTACTTCACCCCCTGTTTTTTCAACTCTTCCAGCACCGGACGACTGCCGTCGTCGTTAACAAAAATGCAGACGCCTTCACAGCCGTGCGCCGTTTTGGCGGTTTTTTCGGACAGCAGAAAGTCGAAAAATTCAAGCTCAAACCCGTAAGCCTCGTTAACATGTTGCAGATACTTTTTGTCGTACTGCTTTGTGCTATATACCGCGAGTTTCATAAGACTTTCTCCAGTGATTTTGCATTCACGTTAGCATGATTAAAATTATCTTACAATTTATAAAATATTATTGAATTCAATAAGTTCTATCAATTATTCTAGAGCATCTAAGCATTCTAACTCCATGATATTCAGTTCCATCAAATTCATAAGCAGGAATTTTATCCGAGGCACGCCTGCAAGTCCTGGCGTAGGGTTGAAAAGAACGAAGTGACCGTCACGGCACGCATGTATGTTTATATAAGAGATTTAACAACATCTAGCACGCAATACGTTCAGATTTGATATGCCCGGCGCCCTTGAATGTCTTGATATTGAAGGTAGTATTATGAGGAATGTTTAAAAATGACAGGGAGACCGAATGTACAACCATAATCGGGATAAAAGTCATTTCGAAGTGAAAGCGGTAGAGATAGAAAATCTTGCACAACGAATTGGCACAAAGCATTTGCTTTATGGTACTTCTGGCATATTTTTCGAGACTCAACAACTTGTTGATCGTCTAAGGAAGGAGATCGAATCGCATTGCCTGACCTGGTCAGGTGGGATTGAAATACTTGATGAACACATAGATCATCTGAAGGAACAGGATGATTTGCTTACCTTTAACAGAGCCAAAATGTTCATTGTCGTTGAAAAAAATCGCACAACCACGACGACATTAGCTCTTAAACAGATTGGTTTCGTTGCTGGCGGTGCACAAGTTTATGGTGGTGCTAGTTTATGCGTCGGTTCTCTTGGTTTGGCATGTGCAGCATATGGAGCACCTATGATTACGCATGGGTTAAATAATATGTATGAGAATGGGTACTATCTTCTCTATCGCGAAGATCGGTCAGGAACGCTAAGAGATGCATACCGATATGCAGCAGCGAAACTTGGCTATGGAAATAATGAAGCTGATATTGTCTATGGTGTGGTAGATATCTCATTATCAGCCTATGGTGCGGGCAGGCGAGTCCTCGCTCCAAGGGAAAAATCATGGAGTTTATTTCGCAACATAGAATCTGATTATATCAGAGGATGGCAAGAGGCCTCTAAAACCGCGATGGCTTTGGATTTGACCAGTGGAAGCGTCACCGGTTGGCAGATGTACCAGATAGCAAAAGAGAATTGATTATGTCGGAACAGTTTGAGTTGTCATTAACCCCACCCATACTTCCTGCTTTGTGCTATTTCATTGTATCAATTGCCATTTTCTTTTTTCTGTACATGGGAAAACTCAAGGTAAACAGGCTTCGAAAATATCCCCTTTTTATTGCTTATACCCTGTTTGTGATAGCGATCGCAGCAATACAGATTAACGTTTTTGCCAACGGCTATGAATTTGTTAGCGGCTTTTTACACATTGACTTTGATCCTTGGCGGTACGATTCAGTGTATTGGGGGTCATTGGTTTTCTCCATGCTTTACCTGCTGGCGATGCCGCGGAACAGATTCTAATTTGTAATCAACGCTATACCAGGCATAACCCATTGAATAATAAATCTGTTCAATGGGTTATGCCTTGCAAAAATTTACCACTTAACCCTACAACATCTATCCTTAAATCTGGCTTTGGCTTCAACTGACCCGCTAAACATGCGACAATATTCGGTATTGTCGGCTTAATTCTTTCGAAAAATCAGGATATTAACTGCCCATGAAGGGTAAATACAAAGCCGCCATTGCGGTTTTACTGCTGTTAATTTTGGTGCCGCTGACGCTGCTGATGACGCTCGCCCAGTGGGTGCCGACGCTCGCCGGGATCTGGCTTCCCGTCGGAACGCGCATCGCTTTTGAAGAGAGTCCAAAACTTACCCGCCATGCGCTGGTGATCCCCGATCTTCGCTATCTGGTTGAAGACTGCGAAATTGCCCGTATCGATAACGTGACGCTGTCACATCCGAGCCGCTGGAAACTGGATGTCGGCTCGCTGGACCTTAACGCCGTCTGTCTGAGCAAGATTCCTCAGTCAGCCCCGTCCACGGTAGCACCAAAAACGCTGGCCCAGTGGCAGGCGGTGTTACCGAATACCTGGCTCACCATTCACCGTCTGACGCTCTCGCCCTGGCAACAGTGGCAGGGCGAGCTGCATGCGTCGCTGACTCCGTCCATTCAGGAGATCGCCTATAAAGGCGAGCAGGTCAGCATTAAAGGCACGCTTCGCGGCCAGACGCTATCGGTCAGCCAGTTTAATGTTCAGCTCCCGGACCAGCCGCAGCCGATTAAGCTGGTGGGCGAGTTTACCTTGCCGCTGGTACCGGATGGCGTGCCGGTGAAAGGCCACGCGGTGGCGACCTTTAACGTGCCTCAGCTAACGTCTCTGGTCGATGCCGATCTGGACTGGGAAGACAATCAGGGGCAGCTGGTGGTCATGGCGCGAGACAACCCCGAGCCGCTGCTCGATCTGCCGTGGCAGATCACCGCGGAACAGCTGAACATCAGCGACGGGCGTTGGAACTGGGATCTCTCCGGTATGCCAGCGAGCGGCCGGGTTTCCCTTCGCGCCGACAACTGGCAGCAGGGGCTGGAGAAAGCCACCCTGACCGGACGTCTGAATGTGCTTACCCACGGCGATGCGGGGAAAGGCAACGCGGTACTGAATATTGGGCCCGGCAGGCTCAGCATGGTAAACAGCGACATGCCACTGCATCTCAGCGGCGAGGCGAAGCAAAACGATCTCATTCTTTACGCCAGATTGCCGGCAAAACTGACCGGCAGCCTGTATGAACCGCAGCTGGCCTTTGCGCCGGGCGCGCTGCTTCGCTCGCGCGGGCGCATCATTGACTCGCTAGATATCGATGAAATCCGCTGGCCGCTGGCGGGCGTGAAGCTCACGCAGAAGGGTGTCGACGGTCGTCTGCAGGCTATTTTGCGCGCCCATGAAAACGAGATGGGTGATTTTGAACTCCACCTGGACGGCCAGGCCAACGATTTTCTCCCTGACAACGGCCTGTGGCAGTGGCGCTACTGGGGCAAAGGGCATTTTACGCCAATGAATGCCCGCTGGGATGTCGCTGGGAAAGGCGAGTGGCGCGACAACCTCATTGAGCTGACGGTGCTTTCCACCGGTTTTGACAAGCTCCAGTACGGCACGATGGACGTCAGCAAGCCGCGCCTGGCGCTGGAGCAACCGGTGCGCTGGGTCCGCGATCCCGAAAAGCCTACCTTCAGTGGCGCGCTGTCGCTCAATGCCGGGCAAACCCGTTTCTCCGGCGGCAGCGTTTTGCCGCCGTCGGTCCTGACCTTCAGCGTCGACGGCACCGACCCGACCATTTTTCAGTTTAAGGGTAACCTGCATGCGGACGCCATCGGCCCGGTGCAGGTGAACGGTCGTTGGGATGGGGAGCGCCTTCGCGGACAGGCCTGGTGGCCGAAACAGTCGCTCACCGTCTTCCAGCCGCTGGTCCCGCCGGACTGGAAAATGACGCTGCGTGACGGGGAACTTTATGCGCAGGTTGCCTTCTCTGCGGCCCCCGATCAGGGCTTTGAGGCGGGCGGGCACGGCGTGCTGAAATCCGGTAGCGCCTGGATGCCGGATAACCAGATCAACGGCGTCGATTTTGTGCTGCCGTTCCGCTTCAGCGAGGGAACCTGGTCCCTGGGTACCCGCGGCCCGGTCACGTTGCGCATTGGCGAAGTGGAAAACCTGGTGACCGCGCGCAACATAACCGCCGATCTACAGGGGGATTATCCCTGGACGGAGGACAACCCGCTGCTGCTCACCAACGTCAAGGTGGAAATGCTCGGCGGGAAAATCACCATGCAGCAGCTGCGGATGCCGCAGCACGATCCGGCCCTGCTGCGCGTGGACAATATCTCCTCAAGCGAGCTCATTAGCGCTGTCAACCCGAAGCAGTTTACCCTGTCGGGTCAGGTGAGCGGGGCGCTGCCGTTCTGGCTGGACAATGAAAAATGGATTATTAAAGATGGCTGGCTGACCAACCCTGGGCCAATGACGCTGCGCATCGACAAAGATACGGCAGACGCCATCGTGAAAGATAATATGGTCGCGGGCGCGGCGATTAACTGGCTCCGCTATATGGAGATCTCGCGGTCGTGGACGAGAATCAATTTAGATAACCTGGGTGAATTAACCATGCAGGCGACCATCAAAGGGACCAGCCGGGTGGACGGCAAAAGCAGCTCCGTCAATCTGAACTATACCCACGACGAGAATGTCTTTACCCTCTGGCGCAGCCTGCGTTTTGGTGACAACCTGCAAACCTGGTTTGAGCAACATGCGGTGATACCTGCTCCCCGCAGTTCGACCGGCAAGGAAAGTGAGGAACAACAATGAAAAAGATGGCTGGTGCGCTCACCGTTGCCGCGCTACTGACCGGCTGTACGCCGCGCATTGAAGTCGCTGCGCCAAAGGAGCCGATTACCATCAACATGAATGTCAAAATCGAACACGAGATCCATATTAAGGTTGATAAAGACGTTGAAACCCTGCTGAAATCGCGCAGCGATCTGTTCTGAGGACGCCATGAAACGAGTAGCTCTGATTTTACTGGCACTGGGGATGAACGTGCAGGCGGCTGCGCTGACCTTAAACGATGCCCGCGCGCAGGGGCGCGTGGGGGAAACCCTGAGCGGTTATCTTGCTCCGATCCAGCAGGATGCCGAAACGCTGGAACTGGTAAATCGCATTAACGCGGCGCGCACGGAGAGCTATCAGAAGCTCGCCGACAGCAACAATTTACCGGTTGATGAAGTGGCGAAAATGGCGGGGCAAAAGCTGGTAGCCCGCGCGCAGCCGGGCGAGTACGTGAAGGGTATTAACGGTAAGTGGCTGAAAAAATAGCTAGCGGTAGCGCTTGCGGTATTCCCCCGGCGAGACGCCAAAACGCTGCTTAAACGCCGTTGAAAAGTGGCTATGGTCGGTGAATCCCCAGCTGAAGCCAATGCCCGCCAGCTTTTCGTCATCGCCGGTTGACTGCAACGCCTGCGCGCAGAGATCCAGACGACGGTTTTTAATGTACTGCGCCACCACCAGCCCCTTCTCGGCAAACATGCGGTACAGGCTGCGCACGGACATTCCGCTCTCGGCGGCAATCCATTCCGGGCGCAGCGATTCAGACTGAATATGGTCGTCAATCAGCGCCACCACGTGCTGGAACTGGCGCTCCTTGCGCGGCTGAATGATTTCGCGCTGCTGGAAAGCGGGGCGCAGCAGGCAGATCATCGCCTCGAGCGCCGCTTCACTCTCCCGGTCACTCAGGTCGGGGTTGCTCATGCTTTCCATCAGCAGGCGATGGCTCAGCTGTACCGTGGGCAACGAGCGGGAAAGGGCGGTTGCGCAGCTTATCTCCTGAAAGCGACACTGCTGCTCAATAATCTGACGGGGAACCAGCAGCGAAATCTGGCGGGACTTTTCCTGCCAGTTGATCGAGCAGGGGCGAGCGGCGTCAATCAGCGTAATATCGCCGGTTCTGAGCACCGCGCGACGCTCATCCTGCTCAATTTGCGCGCTACCCTCAAGCTGGAACACGGTATAGAACCAGGCATCGTTACTCTGTGTAATCTCCTGGCGGGAGCGGAACAGGTTAACGCCGCCTGCGGTAACGGTACTGAGCTTCAGGCTGCGCGCGTAGCTGGTCTCCAGCTCACCGAAGAATTTGCCTTCGGTGGGCTGCGCGTTAAAACGGCCGCAAACCTGGTTAATTTGCGCCAGCCACTGCTGATACTGTTCCTGCTCACTTGCACACGCCATCGTTTCTCTCGCCGCACCGTCAACGTTTTCGCATTGTTGCATTTGTGTTGCATTTTGTCAGAGCTATGAGGCTGACTATAGGAAAGAACACTCACCGGTAACAGCGATATAAGCGACGATTATCGCGAATTGCGGCACCTGTCACAGGTGGCAAAGCGAATGTCACAGAGACAAAAGCGAGAATGCAAAACCGCACGTAGACTGGATGAACACCCTGAGAATAACAACGAAGGAGTATCCTATGTCTGAATCACTGGTGGCCATTCTGCCTGCCGTGCAGCAGTTTTTAGACCGACACCACGGCCTGTGGATTGAAGGGCGTCAGGCCGCGTCGGACAGCGAAAAGCGGCTGAACGTCTACAACCCGGCCACGGGCGAGGTGATTGCCTCGACCGCCGATGCCAGCGTCGATGACGTTGACCGGGCCGTCATGTCCGGCTGGCGCGCGTTTGTCGCCCGCTCCTGGGCCGGAAAGTTACCGGCGGAGCGCGAGCGGATCCTGCTTCATTTCGCCGATCTCGTCGAACAGTACGGCGAGGAGCTGGCCCAGCTTGAAACGCTGGAGCAGGGCAAATCGATTAACATCTCCCGGGCCTTTGAAGTCGGCTGCACCCTCAACTGGATGCGCTATACCGCCGGGCTGACCACCAAAATTGCGGGCAAAACCCTCGATCTCTCCATCCCGCTGCCGCAGGGGGCGCGCTATCAGGCGTGGACGCGTAAGGAGCCGGTTGGCGTGGTGGCCGGGATTGTGCCCTGGAACTTCCCGCTGATGATCGGAATGTGGAAAGTGATGCCTGCGCTGGCCGCGGGCTGCTCTATTGTCATCAAGCCGTCGGAAACCACGCCGCTGACCCTGCTGCGCGTGGCCGAGCTGGCAAGCGAAGCGGGTATCCCGGACGGGGTCTTCAACGTGGTGACCGGGAGCGGCGCGGTGTGTGGCGCAGCGCTGACCTCGCATCCGCATATTGCAAAGGTGAGCTTTACCGGCTCAACGGCGACGGGTAAGCAAATCGCCCGCGCTGCGGCGGACACGCTAACCGGAGTAACCCTGGAACTGGGTGGGAAAAACCCGGCCGTCGTGCTGAAGGATGCGGATCCGGCGTGGGTGATAGAAGGGTTAATGACCGGCAGCTTCCTGAACCAGGGGCAGGTGTGCGCGGCGAGCTCACGCATCTATATTGAAGCGCCGCTGTTCGACACGCTGGTCAGCGGGTTTGAGCAGGCGGTGAAATCCCTCAGCGTCGGGCCGGGCATGTCGCCGGAAGCGTTTATCAACCCGCTGGTGTCGCGCGCGCACTGCGACAAGGTGCAGACCTTCCTTGATGAAGCGACGTCGCGCAACGCGGAGCTGATCGTCGGCAACCGCGGCCCGGAAGGCAAAGGCTATTACGTTTCGCCGACGCTGGTGGTGAACCCGGATGCCTCGCTGCGCCTGACCCGAGAAGAGGTGTTTGGTCCGGTGGTCAACCTGGTGCGGGTATCCGACGGAGAAGAGGCGCTCCAGCTGGCAAACGACACCGAATATGGCCTGACCGCCAGCGTCTGGACGCAGAACATCAGCAAGGCGCTGGCGTATACCGACAGGCTGCAGGCAGGCACCGTCTGGGTGAACAGCCATACGCTGATCGACGCTAACCTGCCGTTCGGCGGCATGAAGCAGTCCGGTACAGGACGTGATTTTGGCCCGGACTGGCTGGACGGCTGGTGTGAAACCAAGTCGGTGTGCGTGCGCTACCAGTAAAAGCAAAAGGCAACCGGGAGGTTGCCTTTTTAGTGTCTGTTCCTTCTCCCGTGGGAGAGGGTCAGGGTGAGGGCATCAGGCCGCACCCGGCGTTATTTAAAGCGACCACCGATCCCGCCCGGCCTCCTTCGCCCGGTACAGCGCCGCATCGGCGCGGGCAATGATCTCAGTGCCGGCTAAGCCCTCCACCATGCCCGCAATTCCCATGCTCACGGTGACATGGTCGCTGACGGTTGACGCGCTGTGCGGTATGGACTCCGCGCGCAGGCCGTCCTGAATACGTAAGGCAACCTTTTCAGCGATGTTTTCCGGGCAGTTAAACAGGATCACCACAAACTCCTCGCCGCCGTAGCGTGACACCACGTCGTCGGGCGTTCGCACCGACTGCTTCAGCACTCGCGCCACGCGCGTCAGACAGTCGTCACCCGCCTGGTGCCCGTAGGTGTCGTTGTAGCGCTTGAAATAGTCGATATCCAGCATAATCAGCGAGAACGGTTTCTTCTGCTCAACCGCGTTCTCCAGCACCACTTCCATCCTCCGGCGATTGGCGGTTGTGGTTAACGGATCCTGATGCGCCAGCGCATCCAGTCGTGAGATCAGCAGCTGGTTCTGCTGGTTACGTCGCCAGGCCTCGTCAAACCAGCTCAGCAGGATGAAACGCCCGCAGATGAGGATCAGCGAAAAAACGCTCCAGATGATAACGAAATGAAGATTAAGGCCATCATTAAGTACCCAGCTCGCTATCGGCAGGGTGATCCAGAGCGGGAGCACGAAGGCGAGCAGCCCCTCGGGGTAAAAATAGAGCGCCGTTAAGCCGGCGAGCAATAAAATGACGCACAGCGGCCAGACGTGCGGCAGCAGAAGCTGGGTGATAAACCAAAAGCAGGAGACCGACCAGATGGCGCTGCAGATAAACAGCACCACGCTGATGCCGGCGATGCGGCGCCAGGCCATCAGGATCAGCGCAGCCGAGAGGATGATGATGCCGAGCATGGAGGCATCGACCATTTTCGTTAGCGGCGGCGAGTGGGGATAAAGAGGATCGCTGGCCTTAAGCAGGACGTGGCGCAGCAGGATCATCACGGCGAAGCTAACGTTGACGAAGGCCAGCCAGGGCAGATTCATCGCCAGCCCGTGCATGACCATGGCATGGCGCGTCGGCCAGGTTGCCCGTTCAAGCGTCGGTTTTTTTCTTTTTTCCATAAAATCCTTTCCCGTCCGGGGGATAAATCATTCAGGTGAGATATCAGTAACTATAAGCAAGCCCGGACGATCCTCAAACGCTGGGGCAAAAAAAACCGGGCTATTGCCCGGCAGGTGGTTATTTTTCGTCTTTTTTCTTCCCAAGCGTTGGCGTCTCGTCGAAGAAGTTCCACGGTTTAAGCAGGGTATGCACCCATTCCGTCGGCATGATCGGCCACTCTTCCGCGCGCGCCACGTGGGTTGTACCGGTGGTCATCCAGACTACGTCATCCTGGCCGTTGAGCGACTCGTTATCCTTGCTGTACTGACCGAGGCCCGTGTCGTGGATGGAACGGTTGGGGAATTTCCCTTCCGGGTAGAGCTCATCCGGGTGGTAGCGGGTCACCCAAAGCTGTTTGTCCATAAAGCTAAGGCGATGGTAGATCCACTCGTCCGGGGCAAATTTCGCGCCGGTCGCCACCGGATGGGTACCGCCCGCGTAAGGGATGATCTGGTACGAGACCGGGTTGCCCATGCGGTTCTCCTTGCTGGTGTTGCTCAGCAGGCGGATGGTGCCAGGGTCGAACTTCTGCGCCGCCTGCTGTTCGGTATCAATATCGTACTGATTGACCTGCATGGTGCTGGTGCGCGGGCCGCCGGCGGTATTCGGCTTCACTTCCGGATCCATCGCCACCAGCTTGTTGTTGATGCCGTCCACGTCCATATCAAGCCGGAAGTTATAGATGTGCTGGTGTGTAGTGCCCACGATGTTATGGTCGATTAGCGTGCCGTATCGGGTGTCATCTTTAGCGGTGGCATCGTGCATGGTTTTCGCCTGAACGCCTTTCACCGCCTCGATACCCGTCGCGCCGGCATCAATGCCGATGGTGCCGTTTTCATGGAACACCCAGTCGAAGATGTAATCATAGTTGCCCACTGTGCTGACCCAGCGCACCACCAACTCGCGGCGCTCGGCGCTGACGTTGGGCTTACCCATCTCCTGATGCTTATATTCCGGGCCCGCGTAGCGTTCGAAAATGGCGATCGCGCGCGGGATCTCCATCGGCGTACCGGTGTAGTCCGGGATGGTTTCATTGAGCATCACGGCGTTGGACGGCACGTCCTTACCGCGCACCAGCGGCGAGGTCAGGGTGCCCATGCCGTAGTCACCGGAGTCGAGATAGGCTTTAAAGTACCAGCCCACGTCCGGATCGCCGTAAGGGACGATCATGCCGCCGAGCGATCCCTGATACATCACCTGACGCTTTTTGCCGTTGTCGTTATACGTGACGGTCGAAATCATCGGGCCGACGCGGGAGTCGAGGCTCAGGTGGAAATCCCAGTTCTGCCAGTGCACCATATCGCCGGTAATGGTGTAGTTCTTGCCTTCCGGCTCAATGATGTCGAGCGGTTTTTTCGGCATCTCTATGCGGTCTCGGCCGTCATAGGGGCGCGGGGTCATTGGAACCGGCACAACGGCGCCTTCTTCAATTTTCTGGATCTTTTTCTGCTCAAGATCGACCACTGCCACGAGGTTCTCAATCGGGTGCGCCCAATAGTTGCCGTCGCCGACGTCCAGATAGCTCACCACCTTCAGCAGGCGGTCTTCCTGCTTCAGGCCGTCTTTTCCGTCGAAATAGCCGACGGTCAGCGGCGTGGTAATCACTTTTTTCGGGTCGGTGATGCCGTGTTTTTTAAGCACCTCGGCGAACTCTGTACTTTCGTTGATGATCTGCTGAACCGCGGTGAAATCATCCAGCAGCACCATGCCGTGCGCGTCTTTCACCGGTTCCCAATGCAGGATTTTCTTATCCTTCAGATCCACCACGCTTTCGATGACGTGCTTGCCGTCGAGCATGACGATTTTCGCCTGGCGAGGGGCATCCACTGCCGTACCGTTGAGGACAAAGTCCCACACTTTGGCCTTCTCTGGTTCCGCAAGGGCAATCTGGGTAAAGCGGGTATTCGGTTTAAAATCCGCAGAGGCTTTCACAATCTCAACGGCCTGCTTAATTTCGTCCGCCGTCAGCGCGTTTAGCGGGTGAGGGCGTTTTTCAACCTGGAAGGTCTGGTCAAGACCAGACTGGAAAACATCGTTGATGAAGGTCTCTGAGATAAAGGCTTTTTGGCCCTTCATCACTACCGGCACCTCAAGCTTGAGGGGTTGACCGTTGACGATGGCCGTCTTTGCGCCCGGTTTGACCTTCACAAAGGCGCCGTCCTTCGCAATGGTGAACATCTGTGCGTAATCATCCCACTGCACGTCCGCGCCAAAGTCCTGCAGCGTTTTGTCCATCGGGACCATATGCGCCTCGCTGCCGTGGGCGAAAACAGGGGATTGCCAGGCGCAACACAGCGCAACGGCCATGGCCAGCGCCGTTCTACGGGCAGAAAAAGAAGAATTGCTTCCCATCGTAGACCTCATCTTGTTGTGTTTATTGTGTTGTGACAGCCTTATCCTGACAGGCGCCTGAGAAAAGCGTTTGCCTGCATCTGCCAGGTTATTTGTTGGTCTTGCCAGGTTAAAAAAAGAGCGGGGGGTAAATCACAGGGTCGTGCAGAACATTCCCCTCTCCCCTTCGGGGAGAGGGTCAGGGTGAGGGGCGACGTTACCTGAAATCACCCTGCTGGCGCGCCACCAGCGTCAGAATGGAATAGAGCGCCACGGCCTGCTGGTGCTGGTTGAAGATCTCAACCGCCCATTCCACCACGCCGGTCGGTCTTTCCTCGGCGGTACGCTGTTTCTTCAGCGTTTTACGTTTGCAGGTCAGACGCACCTGGATGGTATCGCCCGGCTTGACCGGCTCGATAAAGCGCAGGTTTTCCATGCCGTAGTTGGCAATCACCGGCCCGACGCCCGCATCAACGAACAGTCCCGCCGCGGCGGAGATCAGGAAGTAGCCGTGCACCACGCGCTCGCCAAAGATCGACTCTGCCGCGCCGATCTTGTCCATATGGGCATAGAAGTGGTCGCCGCTCAGGCAGGCAAAGTTCACAATGTCCGCTTCCGTGAGGGTGCGGCGCGGCGTCAGCAGGCTGTCGCCCGGCTGCAGCTCCTCGAAGTATTTGCGGAACGGATGTACGCGATCCTCCTGCACCGCTGCGCCGCGTACCCACTGTTTGCCAATCGCGGCCAGCATCGACGGGCTGCCCTGAATCGCGGTGCGCTGCAGGTAGTGCTTCACCGCGCGCAGGCCGCCCAGCTCTTCGCCGCCGCCCGCGCGGCCCGGACCGCCGTGCACCAGCTGAGGCAGCGGGGAGCCGTGGCCGGTGGACTCTTTTGATGATTCCTCGTTAAGGATCTGAATACGCCCGTGGGCGCGCGCCGCACCGGCAATAAACTGGCGGGCAATCGCCGCATTTGCGGTTACCAGCGTGCCCGCCAGGCTGCCGCCGCCCGCGCGGGCAAGCTGCATCGCGTGGTCTGCGCTGCGATACGGCATCAGCGTGGCGACCGGGCCGAAGGCTTCGGTATCGTGCACGGCGGGCGTTTCGTCCGGCTGCGCACAGAACAGCAGGGTCGGCGGGAAGAACGCCCCCGCGGCCTGCAGGTCCGCTTTGCCGCCCAGACGGATCTGGCAGCCTGCGGCGACCAGCCGATCCACTTTCTCCTGCACGTCCGCGCGCTGCTCGGCGTTGACCAGCGCCCCCATCTTCACCCCTTCCTGCGCCGGGTCGCCCACCACCACCTTTTCCAGGCGGGCAATCAGCGCCTGGCTCACGGTGTCAATCTGGTTTTGCGGAACGATAATGCGGCGAATGGCCGTGCATTTTTGCCCGGCCTTAGCGGTCATCTCGCGGACTACTTCGCGGATGAACAGCGCAAACTCCGGCTGCTCCGGCGTGACGTCTTCCCCCAGCACGCAGCAGTTCAGGGAGTCGGCTTCCATGGTGAACGGTATCGAATTCGCCACAATATTCGGGTGCACGCGCAGGCTTTGCCCGGTGCTGGCAGAGCCGGTAAAAGTGACCACGTCCTGGCCGTCGAGCTGGTCGAGCAGATCGCCCGCGCTGCCGCAGATCAGGCTGATGGCACCGTCCGGCACCAGCCCGCTGTCGACGATGGATTTCACCATCGCCTGCGTCACCTGCGCGGTAGCGGTAGCGGGTTTAATGATGGCGGGCATCCCGGCAAGCCAGGTCGGCGCCAGCTTTTCCAGCATTCCCCAGCAGGGGAAGTTAAAGGCGTTGATATGCACCGCCACGCCGGATTTGGAGGTCAGGACGTGGCGCGCCGCAAAGCCGCCTTCTTTCGACAGGGGGATTAACTCATCTTCCGGGCACAGCGTGTCGTCCGGCAGCTCGCGGCTGCCCAGGCTTGCATAGGTGAAGAGGGTGCCGATCCCGCCTTCAATATCTACCCAGCTGTCCGCCTTCGTTGCCCCGGTCTGGGCTGACAGGGCATAAAACGTCTCTTTCTCGCTGAGCAGGTGCTTTGCCACCGCCTTCAGCATGGCGGCACGTTCGATAAAGGTCATGGCGCGTAATGCCTCGCCCCCCTGCTCAATGGCATAGCGACGGGCGGCCGCCATGTCCAGCCCTTCGCTGGTCACTTCCCAGAGTGCTTCGCCGCTGATGGCGTGATGTATCGCGCGTTCGCGGCCCCGGCCAGACTGCCAGGTACCGGACACGAAGCTGGCTAACTGCTGCATCGCTTATCTCCAAATGTTTCGTTATTTCACTATTAATAGTTTGATCGCGAATCATAAAAATCAAGCTGTGTTTTTAATGAATTGTTAACGTTGTGATCTGGCTGGACGAATCGCATCGCGTAAAAGCGCTTTCTGCAAGGCCTGTAGTAAAAGCCTTGCGAGCAGCATCACAAAACTGGGAAACAATTCTTGGGGTTATATTTAACCTTTGTGTAACTTTTAAAAAACAAAGTGATTCAACATTTCGCTTTAATTTGCAAACTAACGAATCATAAAGGTGAAGACGTGACGCAAGAACAACGGTTTGAGCAGCGCATAGCGCAGGAGACGGCGATTGAGCCTCAGGACTGGATGCCGGAAGCCTACCGTAAAACGCTGATCCGCCAGATTGGTCAGCACGCGCACTCCGAAATTGTCGGCATGTTGCCGGAAGGAAACTGGATCGCCCGCGCGCCGACGCTGCGCCGTAAAGCCATTCTGCTGGCGAAGGTGCAGGACGAAGCCGGACACGGGCTCTACCTCTACAGCGCGGCGGAAACGCTGGGCTGCGCGCGGGAAGACATCTACCAGAAGATGCTCGACGGCAGGATGAAATACTCCTCCATTTTCAACTATCCGACCCTGAGCTGGGCCGATATCGGCGTGATCGGCTGGCTGGTGGACGGCGCGGCCATCGTCAACCAGGTGGCGCTGTGCCGGACCTCCTACGGTCCGTATGCCAGGGCGATGGTGAAAATCTGTAAAGAAGAGAGCTTCCACCAGCGTCAGGGCTTTGAAGCCTGCATGGCGCTGGCGCAGGGCAGTGAGGCCCAGCGCCAGATGCTGCAGGACGCCATCAACCGCTTCTGGTGGCCAGCGCTGATGATGTTCGGGCCGAACGACGACAACTCGCCGAACAGCGCCCGCAGCCTGGCCTGGAAAATCAAACGCTTTGGCAATGACGAGCTGCGCCAGCGCTTTGTTGATAACACGGTGCCGCAGGTTGAGATGCTGGGCATGACGGTGCCGGATCCCGACCTGCGCTTTGACGAAGAAAGCGGCCACTACCGCTTCGGCGAGATCGACTGGCAGGAGTTTGACGAGGTCATTAACGGGCGCGGCATCTGCAACCACGAGCGCCTGGCCGCGAAACGTAAAGCCTGGGAAGAGGGGGCGTGGGTGCGCGAAGCCGCACTGGCGCACGCGGAAAAACAACGTACCCGTCAGGCCGCATAAGAGGAAGTAACAATGAGCAATGTCTACTGGCCGCTGTACGAAGTGTTCGTACGCAGCAAACAAGGGTTATCCCACCGTCACGTGGGCAGCTTGCATGCCGCCGACGATCGCATGGCGCTGGAAAATGCGCGTGATGCCTACACTCGCCGCAGCGAAGGGTGCTCTATCTGGGTGGTAAAGGCGAGCGAGATTGTCGCCTCCCAGCCGGAAGAGAGTGGTGAGTTCTTCGACCCGGCGGAAAGCAAGGTTTACCGCCATCCGACGTTCTATACCATCCCTGACGGCATCGAGCATATGTGAGGCAAAGAATGAATTCAGTGACTGCCTATGCCCTGCGTCTGGGCGACAACGGTCTGGTGCTCTCCCAGCGTCTCGGCGCCTGGTGCGGCCACGCGCCGGAGCTGGAAATTGATCTCGCGCTCGCCAATATCGGTCTCGACCTACTGGGCCAGGCGCGCAATTTCCTGACCTATGCCGCGGAGCGGGAAGGTCAGGGCGATGAAGACACGCTGGCGTTTGGCCGCGACGAGCGTCAGTTCCGCAACGTCCTGCTGGTGGAGCAGCCGAACGGCAGCTTCGCCGACACCATTGCCCGCCAGTACCTGATGGATGCCTGGAACGTGGCGCTGTATGAGCGTCTGACCCAAAGCCGCGACGCCCAGCTTGCCGCCATTGCCGCCAAAGCGATTAAAGAGGTGCGCTACCACCTGCGCTTCAGCCGCGGCTGGCTGGTGCGTCTGGGCGACGGGACCGAAGCGTCCGCGCAAAAAATGCAGCAGGCCATCGACAGCCTGTGGCGTTTTACCGCGGAGCTGTTTGAAGCCGATGACGTCGAGCTGGCGCTGATTGACGCCGGCGTGGCGGTTGACCCGCGCGTCCTGCGCCAGCCGTGGGAAAGCGAAGTCTTTGCCGGTCTGAATGAAGCCTGCCTGCAGGTGCCCGCAGAGGTGGCATACCGCACCGGGGGCAAGAGGGGGCTGCATACCGAACATCTGGGCCCGATGCTGGCGGAGATGCAGTATCTCCAGCGCGCGTATCCCGGTCAGCAGTGGTAAAGGAGAACGCCATGCAACGCCTCGTCGACATCGCGCCTGCGCAAATTCCGCAGATCTGGGCGCTGTTAAGCCAGATCCCCGATCCGGAAGTGCCGGTATTAACCATCACCGATTTAGGCATGGTGCGCAGCGTGAAGGCGCAGGGGGAAGGCTGGGTCATTGGTTTCACGCCAACCTACTCAGGCTGCCCCGCAACGGAACACCTGCTGGGGGCGATCCGCGACGCGATGACCGCGCACGGCTTTACCCCGGTGCACATTGTGCTCCAGCTTGAACCCGCCTGGACCACCGACTGGATGACCGCCGACGCGCGCGAGCGCCTGCGGGCGTACGGCATTAGCCCGCCCGTGGGGCATAGCTGTCACGCGCACGCGCCTTTGGAGGTGAGCTGCCCGCGCTGCGCCAGCACTGACACCTCGCTTATCAGTGAATTTGGTTCGACGGCCTGCAAAGCGCTCTACCGCTGCAACACCTGCCGCGAGCCATTCGACTATTTCAAATGTATTTGAGGCTGCCATGACAACGTTTTATTCATTAACAGTGGCAAAAGTGGAACCCGAAACCCGCGACGCGGTGACCATTACCTTCGCGGTGCCGCAGGCGCTGCAGGACGCCTACCGCTTCCGCCCCGGCCAGCATCTGACGTTAAAAACGAAGCTTAACGGGGATGAGCTGCGCCGCTGCTACTCCATCTGCCGGAGTACCGCGCCGGGTGAGATCAGCGTGGCGGTCAAAGCCATCGACGGCGGGCGCTTTTCCCGCTACGCCCGGGATGAGATCAAAGCGGGTATGGCTCTGGAGGTGATGGTGCCTCAGGGGCAGTTTGGCTACCAGCCGCGGGCTGAACGTGCAGGCCACTATCTGGCGATTGCGGCAGGCTCCGGGATCACCCCGATGCTGGCGATTATCTCCGCTACGCTTGCGACCGAACCCAACAGCCATTTCACCCTGATCTACGGCAACCGCAGCAGCCAGAGCATGATGTTCCGCCAGGCGCTGGCGGACCTGAAGGACAAATACCCGCAGCGGCTGCAGCTGGTCTCTATCTTCAGCCAGGAGCGGCTGGACAGCGATCTGCTCTTTGGCCGCATCGACGGAGAAAAGCTGAAGGCGCTGGCGAAAACCCTGATTAACTTCCGTCAGTACGACGAGGCGTTTATCTGCGGCCCGTCGGCGATGATGGATGATGCCGAAGCCACGCTGAAGGCGCTGGGGATGCCGGACAAAGCCATTCACCTTGAGCGCTTTAACACGCCGGGCACTACCGTTAAACGCGCGGCGCACGTCCAGGCGGAAGGTCAGAAAGTGACCGTTCGCCAGGACGGGCGTGACCGTGAAATCACCCTGACGGCGGACGACGAAAGCATCCTCGACGCCGCCCTGCGTCAGGGGGCGGATCTGCCGTACGCCTGCAAGGGCGGCGTGTGCGCCACCTGTAAATGCAAAGTGCTGCGCGGGAAGGTGGACATGGCGACCAACTACAGCCTGGAGCCGGATGAGCTGGCCGCCGGGTATGTGCTGAGCTGCCAGTCGCTGCCGTTAACCGCCGACGTGATTGTCGACTTCGACGCGAAGGGGATGGCATGAGCGAACTGATTGTTACCCGTCATGGCCGCGTGCTGCAGCTGACGCTCAACCGTCCGGCAGCTCGCAATGCCCTCAACAACGCGCTGTTAACCGAACTTGCTGGGCAGCTTGAGGCTGCCGCCGTGGATGCCGACATCGCCGTCTGCGTGATTTACGGCAGCGAGCGCTGCTTTGCCGCCGGGGCCGATCTCAACGAAATGGCGGAGAAAGACCTGCCCGCCACCCTGAACGATATCCGCCCGCATCTTTGGGCGCGCATTAACGCGTTCAGCAAACCGCTGATCGCCGCCGTGAACGGCTTCGCGCTGGGGGCAGGCTGCGAGCTGGCGCTGCTGTGCGACGTGGTTATTGCTGGCGATAATGCCCGCTTTGGCCTGCCGGAAATCACGCTGGGCATTATGCCCGGTGCGGGCGGCACCCAGCGTCTTATCCGCAGCGTCGGTAAATCCCTTGCCAGCAAAATGGTGCTGACCGGCGAGAGTATTTCCGCGCAGCAGGCGCTGAGCGCCGGGCTGGTCAGCGATGTTTTCCCGGCCGCGCTGACGCTGGAGTATGCCCTGAAGCAGGCGGCGCTGATGGCGCGCCACTCGCCGCTGGCGCTGCAGGCGGCGAAGCAGGCGCTGCGCCAGTCTCAGGAGGTGCCGCTCCAGGCCGGGCTCGCGCAGGAGCGTCAGCTGTTTACGCTGCTTTCTGCCACCGAAGACCGCCGGGAGGGCATCGACGCCTTCTTACAAAAACGCACCCCCGACTTTAAAGGACGCTAATTGTGGAATGTATTCTCAGTCATGTAGAACAGGGCGTGATGACCATTACGCTGAACCGTCCGGAGCGTCTGAACAGCTTCAACGACGTGATGCACCAGCAGCTGGCCGAGTGCCTGAAACAGGCCGAGCGTGATGACACCGTGCGCTGCCTGCTGATCACCGGGGCAGGACGCGGCTTCTGTGCCGGTCAGGATCTGAACGACCGCAACGTCGACCCCAACGGCCCGGCGCCGGATCTGGGCATGTCCGTTGAAACCTTCTACAACCCGCTGGTGCGCCGCCTTGCAAAGCTGCCGAAGCCGGTCATCTGTGCCGTTAACGGCGTGGCGGCGGGCGCAGGGGCCACGCTGGCGCTCGGGTGCGACATGGTGATTGCCGCCCGCTCCGCCAACTTCGTGATGGCCTTCAGCAAGCTCGGCCTGGTGCCGGACTGCGGCGGCACCTGGCTGCTGCCGCGCGTGGCCGGACGCGCCCGCGCCATGGGGCTGGCGCTGCTCGGCGACAGGCTCAGCGCCGAACAGGCGCAGGCGTGGGGGATGATCTGGCAGGTGGTGGATGACGAACAGCTCTCCGCTACGGCGCAGCAGATGGCGCTGCACTTTGCCTCGCAGCCGACCTTCGGGCTGGGGCTGATCAAGCAGGCCATCAATGCCGCGGAAACCAACACCCTGGACGCCCAGCTCGATCTGGAGCGTGACTATCAGCGGCTGGCCGGGCGCAGCGACGACTACCGCGAGGGCGTCAGCGCCTTCCTGGCGAAGCGCACGCCGAACTTTACGGGGAAATAAGATGCTGAACGTACGGACTGTCGCCGTGATTGGCAGCGGCACGATGGGCGCCGGGATTGCCGAAGTGGCGGCCAGCCATGGGCATCAGGTGCTGCTCTACGACATCTCCAGCGATGCGGTATCCCGCGCTATCGACGGGATCCGCCAGCGTCTGGCCTCCCGGGTGACGCGCGGAAAACTCTCCGCCGATGCCGGGAGCCAGATCCTTGCCCGGCTGGTTCCGGTCACGGATATCACCGCGCTCTCCACAGCCGAACTGGTGATTGAAGCGGCATCCGAGCGGCTGGAGGTGAAAAAGGCGCTGTTTGCGCAGCTGGCTGACATCTGCCCGCCGCAGACGGTGCTGACCAGCAATACCTCTTCCATCTCCGTCACGGCGATTGCCGCGGACATCCACCACCCGGAGCGGGTCGCAGGGCTGCATTTCTTTAACCCGGCGCCGGTGATGAAGCTGGTGGAGGTGGTCAGCGGGCTGGCGACCTCCCCGGAAGTGGCAGACGCGCTGTGCGAGCTGGCGCTGAACTGGGGCAAACAGCCCGTTCGCTGCCAGTCAACGCCGGGGTTCATCGTCAACCGCGTCGCCCGTCCGTTCTATTCCGAAGCCTGGCGCGCGCTGGAAGAGCAGGTCGCGCCGCCGGAGGTGATTGATGCCGCCCTGCGCGAAGGCGGCGGTTTCCCGATGGGGCCGCTGGAGCTGACCGACATGATTGGTCAGGACGTGAACTTCGCGGTGACCTGCTCGGTATTTAACGCCTTCTGGCAGGAGCGTCGTTTTCTGCCTTCGCTGGTGCAGCAGGAGCTGGTGCTGGCGGGAAGGCTTGGCAAAAAGAGCGGGAAGGGCGTCTACGACTGGCAGGGCGACAGGCCCGAGGCGCGCTGGGCTGATGCCGTGAACGACAGCTACAGCCCGATGCGCGTGGAAAAGAGACGTGACGGTGTCACCGAAATTGATGATGTATACCTGATTGAAACGCACGGAGAAACCGCCCAGGCGCTGGCGCTGCGGCTCAACGGCCCGGTGGTGGTGGTGGACCGCATCGAGCGCGACGTGGCGGTGATCGCCGCCGCTGCCAGCAACCCGCATACCGCAACGCAAAAAGCCATCCGCTATCTGCAGCAGCAGGGTAACCGGGTAGTGCAAATTGCCGATTATCCCGGCCTGCTGGTCTGGCGCACGGTGGCGATGATTGCCAACGAAGCGCTGGATGCCCTGCAAAAAGGGGTCGCCAGCGAGAAGGACATCGACACCGCCATGCGCCTGGGCGTCAACTACCCGAGCGGGCCGATTGCCTGGGGCGAGCGTCTGGGCTGGCAACGGCTGCTAACGCTTCTGGAAAACCTGCAGCGTCATTACGGCGAAGAACGCTATCGCCCCTGTTCCCTGCTGCGCCAGCGCGCGCTTCTGGAGAGTAGCTATGAGTCATAACGCCTGGCATAACGCCCGCGCCATGTACGAACGGGACGCCTGCGCGCAGGCGATGGGGATGGATATTGTCGAGATGGACGAGGGCTACGCTGTGGTGACCATGACCATCACCCCGCAGATGCTTAATGGCCACAAAACCTGCCACGGCGGACAGCTATTTTCGCTGGCAGATACCGCCTTTGCCTACGCCTGCAACAGCCAGGGGCTGGCGGCGGTAGCCTCCGGCTGCTCAATTGATTTTCTGCGTCCGGGCTTTGCCGGGGACACGCTCACCGCCACCGCGCGGGTGATGCATCAGGGCAAGCTGACCGGCGTGTATGACATTGAAATCCAGAATCAGCAACAGAAAACCGTCGCCCTTTTTCGCGGAAAATCTCACCGCATTGGCGGCAATGTGACAGGAGAGGCCTGATGCGTGACGCATTTATATGTGATGGCGTTCGAACTCCGGTGGGGCGCTACGGTGGCGCGCTTTCCGCAGTCCGAACTGACGATCTTGGTGCCGTGCCGCTGCGCGCGCTGCTGGCCCGCTACCCGCAGCTCGACCTGGAGCGGATTGACGACGTGATTTTCGGCTGCGCTAACCAGGCGGGGGAAGATAACCGCAACGTAGCGCGCATGTCGTCCCTGCTGGCCGGGCTGCCGCAGACGGTGTCCGGGACCACCATTAACCGCCTGTGCGGGTCGGGGCTGGACGCGATTGGTTTTGCGGCGCGCGCCATTAAGGCGGGCGATGGCGATCTGCTGATCGCGGGCGGCGTGGAGTCGATGTCCCGCGCGCCGTTTGTGATGGGTAAAGCCACCGCCGCGTTTCAGCGTCAGGCGGAGATCTTTGATACCACCATCGGCTGGCGATTTGTGAATCCGCTCATGCATCAGCAATTCGGAACTGACAGTATGCCGGAAACGGCAGAGAATGTAGCTGAATTGTTAAATATCAGCCGTGCCGATCAGGACGCGTTCGCGCTGCGCAGCCAGCAGCGTACCGCGCAGGCGCAGCAGAATGGCATCCTGGCGCAGGAGATTGTACCGGTTTCGATCCCAGGTAAAAAAGGGGCAGTCACGGAATTCAGCGTGGATGAACATCCGCGGGCGGACACTACGCTTGAGCAGCTTGCTGGTCTGAAAACGCCGTTTCGTAAGAACGGGGTGGTCACGGCGGGAAATGCCTCCGGCGTCAACGACGGCGCGGCGGTGCTGATCGTCGCCAGCGAGAAGATAGCGCTGGCGCAGGGTTTAGTCCCGCGCACCCGGATCGTGGCGATGGCGACGGCAGGTGTGGAGCCACGTCTGATGGGCCTCGGCCCGGTACCGGCCACCCGCAAGGTGCTGGAGCGCGCCGGACTCAGCATTAACGATATGGACGTGATCGAGCTTAACGAAGCTTTCGCCTCGCAGGCGCTGGGCGTGCTGCGTCAGCTGGGCCTGCCGGATAATGCCGCGCACGTCAACCCGAACGGTGGTGCTATTGCGCTGGGTCACCCGCTGGGAATGAGCGGCGCCAGGCTGGCGCTGGCCGCGAGTAATGAACTGCACCGACGCGGCGGGCGCTACGCGCTGTGTACGATGTGCATCGGTGTGGGTCAGGGCATTGCCATGATCCTTGAGCGTGTTTGAGCATAAAAACAATTTGAGTACCCTGCGATGACAAATACAACAAAGCTTGATCCGATTGAAACGGCCTCCCTTGACGAACTGCAGGCGCTGCAGACCGCGCGTCTGAAATGGACGCTGCATCACGCCTACAGCAACGTGCCGATGTACAAACGCAAGTTTGACGCCGCGGGCGTTCATCCTGACGATTTCAACGAGCTGGCGGATATCCGCAAATTCCCGTGCACCACCAAGCAGGATCTGCGTGATAACTATCCGTTCGATACCTTTGCCGTGCCGATGGAGCAGGTGGTGCGTATTCACGCGTCATCCGGCACCACCGGCAAACCGACCGTTGTCGGCTACACGCAGGGCGACATCGACAACTGGGCCAACCTGGTGGCCCGTTCCCTGCGCGCGGCGGGCGGCAGCGCGAAGGACAAAATTCACGTGGCGTATGGCTATGGCCTGTTTACCGGTGGGCTGGGCGCGCACTACGGCGCCGAGCGTTTAGGGGCGACGGTGATCCCCATGTCCGGCGGCCAGACGGAGAAACAGGCGCAGCTGATCCGTGATTTCCAGCCGGACATGATCATGGTGACGCCATCCTACTGCCTCAACCTGATTGAGGAGCTGGAGCGCCAGATGGGCGGCGATGCCAGCGGCTGTTCCCTGCGCGTGGGCGTCTTTGGCGCCGAGCCGTGGACGCAGGCCATGCGGCGCGAAATTGAAAAACGCTTAGGGATTACGGCGCTGGATATTTACGGCCTCTCCGAGGTGATGGGGCCGGGCGTGGCGATGGAGTGTATCGAAACCGCCGACGGCCCAACCATCTGGGAAGATCACTTCTACCCGGAGATCGTCAACCCGAACGACGGCACACCGCTGGATGACGGTCAGCAGGGCGAACTGCTGTTCACCACGCTGACCAAAGAGGCCCTGCCGGTGATCCGCTACCGCACCCGCGACCTGACGCGCCTGCTCCCGGCCACCGCGCGCAGCATGCGCCGCATGGACCGGATCAGCGGCCGCAGTGACGATATGCTGATCATTCGCGGCGTCAACGTCTTCCCGTCGCAGCTGGAAGAGGAGATTGTGAAGTTCGAGCACCTTTCTCCGCACTACCAGCTTGAGGTGAACCGTCGCGGGCATCTTGATTCACTTTCCGTGAAGGTGGAGCTAAAAGAGAGCAGCCTCACGCTGACGCACGAGCAGCGTTGCCAGGTGTGCCACCAGCTGCGCCACCGCATTAAGTCGATGGTGGGGATTTCCACCGACGTAATGATTGTGAACTGCGGCAGCATCCCGCGCTCCGAGGGGAAGGCCTGCCGGGTGTTTGACTTACGTAAAGTTGCGGCCAACGGTTGAGTTTCCCTCACCCCAGCCCTCTCCCAAAGGGAGAGGGTATAAAAAGTTCCCTCTCCCTTTGGGAGAGGGTTAGGGTGAGGGGGAAACCCCAGATTCCTATGCTATGATTCATCCAGGATAAAAATAACAACAGAATGAATCACATGAATAAACTCGACGCCTTTATCCAGCACGCGGTCAGCTCCGTTCCCGTCAGTGGGACATCGCTTATCTCCTCGCTATACGGTGACGCGCTTTCCCACCGCGGCGGCGAGATTTGGCTCGGCAGCCTGGCCGCCTTGCTGGAAGGCATGGGATTCGGCGAGCGTTTCGTGCGCACCGCGCTGTTTCGCCTCAACAAAGAGGGCTGGCTGGATGTTTCCCGCATCGGGCGTCGCAGCTTTTACCGCCTGAGCGATAAGGGGCTTCGCCTGACGCGCCGCGCAGAGAATAAGATCTACCGCGCGGAACTGCCCGCCTGGGACGGCAAATGGCTGTTGCTGCTCTCCGAGGGGCTGGATAAAACCACCCTTGCCGACGTCAAAAAACAGCTGATCTGGCAGGGTTTCGGCACGCTGGCGCCGAGCCTGATGGCCTCGCCGTCGCAGCATCTGGCGGACGTGCAGTCCCTGCTTCACGATGCCGGGGTGGCGGAAAACGTGATTTTCTTTGAAGCCCACTCGCCGCTGGCGCTCTCCCGCGCCGCGCTGCGTTCGCGGGTGGAGGAGTGCTGGCAGCTCACTGAACAAAACGCGATGTACGAGTCGTTTATCAACTCGTTCCGTCCGCTGCTGCCGCTGTTAAAAGAGGCCGCGCCGGAGGAGCTGACGCCGGAACGCTGCTTCCAAATCCAGCTGCTGCTGATTCACTTTTATCGTCGCGTGGTGCTGAAAGATCCGCTGCTGCCGGAAGAGTTGCTGCCCGCGCACTGGGCGGGGCAAAGCGCCCGACAGCTCTGCATTAATATCTATCAGCGTGTCGCGCCGGGGGCGCTGGCGTTTGTCAGCGAGAAGGGCGAAACCTCCGTGGGCGAACTGCCCGTGCCCGGCACGCTCTACTATCAACGCTTTGGTGGTCTTACAAGCGCATAAGGAGTGAAGATGCCAGTTTATCAAATTGACGGTCTGACGCCGGTCGTGCCTGACGAGAGCTATGTTCACCCGACGGCGGTGCTGATTGGTGACGTGATCCTGGGTAAAGGCGTTTATGTTGGCCCTAACGCCAGCCTGCGCGGTGATTTTGGCCGTATCGTCGTGAAAGACGGTGCGAACATTCAGGATAACTGTGTGATGCACGGCTTCCCGGAGCAGGACACGGTGGTGGAGGAGGACGGGCATATCGGCCACAGCGCCATTCTCCACGGCTGCGTGATCCGCCGTAACGCGCTGGTGGGAATGAACGCGGTGGTCATGGATGGCGCGGTCATCGGTGAAAACAGCATCGTCGGCGCGGCGGCGTTCGTGAAGGCGAAAGCGGAGATGCCCGCCAACCATTTGATTATCGGCAGCCCGGCCAAAGCGATCCGTGAGCTAAGCGAGCAGGAGCTGGCGTGGAAGCGGCAGGGCACGCGGGAGTATCAGGTGCTGGTGGAGCGCTGCAAGCTGACTATGCACCAGGTTGAACCGCTGCGCGAGGTAGAGCCTGACCGGAAACGGCTGACGTTTGACGAGAATTTAAGGCCGAAGTCGGCGAACCAGGGGTAAGGTCGTCTTTTTTCGCCATATCCATCAATAGCGCAATGCCAATGTAATTACTCCAGTTAAAGGTATTTTGCAGCACCACCACCGCATTGCCTTTTTCTTTGTCATAACCGATAAAGCTGGAGTAGCCGCCGATATAGCCGACCTGATAGGTGATTTTTTCCAGGCCGATAAAGTCTGTGGTCCAGGCAATACCCTGCACTCCGTCGGGGCGTTGAATATCGGTATTTCTGACTTCGTCAAAAACGCTGTCCAGCAAGGGACTGTGGGTCGTTGAGACGTGATAGCGGGCATAGGCCGCCAGATCTTCGGCGTTGCTGTACAAGCTCGCTGCCGCCACCATGTTGTTAGAAAAATGCCAGTCCGGGGTGAGCTGCCCGCGCGGGATAAATTTTGGCTGATCGCCCGCGTGGCCGAGCGCCCGCTGCGGGTAGCCTTTGAGCTTCTGGGGCGTAAAGCTGCTGTTAGCCATGTGCAGCGGACGGAAAATATAGCGTGAGGCTAAACTCTGAATATCTTCCCCGGTTTTGTGCTTCAGGATATAGCCGATCAGGGCGTAGCCGGTATTGGAGTATTGCGGCGTTTTATCCCTCGGCGCTCGCCAGTTGGCGAGATAATTCAGCACGTTATCGCTGTCCAGCTCACCGTAGAAGTTATCACCCGTGCTTAAGTAGCGGATGAATTTTCCGAGCATCGGAACATCCATATTCTGGCGCGGCAGGCCGGAGGTGTGGGTTACCAGCTCCAGAAGAGTGATTTTTTGTGCATCCTTGCTTAGCGGCGTTCCCGCCGGTAGCAATGTCGCAAGGCTGTCGTTCCAGTTCAGTTGCCCCTCACTCACCAGACAGGCCACCACTTCCGCCGTGATCCCTTTGCTGAGCGAGCCGAGCGCAAACAGGGTGTCGGGCCTGACCGGATAGCGATTGACCGCATCGGTTACTCCCCAGGTATAAAACTGCGGTGAGCCGTGATTATGGATCACCGCGACCGTCATCCCGGGAACGGACTTTTGCGCCATGTAGTGACGCACCACGCTGTCAACGTCGCCATCCAGCGACTCATGGGTGAGAAGTTCCTGAGTACCTTCCGGGGAGGACATTTGTGAGAGCGTGCCGCAACCGCTGAGGAGTGGGAGAGTAAGCAGAAGCCAGTGAATTTTTTTTGTTATGTTCTGCATACCTGATAGCGAGTGTGGTAATCATTGACGCGCCAGGAATGTACCACACTTAGCCTGCCATGAGGGAATTTTTCGGGTGACCCAATTACCGTCAATTTTGTGCCGGGCACGGGAGCGATATCCACCTGACAATGTTGCTGGTATGATAATTTATTGTTAATTCGGAGGGAAAAATGGACACAAGCACGATTGTCACGTTATTCAAATTCAAACGCTGGGCAGACACGGAAACCTTACAAGCAATACAGAGGGTTGATGCCTCAGCCAATCCTGAAAAGCACCATCTGATGCTCAGACTTATGAATCATGTTTATGTCGTGGATATGATTTTCAGAGCAAATATTACTGGTCAAACGCATCAATACACCGCGTTGAATACGCCAGAAACGCCGTCTGCAGACGAGCTTCTGAATAACATGACTGAATGCACTGACTGGTATATTAAGCACGCAGGTTCAATGGACATTCCCGGACTTTCTGAAATCATCAAATTCCGCTTCGTCGATGGCGGACACGGTGAAATGAAAGCGGTGGATATGCTTAATCATGTGCTGTTTCACGGTACCTATCATCGCGGCGCTGTGGGCTGGATGCTTTCTGAAACGGGCATAACCCCTCCAAAGGATGTGCTAACCGTTTTTCTAAGAGATCATCATTAACATGACTCATTTTCATCAGCTTACCGCCGCCCGTCTGGATGGGCAGCTTATCTCTATGGCCGACTATGCTGGGAAGGTGGTTCTGGTCGTAAATACTGCCAGCCACTGTGGCTTTACGCCGCAATATGCGGGTCTTGAAGCGCTATACAAAAAATATGCCGAACGAGGGTTAGTGGTGCTGGGCTTCCCCTGCAACCAGTTCGGCAAACAGGAACCCGGCGGCACCGACGAAATCTCGAAAACCTGTTACATCAACTACGGCGTGAGTTTCCCGATGTTTGAGAAAGTCGAGGTCAACGGTAACGCAGCGCATCCGCTGTTTCGTTATCTGAAAAATGAATTGCCCGGCGTGCTGGGGGGGCGGATCAAGTGGAACTTTACTAAGTTTCTGATTGGACGCGACGGTAAACCACTCAAGCGTTTTGCACCGATGACTACGCCCGAGAAAATGGAGGGGGCGATTGTCGCCGCACTGGAAAGCCAGGCGTTGTAGATGTTGGAACTTGCCTGGCGTCGATAACGTCCGAAATGGTGATGTTCACTTTTGCAACGAGCGACATTGCTATAAATACCGGCTTGTTTCTCTATCCTACAGCACCTCAGTCACTTCAAATTCTTCTGCAATCAACTCCATATCTTCAGAAAAATGACCTTCGCTCGTGAAAAATCGCTGATGCTCTTTCTGCCAGTATTCAAGGCTTAAATCACCTTCACCTTCTTTACGGGCAAACGCCTCAGTAACATCACAAAAACGCACCAGTCGCATTGAAACGAGCCTGGTTACGCAGACAGGGACATTCTGACCATCGAGGATAATGTTATAGCTCCCGAGCCTGGGAGCAGATTGTTCCTGCTGGTAAGAGGCAAAAGATCCGCAGGAGGCCGTTTTAATCCCTTTTTTAATCAGGTCCGCAAGCTCGCTGGCCAGCTCCGGACTGTCACCCATTTGCCAGGCCTCAGCACCTGGATATTTCACTCTAATTTCCTCAACCGTAACCATTAAGAACCCTTTAAAACTGTCGATGATAAGAAACGTTATACGGGTTTTAGCATGCGCTGTCCCGACTTCATGTGCGCGCATTCTGTAGCCATGGATTCAGGAAAGCCTCGAAATGAGGCCAGCCGCGCCATTCAGGCAACCGAGCAATGACTGCTGACGTTTGCGTCTAATCAACCAGGTGATAAGTTACGGGTGCCGATAAAAAAAACGATTAAACTTCATTAAAAGGGAACGTATGTCCTTACCGCCACTGTATGCGCTGCGCGCGTTTGAAGTTGCCGCGCGGCTGAACTCCTTCAGCAAAGCCGCTGAAGCATTGAATATCACTCCGGGGGCGGTCAGCAGGCATGTCCGGACCCTTGAACAGTGGTTCGACTGCGAGCTGTTTAAGCGGCAGGGGCCGAGAGTGGAGGTCAGTGACGCCGGGCGTATTCTTGCCGGGCAGCTTAGCGAAAGTTTCTCGAATATTGAGTGGGCCTGCCGCGCGTTCAGGAGTGAAAATCACCTTCTGCGCCTCAAGGCCCCCAGTACCCTGACGATGCGATGGCTTCTTAGTGTCCTGAAATCTTTTCGCGAGAACCATGCGAAGCCGAAAATCGAAATTGCCAGCGTCTGGATGGACTTCGACACCGTTGACTTCAGCCGTGAGCCATACGATTGTGCGATCCTCCTCGGTAATGGTTATTTCGGCGAGTCAACGGAGAGCAGCCTGCTTTTCAGCGAATGGCTTATTCCGGTTTGTCCCCCGTCGCTGCTCGAAAATGCCCGGCATCGGCTTGAACAGTGCGATCTTATCCATCCCTCACCGGACAGGCGGGACTGGAAGCGCTGGCTTAAAACGACGGGGCTATTTCCCGGTCTCGACATGAGCGGCGGGATTGTGTTCGACACGTTAGAGCAGGGAAGCCTGGCCGCCATGCACGGTCACGGCGTGGCGATGGCCGATCTCCGGCTCACGCTCGACGCCCTGAAAAGCGGCCTGCTCGCGCTGCCCTTCAGGGAGGCGATAGCAACGGGAGATGGCTACTACCTCGTCTGGCCGAAACATTCGCTCAGAGGACAGAGTATTGAACGGTTGCTGGCCTGGCTTAATCTTAACGCGCCGGTTGTTCCTTCGTTGGATATCGTCTGTCTTGATTACAATGAAAAGCGTGTATGAAATAAAAAGCAGGATATTTCTCGCGGAATATCCTGCCTGTTAAATGTATTCAGGCGTAGGGAATATTTGCCATTTTCTTATATCTTTCCGGCAGCGCACTGTTCAGATCGAGTAATTTGTCCAGAATATAAAGCGCAGGCGTTCCTTTTGCGCGCTCGGCGTCGATCAGTGCCGCGCGTATCACATTGGCAGCCGAGGTCATTTTGCTGAAATACTCTTCTGATTCCGGCGTCTGGACTTCCCCGGACACTGCGTAACGCACCCGAGGCCAGTCAGCGAATTCAGGCAGGGTAAGGGCTGCATCGTCTTTTGGAACGTGTGCCGAGAGCAACGCTTCGGCGTTACCCGGATTGCGTTGAGCGAAAGACAGGAGATGAAGTCGATGGATAAATGGCGAAAGCGCCTCAGCGCGATCGCTATCTGACGAAAGTAACGTGATGAGCGCATGTATATTTTCACCGGCGGTGTTTTTTTCAGGTGAGATCGTTTTCATTAGATGAAATAAAACATCGAGTGTCATAGGTGCTCCATATACATATATTATTATTTGAATTTTGCTATCAATTTCTGGCCAGCAATATACCAGGGATGCACGGATGGTATTTCAACGCGGATAGGTTTGAAAAACGATAAATAGTGGCAGTCAATGTGAGTTTTACTCAACGTGGGATGATGATCTACTATCCTTCACACTACCTCATGGGTACGCATGAAAAACCGGATTCATTCATTAACTCATTGTTAATTATAAAGAAGAAAGAAATGTTGTTTGCATTGCTTTTATACTGTTTTTCGGCGTTGCAGTTGAGTGTGTATTGCAGAATGAGGTGTTATGGCGGGCGAGAACAAGTTAAGCGACAAGGTGTTAAAAGCCTACATGGTAAACCGCTGCCGCGTCAAAAGATGTTGGCCGATGGACGGGAACTGTCCGCCAGAGTCAGTATGAGTGGCGCTGTGAGCTTTGTTTATTTCTTCAGACATTCCGGCCGACAAAGCGCCCCCGTCTGGATGACGTTAGGCAAGTATCCAGATATGACACTTAAACAGGCCAGAGAGAAAAGGGACGAGTGCCGGGCATGGTTTTCGCCGGGACTCGATCCACGGAAAGAGAACAAACTCACCAAAGAGAAACTGTTCACTCCAGTAACTGTGTAGAACGCTATCGATTACTGGTGTGATATCTATGCCAGTGAAAAGCGCAAAGAGCAAAGAGACTGTACTTATTTTAATTTTTTCTACCTGGTCCAAATATTTTTCCGATTAAATTCATCTCTTCAAGGTCAGGGGTGAATTGCAGCATTAAAAACTCTTCTAAGGGATGACCGAAGCTAGCCTTTGATGTATTAAGATCCATCGTAGGATTATCTTGCATAAACTTAATTAAATGTTTAAATGTTGTGTAAGATAATACATCGGAAATAAACGTGATTGCTGAGTTTTCAACGCGAATATCAACTTCGAACTTCCCATTTTTGGGTCTCGGATCATGTGATAAATTGGTTATTTCTGATTCGACATATTCGGTTTTGGTTATGTATGTTCTATTCCTTGCCCCATTTAAAAAATTAACTATCCGGGAAAAATCTTTTTTCATTGTTTTTAATACGCCGGAATCTATGTTATCACTTACAATTTGTAATTTCACATCGGTGTTGAACTTTTCAATTATACGGGTACAGAGTGATAGAGCTGTAATTAAGATGTTTTGTAGTAACTGAGAGTGCATGGACTCTTTTTGTTGTTCCGGGTTGAGTCCAACAAAAGATGCATATGATGAGGTATATATTACAGAATAAAAAAACTTTAGATTAAATTTTTTAAATAACTCTTTGATTAAATCAATTACTTTGGCTTGCTGAGTTTTATCTAACTCCGACATGTGAAGTTTTTTTATGGGATCGAGGTTGAGTTTGCTTAATCCACTCTCTATCTTTTCTTGTAGGATTGGGACATTCCAGTCATTAATAAGGAATCCTGCCATTATTCCTATTTCGTGGAAGGGTCTTGAGTTTGAATAACCTTTGTCACCAGATTCATCTATGAAAAAATATATTTTTGTTTTATTCATACAATCTCCTTAAATCAATATCTTGTCGGTTTAATTACGCGCTGTTGATATTTTTTAAAAATCCCATTAACCTTTAGGATCTATTCCACTTTTGCGAATTTTTTCTCTGCACTCTTTTTTACCCATGAGCTAAAATCGCCTTCACCAGCCAAAATGTCTATTTGATTAAGTAATTCATCTTCGAGGCGGATGATCTTTCTTGTGCTATTTGAACGATCAGTTTTGTTTTTGGCATTCTTCTCTTACATTGGTTCATGCCACTGTGTTAGCGTTAATTTGGATAGTATGAACCACTTTATATGCGAATACCATAAAAAGCAACGCCCTGAAGTGGTGGAACACTGCCGAGGCGTCTAACCAAATCGTTAACAGGAGTAACGACTATGGCTGGAACACAGCATACCCAAACTCGGCCCAAATTTACATGACTATTCCCTGGTACGCCGCGAGGTCACTCCTGTCTCCAGGTAGTTCTGCGCACCGTTGCAGACACTGAAGACACTGGCCCGTGCAAAGTTCTGCGGCTGGGACTTAACCTTTCTAAAATCCGAACCGAAAGCCTGCTCTCAGTGGTGTGGGTGGATTATGAGAACCACACCCTGCGGAGCAGTTCAAATAATTCATATGCAACTCGCAATATTAGAGTTGCATATATTCAATATTTAACTAATTGCCTCGTAAGGTTCTTGATATGATTTCATCTATATTTGGGCTGTAGAGTGATATTGTATAGTAACCATCAATCCCAGCTAAATAATTGTCATAAATATCTTTTGTTACACGCTCGGAATCTGCGAAGTAGACGTAATTTCCCTTGAGTTCTGTATCGGAGTAACTTATTTCAGAATAATGATGAAGTTCAATGTTTATTAGATTGATACCTTTATCGTTAAAATTTTTTATGATTTGTTTTTTTAGGTTGCTGAATAATAAGATGTTGTTCTCACCTATGCCCCCTGACATGCGATCTTTTCCGCCGGACTTCGTTGATTGAACAGAGAAGTAATCAACGTAGATTTTTTTCATATGATTTGTTGCTAAGGGTATATGCAACATTCATGATTGAATGGAGTTTATAGTCATAATTGTTTATGGAATAACTTTCGTTGAATATATCAAATTTTTCTGATTGTGTGGGTGTGTAATCTTTTCCGAAAAGTTGGTTAATGCTTAAAATAAAAAGTGGTGAGTATTGGAGTTTTGATATTCTATTTTGCTCAAGGCTAAAGGTTACACTAAGTATAAAAGTTGCGAGCGCTAATATGAATTGTATTGTAGGCGAAATAAATGAAGTAATTTTAAATCCAGACTTTGTCATTTTTAAATCCGCTGCGTTAATGAAAATGGGGGGCGCTTGTGTATAGCAGGTGTTCAGCAGTTCCCGTTTAAAGGGGTAATTGTAAACTAAAAGATTAGTAAGTTCAGAGGGTTATTTTCATAGCATTGCATAATGATCCACTATACTTATGCCCCGAACCAGTGACATGAGGGTGGTATGTCTGGCGAGAACTTATCCAGAATGGGCGCAGCAAAAGTCCGCCTGATTGCGGATCGCCATGGCAATCAGGTAATAGAAAAATGCCCTGTTAACGATGTTGAATATGGCTTTTATACGCGTGCGGCGGAACCACTCAGCGGCGTTGTTGAATCCCCGCGACTGCTGCACGCCGACCCACGCCGACGCAGCCTGACGCTCGAATACGTTCCTCATAAGATCTCCCAGGATGAGGTTGCAGGGAACGAGATATTGAGGCAACTTTCACGCCTTCACAATTATCCTGCCGACGCCGAATGGATGTATCACACCCACACCTGGTCTGCGTCAGCGCTTGAAAAATCTCTGTCTCTTCTGGAATTGCCCGCCCGCGCTGAGCGGCAGATGCGACGTTTTCAACAAGCGGGCAGCGTTTTGTTTCTTCAGGAATGTTTAATTTCAGGCGATACAAATGCGGGTAACTGGGGCAGAAGAGAAAACGGCGATACGATACTTTTCGACTGGGAAAGATTCGGCACCGGCAGCCCGGCTATCGACCTTGCTCCGCTGGTTAAGGGGATGGGCTCAAAACAAAGCATTTTACAACTTGCCGAGCGCTACTGTGTTTTTGCCACGCATCTGGACGCAGACAGGTTAGCCCGAGAAATCGCTCTCGCCAAGGCATGGATTGTTACTGAAGTTGTGTTACTCCTGCACGAAAGGAAAAAGAGCGACTTAAATCTTTACCTGACCTGGTACAGAGAACATCTCCCCGGCTGGCTGGATGAGTCCCTCTCTCTGCTTTGAGCACGTTGTAACAGAACATGCGAACCCCATGCAGCGTTTTGTTTCATAAATGCCATCGCTCATCGACCTTTCAGGATGGTATAACGTCTTGCGGCAATCGGATTGCCGTAGACTGCCCACATTCACAAAGGCTTATATGAAACAAATTACCTTCAGTGACCTGCAGCAGCAAAGCGAGCAGGCCGCAAATTCTCCTCGCTTACGGGCGCACCGTAATTTACATCCTGAGCTGAGCGACCCGGTGCAGCGCCTGGCTATCGCCATGGAGCCCGGCACTTATGTTCGCCCCCATCGCCACCCGCATACGTTTGAGCTGCTGACGGCGCTGAGCGGTCGCTTTTTGGTATTGAACTTCGATGACAGCGGGAACGTGACCCGGCGCGTGGTGTTAGGCGAAGAGTGCAAAGTGCTGGAGATGGATGCCGGCACCTGGCATGCCGTGCTGTCGCTGGATAAAGGCGGCGTTATTTTTGAGGTTAAGCACGGCGGCTACCAGCCTGTTCCTGAGCAGGATACCGCCCCCTGGTCACCAGCGGAGAACGCGCCCGGTACCGCGGCGCTGATGAAATGGTACGCTCAGGCGCAGGTGGGTGACGGGGGTTTTACCCTGTAATTGTGCTCTCATATCCCCGGCGCGCTGAAAGGCGCGCAGGGAAAGAGGGAGACGATTCCACCAACTCAACTGACCGTATTAAAATGCCAGTCTCCGGCAGTCGACAGCGTCACGAACGGACCGGCCAGCGTGCTGTTGTGATGCGCAATGATGTCATTGGCGGATAAATGTGCATTATCCATTGTGGTATGCGCATCTGAAATCAATATCGTCCTGAAACCCAGCTCCGGCGCGGCCCGGCAGGTGGTGTCGACACAAAATTCTGTTTTCATCCCGGCAATGACCAGCTGTTTGATGCCTCTCTGATTAAGTTTGTGCTGCAAATCGGTATCCCGAAAACAGCTGGGATAGCGCTTGGTGAAAATAACATCCTGCTCCTTCACGTCCAGCTCGGGTATCAGCTGTGTTAACGGCCCCTTCTCTGAGAAGGGCGAGTCGTCTGGTCCGATATGACGGGCAAAAAAGACGGGTACCTGCGCGTGCCGCGCGTTGGCTATTAATAAACGGATATTTGCCAGAACGGCATCGGCGGAACTGGGGGAAACCGGGCCCCGGAAGAGACCCTGCTGCATGTCGATAACTAAGAGAGCATTGTCAGATGAAACCATTTTCTTTCTCCATTCAGAGGGTGGTGAACGGAGAGAGATTTCCCCGTCCTGGCCGGCGGGGATTGAGGTTCTGTTTGTCAGACGTTCGCTACAGATACGCTCGCACCGCCGAAGGTTCCGGTGGTGGTGAGGGTGGTTGTTGGCTGAACTGACTGATACATAACATGGCCTTTGTTAATACATTCCGCTGTATACGGAATTATCGCGTTAGTTATAACGTTGCTTAACTCATTCCTTCAATACACCAACTTGAGTAGGGGCCTGATGCAGCGGCAGGAAGGAGTCTGCAAACATGTCAGGCTCATAGCCTGCAGCGGTATAAAGATGCTGACGTGATTCATCAATCGCTGCACGGAGACGTGCTCTGTCCACGCCCAGCACGTTGCCGCCTTGCTTAACGATGCGTCCGCCAATCATCACGGTGTCAATATTGCTGCGCTCTGCTGCATGCACGACCGTGCCAAAGGCATTTCCGGAGGGGTAAAGGTTCAGATCCCCCGCGTTAATCAGGATCAGATCGGCCTTCTTGCCCGGCGTCAGGCTGCCGACTTTCTCCTGCAGACCGGCGCACGCCGCGCCATCGAGAGTGGCGGCCTTCAGAAGCTGGGCTGCCTGAAGCGTTTTCGGGGAATGTGCGCTGCGACAGCCGTGTTGTTGATGCATACCCATAACGCGCTGCAGGTAAAACGCTACGCGCATCTCCATAAACATGTCACCGCTGTAGGACGTTTCATTATCCACGCTTAGGCCAGGGTGAATGCCGTGGCGCATCGCTGACTGAATGGCAAACATCCCGTCCTCAATGCCGTAGTGTGCGTCGGAGCGAGGGCAGACGTTTACCCTCACGCCAGCATCTCTCAGGATCGCCCAGCCTTCGTCAGGCAGCGCCGTGCAGTGATTAAAGATATTATCCGCGCCCAGCAGTCCCTCCTGCTGCAATACCGCAAGCCGTGAGGCCATCTCACCGCCGAAAAATTCAGTGACGATCGGCAGCCCGAGCCTGCGCGCCTCAGCCCACATCTCCGGCTCCAGCTGCGCCATCACCGCTAGCGACACAAGTCCGTCCGGTTTGTCCCGGAAATACTTTTCCTGCAGGCGTTGCCAGTTTCCTGGCCAGTGTGCGGTATCCCATTCCCCGGAAACCGGTGCGCCTGAAGCGTGAATGGCGCGGATCCCCGCATCCAGAAGCGCCTCGACGGCGGCATCCGAATGGGCTGCGCTGCGGCTGTTGTGGGAATTATCAATGACGGTGGTGATCCCGGCGTCAATACAGCCCAGCGCGGAGAGGAGGTTGCCAACGTACATATCGGCAGGGCGGTAGTATTTCGCAAATGAGAAATGCGTGGCGTTGCAGTAGTCTTCCAGCGATTCCGCGTTGGGGTTGATGCGACGCAATTGCCCCTCCCAGGCGTGGCGATGGGTGTCCACCATCCCCGGCATAGCAATCATGTTTGTAGCATCAATAACCCTCGCTCCCTTTGCCTCCAGGTTTTCGCCGACAGCCACAATGGTGGGTCCGGCGATCAGGATCTCGCCGCGTTCAATATTGCCCACGCTCTCATCCATGCTGAGGATCGTAGCGCCACGGATGAGCGTCGCCGGGGAAGTGGTGTTTTGATTATTCACAATATTTCTTGCGTAGCCGGTCATTTTCAGTCTCTTTCTGTCATTAGTACCGAAACGCTACGCCACTTAATTAACGCGAAAAAGATGCGTAATGTGTTTTCATTATTCATAATTAGCGAATAATTAAATTTATAAAGGCTTTGGGACAAATGGATCGTATCCAGGCAATGCAAATCTTTGTGCGGGTGGCGGAGTCCGGCAGCTTCGTTCGCGCGGCTGAAACACTCTTCCTGCCTTCATCAACGGTCACCAGCACGATTAAAAATCTGGAAAAATACCTGCAGGTGCGCCTGCTGAACAGGACGACACGGCGGGTGAGCGTGACGCCGGAAGGTTTACAGTACCTGACGCACTGTCGGGAAATTCTCTCATTAATCGAGCAGGCGGAGTCCAGCCTGAGCGATTCCGGCAGTCGGCCACAGGGACGCCTGCGGGTAGATATGCCTGCCGGGATTGCTCATCACATCGTGATGCCACATCTGGACGAGTTCTGCCGTCTTTATCCGGATATCTACCTGACGATCGGCGTCAGCGATCGCCAGGTTGACCTGGTGCAAGAGGGCGTCGACTGTGTAATTCGAACAGGGGAACTGAATAACTCCACGCTGGTAGCCCGTCCTCTGGGCCGTTTTCGCTGGGTCACCTGCGCCTCGCCGGACTATCTCCGGGAATACGGTATTCCCCAGTCGCCCGATGCGCTGAGCGGGCACCGGGCGGTTCACTATTTTTCCGGGCAGAGACGACGCGCGAACGAATTGCGCTTCGTTCAGGGCACTGAAATGCGGTCTGTTCCAGTGAGCGGTGCTGCCGCCGTCAATGATACGGAGCTTTATATCCAGATGTGTCTTAAGGGTTTTGGGCTGGTGCAGGTTGCCGGGAATATTGTCGCAGAGCATCTGCGCGAGGGAAGGCTGGTGGAGGTGCTGGCGGACTGGCAGCCGCCGTCGGTGCCCGTCACGCTGCTTTATCCCCACCAGCGTTATCTTTCTCCTGTCGTGCGCGCTTTTGCTGACTGGATAGCCGGGATTATTTAATACTCCCAAGCCCCTCCAGAAAATCCTCAACCTGCTCAGGCGTAGCCGTGTCTGCCTGGTAAAGGATATCGAGCTTAACGTTCTTCAGCCCGCAGAAGCCAAATACACCTTCGATAATCTGCGTCTGAATCGCCGTCGAATAGCCATGTTTGTCGAATCCGGCGAGATCGCTGCCGCCGGTGGCAATCAGGCGGACGGGAACGTCCCGTAAGTTGCCCACAATCCGGCCGTCTTCGGCCACCTTATACGCCCAGTCCAGGGTTAAAACGCGATCGAACCAGCCTTTCAACAGCGCGGGGACCGACCACCAGTACACCGGGAAGACAAACACCAGCATATCCGCCCGCTCGACGCGCTGCTGCTCGCGCAAAATATCGTCGGGAAGCGCGCTCGGATCGCCGTGATAGAAATCGAGATCGGCACGGGTCATCGCCGGATTAAACCCTTCAGCATGCAGATCGGCGATCTCAACCTGTGTACCTTGCTCGCGTAATTTCCCGGCAATGCGGGTAGCCAGCGTATGGGATAAGGACGTGTCGACAGGGTGAGCCGTCACGATCAGCGCGTTATTGATGGCGTGTGTTGCAGACATAGCGACCTCGCAATGGGTGAGAACTGATGTCTATATTACTATTGGTAACTTAGCTGTCAATCCGTCCCAGGCGATCATTTTGTGCTATTCACGTAGGTCTCCAGCACCCCGATCATCGCGCCGCTGAGCGTATCTTCCGCCACGTTCCGGGCGAGCACGCCGTTACCCGCGGCCGTGCTGAGCGCGTCTGCCGCACCGATAATGGCCGTCAGAGCTGCTTCTCCCTGAACGCCTTTCAGTACGACGAACGGGGAAAGCGCGGTACGCAGGCAGTCGGCACATTCGGCCACGCATGCCTCCCGAAACGTCTGCAACGCGCGGGAGCCGGATAGCGCCGCTGCGATTGGCCCGGTTTCAGGCCCGGCGGAAATGGCGCAGTCGATATAAGCGGCGCTGAAAAAGCGGATCGTCTTTTCCAGCGTTTTGCTGTCGACCGCCAGCGTCTCACGGAATTTCGCCAACTGCCGATCGCTATAGTCCTGGTACAGCGCCATCAGCAGCCCTTCACGATCGCCGAAGTGGTCGTAGGGGATAGGCTTGGTCACGTTGGCTCGCTCCGCCAGGTAGCCAAGGGTCAGCGCCTCCGTGCCTTGCTGACGAACGATTCCGCGCGCAACCTCCAGTAGCTGCACGCGGCGGTCCTCTTTTCTCAAGCGCTTAACAACCATGTTTTCCTCTGAACTGTTATCTACTCATGGTAGTTTACACGTTTTCTGCGGGGTGCTGCACCCGTTGTTCCGCAGGGCGGATCCGGAACCAGATCGCATACATCGCGGGCAGGAAGACGAGCGTGACAATCGTCCCGCCCAGCGTTCCGCCGATTAGCGTGTAAGCCAACGTGCCCCAGAACACCGAATGCGTCAGGGGGATGAACGCCAGCACGGCGGCCAGTGCCGTCAGCAAGACGGGCCTGGCTCGCTGGACCGTTGCCTCGACCACCGCCCGGAACGGATCGAGACCCTCGTTCTGGTTATGATTGATTTGGCCAATCAGGATCAGCGTATTGCGCATAAGAATCCCGGAAAGGGCGATCAGGCCGACCAGCGCGTTGATGCCAAACGGCTGATTGAAAATCAGCAGGGTCGGCACCACGCCAATCAGCCCCAGCGGGGCGGTTAAGAACACCATCACCATCGCCGAGATTGAGCGCACCTGCAAAATGATGATCAGCAGCGTCAGGGCAATCATGATCGGGAACAATGGAATCATTGCCTGGGTGGCTTTTCCCGATTCCTCAATCGAACCCGCCATGTCAATACGGTACCCGGCCGGCAGCGTCTCAACAATCGGCTGGAGCTGCTTCATGATGGCGACCGACACATCCGGTGGCTGAAGGCCGTCGGCGATATCACCGCGCACGGTGATTGTGGGGGTACGATCGCGACGGCGCAGAATCGGATCTTCCATACCGATCTCAATCTTGCCGATTTGAGACAGCGGAAGGCGCTGTCCCGCATTGCCGACCAGGGTGAAGCCCTCAATTTTCGCCGGATCGAGACGGATATCACCCGCCGCGCGTCCAATGACCTCTACCGATCGAATATCTTCCCGTACGGAGGTTATCGGCACGCCTGATAGCAGGAACTGAAGCTGCTCGGCAACGGCGCTGGAGGTTAAGCCGGTCGCCTGCAGGCGGCTTTGATCGAGAGTGAAATGCAATACCGGAACGCGCGACCCCCAGTCGGTGTTGACGGTCCGCATCATCGGGCTTGCCTGAAGCACGGCTTTCACCTTATCAGCAATGTCGCGCACCTTGCCCACGTCCGGACCTGACACACGCCAGGCGACCGGGAAGGGCGAGTACGGGCCAAACACCAGCTGCGTCACCCGCACGCGCGCTTCGGGCGCAAGGCCGTTGGCGACAGCCTCTCTCAGCCGGAGCTTGAGCGCCTCGCGTGACGTCTCGCTGTCCGTCAGGATCACAATTTTCGCAAAAGACGGGTCGGGCAGTTCAGGCGCCATCGCCAGATAAAAGCGGGGCGAACCCTGACCAATATAGGCAGTGACAATGTTGGCTTCAGGCTGCTGGCCCAGCCACGCTTCGATTTTTGACGCTGCGGCGCTGGTTTGTTCAATCGAGGTGCCGTAGGGCATCTGCACCTCAACCAGCACTTCCGGGCGATCGGAGGTCGGGAAAAACTGTTTTTTTACCAGACTCATGCCGAGCACGGCCAGGATGAAAATGGCGACCACCGACCCAGCCACTCGCCATTTTCTGGCGATAACACGGGCAAGCAGCTGGCGAAAACGGTTATAGCGAGGCGTGTTATAGATGGCGGCATGGCCTCCTTCTACTTTAGGGATCGTTGGCAGGATCTTCACCCCCAGATAGGGCGTGAACACCACGGCGACGAACCACGAAGCAATAAGAGCAAGACCAACTACCCAGAACATGTTGCTGGTGTATTCTCCGGCGGTCGACTGGGCAAAACCATTCGGCATAAAGCCAATGGCCGTCACCAGGGTACCGGCCAGCATCGGCGCGGCGGTGTGGCTCCAGGCGTAGGCCGAGGCTTTGATTCTGTCGTAACCTTCCTCCATTTTCACCACCATCATTTCAATGGCGATAATGGCATCATCAACCAGCAGGCCGAGGGCGAGGATCAGGGAGCCCAACGTGACGCGGTCAAAGTTTATCCCCGCCGCCTCCATCACCACGAAGACCACCGCCAGCGTCAGCGGCACCGCCGCCGCAACCACCACCCCCACACGCCAGCCCATGCTGACAAAACACACCACCATGACAACCAGCAGGGCGACGAAGAATTTAATCATGAACTCGTCAACCGACGAGCGAATATTCACGGACTGGTCGGTGACCTTGGTCAGGGTCATGCCAAGCGGCAGACTCTCATTAATTTTCGCCGTTTCCGCATCCAGCGCTTTACCCAGCGTCAGGCCGTTCCAGCCCTCGCGCATCACGATGCCGAGCAGCAGGGCGGGCTCATGCTGGTTACGTATCAGCATCGTCGGGGGATCTTCGTAGCCGCGTTCAACCGTGGCGATGTCGGACAGCCTGAGCGTTTTGCCCCGGGCCACAACGGGCGTATCGCGGATCTTCTGCAGTTCGTCGAACGCGCCGTCGAGGCGGATAAAGATTTGTGCGCCTCGGGTCTCGATGGAGCCCGCCGCGGTCAATGCGTTCTGGCCGTTAAGCGCGTTAAAAATGTCCTCAGGGGCGAGGCCCATCGTCGCCAGACGGTCATGAGAGAAGGCGATATAAATCCGCTCGGCCTGTTCGCCAATAATGTTCACTTTCTTGACGCCGGGAACGTGCAGAAGCTGCTGGCGCAGGCCTTCGGCATCACGTACCAGCTGCCGCTGCGGTTCGCCTTTTGCTTTCAGGGCAAAAAGGGCAAAGGTGACATCCGAGAATTCGTCGTTGATCATCGGGCCGATGACGCCCGTCGGAAGACGCTGCGATTCATCTCCAAGCTTCTTCCGCGCCTGATAGAACTCCTCCTGCACCTCGGCAGGCGGGGTTTTGTCCTGCAACGACAAGGTGATAAACGCCATGCCGGGACGGGTATAAGTTTCCGTCCGGTCATACCATTTAAGTTCCTGCAGCCGCTTTTCCAGCGGCTCGGCGACCTGATCCTGGATCTCCTGCGCGGTCGCCCCCGGCCAGACGGTTATCACCGTCATTTGCTTCACCGTGAAGGGCGGGTCTTCCGCGCGCCCGAGCCCAAAGAAGGCGTAAATTCCGGCGATGGTAACGAGAACGATCAGAAACAGCGTGACGGAACGCTCACGCACGGCCAGCGCTGACAGGTTGAAGCGGCTTCCGCTCATGGCGCGTTCTCCGCAAGCGTGGCATTGCGTTGCGCGACAAGCCTGACAATTTCACCTTCATGCAAAAGGTGTGCGCCTAACGCCACAATCTTCTCGCCGGGCTTCACGCCGCCCGCGATCTGCACCGCATCTTCACCCACGCTCAGCACCCTGACGGGCGTCCAGGCGACCTTTGCAGGCGGAGCAGAAATGCGCCAGACGCCGGGGCCGTTGCCCGCATCGTAGAGCGAGGCCAGCGGGACCTGCATGACCTGACCTTCCGCTTTATTGTGCTGAATGTTAATCGTGACGGTCGCCCCCAGCGGCGCGTTCGCCAGCGGCCCGTCCAGCACGTAACGTGCTTCGTAGGTGCGGGTTGTGGCATCGGCCGAGTCAGACAGCAGGCGCAGCGTTGCGGTGACCGGGTGTTCTTCATTGCCATACAGCGTGGCCTGCGCTTCGCTGCCGACGGCAGGGCGCAGCGTTTCCGGAAGCTGCACGAGCGCTTCACGCTGTCCCGCTCTGGCGAGCCTGATCGCCACCTGTCCGGCACTGACGACCTGACCCGGCTCGGCGAGCGTCTCCATGACCACGCCGTCAGAATCCGCCAGCAGGACGGCATAGCCCGTGCCGCGCTGAGTTCTGCTCTGGCGGTATCCGCCGCCGCTTTGATTTGGTCATACTCGGAGGCGGACACCGCGCCGGTGGCCACCAGACCACGATAGCGCGCCTCATCGCTGGAGGCTTTTCGCGCGCGCGCCTGGGCTGCGTCCACCGCGCGCTGCTGCGCCTGGGCCTGTAATTTCAGGTCAATTGGATCCAGGCGCAGCAAGGGCTGGCCCTGTTTGACGGTCTGACCCGTATCAACCAGGCGTTCAAGGATTTTCCCCTGAACCCTGAAGCCTAAATCGCTCTGCGTTCTGGCAACCACCACGCCCGTGAAGGCACGGGCGGTATTGTTCGCAAGCTCGACGGATACGGATCGGACAAGCGGTGGCTTTGTGCGCGGATCGTCATTCGCGGAAATATCGCCGCATGCCGCGAGGGCAAACGGCAGGAGACAAACGGCAACGCGGGCTGAAGTGAGCCTGAGCATGGGAAACCCTTATTGAGGTAACAGGACAGTTTCCGCATTCTGTGATTAGTGACCAATAAAGTCAATGGTCACTAATCAGGGGGCCAGGCTTCTTAAGATCAGTGAGGAGAGAAGTACCGCTGCCGTTGGGGCGGTTTCAAGGTTGTACTGCAGCTGAACGGGGTTAATGTAAGGGCACATCACCATGTAGACGGCACAGGTCACCTCATCCAGCGGCGTCTTCCTTTCAAACTCGCCGGACTGTCTGCCTTCGATAATGATGCTCTCAATCAGCTTCATCAGGCTTTCACAATACTTTTCAGTTGAAGGCCACTGCTCCTGCGCGGCGACGGCGGCGATGTCGTAAAGCTTACGATCGTGGAAAAACATCTCGCTCCCCGCTTCGGTGAGCGCCTTGAAAAGACGGCGTAATTTTTCGCTTGCTGACGGTGCATCCTCGATGGCGGAAAGCACCGCCGCCATAATCAGCTCCAGGCGGTTAGCGCAGATCACTTCGCCGATAGCCTGCTTGGAATCGAAGAACTTATAAATGTAGGATTTTGAAAAACCGATAGATTTCGCCAGCTCGGCGACGGTGGTTTTTTCATAGCCGTAGTGACCGAAGTGCTCAAAAGCGGCTTCGACGATTTGTTCTCTGACAGCGTGGTCAAGGGGACCACGTGCTGATGGGGGATTCATATTTTTAGTCATTATTTAAGCTTAGCGTGACAGGCTACGATTAACAACGAGTGACCATTTTGTACTTTGGTTACCGTCATTCATCATGCGCCGTTCAGACGGGACGATCAACCAGATGGGGTGAGTGTATCACTGTTTTTCGCGCACTATGGCATCTATCTGTCTGGCGATAAGCGAGGATTTCAGCGCAACTCCCTTGCACTGAACAAAGCCGTTTTTGCTTAAGCCGAGCGTGGACGCAATATTTTTTCGACGATGAGTACCAGACGCCTGCGCGTCACGAAGCGGTGTAGCTGCCCCAGAAGCCAGTTACCGCATCCGGTAATCAGGTAGCTACGGTTACTCTCCACGGCCTTCAGCGCCAGGGTGACCACTTTATCAGCGGGCATTCTTTTACCTACCGAGGCTTCCTCAGCATTCACCACATCAAAAAAGGCCGTATCCGTTGCGCCGGGGCAAAGCGCCAGCACGCGGATGCCCTTTGAGCGATACTCTCCCCACAGCGCATTCGAAAACGAGAGCAGGAAGGCTTTGGTTGCGCCATAAATCGCCATATAGGGATCCGGTTGCATCGCGGCCGTTGAGGCAACATTAATAATTATCCCGGAGCCTTGCTGCAGCATTCCCGGCAGCAAGGCGTGAGTCAACTCCACGGGGGCCAGGCAGTTCACGTTTATCTCATCACGCTGCCGGTCAATTGACAGCTTTTCGAATGGCCCATAGGTGGCAAACCCGGCGCAATTGATCAGAATGTCGGGGAAACATCTTAAGATTTCAAGCCGTTCAACAATGTGGGGAATGGCTTGCGGTTTCACTAAATCCTGCACAATGATCGTTAGGGATACGCCATGCTCTCTGACCAACTCTGCGGCCAGCACCTGCAGCTTTGGCTCGGAGCGGGCGACCAGGATCAAAGCCGTGCCACGTGCGGCGAGCTGTCTGGCGAAATCACGGCCTATGCCCGAAGACGCTCCGGTAATCAGCGCTGTTTTTCCTGTATAATCAAAAGAATTCATATCTTTAATCCCGTCTCCCTAATGTATGCTGCACAGGATAAACCGTGCACTTAGGTACACGGTCAAGCGTGTTTTTTTTCGAGGTGAGGGCGAGGCGATGCGAATTGGTGAACTGTGTGCGAAAACGGGATTGTCGAAAGAGACGGTGCGTTACTATGAGCGGCTGGGGCTATTAGAGAATATCCCGCAGCCCAATCGCAGCAATAACTACAAAGTTTATTCCGCCGTCGATTTACAGCGTTTAAACATGATCAAGCATGCCAAAATGCTGGGTTTTACCTTATCCGAAATTTCAGAGGTTTTAGCTGTCTGGGTTGACGACAAATTTACCGCTGAGCAAAAACGCGATTGTTTACAGCGCAAGTTGCAGCAGCTTGAAGAGAAAGAAGCGGCGTTAATTGAGCTCAGAGCCAGGATAAAAAACGCCATTAACAAAGTCGGCCAGCCTTGTATCGATACGTTTTAATCGACAAATGGGAAGAGGCCGCAAAACCGATGCGGCCTTATATTTCTGACAGCCAGTTCAGGCATCTGCTCCTTCACGAAATTCAATACTTTCTTCGCGTCCACAGATGCATACGGATATTTATGAAATCGATGATGGAAAGATTATGGCTAACTGGCTCATCGAGAACAATACGGCCCGGTTGATGCGAAAATCCTATAAGCCAAGATCGCTCAGCGAGGGGTGATCGTCCGGGCGTCTGCCCAGCGGCCAGTGGAACAGGCGCTCGGATTCTTTTATCGGCATATCGTTAACGCAGGCATAACGCCGCTTCATCAGTCCGTCCGGCTCAAACTCCCAGTTTTCATTGCCGTAAGAGCGGAACCAGTTGCCGGAATCATCATGCCATTCATAGGCATAGCGCACCGCGATCCGGTTATCCGTAAATGCCCAGAGCTCTTTAATCAGACGATAGTCCAGCTCTTTTTTCCATTTCCGCTCCAGAAACGCCCGGGCTTCTTCACGGTTGGTGGCGAACTCTGCGCGGTTGCGCCACTGGGTATCCAGCGTATAGGCCAGCGCGACTTTCGCCGGATCGCGGCTGTTCCAGCCATCTTCTGCCAGCCTGACTTTTTCGATGGCGCTTTCACGAGTGAAGGGCGGTAAAGGAGGACGTGTGTTCATTGCGGTAACCTCAGCGTTAGATGAAGTAGACAGGTCTGTCTACCTGATGTAATCTATGCTTGTGAAATAACGCTGTCAATATCCGTTTTGAGGCCGCCGAAAAAATGAAAACACAATCCGCAAGCAACGATACAAAAATTAGCGTCAGGGATAAGATATTATTGACGGCGCACGATCTGTTTTATTCCACGGGCTTCAGGGCGACGGGGGTGGATACGCTGATTAAAGCGTCAAAAGTGACCAAGGTGACTTTTTATCGCCATTTCCCGAGTAAGAGCTTGCTTATTCTCGCCTATTTGCGCTATCGGCATGAAATATGGATGAACTGGTTTGAGGCCTCTCTGCGCCGTAACCTCGCCGAAGGTCAGGTACTTTCTGACGCGATATCTGCAACGCTTTGCGAATGGTTTAATTCGTCCGAATTCCACGGCTGCGCGTTTATTAACGCCAGCGCAGAGGCAAAGTCCGAAGAGATTGAAAATGAAATAAAAGAGATATGCCGCGACCATAAAGCAGAAACAAAGAAAAAAATCGAAACGCTCGCCGGTATAACGGATGAAAAGACCAGTAATGACATTATGATGCTTATTGACGGGGCTATTATTCATGCTCAAATGGGAATGGATACCGAAGCGGTAATAAACGTGTTAAAAACGGGCTTAGAAAAACTGACGGGTCAGTGATATTTCCCCGTGCTTAATCGGCCCTTATCCCGGGCCGATTAAGCCCCCGCGTCATACCGTCGGGATGGTGCCGCCATCAATGACAAATTCAGTACCGGTAATACTCGCAGCATGCGATGAGGCGAGGAAGACGATGAGGTTAGCCACCTCAATTGGTCTGGCGGGGCGTCCGAGCGGTATTCCACCTAACGCCTTCATAATGATCTGCTTGCCACCTTCGTAGTCTGTTCCTGCCTGCTTCGCCAGTCTCTCCGCGAGTGCCACCGCCGCTTCAGTTTCGATCCAGCCGGGTGCAACGCGCACTACCCGAACGCCCTTCGGCGAGACTTCCTTTGACAGGCTCTTGCTGTAGGTTGAGAGGGCTGCTTTTGCCGCCGCATAGCCCGTGGTTGATTCCGGTAACGGCAGGTCGCGCTGAATAGACGTCACGTGAATAATCACCCCATTTCCCTGCGCGAGCATTCCGGGAAGCAGGGCGCGGTCTAAGCGTACCGCAGGTAACAAATTAAGATTGAGTTCCTGCTGCCACGCTTCTTCGTCAAGCGCAGCAAAACCGCCACCGGGGGAGGTTGAACCGCCTGCAACATGGATAATCACGTCGACCCCTCCCATCTGTTCCTGCACCGCAGATGCGACAGCGGCACATCCGGAGACCGTAGTAAGGTCAGCGGCTACGAACGTATCAGCGATATTTACGTCTGGCTCGTGGCGCGCAGTGGTGAATACCGTTGCGCCGAGCTGTTTTAAAAGCCCGACAACTGCTTTTCCCAGCCCTTTCGTGCCAGCGGTAACAAGCACGCGCTTACCGGTGAAATTAATATCTAATGACATGACCAATAACTCCCGTTATTTACAGTACAGGCATATTCAACATAGACTGAGAAATTGACAAGTACGCACGAAAAAGTGAGTTACTAAATTATGAGTAAGTTATATAGTCCGGAATCTGCCGCAAGCGGCGTGGAGCAAGTATTACGGCTGCTGGAAGGGCGCTGGAAATTAATTATTCTTTTTCATCTTTTCGACGGAAAAGTGCAGCGCTACTCTGATTTCGAAAAGCTGATCCCCGGTATTTCTCAGAAGATGCTGGCGCAGCAGCTTCGACAGCTTGAGTCCGACGGTATTGTTTCGCGGATGGTCTACCCTCAGGTACCACCGAAAGTGGAATATCGCCTCACCGATTGGGGGCAGGCACTGTGCCCGGCGCTGGATGCCATGCTGAAATGGGCAGAAAAACGCGAGGCTTACGCGAGCCAGGCAACCGATGGAAGTGCTCTCAACATTCCCAACGGCGAATGACACCTTAAAATTGTTGTCATTCGCCGTTCGTTAACGCGGGTTATTAGCACGGAGAGCGCCCATGACCCCTCGCAGCAGAGCATTCTCAGGATTATGAGGATGCCTCTTTAGAAAGCGTATCATGCTGTGCCAGCGACAGCGCGCTGGCGCTGGCGGGGTCGAACAGCGAGATGCTCTCAATCTGATTGAGTAAAATCACCTTCCGGAACGACATGGCGCTTTGGGGTTCAGAGTCGAGCGTGATGTCATGCTCTGCATACCATCTGCTGTAATTATTCTCGATGCGAAAGTTCATCGTCTTCGCGTCCCTGTACCCGCTTAACATCGGGATCAACACGATATTGGCCGTTTTTTCATATTCCAGCGTCGCGGTGTGGATCATGCCGACGTAAATCCGCCTCGACCGGAGCGTGACCTGCGCCAGTTCGCCTTGCTCCATACACTGGTACAGCAGTTGTTCGATACCGCTCGACTGGGCCAGACGTTTGTAGAGCTTTTTACGGCTTTCACCGTCCAGCCTGGCGCTGCCCGCCCAGTTAGAGCGGTAGAGGCAAAACAGGATGGCAAACGCCAGCATCACGACCACCGGTGCCTGAATGCCCAAAAAACTCCAGTTCATAAAGTCGACTTGCCAGTCGGCATACTGCTGCGACGTAAAGTGAAACGTGTTGTCGGCGGCGGAGAGGGCGAGCAAGAATAGCCAGAGCAGACCGGTGGCAATCACGCCCTGCAGAACGAAAATACAGCCATAAAGCGCAACGAGAAAATAGACGTCCCAGCCGAAGGAACGCTTGATTTTAAAGCGCGTCGACAGATCCCGGCTGGTGTACCAGTACCCGCATACCATCAGCACCATAAATATCGCCGTTCCCATTTCAGGCCCTCTTCAGCGTGTTGACGTGACGCAGAAAATCCTGCCGCACCTCGTTGCTTTTGTAGTTCACCGAGGCGTTCCCGTCCTGGTCGATAATGATGCGATCGCCATCTTCGACGGCTTCAATAATTTCCTGCTGGCTCATCACCTGGAGCAAAGATTCGGGGCTGGAGAAAAGCGAGAGAAAGAAGCGTTTCATGTCAGGCATCCTTATGAATTAAAAAGAATAAGCCTGGAAGATGACCGACGAATTTGCCTTAAGGATATCCTGAAAGTGAAAGCCGGGTGGCGGCTACGCCTTACCCTGAATACAAAAGCTACTTTTTTTATCGCCAATAAGTTATTGATATGTATATGTAATAAAAAAAAGATAATCACAAACTTGGACAAATAACGTTAATTGTGTAAGTTTTAATTATGCGATTACGCCACGTTGTTTACAGCCAGGATGTGACCCATGAGCACTTTGCCCTCTGTCGTGAGTCGGTTTGTTGAGTACTACGCCGCACTGGATAGCCAGCCGCCTTCCGCGCTGGTGGGGCTTTACCATTCGAATGCCACGCTTATCGATCCATTCGGCGAGCACGACGGGATTTTCGCGCTTCAGCGCTATTTCACCCATCTGCTGGCCAATGTCGAGAAGTGCCGTTTTACCATCGACACGCCGCTGTGCAGCGGTAACCGGTTTGTTGTCACCTGGATAATGCACTGGTCGCACCCGCGGATCGCCGGGGGCGAGCCGCTTGAACTGCCTGGGTGTTCAGTGGTGGAGACGGAAAACGATCTCATCATGCATCAGCGGGACTACTACGATGCGGGAGAGATGATCTACGAACACCTCCCTCTGCTGGGCTGGGCGGTACGCGGCGTGAAGCGGAGGGTCAAATCATGAAGACGGTGCTGATTACCGGCGCAAGCTCGGGCATCGGCGCGGGGCTGGCGAAGTCCTTTGCCGCGGACGGCTTCCACGTGATTGCCTGCGGGCGCGATCCGGCACGGCTTGAAGCGCTGCATCAGACCTGCCCCAATCTCAACGTTCGCCTGTTCGATATGACAGACAGGGACGCCTGTCGCCAGGCGCTTAGCGGCGTTTACGCCGATCTGGTTATTCTCTGCGCCGGAACCTGCGAATACCTCGACGGTGGCGTGGTGGATGCGGCGCTGGTGGAGCGGGTCATATCCACCAATTTCCTCGGTCCGGTGAACTGCCTGGCCGCGCTGCAGCCGCAGCTGGCCGCCGGCAACCGCGTGGTGCTGGTGAGCTCGATGGCCCACTGGCTTCCCTTCCCGCGGGCAGAGGCCTACGGCGCGTCCAAAGCGGCGCTGAGCTGGTTTGCCGAGAGCCTGCGGCTGGACTGGGAGCCAAAGGGGATTGACGTGACGGTCGTCTCTCCGGGCTTTGTCGATACCCCGCTGACGCGCAAAAACGATTTTGCCATGCCGGGCAGGGTGAGCGTCGACGAGGCGGTCAAGGCGATCCGTACCGGGCTGGCGAAAGGCAAAATACATATCGCGTTTCCCGCCGGGTTCGGCTTCATTTTGCGGTTGCTCTCCGGGCTGCCCGCGTTTTTGCAGCGCGCGCTGCTGCGCAGGATGGTGCGCTCATGAACATTGCGATTATCGGCAGCGGCATCGCCGGGCTGGCCTGCGCCTGGCGTCTGGCCGGGCACCATCAGGTAACCCTGTTTGAAGCGGGCGCCACGCCCGGCGGCCATACCGCGACGGTTGACGTCTCAACGCCACAGGGCACATACGCGATCGACACCGGATTTATCGTTTACAACGATCGCACCTATCCACGCTTTATGGGCCTGCTCAGCGAGCTCGGCATCAGCGGCCAAAAAACGCAGATGAGCTTTTCGGTGCACAACCCCGAGACGGGGCTGGAGTACAACGGCCACACCCTGACGTCGCTGTTTGCCCAACGCCGAAACCTCGTGAATCCGGCGTTCTGGCGGCTGCTTGGGGAGATCGTCCGCTTCAATCGTCTGGCAAAACAGGCGCTGGACGGAGAAGTGGACCCGAACGCCACGCTGCAGACGTTTCTGGATCAGCACGGCTTCACGCCGTTTTTCGCGCGCCACTACATTCTGCCGATGGGGGCCGCCATCTGGTCATCGTCGCTGCAGGAGATGAAGCGTTTCCCGCTGCCGCTCTTTTTGCGCTTCTTCCACCACCACGGCCTGCTGGATATCACCCAACGCCCGCAGTGGTACGTGGTGCCGGGCGGCTCGCGGGAGTATATCCGCGCCATGCTCGACAAGCTGGGCGACCGTCTGAATCTGCATCTTAATTCACCGGTGCAGCGCGTCAGCCGCCACGAGCATGGAGTCACACTTCAGCTCGAAAACGGCAGCCATACCTTCGATCGGGTGATTTTTGCCTGCCACTCCGCCAGCGCGCTGGCAATGCTTGAGGACCCGACGCCCGCCGAGCGCGAGGTGCTGGGCGATATCGGCTGGCAGCGCAACGAGGTGGTATTGCACAGCGATCCGCGCTGGCTGCCGGTGCGGCAGCGGGCGTGGGCCAGCTGGAACTACCGCCTGAGCGTGCAGGAGCAGGCCAGCGCCTGCGTGACCTACAACATGAACATTCTGCAGGGGCTGCCTGCGGGCAGTCCGCTGTTCTGCGTCACCCTGAACCCGGACGTGCCGGTGGATGAACGCTTCGTCCTGCAACGCTTTGTCTATGAGCATCCGCTGTTTAACCCGAAAAGCTGGCGGGCGCAGGCGCGTCGCGGCGAGATCAACGGTCATAACCGAAGCTGGTTCTGCGGAGCTTACTGGTACAACGGTTTTCATGAAGACGGTGTGCGCAGCGCGCTGGACGTGGTCAATCAAATAGCCGCCGGGGAGGGGAACTGAGATGAATAGCTGCCTCTATCACGGCGTACTGCGCCACCGCCGCCTTCAGCCGAAAACCCACGAATTCAGCTACGGCGTCTTTATGGCCTGGCTGGATCTTGATGAGCTGCCGCTGCTGGCCTCCGTCGGCGTGCGGCGCAACCGCTTTGCCGCCGCCTCGTTCCACGACGCGGACTATCCGCTCGGCTCGCCGCTTAAAGACAACGTGCTCAACAGGCTGGAGAGCCTGACCGGGGAACGTCCGGAGGGGCGGGTCATGCTTCTGACGCAGTTGCGCTACTTCGGGTTCCATTTCAATCCGGTCAACTTTTACTACTGCTATGACCAACACAGCGCGCTTCGCTGGGTGCTGGCCGAGGTACGCAACACGCCGTGGAACGAACGTCATTATTACGCGGTAAACGGGCAAAATGCCCGGCCCACGGAAAAGGCGTTTCACGTTTCCCCCTTCAACCCGATGGACATGATCTACCACTGGCGCTTCAACAACCCGGACAACACGCTGCATATGCACATTGAAAATCATCAGGAGGCGAAGGTTTTTGACGCCACCCTGGCGCTGCGCCGGGAACCTCTGACCCGCGCGACGTTGCGCTCACTGCTGCTGCGCATCCCGCTGATGACCCTGAAAACCGTTTTCGCCATTTACTGGCAGGCGCTGAGGCTGTGGCTCAAGCGCGTGCCGCTGTATAACCATCCCGTCAGCAGGAGTGAACGCTCATGACCGATCCCGTCTTTGCGCTAGAACCCGATTTCCCGCGCAACGCTCGCATTGCGCGCTGGCTGCTGTTTCGTCTGTTAAGCGGCATTCGCGGCGGCTCGCTCACCCTGCGTGAAGGGGCGCAGACCTTCCATTTTGGCGAGACATCCTCCGCGCTGCACGCGGATGTGCAGATCCTCACGCCCGGTGTCTACTGGCGCGTCTTAACGGGCGGGAGCCTTGCTGCGGCAGAAGCATGGATGGACGGCGAATGGGAAACCGCGCAGCTTACGCCGCTTCTGCAAATCCTGGCCCTCAACGGCGAGGTGCTTGGTCGTCTGGAGAAAGGGTTCCGGCTGCTCGGCAGGCCGCTGGAGCGTCTGCGCCACTGGACGCGGCGTAACTCTCGCGCTCAGGCCCGCGAAAATATTGCCGCCCATTACGACCTGGGCAATACCTTCTATGCCCATTTTCTGGATAAGGAGCTGCTTTACTCCAGCGCGCTGTTTAACTCTGACGAGCAGGATCTGACGGCGGCTCAGCAGGCCAAAATGGCGCGCCTGTGCGACCAGCTGGCGCTAAGTCCGGGTGACCACCTGCTGGAAATTGGCACCGGCTGGGGGGCGATGGCGGAATACGCCGCCCGTCATTATGGCTGTCGGGTAACGACCACCACGCTGTCGCAGGAGCAATATATCTGGGCGACCGAACGGATCGCCCGCGCCGGGTTGCAGGATCGTGTTGAGGTACTGCTCTGCGACTATCGCGACCTCACCGGACAGTACGACAAGCTGGTCTCGATAGAGATGATTGAGGCCGTCGGGCAACGCTATCTGCCGACGTTCTTCCGTACCTGCCAGGCGCGCCTGCGCCCCGGAGGACGGATGGCAATTCAGGCCATCACTATTCAGGACCAGCGCTATCGCGACTACAGCAAAAGCGTCGATTTTATCCAGCGCTACATTTTTCCCGGCGGCTTCCTGCCGAGCATTACCGCGATGAACGAGCTGATGACGCGCCACACCGATTTCGTGGTGCGCAATCTCTTCGACATGGGCCCCGACTACGCCCGCACGCTGGCCCACTGGCGGCAGCGCTTTGTCCACGCCTGGCAGGAGATAGAAAAGCTCGGCTTCGATGAACGGTTCCGCCGCATGTGGCTGTACTACTTCGGCTACTGCGAAGCCGGGTTTAACGCTCGCACCATCAGCGTGGTGCAGCTGACCGCCGAGCGCGTATGAGACGTTACCTTCAGGTCTTTCTGCTGGCCGTGGCGTTCGATGTCTACTGGGCGCTGGTGGTGCTTTTTCGCGAACAGGGCCTGATTATCTGGCTCGGGCTGGCGGTCCTGGCGTGTATGTTATTGCCGTCAGCTTACCGTCTATATGCCATTGGGCTGGCCACGGCGGGCAGCCTGCTGGATGCGCTCTGGGCCCTGACCGGGCTGATTGCCTTTACCGGCGAGTCCCTGATGCCGCTCTGGATGGTGTCACTGTGGCTGATGTTCGCCACCGTCTGGACGCAGCTAACGCGCACCACCACGTTACCCGGCTGGCTGCTGACCCTGCTGGCCGCCGTGGGGGGGCCGGTGGCCTACCTGTTTGGCGAGCGGCTGGGTGCCATCGCGTTTCTGGAGCCGACCTTTATCGTCGTCAGCTGGATGGCGCCGGGCTGGCTGGTGTTGATGCTGTTTTTCCACCTGCTGATGGGGAGACAAAAATGAGAGCTGCGATTCTGCTGCTTTGGCTGATGCTGGCTGTTCCCGGTGCCCAGGCCGCCGACTGGCTGGCCTGGCGTAAGGTGGGCGACGCCACGCTGACCTGGGGGCCGTTCACCGTTTATACCTCCCAGCTGCGTACTCCGGACGGGCGTTACGGCCGGGAGAACCAGGATCAGGCGCTGATTATTACCTATGCGCGCGATATCGATCGCGATGAGCTGGTCGAGGCGACCCGCGATCAGTGGCAGGCGCAGGGGATCCTGCAACGGGAACCCCGGAGTGAAGCCTGGTTACAGATGCTCCGCTCGTTGTGGCCGGATGTCCGGCCAGGCGCACAGCTGGCGTTTGTGCTCGACGATGGGCACGGGCAGTTCTGGTATCGCGCGTCAGCGGCGCAAACATCCTTTATTCCGCTCGGGCCGCGACAGTCAGAAGCGTTCAGCACCCGTTTTCTGGCCATCTGGCTCGATCCCCGTACGCAATATCCTGAGCTGCGTCAGCAGTTAATCGGAGGCCAAAAATGAAACGAATCCTGACGCTGGCGCTGGCATTCACGATGCTGCTGGCCGGCTGTAGCACCGACGTGTCCGAGTATCGCCAGCAGCAGCCGCGGCTTGATATTTTTGACTACTTTCAGGGCAAAACCGAAGCGTGGGGCATGGTGCAGGATCGCAGCGGCAAGCAGATACGTCGCTTTCACGTTGAGATTGCCGGGGACGTTATTGGCGATACGCTGACGCTGAACGAGCAGTTCGTTTACGACGATGGCGAGAAGCAGCAGCGGGTCTGGCATATTCGCCGCGTGGGGAACGACCGCTACGAGGGAACGGCAGGGGATATTGAAGGGGTTGCGACGGGGCAGGCCGCAGGCAACGCCTTTAACTGGCATTACAGCATGAACGTGAAGGCCAACGGCAAAACCTGGCTGCTGAACTTTGACGACTGGATGTACCTGCAGGATGAAACGCATCTGTTTAATAAAACCGAGATGAAGAAATTTGGCGTCACCGTCGCCACGGTGACGCTGTTCTTCACCCGGAAGACGTAAGCTTAGTCGCGAACATTGCCGGTTTTGCTGCTGGAGTAAATGAAGTACAGGGCAATCCCCAGGCAAACCACCGCGCCCAGACGGCTCGGTGAAAACGGAATAGCGGGATTGTTCAGCCAGCCAAAGTTATCAATCAGCATGCTCATGGCGAGCTGGCCGAAGATCACCGCGACCGTGGCGACGGCGGTGCCGATGCGCTGAACGGCGAGCACCATGATTACGATATAGGGCACGCCAAACATCGCCCCGAGGAGCTGCCATTTCGGCACGTCCAGCAGGCTGACGGCCTGCTTAGGTTCTAAGAAGAAAATCAGCAGGGCGGTGACCAGCGCGCCGACGGAAAACGTCAGAAACGCGCTCTTAAATACCCCGACATTGCTGCCGAGCTGTCCGTTAATCGCCGCCTGGACGCTCAGTGTGGCGCCGCCGCAGACGGCCAGAAGAATCATTATCAGCGTCATAGCATTACCCCTGCGCGACCAGAACCAGTGCCGCAATGATGAATCCCAGTGCGATAAACCGTTTGGCATCGATCTTGCGCGCCTGCGTGCCGAGCAGACCAAAGTGATCAATGATCAGGCTTTTAAAAATCTGGCCCGCCAGAATACCAATCATCGTCAGGGCGATGCCGATGGCGGGCGTGGCGATAGTCAGAATGACAACGTAAACAGGACCCAGAACGCCGCCGAGCAGCTGCCAGCCGGGCTGGGCGAAAAACGACGGGCTGCTGCGCGGGCTGAAAAACAGCATCAGCAGAAAGGTCAGCGCAGCGCCGACCCCGAAAATGCTGAACGTGGCCCATAAATCGCCCACTTCTCCCCCCAATGGCCCCAGCAATCCTGCCTCAACGGAAAGCCCCATCCCGCCGGCAATCACCAGTAAAATCAATACAAATTGCATTACGCTTCCTCCGTTTTCAGGCGAAGAAGATTACGTCGGTAGACTCGTGAGAAAAATGCCATAATGCAGGAAACACCTTTGCAGGAAATGCATTAATGCCAGATGCCGGAAGCATGAACCTTCGATCGCTGCTGCTGTTTATTGCCGTCTATGAAACGCAAAACTTTTCCGTCGTTGCGCGGCGGGAGGGGATTTCTGCATCGCAGGTGTCGCGCATTGTTCATCAGCTTGAGGACGCGCTCGGCCAGCAGCTCTTCTATCGCAATACCCGGGCGGTGATCCCCACGGAAAGCGGGCATCTGTTTATCCGCTATGCCCGGGCGATGGTCGATAACTTCGAAGAGGCGCGGCGGGAGCTGGATGAGCGTTCGACCGAACCTTCCGGCACGGTCCGCATTAACGGGCCGGTATTTTTTGGACAGAGGCACGTTGCACCCGGCCTGGCAGGCCTGGCAGAGCGTTATCCACGGTTAACCATAGAGTTGACGCTGACTGATGACTTTATCGACCCGCACCGGGATGCCGCCGATCTCATCTTCCGCATCGGCACGCTGACGGATTCGACATTCCACGCCCGTGTTTTCGGGCAGCAGCGCTATCACCTTGCCGCGTCGCCCGCGTACCTGCGTCAACACGGCGTACCGGTCGATCCGGCCGAGCTGAGCCAGCATAAATGCCTGGTCTATCGCGGTTCGTCCGGGCCTAACCGCTGGCTGGTGCGGCGCAAGGGGGAGAATTGGGTGCACTATCCTGTCGCGCCGCTGATGACGTCCAATAGTGCGGAGTCGCTGCTCGTTGCCGCGCTGGGTGGGATGGGGATCGTCCTGTTTCCGGACTGGCTGATTGGCGACAGGCTGCAGCGGGGGGAGCTGGTCGCCCTTATGCCGGAAATGGCCTGCGCCATCAACACGGAGCAACTGAATATTGCGGCGATTTACCCTAACGCACGTCATCCGCCCCTGAATGTCAGGGCGGTGATTGATTATTACGTAGCGTTTTTCGGCTCGCCGCTCTACTGGCAAGCGTAAGGCAATTACGCGCCGAGCTCCTTGCGGATGATCTCTGCGCCGGCGCTGAGTGCTTTCAGCTTGCCGTTAGCCACCTGGCGTGAAAGCGGAGCCATGCCGCAGTTGGTTGACGGGTAAAGCTTGTCTGCATCGACGAACTGCAGCGCTTTACGCAGCGTATCGGCTACTTCCTCCGGCGTTTCAACGGCGTTGGTTGCTACGTCAATCGCGCCGACCATCACTTTCTTACCACGGATCAGCTCCAGCAGATCCATCGGTACGCGGGAGTTGTGGCACTCCAGGGAGATGATGTCGATGTTAGAGGTCTGCAGCTTAGGGAAGGCCTCTTCGTACTGGCGCCACTCGGATCCGAGCGTCTTTTTCCAGTCGGTATTGGCCTTGATGCCATAGCCGTAGCAGATGTGTACCGCGGTTTCGCACTTCAGCCCTTCGATTGCGCGCTCCAGCGCGGCGATGCCCCAGTCGTTGACCTCGTCAAAAAAGACGTTAAATGCCGGTTCATCAAACTGGATTATATCCACGCCTGCGGCCTCTAACTCACGCGCTTCCTGATTGAGGATTTTGGCGAATTCCCAGGCCAGCTTTTCGCGGCTTTTATAATGCGCGTCGTAAAGGGTGTCGATCATGGTCATCGGCCCGGGCAGGGCCCATTTGATCGGCTTGTCGGTAAGCTGGCGCAGGTACTTCGCATCGTCCACGAATACCGGCTTCTGACGCGCAACAGCAGAAACCACGGTCGGCACGCTGGCGTCATAGCGGTTACGAATGCGCACCGTCTGGCGGTTCTCAAAATCGACGCCGCTCAGGTGTTCAATAAAGGTGGTGACGAAGTGCTGGCGGGTCTGTTCCCCGTCGCTGACAATATCGATTCCCGCACGGATCTGCTCATCCAGAGACAGGCGCAGCGCATCCTGTTTACCCGCCAGCAGTTCCTGATCCTGCAACTTCCACGGAGACCAGAGCGTTTCAGGTTGCGCAAGCCAGGTCGGCTTAGGCAGGCTGCCTGCAGTAGACGTCGGGAGCAATGTTTTCATAATAAAAGACCTTTTTTGATAAATTAAAGCGCGTAGTTATCAGACCACTGCTCAAGAATGTGTTTATAAGGCTTAATGAAATATTCTTCGGTAAATCGACCCTGTTCAATCGCCAGGCGGCTACGCTCTTCGCGGTCATAAACAATTTTGGTTAATGAATGGTCCTGTTGGTTCAGATCCGGGCGATAAAACAGTCCCGCCGCCGAGTTCGCGTTATAAATTTCCGGGCGATAGATTTTCTGGAACGTCTCCATCGTGCTGATGGTGGCAATCAGTTCCAGATCGGTATAATCACTCAGTAAATCCCCGGTAAAGAAGAACGCGAAAGGCGCCACGCTATTCTCCGGCATGAAGTAGCGCACCTTCAGGCCCATTTTGGCGAAGTACAGTTCCGTTAGCGACTCGCCATCGGGCTGATACTCAATGCCCAGCACAGGATGCTGGTTGCCGGTGCGGCGGTAGGTGTCTTTGCTGGAAACGCTCAGGCAGATTACCGGGCCCTTTTTGAAGTTCTCTTTATATTCCGGGGAATTTATAAAATGGCGGAAAATATTGCCGTGCAGTTCGCCAAATTTTTCCGGAATGCTAAAGTGCTGCTGGTTCTTATTGTGTTCCAGCAGCCGCACGCTGAAATCATAATCCCGCACGTAAGAAGAGAAATTATTCCCGACAATGCCAGGGATGCGCTGGTTATTTTTCTTGTCAACAATATACGTTTGTAATACCTCAATGGCCGGGAAGGGCTTTTCCGCGCCAATGTTCAGGTCAACAGAGATAATTTCAAGCTCAACCGCGAAGCGATCGGCATTTGGGTTATCCCAGTGCGCCAGGGCGTTAAAGCGGTTGTTGATCATCACCAGCGTATTGCGCAGGTTTTCCTGACGTTTTTCTCCGCGCGCCAGGTTGGCAAAGTTGGTGGTCGTACGCGTATTTTCAGACGGGTTGTAATTCTCATCGAAGCAACTGCGCTTAAGGGTATATGTGAAAGCTTTGCTCATTGTGGTTATGCATCCTAAGTTCATGTTGCTAAGAAGTTACCGATGCATAATTTATGCCTGAGCCCGCGGCGCAGGGGAAGTGACTTAATTTCAATGCAACATGAGCGAAGTTCATGATGTTGATCACAAATTCCCTCGACTCTCGTGCAGCGTCAGTTTTTTTGCGAAACAGACGGCTTCTTGCCTGCCGATGTAGGGGCCATAGTTATCAATTACACGGTAGCCATTTCGCTCATAAAATTTCACCGCACGTGCATTAACGTGTCGGGTTTCTAGCCAGATTTGGCTATAGCCTAGACGTAGTGCCGACGCTTCAAGAAAAGCCAGTAAAGCCTTACCAATCCCCGGCTCGCTCCTGTCGGAATACATGCGTTTCAGCTCCGCAACCTGTCCGGAGAGGGGGCGCAAAGCCGCACATCCAACGGCTTTATCTTTTTCATTCCTGGCGACAACCCACAGGGCGCGTTCGGCCATCATCGAGTCGACGTTAAAATGACGCCTGCCGCCATCCCCGGTGATATTCGCCAGTTCTGATGACAATTTTTCAATCAGACGCAGGGATTCAGAAGTGTGCAGGTCGGCTTTTTTAATCGTTATCATTGGAGGATTCCATTGAGCTTTATTTTTCAGACGTCAAATTATCAGACGGTTAAGTTGAGTCGTCCTATGTTTTACTTATGTTTCGGCACGCGCTTAATGACGCTATAATCCCCAAAATTTCCAACCGGTTTAGAAACGATCATGACAAAACTCACCTTACAAGAGCAGATGCTGAAAGCGGGCCTGGTCAGCAGCAAAAAAGCGGCGAAAGTGCAGCGCACGGCAAAGAAATCACGCGTTCAGGCGCGTGAGGCTCGGGAAGCGGTAGAAGAGAACAAGAAGGCGCAGATCGAGCGTGACAAGCTGCTGAGCGAGCAGCAGAAGCAGGCCGTGCTCGCGAAAGAGTTTAAAGCGCAGGTGAAGCAGCTGATCGAGATGAACCGCATCACCGTCGCGAAAGGCAACATCACCTTTAACTTCACCGACGGTACTCTCATCAAAAAAATCGAGGTCGACAAGCAGACGCAAACCCAGCTGATCAACGGTCGTCTGGCGATTGCCCGTCTGGTGACTAACGCCAGCGGCGAGTGCGAATACGCGATTATTCCGGCGGTAGTGGCCGATAAAATCGCCCAGCGCGATGCCGACAGCATCGTGCTTAACAGCGCGCTGAGCCAGGAAGAACAGGACGAAGACGATCCGTACGCGGACTTCAAAATCCCTGACGATTTGATGTGGTAAACCGCATTCAGAACGGGGCGGCGTGACGGGCGTTAACCGGCTCTCCGCTCACGGGATGAATAAAATTCAGAACGCTTGCATGCAGCATCAGCCGGGGCGTTCCCTCAGCCCCCGGCGCGTCAAGACCGCCATACAGATCGCAGCCCAGAATCGGGTGCCCCAGCCGCTGGCAGTGGATGCGCAGCTGGTGGGTTCGCCCGGTTTCCGGCGTGAGTTCAACCCGCGTTAACGGCAGTCCCGTACCCTGATAAAACCGTTCCACCACCCGATAGCGGGAGCGGGCGGGTTTACCGTTGATGGCGCAGATCGACATCAGCGGAAACAGCGCCGGGTCTTTGGCAATCGGTGCGTCTATGACTCCCTCATCGTTTTCCAGATGTCCGCAAAGCAGAGCGCTGTAGACTTTCTCCACGCTGCGCTGGCTGAACTGCTGGCACAGCGCCGCGTTGATGGCCTTATTGCGCGCAACCACCATCAGCCCGGACGTGCCGAAATCCAGACGGTGTACCAGCGTGCAGCCGGGGAACGTCTGGACCAGACGATAATGGACAGAATCGAGGTTTTGCGGATTTTTGCCCGAGAGGCTGAGCAGGCCGGAAGGCTTATCGATCAGCAGCAGATGTTCATCCTGCCAGAGGATATTGATGTCGTCGTGACACGGTGGGGCAATAAAAGAATCGATAATCGCAGACATCAGGCCGCCCGGCTGGAGAGTGGGAGCGGATGATAACGAAATGCGGGGAAAAGAAAAACCCTCCCACCGGGCGGTGAGAGGGCAAAATCTTACGCTGCTACCAGGCTGTCGATGGCGGCTTTCGCATCGGTCTGCGCTTTGGTCGCCACTTCCGGACCGTAAGCGATACCTTCAGCGAACACGAAGTTCACGTCGGTGATGCCGATGAAGCCCAGGAACAGGCTCAGGTACGGCGCAACCAGGTCGGTTGGGGTATCTTTATGGATGCCGCCACGGCTGGTCAGGACGATCGCACGTTTACCTTTCACCAGACCTTCAGGGCCGTTCTCGGTGTAGCGGAAGGTTACGCCAGCGCGCGCCACCAGGTCGAAGTAGTTCTTCAGCTGGGTAGGGATGTTGAAGTTGTACATTGGGGCGTTGATAACGATAACGTCGTGCGCCTGCAGCTCAGCAATCAGCTCGTCGGACAGGGCCAGCGCTTCCTGCTGACGTGGAGACAGCGGTGCATCGCTTGGGCGCAGCGCGCCAACCAGCTCGCCGTCCAGCACAGGAATTGGGTTTGCAGCCAGGTCACGCACGGTGATTTGATCTGCGGAATGCTGTTCACGCCACTGTTCAACGAAGTAATCAGACAGCTGACCAGACTGAGAGTACCCTGCCAGAATGCTGGATTTCAAAACTAATACTTTGCTCATGGGTGATTCCTGTTTTTGCATTTGATTGAAGGGGGTTGCCCCGTTGCTTGTTGACACTCTATTCACAATCCTGTCGCAGGGATAGCGCAATATATCGAAGCCTATGTTCGAATTTTTTGAATAAGGCGCTGAAAGCGTCGATGTGGTACTCTATAGCAATCATTAAAAAGAGATTTTACCCGGCAGAGCACTGCCCATTAATGCTATGACAGAACAACAAAAAATCACCTTCCCGATGCTTCTGCAACAGCTTGATTCCCTGATGCTGCGCGATAAACAGCGGTTTTCACGCCGGCTGCACGGCGTGAAGAAGGTTAAAAATCCTGATGCACAACAGGCCATTTACCAGGAGATGGCTAAAGAGATTGAACAGGCGGCAGGGAAGGTTGTGCTGCGCGAAGCCGCACGTCCGGCGATTACCTACCCGGAAAACCTCCCCGTCAGCCAGAAAAAACAGGACATCCTTGAGGCCGTACGCGACCACCAGGTGGTGATTGTCGCGGGTGAAACCGGTTCGGGAAAAACCACCCAGCTGCCGAAAATCTGTATGGAGCTGGGACGCGGTCTAAAAGGGCTGATTGGACATACGCAGCCGCGTCGACTGGCGGCGCGCACCGTGGCGAACCGTATTGCCGAAGAGCTGCAGACGGAGCCGGGCGGCTGCATCGGTTACAAGGTGCGATTCAGCGACCACGTTAGTGATAACACCATGGTCAAGCTGATGACCGACGGTATTCTGCTGGCGGAAATTCAGCAGGATCGCCTGCTGATGCAGTACGACACCATCATCATTGACGAAGCGCACGAGCGCAGCCTGAACATCGACTTCCTGCTCGGCTACCTGAAAGAGCTGCTGCCGCGTCGCCCGGATCTGAAAATCATCATCACCTCCGCAACCATCGACCCGGAACGCTTCTCGAAGCATTTCAACAATGCGCCGATTATCGAGGTGTCAGGACGCACATATCCGGTTGAAGTGCGCTATCGCCCGATTGTGGAAGAGGCGGATGATACCGAGCGCGACCAGCTGCAGGCCATCTTCGACGCCGTTGACGAGCTGGGCAACGAAAGCGCGGGCGACATTCTGATCTTCATGAGCGGCGAGCGCGAGATCCGCGATACCGCCGATGCGCTCAGCAAGCGCGACCTGCGCCACACGGAGATCCTGCCGCTGTATGCCCGCCTGTCCAACAGCGAACAGAACCGCGTCTTCCAGCCGCACAGCGGACGCCGTATCGTTCTGGCGACCAACGTGGCGGAAACCTCGCTCACCGTGCCGGGGATTAAATACGTGATCGACCCGGGCACGGCGCGCATCAGCCGCTACAGCTACCGCACGAAGGTTCAGCGGCTGCCGATTGAGCCGGTCTCTCAGGCTTCTGCTAACCAGCGTAAAGGCCGCTGCGGCCGCGTGTCGGAAGGGATCTGTATTCGTCTCTATTCCGAAGATGATTTCCTGTCACGCCCTGAATTTACCGACCCGGAAATTCTGCGCACCAACCTGGCGTCCGTTATCCTGCAGATGACCGCGCTGGGGCTGGGCGACATCGCGGCGTTCCCGTTCGTCGAAGCGCCGGACAAGCGCAACATTCAGGACGGCGTACGTCTGCTGGAAGAGCTCGGCGCCATTACCACCGACGAACAGGCGAGCATCTATAAGCTGACGCCGCTGGGCCGCCAGCTCAGCCAGCTGCCGGTGGATCCGCGTCTGGCCCGTATGGTGCTGGAAGCGCAAAAGCACGGCTGCGTGCGCGAGGCGATGATCATTACCTCGGCGCTCTCCATCCAGGACCCGCGCGAGCGTCCGATGGACAAACAGCAGGCGTCTGACGAAAAGCATCGTCGCTTCCACGACAAAGAGTCCGACTTCCTCGCCTTCGTGAACCTGTGGAACTATCTCGGCGAGCAGCAGAAAGCGCTCTCCTCGAACCAATTCCGCCGCCAGTGCCGCGTGGATTTCCTCAACTATCTGCGCGTGCGCGAGTGGCAGGATATCTACACCCAGTTGCGCCAGGTGGTGAAAGAGCTGGGCATTCCGGTTAATAGTGAGCCGGCGGAGTACCGCGAAATTCACATCGCGCTGCTGACCGGCCTGTTGTCGCATATCGGGATGAAAGATGCGGACAAGCAGGAGTACACCGGCGCGCGCAACGCTCGCTTCTCCATCTTCCCTGGCTCCGGCTTGTTCAAGAAACCGCCGAAGTGGACCATGGTTGCCGAGCTGGTAGAAACCAGCCGCCTGTGGGGGCGCATTGCCGCGCGTATCGATCCGGAATGGGTCGAACCGGTGGCGCAGCACCTGCTGAAACGCTCGTACAGTGAACCGCACTGGGAACGCGCGCAGGGCGCGGTAATGGCGACCGAGAAAGTGACCGTTTACGGCCTGCCGGTGGTCGCCGCGCGTAAGGTTAACTACAGCCAGATCGATCCGGCACTCAGCCGCGAGCTGTTTATCCGCCACGCGCTGGTGGAGGGGGACTGGCAGACGCGTCACGCCTTCTTCCGTGAAAACCTGAAGCTGCGTGCCGAGGTGGAGGAGCTTGAACACAAGTCCCGCCGTCGCGATATTCTGGTGGACGATGAGGCGCTGTTTGAGTTTTACGACCAGCGCATCAGCCACGATGTTATCTCCGCCCGCCACTTCGACAGCTGGTGGAAAAAGGCCAGCAAAGAGACGCCGGACCTGCTCAACTTCGAAAAGAGCATGCTGATTAAAGAGGGGGCGGAGTCGGTCAGCAAGCTCGACTACCCGAACTTCTGGCATCAGGGAAACCTCAAGCTGCGGCTGACCTATCAGTTTGAACCGGGTGCCGACGCGGATGGCGTGACCGTTCATATTCCGCTGCCGCTGTTAAACCAGGTCGATGAGGGCGGCTTTGAGTGGCAAATCCCCGGCCTGCGCCGGGAGCTGGTGATTGCGCTGATCAAATCCCTGCCGAAACCGGTGCGCCGTAACTTTGTACCTGCGCCAAACTATGCGGAAGCGTTTTTGGGCCGCGTCACGCCGCTGGAGCTGCCGCTGCTGGACGCGCTGGAGCGCGAGTTCCGCCGCATGACCGGTACCACCATCGACCGCGAAGACTGGAACTGGGATCAGGTGCCCGATCACCTGAAAATCAGCTTCCGCGTAGTGGACGATAAAAACAAAAAGCTGCTGGAAGGGCGTTCGCTGAGCGAGCTGAAAGAGGCGCTGAAGGGGAAAGTTCAGGAGACGCTTTCTGCGGTGGCGGACGACGGTATCGAGCAAAGCGGGCTGCACATCTGGAGCTTTGGCCAGCTTCCGGAAAGCTACGAGCAGAAGCGCGGGAACTATAAGGTCAAGGCCTGGCCTGCGCTGGTGGACGAGCGCGACAGCGTGGCGATCAAACTCTTTGATAATCCGCAGGAACAGCAGCAGATGATGTGGCGCGGGCTGCGCCGCCTGCTGCTGCTGAACATCCCGTCGCCGATCAAGTATCTGCACGAGAAGCTGCCGAACAAGGCCAAGCTGGGGCTGTACTTTAACCCGTACGGCAAGGTGCTGGATCTGATTGACGACTGCATCTCCTGCGGCGTGGACAAGCTGATCCACGAGGCAGGCGGTCCGGTCTGGACGGAAGAGGGCTTTGCACAGCTTCATGAGAAGGTGCGCGCCGAGCTGAACGACACCGTAGTGGAGATTGCCAAACAGGTCGAGCAGATCCTCACTACTGTGTTCAATATCAACAAGCGCCTGAAGGGGCGCGTGGATATGACCATGGCGCTGGGGCTCTCGGACGTGAAGGCGCAGATGGCGGGGCTGGTGTACCGCGGCTTTGTCACCGGGAATGGCTTCGCACGCCTGGGTGACACCCTGCGTTATCTCCAGGCGATTGAAAAACGTCTGGAGAAAATGGCCATCGATCCGCACCGCGATCGCGCGCAGATGCTAAAGGTCGAAAGCGTGCAGCAGGCGTGGCAGCAGTGGCTAAACAAGCTGCCGCCGACGCGCCGCGACGATGAAGATGTGCAGGCGATCCGCTGGATGATCGAGGAGCTGCGCGTCAGCTTCTTTGCCCAGCAGCTCGGTACGCCGTATCCGATTTCGGATAAGCGTATTCTGCAGGCGATGGAGCAGATTTCCGCTTAAGCCCCGGTTTTCTCCCTCTCCCTGTGGGAGAGGGGCGGGGTGAGGGCATCAGGCCGCACAATTTTCACCCGTTCACAATTGCCAGCGTAAACCCATCCCATCCTTTAACCCCCACCGTCTGCAGCGCGGTGGCGGTTACGCGCGGGTTATCCCCAATCATCTCGATAAAACGCCGCACGCCCTGCACGCGCGCGTCGTCGCTTTCCCCGTTAATGACTTCGCCGTCGCGCACCACGTTATCGCCAATGATTATCGTGCCGGGACGGGAATAGTGCAGCGCCCACTCCAGATAGCCGGGATTGTTGGGCTTATCGGCATCGATAAAAATTAAATCGAACGGGGAAACGTCACCGAAATTCTCCAGCGAGTTCAGCGCCGGGCCTTCAATCAGTTCAATGCGATCGTTTAGCCCCGCGAGGTGAATATTCTGGCGGGCAACATTGGCATGCGTCGGGTCAGCCTCAAGCGTAATCAGCTTTCCATCCGGCGGCAGGGCGCGCGCCATCCAGATTGAGCTATAGGCACCCAGCGTACCGATCTCAAGTATCCGCCGCGCCTGCGTCATGCGTACGAACAGCGCCAGCAGCTGCCCCTGATTGGCCGCTACGTCGTGTTCGGGTAGCCCGGCGCGTTTGTTGTTTTCCAGTACCTGATGAAGTACGTCATCGTCAGGGATAAGCGAAGAAATCATGTAATTATCTACTGCAGACCATTGTTGTTGCATAGATTGACTCCTTGGATTTTTCTCCCTCTCCCTGTGGGAGAGGGTCGGGGTGAGGGCATCAGCGCGCAAGGCGGTTCATGCGTTCTGCCAGCCGCCGCCCAGCGCCCTGTACAAATCAATCTGCGCCAGCAGCAGGTTATTTTTCACCTGCACCACGCTGGTCTGGACCGAGTACAGCGTGCGCTGCGCGTCCAGCACGTCCAGATAAGAGGAGTAGCCGTTGCGATAGCGATTCTGGGCAATGCGCAGCGTCTCCTGGGCCACGTCCTGCTGGGCAAGCAGCTCCGTCAGCTGTTCCTGATAGCGCGTAATGGCATCAAGGCTGTTGTTCAACTCGGCAAACGCGTTACGCACGGTTTTTTCATAGGCGTACAGCGCCTGGTTACGCTGGGACTGGGAAATATCCACCTGCGCATTCAGCGCCTGGCGGTTAAGGAGCGGGGCGAGAATGCTGCCGCCTGCGCTCCAGAGCTGAAGCGGATTGTCCAGCAGGCCGGAAAGCGTACGATCCTGAATCGATCCGCTGGCGGTCAGGTTGATCGACGGCAGCAGGCTGGCGCGTGACGCGGCAAGCGAGGCGTCAGCCGCAACCAGCTGTCGCTCGGCCTGAACGATATCCGGCCTGCGATTCAGCAGCGTAGAAGGCAGCTGCGACGGCAGCGTGAGCGGCGTCAGCGCCGCAAAGCTTTCGCTGCGAGCCACCGCGCCGGGATTGCTTCCCAGCAGCAGGCTCAGGGCATTCTCCTGTTGCGCTATCTGATGCCGCAGCACGGGCACCTGCGCCCGCGTTGAGCGAAGCTCGGAATCCGACTGCATCAGCTCCAGGCGAGAGCTGTAGCCCGTCTCAAGCTGGCGTTTGGCGAGCTTAAACGCCTCTTCGCGTGATTTCAGCGTGGATTCGGTCACCCGCAGCTGTTCGTCAAGCGTGAGCAGGGTGACATACCCGGACGCAACGGAAGACGCGACGGTCAAATCCGCGGCGGCGGCGGCCGCTTTTTGCGCCTCCAGCGAGGCTTCGGCGGCATTGGACGTGCTGCGGTTGACGCCCCAGATATCAACATCATAGCTCGCCGTCAGGCTGCCTCTGTACAGCGTGCCGTAGACCGGCAGCCCGGTCGCGGCGGATTGCGACCGGGCGCGCGTCCCCGTTACGCCCGCGTCAAGGGACGGAAACAGGCTGCCGTCGGCAGCAAAGACCCGCGCCTGATACTCGTTAATTCGTTCGCGGGCAATCAGCACGTCGCTGTTGTTCTTAAGCGCCTGATCCACGTAGCGGTTGAGGTTGTTGTCATGAAAATTACGCCACCAGAGCTGCTCCGTCGGGCTGGCAGGACCGGCGTCAGCACGCCACTGGGCAGGAATTTGCAGCGTCGGTTGCGCCGGTTTGACATCGACGGACTGGCATCCGGCCAGCATGACCGCCAGCACCAGACCGGCTATCGGGCGAAGAGTCATTGCTTCGCCTCCCGCGTATCAATCGTCACCTGTACCGACATACCCGGACGCAGCAGTTTGTACGCGTCTTCTTCACCCAGCACCTCAATACGCACCGGAATACGCTGGGCGATTTTGACAAAGTTGCCGGTAGCGTTGTCCGGCGTGATGGCGCTGAATTCAACCCCGGTCGCCGGGGAGATGCTCTCCACGCGGCCCTGATACGCCTTGTTGTTTAAGGCATCGACGGTGAATTTCACTGGCTGGCCGACGCGCAGCTCCGCCAGCTGGGTCTCTTTGATGTTGGCGATCACCCAGTGCTGAGGCGGCACAAGGGTAGTGAGGTGCGTTCCGGCGGTCACATACGCCCCGAGACGCACGGCAATCTGGCCGAGCTGGCCATCGCGCGGGGCGATAATGCGGGTGTTTTGCAGGTCAATCTGCGCCAGCTCCAGCGCCGCTTTGGCGTTTTCAACATCCGCCTCCAGCGCACCGCGGTTCACAATCACCGTCTGCAGATCCTGACGTGACATCTCAAGCGTGGCTTTCGCCTGGTCGATGTCGGCGCTGCCCTGGGCGGCGCTGGCCAGCGCGGCATCACGTTCTCGAATGGAAAGCGACCCGTCTGCCGTCAGATCCTTCACGCGCTTTAGATCCGCCTGGGTTTTCAGGCTCTGGGCGCGGGCATTTTTCAGCGCGGCGTCATTTTTGGCGATGGTCGCTTCGGCGCTTTTACGCTGCTGCAGGTTGTTATTCAGGGCGGCAATTTTCATCGCCAGTTGTGCCTCGGCCTGATGGACGCGCTGACGATAGATCCGGTCGTCGATCTGCAACAGCAGGTCACCTTTTTTGACCTGCACAAAGTCCTGAACCTTCACCTCGGTGATATAGCCGTTAACCTGGGGGCTGATGAACGTCGTCTGACCGCGCACGTAGGCGTTGTCGGTAAACTGCGCGTGGCGGGTAAACGGCGGCAGCTGCCATGCATAAAGGATCACCAGTACGCCGACAATACCGATGGCGGCAGCGGTAAAAACGGACACAATGCGCACATTTTTGCGGGTGTTGGCCTGCTCTTTGGCGGCATCCTGCTGACTCATAAATTCTCCAGAAATAATTCAATTATTTGTTGCCGGTGGCGTTCTTCAGCGCCATACGGGCAGTGATGCGCAGGCGCAGCAAGCGCCATAAGATCCAGACCAGCGTGGCGGCGGCAATGCTCGCCGTCAGAAGATAAGTATCGTTGTAAGCCAGAATGTTTGCCTCAAGGGTGGTCACCGCCTGTAGCTGAGTAATGGCCTGCGTTCCCAGCAGCGAGCTGTCGCCAATCAGGCTTTTATACATCTGGATATATAGCTGTATCCGCTCGTTGACCAGCGGGTTGAGCGTGGTGAGCTGATCCGCCAGCAGGCTGGAGTGGTACTTCTCGCGCCAGGTCTGGAAGGTGCCGAGAATCGCCGACCCCAGCAGGCCGCCGAGGTTCTGGCTCATACCGAACATGACCGAGAAGCTGACCAGGTTACGCGGGTCGGCGATCACCCCGCCAATGGCGGCCAGCATGGCGGGTGCCAGGAAGAAGGCGCTGCCGAAGCCAAGCAGGAACTGGCTGACCATCAGCTGATCCGGGCGGGTCAGGTTGTTGGACTGGCTGTCCAGCAGCGAGGCAACAATCATCAGCGCCAGAGAGGTGATGATCGGCCACGCAAGTTTCGTCGGCTTGATGGTGAGACAGCTGGTGACGATCCCGCAGACGATCCCGGCGAAAATGGACCACGCCAGGTGGGTCATCTGCTCGTTCTGCAACCCCACGTACTGCAGCCAGCCGATGACGCCGGTGTTTTGCTCCGCCAGCACGATGCGGATCAGCAGCATGATCAGCCCCAGACGGACGATGCTGCCGCTCGACAGCCAGCGGGTGTTCAGCAGCGGGTTGCTGCGGTTATGTTCAAACACGATGGCGGAAACAATGAGCACCAGCGATAGCGCCAGCGACCAGCCGATCCACGGCGCCTCGAACCACCATTCAAGGCGGCCTAACGAGAGCACGGCGCAGAGCAGGGCCATACCAGGAGCCAGTAAAAAGAAGGTGATGAAGTCTTTCTTCTCAAAGACCTTGCGCCGATCCCCCGGCGGCAGCTTTAAGGCTATCACGCAGGCAAGGGAGATCAGCGCCAGCCCGAGCTCGAAGAAATAGAGCCCACGCCATTCGTCCAGCTGTAGCAGTTCGGTGGAAAAGAGACGCGCCAGCGGAATAGCGAGCGACGATCCGGTGATGCCGATGGTGAGCGCCTTCAGGCGGTGCTTCGCAGGCCAGGCCTGTATTTGATAATAAATCCCCAGCGAGCTGAGCGCCGCGGCCACCATCCCGTGCGCGGCGCGCACCATCAGCGCCGAGCTGAGATCGTTAACGAACAGGTGGAAAAAGGTGACCAGTACGTACAGCACCAAAAAACCTTCCGTAAAGGCGCGCAGGCCGTACTGCTGGCGGAATTTGACCAGCAGCAGGTTGATGGAGATGTTGGTCATCACATAGACCGCGGGTAGCCAGGCGATTTCGGTCGACCAGGCCCCGAAGGTTCCCTGCAGGTTTTGCAGGTTGGCGGTCACCACCGCATTTCCCAGCGCCCCCGTCAGACATACCAGCAGGCCAACGACGCCGTAGGCGATGCGTTTTGGCGTACTGTGCTCCGGGGTGGAAGGTGAACCCAGCAGGGCGGGTTTCTCATGTGGCTGCCACTCGCGAGGAGCATAAGGGTCGCGTTCGGGCAGGCGCATAACGTCATTACCTTAGAAATAATTGAATAATTAGCGGGCTGGCGATTCTACGTCTGCCGCAAATGATAATTCAAGTGAATATGATTTACGCATGTTAATCAAATGTAGAAGAAAAATTTAAGTAAAAAGAGCGGCCCGGGGGACGGGCCGGGAAAGGTCAGAGACGTTCGGGCTGCGCCTGGATGAGTGTTGCACGCTTGACGCGGCTGGCGCAGAAGATCGCGATTAAGGAGATGACCACCGTGACGGCAAGATACCAGGCCACCGGAACCCAGTCGCCGTCATATTTTGCCAGCAGGCCGGTGGCAATCAGCGGGGCAGTACCGCCAGCCAGCGCGGCACCGAGCTGATAACCGAGCGTAATGCCGGTGTAGCGTACGTTTGCGCTAAAGATTTCAGAGCACAGCGTGCCGAGTACCGCCGTTACCGGTGCCCACAGCACGCCAAAGGCGATGACCGTTGCGAGCACGATGCCCCAGGTTGTACCGGTATTGAGCAACATAAACCACGGCACGATAAACAAACCGAGGATAAAGACGCTTGTGGCATACATACGCTGACGGCCAATTTTATCCGAGAGCAGCCCCATTAACGGAATCATTATCGTAGCCACCAGGGCTCCCAGCGTCACGGCCTCCAGCGCCTGCGATTTTTGATAGGTCAGCGTGCTGGTGGCGTAACTCACCACAAACGTAGAGAAAATATAGAACGGCGCGGTTTCCACGACTTTGAGACCGGCGGCAATCAGCACTTCACGCCAGTGGTGCTTCAGCGTATCGCGCAGGGGAGCCTTAGCCACCTGACCGGACGCTTTGACTTTCTTAAAATCAGGCGTTTCATCGATATCTTTGCGGATCCACAGGCCAAGCAACACCAGAACCGAACTCAGCAGGAACGGGATGCGCCAGCCCCAGGAGAGGAAATCTTCCTCACTGAAAAGCGTCATCAGCGAAACGATAAAGGTCGCCATCAGCATGCCGATGGTCACGCCCGCCTGTGGAATGCTGCCGAAGAAGCCTTTACGTTTTTCGGGCGCGTATTCGTAGGCCAGCAACAGCGCGCCGCCCCATTCACCGCCTATGCCCATCCCCTGAATAATACGCATCAGGATCAGCAGAGCGGGCGCCCACAGGCCAATCATGTCATACGTTGGGAGCAGGCCGATCATGACGGTTGCACCTCCCATCAAAGAGAGGGTAAGTACAAGGGTTTTTTTACGGCCAATGCGGTCGCCGATATGGGCGAAAAGTACCCCGCCAATCGGACGGATAAAAAAGGTTAATGAGAAAGAGAGATACGAGAGAATGAGCCCGATCACCGGATCGACCATCGGGAAAAAGATCTTATTAAAGACCAGCGCGGCCGCCGTACCGTAGAGAAAATAGTCAAACCATTCAATGGCGCTCCCGGTAAGGCTGGCGATTAACACCTTCTTATTTTTTCGTAATACCGTCGTCGTACTTTCATGTTCTGTCATGACCTGAAACCCCGCCACGTTGATGATGTATGAGGTGTCACCTGGCGCGCTTCAGGTGCAACCCGTGATGATGAAAAAGGTTGTCAAATTGTTAAGCAACTTAGGGTCGGATGTTGTATTTGGCAAGCACAGGGGGGTGGAAACTGGTCAGATCACGGTGAAATAAGCAGCGTTGGGTGCTTTTCCATGACGCCTGTACAATACAATGTTTTGTAAGGCTGGAAATCAAAAGCATAATAGGCAGGTGCAACCTGATGATTTTTGGATGTTTCTGGTTATTTCAGAAAAACGATAAATTCGGCGATTCAACAACATGAGGAGTTGACCATGGTTCAGCCCCATTTTCCCATTCTGGCGGATGCCACGCTGGCGGCCATCAATACTGTCGGCGCATGGCTGGCGCAGGACGACCTGAGCGAGACCCGTCAGCCCCCGGCGGTCGATGTGGTGATTCTGGCTGGCAACGCGGTGATCCCGACCATTGACGCGGCCTGCCGTGTTGCCTTTCAGAAAAACGTGCCGCTTCTGATCAGCGGCGGCATCGGCCATTCGACCACGTTTTTATATGAAGCGATCCGCAACCACCCGCGTTATCACACTCTGTCGGTCGCGGGGCGGGCGGAAGCAAGCATTCTTGCCGACGTTGCGCGGGAGTTCTGGCAGATCCCCGATGAGCGCGTGTGGATTGAAGATCGCTCCACCAACTGCGGTGAAAATGCACGTTTTAGCTGGAACATGCTGAAAGAGCGTCAGCGGACAAGCGGGCACATGCTGGTGGTGCAGGACCCGACGATGCAGCGCCGCACGATGGCAACCTTTGCCCGCGTGTGCCGCGATGAGCCCGCGCCACCGCAGTGGATAAGCCATCCCGGATTTACGCCGATGCTGCAAAACGGAAAAGAGGGCGTGGAATTTAGCGAGGACACCGCCGGGCTGTGGCCCGTTGACCGCTATCTTTCACTGGTTATGGGTGAGCTGCCGCGGCTGTATGATGACGTTAACGGCTATGGCCCGGCCGGGCGTGATTATATCGCTCACGTTGAGTTCCCAGAGGTCGTCACCGCCGCATGGAGACGGTTACAACAGGACCCGATCCTGAAGGGCGCACGTAAAATAATCTGAGCACGGAACAATCCCCTCGCCCCTTTGGGGAGAGGGTTAGGATGAGGGGTAGGGTTGGAAATTCACAGCGCCGCAAACTTATCCAGCGTGCGCACCAGCTGGGTCACAAAACCATATTCGTTGTCATACCAGGCCACGGCTTTCACCAGCTGCAGATCTCCCGCTTCTGACACTTCCGTCTGCGTGGCGTCGAAGACCGAACCATAGTGCGAGCCAACCACATCGGACGAGACAATCTCCTCATCCGTATACCCAAACGATTTATTCCCCTGGGTCGCCTTTTTCAGCGCGGCGTTGATCTCCTCGACCGTCACCTTTTTACCCAGGATCGCTACCAGCTCGGTAACGGAGCCGGTTTTCACCGGCACGCGCTGGGCGTGGCCTTTCAGTTTGCCGCTGAGCGCGGGGATCACCAGACCGATGGCTTTCGCCGCACCGGTGGTATGCGGAATAATATTTTCTGCCGCCGCCCGCGAGGCGCGGAGGTCTTTCCCGCGCGGCCCATCCACCAGCGCCTGGGTGCCGGTGTAGGCATGAATGGTGGTCATAGTGCCCACTTTAATTTCAAACGCGTCGTTCAGGGCTTTTGCCAGCGGAGCGAGGCAGTTGGTGGTGCAGGACGCGACGGAAATAATGGTATCGCTGGCGTCAATGGTGTCGTCATTCACGCTGTAGACGATGGTTTTCATCTCACCCGCAGGTGCCGAGATCAGCACTTTCTTCGCTCCGGCGTCCAGGTGCGCCCGCGATTTCTCTTCTGAGGTATAAAAGCCGGTGCACTCCACGACGATATCCACGCCCGCGGCTTTCCACGGAATGTGCTTTGCCTCTTTTTCGGCGTACACCGCGATGGTTTTACCGTCGACGATCAGCGCATCCTCGGTGAAGTCCACGCTCCACGGGAAGCCACCGTAGTTGGAATCATGCCTGAGCAGGTAGGCCAGGACTTTCGGGGAGGTAAGGTCGTTGATGGCGACGACGGTATTGCTGTCCTGGGTTTCAAGAAGGCGGCGCAGCACAAGGCGTCCAATGCGTCCAAATCCGTTAATGCCAATTTTACTCATGATGTTCTCCTGTGAACGTGTCGATACGACAGTTTGAACTCATCCAGGCTTAGACCATCACGGGCAGGGCGGCAATTGAAGATACTTCATACGACGGGATGTATTTGAAAAACCATACAGAAAAGTTAATGAATTTTTAAGGAAAGGAGATTATGTTGGCGCGGTGACTGTTTTTTTTCAGGAAATCCCATGCGCACTAAATATACAAGCCTGCAAATCACGATTCACTGGCTGGTGTTTTTGTTAATCGTCATCGCATACAGCGCGATGGAATTCAGAGGCTTTTTCCCGCGTACTGACCGTCCGCTTATAAACATGATCCACGTTTCCTGCGGGATCTCGGTTCTGGTGCTGATGGTGGCGCGATTGCTGCTCCGCCTCAAGTTTCCCGCACCGCCCATTCAGCCGAAACCCAAAGCGATGATCACCGGTATGTCTCACCTTGGGCATCTGATTGTCTATCTGCTGTTTATTGCGCTGCCGCTGATTGGCATTGTGATGATGTATAACCGCGGAAACGACTGGTTCGCCTTCGGTCTGGCGATGCCGCACGCGGCGGAGGGGAATTTTGACCTGGTGGATGTGCTGAAGGAGTGGCATGAGACGCTGGCAAACCTGGGCTATTTCGTGATTGGTCTGCACGCGGCGGCGGCGCTGATGCATCACTATTTCTGGAAAGATAATACTCTTCTGCGCATGATGCCGAAAAAGCGTCAGTAGTGCTGAAACATTGTCGCCGCCTTTCTTGCCCGGCGGCGCTTCGCTTGCACGGGCCTACAAACGGCTCTGAATCGTAGGCCGGGATCGCTACGCGTCACCCGGCTTGTTTTTTAACCCAGCAGCGCGCGCTCTTCATCAGTTAATGCCAGCGTCTGCGTTGACCCCGTGTCTGACGATATCACCGCCGCTTCCAGAACAGCCATGACCGCTAACGCCTCGACAGGATGGACAGGATTGGTGATTTTCCCGAGTAGTGCATCACGTACGTTGACGTAATACTGGCGCTGATCGCCTTTCGGGGTCGGGATCGCCTGCGGTTCGCCGTCAGCCCCAAAGAACACCAGACTGTCGTCGTCTTCGCCCCAGGCGTCGCTGCCGGGGATCACGCCAGCAAGCAGCTGCGCTTCCTGCTGGTCGATTCTGGCTTTCACCACGCTGCCTTTGTCGCCATGGACGGTAAAGCGCGCCGTACCGCCAGCCACCAGCATGCTGGCGTGCAGAACCACCTTATGTTCCGGGTAATTTAAGACCACGTGCGCCCAGTCGTTAATCTCTGCACCGTCGCGCAGCGTTGCGATATTTCCCTGCACAGACTCTGGCAGGCTAAACAGCTGAAGCGTCTGGTCGATCAGGTGCGGCCCCAGGTCAAACCACAGGCCGCTGCCGGGCACGTTCTGCTCGCGCCAGCGCACGCGCACTTCCGGGCGGAAGCGGTCAATATGCGACTCCAGATGCTTAACCTTGCCGAGCGTACCCTGCTCGATAATTTGCTTAATGCCGAGGAAATCGCTGTCCCAGCGACGGTTGTGGAAAACGGAGAGCAGAAGCTGCTTTTCATCCGCCAGGGCAATCAGGTCCCGGGCTTCCTGCATATCGAGGGTGAAAGGCTTATCCACGACCACGTGTTTACCCGAGTTCAGGGCCAGCGTCGCCAGCGGCGCGTGGGTGGCGTTAGGGGAGGCAATCACCACCAGGTCGATATCGGGATGCTGAATGGCCTCTTCCGGGGTTGCCACCACCTGTACGTCCGGCAGATCGCGTTTAACCTTCTCTTCATCACGGGAAGAGACCACCGCCAGCTTAAGCCCGTCCACGGACTGAATCAGCGGGGCATGGAACGTTTTCCCCACAAATCCATACCCGATCAGCGCAATGTTGATTGTTTGAACTTTACTCATGACCTTCTCCACGTTAATTCACGCACACCGTGACCTGCAATGCGCCTGGGTCCCCAAGTTCAGGCCAGGGACGATCTAAAAAGAGTTGATGAATGTCGGTTAACCCGGAGACCAGATACGGTTCGCAGCGGTTAACCTTCAGGTGATCGGCGACAATCCAGCCTGCCTGGCTGGCGGCGAGCATCGCGCGTTTTACCTCGGCATCCGCTTCTTTACCGGCGCTCAAACCGAGTTCGGCATGAAGGGCGCACGCCCCAAGAATGGCGATATCTGCCCGATAGCGGGACAGCAGGGACAAGGTGGCGCTTCCGGCAAACAGGCGCTGCTTCCGGTCCCAGTTTCCGCCGAGCAGAACAAGCTCTATGTCCTCCCGGTCACTAAAATGCTGGGCGATATCCAGCGAGGTAGTTATCACGGTGTGAGGCCCCTGTAGAAAAGTGGCCACGGCCATCACCGTGCTGCCGGCATCCAGAAACAGGGTGGAACCCGGCGGAACCGCCTGCGCAACCCGTTTCCCGAGGTGCTGCTTGGTTTCCGGCAGCAGGGTATTGCGGCCCTGACGATTCATGGCCGAAAGATTTAGCGCAATTGCCCCGCCGTGATTCTTCTGGGCAAGGCCCTGATTTTCCAGATCGGTTAGATCCCGACGAATAGTATCCGCTGAAACCTGCAGCTTTTCTGCCAGTTCGGTGATGCTGGCCTGACCTTGTTCACTCAGAATATCAAGGACATAGCGTTGACGTGCGGTTTTGTGCATGGCAGTAATCCTGCAAAATGTCGCAATAGTTTGCATAATACAGCATTTTAAAGCAGAGGGAAGGGTGAGAATGGAATCGCAATGACGACGAGAGAAATCGTTCAGATAGGTGATTATTGAAATTATATTAAACAGATATCATTAAGCCGTTCTGAATGTTAACCAGAGTGTTACTGTTTTGTTTTTATTAATGATTTGGATTATGTAACCAGTGTGCAACCCTTAATGGGATTAATGTTCTGATAAAAACAACATTGATAGAATTTAATCTCTTACATTAGTTTTTTAATGGAATTTAATGTCAGCATAAGTGTGTTGGTTACTTAAATTGACACTTCTTTGAAAATCTTTGTGTCTGACCCGCCAAGAAATTAACGCAAAAATGTACGCAGAGGAGATTAAGAATTTTCCTTAAATAACAGAGGGTTTTGATGTTTCATCTGAAAGGCCATTTTCGGAGTTTTGTCCAGAAACCCCATGTTTTTTCTTATTTGTAACACCGCATTAACATTACGGGTGTAGTGGCCTATACCACATTTTGTTATGCTGCAAATCAACTTAAGAAATAAGTAAATTCTTAATTTTAATAAGACGAAGGCGCTTCTCATCTCCAATGGAAATGGGTATGGGACGTTTTACCTGAAATTCAGTGAGGGAGCGAAAAAGATATTTGTCTAATTATCTATACCTCTTTTTGGGTAATTGTTTTGAGTATCACTCAGAGTCAGGGAGATAAAAATGACGATATTTCACAAGCCTGTGTCACGCCAATTTATAGCTGCGCTGGCATTAATTTCACTAGCCATTAATACGGCTTACGCCAATAGTCGCCAGGTGGGTATTGCCCCGGTGGCAACGACAACCTTAAAAGAAAGTATCCTTTTTGCTATCGATCGCGACCCCTCAGTTAGCCAGCAGGCCGCGCAATTAGGTATTGGTCAGGCACAAATAGATGAGGCGCGCAGCGGCTGGATGCCGCAAATAGCCTTAAACGGGAGCACGGGGCACAGCCAGACCACCGATTCCAGCGGTTCGCTGAAGAATTCTGCGGCCTGGGGGCTGAGCCTTACCCAGCTGATATACGATTTTGGCAAGACCAACAACAGCATCAGCCAGTCTTCCGCCCGGCGCGATAGCTACCGCTATCAGCTCATGAGCACACTTTCTGATGTGGCGGAAAAAACGGCGCTCGGCTACGTGGAGGTTAAACGCTATTCCGACCTGTTACAGGCGGCAAAAGATAACGTTCAGGCGCTGAAAAACGTGGAGCAGCTGGCCAAACTGCGCGCCGATGCGGGCGTGAGTTCTACCTCCGATGAGCTCCAGACCCGCACGCGGATTGCCGGCATGCAGGCGACGGTGGCGCAGTATAACGCCGCGTTGAACAGCGCCCGCGCGCGGCTCGCGGTATTAACCGGGATGCAGGCGGATAACTATTCGCCGGTACCCGCAAACCTTGCGGTTGAGCCGGATTCGCTCAACCGCATTGATTATTCGTTGATACCGGCGGTAATGGCTGCGCAAAACATGGAACGTTCTGCCCAGTATGGCGTTGAAACGGCGAAGTCCCAGCACTGGCCAACCCTGAGCCTGAAAGGGGGACGCACGCGTTACGAATCGGACAACCGTTCCTACTGGGACGACCAGATCCAGCTCAATATCGATGCACCGCTTTATCAGGGCGGCGCGGTATCCGCACGCGTGCGGCAGGCTGAAGGCGCACGGGCGATGGCGTCCTCTCAGGTCGATCAGGCGCGTTTCGACGTGCTGCAAAAGGCCTCCGTCGCACAGGCTGACTGGACCGGCGCACGGGGAAGAATGGAGGCCGGGAAGCGGCAGCTGGAAAACGCGCTGCGGGCCCGCGAGGTTTATAAAAATGAATACACCCTGAGCAAGCGGAGCATTAATGATTTGCTCAGCGTTGAGCAGGATGTCTGGCAGGCCACGTCGGCGAAAATAATTGCCGAGTATGATGGCTGGAGTTCGGCAATTAATTATGCTTCCGCGGTTGATAATTTAATGCCGCTTATTGGAATAGAGAAAAACGCTGCCGCAAAATTACCCGATTTGAGTTAACAAAAGCCACGCATAGCTGCGCGAAATAAGTCTGAAAATAATCGGTGTTTTTTCCCAGGGATAGCTACATCCGTCTGGTGGACATATCCACAGGAATCCGTACACCTGCAAGGAGAAGAATATGAGTAACGTAAAGGTTGTTGATGTCATCATTCGTAAAACGGCGGAGAAAACGAAATTAACCGGCGAAGGAAATCTGTCGGTGTCAATTTCATCGCCGAGCGTGATTGAAATTCAGGGCTCTGCTCAGGACGTGGTGCGTTATGTCCGCCAGGGTAAAGACCTTCTCATTTATATGAAGGACGGCAGCGTTATTCGCTGCAATAACTATTTTGTCGAAGATCCTGACACCCAACATCAGTCAGAGCTGGTGTTCAACGACGGGCAGGAGCTGTCTCATATCTCTTTTGCCGATGCCGGTGAAGCGTCAGGCGTTGCCGTCACTGAATTATCCGCGCAGGCCACACCCATTAGCAGCATTGAACCCTTCCTGGAGCAGGGAAGCGTCCTGAGCGATGCGCCGTGGGGCTGGATTGCAGGGGCGGCATTAGGCGGTGGTGCTATTGGCGCCCTGCTGGCCCACGGCGGAGATGGCGAAACAAAAACCAAAGTTATTGATAATACGAAGGAAGTAGAAAGCGCCACGCCGACCTTTTTGCTGTCGGACAAGGTGGGCGACAAGCAGGGAGTACTGAGCGCAAACGCGATCACGGACGACAACGCGCCGACCTTTAGCGGTACCGGTCAGCCGGGCGCGACCATCCAGATTAAAGACGGCAGCGGTAGCACCATCGCCAGCGCGATGGTCAGTAAAGACGGTACCTGGACGGTAAAACTTCCGACCCAGGCCGACGGAGAGCACACCTGGTCGGTGGTGCAGATCGACGGCAGTAAAACCACCTCTGCGGGCAGCATCACCGTCACCGTCTCTACGGCCGAGGCCACGCTTACGCTGGCAACAACGGCGGGGGACAACGTGATTAACGCCAGCGAGCAGTCCGCAGGCTTTACGCTCTCCGGTAGCAGCCAGCATCTGGCTGAGGGAACCGACGTCTCCGTGACGCTGAACGGTAAAACCTACACCGCTCAGGTGGGGGCAGACGGCGCTTGGCGCGTTAACGTCCCTGCGGCAGACGCGCAGGCGCTCGGCGACGGCACCTGGACGGTCAACGTCAGCGGCAAAGACGCGGCGGGGAATACCGTGAGCGGAAGCCAGACGATTGGCGTGGATACTGCCGCGCCAACCCTCTCCGTCGATACACTCGCGCAGGACAACATCATTAATGCCGCCGAGCACAACCAGCCGCTGACGCTGAGTGGCAAAACCAACGCGGAAGCCGGGCAGATTGTGACGGTGACGCTGAACGGCAAAAATTATAACGCCACGGTGGGCAGCGACGGCACCTGGTCCGTCACGCTGGCGGCCAGCGAGGTGCAGGCCCTTAATGAGGGAAACCATACCCTGACGGTGAACGTCAGTGACAAAGCGGGCAACGGCTCGTCCGTGACCGCAGATTTCACGGTGGATACCACCGCGCCGGTTGTCACCATCAATACTGTCGCGGGTGACGACATTCTGAACACCGGCGAGCAGGGCCAGGCGCAGATTATTTCCGGGCAGGCGAGCGGCGCGGCGGCAGGGGATGTCGTCACCGTGACCGTTGGCGGCCAGATCTTCACCGGCGTAGTACAGGCAGACGGCAGCTGGAGCGTGGGCGTTCCTGCCTCCGTCATCGGCGCGCTGGGTGAGGGCAACCACACCATTGCCGTCTCCGTCACTGATGCGGCGGGGAATACCGGTAGCGCCACGCACGGCATTTCGCTGAGCGGCAACCCGCCGGAATTCACGATTGACGCCATCAGCCAGGACAACGTGCTGAATGCCCGGGAGGCGATGCAGCCGCTGAGCCTGACCGGAACCAGCAACCTGCCGGACGGCAGCGCCGTCACCGTGACGCTGAACAACGTCAGCTATCACGCTACCGTCGAAAACGGTATCTGGGCGGTCCAGGTGCCGGTGTCCGACGTCCTCAATCTGGCGAACACCCTTTACACCGTCAGCGTCAGCGGCACCGACAGCGTGGGCAACAGCGGCTCTGCCGGGGCGACGCTGCTGGTGGATACCGTGCTTCCGCAGGTTATTATCAACACCTTTGCGGGCGACAACCTGGTCAATAACGCCGAAGCGGGCGTGGACCAAACCCTCAGCGGTCGCGTTACCGGCGCGGCGGCGGGCGATACGGTGTCTGTTACCGTGGGCGGCAAGAGCTACAGCGCCACGGTGGGCAGCGATCTGACCTGGAGCGTGAAAATCCCGTCAGCGGATCTTCAGGCGTTTGGCGACGGTGATTTAACCTTCACCGCATCGGTGACCAATTCGCACGGTAATACCGGCACCGGCGAGCGCGATATCAATATCAATGCGGAACTGCCGGGGCTGCGCGTAAACACCATTTCCGGCGATGACGTTATCAACGCCATCGAGCAGCAGCAGGACCTGACCGTCACCGGCGCCAGCACCCACCTGGCCGCGGGCACGACGATCGTCGTCACCATTAACAACGTCGAATATAACGCCGTGGTTACTGCCAGCGGCGGCTGGAGCATTGGTGTTCCTGCTGCGGACCTGCAGGCCTGGACGGCGGGAGAGGTGACGGTTAGCGTCAGCGCAAAAGATGCCTGGGGCAATACCGTTGCGGCTGAACACCCGATTGAACTCGATCTCAACGCCGTGGCGGTCACCATTGATACCGTCTCCGGCGATGACCTGCTGAATGCGGCTGAAAAAGGCAGTGATTTAACCCTTTCCGGCCAGACGCAGGGCGTGGAGGCGGGGCAAACCGTGGTGGTGAAATTTGCCGACCAGACCTTTACCGCGCAGGTGCAGCAGGATGGCTCCTGGAGCCTGACCGTGCCCGCCAGCGCCATGGAAACGCTGATTGACGGGCGCGCGCAGGTGAGCGTCAGCGTCACTAACATCAGCGGCAACAGCGCGGACGCCGCGCGCGTGGTCACGGTGGATACGCAGCCTCCGGCGATTACGCTCGATAACCTGACCGACGACAACATTATCAACGCGGCGGAAGCGCAGCAGGATTTAGCGTTAAGCGGCAGCAGCACGGCGGAACCTGGCCAGACGGTCACCGTGACGCTGAACGGCAAAAACTATCAGACCACCGTCCAGGCGGACGGAACCTGGCAACTGAGCGTGCCCGCGGCCGACGTGGGCGCGCTGGCAGACGGCATTGTTACCGTGACGGCAACCGTCAGCGACGTGGCGGGCAACACCAGCAGCGCCGATCGCGTGGGTCTGGTGGACGCAACCGTACCGCAGGTAACCATTAACGACTTTGTCACCGCCACCAACACCGTTAACCAGCTCGCCCATTCACAGGCGCAGATCCTGAGCGGCTCCGTCACCGGCGCGGCAGCGGGCGATCTTGTGACTGTCACCATTAACAGCGTGGATTACACCACCGTGGTGGACGCGGCGGGCAACTGGAGCCTCGGCCTGCCCGCGTCCGTCGTGCAGGGGCTGGCGGACGGCACCTGGACCATTAACGTCTCCGTGACCGACCAGTCCGGAAATACCGGCAGCAGCTCACTGGACGTGGTGGTGAATACCGTGACGCCAGCTATCGGCATTAACACGCTGGCGGCGGACGATGTGATCAATGCGACGGAGAAAGGCGAAGATCTGCAGATCTCCGGCTCCAGCAACCAGCCGGAAGGCACGACCATTACCGTGACCCTGAACGGTATCCACTATACGGCCACCGCTGACGCCAGCGGCAACTGGAGCGTGACCGTGCCTGCGGCCGCGGTCAGCGCGCTGGGCGAAGCGAATTACACCGTGACGGCGAGCGTCACCGATAGCGTGGGCAACAGCGCCTCAACCTCACACGAAGTGCTGGTGGACAGCTCGCTGCCGGTTGTAACGATCGACGCGCTGGCGGGTGACAATGTCGTTAACGCGGCGGAAGTGGCTGCAGGGCAAACCCTGACCGGCAAGGTGACGAATGCGGCGCCAGGTGACACTGTCACGATTACTCTTGGCGGCCAGACATACACTGCAACCGTGCAGGACGATCTCTCCTGGAGCCTGCCGTTAACCCAGAGCCAGCTAACCGCGCTTGGCAACGGCGATTTGACCGTATCCGCCAGCGTTAGCAACGCGCACGGCAATACCGGTTCGTCTTCGCTGGACTTCACCATCGACGCCCAGCTGCCGGGACTGCGTATTGATACCGTCGCAGGTGACGACGTGATCAACGTGATTGAACACGCTCAGAACCTGATTGTGTCCGGCACCAGCACCGATCTGGCGGCGGGCAGCACAGTGACCGTGACCATCAACGGCAATGCCTATTCCGCCACCGTGCTGGCGGACGGCACCTGGAAGGCCGCGGTACCAGCAGCGGACGTGTCCCAGTGGGCGGACGGTTCGCTCACCATCAGCGCCAGCGCAAAGGATGCCTCCGGCAACCCGGTGACCATCGGCACCGTCGTGGACGTCGATCTCGCGCCTGTCGCCATCACCATCAGCAGCGTGACCGACGATAACGTGCTCAACGCGGCGGAAAAAGGCCAGGACCTGGTGCTTTCCGGCTCCACGTCCAACGTTGAAGCGGGTCAGACCGTAACCATCACCTTCGCGGGTAAAACCTATACCACGATGGTGGATGCCAACGGCGACTGGACGTACACCGTTCCGGCAGCCGATCTGAGCGGACTGAAAGACGGCGACGCCAGCGTGCAGGTGAGCGTCACTAACGTCAACGGCAACGCGGCGTCTTCGGCGCAGGAATTCAGCGTCGATACCGCCGCGCCGACGGTCACGATTAACACCATCAGCGGCGATAACATGCTGAACGCGGCAGAGGCGGCGCAGGATCTGACCCTGAGCGGGACCTCTACTGCTGAGGTGGGCCAGACGGTCACCGTGAACTTCAACGGCAAGCAGTACAGCGCGCAGGTTCAGGCGGACGGCAGCTGGACGCTGGACGTTCCGGCAGCCGATCTGGTGGGTATTTCCGACGGCAGCGCCACGGTCACCGCTTCCGTTTCCGATAAAGCCGGCAACCCGGCCAGCGCGGATGCTTCCGTGTTGGTGGATACCACCGTACCGCAGATTAGCTTTAACATCGTTGCGGGCGACGACATCGTGAATATTGCCGAGCACGGCCAGGCGCTGATCGTCTCCGGTAAGGTGACGGGCGCGCAGGCGGGCGACGTGATTACCGTCACCCTGAACGGCAAAGACTACACCGCCATGCTGGACGCGTCCGGAAGCTGGAGCGTGGGCGTTCCGGCGACGGACGTGGGCGCGCTGACAAACGGCGACCAGACGATTTCCGCGACCCTCACCGATAAAGCCGGTAACAGCACCAACGCGACGCACGAGTTTGACGTCTCCCTGACCGCGCCGGTCATTGCCATCAATACCCTGGCGGCTGACGACGTGATTAACGCCGTCGAGAAGGGCCAGGATCTGCAGGTGTCCGGTACCAGCAACCAGCCTGAGGGTACCACCATTACGGTGACCCTGAACGGCATCAATTACACCGCTACTACCGACGCCAGCGGCAGCTGGAGCGTCACCGTTCCGGCGGCAAACGTTGCTGCGCTGGGCGAAGCGAACTATGCCGTGACGGCAGCAGTGACCGACGCGGCGGGCAACAGCGCAAGCGCCAGCCATGACGTGCTGGTCGACAGCGCGCTGCCGCAGGTGTCCATCAACCCTGTTGCCACGGACGATGTCATTAACGCAGCGGAAGTGGCTGCCGGGCAGACTCTTAGCGGCAAAGTGAGCGGTGCGGTGAGCGGTGACACTGTCACTATTTCAATCGGCGGCAATACGTATACTGCCACCGTTCAGGACGATCTGAGCTGGTCGGTCAACGTGCCGTCCACGGTCTTAACCGCCATCGGTAACGGCGATCTGACGGTGTCAGCCAGCGTCACCAACGGCCACGGCAACACCGGCTCCGGCGAGCGCGACATCACCATTGACGCCAACCTGCCGGGCCTGCGCGTAGATACCGTGGCGGGCGACGATGTCATCAACAGCATTGAGCACGCTCAGAACCTGATTATCACCGGCTCCAGCGACGGCCTGGCAGCGGGCGCGGCGTTAACAGTCACCGTCAACGGCAAAACCTACGCCGCAACGGTGCTGGCGGACGGCACCTGGACGGCGGCCATTCCGGCGGCAGACGTCAGCGCGCTCGGCGCAGGCACGGTCACCGTGAAGGTCGAGGGGAATAGCGCGGCGGGCAACCCGGTCTCCATCAACCATGACGTGACGGTGGATCTGGCGGCGGTCGCCATCAGCATTGATGCGATTGCCACCGACGACGTGATTAACGCGGCGGAGAAAGGCGCGGACCTGGTGCTGTCCGGCTCGACCACCAACGTGGAAGAAAACCAGACCGTCACCATCACCTTCGGCGGCAAGTCGTACACCGCGACCGTGGATGCCAGCGGCAACTGGACGGCGACCGTACCGTCTGCCGATTTGGGCAGCCTGAAGGACGGCGATGCCAGCGTGCAGGTGAGCGTCACCAACGTGAACGGCAACAGCGCGTCGGCAGGCCGCGAGTACAGCGTGGACGCCACCGCGCCGACGGTGTCTATCGAGATCGTCAGCGACAACAACATCATCAATGCGGCCGAAGCGCAGCAGGATCTGGTTGTTAACGGCGTGAGCAACGCCGAAGCGGGCCAGACGGTCACCGTGACGCTGAACGGCGTGGACTACACCACCACCGTGCAGGCAAACGGCAGCTGGAGCGTGACCGTGCCGTCCGCGGATCTGAGCGGTATTACCGACGGCAACTACACCATGAGCGCCGCCGTGTCTGATAAGGCGGGCAACCCGGCCTCTGCGGATCGCGACGTGCTGGTCGATACCACCGTCCCGCAACTGACCATTAACACCGTTTCCGACGACGACGTGATCAACAGCGTCGAGCACGCGCAGGCCCTGATTGTCACCGGTTCCGTGACCGGCGCGGCTGCGGGCGACGTGGTCACTGTTACCCTCAATAACAAATCGTACACCGCCACCCTGGACGCCTCCGGCAACTGGAGCGTGGGCGTACCTGCGGCAGACGTTACCGCTCTCACCGCCGGGGATTACACCATCACCGCGGCGCTGACCGATAAGGCGGGCAACAGCAACAGCGCCACGCACGGCGTGGAGGTGAACCTGACCGCGCCGGTGCTGACCATCGACACCGTTTCCGGTGACGATGTGATCAACAATACCGAGAAAACCCAGGAACTGACGATCTCCGGTACGGCCTCCGGCCTGGCGACGGGCGCGGTGGTGACCGTGATGCTGAACGGCAAAGCGTACAGCGCGCAGGTAGACAGCAACGGAAAATGGACCACCACCGTTCCGGCTAGCGAGGTAGGTCAACTGGGCGAGGCGCTTTACACCGTCACCGCATCGGCGACGGACAGCGTTGGCAACAGCACCAGCGCGTCGCACGCCGTGAACGTCGAGTCCGTTCTGCCGGGGGTTATCATCAACACCGTCGCGGGTGATGACGTTATTAACGCGGCGGAGCTGGCAGCCGGCCAGACCATCAGCGGTAAGGTGGTGAACGCTGAGGCGGGCAACACCGTGACTGTGGCGATTGGCGGCAACAGCTACACCGCAACGGTGCAGAGCGATCTCACCTGGTCCGTGAACGTGCCGTCCGACGTGCTGACCGCGCTGGGTAACGGCGATCTGACCGTGTCAGCCAGCGTTACCAACGACGTGGGCAATAGCGGAACGGGCGAGCGCGAAATCGTGATAGACGCTAACCTGCCGGGCCTGCGCGTGGATACCGTGGCGGGTGACGACGTGATCAACAGCATCGAACGTACTCAAAACCTGATTATCACCGGCTCCAGCGACGGCCTTGCAGCGGGCGCGACGCTGACCGTGACTGTAAACAACAAAACCTATCCGGCGACCGTGCTGGCCGACGGCACCTGGAGCGCGGCTATTCCGGCGGCAGACGTCAGCGCGCTGAACGCAGGCACGGTCACCGTGACCGTCACGGGCCAGAGCAGCGCGGGTAACCCGGTTTCCATCAGCCACGATGTGACGGTGGATCTGGCAAGCGTCGCCATCAGCATTGACGCCATCGCCACGGATGATGTGATTAACGCGGCCGAGAAGGGCGCGGATCTGCTGCTCTCCGGCACCACAAGCAATGTGGAAGAAAACCAGACCGTCACCATCATCTTCGGCGGCAAGAGCTATACCGCGACCGTAGGCCCCGATGGCAAGTGGACGACCACGGTGCCATCAGCCGATCTGGCGGGCCAGAAAGACGGCGACGCCAGCGTGCAGGTGAGCGTCACCAACGTCAACGGCAACAGCGCCTCGGCGGGCCGCGAGTACAGCGTGGATGCGACCGCGCCGTCCGTGACCATAAACACCCTGGCGACGGACGACATTCTGAACGCGACGGAGGCGAAAGCCGATCTGACCGTATCCGGTACCAGCACCGCCGAAGCGGGCCAGACGGTCACCGTCTCGCTGAACGGTAAAGACTACACCACAACCGTCAGCGCAGACGGCAACTGGACGCTGAACGTTCCGGCGGCAGATCTGGCTGGGTTAACCGACGGCAGCGTGACCGTCACCGCATCGGTAAGCGATAAAGCGGGTAACCCGGCGTCCGTGGATCACAACCTGGCGGTAGATATCACCGCGCCTGCGGTGACCATCAACACCGTTGCGGGTGATGATGTCATTAACATTACAGAGCACGGCCAGGCGCAAATCATCAGCGGCACCGCCACAGGCGCGGCAGCGGGCGATAAGGTCACCGTCACGATTGGCGGCCAGACCTACACCACCGTGCTGGACGCGGCGGGTAACTGGAGCGTGGGCGTACCGGCGAACGTGATTTCCGGCCTCAGCGACGGCACCGTGACCATCACGGCGTCAGTCACCGACGCGGCGGGCAATACCGGCACCGGCACGCATAACGTGACCGTGGATACCGGGCTGCCATCGGTGGCCTTCAACGCCATCAGCGGCGATAACGTTCTGAACGCGGCAGAAAAAGGTCAGGATCTGAACGTCAGCGGCACCAGCGCCAACCTTGCGGAAGGCACCGTGATGACCGTAACCCTGAACGGTAAAAACTACACGGCGACAACGGCGGCAGACGGCACCTGGAGCCTGACGGTTCCGGCCGCCGATCTGGCCGGCCTCGGCCAGGCTAACTACACCCTGAACGCGACCGCCACCAACGGCGTGGGCAACAGCGTGAGCAACACCGCGAACCTGCTGGTGGACACCGCGCTGCCGACCGTCACCATCAACACCGTGGCGGGCGATAACGTCATTAACGCGGCGGAAGTGGCAGCGGGCCAGACCCTGAGCGGCACCGTGGCGAATGCCGAAGCGGGTAACACCGTGACTGTCACCCTCGGCGGAAACACGTACACCGCAACGGTGCAGGACGATCTGACCTGGTCCGTGAACGTGCCGTCTGACGTGCTGGCCGCCCTGGGCAACGGCAACCTGAGCGTGACGGCGACCGTCACCAACGGCCACGGCAACACCGGTTCCGGCGAGCGCGACATTGCCATTGACGCTAACCTGCCGGGCCTGCGCGTCAATACCGTGGCGGGCGACAATGTCGTCAACAGCATTGAGCACGCGCAGAACCTGATTGTCACCGGTTCCAGCGACGGGCTGGCGGCGGGCACGGCGCTGACGGTGACCGTCAACGGTAAAGACTATGCGGCGACGGTGCTGGCGGACGGCACCTGGAGTGCGGCGATCCCGTCCACCGACGTGAACGCGTGGCCGGAAGGCACCGTCAAAATCAGCGTTACCGGCGACAGCGCGGCGGGCAACCCGATTACCATCAGCCACGACGTGACGGTGGATCTGGCGACCGTTGCCATCAGCATCAATTCCATCGCTACCGACGACGTGATTAACGCGGCGGAGAAGGGCGCGGATCTGGTGCTGTCCGGTGCGACCACCAACGTGGAAGCCGGGCAGACCGTGACTATCAGCCTGAACGGCAAAATCTATACCGCGACAGTAGACGACAGCGGTAACTGGACCTGGACCGTGCCGTCTGCGGATCTGGTACACCTCAAGGATGGCGACGCCAGTGTGCAGGTGAGCGTCACTAACGTGAACGGCAACAGCGCGTCGGCGGGCCGTGAGTACAGCGTGGATGCCACCGCGCCGTCCGTGACCATCAATACCCTGGCATCCGACGATATTCTGAATGCCGCAGAAGCGCAGTCCGATCTGACCATTTCCGGCACCACCACCGCCGAAGCGGGCCAGACCGTGACCGTGACGCTGAACGGCAAAGACTACACCACAACCGCAGGCGCGGACGGCAGCTGGACGCTGAACGTTCCGGCGGCGGATCTGGCATCGCTCGGCGACGGCAGCGTCACCGTGACGGCGAGCGTCAGCGACAAGGCGGGCAATCCGGCGTCGGTTGATCACACTCTGACGGTCGACGTGACCGTGCCTGCGGTGACCATCAACACCGTGGCGGGAGACGATGTGATTAACATCGCTGAGCACGCTCAGGCGCAGATCGTCAGCGGCACCGCCACCGGCGCGGCGGCGGGCGATAAGGTCACCGTCACGATTGGCGGCCAGACGTACACCACCGTGCTGGACGCGGCGGGCAACTGGAGCGTCGGCGTACCGGCCAGCGTCATTTCCGGCCTCAGCGACGGCACCGTAACCGTTACTGCGTCAGTCACCGACGCGGCGGGCAACACCGGCACCGGCACGCATAACGTGACCGTCGATACCGGCCTGCCGTCCGTGGCGTTCAACGCCATCAGCGGCGACAACGTGCTGAACGCGGTGGAGAAAGGCCAGGACCTGAGCGTCAGCGGCACCAGCGCCAACCTGGCGGAAGGCACTGTGGTGACCGTGACCCTGAACGGTAAAAACTACGCGGCCACGACGGCGGCAGACGGCACCTGGAGCCTGACCGTTCCGGCAGCGGATCTGGCGGGGCTGGGCGAAGCGAACTACACCCTGAGCGTCGCCGCCACCAACGGCGTGGGCAACAGCATCAGCAATACGGCGACCCTTCTGGTGGACACCGCGCTGCCAACCGTCACCATCAACACCGTGGCGGGCGATAACGTCATCAACGCGGCGGAAGTGGCGGCAGGCCAGACCATCAGCGGTAAGGTAGCGAACGCGGAAGCGGGCAACACGGTAACCGTGAATATCGGCGGCAACAGCTACACCGCAACGGTGCAGAGCGATCTGACCTGGTCCGTTAACGTGCCGGAATCCGTCCTGACAGCCCTGGGCAACGGCAATTTGACCGTATCGGCGACCGTCACCAACGGCCACGGCAACACTGGCGCGGGCGAGCGCGAAATCGTTATAGACGCCAGCCTGCCGGGTCTGCGCATTGATACCGTGGCGGGCGACGATGTGATCAACAGCATCGAGCACGGACAGAACCTGATTATCACCGGCTCCAGCGACGGGCTCGCGGCGGGCACCACGCTCACCGTGACCGTCAATGGCAAAACCTATGCGGCCTCCGTGCTGGCAGATGGCAGCTGGAGCGCGGCGATCCCGGCGGCAGACGTTGGTGCCCTTGCTGCGGGCACGGTCACCGTGACCGTTGCTGGCCAGAGCGCGGCGGGCAACCCGGTGACCATCAGCCACGATGTCACCGTCGATCTGTCTGTCGTTGCCGTCAGTATCGATGTGATTGCCACCGACGACGTTATTAACGCGGCGGAGAAAGGCGCGGATCTGGTGCTCTCGGGCAGCACCTCGAACGTGGAGGAAAACCAGACCGTTACCGTTACCTTCGGCGGCAAGACGTACACCACGAAAGTGGACGCCGACGGTAACTGGACGGCAACCGTACCGTCTGCGGATCTCGCGGGCCTGAAAGAGGGCGATGCCAGCGTGCAGGTGAACGTCACCAACGCGCACGGCAACAGCGCCTCGGCGGGCCGCGAGTACAGCGTGGATACGACCGTGCCTGCCGTGACCATTGATACGGTGGCCGGTGATAACGTGATTAACGCCAGCGAAGCGGCTGCGGGCGTGACCGTCTCCGGTACCACCACGGCGGAAGCCGGGCAGACGGTCACCGTGACGTTGGGCGGTAAGAGCTATACCGCGCAGGTGCAGCAGGGCGGCATCTGGAGCGTGAACGTGCCGGGTACAGACCTGTCCGCACTGGCGGATAACGGCTACACCGTGCAGGCCAGCGTGAGCGACGCCGCGGGTAACCCGGGCAGCGCGGGCAAGACGATTACGCTTGATACCACGCCGCCGACCGTCAGCTTTAACGCTGTCGCGGGCGATAACGTCATCAACAGCGTGGAGCACGGGCAGGCGCAGATTGTCAGCGGTACGGCAACCGGCGCGAGCGTCGGCGATAAGCTGGTCATCACCATCGGTTCGAACCAGTACACCACCACCGTTGACGCCAGCGGTAACTGGAGCGTGGGCGTTCCGGCCAGCGTGATTTCCGCGCTGACCGACGGCACCGTGACCCTCAGCGCGACGATTACCGACAGCGCGGGCAACAGCAGCACCCGCACCCACGATGTGGAGGTCAATACTGCATCGGTCGGGCTGACGGTTAACACCATCAGCGGCGATGACGTCATTAACGCGGCAGAAGCGGGCAGTTCACTGGTGATTAACGGCTCCAGCGCCCAGTTCGCCAGCGGGACGCAGGTCACCGTGACGCTGAACGGCAAGACCTATACGGCCACCATCCAGAACGACGGCAGCTGGACGACCACCGTTCCGGCCGCCGACGTGGGTGCCCTGGCGGATGGCGCGAGCTATCAGGTGTCTGTGTCGGCGCAGGACAGCGCGGGCAACAGCGCGTCGGCGACGCACGGCATCAGCGTGGATACCACCGCGCCGGTCGTGAGCATTGCGACGCTGTCCGGCGACGACATGCTGAACGCGCTTGAAACGCAGCAGCCGCTGACCGTGCACGGCTCCTCCAGCGCGGAGGCGGGCCAGAGCGTCACCGTTTCCCTGGGCGGTAAGACCTACACCGCAACCGTGGCAAACGACGGCACCTGGACGCTCGACGTGCCGGCGTCAGATCTGGCCGCCCTGAGCCAGGGCGCGCTGACGGTCACCGCATCGGTCAACGACAAAGCCGGCAACGGCGGCCAGACCACGCATACCTTAACGGTAGACACCGTCGCGCCAATCGTAACCATCAGCACCGTGGCCGATGACGATATCGTCAACAACGCGGAGCAGCTGGCGGGCCAGACGATCCGTGGTACCACCACGGCGGAACAGGGCCAGACGGTGACCGTCTCCTTCAACGGGCACAGCTATCAGGCAACCGTCGGGGCGGACGGATCGTGGTCGGTCTTCGTGCCGGGCCGCGATTTCCTCGGCCTGAGCGACGGGGATTACACCATCACCGCTTCAGTAAGCGACAGGGCGGGCAACCCGGGCAGCGCAACGCACGCCGTGACGCTGAACGGCGATGTCCCAACCATCACCATTAACACCTTTGCGCAGGACGATATCGTCAACGCCGCCGAGCACGGAACGCCGCTGATTATCAGCGGCACCACCGACGCCCCGGCGGGCCAGACGGTGACCATCACCCTGAACGGTAAAACCTATACGGCGACCGTGCAGAATGACGGCTCCTGGAGCTACACGCTGGGCAGCGCAGACGTGGCCGCGCTGGCGGACGGCGGTTCGTACGTGATTAACGCGCAGGTCAGCAACGCCATCGGCAACAGCGCCAGCGATAACCACACCGTCACGGTGGATCTCACCGCGCCGTCGATGGGCATCAGCATTGATTCGCTGCAAAACGACACCGGCCTGAGCGCGAGTGATTTCATCACCAACGACGCTCAGGTGGTGGTCAACGGCTCGCTGACCTCGCAGCTCGGCAATAACGAAAAGGCGCAGATCAGCCTTGACGGCGGCACCACCTGGATTGACCTGACCGTGACCGGCACCAGCTGGCGCTACACCGATGGTCGCACCCTGACGGACGGTACGTACCAGTACCAGGTGCGCGTTATCGATAACGCGGGCAACGTCGGGGCGACGGACAGCCAGGACGTGGTGATTGACCTGACGAAGCCAGCGGCTACGACGATTACGGTCGATTCCATCACCCAGGATACCGGCCTGTCCGGCAGCGACTTTATCACCAGCGACAACCAGATCAGCCTGAAAGGGACGCTCGGCGCGGCGCTGGGCAGCGGCGACCACGCGCAGATCAGTCTGGACGGCGGCGTTACCTGGATCGACGTCAGCGTCAGCGGCCTGAGCTGGACGTACGTTGATGGCCGCACGCTGGCCGACGGGGATTACAACTACCAGCTGCGCGTGATTGACGACGCGGGCAATATCAGCGCCACCGCCAGCCAGGTGGTGACCATTGATACGGTTGCACCGGACGCCAGTAAAACTATCGCCATCGATAGCATCAGCGACGATACCGGTCTGAGCGGCAGCGACTTTATCACTAACGATACGTCCCTGACCCTGCACGGCTCGCTCGGCGCGACGCTGGCGGACGGTGAGTATGCCCAGATCAGCATCGACGGTGGCGTTACCTGGCAAAACGTGATTGTCACCGGCAACAGCTGGTACTACGTGGACGGTCGCACGCTGGGTAATCAGACCTATGACTACTACGTTCGCGTTGTGGATGCGGCGGGCAACGTGGGCGCCAGCGCCCATCAGCAGGTGACCGTCGATACGGTCGCGCCGGATGCAGCGATTACAGTGACCGTGGATAACATCACCGTGGATACCGGCTTCGACAATAACGACTTCCTGACCAGTTCGACCTCGTACACGCTGCACGGAACGCTCGGCGCAGAACTCGGCGCGGGTGAATTCGTGCAGGTGAGCGTGGATGGCGGCAGCACCTGGGTGTACGCCACCGTAAGCGGTACGCAGTGGAGCTACAGCGACACCCGTACCCTGACCGACGGTAGCCATAACTATCAGGTGCGGGTCGTTGACCAGGCAGGCAACGTTGGGGCAACCACTTCGCAGGCGGTGACGGTGGATACCCAGGCGCCGCAGTACGGCATCACCATCGACAGCATCAGCGAAGATACCGGACAGTCCGGCAGTGATTTCATCACCATGGACACCACGCTGACCATCAACGGTTCGCTGGGCAGCGCGCTGGCAAACGACGAGCGCGTACAGATCAGCCTGGACGGCGGGAATACCTGGTCAGATGCCACGGTCACCAACCAGCGCTGGAGCTACACCGATACCCGCGATCTGCCTGACGGGGACTACACCTACCAGGTGCGGATTATCGACCAGGCGGGCAACGTCGGCTCCACCGCGTCGCAGGTGGTGACGGTGGACACCACGCCGCCTACCACGGTCGGCAGCGTAGTGAGCTATACCGACGGCGAAGGCGAGCGTCAGGGTACCTTTGGCAGTACGGTGGCAACGGACGATAACGCGCCGCTGATCAACGGGACGCTTAACCGCGCTCCGGATGACGGTGAAATTGTTCAGCTCTACCGTGACGGCGTCCTGCTCGGCCAGGTGACGATGAACGGCAGCGCAAGCTGGTCCTTCCAGGACAACGGCCTGAGCGACGGCAATCACATCTACATTGTGCGCGTCACCGACAGGGCCGGTAACTACACGGAATCCGATGGCTTCGTGCTGAACGTGGATACCAGCATCCCGACTACCACGGTGGCGATTACCGCGCAGACCACGTCGGATACCACGCCGATCGTCAGCGGTACCGTCTCCGCTGACCTGGTGAACGGTGAATACCTGGTGGTAACGGTGAACGGAAAAACCTACACCTCCCAGACCGGCGGCGCGGTGGTGGTCGACCCGGATCATAACACCTGGTATCTGCAGATCCCGGACGGCGACGCCCTGAGCGTGGCGAGCTACAGCGTGACGGCGCAGGTGAAGAGCAGCGCGGGTAACGGCAATACCACCGGTACGGCGACGGGCAGCCTGGTGATTGATACCACCTCGGTGAATACCGACTGGGCGACCACGGCGGGGAACAGCAACAACTCGACCATGACCTTCGGCATCAACAGCAGCGGTCTGTGGAATATCATTGCTAACGGTCAGTCTTACTCCAGCAGCGATAGCTCGACCTATGCCGGCAATACGCTGACCAATACCCGTAACTACTACGTGGTGAGCCAGACCGCCGCCGACTTTGACCGTAACGGCACGCAGGATATCTTCGCGACGGAGACCACCTATTCGGGCTCTACGCAGGTGATGTGGACCTATGATGGCAGCACCTATAACGCCAGCCAGTTGGCAATGGGCACCACCATCTGGTACGGCGGCGTGATTGCGTACGATAAAACCGGCGATGGCTATCTGGATCTGGCGTACGGTGACTCAGGCGCGGACTCCATTACCTATTTGATCAACAACAACGGGGTACTCTCGCCTGACGGCACCTACGGCGGCGCGGGTTTCTGGGGACAGTTCACCACCATGCGTGAAATCTCCGGCGTCGATATTAACAATGACGGCACCGTGGATGTGGTTCAGCACACCAACCGCAGCGGCGCGAACTCGTTAACCGTGATCAACAACAACGGCAACGGCACGCTCTCCATCGGCCAGAACCTGACCAACGTGTTTGTAGGGAACGCCTCGAATACCACCACGGCGGCGTCGATGACGTGGGCGGACTTCAACGGCGATGGCTACATGGATCTGTACCTGGGCAGCAGCTACAACAACAACGGAGGGGTGATCTACTACAACGACGGTACCGGGAAGCTCTCTGCCACCAAGAGCGCGGTGGAAGCCTCTAACGCCACGGCGGGGTATTTGTCGGTGGCGGTGGACTGGAACGGGGACGGGCAGATGGACATCATCAAGCTCAGCACCTACGGCGGTTCACAGACGGCGACGCTGTTCACTAACAACGGTTACGGTTCTACCTGGACCTCAAGCCAGCTGGCGTCCGGTATTGCCTACGCCACCGGTGTGGCGGCAGTGGACTACAACTGGGACGGCGCGAAGGATCTGCTGGTGTCGCAGCAGAACGGCAAGGTGGTGCTGGTGCAAAACAGCGCCAAAATTGCTGACGGTACCGCGATGCACCTGCACATTGTCGACAGCGAGGGCATCAACGCCTACTACGGCAACACGGTCAATCTGTACAACGCCGCGGGCGTGCTGGTGGCCTCGCAGATCATCAACGCCCAGTCCGGTATCGGTTCGAACGATACCTCTGCGCTGGTGAGCTTCTTCGGGCTGGATCCGAATGAAACCTATTCGGCGGAGATCCTGAAGATCACCAACGGCGTGTCGGATAACGTCACATGGAGCGGCCTGGAGGCGGGCAACGGCAAAGAGGGCTATGTCCTGACGGCCGAAGCCGCCACCGGGGGCCACAGCGGGACCATTACCGGAACCGGGTATAACGACACCTTTATCGCAGAAGATGGCACCTATACCTACAACGGCTCCGGCGGCTGGAATACCCATTCCGACTACGACACCTGGAGCAACACCGGTGGGATGGACGTGGTGGATTACCGCAATGCGACCTCCGGCGTGACCGTTGACCTGCGCCTTTCAACTGCGCAGGACACCGGGTTCGGTACGTCACGACTGCTCAACATTGAGGGGATCAACGGCTCGAACTTCGACGACGTCATTACCGGCAACAGCGGTGATAACCAGTTCGAAGGCCGAGGCGGGAACGACACCTTCAACATCGGCAGCGGCGGTCACGATACGTTGCTCTACAAGCTGATCAACGCCTCGGATGCGACGGGCGGTAACGGTCACGACGTGGTGAACGGCTTTACGGTCGGCACCTGGGAAGGGACCGCGGACACGGATCGCATCGACCTGCGCGATCTGCTCTCCGGCAGCGGCTATACCGGCACGGGCTCGGCGAGCTACGTGAACGGTGTGGCCACGCTGGACAGCAGCGCGGGCAATATCAGCGATTACATCCGCGTGGTGCAGAACGGCAGCAATACCGAGATCCAGGTTGACCTGGACGGTACCGGCGGTCAGTTCTCGCCAACCACCCTGGTGACCCTGAACGGCGTGCAGACGGATCTGGCAACGCTGCTGGCGAACCATCAGCTGTTAATTGCGTAAAACAACGCCGCGGGGAGCGATCCTCGCGGCCTTTTGCGTTTCTTTACATGAATAGACATAACCCTATATTTCACAAGATTATTTTGCGGGCTCGTTTAAAGAGTGTTCGAATTTTAATCACCCCGTAAAGGTATCATTTCAGGGCGAAATTATCGCCCTGGACAGGACGTAGCATTATGAAGACACATCCACAGTACGAACCCTGGCTGCAGGGCATGCTCATCATCGCGAAGCACTACCGGCTGGACTTTTCCGCGGAGCATGTTCGGGTCACGATTAACCATGAAAGCCAGTCTCCGCGCCAGCTGGTGCTGGAGGAAATGGCGCGCCAGCTTGGGCTGGGGATGCGTGTGGTGGCGGCCGAGGTGGTCTCTCTCGATCCATGGCGCCTGCCGCTTCTCGCGGAATTCACTGGCGGACAAATCGCGGTCATTAACCGCATGGACAACGATGGCAACGTCAGCCTGCAGTTCAGCGGCGACGGTGGGCTGGAGACGACGCTGACGCGTGACGAACTCGGGGCACGGTTAAAGGGGCTGATGGTGTTACGCCCCCTCGAATCCACGCCGGATGCCCGCGTGGACGACTACATCAAACCGTATGAGAAAAACTGGTTCTGGCAACTGGCGCTGAAGGACTGGCGACGCTACAGCGACATTATGCTGGTGGCGCTGGTGGCTAACGTGCTGGCGCTCTCCGGCATGGTCTTCTCCATGCAGGTCTATGACAGGGTGGTACCGTCCCAGTCGGAAGCCACGCTGTGGGTGCTGTTTGGCGGCGTGATGATTGCCATCGTGTTCGAATTCATCATGCGCATGCTGCGGGTGCATATTTCTGACGTGGTGGGGAAGCGCGCCGACCTGCGCATCTCTGAACGCGTTTTTGCCCACGCGCTGCGGATTAAAAACGGCGCGCGCTCGAAATCAACCGGATCCTTTATCGCCCAGATCCGCGAGCTGGAGTCGGTGCGCGAGCTGATCACCTCGACCACCATTGCGGCGATTTCCGATCTGCCGTTTTTCCTGCTGTTCGTCTTTATTCTGTGGATGATTGGCGGTCCGCTGGTGCTGGTGGTTCTGCTCGCCGTGCCGCTGCTGCTCATTCCGGGCCTGCTGGTGCAGCGCCCGCTGGGGAAGCTCTCCAGCGAAGGGATGCGCGAATCCGCCATCCGTAACGCCACGCTGGTGGAGGCGGTGCAGGGCATTGAAGACATCAAGCTGATGCGCGCCGAGCAGCGTTTCCAGAACCAGTGGAACAACACCAACGACGTGGCCGCCAGCGTCGGCATGAAGCAGCGCTGGCTGACGGGCCTGCTGCTCACCTGGACGCAGGAGGTGCAGTCCATCGTCTATGCGGTGGTGCTGCTGGTGGGCTGCTACCTGGTCATCAGCGGCGACATGACCACCGGCGCGCTGGTCGGGACCTCGATTCTGGCGTCGCGCACCATCGCGCCGCTGTCGCAGATTTCAGGCGTGCTCTCGCGCTGGCAGTCGGCAAAAGTGGCCCGCAAGGGGCTGGACGACCTGATGCAACGCCCGATTGACGATCCGCAGCACGGCAAGAAGGTGCACAAAGCGCACCTGCGCGGCGACTATGCGCTTGAAGACGTCGGGTTCTATTACGACGAGGAAGAGAAACTTACCGTGCTCAACATCAGCAAGCTGCAGATCCGCGCCGGGGAGCGCGTGGCGGTGCTCGGGCGTAACGGCTCCGGCAAAAGCACGCTGCTGCAGCTTCTTGCTGGCATGCAGGAGCCGCAGCAGGGGAGCATTTTGCTGGACGATGTTGCTCTCAATCACCTGGACCCGGCCGACCTGCGTCGCGACATGCAGCTGCTTAGCCAGCAGGCCCGGCTGTTCTTTGGCTCCGTGCGGGACAACATCCTGATGGGGAATCCGCTCGCCACCGACGATGAAATTCATCAGGCGCTGGTCAACAGCGGCGCGCTGGAGTTTGTGCGCAAGCAGAAAATGGGGCTGAACTATATCATCAACGAAGGCGGGGCTGGCCTGTCGGGCGGCCAGCGTCAGGCGCTGCTGCTGGCGCGCGCGCTGATCACTTCCCCTAATATCCTGCTGCTGGATGAGCCTACCGCCTGGCTGGATGAGATGAGCGAGAAGCAGTTTATTCAGCATCTTCACAAATGGCTGGGCAAGCGCCGGACGCTGGTGGTGGCAACCCATCGCCTGCCGATTCTGGACCTGGTCGACCGCATCATCGTGCTGGAAAACGGCAAAGTGGTGATGGACGGCCCGCGCGACGCGATCCTGCATCAGCACGGTATGGCGCCGCAGAAAGCAGCGCAGCGTACTGTTACCATGAAAACGGAGGGCGTGGCATGAACGATTTCTCCCGTTTTAACAGCCGTCTGAAAGAGCCTCGCATGCCGCGATCGTCACTGGTGGCATGGTCGCTGTTCGCCCTGCTGGCGGTGTTTATCGCCTGGGCGAGCTTGTTCCAGCTGGATGAAGTCACGACCGGCAGCGGCAAGGTGATACCGTCTTCCCACGAGCAGGTGATTCAGTCCCTGGAAGGGGGGATTATTCACAGCCTGATGGTGCGCGAAGGTGACATTGTGGAACGCGGTCAGCAGCTGGCACAGCTTGATCGGACCAAAACCGAGTCCAGCGTGCTGGAGAGCGAGTCTCGTCTGAACGCGGCGCTGGCAACGGCTGCGCGTCTGAAGGCCGAAGTCAACGACACGGAGCTCGCGTTTCCAGAGGAGCTGGACGATGACGTTGAGCTGGTTAAACAGGAAACGGCGCTTTATCAGTCCCGTCGCGAGAGCCTTGAAAAAGGGCTGGCCGGCTTACGTCAGGGCGCCGAGCTGGTCCAGCGCGAGCTGTCGCTGACCCGTCCGCTGGTCACCCAGGGGGCGGCCAGCAAGGTTGAGGTGTTACGTCTTGAGCGTCAAAAAAATGAGCTTGAGAACAAAATTACCGAGATGAAAAACCAGTATTACGTCCGCGCCCGCGAAGAGCTGGCGAAAGCCAACGCGGAGATTGAAGCCCAGCGTTCGGTGATGAAAGGGCGTGAGGACTCCCTGACCCGGCTGACCTTCAACGCGCCGGTGCGCGGTATCGTGAAGGATATTGACGTTACGACCGTGGGCGGCGTTATCCCTCCGAACGGCAAGCTGATGAGCCTGGTGCCGCTGGACGACCAGATGGTGGTTGAGGCGAAAATCTCGCCGCGTGATGTTGCGTTTATCCACCCCGGCCAGAAAGCGCTGGTGAAAATTACGGCCTATGACTACTCCATTTACGGCGGGCTGGAGGGCGAGGTGACCATGATTTCACCGGACACGTTGCAGGACGAGGTGAAAAGAGATGTCTACTACTACCGCGTCTACATCCGTACCGACAGTAACCATCTGACCAATAAGCAGGGCAAAGCCTTTCCGGTCTTTCCGGGCATGATTGCTACCGTTGATATCAAAACCGGCAGCAAAACTATCCTGGATTATCTGCTGAAACCGCTGAACAAGGCAAAAGAGGCGCTGCGCGAGAGATAAGGGTTGGCGTTCGGGATACCGAACGCCATCTGCATTATACCGTTGACGTTACGATGTTTGGGTGGCGTCGCTCCTTCGGCACCACGTTAATGTAATGTGTGACGTAGGCGAAATATAATCCGGCATAGTTTTCGACCAGTTCGAAAAACGCCGGATACACCGACAGGCGACCGTCACCGCGATCTTTCAGATAGCCTGCCTCTTGCGCCGATTTGATAATTCGGTTGACGTGGATCCGGGAGACAAAGAATTCTTTCGCGAGCGTGCTGGCGGAATATTCAATAACCGCGCCATGGGCAGATTTGTTTTTTATGGCCTGCAGGTAAAGATACAGCATAATCATGCGGCCTCCGTCCTTATCTATAAATAACCCTACCTCCGGTAAAACTTTTCTGAACGTTAATCCACGAAAGAGATACTCCGCCGCGCGGCGGAAGAAATTATTTCTCAACGTGTCATTATCCAGCAGGTTTACATCAATATTAAACGTCGGGTAAAGAGTGCTGACGGGCAAAAATGCACCGGACATATAGCGCTTGAGTTCATTCAATCCTTTTTCGGTTGGGGCAATTCTTGTTTTGCGCCGGTCTTCCGTACAGCGCCAGGTCCTGATGCGCCCCGTGGTCCGAAGTATTGTAATGATCGCAATTACGCTGTTGGGGCTGGCTATTTTATAGCGGGAACATAACTCTTTAATCTCTGAAACAGATTCGGCCTGATTGCCAAATATAAAACAACACATGGAGAGGATAATGTTAAACCGTGATTCCTGAAGCATTGTCTTATAGAACAAAGGTTGTTTTTTGTAGATGGCGTCATTGATTGTGTAGTGCTCTAATATTGCCTCACTAAATCGCGGGTTGCTCTTTATAACATCCCTTCGATGTAGCAAGGCCCTGGATGAGATGTGATTATCCATAGCATTTTTCTCGTATTTGATGAGCCGATAGATGAAGTATCCAGCCTTCTTTTTCGGAATTTTCATTATACCTGAGAAAAAGTGGCTTGAGGTCGTTATTTTAAAAGAAACATATATTTATATCGGTGCGTGGAAAAGGGTGATTAACGCAAAGATGTTCCGGTGCGTGGCGTTGATAACAGTATCTTAACCTGGAGGTGTATTGTAAAATTATTATACACACCGCTGTTGGTTTACATATTCATAATAATAATGGCGCTTTCGTGCCCAGGAGCAGGTTATGACCCATAAAATTTCACTCAGTAATGTCGCGAGCAATGAGCAAAGATTTGTCATTTCAACCTGCGGTTTTACGTTTCAGGGGTATCGCCTGCTGCTCAAAAAGTACGGAATAGAGGCTGCGCATATTCATTTTGATGGAGATGAGCTATCTCAACTGGACAAGGAAAATATCCTTATTCATCAGAATGCTCACATCGTAGTGTTCCTGGGAAAAGGTACGGTAACTCTGCTGGAGAGCCTGACGCGACTGGCTTCCGTACTCAATGCACTTCCTGTTATTCGTTGTGTAACCCTGTATGGTGATATACCCGATAGCTGGCTCTATCGAACTCTGGGTAGCCTTTTAAATAACAGCTATCAATTATCACTGATTCGTATAGCCAGCGTTTCTGATGTAATAACCTGCTTCCACACCCACAATAATGGGTTTAGAGACCGCTCGCGCTTATTACGCGATTACTATCTGGATTGCTCGTCGCGTGAAAACCTTAAATGGCTGACAAGAAGAGAGGTTGATGTTTTATTAAATTTCTATCGCGGCATGTCCATAAAAGATATGTGCGACAGACTGAGGCTTTCTAATAAAACGGTTTATACCCATCGTAAAGAAGGTTTGCAGAAATTACATTATATTAAACGATGGTTGAATGAACCGCACACATTCAAAGTGGAAAAGCGGATTAAAAGCCAAAGTCAAAGAGTGGACTTCACGGATAAAGAAGCGGAGGTTTTTAATGCGCTGGTAAAAAGGGAAATATTCCCCGCTTATCAAATTATTACCGATTGTGACAAAAAAGGAGTGGGGTTTGAGATACTCATTCGCTGGAATAAAAACGGAAAAATAGTCAAGCCCGCCCGTTTTTTGAATGATATCGATAATTATGAAGTATGGCTAAAAATTACGGCATTGGTGATTCATGCCGCCGTTTCCGGGATTAATAAATATAATGGTAAGTTCTATTTTTCAGTGAATATACCGCCTCGCCTGGCGTCCGGGAATGCACTGCCAGAGATGGCCAGGAAAGCCATCGGCATGCTGCTCAACCCCCAGTGGGCGGAAAAGCTGGTCTTTGAATTCGCGGAAGATATTGATGTTACGAAAGACAAAAATATCCCTGAAACCATGCGCCATCTGCGTAATACGGGGTGCAGACTGTTTCTTGACGACTGCTTCTCAAGCCATCACGCCATGTTCCCCGTCAGGCAGGTGCATTTTGATGGGCTAAAGCTGGACCGGGACATCGTCGATCATTTTGTGGCGAACGACAACGATTATAATCTGATTAAAGCGATACAGATTTACAGCGACATGACCGGAACGGCTTGCATTGCAGAGGGCGTTGACAGTGAAGAGAAATTTGAAAAATTAGTTGAGCTGGGTGTGAAAAACTTTCAGGGATATTATCTTTCGCGCGCCGTGAAAGAGGAGGAGTTAGACCGTATGGTGAGATTGTTCAGCTAAAAAATAAAGCCCCGAAGGGCCTTGATTATTTACGTCCCAGCAACAAGCCAAGCACAATACCGACGGCACCCGCTGCGATGAGACCGGTCAGCGGATTATTTCTGACCGCTTCAGTGACGTCAGAGACGGCATCGCTGGCCTGCGCCGCATATTTTTTCGCAGCGCCTTTTACCTGGTGTTTTGGTGAATCAACAAATTCACCGAACTGCTGCTGGGCTGAACCTGCAAGCTCATCAAATTTATTTTTTGCTTTGTCTTCAGCAAACTGGGTGTTTTTATCAGTACCGAAATCAGACATTTTTGCCTCCTTTTGTTGATAGTTAAAGGATAGCCTCTCTTTGAAAAGATGAGAGGCGTAACGCTAAATTTCGGAGGGGATTGACCTGTTTTCGGATATATCTACACGAGATGAGAGCGTTATTTTTCGTTCTCATCCTGGCCGTAATACAGTTTTCCAATCCGGATAAGCGGGCGGCCCTGAGACTTGCGGTGCAGGTTGCTGTCCCGAAGGGAATACACGCAGCCGCAATATTCCTGCTGGTAAAACTGTTCCCGCTTGCTGATCTCAATCATGCGTGATGAGCCGCCCTGTTTGCGCCAGTTGTAGTCCCAGTAGACCATCCCCGGATAGCGCGCTGCCGCACGTTGGCCGCAGTCGTTTATCTGCTGCATATTTTTCCAGCGGGAAATCCCCAGCGAACTGCTGATAACGCTAAAACCATTTTCTGCCGCATAAAGCGCTGTGCGCTCGAAACGCATATCGAAGCACATGGTGCAGCGAACGCCGCGCTCGGGTTCCCACTCCATGCCTTTCGCGCGTTCAAACCAGTTATCGGTGTCGTAATCGGCATCGACAAACGGCACGCCGTGTTTTTCCGCAAAACGGATATTCTCCTCCTTGCGGATGAGGTATTCCTTTTGCGGATGGATATTGGGGTTATAGAAGAAAATGGTGTAATCAATACCCGAGGCCTGAATGGCTTCCATTACTTCACCGGAGCAGGGGGCGCAGCAGGAGTGCAGCAGAAGTTTATCAGCGCCGTTGGGCAGGGTGAGTTGCGGGCGGACGAAAGGAGTCGTACTCATGTTGCTCTACAATATGTTAATGAAATTTATGGAATTGTAGCACACGTTATTAATCTATTCAGACTGTACTGATGAGCTGAGGGATCCTCATAAATAAACGCAAGCAGCGAACAATCCCCTCGCCCCTTTGGGGAGAGGGTTAGGGTGAGGGGAACATACGGTTCAGGTGGTCATTATTCGGCAAATTTGAGCAGCGCTTCGCCGTCAAGACGGTAGCGTACCCATTCGGACTGCGGCAGCGCGCCAATGCTCAGATAAAAATCGATGGCGGGCTGGTTCCAGTCCAGCACGCTCCATTCAAGGCGGCCACACTGCCGTTTTACCGCGAGCTGCGCGATATGTTTAAGCAGCGCTCTGCCCGCGCCTTTACCGCGATAGTCCGGGGAAATATAGAGGTCTTCCATATAAATACCGTTGCGTCCAAGCCAGGTCGAATAGCTGGTGAAGAACACGGCATAGCCGGCGATCCTGCCGTCAAACTCAGCGATCAACGCCTCGGTTTTACTGCCCGCACCAAAGAGGGTTTCCCGGATCTCGTCCGGCGTGGTTACGACCTCTTCGGGCGCTTTTTCATATACCGCCAGCTCATAGATCATGGTGTAAATGGCCGCGGCATCTTCGGGACGGGCCTGACGAAGGGTTATGCTCATTGTTTTTCCTGTTTTTTTGCATGGTTCGCGATTGATGGCGTTAAGCATACGGAGTATTGTCCGAAGAATTAAGTGCAATGAAATCAACAAATGATGAATATTATGCATCCGGCTCTGAGACGTCTTGATTTAAACCTGCTGCCCGTTTTTGACGCCATTTACCGCCACCGTTCCGTTCGCCTCGCAGCCGACGAGCTGGCGATGAGCACCTCGGCGCTAAGCCATGCGCTGTCGCGTCTGCGTACGACCCTTAACGATCCGCTCTTTTTTCGGGAAGGGCATCGTATGTCCCCCAGCGTGTATGCTTCTCAGCTCGCGCCTTCCATTGCTTCCGCATTGTCATTTCTTAATCAAGAGCTTACCCCGCAGCCGGAGTTTGACGCGGCCAGCAGTACCGAAAGCGTACAAATTGGGATTACGGACTTTACCGCGCTGTGCATTTTTCCCGCCCTGATGCACAAGCTGCAGACTGCTGCCCCGGGCTTGCGTTTTGAATTGCGCTATCTGCCGCACAGTCCGGCGCTGACGGAACTGCTGGCGGGTGAAGTGGATCTGGCGCTCGGTTTCAGCACGCCGGATGATATCCGCCATCCGGAACTGGAGGAGATCGGCTGGTTTGAAGATGAGTATGTGGTCATCAGCAACGCGCGCCGGACGCGGCTGACGCTGGAGGATTATCTCGCTGCCCGACACCTGGTGGTGACGCCGTGGAACGAGAAGCAGGGCGTTCTGGATTTAAGGCTTGAGCAACTGGGCTATACGCGGCACATTGCGATCAAAACGCCGTCGATGCTGAGCGCACCGTTTATCGTTGCGGAAAGCGACCTGCTGATGGCGATCCCTCGTTTTGCCGCTGAGAAGCTGGTTGCGGCAGCGGAACTCAGGATTTTTGCCTTGCCGTTCTCTATTCCCAGGTTTGAGGTGAAAATTTACTCGCATAAGCGCAGCGGCCAGCGGGGTGCGACCCGATGGCTTCAGGAGGAGCTGCAAATGCTGGTGCAAAATTCCATAAAGGCTTCGACTGCGGCGGGAGGAAGCCGACGTGAAGGCCGGGTGATATAGAGTGGATAGGTTTCGTCCGGCCATTCCGGAAAAAGTTCGACCAGCATTCCGTCAGCGATCTGCTGCGCGACGCTGAGCGAAAGCACCTGGGCAATGCCAACGCCACTTACGCAGGACTGAACCATCAGATCGACGTCGGTTGTCGTGAGGTGGCCACGGGTTTCAATCGTCAGTACTTCCCGACCACGGCGGAATTCCCATTCAAACGGCCTACCGCGGCGAGGATCGATAAACTGGATGCACTCGTGCCTGTTCAACGCTTCAGGATGCTCCGGTCGCCCGTACCGTTCCAGATAGGCCGGTGATGCGACCGTCAGCACGCGCGTCTTTAACAATAATTTTGACGTAATCGTTGAGGGGAGTTGCGGCCCGAAACGCACCGCAACATCAATTCCCTCCGCCACTAAATCCCCGACGTCCGGTTGCTGGACCACCGTCAGTTCCAGTTCCGGATGACGTTCGCGTAACAGCGGCAGGTTAGGCGCCAAAATATGTCGGGCAAATATTGGATTAACGCTGACCCTTAATGGGCCCCGAACCGCCACGGCGGCACCGGCGACGTAGCTTGCTGCAACTTCGATACCTTCCAGATGTGGAGCGGCGCGCTCATACAAAGCCCGTCCTTCATTCGTCAGGTTCATGGTACGCGTCGTCCGGTTCAGCAAGCGCACGCCGAGCCTCTCTTCAAGCCTGTCTATCGATCTGCTGACGCCAGACGCGGATAGCCCCAGCACTTCTCCAGCGCGGCTGAAGCTACCCGACTCTACCACCGCAGCCAGTACGCTTAATCCTGACAGTAACCGTCCGTCAAAACTCATCTCCGCTCACCTTTGACTTTATGCAAATATAATTTGAATAAACCTACCTTTATCAAAGATGGCGCGCAACCTATTGTGTCAGCCCATTCGTTGCGAAGAGCAATTTTCACAATCGTCGCCCTGGCGAACCGCGCAACGAACGGCACCACTTAACCCTGAGGAACACGAAATGACAAAGACGCGCACACTTTTTAAAGGCGGCATCATCCTGACCCTGGATGCTGACGTACCTAATCTCTCCGTGGGCGATGTGCTAGTGCAGGACGACCGGATAGCGGCTGTAGGTCCGGATCTGCACGCTGATGACGCCCATGCGATTGACGCCACCGATCATATTGTTATGCCCGGCCTGATTGATGCCCATCACCACATGTGGCTCGGGGTTATGCGTCGCATGATGCCGGACGTCGATAACCTTTTTGCTTACATTGATGTCGTCGCAGAGAAGTTGGGCAAACATTATCGTCCACTGGACATGTATCTGAGCACAAAGCTCACGGCACTTGCCTCGCTGGACGCTGGTATTACGACCATTATTGATGCCTGCCACAACTCGCGCAGCCCGGAACATACCGATGCCGCACTTGATGCCCTGAGCGAAAGCGGCATTCGTGCATTGCACATGGTCGGTGCGGCAATGGACAAGGGTGCTCCATCCGGGCATTTGCCGAACGATCTGGCGCGGCTGTCACAACGCTGGAATTCCACTGACAGCCTTGTTCAGGTGGGTCTGTTTGGCCAGCTCAATCTTGACTGGTGGGCGGTCGCACGCAAGCTCGATATGCGCATTCTGACTGAATTCATCGGCGATCTGGCTAATCTCGGCCATGAGTTTGCCAGACCGGGCGTACTGGGCACGGATAACATTTTCAATCACTGCTCAAGGGTTCCTCAGAATACGTGGAAGCTGCTGGCGGATGCCGGGGTCAACGTCACGGTCAATCCACGTTCGGATGCATTATTTGGCTTCGACGATGAAACCTTTGCTTACCAGCAGGCTGTTGATAACGGCTTAACCCCGGCGCTGGGCATCGACCTGGATACGGCGTTTGGCAGCGATATGTTCGGAGAAATGCACGCGCTGTTCGGTCAGCAGCGATCGGCTATGCGTTACCGTCGCTTCCGTGGCGAGGAGAACGTGCCATCTCCCATCACGGCAGAAGCGGTTCTTAAGGCAGCAACCGTGAATGGCGCGCGTGCGGCCGGGCTTGAGGGCCAGATTGGGACCCTTACGCCAGGAAAGCAGGCCGACATTATCATGATTCGTACTAACGGCGTCGCCGTTTTCCCGGTGACCAACGCGATCGGCACTGTAGTGCAGGCGATCGAACGGTCTGATGTGGATACCGTGATGGTGGCAGGCCAACTGCGCAAGCGTGCGGGCAAGTTAACGGGCATCGATCTGGCGGCGCTGAGCGCGGATATTATCCACTCTCGCGATTACCTGCTCAAAGCCAGCGGTTATCACACCGATCTTTTTACAGCATCTTGATAACAGAGCGGCCCGATACGCCGGGCGGTTCAACTCTCTTACGCCTGTATCATCAAGGAGAATTTGATGGAAGCCCACGTAATAAAGCGGCTAGCGGAGGATAACGCTCCGTCCGTACTTCTTCCCCGCCCGGCAACGGGCGTTATTGCCGTGCTATTTTTTGGCTATCTGGCCGTCGGACTGCCGTTGCCGGTGATTCCCTTGTTCATCCACGGACATCTCGGCTTTAGTAACGTCGTGGTGGGACTGGTCATCGGCATCCAGTTCCTGGCAACGGTGCTTACCCGCGGCTACGCCGGGCGGGTTACTGACCAGCAGGGCGGCAAACGTTCCGCTCTACAGGGCGCGATCCTTTCGGCGCTGGCCGGAGGGCTATATCTGGTGGCTTCGGCAATGGACCTGTCGCCCACCGCCACACTTTGCATTGTTATCGCAGGGCGTCTGATGGCCGGGCTTGGCGAAAGCCAGTTCGTGACGGGATGCGTGTCATGGGCAATTGCCTCCGTTGGCCCTCAGCGCGCCGGGATGTCAATGTCGTGGACCGGCATCGCCATGTTTGCGGCACTGTCGATTGGTGCTCCGGTTGGAATGGCGTTATATCAGCATTACAGCCTCGCGACGGCGATGATTGCCTGTATTGCTTCACCACTACTGGCCGCCCTGATTGCATTAGGTACTGCATCATATAGATCGCCGGGAGGTCCGCGGCTGCCGTTCCATCGCGTAGTAGGGCGCATCTGGCGCGAAGGGCTGGGATTGATGCTGCAGGGTGTCGGACTTTCCGGGCTTACCGCTTTTGCCTCGCTGTACTTTGCAGCGCATCATTGGCAGAACGCCGGCCTGGTGATGACTGCTTTTGGTCTGGGTTTTATTTTTGTTCGCGTCGCTTTCGGACATCTACCGGACCAAATGGGCGGCTATCGCGTTGCGGTTTGGTCCCTGGCGGTTGAGGCTCTCGGCCAGGCAATGTTGTGGCTGGGATCAAACGAATGGATGGCGCTTGCCGGTGCTCTGGTAACCGGCCTGGGCTGTGCGCTGGTTTTCCCCGCGCTGGGCGTCGAAGCCTTAAGACGTGTTCCACAAGCCAACCGCGGCAGTGCGATGGGCGCCTTCGTTGCCTTTCTGGATGTCGCTTATGGCATCGCCGGGCCTGTAGCTGGCCTGATCGCCGGTCAGTTTAGCTATGCAGCCGTATATCTGTCTGGGGCGATCTGTGCGCTGCTGGGTGCGCTGCTTGCGAGCGCGTCGCGCAGACAGCAATTCTGAACATACCTCAAAGCCGTCAGCCGCGGCTGTCGGTTTAATAATCTGGAGAAATTATATGTCACGCATTTTCATCTCAGGCTCGTCCACGGGCCTCGGCCTGATGGCAGCCGAACTGCTGGTTCAACAAGGACATCAGGTTGTGCTCCACGCGCGTAATGTCAGCCGAGCGGAAGACGCTCAACGCGCCTTACCTCAGGCTGAAGCCGTCGTTGTGGGTGACCTGGAGACAATCGCCGGTGCCAGAGAAACGGCATTACGCGTCAACGACCTGGGGCATTTCGATGCCGTCATCCACAATGCAGCCGTTGGCTACAACGAAGCGCATCGCGTGACCCGCGACGGGCTGCCGCATGTTTTCGCGATCAACACACTCTCGGCTTACATCCTCACCGCGTTGATTGAACGTCCAGAGCGCCTCGTCTACCTGAGTTCAGGTATGCATCATCATGTCCGGGCAAACCTGGACGATATTCTCTGGCGCAAACGCCGCTGGAATGGCGCTGACGCCTATGCAGAGAGCAAATTACATGACGCTATGCTGGCTTTTGCTCTGGCGCGTCGCTGGCGTAACGTACGGAGCAATAGCCTGGAGCCAGGCTGGGTGCCGACAAAAATGGGTGGGCCGCAAGCCCCGGACGATATGGACCAGGCACATCGCACTCAGGCATGGCTTGCCGCCAGCCATGATTCTGCGGCTGATGTGACGGGTAAATATTTCTACCACATGAAGCGCATGGCCGCTAATCAACAGGCTCTCGATGCGGCATTGCAGGATCGTCTCATTGATATTTGTACTGAGATTTCAGGGATAGCGCTGCCGAAGTAATAGCTAACGGTAACAAAATGCGTGTTAACCATTAAAAACAGAGTGTTTACATTATAAAAATAAAAAAGGTACCATACCCCCCTATAGTAGAGAGTGATTCTTGTAAGTTATTGTTATTATTCACTTAAATTTATAATTTTTCCTTCCGGGGGCGTATTGGGCAAACCCTAAACGCTGGTTTAGCAATTCGACCTGTTCCCCGTCGAACTCCTTGCTCCAGGCTGAGTACAGAGCCTGTATTTTCATCCGACTGGCGGCCAGAAGTAATTACTTTAATCAGGCAACGGCCCAAACTGTGAACCCGCTTCGGCGGGTTTTTTGTGAATTACTTCTTATGGCGGTAAGCACGAATTGGATTAAACCTCATAAATAGCATGGTTATACTCCGCGTTTTTATAAGGAGATAAATCATGGCTATACCAGCATACTTATGGTTGAAAGACGATGGCGGCGCGGACATTATTGGCTCTGTAGATGTACAGGGCCGAGATGGCAGTATTCAGATCCACAGCTTCGCTCATGGTCTGCATTTGCCTACAGATAATATGACTGGCAAGATAACCGGCACCCGCATGCATAGCGCGTTGACCTTCGAGAAAGAGTTTGACTCCTCCAGTCCATACCTCCACAAGGCTGTGGCCAAAGGCCAGACACTGAAAAGCGCTGAATTAAAATGGTACAAAATCAACGACGCAGGGCAAGAAGTCGAATACTTCAACATGCTTCTTGAGGGCGTTAAAGTCGTCTCTGTATGTCCGCTGATGCATAACTGCAAAAATTCCAGCACCGAAAAGCACAACCACCTCGAAGCGATTTCCCTGCGCTATGAAAAAATCACATGGAAGTACTGCGATGGCAATATCATGTTCACTGATGCGTGGAATGAACGATGATACACTGCACATTCAGGCTGAACGGTAACGCGCTGTCAAACCTGAGCTGTCCGGGTGTAGGTTTTTTCCCAGCCTATTCCGGTAACGAAGGACATCACCGCAATAACCCGGATTCAGTTGCTGTGAAGAACATAGGGCCGCTTCCGCCAGGTAAATATTACATTGTGGACAGACCAAGAAGCATCGGCACACGAGTAAAAGATTTTTTCGCTACCAAGTACACGGGTTCCGATCATTCTATTTGGTTTGCATTGTACCGGGACGATCCCAGCATTGATGACGTAACTTTCTTTGAAGAAGTCGCTAGGGGTAATTTCAGGCTGCATCCCGCAGGTTATGAAGGTATAAGCAACGGCTGCATAACGCTGCCTTCTCCGGCACACTTTCACATTCTCCGGGAGGCGCTGTTGAGAACACCTCAAACCCTCGTGACGGCTTCGTTGTCCGCTTACGGCACTGTACAGGTGTATTAACATGGCTCCAGCAAAACAGGCAGGGATGTGGCTGATTCAGTTCATTTCGTTTCTGGTCATCTTCTCCGTGATTTATATCGTATTCCCCTTTGAATACCTTTTTGACGTCTACAGCGACAAAGTGGGGTTCATAACGGAAACGGACTGGAGTGACATGGTGCTGTTCAGCATTATGGCCGTGTCAGTGCTGATGAATGCCGTGCTGATATTCCTGGTGGGCTCAGCGAGAAAGAAAGGTTAAAATTGCGCAAACCCGCTTCGGCGGGTTTTTTTATCTTCGAAAACCATCTTTACCATTGGCGTGACATTGCAGAGTTTGACGGCGCTTCTGCCGCCGCGGACGCGAGACATTATCGCCAGCCCTGAGGCTCAGGAATTGTGGTCATGTCAGTTTGGCGTAAAGCAGGCTGACGAGTGGGAAATTATCAACGCCGCCGGGCGCTCGGTTGGGCAGACCCTTTCCCGCGCTGGTGACGGCCAGATTAGCGGTGGTCGTGGTGGTTACCCGGGACCAGAATTTTCCGGCTATGTGCTGATGGACGATTTTAATAAACCGCTGGATATGTTTTCGGAGACGAAGCGTAAATCAGCGAATCAGCTGCTGGTGAACACTATCCGCTCCCGCCGGGGCGACCGTTCCAAAAACCACCCGACACCAGTTATCAGCATACAGCAGTGCCTGTATGTAGATGATGCGACCGGCTTTATGCTGGCTGGCGGAATGGGCCTCAGCTTCGATCATGTTGTTATCCCGGCGATGATTAGCGAGGACTATATCGAGCGGTTGCCGGAAAGTGGGGCGTTATGAAACTGGAAGGAGTTACGCAAAAGCGTGAATTTTGGGGGCAAAAAAGGTCTTGGGGGCAATTTGGGGGCAGTAAAAAGGATCTATATGTCCGATAGTGTCTTTTCGTCATATCTCCGAAATGCATGATAACCATGAAAAACATATTGTTTACATAAGGTTGCTAAAAAAGGTACCATACCCCCCTATAGTATCAGGAGGGCGTATGCCGCATTCACCCGAAGATAAAAAACGTATTCTTACTCGCGTTCGTCGCATTCGGGGCCAGGTTGATGCCCTTGAACGCGCGCTGGAGTCGGGCGACCCCTGTCTGGCCATCCTGCAGCAAATTGCCGCCGTGCGCGGGGCTGCCAATGGCCTGATGGGCGAAATGGTTGAAATTCATCTCAAAGACGAGCTGGTGACGGGAGACACAACGCCGGATCAGCGAGCCGTACGCATGGCGGAAGTCGGCCATTTGCTGCGCTCTTATCTAAAATAAACCCACACACCTCACAATAAGGGACGTCACTATGAAATCTCGCGCTGCTGTCGCATTTGGCCCCGGCCAGCCGCTGAAAATCGTCGAAATCGACGTAGCACCGCCGAAAAAAGGCGAAGTGCTGATCAAAATCACCCATACCGGCGTGTGCCATACCGATGCGTTTACCCTCTCCGGTGACGATCCGGAAGGCGTCTTCCCGGCGGTGCTGGGCCATGAAGGCGGCGGGATTGTGGTGGAAGTGGGCGAGGGCGTGACCAGCCTGAAGCCTGGCGATCACGTTATCCCGCTGTATACCGCGGAATGCGGCGAGTGTAAGTTTTGTAAATCCGGCAAAACTAACCTCTGCCAGGCCGTTCGCGCCACCCAGGGGAAAGGGCTGATGCCGGACGGCACCACCCGTTTCTCCTACAACGGTGAGCCAATCTATCACTACATGGGTACCAGTACCTTCAGCGAATACACCGTTTGCGCGGAGTTCTCCCTGGCGAAGGTGAACCCTCAGGCGCCGCTGGATAAAGTCTGCCTGCTGGGCTGCGGCGTAACCACTGGCATTGGCGCGGTGCATAACACGGCAAAAGTCAAAGAGGGCGACACCGTGGCGGTTTTTGGTCTCGGCGGCATTGGTCTGGCGGTGATTCAGGGCGCGGTCCAGGCGAAGGCCGGTCGTATCATCGCGGTCGATACCAACCCGGAAAAATTCAAGCTGGCGCGTGAAATGGGCGCGACCGATTTTGTGAACCCGAAAGATCACGAGAAACCGATTCAGGAGGTCATCGTAGAGATGACCGACGGCGGCGTGGACTTCAGCTTCGAGTGTATCGGCAACGTGAACGTGATGCGTTCCGCGCTGGAGTGCTGCCATAAAGGCTGGGGCGAGAGCATCATCATCGGCGTGGCCGGGGCGGGCCAGGAGATCAAAACCCGTCCATTCCAGCTGGTCACCGGACGCGTCTGGCGCGGCTCCGCCTTTGGCGGCGTGAAGGGGCGTACCCAGCTTCCTGGCATGGTGGAGGATGCGATGGTCGGTAAAATTCAGCTCGACCCGTTCATTACCCACCGTTTGCCGCTGGAGCAGATCAACGACGCGTTCGATCTGATGCACGAAGGAAAATCCATCCGCACCGTCATTCATTTCGGCGACAAGTAACTCTTCTGCCAGCGGTTTTTAGCCGCTGGCATTTCTTTAATAATCTTCTCTAAAGTGTGACCAGTGCGGCGTTTTTAGCCGTAATCTAAATCCCCACCGTGCCGATGACTATTTAACACGCATGTTTTTACGCATCTTCCCTACAAGAGAGTCGACGGTCATGGACAACACTACTTCGATGCAGGCGCAGCGCAAGCTGGGCTTCCTGCATCACATCAGGCTGGTTCCGCTGTTTTCCTCCATTCTCGGTGGCATTATTCTGCTGTTTGCCTTGAGCTCAGGGCTGGCGGGGTATTTCCTGCTGCAGGCTGATAACGATCAGCAGGACGTTACATCTGAAATTCAGGTGCGTATGGGGCTGTCAAACAGCTCAAACCATCTGCGAACCGCGCGTATCAATATGATCCACGCCGGGGCGGCAAGCCGTATCGCGGAGATGGAAGCGATGAAGCAGAACATCCGCGAGGCGGAAACGCGAATTAAGCAGTCCCAGGATAGCTTTACCGCCTATATGAATCGTTCCGTGCGTAGCCCGGCGGACGAAGCGCTGGATGCGGACCTGAAGGCACGCTACGACGCCTATATCGCGGGCCTGCAGCCGATGGTCAAATTTGCCAAAAACGGCATGTTCGAGGCGATCATCAACCACGAAAATGAAACCGCCCGCCCGCTGGATGACGCTTACAACGCCGTTTTGCTGAAGGCGATTAAGATCCGTACCGACCGCGCCAATGCGCTGACGGCACAGGCGCACAGCCGCACGCAGTTGGGCCTGATGTTTATGGTGGGGGCGTTTGCGCTGGCGCTGGTGCTGACCGCCATGACCTTCGTTGTGCTGCGCCGCACGGTCATTAATCCGCTGCAGCGTGCAGCGAAACGTATCGAGAATATCGCCAAAGGCGACCTGACGATGCCGGACGACGTGGCCGGACGCAGCGAAATTGGCCGCCTGACGCGCGATCTGCAAACCATGCAGCACTCCCTTGAAACAACGGTCGGCACCGTCCGTCAGGGGGCGGAGGAGATCTACCGGGGTACCAGCGAGATTTCAGCCGGTAACACCGATCTCTCTTCGCGCACCGAGCAGCAGGCCGCGGCCATTGAGCAGACAGCCGCGAGCATGGAGCAACTGACCGCGACGGTGAAGCAGAACGCCGATAACGCGCATCATGCCAGCAAGCTGGCGGAGGATGCCTCCGGAAAAGCCAGCCGCGGCGGCCAGATGGTCTCCGGCGTGGTGAAAACCATGGGCAATATCTCGACCAGTTCGAAGAAAATCTCTGAGATTACCGCGGTGATCAACAGTATTGCCTTCCAGACCAATATCCTGGCGCTTAACGCGGCGGTAGAAGCGGCGCGCGCGGGCGAGCAGGGGCGCGGGTTCGCCGTGGTGGCCAGCGAAGTCCGAACTCTGGCCAGCCGCAGCGCCAACGCCGCAAAAGAGATCGAAAGCCTGATCAACGAATCGGTGTCGCTGATTGACCAGGGTTCCGGCGAGGTCGTTGCCGCAGGCAACACCATGAATGAGATCGTCGAAGCGGTTAAGCGCGTGACCGACATCATGCTGGAAATTGCCGCCGCATCTGACGAGCAGAGCCGCGGTATCGTGCAGGTCAGCCAGGCCATTTCGGAGATGGATAAAGTGACCCAGCAGAACGCCTCGCTGGTGGAAGAAGCCTCCGCGGCGGCGGCGTCGCTGGAAGAACAGGGGGCGCGTCTGACCGAGGCGGTCGGGGCATTTCGTCTGAGCGGTGCGAAGCCGAACCGCGCGGTGGCGTCAGCGCCAGTGGCGACGAGCGCGCCGTTGCGCCCGGCGGCGACAGTTTCGGGGGATAACTGGGAGACGTTCTGAGCCGTGAGTTTTGTCGGGTGGCGGCTTCGCCTTACCCGACCTACTTGTATTTGTAGGCCCGTGTAAGCGTAGCGCCACCGGGAAAAAAAAGGGACCTTTCGGTCCCTTTTTCATTTGTTACTGCTTATCGGGTAACGCGTACGCGATAACGTAATCACCGCGATCCGGCGACTGGCGGGCGCCCCCGGCGTTAATCACGATGTACTGCTTGCCGGTTTTCGGCGAGACGTAGGTCATCGGGCCGGACTGGCTGCCGACCGGCAGACGGTCCTTCCAGATCTCTTTCCCGGTGGCGGTATCAAACGCGCGCAGGTAGAAATCCTGGGTGCCGGCGAAGAACAGCAGGCCGGACTGGGTTGACAGTGACGCGCCCAGCGTCGGCATACCGATCGGGATTGGCATGTGCATGCGAATGCCCAGAGGGCCGGTATCTTCCACCGTGCCGACAGGGACCTGCCACACCAGCTTGCCGGTTTTCAGGTCAACGGCCGACATAGTCCCGAACGGTGGCTTCTGGCACGGAATGCCCAGCGGCGACAGGAAGCGTTCGCGCATCGCGCCGAACGGCGTACCGTCCATCGGGACAATCCCCATCTCAATGCCGCTGGCGTTTTTCGCCACGTTCGCGCGCGGCACCATGTAGTTTGCCAGACCCAGGCGCATATCGTTGACGAACATCAGGCTGTTGTTCGGGTCAACGGAGACGCTGCCCCAGTTCATTCCGCCGAGCGAGCCGGGGAACTGCAGGGAACGGTCGAGACCCGGCGGGGTGAAGACGCCCTGATGACGCATCTCTTTAAACTGAATGCGGCACAGCAGCAGGTCAACAGGCGTCGCCCCCCACATGTCGGACTCGGTCAGCGTCTGGTTGCCAATCATCGGCATGCCCACGGAATACGGCTGGGTCGGTGAGTAGCGTTCACCTTCAACGTTACCCGCCGGAACGGGACGTTCCTCTACCTTCGCCACCGGCTTGCCGGTTTCGCGGTTAAGCATGAAGATCATGCCCTGCTTGCTGGTCTGGACGAGCACAGGTGTGGTGCCGCCTTTGCCGTCCGGCAGGTCGTACAGCAGGGGCTGGGAAGGCAGGTCAAAGTCCCACAGATCGTGGTGGGTGGTCTGGAAATGCCAGCGGACCTGTCCGGTGGCGGCGTCAACGGCGACGATGGAAGAGCTGTATTTATCGTCCAGCGCGGTGCGCTCACCCGCCCAGAAGTCCGGAGTGGCGTTGCCGGTTGGCAGATAGATCAGGTTTAGCTTAGCGTCGTAAGACATCGCTGACCAGACGTTCGGCGTGCCACGCGTGTAGGTCTGGCCTTCCGGCGGCAGGCCGGTCAGGTTCGGATTACCCGGATCCCACGCCCACGCCAGTTTACCGGTGTGAACGTCGTAGGCGCGCACCACGCCCGGCGGTTCGCCGGTGGAGAAGTTATCCGCGACGCGGCCGCCGACGACAACGACATTGCCGGCCACCAGCGGCGTGGAGGTCTGCTGATAATACCCGGGCTTGATCTCGCCCATGCCGACGCTCAGATCAACGGTGCCATGGTCGCCGAAGTCTTCGCAGACCTTGCCGGTATCCGCATTGATGGCAATCAGGCGGGCATCGGTGGTCGGCAGGAACAGACGGCGAGGGCAGGCCGCAGGCGATGTGTCTGTTTGTGACGTTGTCACGATTTCGCGATCTTCAAAATAGCCCAGGCCACGGCAGCGCTGCCAGTTAGGGGCGGTGGCTTTGGAATCATAACGCCATTTCTCTTTACCGGAATCCACGTCCAGCGCCAGTACTTTACTGTACGGGGTACAGACATACAGCGTGTCGCCAACCTGCAGCGGCGTGTTCTGATCTTCCGCGCCGGAGCCGTTGCTTTGCGGAATATCGCCGGTGTGCGCAACCCAGGCAACTTTTAGATCGCTGACGTTTTGCTTGTTGATCTGATCCAGCGCGGCGAAACGGTCGCCGTGGGTGGTATTGCCCCAGTGCTCCCAGTTCTTTTGCTGCTCGCCGGGTGCGACGGGTTTAACCGGAACGGGCTCGTTCGCGGCCACGAGGGTTTGTGGTTTAAACATCCAGCCGAGGCTGACCAGCATCGCCAGCGCGAGCACGGCCGCGACGCCAAAAGCGGGCGCCTTGTTCGCGGCGCTGTGGTTCGCAGCACGCAGGAAAGGCCAGACGATGGCGCAGAGGAAGGCCAGTACGGCAAAGGTGAACAGGCGAGAGAAGAGCGGCCAGAAATCCCAGCCCGCATCGCTTACTGCCCAGAACAGCGAGGCAATAAACGCGATGCCGTAAAGCAGGATCCCGCTGCTGCGATTGAGGAAAATCAGGAGCGCGGCAACGACCATCACCACGCCCATTATCAGGAAGTAAAAACTTCCGCCTACGGTGGCGAGCTTAAAGCCCAACCCGCCGACCGCCAGACCGATGAGCATCATCAGTCCGACAAGAAGCCACTGCAGAATACGAGGTACCCCGCGCGGCGCGCTGCCAAATGCCATTTCTGTCTCCTTTAAATCCCCCGCCGTGCCGGATGTGTACCATTTGGATAAAAAATGCGGGGAACACAATGATTAACACGAGTGAATTCGTATTTATAAAATGATATGCGAACCATTTGGTGAATTCGTGGCTATGATAAAACTGTTAAATTGTTTTGCGCAATTGTTAATGAATCATTCCGCATTATTTGATTAACACACAGGCCAGTTCCCTCTCCCCTAAGGGGAGAGGGTTAGGGTGAGGGGTAAGAGGTCAAACAGGCATGGATTTGCGAATGGCGCTCAGCAGCGTTTGTGCGCCCGTGGAAAGTGGGGTATCCACCCGGGTCAGAATGCCGATGGGTTCGCCCGCACCGGGGGAGGTGATCGGCAGGGCGGTCAGCGTCCCCTGGCGCAAATCGTCTTTTACCGCACCGGAAGGCACGAACCAGACGTAGTCATAATCCAGGGTGAGCTGACGCGAAAGGGAGGCCGAAAGCGTTTCGATACATCCTGAAGGCAGCGTACACCCCTGCATCTGCAGCAAAGTTTCAGCGGCCTGGCGCGGAACGGTCCCTTTCGGGCAAACCACTACCGGCCACTCCATCACCCGGCTTAACGTCACGGTGTCCTGAAGCAGGGGATGATCGGGACGAACCACCAGCTTCAGGGATTCCAGAAACAGCAGTTCATAATTGAGGCCGCCCATCAGTTCAGGGTCGGACATTCGACCGATACCAAGATCCAGTTCACCGGATTTAAGCCCCGCGAGCAGCATGGTGTTATTCATGGTAGCAACCTGAATAGTGGTATTGCGCTGCTGCTTGTGGAACTGACCAATAACGGGCGGCAGAATCCCCAGCGCCGCGGTTGGCAGGGCGCCGACGCGAACCACCTCGCTGGAGAGCTCTTCTTTTCGGTGCAGGGACTGGCCGGCGGTATTGAGCGCATCCAGCACCTTCACGGCGTGCGTCAGGAACTGTTCGCCTACCAGAGTCAGCTGTGCCCCCAGCCGACCGCGATCAAATAGCCGGGCGCCGGTCAGCTGTTCCAGCTCGTTGAGGGTTTTCGAGAGCGCAGGCTGGCTCAGGTTAAGAGTTTCAGCCGCACGCCCCAGCGTTCCCTGTTGAGCGACGGCCACAAATGTATGCAAATGGCGCAAGCGTATGCGCTGACTGAACAGACCATTTTTTTCCATAGGCGATGTTAAAAACAGAGCGATGCGGGTGACAAGTTAAGTTGTTTAATTTTGATAACCTGATAGCAAAATATTTTTAACATTTGATCTGTTTGAGTTACAACATGTTTTTCAGGCAAGGCGGGTGATGAACGTCCTTGTTCATTTATTGCTCACTGCGAGGAAGGGAGAAAAGGGTAACGCATTTTTAAATCACGCCGTCCCCGCCGTCAGAACACCACACCTGACCGGAGGTAAAGGAACATTCATCGGAGGCCAGCGTGACGTACAGCGGAGCAATCTCGACGGGCTGCCCCGGACGACCCAGCGGGGTATCACCGCCGAACTCCTTCACTTTTTCCATCGGCTGCCCGCCGCTGGACTGCAATACCGTCCAGTACGGGCCGGGGGCGACCGCGTTGACGCGAATTCCTTTCGGACCCAGCTGTTTGGCTAAGGATTTGGTAAACACCGCCAGACAGGCTTTCGTCTGGGCATAGTCAAGCAAAACAGGGCTGGGCTTCACCGCCTGAACGGAGGAGGTGTTAATGATCACGGACGACGCTTTCAGGTGGCGCAGAGCCGCCTTGGTGATCCAGAAGGGGGCGTAAACGTTGGTTTTAAACGTCGCGTCAAAATCTTCGGTGGTCAGCTCTTCAAGGGATTCCCGGTATTGCTGACGGCCTGCGTTGTTGATCAGAATATCCAGCCCGCCCAGTTTCGACACGGCTTCTTCGACCAGATTCTGACAGAAGGTTTCGTCCCGGACGTCTCCGGGCAGCGCGATGGCCTTGCGACCTTCAGCTTTGATCAGATCGATGACCTCGGCGGCATCTTTCTCTTCTTCAGGCAGATAGTTGATCGCAACGTCAGCGCCTTCACGCGCATAGGCGATAGCCACCGCGCGACCAATACCGGAGTCACCACCGGTAATCAGCGCTTTTTTGCCGGCAAGGCGGCCATGTCCTTTGTAGCTTGTTTCCCCGTGGTCGGGTACCGGCTGCATTTCGGATGCCAGTCCCGGCGGCGTTTGCGGCTGTTCCGGGAACGGGGGTTGCGGGTAAGCGTTCGTACGTTGTGTAGTATCACTCATAGCTGACTCCTTAAGCCAAGGGGTGAGATTTGATGGATAGTTGCAGCGTTAACGCTTCGCTGAATTATTTCTGCAAACGATCAACACGAACGACGGCAGGAGATGATTTTTTATCAAGCGAACCGTTGATACTGATCATCTGATCGGGTTTTACCGTTCTGCCGTCGAAGACTGCCTGGGGAATAATAACGTCGATTTTTCCGGTTTTATCCTGGAATACAAACTTATCGCCGCTACCGTCAATAAGATTACCGCGCAATGAAATTGTCGCACCATCGTGCATTTGTTTTGCCTGTTCGATGGTCATAATACGCGCGTCGTCGGTTCCACGATATCCGCTGTCCAGCGCGTGGGGTGGCGGCGGTGCTTCACCTTTTTGTAACCCACCGTTATTATCAGCCCATGCGGCTGGAACCAGAAATATCAAAAAAGCGGAAATAAGTGATAATTTCATCTGATATCCTTCATTTTTGAGTGTCTTGACATATTAAGTATTGTTGCTATTCCTTTATGTGGCAAATGTGATAAGTCTTAAAAACATTCTCTTTTGAAATCAAAACTATCATTAAATAAGCGAAACGGTGAAGACGGCCATGAAGCGTGAAAATGAAAAGTTACCCGGGATAGATGAGAGTTATCGCTTGCTGAGGTTCGAATATACATTTCGGCAGGTGGGTTTTGTGGTCCTCCTGGTTATTATCATCGCAGCGGTTGCCGGTCTTTTTTCCAGCGGAATGGTGAGCGAGACGGCCAAAACCAATTCCGCTAACTCATTGAGCATAAACTATGAACGTTTTGGCAGGCGGGAGACGGAGTCAAGAATGCAGTTCACGTTCCCGGTGAAAACGGAGGGCAGCTATACCCTCAGCCTGACCAGCGACAGCAGCGACGTGTACGAGCCCGGCAGCGTCTGGCCGCAGCCGGACAAAATGTATAGCCATGGTAAAACCCTCTATTTGGTCTATGACGACCTGCAAAAATCAGACAATTTCTCAGTTTTATACTTCACGACACCTTCCAGAGCCGGTAAATGGAACACCGTCATCCGCGTCAACAACGAGCCAGAAATAAATATCTGGCAATTTATTTATCCGTAGGAGGCTGATATGGATATGGTCTTTCGCGCGCTGGCGATTTATCTGTTTCTCGTGGTGGTATTTAAAGTGGCGGGGCGTCGCGCGCTGCTGCAGATGACCAGCTTTGATCTCATCCTCCTCTTGATTATTAGTGAGGCGACGCAACAGGCGCTTCTGGGTCAGGACTTCTCCGTCACCGGCGCGATGATTACCATTACCACACTGGTGGTAGTTGACATTATATTTGGGCTTATGAAGAAGTATTTTTCACCGGTGGAGAATATTCTGGATGGTACGCCGGTAATTCTGGTTGAAAACGGCGTGCCGCTCGCGGATAAGCTAAAAAAAGTCGACGTGTCCTGTGATGATATTCTGGTGTCAGCGCGACAGAATAATGGCATTACAGAAATGAGTGGAATTAAATATGCCATACTTGAGCGCAATGGTCATATTTCAATCATTCCTTTTGAGAAATAAGAGGCGGAAAGATGAGCAATCTTTTACACGACAGTCATTTTACCGTGAGTGAACTCACCAAAAAGCTGGCGAGTAAATTAACCGATGCCGGGCTGCGCTTAACCACGGCGGAATCCTGCACGGGAGGAAAGCTCTCGGTGGCGCTGTGTGCAGAGGAAAACACGGCCGATTTTTATGATGTCGGACTGGTTGTGTTCAGCGATGAAGCCAAATCGTGGATCCTCGGCGTGCGTCCTGAGACGCTGGCGCGCTACACCGCCGTCAGTGAACAGACGGTGATCGAGATGGCCGCCAGCATCCGCGACATTGCCCGGGCGGATATCAGCATCGCTATCAGCGGCTATGCGGGCCCGGAAGGGGGCGATGACGGCACCGCGGCGGGTACGGTCTGCTTTGCCTGGAATGTGCGCGGTGAGACGGAAACCCGCACCGTCCTTTTCTCAGGCGACTGTGAGGATGTGGTGGAGAAAGCGGTGCACTACTCGCTCGCGGAACTGGTAACAAAACTGTCGGACGGCAATAACGGCTAAATTCACGCGGAGGTTCTATGGCGGTCATAGTGATTACCGGCGGGACGGCGGGCGTGGGAAAAGCCACGGCGCTGCACTTTGCAAAGGCAGGTTAAAAGGTGGGGATTATCGCCCGCGATGAAGCCAGCCTGCACTCAACCCAGGAAGAGCTGTGCCGCTTTGGTGTTAATGCCCATGCGGTGCAGGCGGACGTCGCCGACAGCCAGGCGGTGGTGGATGCGGCTAATGAGATCGAGTATCGCCTCGGGGCGATTGATGTCTGGGTCAACAATGCGATGGGGGCCGTGCTGGCACCGTTTCGTACCCTGACGCCGGATGAGTTTCGTCGCGTGACGGATGTTACCTACCTCGGGTTTGTCAACGGCACCCGCGCCGCGCTGGAGCTGATGGTGCCTCGCGACAGGGGCGTGATTATTCAGGTGGGTTCCGCGCTGGCCTACCGTTCCATCCCTTTGCAGTCGGCCTACTGCGGAGCCAAAGCGGCGATCCGCGGGTTCACCGATGCGGTGCGAACCGAGCTAATGCACGAGAACAGCCGGGTACAGCTTTCGATGGTTCAAATGCCGGGCCTCAATACGCCGCAGTTCGAATGGGCGAGGAATAAGTTTGCCTGGGCTATGCGCCCGGTGCCGCCGGTCTTTGAGCCCGAAGTCGCCGCCAGGGCCATCTTTAAGGTTGCACAGAAACCGGTGCGCGAGCTGTGGGTGGGCAGCAGCACCATCCAGACCATCGTCGGGCAATTCTTCTTTCCGGGCTACCTTGACCGGCTAATGGTGAAAAAGGCCTGGGAAGGCCAGATGACCGACGATCTGAACGCAGCGGATCGCCGGGACTATCTCGACCAGCCGGTTAACGACCTGCACAAAATCCATGGGCGTTTTACGGACGAAGCAAAAGACCGCGCCCCGTCCGTCACCTCCGGTATGCCGGGTAAGGTGGCGCTGGGGGCGCTCGCGGTGGCGGGGATTATGCTGACCCGTCTGATCGCCCGGCGGAAACGCTAATCAGCGCAGCGCGCTGCGGTGCGTCCAGAACCATCGGTAGCCGTAGCCACTAATACTGAGCTCGACGGTTTTTCCGCAAACCAGCGCGTCGTCGTAGCGTTTGTCCTCAAGGCAGGCGGTCCAGGTGGCGTGGCGGATCCCCTTTGCGGTGAACTGAACGGGCTGGTCGCTGAAGTTAACGAAGGTCAGGATGCTGCGCTCGTCGGTCTCGTAATAGATCCCCAGCACCGCGTCATGATCGAGGGTGATGAGGCGAAAGGGCGCCACGGCAATTTCGGGGAACTCCGAGCGGGTATTGGCAATATCGATTATCCGGTGCAGGAGCGAGTTGCGGTGAAGCAGCGAATCGGCGACGTTGATTTTCTGATAGCGATAGGGTCCGTGGTCGATTATCGGCGCAATAAATTTTTCAGGATCGGCCGCCGAAAAACCGCCGCCCTGCGAACCTGCCCACTGCATCGGGGTGCGAACGGCGTAGCGTTCCTCCAGCTCCAGGTCATCACCCATGCCGATCTCATCTCCGTAGCGCATCACCGGCACGCCCGGCAGGGAGAAGAGCACCGCGTGGCAGAACGCCAGCCGCTTTTGATCGCCATTCAGCATCGGCGCCAGGCGTCTGCGGATCCCGCGCTGATAGACGTTCATCTCCTCGTCAGGGGCGAAGGTGTCGAGGACAAACTGTTTATCTTTCTGACTAATCCCTTCCAGATCCAGCTCGTCATGGTTGCGCAGCCAGTTGGCAAAGCAGCATGAGTCGGGCGGGACGATCATTTTCTTCACCGCGTTGCGCAGTGGGCGGGCGCTTTTCCTGGCCAGGCTGACGTAGAAATACTTGTTGAGCCAGAAATTAAGCACCAGATGCAGGCGGTCGTTATTGCCGAAGTAGTCTTTATAGGTCTCAACGTCCACGTCCACTTCACCGAGCAGGATGGCGTCCGGATTACGCTGCTCGATAAGACGGCGCATATGCTCCAGGATCCACAGGCCCTTCTTTTCGTCACCGTTTCCCGCCTGCGTGGTGAGGTGGGACGCGGCATCGAGGCGAAACCCGGACACCCCCAGCTTGAGCCAGAAGAGGATAATATTCTCAATTTCCTTAAGCACGGCGGGCGAGGTCAGGTTCAGATCCGGCTCGTGACGATAAAACATATGCCGGTAATACTGTCCCGCCTCGTCATCCCAGCTCCAGATGCTCTTTTCCACGCCGGGGAACATGGGTGGCGTGTCGTCGTCGCTATCCGACCAGATATAGTAGTCGCGATACGGCGAGTTGGGGCTGCGGCGAGCCTGCTGGAACCAGGGATGGGCGTCGGAGGTGTGCTGGATCAGCAGCTCAATAATGACCTGCATGCCCAGCTCCCGGGCTTGTTCGATAAAGGCGATAATATCGGCCAGTTTTCCGAAGCGGGGATCCACCTGCAGATGGTCGCTGACGTCGTAGCCTTCATCCAGAAAGGGCGTGAGGTAAAACGGGGTGATCCAGATAACCGTCGCCCCCATGCGGCGAATATAGCGCAGCTTGGCCGCTATCCCGGCGATATCCCCGCAGCCATCGCCGTTTATATCGTAAAAAAGCGCGGTATCAATCTGGTAGATAATGGCTCGTGTATGCCAGTCCGTCATAGCGTTCCTCAGTGATAGCCTTCAGTATCCGACACTTTTCCCCGGAAAACATAGTAGCTCCAGGCGGTGTACACCAGAATCACCGGAATGATCAGCAGGGTCCCGACCAGCATAAACAGCTGGCTGGCGGGGGGCGCCGCGGCTTCCCACAGAGTGATGCGCGGCGGAATAATGTTCGGCCACAGGCTGATACCGAGCCCGCTAAACCCGAGGAAAATCAGCCCCAGCGTAAGCAGGAAGGGACGCGAGTGGCTGGCCGGGTTGCGGGTCAGGCGCCAGATCAGCACGCTGAAAAGCCCGACCAGCAGCGGAACCGGCAGGAACCAGAAGAAGTTGGGCAGGGTAAACCAGCGGTCGGCTACGTACTGCCAGCCGAGCGGCGTCCAGACGCTGACGACCGCGATGACCACCACCAGGGCCAGCAGCACGCGGCGGGTCAGCTCGCGCATGCGATGCTGCAATGCGCCTTCACTTTTCATGATAAGCCAGGTGGTGCCCAGCAGCGTGTAGGCGACGACCAGTCCGATACCGCAGAAGAGGTTAAAGGGCGTCAGCCAGTCGAGCGGCGAGCCCACAAATCGTCTGCCCTCAACCTCAAAGCCGTTGATCACCGCCCCCACGACGATCCCCTGGCTGAAGGTGGCGAGCAGGGAGCCACCGGCGAAAGAGTAGTCCCAGAATTTGCGGTGCGAAGGCGTCGCTTTAAAGCGAAACTCAAAGGCTACCCCACGAAAGATGAGGCCGATCAGCATCGCGGTAAGGGGGATGGTGAGCGCATCAATAATGACCGCATAAGCCAGCGGGAACGCGCCGAACAGCCCGGCGCCGCCGAGCACCAGCCAGGTCTCGTTGCCGTCCCACACGGGTGCGACGCTGTTGACCATCACATCCCGCTCTTTCGCATCGCCCACGAAGTTAAACAGCAGGCCGATGCCCAAATCAAAGCCATCCATAATGATGTACATCAGCGTGGCAAAGACGATGATGGCAAACCAGATAACAGAGATATCGACGCCCATCAGTTTCTCTCCTGTTCCGGAACAGACTCCACGGCAGACAGCGGACGGGCGGGGGTGCCCGACGTGTTTGAGGTCAGCGTATCGACAGGCTGCGGGCCTTTCTTAATCAACCGGATGAGGTAAACATAGCCCACGCCAAACACCGACGAGTAGACAACGAAGAACGCCAGCAGGCTGATGCTCATCTGGAGGGTGCTGTGCAGGGAGACCGCGTCAATCGTGCGCAGATAACCGTAGACGACCCACGGCTGGCGGCCCACTTCGGTGGTTACCCAGCCGGCGAGTAGCGCCACCAGACCCGCGGGCCCCATGCAGAGGGCAAACCACTGGAACGGGCGCGAGTGATAGAGCCTGTGGCGATAGCGTAGCCAGAGGCTGACCAGGCCGAGGGTAATCATCAGCAGGCCCATCCCGACCATGATGCGGAACGACCAGAAGACGATGGTTGAGTTTGGGCGATCCTCTTTCGGGAAGTCTTTCAGCGCCGGCACCTGCTTATCCAGGCTGTGCGTCAGGATAAGGCTGCCGAGGGCGGGGATCTCCAGACCGTATTTGGTGCGCTCCTCGTCCATATCCGGCAGGCCAAACAGCAGCAGCGGCGTGGCCTCGCCGGGCGGATTTTCCCAGTGCCCCTCGATGGCGGCAATTTTGGCAGGCTGATGCTCAAGCGTATTCAGGCCGTGCATATCGCCCACCACGGCCTGGATGGGGGCGACCAGCAGCGCCATCCACATCGCCATGGAGAACATAGTGCGTATGGCAGGGGTATCATTTCCGCGCAGCAGGTGCCATGCGCCCGACGCGCCGACGAACAGCGCGCTGCTCAGAAACGCGGCGATGGCCATATGGATAAGGCGGTAAGGGAAGGAGGGGTTAAAGATAATCGCCAGCCAGTCCTGCGGAATAACCTGTCCGTTTTCGATAGTAAAACCCTGCGGGGTGTGCATCCAGCTGTTGGAGGCGAGGATCCAGAAGGTCGACATCAGCGTGCCGAGCGCCACCATGCAGGTTGAAAAGAAGTGCAGCCCGGGGCCGACCTTGTTCCAGCCGAACATCATAACGCCCAGGAAGCCGGCTTCCAGGAAGAAGGCGGTTAACACCTCGTAGGTCAGCAGGGGGCCGGTAATGCTGCCCGCGAACTGGGAGAACCCGCTCCAGTTGGTACCGAACTGATACGCCATGACCAGCCCGGAAACCACCCCCATCCCGAAGTTAACGGCAAATATCTTGAGCCAGAAGTGGTAAAGCGAACGCCAGACGTCGTTTTTGGTGCGCAGCCACATGCCCTCCAGCACGACAAGATAGCTGGCAAGACCAATGGTAATCGCCGGGAAAAGAATGTGAAACGAGACGGTAAAAGCGAACTGAATTCTGGCGAGATGGAATGCATCAAGTTCGAACATTGTCCGTACCTCTGAAGCGATGGGGCACGAGAATTACCGGTAGCGCAGGGCTACCGGCAAAACCGATTACGGTTTAGTCTTTCCGGCGCCCAGCTCGGCACCGGTCAGCGGGTCGGAATGTGGATCGGACTTCGTGCGGGCAGACATCGCCTTAACCAGGGTTGCCTGTTCGGTTGTGAGCGTCACACTGGCGCTGCCGTCACCGCCATCCACCGCAGGCTGGGGGGACTCAACGTAATCAAAGTGCTTATCGCTGTTCCAGCTTCCGCGAACCTCTCCACCTTCTGACATATTGTAGTACTTGTTGGTGAATTCCTCGATTGGCGGCAGTTTCCCCGGCGGGAAATTATTACGAATGGACTGTAACGCTTTTTCAAAGGAGAGCTGATGCGCCGCCTCACGCGTCATCAAAAACGCCAGCGCATCTTTTACTCCGGGATCGTCAGTGACGTTGATCAGCCGTTCGTAGATGATCTTCGCCCTGGCCTCTGCCGCCACGTTCGAGCGCAGATCTGCAGTTGGCTCGCCGATGGTATCGACGTAGGCCGCCGTCCAGGGCACGCCCGCCGAGTTAGTGAGCGGTGTGCCGCCGCCGTAGAGCAGGGAAGTGATGTGGCTGTCGTTCCCGTTTTCGGTCATGGACCGATAGAGCTCAGCCTCATTTTCCACCCCTTCCGCCAGCGCGCCTTTGGCACCTTTGTTCAGCATGCCGACCAACGTACCGATGATTTCGAGGTGGCTTAACTCCTCGGTTGCAATGTCCATCAGCATATCCTTACGGCCAGGATCGTCATCGCTCAACCCTTGCGTAAAGTAGCGGCAGGCGGCCGCCAGTTCGCCCTGCGGCCCGCCAAACTGTTCCAGGAGTAGATTGGCGAGACCCGGGTTCGGTTCAGCAACGCGAACCGTGTATTGCAGCTGTTTAACGTGTCGAAACATATAGACTCTCCTGAGTTATTTTTTCGCTTCGACACCCGATGCGTCTGAACGCAGCAGGAACTGTTCCGTCGTTTGCGGGATGTGGCGAATCAGCCAGTCGGCCATCTCGCGCTCTTCCGCCAGGATCGTCTCAATGGCGGGCACGGAGGCAGTATCGCCCGCTTTTTTTGCGGCGGCGAGCAGGGAGGTGTAGCAGGCGATTTCAAACTGTTCGAAAACATAGCCGCTGATTGAGCCCTTAACGATTTCATCAGACGGGAACATGCCGCCGATGGACTGACCCAGCGCCGCCATTTTGCTCATCGAGTCTTTTAAAACCGAACGAGAAATATCATTACGGTCGAGGATTTCCTCCAGCAATGTAATTTGCCGTTTTGTCTCATTAATATGCTGTTCAATTCTGGCGCGAACATCGGGATAATTATCGATGCGGCTGGCCATGGATTCCAGCATTGACTCGGCTTGCTTTTCCATCGCATGGGCATCGCGTAGCCAGTCATGGTAGTGTTCTACGTGATTCATCATTGTATCCTCATTAGGGGTTCGCTTATTTGGTCTCACTCTCAGCAGCCTGATCGGCACGCGCGGCACTGTAGCCAGATAAATGGCCAACAATATTGGCGTAAATACTGATGATAATGACCCATAGCACGCTGTTCTTCCACCATATTACGGAAGGGATAGCGAGAATGAACCATATTATAGCTGCCGTTAAATGGCACCGTTTAATTGTCCTGGGACTGATGCTCATTTTATTTAACCTGTGTTATTGCGTCATTTCTGAGCTTTTTGGTTAATATTTCCAACGGCCAGATCGGTGAGTTTAAGGTCGGTCTCTTTTTCTTCTTCCAGCGTTTCGGCAAGAAGCTTAACGGCTTTTTTATAGCCAAGTTGTTCTGCAAGCGTTGCTAGAGTACCGTAACTGGCAATTTCGTAATGCTCTACTTTTTGCGCAGCGGCAATTAGGGCAGCATCACGGACTTCATTTTTTTCCGTGCTTTCGATGACTTCGTTGGCTTCTTCAATTAAGCCTTCCATCGCCACGCATTTCATGCGTTTGAGTTTGATACCGTCTTCTTGTTCGACGATCTGGTCGATACGCTCGATCTGGCCCTGCGTCTCTTCAAGGTGTGCGGTAAAGGCCGCGCTCAGTTTCTCGCTGGATGCGGCGCGGGCAAGCTTACTCAGCGCGCGGGTAAGCTGTTTTTCCGCACTGTAGGTATCCGAGAGAAGATGAATAAATACATCCTCAACACTTTTCATATTCATAATTATTACGCTCCGGTAAAATAAGGAGAGGGTACTGCGAGCTTTTCAGCCCGCAGCATGCTCTCTGGTTTTATTAAAAGAGTACTAAATAAGATCAGGAGTTATCAGATTTACGGCCTCCGCCGTGACTGTTCTGTCCCCCTTTCTTACCCGCTTCAGATGCGCGTTGCGGATCGTTTTTAAAATTACCACCGCTGTGCTGGCCACCTTTACGTCCAGCTTCTGATGCTTTTTCACGGTCTTCAGCGAAATTACCGGAACCACCACGATGCTCTGCCATATTAAACCTCATATTCATATATTGGTTATGTCAGTACGATACGAAAATATTCCGTATCACTCGTCGTTCGATTAATAACTTTAGTCGCTATGGGGCATTCGTCAAATGCGTCTTGCTATTTGCGGTTGCGTTATTTTTGAATATTGAACGCTTTGCGCTTCGCCTGACGGGAAAATATTGAGAAGTGGGAGGGACTTGTAAACGCTAGCTAAGATTAGTCCTAAGTTTCGACTAAAAAGTTGAAAGGTGAAGATAAAATAAAGGGCGTGCCATGACTGATTATTTTGCAATCGGCACCGTGCGAAAAATTAATACTTTATAGCTAGAAAACTGAGCCATAAATAATTATAAGGAAAATCCTGGAAAAAGATGACGAGGCGAAAAGCGCGTTTCGGCAGGGAGCGTCAGCGACCGGTAGCACACGGTTTGACCACTGTCGTCTTAAGATCACAAATCAGAAATTCTTCCCCCCGGAAGGAACGGGTTTCTCTACACTCCAGGTAATATTCACTGGAGGCATGACATCATGGCGAACACCATCACGGCTGATGATATTCGGGAACATTTTTCGCAGGCTATGTCGGCGATGTACCAGCAGGAAGTTCCGCAGTACGGCACGTTGCTTGAACTGGTTGCGGACGTAAACCTGGCGGTTCTGGAAAATAACCCACTCTTACATGAACAACTGGCGAATGCCGACGAGCTGACGCGCCTTAACGTGGAGCGTCACGGGGCGATCCGCGTCGGGACGGCACAAGAGCTTTCCACCCTGCGCCGTATGTTTGCCATTATGGGCATGTATCCGGTCAGCTATTACGATCTCTCCCAGGCGGGGGTGCCGGTCCACTCGACGGCGTTTCGTCCGGTTGATGATGCGGCGCTGTGCCGCAATCCGTTTCGTATCTTTACCTCTCTGCTGCGCCTTGAGCTGATTGAAAACCTGGCGTTACGCGAGCGGGCGGCAGAAATTCTCTCTCACCGAAACATCTTTACGCCACGCTGTCTGGAACTTATTGATCTCCACGAGTTGGAAGGGGGCTTTACCGAAACGCAGGCGCACGAGTTTGTACAGGAAGCGTTAGAAACCTTCCGCTGGCACCGTCATGCAACGGTCGACCAGGAGACCTACCTGGCGTTGAATCACGAGCACCGTCTTATTGCCGACGTGGTCTGCTTCCCCGGGTGCCATATCAACCACCTCACGCCGCGCACGCTGGACATTGACCGTGTGCAGGAGCTGATGCCGAAGTATGGCATTGAGCCAAAAATTCTGATCGAAGGGCCGCCGCGTCGTGAAGTGCCGATCCTGCTGCGTCAGACCAGCTTCAAGGCGCTGGAAGAGCCGGTGCTTTTCGCCGGTGAACACAAAGGCACCCACACCGCGCGCTTCGGTGAAATTGAACAGCGCGGCGTGGCGCTGACTCCGAAAGGCCGGGAACTGTACGATAGCCTGCTGGCCCAGGCCGGAACCGGTAAAGATAACCTCACGCACCAGCTGCATTTGCAGGAGATTTTCAGCGCCTTCCCGGACAGCGAAATGTTCCTGCGCCGTCAGGAGCTTGCCTATTTTCGCTATCGCCTGACCCCGGCGGGAGAAGCCCATCGCCACGCGTTTCGTCCGGGAGACGATCCGCAACCGCTGATCGAGCGCGGGTGGGTGGTTGCTCAGCCGATCACCTACGAGGATTTCCTCCCGGTCAGCGCGGCGGGGATTTTCCAGTCTAATCTCGGGAACGAAACCCAGGCCCGCAGCCACGGTAATGCCAGCCGCAATGCGTTTGAAGCCGCGCTCGGCTGCCCGGTGTATGACGAGTTTACGCTCTACGAGGAGGCGGAAACGCGCAGCAAACAGCGTTGCGGTTTGCTCTGAAATCGTTACTCTTCAGGGGTGTGATGGAAAAAAATAAGGTTGTTATGCAATATCCTTCCGCCCCTGTGGTTGAAACGCGCCAGGGCGCACTGTCTGGTTTAACCGATGAAAACGTTCACCGCTGGTGCGGTATTCCCTATGCCGCACCGCCCGTTGGCGAGTGGCGCTGGCGCTCGCCGCGGCCTCCGGAACGCTGGGAAGGCGTGCGTGAAGCCACCGCCTTTTCGCCCTCAAGCTGGCAAAGCAGTGAATATTGTCAGGAGCTGGGCGGGGGCGATCCCGGCCAGTTTTCTGAAGACTGCCTCTATCTTAACGTCTGGTCCCCCGTTGACCGTACCGGGCCGCTCCCGGTCATGGTCTGGCTGCACGGGGGCGGGTTTACGATCGGCGCCGGTGGCCTGCCGCCGTACAACGGCAAAGCCCTGACATCACGCGGGGTGGTTGTCGTCACGATTAACTACCGTCTCGGCCATCTCGGCTTTTTCGCCCATCCCGCGCTGGAGGGGGAAGAAGAGCGGGTGGTGCATAATTTTGCCCTGCTGGACCAGATCGCCGCGCTCGAATGGGTGAGGGAGAATATCGCCGCGTTTGGCGGCGACCCCAATAACGTCACCCTGTTTGGCGAATCCGCCGGCGCGCGCAGCGTGCTTTCTCTGCTGGCCTCGCCGCTGGCAGCAGGATTGTTCCATAAGGCGATAGTGCAAAGCGGATACACCTTGCCGGACACGCCGCGCGAGCAGGCCCTGCAAAAAGGGGAAGCGCTGGCCGCCCATTTTGGTCTGGAGAACGCGACGGCAGAGCAGCTGCGCGCTATTCCGCCCGAGGCGTTCTGGCCGCTGACCGCGCCGCTGAACGTCGCCCCGGCGCCCATCGTCGGGGATTGCGTTCTGCCGGAGGCGATGCTGGACGTCTTTTTCGCCGCCCGCCAGCATCCCGTGCCGGTGATGATTGGCTCCAACAGCGATGAAGCCAGCGTGATGGCGGTGTTTGGGGTCGACCTCGCAGGGCAAATCCAGAAGCTTCGCCGGGAGCGCCGCTTCGGGCTGGGGCTCATCAAGCTGCTTTATCCGGGCGTGAAGGGCGATGAGGAGCTCGGCAGGCAGGTATGCCGCGACATGGCCTTCACCACCATGGGCTACGTGGTGATGCAGGCCCAGCAGCGCGTCGGCGGGCTTTGCTGGCGTTACTGGTTTGACTATGTGGCCGAAGCGGAACATGGCACGTATATCAACGGCGCCTGGCACGGCAACGAAGTTCCCTATGTCTTCGATACCCTCGGCCAGGTGGAGCCTTCACGTCAGTATGTCAATGAGCGGGATCTACAGTTTGCCGCCCAGGTGGCTGATTACTGGGTAAGCTTTGCGCGCGATGCCGGAACGCATGACTGCCTTCACGGGCCGACGCGCTGGCCAGCCTGCCGCAAAGGGCGGGACGTGCTGTTACGTATTGGCGTGAATAAATATGCGGGTTTCAGGCTTGAAAACCGCTTTATGCGCGCCCGCATGAGTCTCTTCAAACGCGTGATGAAGCACCATGTCAGCCTCGATTAAGCAAACAGGCGCGAAACGCTGACAGACCATTTTCCTGACAAGGCGTTTCGCGCAGCACCAGCCGGTAGCTCGCGCCGGTTTTTACACTTGCTTCATAGGGGCGCATCAGCCTTCCGGCGCGGACATCTTCTGCCACCAGCGTTTCGTCGGCGATGGCAACACCAAGCCCCTGAATGGCGGCGGTGATGGCGAGATCCATCGTATCGAAGTGTTGATTTTTGTGCATAGCAAAGCCCGGACCTTCCTGATTCGCCAGCCACAGTGACCAGTCTGTCTTATCCCTTGTCGGGTGCAGAAACGTCAGCGAACCCAGTGCGGCACCCGCCCTGACGGGGCTGAATACCGGGGTTAGCGCCTCTTCGAACAGCAGATCGCCTGCGCTCATGTGCGTGCCGAAGACGATGGCCGCATCGTAAGATTCGGTTTTGAAATTGACGTTATGATCGGTGGTGGTGGTGAGCGCGATCTGCAGGTCCGGCTGCTCGCGCTCTACCTCCAGCAGACGCGGCACCAGCCAGCGCATGGCGCAGGTAGGCGCCTTAAGCCGGATCACCGTGTGCAGGCTGCGAGCCTGGTCGGCTACGGTCAGCAGCTGCCCGAAAGCGGACTGCAGCTCAGGCAGCAGTGCGCTGCCATGGGGCGAGAGGCGCAGCCCGCGCGCGTGGCGCTCAAAGAGCGGAAAACCAAACCACGTCTCAAGAGAAGAAATCTTGCGGCTCACGGCCCCCTGCGTCAGACACAACTCTGCGGCGGCGTGGGTCAGATTCAGGTGACGCGCGGTGACTAAAAATGCGTCGATGGCATTGAGCGGGAGCGAACGGCGCGACATGAAAACACCTCAGCTATGAATTTTTCTCATGGTTATTATGACAACAATTCGATTGTCCCGGCAACGCACTTGTTGTTTGAATAGTTATGCAATGTCCATGAGAAGGGAAAGAGGATGACTTTACGTACGCCAGTGCAAACGCGCTCCAAGCTGCCAGACGTGGGAACCACCATTTTTACCGTTATTGGCCAGCTTTCGGCCCAGCATAATGCCATTAACCTTTCTCAGGGCGCGCCGAATTTTTCCTGCGACCCGAAGCTGATCGCCGGCGTCACCCGCGCGATGGAGGCAGGGCATAACCAGTATGCGGCAATGACCGGCTTGCAGCCGCTCAAGGAACGTATTGTTGATAAAATTGCCGCCCTCTACGGCACGCAGTATGACCCTGCCAGCGAGGTGCTGGTGACCGCCAGTGCCAGCGAAGGGCTCTATTCAGCGATAAGCGGGCTGGTGCACCCGGGCGATGAGGTGATCTACTTTGAGCCGTCGTTTGACAGCTATGCGCCCATTGTTCGCCTGCAGGGGGCAACGCCTGTCGCCATCAAGCTCACGGTCCCGGATTTTGCCGTCAACTGGGACGAGGTCCGTGCCGCCATCACCCCGCGCACGCGCATGATCATCATCAATACGCCGCACAACCCGAGCGGCCAGGTCTTCACGGCCAATGACCTGCAGCAGCTGGCGGCGCTGACGCGCAATACCGACATCATTATTTTGTCTGACGAAGTGTACGAACACGTCGTGTTCGATGGGGAACCGCACCACGGGATGGCCACGCACCCGCAGCTGGCGGAGCGCAGCGTGATTATTTCTTCTTTCGGAAAAACCTATCACGTCACCGGCTGGCGCGTGGGTTATTGTGTGGCACCCGCAGAGCTGATGGACGAGATATGTAAAGTCCATCAATTTTTGATGTTCTCTGCCGATACGCCAATGCAGCACGCGTTTGCAGAACACATGACCGATCCGCAAACCTGGCTGTCGCTGTCGGCGTTTTACCAGCGCAAGCGCGATCTGCTGCACGGCCTGCTGGCCGATTCGCCGTTTACCCTGCTGCCGAGCGCCGGATCGTTCTTTATGCTGGCGGACTACAGCCGGTTCAGCGACGAGCGGGACAGCGAGCTGGTGAAACGGCTGATCGTTGAGTACGGTGTTGCCACCATTCCGCTGTCGGCGTTTTATGCGGACGGCACGGATAATAAATTGATTCGTCTCTCTTTTGCGAAAGATGAGGCGACGTTACGGGCAGGTGCTCAAGCCCTGTGTCGGGTTAAACCACGCTGAGCCTATCCCATTAGGCTATTTTATTCGCCATTTTGGCACCGGGCAGTGCTCGAAATCCTCACGTACTACATGTACGTTCCGGTTTCTGTGCGCTGTCCGGTACCAAACTGTCTTCAACAATTACGCCTCCTGGGATAGGCTCTGAGGAGTTTGAAATGAAATTACGCGCGTTAGTTGTCGGCATGGGATTGCTGTGTACCTTTTCGTCCTTCGCGGCCACCGAGCTGCGCTACGGTCTGGAAGCGGAGTACCCGCCGTTTGAGAGCCGCAATGCCTCAGGCGAGCTGGAAGGGTTTGACGTTGAGCTGGGTAACGCCATCTGCAAAGCGGCAGCGATGAAGTGCAGTTGGGTGGAAACCTCGTTTGACGCGCTGATCTCGGGGCTGGTGGCGAAGAAGTTTGACGCCATCAACTCGGCGATGAATATCACCGAACAGCGCCGCAAGAGCATTGATTTCACCCAGCCGATCTACCGTATTCCGTCGCAGCTGGTCGGCAAGGCCGGGACGGCGGTTGAGGCGACGCCTGAAGGGCTGAAGGGGAAAACCATCGGCGTGCTGCAGGGCTCCATTCAGGAAACCTATGCCAAAGAGCACTGGGAAAAGCAGGGTGTCACCGTGGTGTCTTATAAAGATCAGAATATGGCCTGGGGCGATCTGCTGAATGGCCGTATCGACGCCTCGCTGGTCATGTCCGCGGCCGGGCAGGCAGGTTTCCTCAGCAAGCCGCAGGGGAAAGGGTTTGGCTTCATCGGCAAACCGGTGTCTGACGACACTATCCTCGGCAGTGGGATCGGTTTTGGGCTGCGTAAAGGGGACGAGGCCACCAAAAAGCAGCTTGATGCCGCGATTGATAAAGTACGTGCCGACGGCACGATCGCTAAACTCGCTGATAAGTACTTCCCGGGTATCGATGTCAGCGTAAAATAACCGCCTCATTTGCCCCGTCAGCTGATGTCCTGACGGGGCATTTTTATACACATTTTCCAGGCTTTCTTTACACCACTTTCGGGCCGTTCTGGTCGACAGAAAATATTTCTCACTTTGTTCAGATAATCACCGGCCAACAATTGGATTCTTAACCATTTTTGTTTAGGCTGTGCGTTCTTTCTTGCCGTCATTTCGCCGAGCGCGAAACACATTCACACGACCATAAGGACGTTTTTCCAGGCATGAATCGCAGACGTTTTCTAAAAGGCTCGCTGGCAGTGGCAGCCCTGAGCGGTACCTCTGGCCTTGCTTCCCTGTTTTCCAAAGCGGCATACGCGGCCGACTCTGACATTGCTGACGGCCAGAGCCGTCGTTTTGACTTCTCCGTACTGCAATCCATGGCGCATGACCTGGCGAAAACCCCGTGGGGGGGCGCGCCGCGTCCGCTGCCGGAGACGCTGGCGACCATGACGCCGCAGGCGTACAACGCCATCCGCTACGATGAAAAGCAGTCACTGTGGAACAACATTGAAGGGCGTCAGCTGGACGTGCAGTTCTTCCATATGGGAATGGGGTTCCGCCGCCGCGTGCGGATGTTCTCGCTGGACCAGTCGACCTCGATGGCGCGCGAGATCCACTTCCGTCCTGAGCTGTTCAGCTACGGCGAAACGGGTGTGGATACCAAACAGCTGGAAGGGCAAAGCGATCTCGGCTTTGCGGGCTTCCGCGCCTTTAAAGCACCAGAGCTGGCGCGTCGCGATATCGTCTCTTTCCTGGGGGCGAGCTATTTCCGCGCGGTGGATGACACCTACCAGTACGGCCTTTCCGCCCGCGGTCTGGCGGTAGATACCTTTACCGACACGCCGGAAGAGTTCCCGGACTTTACCTCTTTCTGGTTTGAAACCGTTAAGCCGGGTGACACCACCTTTACCGTCTACACGCTGCTGGACAGCCCGAGCATCACCGGTGCCTATAAATTCGTGATCCACTGCGAAAAAAGCCAGGTGATCATGGAGGTGGAAAACCATCTCTACGCGCGTAAGGACATCAAGCAGCTCGGCATCGCGCCAATGACCAGCATGTTCAGCTGCGGCAATAACGAACGCCGCATGTGCGACACCATTCACCCGCAAATCCACGACTCTGACCGCCTTGCCATGTGGCGCGGCAACGGGGAGTGGATCTGCCGTCCGCTCAATAACCCGCAGAAGCTGCAGTTCAATGCCTACCTCGACAAAAACCCGAAAGGGTTCGGGCTGCTGCAGCTCGATCGCGATTTCTCGCACTATCAGGACGTGATGGGCTGGTATAACAAGCGCCCGAGCCTGTGGGTTGAACCGCGCAACGACTGGGGTAAAGGATCCATCGCGCTGATGGAGATCCCGACCACCGGTGAAACGCTGGATAATGTGGTCTGCTTCTGGCAGCCGGAAAAACCGGTGAAAGCGGGCGCCGAGCTGGACTTCAAATATCGTCTGTACTGGAGCGCACAGCCGCCGGTGCGCTCCCCGCTGGCGAACGTCTACGCGACCCGCACCGGCATGGGCGGTTTCCCGGAAGGCTGGGCGCCGGGCGAAAATTACCCGAAAGTGTGGGCCCGTCGCTTTGCTATCGACTTCGTCGGCGGCGACCTGAAGGCCGCCGCACCGAAGGGCATCGAGCCGGTGATTACGCTCTCCAGTGGTGAAGCAAAGCAGGTTGAAATCCTTTACGTTGAACCGTTTGACGGCTATCGCATTCTGTTTGACTGGTACCCAACGTCGGATTCGACGGAGCCGGTGGATATGCGCCTGTTCCTGCGCTGCCAGGGCGATGCCATCAGCGAAACCTGGCTGTATCAGTATTTCCCGCCAGCGCCGGATAAACGTCATTACGTTGATGACCGGGTAATGCGTTAACGATCGATTCCCTCTCCCTCCGGGAGAGGGTTAGGGTGAGGGGCAATGACCGCAACACAATCCGAAACTATTCCCGTATCTGACGCTCTCGAGCTTCGCGCCGTCGAAGAGCGCTATACCACCGAACTGCATAACCTCGTCGTCAAAAACAGAGCCTTTCTGCAAACCGCTTTTGACTGGGCGCAGCACGTGGGCAGCGAGGACGATACCCGACGCAACGTGCAGAGTAACCAGATGCTGCACCAGCGCGGCTACGCCAAAATGTTTTTGATCTTCAGGGAGGATGCGCTGGTCGGCGTACTGTCGTTCAATGCGATTGAGCCAGCCAACAAAGCCGGGTACATCGGCTACTGGCTGGATGAAGCACATCAGGGGCAGGGGATCCTCTCGCAGTCGCTGCAGGCGTTTATGCGCTACTACGCTGAGCGCGGTGAGATCCGCCGTTTTGTGATCAAGTGTCGGGTGGCGAATCAGCAGAGCAACAGCGTGGCCCTGCGCAACGGTTTTACGCTGGAAGGGTGCCTGCGGGAAGCGGAATACCTGAATGGCGCCTATGACGATGTGAACGTCTACGGCAAAATTTATACCCTATAGCGCCCCCAGCAGCGGCGTACGGGTGATGCGCTGGTCGCCGTTGATCACCTTTTCACCGCGCAGGTGAATGCTCTCACCAGCAAAGGCTTCAATCACCGCATCGTCGGTGATTTCAACCCGATGCTCTATCAGCACGTCGCCGCTGATCCGCGCGCGTCCCTGAATCACCACTTTATCATCCAGCATGATTGGCCCGCCGCGCAGCCAGGCCTGGCCGCCGATCAGGACGTGGTGCTTGATGACACAGTTTCCTTCCACCACGGCGTTCTCCGCAATCTGCGAGCTGTAGCGCACCGTCGGGATGGCATCGTCATCAAAGCCGGCAATCACGCGGGCGTTGCCGTACACTTTGGCGCAGTCGCACACCCAGACGTTGTTGAGTTCGTTACCTTCGAGGATCGCGCAGTCGAACACTTCGGCGCGGTGCTCAACAAACGCGTTATTCACCATCGCCTCGCCGTATATTTGTGCCTGATGCACAATGCGCGACCGGCTTACCGTCGCCCTGTCGTATATTTGCAGGATCTGGTCGTGGTCCGGCGTGAGGCCTTTGGCACCTATGATGACGCTGTTGTGCAGGACGCGCGCGTCGCCGAAGAGATGGCATTCGCCACGCACGCAGGAGTGCTGAACGGTGACGTTGTCACTTATTCGCGCCCCGTGGCTGACCTCTGCTGCGTCCAGCCAGCAGTTACCGCCGATATGCGCGTCGTGGCTGACGGTACACGGCAGGGTCAGGCGCGCGTTGCCGGACACGGTTGCACCGGCAAACACCACGCTGTTTTCATCGTAGATCCAGCAGTCTCCCTCCTGGGACAGGGCACGCTCATCGTCAACCCAACCGCCTTTCGTGCCGGCCGTCACGTCGCTAAAATCTACCGTGGCGATAACCTGCCGCAGCGTCGTTGAGTGGGGTGTTTCGCCGTTTTTCCATTGCCAGAGGCGGGTCTCGTCGCTAAGGCGATATTTGTTCATCTTCAAGTCTCTGATAAGCATCTTCACTAAACGTAGCAAATTTTTCGATTTTCGAACGGCTGGCAACCAGACGGTAAACCCCTTAAAATGGCATATAAAATGCACTTTCAATTTATGAGAACGCAGGAAAAACAATGACCGTCGATGAGAATTACTTCACAGAGAAATATGGACTCACCCGCACGCATTCAGAAGTGCTGTACAGCGCGGGGATTGTAAAGCCCGGTAAGACGCTGGATCTGGGCTGCGGTAATGGCCGCAACAGCCTTTACCTGGCGGCCAACGGCCACGAGGTGACCGCCTGGGATAAAAACCCGATGAGCGTTGATAACATCGAGCGCATCAAGGCGGCAGAAGGGATTGAGAATCTTCATACCGCCGTCAAAGATCTTAACAGCCTGAGCTTTGACGGCGAGTACGACTTTATTCTTTCCACCGTGGTGCTGATGTTCCTTGAGGCGAAAACCATCCCGGGCCTTATCGCCAACATGCAGCGTTGCACCAAACCTGGCGGCTATAACCTGATCGTTGCCGCGATGGACACGGCAGATTATCCGTGCACCGTTGGCTTCCCGTTTGCGTTCAAAAGCGGTGAACTGAGCAACTACTATGAAGGCTGGGAGCTGCTCAAATACAACGAAGAGGTTGGCGAGCTGCACCGCACCGATGAAAACGGCAACCGCATCAAGCTGCGCTTTGCCACCATGCTGGCGCGCAAGCCCGCTTAACGGGCGGCCAGCAGGCAGATCTGCAGGGCAGTGTTATAAGACGCCTCGAACGACGACAGTGGCAGAAATTCAAACTTCGAGTGGAAGTTATGCGCGCCGGTGAAGAAGTTCGGGGTGAGTAACCCTTTTGCCGAGAGTGCCGCGCCGTCGGTGCCGCCGCGCATAGGGATCGGTTTTGGGGTGATGCCGAGCGATTCCATCGCCTCAAACATCAGGTCGATGGCGCGCCGGTCTTCGCCAATCGCATTGCTGATGTTGCTGTAGGTATCTTCAATGCTAAAGTCGACCTTCGCCGTCGGGTGCTGGGCGGCAATCAGCGCGGCGACGTCCGCAATCTGCTGCTTGCGGGCGGCAAAGCCGGCTTTATCAAAATCACGAATGTTGGCCTTTAGCACGGCGTCGTTCTGTCCGGCCTGAATGCCGTTAAACCAGATGTAGCCCTCGCGACCCTCGGTGCACTCTGGCGTTTGCTGGCGGTCGAAATGGCTGATGAAATCGGTCGCCATCAACAACGGGTTCACCAGTACTCCTTTGGCGGACATCGGATGCGCCGTCACGCCGGTGAAGCGGATCTCAGCGGCTGCCGCATTAAAGTTCTCGTAGACAATTTCCCCCAGCTCGCAGCAGTCGATGGTCCAGGCAAAGTCGACGTCGAAGCGCTTAAGATCCAGCGCCTTTGCACCGTTCAGGCCGATCTCTTCATCAGGCACAAATGCCACGACGATGTCCCCATGCTGATGCTCTGCCGTCAAGTTTTCCAGCACCGTCATAACGACCGTGACCGCCGATTTATTATCTGCGCCCAATACGCTGGTACCGTCGCTGAAAATAATCTCTTCATTTGGGTAAGCCAGAATTTCCGGGTGCTCGTTCACCCGCAGCCAGATCTCTTTTTCTTTATTCAGACAGAGATCTTCACCGGTAAAGGTTAATATTTGCGGATGAATATTCGGTGATAATCCCACGTCCACGGTATCAATATGGGTAATAAAGCCAATGCGCGGCGCGCCGGGCACGTTGCCTTTTTTTACCGCCGTCACGGTAGCGAACTCGTCAATCACGATGTCGTCTAAACCCAGCTGCGCCAGCTCCTGCGCCAGTTCTCGCGCCATGTCGTGCTGGCCCGGGGTTGAGGGCAGAGTTTTTACTTTCGGATCGCTCTGGCTGGTAATCGCAAGATAGCGGAAAAAACGGTGCGTTAATTGTCTGGAAAGCGGCGAGCCCATAGTGTTTTCTTCCTTATTTATTTTTCAGGTGTTTGCCACTTCACTTTAATGTTATTTATGAAATGGCAAAAGAATTAATTAGCCGTCGAATTAAAAAGACAGGAATAAATGATGACAAGCAAACGCACAATGTTAACGCTGGCACTCGCTGCGCTCACGGTCAGTTCTACCGTAGCCGCGAAAACGCTGGTGTATTGCTCCGAAGGGTCACCGGAAAACTTTAATCCTCAGTTATACACCTCGGGCACCAGCGTGGACGCCAGCGCCGTGCCGGTCTATAACCGGCTGGTCGATTTCAAACCCGGCACCACGGAGCTGGTGCCGAGCCTGGCTGAGCGCTGGGAGGTGAGCGACGACGGCAAGGTTTACACCTTCCATCTGCGTCAGGGCGTGAAGTTCCAGAGCAATAAATTCTTCACGCCGACCCGTGACTTTAACGCCGATGACGTGATCTTCTCGTTTATGCGCCAGAAGGACGCGAATCATCCGTATCACAATGTCTCTAACGGCAGCTATTCCAACTTCGAAAGCCTGGAGTTTGGTAGTCTGATTACCGCCATTGACAAAGTTGATGACCATACCGTGCGCTTTACCCTGGCACACCCGGAAGCGCCGTTTGTCGCCGACCTGGCATGGTATTTTGCCTCGATCCTCTCCGCGGAATATGCCGATGCGATGCTGAAAGCGGGCACGCCGGAGAAGGTGGATATGCAGCCGATCGGCACCGGGCCGTTTAAGCTGGCGCAGTATCAGAAGGATTCCCGCATTCTGTTCACGGCATTTGCCGACTACTGGCAGGGAAAATCGAAGCTGGACAGGCTGGTCTTCACCATCACCCCGGATCCCTCCGTGCGTTTTGCCAAAATTGAGAAAAACGAATGTCAGGTGATGCCGTTCCCGAACCCGGCGGACCTGCCGCGCATGAAGGCGAACAAGGATATCAACCTGATGAGCAAAGCCGGGCTGAACACCGGTTTTCTGGCGTTTAACACCCAAAAGCCGCCGCTGGATAACGTGAAGGTTCGCCAGGCGCTGGCGATGGCGATCAATAAACCGGCCATTATCGACGCGGTGTTCCACGGCACCGGAACCGCCGCGAAAAACCTGCTGCCGCCGGGCGTCTGGAGCGCTGACAGCGAACTGAAGGATTACGATTACGATCCTGAAAAAGCGAAAGCGTTGCTGAAAGAGGCCGGCCTGGCCAGCGGCATGAGTATCGACCTGTGGGCGATGCCCGTCCAGCGGCCCTATAACCCGAACGCCAGACGGATGGCGGAGATGATTCAGGCCGACTGGGCGAAGGTGGGGGTGCAGACCAAAATTGTCACCTACGAATGGGGCGAATATCTCAAGCGCGTGAAGGGCGGTGAACATCAGGCCGCGCTGATGGGCTGGACGACCGCAACGGGCGACCCGGATAACTTCTTTGGTCCGCTCTTTACCTGCACCTCGGCAAACGGCGGTTCGAATTCGGCGAAGTGGTGCTACAAGCCGTTTGATAAGATCATCGCCGAGGCAAAATCGATAACCGATCGCGATAAACGCGTGGCGCTGTACAAAGAGGCGCAGCAAATCATGCATGACCAGATGCCGGCGGTCATGATTGCGCATTCAACGATCTTCGAACCGGTGCGCAAAGAGGTGACAGGCTACGAAATCGATCCGTTTGGCAAGCATTTATTCTGGCAGGTGGATATTAATCAGTAATTTTTCACTGCCCGGTACGCTGCCGGGCACTCTTTTCGCAATTTGTGCTGTCCGCATCATTTTTTGTCACAACAAACCCACCAGACTTTTGCTATAACTTCAAATGCATACTTGCAGATAACATGGAAAACTATCATGCGTCCTCAAACTTTTATTAAAGTTGCAGTGCTTACGGGTCTGTTGGCACTGGCGGGCTGTTCTTCAAAAGTCGCCGCGCCAGAACAATATTCAGGCTTTTTAAAAGATTACTCCGGCCTGCAGCAGACGACCTCTGCGACGGGTAAACCCACGCTGCGTTGGGTCGATCCTTCCTACAACGAAGCCAATTACGACAGTATTATCTGGACGCCGATTACCTATTATCCTGCGCCTAAGCCAACCACGCAGATTGGTAAAAGAACGCTTGATGAGCTGTTGAATTACACCAATAACAAAATGAAAACGGCGATTGGTACCCGTAAGCCGATTGTGAGCACGCCGGGTAAACACAGCCTGATTTTCCGCGGTGCAATCACCGGGGTGAGTTCGCAGAAAGAGGGTCTGCAGTTCTATGAAGTGGTGCCGGTCGCGCTGGTGGTTGCGGGGACGCAGATGGCAACCGGCCATCGCACCATGGATACGCATCTCTTCTTTGAAGGTGAGCTGATCGATGCGGCCACCAACAAACCGGTGATGAAGGTGGTTCGTAAAGGCGAAGGTAAAGAGCTGACCAACGAAAGTACGCCAATGACGTTTGCCACGCTGAAGCAGGTTGTTGATGACATGGCGACGGATGCCACCATGTTCGACGTGCATAAAACAGCGAAATAACAGTAAGCGGCCTGCAGTTTGCAGGCCGTTTTTTTATGCTGTCCGCAAGCGCCTGAACCAGGTCTCTGGTTTTGTGAACATCACCATATTCCCGCCCAGAATCAGCAGTAACCCGACGATACCGTTAATGTGCCAGACGTAGCCTTCATACACCGTTGAGATGGAGAGCGCCACCAGCGGGAAGAGCAGCGTACTGTAAGCCGCTTTACCGGGGCCGATACGTCCCACCAGCGTGAAGTAGGCGCCAAAGGCTATCACCGAGCCGAACAGGGCCAGATAGAGCAGCGCGCCCATGTAGGTGACCGTCCATTCCGGGGTAAAACTGTCGCCTCTGCAAAGCGCAATGCCGCCCATCACCAGCGTGCCGTAAAGCATCGCCCAGGCGTTGGTGGTCATGGTTTCCAGACCTCTGCGCTGATGGCGCATGCTGATCATATTGCCCAGCGAGAACCCATACGTGCCGAGGGCGGAAAGGCCAATGCCCGTCAGAAGCGATACGCTCCAGCCGCTGGCCAGCAGGTCGTCCCAGAAAAGGGTCACGATCCCCACAAGACCCAGCGCCGCCGCCGTCCAGAAACGCGCGGGCGGGCGCTGTCCGAAGAAAATAAAACAGTTAATGGCGTTGTAGAGCACCGCCATGGAGAAGATCACCGATTCCAGCCCGGTGTTGATGTGCGCGGCCGCGGTATAGAAGCACCAGAAGTTAAAGCAGAAGACGCAGCATCCCTGAAGCATGCAGAACAGGTGATCCCGCAGGGCCATCTTGCGCAGGCGGCGCAGGGCAAGTAACACCACCATCATCGTGGCGCTGGCCACCGCGAAGCGCCAGAAAATTGACACCGGGGCCGCCACGGGACCCTGCTGCAGGAAAATGGCAATCCAGGTGGTTCCCCAGATGATCACCACCAGTCCGTATAATAATGCGTTCATATTTTTTCTCTTCTCAAACCACGGAAGCCCGCAGTATGGCGCGGAGAGCGACAGGGGACTTTCACCGGCTTGCGGTAGACTTGCAAAATCTTGCGCTTTTTTCTTTTCCGGGGGCTGGCAACGGGGGACAACAGTTCTTAGACTGACAGTTCATTCAATAACGCGCTAATGGTTATGTCTCACGCTTACGATACCTTTGAAACGCTACGCCAGCAGAATGCGGTCCTGCGGGAAACCGTTTCTCTGAATTCCGGCATTCAGCTGGCGGCGTGGTACAACAAGCGCGATACGATAACGGTTAAGAGCAACCATCACACCCTCAGTCTGTACGTCGCCGACGGTTACGAGAGCTATCAAAAGACGCCGGGCGGCTGGAAGAACGGCGGGGGACCGGATCGTTTCTGTTTAATGCCGAAAGAGAGTGAATCGACGTGGGATATCCGCGACGACCTGTCTTTTGTCCATCTCTACTGCACCGACGAACACCTGCGCGATGTGGGCGAAAAAATCTGGGACAAGCGGCCGCTGTCGCTGACGCTGGACGAGCGCATTTTTGGCAGCGACCCGAAGATCACCGCGCTGTACCGCCAGTTTCTTCTCGGCTGCGACTGGCAGCAGCAGGCCAATCAGCTCACCCTGAGTACGGCCTCCACGCTGCTATTGACCCACCTGCTGCAAAACTACGCTAACGTTCAGTGGAAGCTGCCGGTCGTTACCGGCGGGTTATCGCCGTTTGTTCTGCGCAACGTGCTGGCTTTCATTGAAGAAAACCTCGGGCAGCCCCTGACGCTGGCTGAGCTCGCGACGCAGGCTGCCCTCAGCGAATACCATTTTGCCCGCATGTTCCGCCAGTCGACGGGGCTGGCGCCGCATCAGTACGTCATGCAAAGGCGCATGGAAAAAGCGAAAAACCTGGTACAGCATACCTCGACGCCGCTCACGGATATCGCGCTGGCCTGCGGGTTTAACTCCGCCAGCCACTTCAGTAACCGTTTCCGTAGCGTCATGGGCATCACGCCGTCTCAGCTACGCGCGGCGAGCGCGTGAGAACAGTGCGTAGCACACCCCACCCAGCACCAGCCCCCAGAATGCCGAACCGATGCCGAGGATCGTAACGCCGCTCGCGGTCATCAAAAACGTGACGATGGCCGCGTCGCGCTCCGCTTCATGATTCAGCGCCTGATATAAACTTCCGCTAATGGTACCCAGCAGCGCCAGACCGGCAAGGGTCTGGATCCAGCTGAGCGGCAGTGCTGCCATTATCGCGGTGATAGATCCGCCGAACACCCCCGCCAGCAGATAAAACCCGCCAGCCGCGATGGCCGCCAGCCAGCGCTTAGCGGCATCCGGGTGGGCATCCGGGCTTTGACAGATAGCGGCGGTAATGGCGGCTATGCAGATGGAAAAGACGCCGAAGGGGGACAGCAGCAGCGCGAGCCCGCCCGTAAAAATAATGATCGGTGAGACCGCCAGCGGATAGCCGGACGCTTTCATCGTCGCGAAACCGGGCGCATTTTGCGAGGCCATGGTCACCAGAAAGAAAGGCAAACCGATACTTACCAGACTGGTGAAGGTAAAGGCGGGGGCAATAAACTCAGGCATCACGGGGGAGAGGGTGATTTTATCGGTGACAACGTCACCTCCGGCCCACGCCACGATCCCGCCCACCAGCAGCGTAACGACGATGGCATACCGCGGTGCCAGCGCTTTCGCTACCAGCCACGCCGCAATCATGCTTCCGCACAGCAGAAAGTGCCCGTCCAGATGGGCAAACGCATGCAGCCCAAACTGCAGGAGTACGCCCGCCAGCATGGCGGCCGCAAGCGAATGGGGGATTAGCTTCATCAGACGGGCAAAAAGCCCGGTAACGCCGCAGAGTAAAATGAGCGCGTTGGCGAAGATGAACACGCCGATCGTCTCAGCCAGCGTTACGCCGTGCAGGCTTGTGGCGAGCAGCGCCGCGCCGGGCGTAGACCAGGCGGTCAGCACCGGGGCTTTATACCACCAGGAAAGCGCCAGGGTGCTGACGCCCATTCCTGTCCCCAGCGCGGTCATCCAGCCCGCGATCTGCTGTGCGCTGGCGCCCGCCGCCGCCGCGGCCTGCCAGATAATGGCTGCAGAACTGGCGTAACCGACCAGGACGGCGACAAATCCAGCCAGTGCGGCTGGAACGAGATGAGAGGAAGGGCGCATGGGAACTCCGTTGTGCGTTATAACGTCCGCGATAAGGTAACACTGTGCGTTATAGCGTACAAGTGGTATGCTCATCGCCATCAGGAGGGAGCATGGACATTACACAACATCTTGCAGCAACGCTGAAAACGCTGCGCCAGGCCCGCGGCTGGAGTTTGTCGAAGCTGGCGGACGAAACCGGCGTGTCGAAAGCGATGCTCGGGCAAATCGAGCGCAATGAGTCCAGCCCGACGGTGTCGACGCTGTGGAAAATTGCCACCGGGCTGAACGTCCCGTTTTCCGCGTTCATCACGCCCGAGGCGGACAGGCCGGCGGTGTTTGATTCGCAGCAGCAGGCGATGGTGATTAAACCGCTCTTTCCCTGGGATGAGACGCTCAGGTTCGATCATTTCTCCATCACGCTGGCACCGGGCGCCCTGAGCGAGTCCACGCCGCACGAGGCGGGGGTGATCGAACACGTGGTGGTGATTGACGGCGAGCTGGAGATGAACATCAACGGGGAGTGGCAGACGGTTTATGCCGATTCTGGCGTTCGTTTTGCCGGCGATAAAGCACACGCCTACCGCAACAGCACCGACCGGCCGGTGCATTTTCACTCTCTGATCCATTATCCCCGCTGAGGCTACGCAAAACTGTTTCGCTGTCGCATACTTCTGACTACAATAGCCGCCATTTTGACCATAACGGATAACGACGAAGTATGCGCCTGCAATCCCATCATCTTGAACTTTTAAGCCCGGCCCGCGACGCCGCCATTGCCCGTGAAGCAATCCTTCACGGCGCTGACGCCGTCTACATCGGCGGCCCTGGCTTCGGTGCCCGCCATAACGCCAGCAACAGCCTGAGCGATATCGCCGAGCTGGTGCCGTTCGCCCACCGTTTCGGGGCGAAAGTGTTCGTGACCCTGAACACCATTCTTCATGATGATGAGCTGGAGCCCGCGCAGCGTCTGATTACCGATCTCTACCAGACCGGCGTTGATGCCCTGATCGTTCAGGACATGGGCGTCCTGGAGCTGGATATTCCGCCCATTGAGCTGCACGCCAGTACCCAGTGCGATATCCGTACGGTAGAAAAGGCGAAGTTTCTCTCCGACGTCGGCTTTTCGCAGATTGTTCTGGCGCGCGAGCTGAACCTTAATCAGATCCGCGATATTCACCAGGCGACGGACGCGACGATTGAATTCTTTATCCACGGGGCGCTGTGCGTGGCCTATTCCGGCCAGTGCAACATTTCCCACGCCCAGACCGGCCGCAGCGCCAACCGCGGCGACTGCTCTCAGGCCTGCCGTCTGCCGTATACCCTGAAAGACGATCAGGGCCGCGTCGTGGCGTTCGAAAAACACCTGCTCTCCATGAAGGATAACGATCAGACGGCTAACCTGGGCGCGCTGATCGACGCGGGCGTGCGTTCCTTCAAGATTGAAGGGCGCTACAAAGATATGAGCTACGTAAAGAACATCACCGCGCACTATCGCCAGATGCTCGACGCCATCATTGAAGATCGCGGCGACCTGGCGCGCGCGTCAGCCGGGCGTACCGAGCATTTCTTTGTTCCGTCGACGGACAAAACCTTCCACCGCGGCAGCACGGACTATTTCGTGAATGCCCGTAAAGGGGATATCGGCGCGTTTGACTCACCGAAGTTTATCGGCTTACCCGTTGGTGAAGTGCTGAAAGTGGCGAAAGATCACCTTGACGTTGAAGTGACGGAACCGCTGGCGAACGGTGATGGCCTTAACGTGATGATTAAGCGTGAGGTCGTGGGCTTCCGCGCCAACACGGTCGAGAAAACCGGCGAGAACCGCTACCGCGTATGGCCGAATGAAATGCCTGCCGATCTCTACAAGGCAAGGCCGAACGCGGCGCTTAACCGTAACCTGGATCATAACTGGCAGCAGGCGCTGCTTAAAACCTCCAGCGAGCGTCGCATCGCGGTGGATATTGAGCTGGGCGGCTGGGAAGAGCAGCTGATTCTGACCATGACCTGTGAAGACGGCATCAGCGTGACGCATACGCTCGACGGCCTGTTCGAGGTGGCAAACAACGCGGAAAAAGCGCTTAACAGCCTGAAGGATGGCGTGGCGAAGCTGGGCCAGACAATTTACTACGCACGCGCGATAGAGGTTAATCTGCCGGACGCGCTGTTCGTACCGAACAGCCTGCTTAACCAGTTCCGCCGTGAAACGGCAGAGATGCTGGATGCAACGCGTCTGGCCCAGTATCCGCGCGGCAGCCGTAAGGCCGAATCTGTTCCTGCGCCCGTGTATCCGGACACCCATCTATCCTTCCTCGCGAACGTTTACAACCATAAAGCGCGTGAATTCTATCATCGTCACGGCGTGCAGCTGATCGACGCGGCCTATGAAGCGCACGAAGAGAAGGGCGATGTGCCGGTGATGATCACCAAGCACTGCCTCCGCTTTGCTTTTAACCTGTGTCCTAAGCAGGCGAAAGGGAATATCAAGAGCTGGAAGGCGACCCCCATGCAGCTGGTTAACGGCGACGAAGTTCTGACCCTGAAGTTTGACTGCCGTCCGTGCGAAATGCACGTTATTGGTAAGATGAAAAACCACATCTTCAAAATGCCGCCGCCGGGCAGCATCGTCGCGTCCGTCAGCCCTGACGATCTGATGAAAACCCTGCCGAAGCGTAAAGGCAGTTAACTACCTTACGTGCGTGTCCGGTTTGCGCGATTTCTGCCACTGGTGGTGTTCGCGCAAACCCTCCGCCGACTCTTCTGCCACACTGCGTAACTCGTCGCTGTCGGCCTCATGCCGCAGCTGATGTTCAACATTTTTTACCCATACGTATTCATGGCCCTTGTGCCCGGCCATAAGCTGGCCTGAAAACAGAGCGCAAATAAGCAGGACGACAGATAACCCTTTTTTTAGCATGGTGTTCACCGCTGAATAACATTGCGGAATAAGCATGCCGATCGTTTCTTCGTGTTATTATTCTTTTATTCAAAGTACGGCAAAGAAAATGTCAAATACTGTTGGATCGGAATTCGTCTTAGGAAATTTCCTAAATATGATTGTGGCGTTGTAAACTACCTGTTCTGGTACTGAAAGAGACGTTTGCTTTAAGGATAATCCTATATAATAGAGGTTCTCTGGCTAAGGAATGGGTCTTAATTAATGAAAAAAATAATCGCGCTTGCGCTCCTTGTGGCGGCCGTAGGGGCTACCGCAGGGTTCCGCTATATCGAGAATGGCGAACCAGAATATATTCAGTCCGCAGAAACCCGCGTTGGTTCCTATTTAACCAGCGACTACGGACGCGTAGCCTGTAATAGCAAAAAAGTAAATGAACAACGCTGGGAATTAGACTGCACGCATCAGTCTGGGGGAAAAACATTCCAGTTCGCAGTGTATCCCTCTGAAAAAGCACCCTATGGTGTCTCGCGATCGTTTTATCTCGAAGCCCTTAACGACGATGCAAAACAGAGCGCTGAGCAGGGTCTGATGCGCTATTTGCAAATCAACACCAGGGCGAGTTAATCGTTAATAAGGCTGTTGAGCTTTCGTTGAGGAAGTCGGTGTTAGTTTGTTCGAGATCCGCTGCCCGACCATGGAGTGTCGGGGACGTAGAGACCAAAATACAAATCTATCCATGCAAGCATTTACCGCCAGAAAATGGCGGTTTTTTTTGCCAACTCGCTTGTGCCATGCCCCTATGATCTCACCTGATAGTGTGACTGTACCAGTCCCGAAGGGAAGCTGCGGCTTGATACCAGGGTTAAATCAATATCCCGGGACAGCGTGCCAAAAAGCGGTTTTCCTGAGCCGAGCAGCACGGGTACGGTAGTGATAACAATATCGGCGACCAGCCCTTCGCGCAGGAAGGACTGTATCACCTGCCCGCCATCGATATAGACGCGATTTACGTTTTGTGCCGCCAGATCGCCGAGAATCTCTTTTGGCGTGCTGCGTGAGAACTGCACTTTGCCCTTCAGCGCCTCGGGCACGGGCGTTCCGGCCAGCTGTCGGGAGAGCACCAGCACGGGCCGGTCATAAGGCCATGCGTCAAAGGTCAGCACCTTTTCGTAGCTACCCCGGCCCATCACGATCCACTCTTTATCGGCGATGAACGCGTTATAGCCATGATCTTCTGTCGGGTCATCGCGCTGCAGCAGCCAGTCGATATCGTCATTCTCTCTGGCGATGTAGCCATCAAGACTGACAGCGATAAAAACGTGTGTGGTGACCATCAGGAGCTCCGTATTAAAACGTAATCGAAAAGACTGACCGTTCAGCGGCCAGCATCAGGGGGCGAAAACTGTTTACGATACTGGGCAGGCGAAAGCGCATACTGCTGGCGAAAATGATGGCGCAGCGTCGAGGCCTGACCGAACCCGGTCTGTTCAGCAATGCTGTCGATGCTCAACCGGCTGCTTTCCAGATAATCTTTCGCTCTCAGCAGGCGTTCATTGATCAGCCAGCGTGCGGGCGTCATCCCCGTCGCCGCCTCGAAGCGGCGCAGGAAGGTGCGCTGGCTCATACCGACCCGACGCGCCAGCGAGTCGAGGCTGTGCGGCTCGATAAGATTCTGGTGCAGATAGTCAAACAGCTGGCCCAGGCGCTGGCTCTCACGCAGCTGCGCCACCGGGCGGCTCAGCTGCTGCGGCTGCGAGCCGTCACGGTGAGGAGGGATCACCAGCCGCCGCGCCACGCTGTTGGCGGTTTCCAAACCGTAATCCCGCCGGACGACGTGCAGACAGAGATCGATCCCTGCCGCGCTGCCCGCAGAGGTCAGGATGTCTCCCTCGTCCTGGTAGAGCACGTCCTCAACCACTTCGATTTCAGGGTAGCGGGCCTTAAGCGCGTCAATATAGCGCCAGTGCGTTGTGGCCTTGCGGCCGTTCAGTAGCCCCGTAGCGGCCAGCACGAACACGCCCGAACAGATGGACAGCAGCTGGGATCCGCGCGCGCTGGCCTGGCGCAATGCCTCGCAGAGCGCGTCCGGAACCGGTGCATCCAGCCCGCGCCAGCCGGGAACCACGATCAGATCTGCCGACGCAAGCAGGCTCAAATCGCCATCAGTAACCATGCGGATCCCGCCGGTCGCCCGCAGTTCTCCGCTATCCACGCTCGCCACCGCAAAACGATACCAGTCGTCGCCCAGTTCCGGACGCGGCAGGCCAAAAATCTCCACCGCGACGCCAAACTCGAAGGTACACAGTCCGTCATAAGCCAGCACCACCACCTGCGGGCGGGAAATCTGCCTTAAATTTGTCATCTTTTTGCTGTTTTCTGGCATAAGCAAGCGCATTCATGAGCTGAATTTGTGGATAGAGTAGTGTTAACACAAACGCCAAAGATGAGGAAGGATCATGAGCTATGTTACTGAATTTCCGGCTGCCGAGCCGCAGGAAGCCGTTACCCATTTTCTGCGTCGCCTGAGCGTCGAAACCGACTGCGCCGACGTGCATCATGCCATCGCCAATAATGAGCAGGACTTTGTGCTGCTGCACGTGGTGGGGAGCCCGGAACAGTTTGCCCGTCGCCATGTGCCGGGGGCACTGCATATGCCCTGGAGCCAGATTACCGCTGAGCGGATGTCCCAATGGCCGGAAGGGACGCTGTTTGTCGTCTACTGCGCGGGGCCGCACTGCAACGGCGCAGACAGAGCCGCGCTGAAGCTGGCGCGTCTCGGGCTGCCGGTCAAAATCATGCTTGGCGGCATTACCGGCTGGGAAGATGAGCGCTACGCGTTTGCCAGCCTGGCGTCCGTCGCCGCGCTGTGAATATGAATTTTTTTCAACACCCATGAAATTTTCTCGTTTGCCGGAAGCGGTGACGTATGACATCTTTTTTGGACATTTAGACATCCAGAAGTCTAAATATTCAAATGATGAATTATCACTGCCGGCAATTATCGCCGGCAGACTGAGGAGATTTCCATGCAACGACAGCACGCCCCATACCGCGCCGACGTAGTCGGCAGCTTTTTACGTCCGGATGCCGTTAAACAGGCGCGCCTGAAGTTCGCCAGCGGCGAAATTGATGCCGGACAGCTTCGTGCGGTGGAGGACGAGGCCATTCGCCACGTCGTCGAGCAGCAGTGTGCGTGCGGCCTGCATGTCGTGACCGACGGTGAATTTCGCCGTGCCTGGTGGCACTTCGACTTCTTTGACGGTCTGCAGGGCGTTGAGCGTTACGATTCGCAGCAGGGCATTCAGTTCAACGGAGTACAAACCAAGGCCCACGGCGTGCGCGTGACCGGCAAGCTGGGCTTTGGCGACCACCCGATGCTGGAAGATTTCCGCTATCTGAAAAGCATCAGCGGCAATGCCCAGCCGAAGATGACCATTCCCAGCCCAAGCGTGCTCCATTTCCGCGGCGGGCGCAAAGACATCGACGCGACGGTTTACCCGGATCTGAACGACTATTTCGAGGACCTGGCGACCACCTGGCGCGACGCCATCCGCGCATTCTACGACGCGGGCTGCCGTTACCTGCAGCTGGACGACACCGTCTGGGCCTATCTCTGTTCGGACGATCAGCGCCGTCAGATCCGCGAGCGCGGCGATGATGCCGATGAGTTGGCGCAAATCTATGCCCGCGTGCTGAACAAGGCGCTGGAAGGCAAGCCGGAGGATCTGACCATCGGGCTGCACGTCTGCCGCGGCAACTTCCGTTCCACCTGGATTTCCGAAGGCGGCTACGAGCCGGTGGCGGAAGTGCTGTTCGGAACGGTTAACGTTGACGCCTTTTTCCTCGAATACGATAACGACCGCAGCGGGGATTTCGCGCCGCTGCGCTTCGTTCGTCCGGGCAAGCAGCAGGTGGTGCTGGGGCTGATCACCACGAAAAACGGTGAGCTGGAGAACCCGGAAGGCGTCAAGGCGCGTCTGGAAGAGGCAGCGAAGTACGTGGCGAAAGATCAGATTTGCCTCAGCCCGCAGTGCGGTTTTGCCTCGACAGAAGAGGGCAACAGCCTGAGCGAAACCCAGCAGTGGGATAAAGTCCGTCTGGTCACGCAGATTGCCAGCGAAGTCTGGTAAACCTTCCGGCACAGCGCTGCATTATAAAAGTGCAGCGCTGTGCCATTCTGAGTCGTTCTCTTTACATCCTGCACTCTGTTTCCTGCAATAGCGCATTTTTCATTCTGGCATCCTTTTTGCTCCTGCTTCGCTGACACCTTTATTTCCGCGTCCATACCGTAACGGACGTTTTCGCACAGCGTTCTTTTTCAGGAGTGAAAATATGCAGCGTCGTACCTTATTAAAAGCCTTTGCGTTATCCGCGTCCGTCGCGGCGATGGGAATGAGTTTTGGCGTGCAGGCGGCCGATACCATCAAAGTGGGGATCATGCATTCTCTGTCCGGCACGATGGCCATCTCCGAAACCCCGCTGAAAGACGTCGCGCTGATGACCATCGATGAGATCAACGCCAAAGGCGGCGTGCTGGGTAAGAAACTGGAGCCGGTGGTGGTGGATCCGGCCTCAAACTGGCCGCTGTTTGCCGAGAAGGCGCGTCAGCTGTTGAGTCAGGATAAAGTGGCGGTGGTGTTCGGCTGCTGGACGTCGGTTTCGCGTAAATCGGTGCTGCCGGTCTTCGAAGAGCTGAACGGCCTGCTGTTCTATCCGGTGCAGTATGAGGGCGAAGAGATGTCGCCAAACGTCTTCTATACCGGCGCGGCGCCGAATCAGCAAGCCATTCCGGCGGTGGAATACCTGATGAGCGAAGACGGCGGCGGGGCGAAACGCTTCTTCCTGCTGGGCACCGACTACGTTTACCCGCGCACCACCAACAAGATCCTGCGCGCGTTCCTGCATTCGAAAGGGGTGGCGGATAAGGACATCGAAGAGGTTTACACCCCGTTTGGTCATAGCGACTACCAGACCATCGTCGCCAACATCAAGAAATTCTCCGCAGGCGGCAAAACCGCCGTGGTCTCGACCATCAACGGCGATTCCAACGTGCCGTTCTACAAAGAGCTGGCTAACCAGGGGCTGAAGGCGACCGACGTCCCGGTGGTGGCGTTCTCCGTAGGCGAAGAAGAGCTGCGCGGGATCGACACCAAACCGCTGGTCGGCAACCTCGCGGCGTGGAACTACTTTGAATCCGTGGATAACCCGACCAACCAGGCCTTCGTCGCGGATTACAAAGCCTATGCCAAAGCGCACAAGCTGCCGAACGCCGATACCGTGGTGACCAACGACCCGATGGAAGCTACTTACGTGGGGATTCATATGTGGGCGCAGGCGGTGGAAAAAGCGGGCACCACCGACGTGGATAAGGTGCGTGCGGCGATGGCCGGTCAGTCGTTTAAGGCGCCTTCAGGCTTTACGCTCACCATGGATGCCACCAACCATCATCTGCATAAGCCGGTCATGATCGGTGAAATCGAAGGCAACGGCCAGTTCAACGTGGTCTGGCAGACGGAGCAGCCGGTACGCGCCCAGCCGTGGAGCCCGTTCATCGACGGGAATGACAAAAAGCCCGACCAGCCGATGAAAACCGCCAGCAACTAAGCCATCACCGCAGGGAGAAACGTCATGAACGCCATGCGCATGTTCATCGCTCTTGTATGGCTTTCCGGACTGCTGCCAGGGATGGCGCAGGCATCGGATGCCGATCGTTTTGTTGCCGCCACCCGCAGCCAGCAGGCGGATTTACTCACGCAGTGGGCCGCCGCGCCGGATGCCGCACGGCTGCCGCTGCTTCAGTCTCTGCAAAAGGAAAACCTGTATACCGACAGCCAAAAGCACGCCTTTGCGCAGCGCAATGGTCAAATGGTTTCGCTCGGTGAAGCCCGTGTGACCGAAGGGCAAACCAAAGCCGTTCGTCTGACCAACCGGCTGCGCGTGCTGGCCGCTACGGCCATCGCTACACATCAGCTGGTGAGTGACAGTGTCACTGAAAGACGAGCAGCGGCGCGTCAGCTTCAGCGGGATGCCCAGCCGGGGATGCTCGCTTTTCTCGAAAAGCGGGTAAACGATGAAACGGACGCTGTCGCACGCCAGGCGCTTTTACTGGCGGTGGCGAATCTCCAGCTGGCCAGCCCGCAGGCAGAGGTGCGCCACAAGGCTGTCGAATTATTAGGCCAGTCAGACGATCCGGACGTGCAGTCCAGACTCACCCCGTTCACTCAGGCGCAGACCGAGCCGGACGCCAGCGTGCGCGCGGCCGCGCAGGAGAGTCTTAGCCAGATCCAGCATCGACTGATGTGGGGCGACCTGCTGGGCCAGGCGTTTATGGGGCTGTCCCTGGGATCGGTGCTGTTGCTGGCCGCGCTGGGGCTCGCTATCACCTACGGCCTGCTGGGCGTCATTAATATGGCGCACGGCGAGATGCTGATGCTGGGCGCGTACGCCACGTGGATGGTGCAGCAGGTGATGGCCGGGCTTGCTCCCCAGTGGCTGGCGCTCTATCCCGTTATCGCGCTGCCGGTGGCGTTCTGCCTGACGGCGGGCATCGGGATGGTGCTGGAGCGCACCGTGATCCGTCACCTGTATGGTCGCCCGCTGGAAACGCTGCTGGCAACGTGGGGGATCAGCCTGATGATTATCCAGCTGGTGCGCATGACGTTTGGCGCCCAGAACCTGGAGGTCGCCAACCCGGCATGGCTGTCCGGTGGGGTGCAGGTTTTTGCCAACCTGACGCTGCCGTGGAACCGCATCGTGGTGCTGGGCTTTGTGCTGATGGTGCTGTTCTTTACCTGGCTCATTCTGAATAAAACCCGTCTGGGGCTCAACGTGCGGGCGGTAACGCAGAACCGCAGCATGGCCGCCTGCTGCGGGGTACCGACCGGGCGCGTCGATATGCTGGCGTTTGGGCTGGGCTCAGGGATCGCCGGGCTAGGCGGCGTGGCGTTATCCCAGCTTGGGAACGTCGGGCCGGAGCTCGGTCAGGGTTACATCATCGACTCGTTCCTCGTGGTCGTTCTCGGTGGCGTGGGCCAGATGGCAGGCAGCGTAGCCGCCGCATTTGGGCTGGGTATTTTCAATAAAATTCTTGAGCCCCAGATGGGGGCCGTACTGGGCAAGATTGTGATTCTGGTGGCGATCGTGCTGTTTATTCAGAAGCGTCCTCAGGGGCTGTTTGCGCTGAAAGGGAGGGTGATTGACTGATGAGCCAGCCGCTAACCTTAACGCTGGCGCGTAAAGCGCCGCGCGTCACGCAGATTGCAGGCAGCCTCCTGGTGGCATGTCTGCTGATATTACCGTTTTTCGCCTTGCTGCCTGCGACGCATCCGCTGGCGCTGTCGACCTGGATGCTGACGCTCATCGGCAAGATCCTCTGCTATGCCATCGTTGCGGTGGCGCTGGATCTGGTGTGGGGCTATGCCGGCATGCTCTCTCTTGGGCACGGCATCTTCTTCGCCCTGGGCGGCTATGCGATGGGGATGTACCTGATGCGTCAGGCGTCAGGCGACGGCCTGCCCGCGTTTATGTCGTTTCTCTCCTGGAGCGAGCTGCCGTGGTTCTGGTGGGGCACCCAGCACTTTGCCTGGGCGCTGGTGCTGATTGTGATGGTGCCGGGCCTGCTGGCGCTGGTGTTTGGCTGGTTTGCCTTCCGCTCAAAGATCAAAGGTGTCTACTTCTCGATTATGACCCAGGCGCTGACCTACGCGGGCATGCTGCTGTTCTTTCGCAACGAAACCGGATTTGGCGGCAATAACGGCTTTACCGGCTTCACTACGCTGCTCGGGTTTTCGGTGACGGAAACGGCCACCCGTATCGCGCTGTTCCTGGCAACCGTGCTGCTGCTGCTCATGGCGTTGGGTACCGGATTTGCGCTGGCGAAGAGCAAGTTTGGCCGCATCCTGACCGCCGTGCGCGACGCCGAAAACCGCCTGACGTTTTGCGGCTACGACCCGCGCGGGTTCAAGCTGCTGGTATGGACGCTCTCTGCCGTGCTGTGCGGCCTGGCGGGGGCGCTGTACGTCCCGCAGGTGGGCATTATCAACCCCGGAGAGATGTCGCCGACCAACTCGATAGAAGCCGCCATCTGGGTGGCGCTGGGCGGGCGCGGCACGCTGGTGGGGCCGGTGATTGGCGCGGCGCTGGTCAACGGAGCGAAGAGCTTTTTCACCGTCGCCATGCCAGAGTACTGGCAGCTTTTTCTGGGACTGATTTTTATTGCCGTCACGCTGTTCCTGCCGCGCGGCGTCTACGGTCTGTTGCGTAAGGGAGAGAAATAATGCAGCCAACGGAAGGATTATTTACCCGCCAGCTGCCCGGCGATCGCTACCGGGAGCAGACTGACCCGGTGCTTCAGCTTGAGGCCATTAACGTCAGTTTCGACGGCTTTCAGGCCCTGACCGATCTCTCGCTGAATATCGGCGTGGGCGAGCTTCGCTGCGTGATTGGTCCCAACGGGGCCGGTAAAACCACGCTGATGGACGTCATTACCGGCAAAACGCGGCCAAAGAGCGGCAGGGCGATTTACGATCAGTCCATCGACCTGACCGCGCTTGAGCCTGCGGCCATTGCCCGTCAGGGGATTGGTCGAAAATTCCAGAAGCCCACGGTCTTTGAAGCGCTGACGGTGTGGGAAAACCTCGAGATCGCCATGAAAACCGACAAATCCGTCTGGGCGAGCCTGCGGGCAAAACTCAACGGCGAGCAGCGCGACCGGATCGATGAAATGCTGGTGTTGCTGCGCCTTAGCAGCGAGCGCGATCGCCGCGCCGGGCTGCTTTCGCACGGGCAGAAACAGTTCCTGGAGATCGGCATGCTGCTGGTGCAGGACCCGCACCTGCTGCTGCTGGATGAACCCGCCGCCGGGATGACCGACGCAGAAACGGAATACACCGCCGAGCTGTTCAGAACCCTGGCGGGCAAGCACTCCCTGATGGTGGTGGAGCACGATATGGGCTTTGTTGAAACGATTGCCGACCACGTCACGGTGCTGCATCAGGGGCGGGTGCTGGCGGAGGGCTCGCTTCGCGAGGTGCAGGCCAACGAGCAGGTGATTGAGGTCTATCTGGGGCGCTAAGGAGCGATGATGTTACAGGTTAACGAACTGAATCAGTATTACGGCGGCAGCCATATCCTGCGCGGCGTGAGCTTTGAAGCCATCACCGGCGAAGTCACCTGCCTGCTGGGGCGCAACGGCGTCGGGAAAACCACGCTGCTGAAGTGTCTTATGGGGCTGATCCCGGTGAAAACCGGGGAGGTCATCTGGCAGGGTAAAACGATCACCCACAGCAGGCCGCACCAGCGGGTGCAGTCTGGCGTGGCGTATGTCCCGCAGGGGCGCGAGATTTTTCCGCGCTTAACTGTGGAAGAGAACCTTCTGCTGGGGCTGTCGCGATTTCCCGCCCGCGAGGCGAAGCAGGTGCCTGACGAAATCTGGCAGCTGTTCCCGGTACTTAAAGAGATGAAGCATCGTCGCGGGGGCGATCTCTCGGGTGGGCAACAGCAGCAGCTGGCGATTGGACGCGCGCTGGCGAGCCGTCCGCAACTGCTGATCCTGGATGAACCCACCGAAGGCATACAGCCATCCGTCATCAAAGAGATTGGCCATGTGATCCGCACCCTGGCAAACAGAGGCGACATGGCGATCCTGCTCGTTGAGCAGTTTTACGACTTTGCCGCAGAGCTGGCCGACAGCTATCTGCTGATGTCCCGTGGCACCATTATTCAGCGCGGGCGGGGTGAAAATATGGAGCAGGAGGGCGTTCGCGGGCTGGTTGCGATCTGAAATGTTATAATATAACATTCTCGTTCTTATAAAACGGAACGAGGGCGTTACTTTGGCTGCACATATTGGAAAATTTGCCATGACTCTGGGGGCGCTGCTGGTCAGCGGCCAGCTGTTTGCTCACTCGCACGGTCATCAGATGACCGAAGCGGAACAGAAGGCGGCAAACGGCGTGTTTGAGGATAAGGACGTGAAGGACAGAGCACTGTCAGACTGGGACGGGACCTGGCAGTCGGTTTATCCGTTCCTGCTGGACGGCTCGCTGGATCCGGTCTTCAGGCAGAAAGCGCAGAAGGATAAAAGCAAAACCTTTGACGAGGTGAAAGCGTACTACCGCAAGGGATATGCGACGGACGTGGATGCCATCGGCATCGAAAATAACGTGATGGAATTTCATAAAGGCAAAGCGGTCAGCCGCTGTCAGTATGGTTACAGCGGCTACAAAATTCTGACCTATGCGTCAGGTAAGAAAGGCGTTCGCTATCTGTTTGAGTGTAAAGATGCCGACAGCAAGGCGCCGAAGTTCGTGCAGTTCAGCGACCACACCATCGGACCGAAGGCCTCTTCGCACTTCCATATTTTCATGGGCAACACCTCCCACGAGGCGCTGCTGAAAGAGATGGATAACTGGCCGACCTATTATCCAAACGAGATGTACAAAGAGCAGGTGGTGGAGGAGATGCTGCACCACTGATGCTTTATTGCCGGGTGGCGGCTGCGCCTTACCCGGCCTACATGGTTACGCGACTTTGGGCACTTCGCACCACGCCTTCACGCTCATCCCGCGCAAAATCATCAGCCACGCAATGACGATGGCGACCATCATGATGACAAACAGCGACCAGTGCGGCAGGTTGGTCAGGATAATACCGGTGATCATCGGGTTTGCCGCCGCGCCGAGCCAGCCCAGCGCCTGGGCTGAGAAATAGCTCGCCTTCATCCCCGGCGGGGCAATGTTGTCGATCAGCATGTATTCACCCGGTGCGTAGATAATCTCACCCAGCGTAAAGACGGCGGCGGCGATGCCCCAGTAAATCAGGTTCTCCCCGGAGAGCATAAAGCCCCCCAGCCCCAGGATAAAAAACAGCGTTGCGGCGGTCATTAAAGGCCGAATATTGCTGGCGGAGATCTTGCGCCCCAGCGCGTATTGCAGCGTCACCACCACGGCGGCGTTCACGGGCAGCACCACGGCGACCACCTTCTGGGCAAAATCGCTGTCGGCATTGGCGGCCAGAACATACTGCGAAATGCAGCTGGCGAACGATCCGCCCACGTAAGACGCGAGCAGGCCGGAGAGGGTGAACCAGAACAGGGCGCGGTCCTTCAGCAGCACCGACGGCTGCCAGGGCATCTTCTCCTCGGCGGTATCCAGCGCGACGCTTTTCTGCACGAAGAAATGAATAAACCCGAGCGGCAGCGCGGCGCAGAAGGCGGCCAGCCAGAACGGCAGCTGCAGGCTGTACATCACCAGCAGGGTGCCAATGGGCGGCCCGATCGTCCAGCCAATGTTCAGGAAGCTGTAGTTCAGCGAGAAGACGCGCGCTTTCTGGCTTGCGGTGAGCACGTCGGAGAACCAGGCCTTCAGCACCGTCGAAAAGACGGAATAGGCGCAGTTGATCAGGGAAAAGAACAGCACCACCAGCGTGACGTTATCCACCAGCGGGATCGCGACAAAACCGGCGATAAAGGCCACGATCGCGATCAGCATGTAGCGCTTTTTATCAAACTTATCGGCCAGAATGCCAAATCCCAGGCTGAACACTACGCCGACGGTGAGCGCAATCGTCAGGGCATAACCAATATTCTCGACGCTCATATTAAACACGCGCGTGAGATAAATGGTCATGAACGGCAGCGTTGCCCCCCGACCGATGGTTAATAACAATGACGATGCCAGTAGCGCTGCGGTTGAGCGCCTGAGAGATGGTTTCATATTCCTGCCCGACAATTGCTTATGCTTTTTATGTTGTGTCCTAAAAGGAGTATCACGACATAAGGGGCTTGTATAGCACCCGATTTATCCCTAAGTGCTTCAGCTCCCTGCCAGAAATAATGATCTTCTCGCGACACACTTTTTTCTGTTACCTTGAAGTGTTAACAAATTATTAATAATTCAGGGGCAGGGTATGACGCGTAAAGACGGGCTGCTGGCGTTGCTGGTGGTCGTGGTATGGGGGCTCAATTTTGTGGTCATCAAGCTGGGATTGCACAATATGCCCCCGCTGATGCTGGCCGGTTTGCGTTTTATGCTGGTGGCTTTCCCGGCGCTCTTTTTCGTCGCCCGTCCAAAGATTCCGTTAAAACTGCTTTTGGGCTATGGCCTGACCATCAGCTTTGGCCAGTTCGCGTTTCTCTTCTGCGCCATTAAGTTCGGGATGCCGGCCGGTCTTGCCTCGCTGGTGTTACAGGCGCAGGCGTTCTTTACCATTATTCTCGGCGCCTTCGTGTTTGGCGAACGTTTACAGGGCAAACAGCTGGCGGGGAGCGCGCTCGCGGTGTTTGGCGTGCTGGTGCTGATTGAAGCCAGCCTGAACGGTCAGGACGTGGCGCTGCTCGGGTTTATGCTCACGCTGGCGGCGGGGCTGAGCTGGGCCTGCGGCAATATCTTCAACAAGCTGATTATGCAGCACGAGGCGAGGCCTCAGGTGATGTCCCTGGTGGTCTGGAGCGCGTTGATCCCGATAATCCCGTTTCTGGCGGCGTCGTTTATTCTGGATGGCCCGGAGGTGATGCTGAACAGCCTGGTCGACATCGATCTGACCACGATACTTTCTCTTATCTATCTGGCGTTTGTCGCCACCATCGTGGGCTACGGGATCTGGGGCTCGCTGCTGGGGCGCTATGAGACCTGGCGCGTCGCGCCGCTGTCTTTGCTGGTTCCGGTGGTGGGGCTTGCCAGTGCGGCGATACTGCTGGATGAAACGTTAAGCGTGCTGCAGCTGCTCGGCGCCGTGCTGATCATGGCCGGTCTGTACATCAACGTGTTTGGTCTGCGTGTACGTCGGGCGGCGCGGGTGAGTGGGAAGGCATAAAAAAGCCCCGCGTATGCGGGGCAAAAACGAATCAGAGGCCGTGCCGATTATAATAAGGCACGCCTAATTCGTCGGATTTGTCGCTACCAGCACCCATATGGTTGAAATCAAAAGGTGACTGGTCATGTGCTGACGGCAAAATCATCGTGTCACGATTATTTTGCTGCATTGCACCTGGGGTTTGCTCCGCGAAGGTCTGGCTGGAAAACAGCACCAGCAAGGCGAGGGCGGCGGAGGCGGTAACGTTCATTTTTTCCTCGGTTACGTCTGTTACAGGCGATGTTTAACTACAGTGTTTTAACGGATACAGATAACGGGATTCACCCGGTACGCTGGTGATTCGGTACTTATGAGGCGGCACGTCAAAGTAGTTCTTGAACGTACGCGTCAGGGTTTGCTGTGATTCAAATCCGTAACGCTCCGCCAGATAAAGGATCGGTTCATTGCTTTCTTTCAGTTTCTGGGCAATTTCCGTCAGTTTGCGGCTGCGAATATATTGACCTAATGAATGACCGGTCTCTTTTTTGAACATCCGTTGCAGGTGCCATTTGGAGTAACCTGAACGCTCAGACACTTTTTCAAGGGAGAGCGGCGATTCCAGGTTATCTTCGATCCAGTCCAAAATGCTATGAATAGTGATAGCGTCAGTATTGCGTCTGGACATCGTCATACCTCTTTTTCTGTTTACGGCAGTATTTTCTTAAGCAAAAGCTCAAGGGTTGCCACTTCATCTGCCGTTAAGTTTTTTGTTAGTTCCTGATGCAGTGTTTGTCCTACTAATTGATGACATTGCTCGCACATAGCCGCGCCATCGCTGGTGAGCCTGACCAGTACGCCGCGTTTGTCATTTGGGTTAGGGCTTCGTTCTACCCATCCTTTGCAGACGAGACGATCGAGCATGCGCGTTAACGCACCCAGATCGACAGAGAGCACCTTTTTCAGCTCAACCGGCGTGATACACCCTTCGCAGCGAATGGAGCACAGCACTTTGAACTGTGTTGCGGTGATATCCAGCGGTGACAAATAGTCATTGAGCAGGCGATCTTTTTTCTGGTTAACCATATGAATAAGACGACCCAGTGGAACAACGTCGTTGAAGATATCACTGGTGTTTTTCACAATGGTTGCCCTGGCAAGTAGTTTAGTCACGGCAGATATTATTGCTCAGGCAAGTATAAGTCAACTGAATGAATCGGCCGATGCCACGAATTGCTAAAACGTTTCATGAACTTTATTTGAAAGCTTGTAAATCATATAGATAACTGCTGGTTATCATTACCTTAAGAAAATAATCGTTACGTTGCGCAGATGGCTGAGCGTCACACTTTCACCCTATAATTGCGATGTTAAATGTGGATAAGGACAACGACGCACTATGTTGGATTTGATTAAAGCAATTGGGCTTGGGCTGGTGGTACTGCTGCCGTTGGCTAACCCGTTAACGACGGTGGCGCTTTTCCTCGGGCTGGCAGGGAATATGAACAGCGCCGAGCGCAATCATCAGTCGATGATGGCTGCCGTGTATGTCTTTGCCATTATGATGGTGGCTTACTATGCGGGACAGGTGGTGATGAACACCTTCGGGATTTCCATCCCTGGCTTGCGTATCGCCGGGGGGCTGATCGTGGCCTTTATCGGCTTCCGCATGCTGTTCCCGGCGCAAAAGGCGCACGAGTCGCCCGAGGCGGCCAGTAAATCCGAAGAGCTGGAAACCGAACCGAGTGCCAATATCGCCTTTGTACCGATTGCCATGCCGAGCACGGCGGGGCCGGGTACCATCGCGATGATCATTAGCTCCGCGTCGACGGTGCGCGACAGCGCAACCTTCCCGGACTGGGTGCTGACGGTTGCGCCGCCGCTGATTTTTGCGATTATCGGGCTTATCGTCTGGGCGTCGCTGCGCAGCTCTGGCGCCATTATGCGCTGGGTAGGCAAGGGCGGGATTGAAGCCATTTCGCGGCTGATGGGCTTCTTGCTGGTTTGTATGGGCGTGCAGTTTATTATTAACGGCGTGCTGGAGATTATTAAGACCTACCATTGAGTTTATTGCCGGGTAAGGCGAAACCGCCACCCGGCATAAACAAACCTCACCCGTGCTGCCCTTGTTCCTCCAGCGCCACCGGCCACTTGCGGAAGATGAGTACCGACCAGATCAGCGCCACCAGGGCCGGAATGGCTCCCAGATAGCCAATCGCCGACATCGACACGTGCAGGCTAATCTGATTTCCCACCAGCGCCCCCGCGCCAATCCCCAGATTGAATATCCCCGAGAACAGCGACATCGCCACGTCCGTGGCATCCGGTGCCAGGGCCAGGACTTTCACCTGCATGCCGAGACCAATAATCATAATCGCTACGCCCCAGAACAGGCTCAGGATCGCCAGATGGCTTTCGCTGCCTGACGCAGGCAGCAGCAGCACCAGGCACGCCAGCAGCAGGCCGATGGCGCTGCTCACAAGCAGGGAGGCATGCTGGTTACCCAGTTTGCCAAACAGCACGCTGCCAATAATGCCCGCGCCGCCAAGGATGAGCAGTAAGAGGGTGGCAAAGTTAGCGCTAAAGCCCGCGACCATCTGCACAAACGGCTCAATGTAGCTGTACGCCGTGTAATGCGCGGTGACCACGATAACGGTGAGCAGGTAGATACTCAGCAGCGCCGGGCGACGCATCAACAGCGGCAGACTTTTCAGCGAGCCCGAATGTTCGCTCGGCAGCGCGGGCAGCAGCTTAATCAGACACACCAGCGTCACCAGCGCGCCCATGCCGATGGCGAAGAAGGTGGTACGCCAGCCGAAGTATTGTCCCACGATGCGGCCAATGGGCAGCCCCAGCACCATTGCCAGCGCGGTACCGGTGGCAATCAGGCTCAAGGCCTGGGCGCGTTTACCCGCCGGCGCGAGTCGAATAGCCAGCGACGCGGTAATCGACCAGAAGACCGCGTGGGCAAAAGCGATGCCGATGCGGCTAATGACCAGCACCGTAAAATTCCACGCCATAAACGACAGGACATGGCTGGCAATGAACAAAGTAAACAGACCGATCAACAGCCTGCGCCGCTCCATCTGGCTGGTCAGCAGCATAAACGGCAGCGACATCAGCGCCACGACCCAGGCGTAGATAGTCAACATAATGCCCACCTGCGCCGTTTCCATCTGGAAGCTTTCGGCTATGTCAGACAACAGCCCAACCGGAACAAATTCTGTGGTGTTAAAAATAAACGCGGCAATGGCCAGCGTGACCACGCGTAGCCACGCAACTCTGCGGGAAACTGTGTTCGTTGTCATAGGGATGTGGAGATACGTTGCTGGAAAGAAGAGGAGACGATCTTAAAACGTTGAACGGCGAAAACTCAACCATTATGTGACGCAGATCTCAATATATACTTTATGAAAGCGGTAGCCGGAGGCACTGTTTTCATTGAATATAAAAGTACAACACAACAAAAACAGGCGGTAAGACAATGCAGGAGATTGATTTTTATCTGGTAGATGCGTTCAGCAAAAGCGCTTTTGGCGGCAACCCGGCGGCGGTTTGCCCGCTGAAAGCGTGGTTACCCGATGAGACGCTACTGAAAATGGCGCAGCAGCATAATCAGTCGGAAACCGCATTTTTCGTCTGCACTAAAGGCGGCATTGAGCTACGCTGGTTTACCACGCTCGCCGAAGTCAATCTTTGCGGTCATGCTACCCTTGCCGCCGCGTACGTTCTGTTTAATGAACTGGATTATCCCGACTCACGGATCCATTTTGACACTGCGTCCGGTCGCCTGACGGTCAGCCGGGAGGGAGAGTGGATGACGCTAGACTTCCCGGCGTGTCCGACCAGTGAAGAGACGCCGCCGCCGGAGATGCTTGCGGCGCTAGGTATCCGCGATTACGTTGAAGCCCGTAAGGGCCGCGCCTGGGTGATTGTGCTGGAAAACCGCCAGCAGGTTGAAGCGCTTGAGCCGCGCTTTTCGGCGATGACGCCGGGCGAGCATAAGGTGAGCGTGACGGCACCGGGCGAAGGGGAGTATGACTTTGTCAGCCGCTTCTTCTCGCCGGGCGTTTCCGTTCCGGAAGATCCGGTCACTGGATCCGCGCACACGATGCTGATCCCCTACTGGAGCGAAAAGCTGGGGAAAACGGCGATGTTTGCCCGTCAGGTCTCGGCGCGCGGCGGGGATGTACGCTGCGAGCTGCGAGGGGAGCGCGTATTGATGAGCGGTCAGGCGTCGTGCTACCTGAAAGGCACTGTGTATCTGCGCTAAAACTGATAACAAGAGAGGAAGAGACAATGCGGGAAATTGATTTTTATCTGGTGGATGCCTTCAGCGACAAAACCTTTGGCGGCAACGCCGCGGCGGTATGTCCTCTGGAAGAGTGGCTGCCCGACGAGACCCTTCTCAAGATGGCGCAGCAGCATAACCAGTCTGAGACCGCCTTTTTTGTGCGAACAGACGGTGGGTTTGAACTGCGCTGGTTTACCACGCTGCATGAAATTAACCTCTGCGGCCATGCGACCCTCGCGGCATCGCACGTCATTTTTGAGTATCTGGACTACCCACATACGGAAATTCACTTTACCACGCGCTTCGTGGGCGAGCTGACGGTCAAACGCAGCGGTGACTGGCTGACGCTGAACTTCCCCGCGTGGTCGACGGAAGCCGTCGATAACCCGCCGCCGGCGCTGTTTAGCGCGCTGGGCATCCCGGCGGCGAAAGAGGTGCGCGTCGGGCGAGATTATATGGTGGTGCTGGAGAGCCAACAGCAGGTGGAGGCGTTAACGCCTGATATTGGCGCGATGGTACCGCTGGATAAAATGGTCTGCGTGACCGCGCCTGGCGAGGGAGAATATGACTTCGTCAGCCGCTTCTTCTGCCCGGGCGAAGGGGTACCGGAAGATCCGGTTACCGGGTCCACGCACAGCATGCTGATCCCTTACTGGAGCGAAAGGCTGGGTAAGACGTCGCTGAACGCCCGCCAGGTGTCGTACCGCGGCGGGGATCTTCGCTGTGAACTGAAGGGCGACCGCGTGCTGATTGGCGGCCAGGCAACGCTGTATCTGAAAGGGCGTGTCTTTTTGCGCTAGCCGGACGGCGTATAAGTTAATACTATGATGCACCCTGGCAGGCCTGCGCTATGTTGAAATAAAAACAACAAGGAGCCTGCCATGTATTCCGTTACCTCTGAATCTGCCCGCCATCCGGACATTACCAGACTGATCGCGGCGCTTGACCGCTATCAAAGCGAACTCTATCCCGCCGAAAGCAATCATCTGCTCGATCTGGCTGCGCTGCCGGAAACGTCGCTGATCCTGATGATCGTCCGCGACCAGCAGCTTCAGGCCGTCGGCTGCGGCGCCATCGTGCTCAACGGGGACGGAACGGGAGAGATGAAGCGGGTCTATATCGATCCTGCCCATCGGGGCCAGCATCTCGGTGAGACGCTGCTGGCCGCCCTGGAAGACGAGGCCCTGAGCCGTCATTGCCACACGGTGCGGCTGGAAACGGGCATTAAGCAACGCGCTGCGGTTCGTCTCTATGAACAGTGCGGATACGAACTGCGTCCGGCCTTTGCCCCCTACGTTGACGACCCGCTCAGCCTGTTTATGGAGAAGGCGCTGGTTGAAGACGTTCGTTTAGCAGCGCTATAAACGCCTCCAGCTGGCGGGTCATCGCCCCGCGACGCCACACCAGCCAGGTGGTGAGCCAGCGCCAGTTTTCCGCCAGTGGCCAGGCTTCAACCTGATGATGGCCCGGCATACTTTCCAGCATTGAGCGCGGCATCAGGGCAATGCCTGCACCCGCAATGACGCAGGCGAGCATGCCGTGGTAGGACTCCATCTCATGAATGCGGCCGGGCGTGGCTCTGTCCGCATGAAACCAGCTTTCAAGGTGTCGGCGATACGAGCAGTTCGCGCGAAAGGCATAAACGTCGCTGCCGCTCACCTGCGCGGCGCGCGTGACCTCCGCCTGCCCGGCAGGTGTGACCAGCATCATCTCTTCCCTGTAGACCGGCATCCCCTCCAGCTCCGGGTGCGACAGCGGTCCGTCGACAAAAGCGGCGCTCAGGGTTCCCTCCAGTACGCCGTCAATCATCGTCCCGGATGGCCCGGTAGAAAGGGCAAACTGGATGCGCGGGTAGCGCTGGTTAAACTGCGCCAGCGTCTCAGGGATGCGCACGGCAGCGGTGCTCTCCAGCGCGCCGAGGGCAAACAGCCCCTGCGGCTCATCGCCCGCGACGACCATGCGCGCTTCATCCACAAGCGCCAGAATCTGCCTGCTGTAGCGCAGGAAGTTATGCCCGGCGGGAGATAAGCGCAAACGCTGGTTCTCACGAATAAACAGCTCAACGCCAAGATCGGCCTCCAGCTGGCGGATGCGGGTCGTCAGGTTCGAGGGAACGCGATGCACCTTCTGTGCCGCCTGGGTGATGCTGCCCGTCTGCGCGACGGCGTTAAACATTTCAAGCTGGGTTAAATCCATAGCATTCTCGTTTCGTGAATAAGGTGGTCAGTATTATTCATTTTTAAGAAATAGCAGAGTGAGCCACACTTAATCAACCGTAATGCGTGGAGAACATCATGAAATATTCATCTGCTACACATGCCCTGTCAGTTAACCCGGCAACGGGCGAAACGCTCGCCGCCTGTCCGTGGGCGACGCAGGAAGAGGTTGAACGTGCCATCGTGCTGGCTGATGCGGGCTTTCGTCAGTGGCGGTGCGAAAGCGTTGCCCACCGGGCGCAGAAGCTGCGCGATCTCGGCGCCGCGCTGCGCGGCCGTGCGGAAGAGATGGCCCTGATGATGTCCCGCGAGATGGGAAAACCCATTCAGCAGGCGCGGGCGGAAGTGGCGAAATCAGCGGGTCTGTGCGACTGGTATGCCGATCATGGCCCGGCGATGCTGCATGCGGAACCTACGCTTGTGGAAAACCACAACGCGGTCATTGAATACCGTCCGCTGGGACCGATTCTGGCGGTAATGCCGTGGAACTTCCCGCTCTGGCAGGTTCTGCGCGGCGCGGTGCCGATCCTGCTGGCAGGTAATAGCTATCTGCTCAAACACGCGCCGAACGTGCTCGGCTCGGCGGGACTTATCGCGCAGATTTTTGCAGATGCCGGTTTTCCTGAAGGGGTGTTCGGCTGGGTGAATGCCACCAATGACGGCGTAAGCCAGGCGATTAACGATCGCCGCATTGCGGCGGTGACCGTCACCGGCAGCGTGCGCGCCGGGGCCGCCATTGGCGCGCAGGCGGGGGCGGCGCTGAAAAAATGCGTACTTGAGCTGGGTGGCTCCGACCCGTTCATCGTACTCAACGATGCCGATCTGGACCTTGCCGTGAAGGCGGCGGTAGCAGGGCGCTACCAGAATACCGGGCAGGTGTGTGCGGCGGCCAAACGCTTCATTGTGGAAGCGGGTATTGCGGATGCCTTTACCCGACGCTTCGTTGACGCCGTCGCCGCGTTAAAGATGGGCGCGCCGGATGAAGAAGAGAACTACCTTGGCCCGATGGCGCGCTATGACCTGCGCGATGAACTGCATCAGCAGGTGCAGGCGAGCCTGGCAGAAGGGGCAACGCTGCTGCTGGGCGGTGAGAAAATCAGCGGCGACGGGAATTATTACGCGCCCACCGTGCTGGCAAACGTCACCCCGTCGATGACAGCCTTCCGCCAGGAGCTGTTTGGTCCGGTTGCGGCCATTACGGTCGCGAAAGATGCGGATCACGCCCTCACGCTTGCCAACGACAGCGACTTTGGTTTGTCTGCGACGGTCTTTACCGCTGACGCAGCGCTTGCGGATAAATTCTCTCGCGAGCTGGAGTGCGGCGGGGTGTTTATCAACGGTTACAGCGCCAGCGACGCGCGCGTGGCCTTTGGTGGCGTGAAGAAGAGCGGTTTTGGCCGCGAGCTTTCTCATTTCGGGCTGCATGAATTCTGTAATGTGCAGACGGTGTGGAAGAACAGAGTGTAATTTATCGCCCGGCGGCGCCGCGCTTGCACCTCTGGCAAGACGGCGTCGCCTGTCATTTTTCTGCAATGGTTCTGTCATTTTCGTTTCGTAGACTCGCACGCGTCTAACGTCTTGTTACTGAAGAAAATTATGAACCTAACGCAAATTTTTCGTCGTATTGCGCAGCGTATTATCCCTCGCCAGTTTGGCCTGCTGACGGGTATCTTCTGCATCATTGGCCTTTTCTCCGCGCTGCAGCTCTCCTCATCCTTTCTGCTTAACGCCTCCCTGAAGGAAGCTCAGCGCAACGAACAGCAAAATCTGCTGGCGTACCAGCAGCAGAACAAGCTGGATCTGGCGCGCGTCTCCCTGCTGGCAGCAAGCGATCTGCTCAACCGCTCCGGCGTCTGGTTTATGCAGGATAAAGAGACAGGCTCGGAAGGAAGCTGGCACAGCCTGATGGAGGAGGCGCAAAAGTCGCTGGCGGTTTCACAGCAGGCGTGGAAGGCCTGGCTGGCGCTCAGCCCGCAAAAAGATGAGGCGCTGATTAACAGCTACCAGCTTTTCTACGATGCCATTAAAGAGCAATCGGAAGCACTTGTCAGAACCAACTCGATTGATGCCTTCTTTGCCGTGCCGGCGCAGGCGTTTCAGACCGACTTTAACGACAACTACGCACGCTACCAGCAGGCCAGCGAGAAGCAGGCGATGCAGGGGCGTCAGGCCCTGATGGCGCAGCTCTCCGGTCTGCAAACGCTGTTCCTGCTGGCGCCTGTTCTGCTGCTCGCCATCGCCGTAGCGGTCTGGTTCGGCATGTCCCGTTGGGTGATTACGCCGCTGCGTCGCCTGATTGCGCATATTAACCGGCTGGCGGCCGGGGATCTCTCCGGCACGCCGCCCGACGTTATGCGTTTTAACCGGGAGACCGGGCAGCTCAGCGAAAGCGTTGCCACCATGCAGCGTGGCCTGCAGCAGCTGGTGACCCAGGTCAGCCACGCCACAGCCACGATGGTGGAGAACATTGGCTCCCTCGCAGAGGGAAACCAGAAGCTGTATCAGCAGTCGGCGCGTCAGGCAAAGGAGCTGGAGGAGGTGACAACGCATATCGCGGCGCTGGAAACCCACGTGGAAGGCAATACCGGCTATGCCCGGCTCGCCAGCTCGCGTGCGGATGAAGCGCGTCAGGCCGCGGTGGGCGGCGACCAGATGATGTCGACCGTGAATGCGTCCATGCAGGCGATCGTCGAGCGATCTTCAGAGATGCGCGGGATCGTGGCGATGATAGACAGCGTGGCGTTTCAGACTAACATTCTGGCGCTGAACGCCGCCATTGAGGCCGCCCATGCCGGAAACCAGGGGCGAGGGTTTGCCGTTGTCGCGCGGGAAGTCGGGCTTTTGGCCAGAAAAAGCAGCCATTCGACGCAGACCATTCAGGAGCTTATTAACCGCTCGCTGCAGGGCATTGAAGACGGTTCTCGTGCCGTTAACCTGATGGAAGAGAATCTGCAGCAGGTCACTGGGCTTGTGGGGAATTTAAGCAGTTTGCTGAATGAGATCTCAACCGCCACGTTCAGCCAGGGAGAGAGTATTCACCAGATGACGCGCCAGCTTCAGGCGCTGAATCAGGTCTCCCGCCAGACGGATTTGCTGGTTTCTGACGCCTCGGAAGCCTCAGAACGCCTGCAAAAGCAGTCCGATCTTTTATTGCAGGCCGTTTCGCGTTTTCGTCTTAGCGCCTGACGCAATACATTAGCCTCTGTTATACTCGCAGCCCGTTTTAGCCTGAGGGCAAGGAGCAATAAGAGTGGCTGCGGTCATCCATAATGAGATGCTGGACGAGATTCTGGCGCAGGTTCGTCCGTTATTGGGAAAGGGTAAGGTTGCCGACTATATACCGGCCCTTGCCTCGGTGAGCGGGAATAAGCTGGGCATCGCTATCTGTACCATAGACGGACAGCGATACCAGGCCGGCGATGCGACTGAACGTTTCTCCATTCAGTCCATTTCTAAAGTGCTGAGTCTGGTCGCGGCGATGCGCCAGTACGAGGAAGAGGAGATCTGGCAGCGCGTGGGGAAAGATCCGTCCGGCCAGCCTTTTAACTCACTGCTTCAGCTCGAAATCGAGCAGGGTAAACCGCGCAACCCCTTTATCAATGCCGGGGCGCTGGTGGTCTGCGATATGCTGCAAAGCCGCCTCAGCGCACCGCGTCAGCGAATGCTTGAGATCGTGCGTCAGCTCTCGGGCGTGGATGACATTGCCTACGATTCAGTGGTGGCGCGCTCGGAGTTTGAACACTCCGCCCGCAACGCGGCTATTGCCTGGCTGATGAAATCCTTCGGCAATTTCCACAACGATGTGGCGACCGTGCTGCAAAACTACTTCCATTACTGCGCCCTGAAGATGAGCTGCGTTGAGCTGGCCCAGACGTTTCTGTTCCTTGCGTACCAGGGACACGCGCCGCATCTCGATCAGGAGGTGGTTTCCCCGCTTCAGGCGCGTCAGGTCAATGCTCTGATGGCAACCAGCGGCATGTATCAGAACGCCGGCGAGTTTGCCTGGCGGGTTGGCCTTCCGGCCAAATCGGGCGTTGGCGGCGGAGTGGTGGCGATTGTGCCGCATGAAATGGCGATTGCCGTCTGGAGCCCGGAACTGGACGAAACGGGAAATTCACTTGCCGGCGTGGCAGTTCTGGAGAAGCTGACTCAACGTCTTGGACGTTCCGTATACTGATGTCTGACCTGGATCCTCTCTTTTCCCGTCTGGCGCGATCGACGTTTCGCTCGCGCTTTCGCCTGGGCAATAAGGAACGGCAGTACTGCTGGGACAAAGGCCCCGAAACCATTGACCAGCATGCCGCCGATTTTGTCGCTAAACGCCTTGCACCGGCGCAGCCCGCAAACGACGGTAAGCAGACGCCCATGCGCGGCCATCCGGTGTTTATCGCCCAGCATGCCACTGCGACCTGCTGTCGGGGTTGTCTGGCAAAATGGCATAACATTCCCCAGGGCGTGCAGCTGAGCGCGCAGCAGCAGCACTATATCGTCAACGTTATCCACCACTGGCTGGTGATACAGATGAACGCCCAAAAATGATATTTAATGCGTTCTGCTCTTAACGCCATCGGGCATTCCAGCCTCGCGCCCGGCTGGCGGACGAGCAAATCGTCATAACGCATTGACGTAAAAATGGATAGCGGCTTAACAGGATGTCGAACACTGACAATGCCTCTGTTTAAGCTACGCTTTGAGTAACGCTTTACGTCAGGAGACATTATGAAAGCACCTGCAACACCTGAAAATGAAATGGACAGACTTAACGCGCTGCGCGAATCGGGTCTGCTTGAGATTGACAGTTCCCCGGCGTTTGACCGCTTAACGCGTCTGGCAAAGCGCTTTTTCCAGGTACCGCTGGCAATGGTCAACCTTATTGATGAGCATACGCTGATCGTTAAGTCGGCTGATGGGCAGGCACCCGGTTCCGTTCCGCGTAATATCTCATTTTGTGGTCATACCATTCTCACCGAAGCACCGCTAATTGTGGGGGATATGCTTCAGGACGATCGTTTTGCAGATAACCCGCTGGTGGCCGGCGAACCTCGCGTGCGGTTTTACGCAGGCTTTCCGCTGCGCCTGCGCAACGGCGCAAGCGTTGGCTCGCTTTGCCTGATTGACTACGCACCGCGGGAGTTCTCAGCGGCCGATCTTGCCGTGCTGGGGGATTTGGGCGCGCTTGCTGAAGACGAGTTTGCGGCAATCAGCGCGGCGACCACCGATGAATTGACCGGATTATTCAACCGACGGGGCTTTAACCAGCTCGTGCGCTTCACGCTCTCCATAGCCCGACGCCGGGCTGAGCCGTTAACGCTCGGCTGGCTGGATCTGGATCGGTTTAAGGAAATTAACGATCGCTACGGGCACGAAGAGGGGGATAAGGCGTTAAAAACCATGGCGCAGTTGATGCGCGCCTCTTTCCGCGAAGCGGATCTGCTGGTTCGTTTCGGCGGCGATGAGTTTGCCGTGCTGTTTGCCGATACGGATGAGAAGGGCGCGTGGATTGCCATGCAGTATCTCGCCGAGCAGGTTGAAAACTACAATGCGCGCAAGCTACATCCGTGGTCGCTCATGTTCTCCTGGGGGCTCAGCGAATTCGATCATAACAGCAACGACCTGCAGCAGTGGCTCAAAGATGCCGATGAAAAAATGTATGCCATGAAGCAGCAGCGGCAGCGGGCCAGGTAACATAACAAAACCGTATGGCCGTTTCGTTTGCGTTAATAAAATGTTAAATGCAAAGTGAGGGTATTCTACGTAAGGACTCAACAATGAATACCCCACTGCAAATTAAAATCCTCACCCGGGACGATATTCTTACCCATCTTGATGCGCTGTCCGGAATCCTCGAAAACTGCGTTAACGGCGGCGCATCCGTCAGCTTCATGCTGCCTTTTAGCCCGGAAAAGGCCCGTTCATTCTGGCTCGGCATAGCTGACAGCGTAGGGCGCAACGAGCGCGTTGTGCTGGCCAGTATCGATCCGCAGGAGGGGGTTATCGGCACAGTGCAATTGATTACCGACCAGCCGGAAAACCAGCCGCACCGTGCGGATGTGGCAAAGCTGCTGGTTCATGAAAAGGCGCGGCGTAAAGGAGCCGCAATGGCGCTGATGGAAGCGCTGGAGGCTGAGGCCCGGTCAAGAGACATTTCGGTTCTGGTGCTCGATACCTCCACCGGCAGCGGCGCGGAAACCTTCTACCAGCGTGCCGGCTGGCAAAAGGTCGGTGAGATCCCACGCTACGCCCTGATGCCGGACGGCGCCATGACGGCCACGTCGGTGTTCTATAAATTCCTGTAATTATTTCACAACCACGCCCGGGATTGATCGAAACAGGGTTTCTGGTCGTAAAGTTTTGATAAGTTATTGTACCAATCTTATCAGGCTGTATGACTAATCATAAAAGGAACCCCCTTGTGAACACGCTCAACCGTCGTGATTTTCCCGGTGCGCAGTACCCCGAACGCATCATTCAGTTTGGTGAAGGCAATTTCCTGCGTGCGTTTGTCGACTGGCAAATTGACCTCTTGAATGAACATACCGATCTCAACGCCGGTGTGGTTATCGTTCGTCCTATTCAGAGCGACTTCCCGCCTTCGCTAAGCACACAGGATGGGTTGTACACCACCATCATTCGTGGCCTGAATGAGCAGGGCGAAGAGGTGAGCGACGCTCGACTTATCCGCTCCGTTAACCGTGAAATCAGCGTCTACGACGGATACGACGCATTTCTTAAGCTGGCCCACAACCCGGATATGCGCTTTGTTTTCTCGAACACCACCGAAGCCGGCATCAGCTACCACGCGGGGGATAAGTTCGACGATGCCCCTGCGGTGAGCTATCCGGCGAAGCTGACGCGGCTGCTGTTTGAGCGCTTTAGCCACTTCAATGGCGCGCCTGACAAAGGCTGGGTCATCATTCCGTGTGAACTGATTGACTACAACGGTGACGCATTGCGTGAACTCGTGTTGCGCTATGCGCAGGAGTGGACGCTGCCTGCCGCCTTTATCCAGTGGCTGAACGAGGCGAACAGCTTCTGCTCAACGCTGGTTGACCGCATCGTGACCGGTTATCCGCGCGACGAAGCGGCCACGCTGGAGGCTGAGTTGGGGTATCACGACGGGTTCCTGGATACGGCTGAACATTTCTATCTGTTTGTCATTCAGGGGCCTGAATCTCTTGCCCGCGAGCTGCGCCTGGATCAGTATCCGCTAAACGTGCTAATCGTGGACGACATCAAGCCCTACAAAGAGCGCAAAGTCGCCATCCTGAACGGTGCGCACACGGCGCTGGTGCCGGTGGCATTCCAGGCCGGGCTGGATACGGTGGGCGAGGCGATGAACGATGCAGCGATCTGCGCATTTGTCGAAAAAGCGATTTATCACGAGATAGTCCCGGTCCTCGATCTGCCCCGTGACGAGCTGGAATCTTTCGCCAGCGCGGTGACAGGGCGCTTCCGGAACCCCTACATCAGACACCAGCTGCTTTCCATTGCGCTCAATGGCATGACCAAGTATCGCACGCGTATTCTTCCGCAGCTGCTGGCGGGGCAGAAGGCAGTGGGAAAATTACCCGCACGTTTGACGTTTGCCCTGGCTGCACTGATCGCATTTTATCGCGCGGAGCGTAACGGGGAGAGCTACCCGGTGCAGGATGATGCGTTCTGGCTGGAACGGTATCAACAGCTATGGGCGCAGCATCGCGATAATCAGATCGCTACCCGTGAACTGGTGCACGCCGTGCTGAGCGAGGAAGCGCACTGGGGGCAGGACCTGACGAAGTTGGATGGTCTCGTCGACCAGGTAACGCTCGATCTTGATGCCATTCTGCTGAAGGGTATGCGCGCGGCGGTGAAGCCGCTTTGCTAATCACGTGACCCGGCTTCGGCCGGGTTTAAATAGGCATTATTTTAGTTACAACATACTATTTGCCATTACTTAAAAAACAGATGCAGCACCGTGCGGTTTACGTTCTTCAGATGAGAAAATGCAATGTTCCGTTAACATGCTTGCAACCGTGACGGGGATCACGTTTAATAGCCACGCTCTTTTCTTGCCTGAAACTCACTATGATCGTTCGTCCTAAACAGCACTGGCTACAACTGATTTTTGTCTGGCATGGTTCGGTACTTCCTAAAATCTATACCCGACTGCTGCTCAACTTCCTGCTTTCTATCGCCGTTATTCTGATGCTGCCGTGGTATACCTCACTCGGCATCAAATTTACCGTGGCACCGTTTAGCATTCTCGGCGTGGCAATTGCTATTTTTTTGGGTTTCAGAAACAACGCCTGTTATTCGCGCTACGTTGAGGCTCGCCTGCTCTGGGGGCAACTGATGATAGCGGCACGCTCGCTGTTTCGCGAGGTAAAAAACACCTTGCCTGACGATAAGCACCTGGGGGAGTTTGTCCGCCTGCAGATCGCCTTTGCCAACTGCCTGCGCATGACCCTGCGCCGGGATATGGATGCTGAGCAGCTCTCTCGCTATCTGGCTCCGGACGCTTTACATCAGGTAATGGGCGCCAACTCGCCGGCGAACCGTATTTTACTGATCATGGGGGAGTGGCTGGCCGTACGGCGGCGTAACGGGCAACTCTCAGACATCCTGTTTCACAGCCTGAACAACCGTCTGAACGATATGTCCATCGTCCTTTCCGGGTGCGAGCGCATTGCGACAACGCCAGTGCCGTTTGCCTATACGCTGATTTTGCACCGCACGGTGTATCTCTTCTGCATCATGCTGCCGTTCGCGCTGGTTGTGGACTTGCACTACATGACGCCGTTTGTCTCGGCGCTGATCTCCTACACCTTTATCTCGCTGGATACCCTGGCGGAAGAGCTGGAAGACCCGTTTGGCACAGAAGATAACGACCTGCCGCTGGACGCCATCTGCAACATGATGGAACGCGATCTGCTGCAGATGAACGATGAAGAGAACATTCCGGAAAGGCTGATGCCGGATAAGCACTATCAGTTAACCTGACGGTCGTTCCACTCGTCGCGGGTGATCTCCCACAGTTCAGAGTCCAGCATCCCGCTGACGTAGGCTTTCTTTTCCGTTCTGATAAGCCGCATGCCGCTGCTGTCTGAAATACGACGGGAGCGGCTGTTCGCGGCGGCCTTCGGCGCCCGCAAAACGGGTTTGTTCAGCGTATTAAACCAGTAATCCGTCGCCGCAATGCTGGCCTCACGCATATACCCCTGTCCCTGAAACTCCGGAGCCAGCCAGAATCCGCGGTTATTATCGTCAACGTCGTACAGGCAGATAATCCCCATCAACTCATCCGGCACCTCGCTACGGCGGATGCTCCAGAACCAGGCAATCCCTTTTGCCATATCCGGCAGCGCGACGTTGTTGACATAATTTTCCGCGCCGTTATCCGGGTAGGGCCAGGGCACTGTAGAGACCATATAGCGGACAATCTCCCAACGCGGATACAGCTTTTGAATCTGAACCGCATCTTCGGCAACCAGCGGTTTCAGCAGGAGACGTTCTGTCGTAAGTGTCGGTATCGTCATCTGCGGATCTCCATATTTAAGCGTTATGTTTTTGTTTGCGTTCTGGTATTTTCACTTCTATCACATTCTGTTTAGTTGCGTTGTAACTTATTTACTACCAAAATTTTGCTCTGCAGATCTCTCGATTACCGTCAGATTAGTTGGGTTAACCTACCCACAAACATAAGGAGTAATGTATGGTTTTGCCTGGAATGAATCCTGAGAAAAATCTACCCGGATATGATTATGCTCGCATGGCAGGTTTTGGAGCTGCGGATTTCGATTTCAAAGCATTGGGTTCCGCAATGGACTGTAATCGCGAATTCACACAAGCCGGGATCATTTATGCTGATGGAGCTCAACGATACCTGGTTCGTTCTGGTCAACGTCATCCTAATGGTCAAAGTGGTATTGGTTGCGTCACCCGGTAACATACCACGGACGGGTAAATACATTATCGGTACCATTCAGTCGCTGGCGGTATTCTGATGAGCTTTCTGAGTTTTTTAACCGGACGCGTATTCCAGGATCTCCTGCTGCATGGCAAAGAGATAGAAGAGGCTGTTGCTCGTCGCGATAGCCGCCTTTTAAACCATTCCACTCCCGAGCTGGAACGGTATTTTTCCCGGCCGCTCAGCGAGCTTCCGCGTCAAAATCCTTATCCGGTAGCGGCGCTGTTACCTCTGTTTTTAGTGGCATTTGCGTTAAACCTTTTGCCTTTTCTTCACGCATTGCCGGGCTTATCGCCATTACAGCATGCACTGAGTTTTTTCATACCATCATTAACAATGACAGGCGTGCTCATTGCGATAAGCGTACTTCTGGCCCGTGGAAAGACGTCTGGATTGTTGGGGTTTATGGCCTTGTTCATCATTCTGCTGATAACGACCCTCGTTCAGGCGCTCCATATACTGCTTTCTCATGACGGAAGTCTTTGGCCACTGGTCATCGCATTTTTCGCTCTGCTACTTTGTCGGATGGTGATGAACAGCAGAGGCTTTGTGCTGTTTACGCTCTATTGTCGCACTCAGCGTCTTGCCAGACTGGCACGCGAAATGCGGCTAAAAAGCCATTAATGAGGTGATATGACGTTACGAACTGCTCATCCGCAGGAAGCCGAAATACTCTGGAATATACGCAATCAGGCGATTCGTTACGGCTGCAAAACCAGCTACGAAGCTGACGTGATTGCACGCTGGACGCCGGATCTGATGCCCGAGCATTACCGCCAAACGATCATTCAATACCCTTTTTACGTGGTGGAAGACGAGAAGGGCGTCATTGCGGCAACCGGCTACCTGGATCTTGATACCCATTGCCTGGAGGCCATATTCACCTTGCCCTCAGCCACCGGGAGAGGCATGGCGACCCGGATTATCAAGGCGCTTACAAACGAGGCACGCAGTCGGGGAATAACCCGCCTGAGGCTGGATGCAACGCCTAACGCCCAATCCTTTTATCAGAAGCTGGGGTTTGTGACGCTGGGCGAAAACTATCATCACTCGCGTATGGCGGGGGCTGATTTACGCTGTTTTGAAATGGCAATCGACTTGTAATGTGAGGAACGCATGGCTGTTACGGTAAGACCTCTCCGCGAAGACGACTATTCCCAGTGGCGACCGCTGTGGGATGGCTATACCCATTTTTATGATTGCTACCTTGACGAGCCCGTCACCGCATCGACATGGAAAAGGGCGCTCTCAGCGCATTCTCCGATGTTCTGCCGCGTGGTAGAGAAAGACGAAAAGGTCATCGGTTTCGCAATGTGTGTTCTGCACGAAGGAACCTGGTCAACCGCGCCCATTTGCTATCTGGAAGATCTGTTTGTTGATGCCGACGAACGCGGCGCGGGAGCGGGTAAGGCGCTTATTGATGCCCTGATAGCGGAAGGCAAGCGTGAAGGGTGGTCAAAACTGTACTGGGTCACCCGGGAGAACAATCCGGCACGTAAGCTCTACGATCGATACGGTGACGCTGACGATTACGTCCGCTATCGAATCTCTCTGTAAGGCAACAGCGCCTGTGTTTGTATCACACTGTATCTGCATACCGGATACATACGCAGGCTTGCAATAAACCCGCTTTCGCACATATCCGCTATACATTGCAGTGTTGTTATATCCCCGTGAATTGTACTCAACCGGAGATACCAACATGTTCAGCAAACTCGCTTATTCAACGCTTGCTCTCACCGTTTCCCTTGGCACCGTCATGTCATGTCAGGCCGAAGTCACCGGCACTAACTTCGCGACGGCTTTCGATCGTCCACAGCAAATTAACGCCGGCGATCTTAACGTCGGGTATGTCGACATTGGTCCTAAAGACGGCCAACCGGTTATTTTATTACACGGCTGGCCCTACGATATTCACAGCTACGCTGAAGTCGCGCCTGCGCTGGCGGCAAAAGGCTACCGCGTGATTGTGCCTTCCCTGCGCGGCTACGGCACTACGCGTTTCCTGTCTGCAAAAACACCGCGCAACGGCCAGCCTTCCGCAATGGCGAAAGATATCGTGAACCTGATGGACGCCCTGAATATCAAGCAGGCGGTATTTGCAGGCTATGACTGGGGCGCCCGTACGGCGGATATCGTTGCGGCGCTGTGGCCAGAACGCGTTAAGTCGCTCGTTTCGGTGAGCGGTTATCTCATCAGCAGCCAGCAGATTGGCAAACAGCCGTTGCCGCCAAAAGCGGAGCAGCAGTGGTGGTATCAGTTCTATTTCGCCACCGAGCGTGGTGCTGAAGGCTATGCCAAAAACACCCATGACTTCGCTCGTCTGATCTGGTCTCAGGCCTCGCCTGACTGGAAATTTAGCGATGCAACCTTCAACGCCAGCGCCAAATCCCTTGATAACCCGGATCACGTTGCGGTTACGCTTAGCAATTATCGCTGGCGCTTAGGGCTGGAAAAAGGCGAGCGCAAATACGACAGCTACGAGCAAAAGCTGGCCACACTGCCGAATATCACCGTTCCAACGATCACCATCGAAGGCGGAAACAACGGGGCGCCGCATCCGGCACCGCAGGCCTACGCGGGTAAATTTACCGGTAAATATGAACACCGTACCTTCGGCGCAACCGTGGGGCACAATCCCCCTCAGGAAGATCCGCAGGATTTCGTCAAGGCAGTTGTTGACGCTGACAAACTCTGAAATGTGCTATTTTCAATACGTTACCCTTCGGTCTGGAGATTTCGGTGGAGCATATTGATCATATCCTTGTCGTCGATGACGACAGGGATATTCGTGAATTGATTATCGACTATCTCGTTAAGTCCGGTTATCGCGCCACTGGCGCGGCAAACGGCAAAGAGATGCGCGTCGTGCTGGATAAGCAGCATATCGACCTGGTGGTGCTGGACGTTATGATGCCCGGCGACGACGGGCTTACGCTGTGTCGGCAATTACGCGTCGGGAAATATAAAGATCTGCCCATCCTGATGCTGACGGCGCGCAATGAGGAGACGGACAGGATCCTCGGTCTGGAGATGGGCGCGGATGACTACGTGGTGAAGCCGTTTGTCGCCCGCGAACTGCTGGCACGTATCAAAGCGATTTTACGCCGTTTCCGTGCAATGCCGCCCAATTTACAGGTCACGGAAGCAGGGCGGCTGGTGACGTTCGGTGAATGGCAGCTCGATACCGTTGCCCGCCACCTGATTGACCCGGAAGGGGTGATCGTGGCGCTCAGCGGGGCAGAATATCGCCTGCTGCGCGTTTTCCTTGACCACCCGCAGCGGGTGCTGACCCGCGATCAGCTGCTCAACCTGACGCAGGGGCGTGACGCCGAACTGTTTGAACGCTCAATCGATCTACTGGTTAGCCGGGTTCGCCAGCGTCTGAATGAAGATGCCCGCACGCCCGCGTATATCAAAACCGTGCGCAGCGAGGGCTACGTTTTTACCATGCCGGTCACCATCAAAGAGGCTAACGAATGACGCTCTGGCCCCGCTCGCTGCTGGCCCGCTTGCTGATCGTCGTGCTGCCCGGACTGTTGCTGGCCAACGCCCTGAGCCTGACGCTGGTCATGATTGAGCGAATGCACAGCGCCCGAACGGTGATGCTCGGTAATCTGGAATACGATGTCGCGACCAGCGTGGCTATTTTGGACCGCTTACCCGCCAATGAACGCGCGGCCTGGCTGCCGCGACTTGAACGCGGTAACTACCGCTATATTCTGGGGCCAGGAGAACCCGGCAACGCGCCGACGGATAAGCGTTCGCGGGACGCCATCCGAACCTTAAAAGCGACGCTTGCGGCACAGTACCCGCTCAGCTTCACTGCCGTTCCCGGCGCCATTTCACACATTCAGGCGCATCTCACGTTACGCGATGGTGCGCCGCTGACCATCGATCTGATCCCACGGATGCCGCCGGTCGCCAGCTGGCTGCCCGTGGTTTTGATTCTGCAGCTGCTCGTGCTGGCTGCCTGCTCCTGGATTGCCGTGCGGCAGGTGGTGAGGCCTTTTTCGCAATTTACCCGCGCGGTAGATTCCCTGGACCCGGCCGCCAACACGCCAATGACGGAAAAGGGGCCGGTTGAGGTGCAGCGTGCAGCGCATGCCTTCAACGCGATGCAGGCGCGAATTCAGTCCTATCTCAGGGAGCGGGCGCAGATCCTGGCGTCCATTTCGCACGATCTCCAGACGCCCATTACCCGCATGAAGCTTCGTGTTGAGATGGCCGAACAGCCTGAACTGCGCGACAAACTTTTAAACGACCTTGATAATATGACGCGTCTGGTGCGGGAGGGTATTGCGTATGCCCGGTCATCAGAATTACTGGAAGAAACCTCGCTGAAGCTGGAGCTTAATGCCTGGATAAACAGCATCGCCTGCGATTATCAGGACATCGGTAAGAACGTGCAGTTTCAGGCAGGCGAGACCCGTTTGCCCATCGTCACGCGTCCACAGGCGCTTCGCCGGGTGATGACCAATCTGCTGGATAACGCCCTGAAATTTGGCGAGTACGCCACCATTAGCATTGATGACTCGACTACCGGAGAGGTGACCATTCACATCATGGACGGCGGGCCGGGTATACCGGATGCCGAACTGGAGGCAGTATTACAGCCGTTTTATCGGGTGGAAACATCACGCAACCGCGATACCGGCGGGACAGGCCTTGGCCTGGCGATCGCTGCGCAGCTCACCGCACAGCTGGACGGAAAGCTGAAGCTGGCAAACCGCGCAGAGGGCGGGCTGGACGTCTCGATTACACTCCCGTGCCGTTAATTGTACGGCTTTGTATCTGCCGGAAAGGGCGATACAGAGCCAGACAAAAACCACGCTTTTACACATGTCCTGAACACATCCGTACGATGAAATAACCTCACTGCAGCGTCGCAGGACTTGTATTGTGAGGTGTTTATGTTTCTGATAATTGCTTTTCTGGGCGGGATGATAAGCCTGCTCAGTCCATGTACGCTCCCGGTTATTCCACTCCTGTTCGCCGGTTTTCAGGGGCAGCGGCGGCACATTCTGGCGCTGCTCGCGGGGATGATCGTCATGTTCACCCTAGTGGCGATGGTCGTCACCGTTGCCAGCGAGTGGATCGCCGAGGCAACTATCGTCGGGCGCTGGATCGCCCTCGTCATTCTGGCCGCGGCCGCGCTGGCCTTAATTTTTCCTGCTTTTGCCCAGCGTATTGCCGGGCCGGCTGTCAGCGCAGGAAATGTCCTCAACGCGCGAAGCGGGCAAACGCGCGGTATGGCATCGGCATTTCTGGCCGGGCTTGCGGTCGGGCTGCTCTGGTCTCCCTGCGCGGGACCGATCCTGGGCGCCATTTTCAGCATCAATATTGCCGGACATTCGGCCATTGCCACAGGCGCTTTGCTGGCCGCCTATGGTAGCGGCTGCGCGCTGATGCTGGGTTTACTCGTTCTCGGAGGCCGCACGCTGATGGCGCCGCTGAGAGCCAAATCGGCGCTGATGGAAAAGCTACGTCAGGGGGCAGGCGTGGTAATGTTAGCGGCCGTCGTCTTTAACGCAACGGGGATGACCTCTGTTCTGCAGGGCGCAAACGGCGTCGCGGATCGCCTTGAAACCGCGCTGCTGAATCTGGCCAAACCTGCCACGCAGCCGCCGAAGCTTCAGCCGGTAGTGATGACCGAGCCCAGCAGCCAACTGCCTTCATTAAGCGGTGGGACAGGTTGGATTAACGGTGACCCTGTCACGTCTGAATCCTTGCGCGGGAAGGTGGTTCTGATCGATTTCTGGACCTGGGACTGCATTAACTGCCAGCATACGCTTCCGCACGTGCGCGACTGGGCAACAAAATACCAGTCTCAGGGCCTGGTCGTTATAGGAGTACACACGCCTGAATATCCCTGGGAGAAACCGATCGCCTCGGTGAAAAACGCGGTAAATAAATGGCAACTACCGTACCGGGTTGTAACGGACAACAACTATCAAATCTGGAACGCTTTCGGCAACCAGTACTGGCCCGCGCACTACTATTTCGACGCAAAAGGCCAGCTGCGCTATACCGCCTTTGGTGAAGGTGATTATGAGCAGCAGGAAAAAGTTATTCAGCAGCTGCTCAAAGAGGCCCGTTCATAGCCCCGTTCAGGGCTGACGCTGAGCCACAATAAACAGCCGCGGGAAAGCCAGCAGTATCTGCCCGTTTTCCTGGAGTGGATACTGCTCTTCCAGCAGTTCGTGATAGCGTTTCAGGAAACGTTTCTGCTCGCTCTCGTTCAGATCCTGTAGCCACGGCCGCAAACCGGTGGCGCTGACCCAGTCAATAATGGCCTGGTGCGAGCTCATTCTATGGAAATAGGTTGTCCGCCAGATATCCACATCGCAGCCGGCCTCCGACAAGATATCGTAATAGGCATGCACGCCTGGCAGCGGTTCGCGGCCGCGGTCAGGATAGTCCTGCTCCAGCGCCACTTCGCGCATCGCCACGTGCGTGGGTTCGAGCCAGTTATCCGGCATCTGGATCGCCAGTACGCCATTTAGCGCGAGCAGAGAGACAAGATTAGGCAGAAGATCGTAATGGTCAGGAACCCATTGCAGCGAAGCATTGGCATAAATCAGACTCAGCGGCTGGCCAGGCTTGTACTGGCGGATATCGGCCTCAACGAACTGGCAGCCGGGCAGTGCACTGCGCGCCTCTTCCAGCATGGCTGGTGAGTTATCGACGCCGACGATCTGAGCTTTCGGCCAGCGATGGTGCAGCAGCGCCGTGCTATTGCCCGGCCCGCAGCCCAGATCGGCGATGGTGGCGACGTCATCGAGGGGAATTCTGGCAAGCAGCTCAGCGGCGGGGCGCGTTCGTTCGGCGCCATATTGCAGGTAAAGCGAAGGGTTCCAGTCGGCCATCTTCAGATCTCCGTTTTGCGTGTTTCAGCAAGGATAGCACAGGCCGACACCTGCACCGGGGCAGGCGTCGAGAGCGGCAGGTTACAGAATGCCTTTTAGCGCAATATGATAGAGCAGCATGATGGTTTTTCCGTCGACGATCTTGCCCGTATCAATTGCCCGCAATGCCTCTTCAAAGGGCATTTCCAGTACGTCGATATCTTCTCCCTCCGCTTTGATACCGCCGCCTGCGCTGGTTTTGTCCTTCGGCTGATACTCGGCAAGATAGAAGTAGAGTTTCTCCGTGACGGAGCCAGGGCTCATATAGGCTTCAAAGATTTTCTGCACGCTCGACACGTTAAACCCGGTCTCTTCTTCCGCCTCTGCTTTAATGCGGCTTTCCGGATCCATGTTATCGAGCAGGCCGGCCGCCGCCTCAATCAGATCGTCCTCATGGCCATTAATAAAGACCGGGAAGCGGAACTGGCGGGTCAGAATCACCGTTTTTTTGTCACGGTTGTAGAGCAGGATCGTGGCGCCATTTCCCCGGTCATAAACTTCACGCGTTTGCCGCTGCCATTCGCCATCGCGTCTTTGCAGGTCAAACGTATATTTTTTAAGTAAGTACCAGTTATCGGACAGCGTTTCACTGTCAATGATGCGCACATCTGCACGTTTTGATTGCACGTTTCATCCTCCTTACGTAGAGTAACTATCAATAACAGCATTAGCGTGCAGTTTCAAGATTAAACATGCAACATCAGGAATCCATGATGCTCACCAGTCAGCGAAAACAATTGATCCTCGAAAAGCTCGGCACCGAAGGTCAGGTTCAGTCAAAAGCGCTAAGCGTTCTCTTCGACGTCTCTGAAGACACCATCCGACGCGATTTACGCGAGCTGGCGGCAGAAGGGCGTTTACAGCGAGTTCACGGCGGCGCGCTGCCGTCGTCTTCCGCTATTGTGCCTTTCGCGGAACGACAGTCCGTCAAAATGGATGCCAAAAGAAAGGTGGCGCAGAAGGGAGCGCAGCTGATCTCTTCGGGCCAGGTGGTGATCGTTGACGGAGGAACGACCACCTCAGAGCTGATCGCCTTCTTACCGCATGACCTGCGTATTACCGTGGTGACGCACAGTCCGAGCATTGCTCTGGGGCTTGTTAATCATCCTTACATCGAAGTGATTCTGATCGGAGGCCGTTTGTATAAGCACTCGATTGTGGCCGTCGGCGCGGCGACTATTGAAGGCATTGAGAACATTCATGCGGATCTGTTCTTTATGGGCGTGACCGGCATCCATCCGGAAGCAGGGCTGACGACCGGTGATTTCGAAGAGGCGTGCATCAAACGTGCATTTTCCGGCAGAGCCGCCGAAACGGTTGTCCTTGCGTCGCCGGAAAAAATAAACACGGCGTCATCATTTGTAATAGGCGATGTGTCCATGGCAAATACGATTGTCGTCGAAGGCGATACCGATCGTGGCTGGGTGAATGCGGTATCGGAAAAAGGGGTATCGATCGTGCTGGCTACCGCGTGAGCCAGCCAGAAAACTGGCTGGCGCGGGCAGCGTTAAGCCTGAGGAATGCTTTCAAGTGCGGTATAAATCGTGAGGCCGTGTTTACGGGCAACCTCTATGTCCATATCCGCGCCCTGAGACGCGCCGGCAATACGATAAATCGCATCGCATTTCGCGATGAGCCGGTGCGCAACGGGATACAGCATCGATTCTGCGACCTCATCGGCTACAGACTTCGAGCCCGCGGCCTTCGCCAGTGGAAGCGCCAGCCATTCACCAATCACCGGAACGTGGCCGAGCTGGTAAACGGCTAATGCAGCACGTTCAAGACGGGCAAGATTTTCATCAATGCGTGCCTGAACGCCTTCGGTTCCGCTGCGATAGGGGCCGGCAATCAAAATCAGCTGTTGCGTCATATTCACCTCGTTAAGTGTTTTTGCATGATGTTGCAGGTTTGCGTGTCACATTACGGGGATAATAATCGGCATTATCGTGCAATATCAAGCATTATCATGCATATTTACGAAGTTAAATTATTCCTCCTCGGGGGCATGGCATACCGCTTCGATATTATGACCGTCAGGCGCAATGACAAATGCTGCATAGTAATTTTTGCCGTAGGAGCGCAATCCCGGTGCGCCATTATCGCGTCCGCCTGCGCGCAACGCGGCATGGTAAAAGTCATTAACCTGCTGGCGTGTCGTGGCCACAAAGGCCAGATGAAGCGGAGCGGGTTTATCATTCGACTGAAAAAGGCAAAGAGAAACGTCGCCGGAACTCATTTCGACGCCATAGTCGGGAGAGCCTTCATCGACGAGTTCGACACCGAGCGGTTGAAGCGCCATGAGGAAGAAGGCTTTACTTTTCTCGTAATCGCTGACGCCGAATTTCACATGATCAAACATTATGGACTCCTCAAAAAGTGATAACGAAATGGGAAGTATAGAAAGAGAGTGGAGTCCAATGCGATCAAGGGGTTGTGAATGTGACCGATATCAAGATTCGCTACACAGCAGACCGTTTCCGCCCAACGAATGTCCAACGCAGGTAATCATAAAGCCAGTTAAAGAGCATCGTGTATGGCAGGAAAAATAGAACAAGGCCAATCTCAACAAAAAATGCCTCAGCGATCGTTAAATCCAGCATGAACATGGCTACAGGAATTAAGGAGACGATAAGGCCCGTTTCAAAACCAACCGCATGGATGGCGCGAACGAGGAATGTTCGTTGAAACTGATGTTTTTTCTGCAGGGAGTCAAAGAGCTTATTGAAGACAAAATTCCAGGCCGTTGCGGTAAGTGCGGATATCACGGACAACGAACCGGACTGGAGTACCGAAACGTTCATCAACCATGCAAGAGACAGTGCGATAATGACGTTGGCCGTCACTTCAAAAATGACAGCGTGGAAAATCCTTTCTTTAAAGCTTTTATCGAGTTCAATTTCCATAAGTCTGCGGGAGCGGTGGTCAAAGGCTTGAGTATATCAAACGTTTTTTAACCTTGTATAAACGTAGAAGTTGGCAGCTCACAGGCTTTCTATAACCAGGGCAATCACGACCGTAGAAAGGCAGATTTCCCCTGCCTTCACATTAGTGCGCATAATGTATATTATGTTAAATGACATCTGATAGTTAATCACGAGCCGATACATCAATCTGTTTCTAATTCTGACCTCCCTCTCGCTTCTCGTCTTTCACTGTCGATTACGACGATTTGTGAAAAAAACTCAAAACACCATTCGATGGCGCATGCTGTTTCCCTTCATGTCTGTGCAATACCCTGTCACATACAGAATTGCTGGCAATAAAAGAAGGAACACAGAATGAAGTATGTGAATCTGGGTCGTAGCGGTTTGCAAGTCTCCCGTCTTTGTCTCGGTTGTATGAGCTATGGTGAACCTGAACGTTTGCCTCAACCCTGGTCCCTGGATGAAAAGGCGTCACGTCCGCTCATTCGTCAGGCGCTTGAAGCGGGCATTAATTTTTTTGATACCGCGAATATCTACTCGGGCGGAAGTTCTGAAGAGATCACTGGAAAAGCGCTGAGAGAAATGGCCAGACGCGATGAGATCGTTGTGGCGACAAAGACCTTCTTTCCGTGGCGCAACTCACCCAATACCGGGTTTCTTTCCCGCAAGGCCATTTTTCAGTCTATTGACGATAGCCTGATGCGCTTAGGTATGGATTATGTGGATCTCTTTCAGATTCACCGCTTTGACCACTCCACGCCTGTTGAAGAGACCATGGAGGCTCTGCATGACCTCGTTAAATCAGGAAAAGTACGTTACATCGGCGCATCATCTATGGAAGCCTGGCGCTTTGCAAAAATGCAGCATACTGCAGAGCGTAACGACTGGACCCGATTTATTACGATGCAACCGCAATACAACCTGCTTTACCGGGAAGAAGAGCGCGAGATGTTGCCCCTGTGTGAAGACCAGGGCGTTGGTGTGATCCCCTGGAGTCCGATGGCACGCGGCAGGCTCACGCGCGACTGGAGTGTCACGTCCCGACGAACGCAAAACGATGCCTTTGCGTTAAAAATGTATGAGAACGCAGCCCTTCTGGATAAGCCCGTTATTGATGTCGTTGCCAGAATTGCCGAAAAGCACGATGTGCCAAGAGCCCATGTTGCAATTGCCTGGTTGCTATCAAAAACGGTCATCACAGCACCGATCGTAGGCGCGACGAAACCAGAACATCTTTCTACGGCTATCAGCGCGCTGGACTTTTCACTTAGCGATGCCGAAATCATGGAACTCGAGGCACACTATCTGCCGCACCCCGTCGACGGGATCATTCCCCCGCTTCCGGATACGCCACCTTCACTCACGCCGCCTTCAGCAATACTGGACTGTTAATGCCCTACCCTGGCCCGGCGTTGCCGGGTCTACCTGGCCACTGATGTGAAAAAAGGTGGCCATCACCATTTAACTTTTATCAAACTGACTTTCGGTAAACGGATCTGCGCGACCGCCCTGCAATGGGATCCTGGCAAGCGCTGCATCGATTTCGCGTAACTCGCTGTCCGTCAACCGGACTTGCGGTGCACCGCAATTTTCTATCAGGTGCGGATATTGCGTCGTACCCGGGATAGGGACAATCCATGGCCGCTGTGCCATCACCCAGGCCAGCGCGAACTGAACCGGAGTGGTGTTTTTGCGACGGGCCCACGACTGCGCGAATTCAAGCAGTACCATGTTTTTGGCCAGTGCATCTGGCTGGAAGCGTGGCAGGTTATGCCGCCTATCTGTGCTGTCGAACCGCTGGCTTGGATTGACTGCCCCGGCAAGGAAACTCCGGGCGGTCGGGCAGTAAGGTACAAAGCCGATACCCAGCTCTTCGAGCGTTGGAAATATCCGCGTCTCCGGTTCACGCCACCACATGGCATACTCACTCTGTACTGCAGTCACAGGGAGTACCGCATGTGCGCGGCGGATTGTCCTGGCACTCGCTTCCGACAATCCCCAGTGTTTCACTTTACCCTCCTGGATCAACGCCTTCACGGTTTCCGCCACATCCTCAATCGGCACATTCGGATCGGGGCGATGCTGATAAAGAAGATCGATGTGGTCCGTTTTCAGACGCTTTAGCGAGCCCTCTACGGCACGGCGAATATGGTCAGGATGGCTGTTGAGTGAGGTTGGCTTCCCCTCCTCCACGCCGAAACCGAACTTAGTGGCAATCACCACACGATCGCGAACGGGGGCCAGTGCTTCCCCGACAAATTCTTCACTGAGATGGGGGCCATACACCTCGGCAGTATCAAAGAACGTGATGCCTTGTTCGAAGGCGGCCCGGATGAGCGAAACCATGGCTTTACGATCGCGCGGACCACCGCCGTAATACCCCACCATAGGCAGACACCCGAGTCCCATGCTGGAAACCTCCAGCGAGCCGAGTTTACGCGTGGTTAAGGTCTCCTTCTGGACGGGAACAGCATCCGAAGGGGCGCTCGACGTGTCCTGACCAGCCGGTTTAGCCATCACGGCTCCGCTCCTGCCAAGGGTGGTAGCGGCCAACGCCAGACCGGCGCCGGCGATCAGAAAATTGCGACGATCCCGGGAAGCGGGTACGGAAGCAGAATGCTGGTCATGCATCATCTTGCTCATAAACTGGAACTCCCTATAGCGAAGAAAGGATTCATTAATTTGGGCATTACCAGGCATAAGCCTGGGGCGCTTCTCCCCCGGGGCCGGGCCAGATTTCGTTGAGACAGCTCATGGTGTCGTCTGATAGCGTGATTGTCGTTGCGTGAAGCGCCTCCCGGAGTTGTTCCGCCGTACGAGGCCCGATAAGTGGAGCAGTAACGACAGGATTCTGCAGGAGCCACGCAAGCGCCACATCGGAAGGGGTTTCGCCGAGGTCCTCACATAATCCTTCGTAGGCTTCCAGCTGCGGACGATACTGTTCGATTAGACGGGCAAACGCGGGCCTCGCACGGCGCCCGCTGGCCATCTTTTTCAGTACGCCGCCAAGCAACCCTCCGGCAAGTGGACTCCAGGGAATCAGTCCCAGGCCAAAATGACGGCATGCGGGAATGACCTCCAGCTCAACAGTTCGGGCAGTCAGATTGTAGAGACTTTGCTCAGCAACCAGGCCCAGGGAATGACGGGCCGTGGCAACTGACTGCGCAGTCGCAATGTCCCAGCCTGCGAAATTGCTGCTACCGATATAAAGCACTTTTCCCTGCTGAACAAGGAGCTCCATGGCCTGCCAGACCTCTTCCCATGGTGTATAACGATCGATGTGATGCATCTGATAGACGTCAATATGGTCGGTCTTAAGCCGTCGCAAACTGTCCTCGCAGGCCTTGCGAATATGGTAAGCAGAAAGACGGCGATCGTTCGGACCTGGTCCCATAGGCTGATAGGCTTTCGTCGCCAGAACGATACGGTCACGGCGGCCACCCTGCTGGAGCCAGCGACCAATAATCTCTTCGGACAGCCCCGAACCTTGCTGGATATCGGGTGATTGCTCGGTGCCATACACGTCTGCTGTATCAATGAAATTGATACCCGCCTCAAGCGCTTCATCCAGAATGCGGGCGCTGGTTTTCTCGTCGGTGACGTCACCAAAATTCATGGTTCCGAGACAAAGGCGGCTGACTTTCAGGCCGGTGCGGCCAAGATGCGTATAGTTCATACACGGCTCCGTTAGGTGAATATTCCGCCCTGACCGACGGCCAGAGCGCATAATTTTCAAGAATAACGAAGCACAACGTGTTCAGTGAGAGGCGATGAGTGGATGGACTTGTGAAATAAATTCAGCAACGGATTAGCGCTAATCGGTCTATGGTGTATATCATTTTCGTATCAACGCATTCGGGCCTTAACGCACAAGGAAAACGATTCTGTATGCAAATAAGCAGAGCTGATGTCGCCGATCTCATTTATTTCATGGCTATTGCACGTCATCGCAGTTTCAGCCGTGCGGCGATTGAATTAGGTGTCAGTGCATCAGCGCTTAGTCATGCCCTGAAGGGATTGGAAACAAGGCTCGGGGTTCGCCTCCTTAATCGCACGACCAAGAGCGTTACCCCTACGGCTGCAGGTGAAGAACTGGTTCAGTCTGTCCTTCAGCCTTTCGACAAGATAGAAGGCGCGCTTGAATCGCTTAACCGGTATCGTAATACGCCTACCGGGCGTATCCGCATCAATGCTGCCGTTGAAGCAGCCAATCTTTTGCTTGCACCGGTTATGCCCGCTTTTATGGATCGCTATCCCGATATTGAAATCGATATTGTTGCCAGCAACCGTATGGTTGACGTCACTGATGCGGGCTTCGATGCCGGTATCCGCTATGGTGGCACCGTTCCGGAAGACATGGTTGCCCGGCGTTTATCTGCCGATATTCGCTGGGTTATCGCAGCATCCCCCGACTACCTTGAACGCTACGGAACGCCTGAACATCCGGATGATTTATTACACCATCGCTGTATAAGCAATCGTCTCGGCGACGATCGGATTTATCGCTGGGAACTTGAACGAAACGGCGAAACGTACCAAATCACTGTGCCTGGCTCAGTGACGGTCAACCAGGCAGAAACGGGTCTTGTGGCCGTATTAGGCGGGGCCGGCCTGATGTATTTTCCGGAGCCTCTTGTTGCACCCTATGTGAAGGATGGTCGGCTCCGCCTGGTGCTTACGGAATGGTCCCCGCTGGAGGAAGGTTTTTATATCTATTATTCAAGCCGCCGGCAACTGCCGACCGGGCTTCGCCTTCTGATTGAGTTCATACAGGAGGCCAGGCCACTGGGGTTGTGAAATAGCGCTTCCATACGGGACGATGCGTTATCGTCTTTATCGCCCCGTAGCGGATATCAGAAAATCAATCAGGGCCTTCACTCTTTTCGTTTTACCCGCGTTTTTGGGGTAATAGAGATAGACTGGCGGGTAGGTTTTCCAGTAACTCTCCATCACGGGGATAAAGTGCTCTCTGTCGGGCTGTAACTGCCAGATGGGTTCAAACAGGCGTCCAATTCCCAGTCCGTTACGGATCCCGTCAGCCATAACGTCGATATCGTTACTGATTAACTGCCCGGGCATCTCAACCGTCAACTGCTCTCCGTGGTCGTTCAGGATCAACGGAAGGATGCGGTTGTTAGTAATAAAACGGTAGCCAATCAGCTTGTGTTGACTGAGGTCAGCCGGCACCTCGGGCATTCCATACTCGCGAATATAAGCTGAGGATGCATATAACCCTTCACGAAAGGGTTTCATTAACGGCCGCGCCACCACCCCACCTTCGAGAATATCGCCAAAACGGATCCCAAGGTCAAAACGCTCTTCGATGATATTCACGGTACCGTCGTAAACCGATATTTCCAACTGTATACCCGGGTATTGCTGACAGAATTCCGCCATTGCAGGCTTGAGAATTAACAGATAGGCAAAACGCGAGAGCGTAATTCTCACCACACCAGAGGGCTCCTGATTCTGGTCGCGAATGCTTTCAAGCGAATTTTCCAGCGACTCCACCGCCGCGGCGGTCTGTTCCAGCAACAGCTGCCCGGTTTCCGTCAGCTCAATACGGCGGGTCGTACGCACAAAAAGCGGATGGCCAATATGCTCTTCCAGCAATTTAAGCGCATTGCTGACGGAGGGAGGCGTAATTTCCAGTTTTCTTGCGGCTGCCGAAATATTGCCCTCACGTGCAATGCTCTGAAAGATGCGTATCTGGTTATACAGGGCGTTATTCATAATGTGTTCCTTAAGCAATCACTGCTTAATTATTAAGTACAGCCTAAAGATGCTTAAGTCAATGCCCCTCTAATCTTCGTGAAATTCGCCTCTTATACTTTTATCTCTTTCTACAACAACCTGAGTTCAGGAGACTATGATGCGAATTTTATGTCTGGATATCCCCGCACCTGGAGCATCGCTGGAAAAATATGCTCCACACCTTAACGCTGAAGCGCTGCACGCCTGGGGATTGTATAAATCCGGCTTCATCCGCGACATTTACTTCCGTCAGGACAGACCTGGCGTCGCTATTTTTCTTGAATGTGACTCTGTCGATGAAGCGATGAACGTAATGGCCGAATTCCCGCTGGTAAAAGCAGGCTTATTAAGCTTTGAGTGCATTCCGCTTGGCTCCTTTATTAACTGGGAAAATCTCTTTGCCGCTGAATTTAAAAATAAAGAGTGAGGCCCGATATGAAACCTGCAGATAAACCCGTGCTGTGTGTCGTTTCCAGCCATCCGATTAAAGGCGCATCCGGTGTACCAACCGGTTTTTTCCTGGCTGAGCTGACGCATCCGCTGAAAGTACTGGAAGATGCCGGACTAAAAACGACGATAGCCAGCATTCGCGGGGGACAGCCGCCGGTGGATGGATTTGACCTCAGTGACTCTGTCAACGCCTGGTTCTGGAACGAAACCGATTTTCAGCAGCGCCTGGCCACAACGCCTTCGTTATCCGAGCTGAACGGTACCGATTACAGCGCCGTTTTCTTTGCGGGCGGGCATGGAACCATGTGGGATTTCCGCGACAGCCAGGATGCCCAGCGTATTATCCGCGAAGTGTATGAAAGTGATGGGATTGTCTCAGCCGTCTGCCACGGACCTGCGGCACTGGTTGACGCAAAGCTCAGCAGCGGCGAATACCTGGTGAAAGGCAAAAACGTGGCGGCCTTTACCAACAAGGAAGAGGAAGAAGTTCACACCACAGATGTGGTTCCCTTCCTGCTTGAGACTGCACTCCGCGAGCATGGCGCGCTTCATCATGAGGCCCCGAACTGGTCTGAAAACGTGGTTACCGACGGACGCCTTATCACGGGGCAGAATCCCGCTTCAGCGCACGGTGTGGGTGTGGCGCTGTTAAATGCCCTTCGCCAGCCAACTTAATTCATTCATCTGTCTTTCATCGTTACTCACCCTCTTTGGCCGGTTTAAGTCAGCAACGTTCCGGCCTTTTTACAGGAGCTGAATATGAAAACACTACCTTCCGTCGCGCTGGGCACATGGTCCTGGGGCACAGGCTTCGCCGGTGGCGACACCGTCTTCGGCAATCATCTTTCTGATACTCAGATGGCAGACGTGTTCACCACGGCCATGAGTAAGGGTCTGAATCTCTGGGATACCGCAGCAGTATATGGCATGGGGAGTTCCGAGGCAGCGTTGGGAGCATTAGTCCGTCAGTTCCCCCGCGAGGATATGATTTTATCCACCAAATTCACGCCGCAGATTGCGAACGAACAGTCAGCGCAGCCTGTCAGCGATATGCTTGAGGCCAGCCTCGGACGTCTGGGTGTGGACGCGATTGATATCTACTGGATCCACAATCCCCTCGACGTTGAGAAATGGACGCCAGGACTGATCCCACTATTACAAAGCGGTAAGGTAAAACGCGTAGGTGTTTCCAACCACAATCTGGCACAAATCAGACGCGCCAACGAAATCCTTAACGCTTCCGGTTATTCCCTCAGTGCAGTACAGAATCATTACAGCCTGCTCTATCGCGCTTCTGAAGAGGCCGGGATCCTTGATTATTGCCGACAAAATAACATCACGTTCTTTGCTTACATGGTCCTGGAGCAAGGCGCGCTCAGCGGTCGTTATGATTCAAATCATCCCATGCCTGCCGGGAGTGGCCGGGCCGAAAGTTATAACGAAGTACTGCCGCAGATAGAAAGATTAACCGCCGCCATGAAAAAAATGGGAACCGAAAGGAATGCCAGCGTGGCACAGATAGCCATCGCATGGGCTATTGCAAAAGGTACCCTTCCCCTCGTTGGTGCGACTAAAGTCCATCACGTTCTGGACGCCGCCTGCGCTTCAGACATCCAGTTACGCGATGAGGAAATCATCCTGCTGGAACAACTCGCCACAGAGACCAGAGTGGATACACGAGGCGCCTGGGAAAAACCGATGGTGTAAACCCTGTCCGGGACAGACTGCCATGAATGACACTCACGAACGGGCTGTTCCGGGCGATCCTAATCTGCATCACTTTTACTGCTTTGTATGAAGGGTGAGAATATGAAAATCATTTGCCTCGAAGAACATTATCTCGACAGCGAGTTAGGGCGAGCGTGTATGCCTGTTGCGCTTGAGCAGGCACCTTTCCTTGGCGACTGGGGGAAAACCGTCGCTGATGGTCATAATCCTGACCGAAGCCGGCCGCAGATAGAAAAGAATGCGCTGATAAACGCGAAAGGCGCTGATTTGGGAGGCAGCCGCCTCAGGGATATGGATGAGGCTGGAATTACCCTGCAGATCCTCTCTGTGGGCGGATTCCCCCAGCTGGCTCCCGGTGATAAAGCGGTAACATTAAATACGGCGGCAAACGACCGCCTTGCCGGGGCGGTAAGAAATCATCCGGATCGCTTCGCGGCATTTGCCACACTTCCCTGGGCACAGCCGGAAGAGGCTGAAAAAGAGCTTGTCCGCGCAGTTGAAAAACTGGGGTTTAAGGGGGCTCTTCTGAATGGCCGACCCTCTTCATGCTTTCTCGATCATCCTGACTATGACTCCCTGCTTTCCCGCTTTAATAAACTGAATGTGCCACTCTATCTTCATCCCGGATTACCGGTTAAAAGCGTGCAACAGGCCTACTTCACGGGCTTCAATGCAGAGGTCAACGCCCGGCTCTCCATGTTTGGCTGGGGCTGGCATCACGAAGCCGGGATCCATTTGTTACGGCTGATGTTATCGGGCGCATTTGATAAATATCCCCACCTGCAGGTAATCAGTGGCCACTGGGGGGAGATGCTGCCCTTCTGGCTGCAGCGTCTTGATGACAGCCTTCCGCTGGCTGCAACGGGTCTGTCACGCACGCTAACGAGAACCTTCCAGGAGCACGTTTACGTTACCCCGTCAGGTATGCTGACACTGCCGCACTTCCAGTTTATCTACGCGTTAATGGGGGCAGACAGGATCCTGTTCTCCGTTGATTACCCCTATCAGACCCTGGACGGTGTAAAAACATTTATCGACAGTCTGCCCGTCAACAAGGCTGAAAAAGAGGCCATCGCGTTTCGCAATGCAGAACGTTTACTGGGCATCACGGCGTAGTTCACGGGTTCATGATGACCGGGCACAATGAAATCCGTCGACCATTATTAGTTTTTGTCTAAAAGTGAATGAGCCTTTACTGCTCTAAAAAAAATAATGGTGTCACTCTATACTGGGTTAAAAATCCACCAGCCTCTTTAACGTATTGAAATGAAAAATATCCTTGTTATTTCAGGTCATCCTGAGCTGAACCATTCCGTCGCCAACGCCACTATCCTTGATGAAGTGGCAACCGCCCTTCCCGATGCTGAAATTCGTCGTCTGGACTGGCTCTATCCGGACGGCAAATTCAATATCGCTGCGGAGCAGGAAAGCCTGCTCAGGGCCGATGTGATTGTCTGGCAGTTTCCTTTTTCCTGGTATGGGCTGCCCGGGTTAATGAAACAATGGCTGGACGAGGTCTTTGTCCACGGCTTCGCGCATGGCTCAACGGCGAAACTGGGCGGTAAAAAGCTGATCCTCTCCTTCACTACAGGGGCGCCACAGGCGCTCTATACCGCTGAGGGTTTCTTTTGCCATGCCATTGAAGAGTATCTTATTCCGTTCGAGACCACGGCAAAACTGTGCAATCTTGAGCTGCTGGCGCCGGTTTATACCTGCGGTATCAGCTATGCCGACCGGGATGCCGACAAAATCGCGCAGCATAAAACGCTTGCCCGGGAACATGCTTCAAGGCTTGTCGATCTGCTCAATTCCGTCGTGAATAATCCAGAGGGAGAATAACGATGCAGTATACCCGGCTCGGTAAAAGTGACTTACTGGTCTCCCGCATCTGTATGGGATGTATGGGGTTTGGCGACCCGTTAACGGGCCAGCATCGCTGGACGCTGGACGAAACAGCAAGCCGGGACATCATCCGCTACGGTCTCGAAAAGGGTATCAATTTTTACGATACCGCCATCGCCTATCAGAACGGCTCCAGTGAGCGATACGTTGGCCGGGCGCTGCGGGAGATGGCAAAACGCGAGGATGTGGTGCTGGCCACCAAGTTTCTGCCGCGAACCGCCGCGCAAATTGCCGCGGGGATCGGCGGAAAAGAGGCAATAGCCCGATCGCTCGACCAGAGCCTGCAGAATCTGGGGATGGACTACATCGACCTCTACATCTACCACATCTGGGATTACAACACGCCCGTTATTGAGGTGATTGAAGCGCTTCATGCCGCCGTTACTGCGGGCAAAGTGCGCGCTATTGGTATTTCCAATTGCTATGCCTGGCAGCTGGCGAAAGCGAACGCCCTTGCCGAACGCGAAGGGCTGACGCCCTTTGTTTCCGTGCAAAGCCACTACAACCTGATTATGCGTGAAGATGAACGAGAGCTCTTCGGTCTGTGCGCTGAAGATGATATCGCCATGACCCCCTATAGCGCGCTGGCCAGCGGTCGTCTCTCCCGGAAAGAAGGCCACACGCGGCGAGCCACGGAGGATGATTATGCGCGCGGGAAATATGACAGCACGGCTGAACAGGATCGGCTCATTATTGAGCGTGTCGCCGAACTTGCTGAACGACATCAGGTGTCCTTGACGGAAATCTCACTCGCCTGGCTGCTGACAAAAGTCACGTCACCTGTCGTAGGGGCCACAAAAAAAGATCACGTCGATGGCGCGGTAAACGCCGTAAATCTTCAACTGAGCCCGCAGGAAATCCGGTTTCTGGAAGAAACCTACCAGCCGCACGTTCTGACGGGGATCATGGCGCAAAACACGCCGCAAACGAAAGACGTTAAGCAGGTCTGGACGCGGTAGCAAACAGTAATTTTAGTAAAAGGATCAACGTGAAAAAGCCCCTTATGTTTTTAATTTGTATGCTAATAAGCAGCCCTGTCTTTGCAACAAAACCGGACACGCAGAATAAGCCCGTGATGAATATCTTCGAGCTTGGCGTCAGACCCGATCGGGACAAAGTTTTTGCAGACGTGGCCAGGCAGACGATTTCCGCTTCGGTTGATCATGAAGCAGGTACGCTGGCGATGTACGCCCTGCAACGAAGCGACAATCCACGTCAGGCATTCATGGTCGAACTCTATGAAAACGAGCGTGCTTACCGCAAACATCTGAATGCTGAACCGTACAAGGCATTCGCTGCCCTGGCACCTGACATTATCGATCGGAAAAATAAAATCACTCTGGAGCCCCAATTTCTGGGGGACAAACACATCCTACCGAATGAGCGAACCATTAATAATCTGGTGATCGTTGAGGTAAAGCCTGAATTTCAGACCGAATTTAAAAACATCGTTCTGCCTGAAATGGCTGAGTCGCTCAACGTTGAGAAAGGCGTGTTAGCCATGTATGCCGCTACAGACTCACAGACGCCAAACCGCTGGTATTTCTATGAGGTTTACGCCAGTGAGGAAGCGTATCAACTGCACCGACAAACGCCACACTTCCGGGACTATCTCAGGCAAACGGCGCATATGAGCGCCAGTAAGGACGCTATCCCGGTAAAACCGGTATTTCTTCATAACAAAGGCGGAATCACACAGGATCCGCACCGTTGACCAGTGAGGATTAACATGAAAAGCGTAATTGCAGTGGCGGCCATGTCGCTTGTTATTTCTGATTTTGCTAATGCTGAGGAAACAAGAGGTAAAGCTATGATGAAAATTGAACCTTCAGCGACTCCTGAAGCTGATATTCGTTCTGTCTCACCGGCTCTTGCCCGCTTTGGTCGAGAAGCTATTACTGAAGATCTGTGGACACGCGATGCCCTCTCGCCCAGAGATCGTAGTATGGTGACCGTCGCCATGCTAATTGCCAGAAACCAGCCTGGCGACCTTAAGCACTATATAGACATTGCCCTTGATAATGGCGTTACGCCAGCGGAATTGTCAGAAATCATTACCCATCTGGCGTTCTACTCAGGTTGGCCAAATGCAATGTCAGCCGTCAGCGTGACCAAAGCAGTATTTGAATCTCGTGGCGTCACGGCAGATGCACTTCCTGAAGCTTCTCCGGACCTGCTTCCTCTCAATCAGGAAGCAGAAAAGCAGCGTTCAGAGACAGTGGAAAAAAACGTGGGACCGATATCACCTGGTCTGGTTAAATTTACTGCTGACCCACTGTTCCTGGATCTCTGGCAAAGACCCGCGCTGAAACCCCGCGACAGAAGCCTGATTACGGTCAGCGCGTTAATCGCATCTGGACAGAGCGCGCAGATTGGCTATCACCTCAACAGAGCGATGGATAATGGACTTTCTGCTGAGGAAGCTGGGGAGATCGTTACCCAAGCCGCGTTTTACGCTGGCTGGCCAAACGCATTTACCGCTGCTCCTGTTGTCGGAGAGGTATTAAGCAATCGCTCATCGAGTAAAAGGTAATATTACTTAACACGAAAACCTGAAGTACATCATAAAATTAGAACGAACAATTCATGAACTAACAGACGTAACATCGAGTGATTTCTGGACAGCGTTTAACACAGTTATGAACTAAAACTGAGTTCATAACTGTGAGTTTGAATTGCCATTTGATTAATATCCATTTAAAACGGTTTGTTATACTGTTTCTGGTGCTGAAGTAAATTATGTATATTCCTCAAACCCAGAATAGTTAAATCAAATATGGCCGTTACCCTAACCTCAATTCCTTCAGTTGCATCCTGGGTTTATCCATAAGAAACACCCTCTTCCTTAGCTGATCGGGAAAACTCGCGATGCACACATGCCGCACTAAGTATGCACCCCGTAAAAATACCGCGCTCATTATCCAAGACGCGACACCTTTAATCTCGCCTCGTCCAGATGGCTGCGCAATGCGGCAAGACATGGCGCAAAATTGGCCGAAAAACGGCTGCAACCGGTGGCCAGTGTATAAAAGCGCTCGGCCAGCGCCAGTGCTTCATGCCAGGTTTCTCCCGCGATCGCGTCAATAAGCATGGCCGGACGCAGCGTATTCACCAGTGCGCCTCCTGATTTCGGGGCAAATCCCATGGGCAGCATGTCATAGGCTGGCGCAAGATCATATGGCCGTCCATGGGAACTGATAAACGACAGATTTCCATGGTGCATGTCGGTATTGCCGATCAGCATGCCAAACGCCCAAAGCCGTGAGGTGCGGGCGACCGCATCCGGGTGAACGCAGCCCTGATTTGCCAGCTCATTAACCAGAACTGGCCAGGCCTCTCTTGCCCGGCCGACAAATTCCGCCTCAAGCGCACGTAAAGAAAAAAGCCCCTTACGACCAAGCGGCCCCGTACGGTCGAACCGTGGGATTTCAAGGAAGCGCTGTCCTCCAAAATCAAACACCTCTGTTTCGACGCCAAGCACGCTCAGCGCCAGATGTTCCGCCAGCAGCAAATCTCGCCAACGTTCACTTACAGGGTTATCGTCAGGTGCCGTGAATTTCACAATGACGTGGCCACGTTCTGTATAAGTACAGAATTTCGGCTGCTCACCGCCAGCAGAGGAACCCGGTACATCGCCGGCGCTCACGGCCTGCGCCAACGACGGGTATGCGGTTGCCCGGTCCACTGCAACAGGAGACGGCATCTCTATAAAATGATTCCGCGCCTGCTCACCGATTAGCAGGTTGCCCACCGCATCGTGTCCATGAGCCAGCAAGGCCCTGATAACCTCAGTGTCGCTCCAGTTCTCAGGATTCGGCGGCAGGCCCAGCTCGGATGAAAACCGGGAGGCATACGCGCGGCCAAGGTATCCCTGAGGCCGCATGTCAAACAACCACCACGGCAACCCATCGCTATGGAGGCATATATTATCCGCTTGCTCCATTACAAATCCGTCGGGATAAACCGGAATGAGTTTACCCAGCGATTTAACCTGACCCTCTTCCGATATTCGGTAGACAGGAGCCGAACTGAATCCACGATGCGTATCCCGAAGCACATAGTGAATAGATGGACCAGCGCCAATGCGAACAACCTCATCGCCAAGCGCTTTAATCGAACGCGAAACAGTAGGCTGACTAATACCCATAATATCAGTGAGTTGCTTTACCGATACAGGGCCTTGTCTCAGCAATTGTCGTAGCGTTTCGGATCGATTTATCATGGCATTGAATAGCTTTATGAATAGGTTATTGAATAGCTAATTTATCAGGTATTAACTCCCCTGTCATCTCAACAAATGGCTGTGTTTGTTTTATACCTGCGCAACCAAATCAACTTATACGCCGCAGGAATAATAAACAGCGACAGCAGCGGCGCCGTGATCATCCCGCCAATCATAGGCGCCGCTATCCTGCTCATGACCTCTGACCCGGCACCGGTTCCCCAGAGAATGGGCAGCAGACCGGCAATAATCACCGCCACGGTCATCGCCTTCGGCCGCACGCGCAGCACGGCGCCATGATAAAGCGCGTCATCAAGCTCCTGCTCGGTGAACGTGTCCCGATGGGACAACGCCGGATTCTCCTCAATGGCATGACGTAAATACATCAGCATGACCACCCCAAACTCTGCCGCGACCCCCGCCAGAGCGATAAACCCGGTGCCGGTTGCGACAGACATGTGGAAGCCCTGCCAGTACAGGAACCAAATGCCTCCGACCAGGGCGAACGGCAGACTCATCAGGATTAGCAACGCTTCTTCCACGCGACGGAACGCCAGATACAGCAGAATAAAGATGATCATCACCGTCATCGGCACCATCAGCTTCAGCTTCTTGTTGGCATGTTCGAGGAGCTCAAACTGGCCGGAGAATGACACGCTGGTTCCCGGCTTCAGCTTCACGTTCTGGCTGATGGCCGTCTTCATGTCGTTCACCACCGACACCATATCCCTGCCACGGGCATCGATGTAAATCCAGCTGGCAGGACGCGCATTCTCCGTTTTCAGCATGGTCGGGCCAGATACGACCTTAATATCAGCCACATCGCCCAGCGTGATCTGCTGTTTCATCGGCGTCAGGATCGGCATCTGCTTCAACGCGTTCGGGCTGTTCCGGTAATCCTGAGGATAGCGAATATTAATCGGGTACCGGGCAACGCCCTCCACAGTTTCACCCACCGTCGCCCCGCCGATGGCCGAGGAGACAAACAGCTGCACGTCACCCACCGTCATTCCGTAGCGGGAGGCTTTTTCCCGGTTGATATCGACATCAATGTAGCGCCCGCCCTCCAGACGTTCAGCCAGGGCAGACACCACGCCCGGCACGGTTTTCGCTACCGTCTCGATGCTTTGCGCCGTCGCGTCGATATCAGACAACACGGTACCGGACACCTTGATACCAATCGGGCTTTTGATCCCGGTGGAAAGCATGTCTATCCGATTGCGGATCGGCGGAACCCAGAGATTCGCCAGACCGGGCAACCGAACGGTCTTGTCGAGCTCGTCAATAATCTTGTCAATCGTCATGCCGGACCGCCACTCATTCTCAGGCTTGAGCTGAATGGTGGTTTCCACCATTTCGAGCGGCGCGGAATCCGTAGCCGTTTCGGCTTTACCCGTCTTGCCGAAAACTGAGGCCACTTCAGGCACGGTTTTAATTAACTTGTCCGTGGTCTGTAACAGTGCGGCCGCTTCTGCCGGAGAAACGCCCGGCAATGTTGAGGGCATATACAGCAGATCGCCTTCGTTGATCTTCGGTAAAAACTCGCCGCCCACCTGGCTGAGCGGCCAGATCACCGTGAGGATCGATAAGGCTGCGACTAACAGCGTTGTTTTTGGCCAGTGAAGAACCCTGATAAGCAACGGGTGATAGGCTTTAATCAGCAGCCTGTTCAATGGGTTACTGGTCTCAGCGGGAATCTTGCCCCTGATCCAGAACCCCATCAAAATAGGAATAACAATGATGGCAAGCGCAGCCGCGCCCGCCATGGAGTACGTTTTGGTGAAGGCCAGCGGACCAAACAGCCGCCCTTCCTGTCCCTCCAGGGTGAAAATGGGAATGAATGACAGGGTGATGATCAGCAGGCTGATAAACAGCGCGGGGCCAACTTCGACAGAGGCGTTGGTAATCACCTTCCAGCGCGTGGCGTTATCAATCTGCTCTCCCGGATGCTGGTGATCCCACTCTTCTAACCGCTTGTGCGCGTTTTCAATCATGACGATAGCGGCATCCACCATCGCGCCGACCGCAATGGCAATGCCTCCCAGGGACATAATATTGGCGTTCAGCCCCTGGAAATGCATGACGATAAAGGCAATACACAGGCCCAGCGGCAGAGAGACAATCGCGACCAGCGCAGAGCGAACGTGCCACAGGAACAGCGCGCAGACAATGGCCACCACGATAAACTCTTCGAGCAGCCTGGAACTCAGGTTGTCGATTGCCCGGTCGATCAGTTGGCTGCGATCGTAGGTGGTCACAATCTCAACGCCTTGCGGCAGGCTGGCCTTCAGCGTCTCCAGCTTATCTTTTACCGCCGTAATGACTTCACGCGCGTTTTTGCCCGAACGCAGGATCACCACACCACCAGCGACTTCCCCCTGCCCGTTCAGCTCCGCAATACCGCGCCGCATTTCCGGTCCCGCCTGTACGCGGGCAACATCACGAAGGTAAATCGGTACCCCGTTCTCTCCGGTTTTCAGGACAATGTTATTGAAATCATCCAGAGTCTGCAGATAACCGCTGGCCCGGACCATATACTCCGCTTCCGCCATTTCAACTGACGATCCTCCCGCCTCCTGGTTAGACGACTCAAGGGCCTGCTTAACCTCAGGCAGGCTAACGCCGTACTGAGCCAGTTTTAACGGATTGACCTGAATCTGATACTGCTTAACTACGCCGCCCACCGACGCCACTTCAGCCACGTTCGGGATTGTTTTCAGTTCAAATTTCAGGAACCAGTCCTGCAGCGAGCGCAACTCTGCGAGATCGTGTTTTCCGCTGCGATCCACCAGCGCATACTCGAATATCCAGCCCACGCCCGTGGCATCAGGGCCGATTTCAGAGCTCACGCCCGCAGGCAGTTTGCCCTGAACCTGATTCAGATACTCCAGCACGCGGGACCGGGCCCAGTACAGATCGGTGCCGTCTTCAAAAATGACATACACGTACGAATCGCCAAACTGCGAAAAACCGCGCACGGTCTTTGCGCCGGGCACGGAGAGCATGGTGGTAGTCAGTGGATAGGTCACCTGGTTTTCAACAATCTGCGGTGCCTGGCCGGGATAGCTGGTTTTGATAATCACCTGAACGTCAGAGAGATCGGGCAAGGCATCGACCGGGGTGTTGATGATGGTCCATGTCCCCCAGACGCTGAGGAACAGCGCCCCCATCATGACCAGGAAACGGTTGGCGACTGACCGCCGGATAATCCATTCAATCATCATCGTCTCCTTAATGGCCGGAATGCGCGCCGTCAGCAGCTTCAGCGTGACGCATGCGCTCCAGCGCGCCGGTAATATTGGCCTCCGAGTCAATCAGGAACAGGCCGCTGACCACGACTGAATCCCCTTCATTCAGGCCAGAGCCAATGCCGGACTGCTGCTGAGATTCGTGCAGAACGTGGATCCTTTTCGGGACAAAATTCCCGTCCGCATCTACCGTAATAACGCGCTGTTCTTTGCCAGTATCGATAACGGCCTGGGAGGGGATCAGCAGCATCTCCTGACTTTGGGTATTCAGCTTCAGGTAGGCGTTCATGCCCGGTTTCAGCAGCTCGTCCTTGTTAGAGACCTGCAGGCGAACCTGCAGCGTGCGGGTGGTCTGGTCCACGCTCGGCAGAAGACTCCATTTTTCAACCGGGAAGGTTTTATCCGGATAAGCCGGTACCGAAACAGCAAACTGCGAGGTATCTTTCAGCAGATAAGCAATGGATTCAGGCACTGCCGCGCCGATCCAGACCGGATCCATCCCCTGAATTTGCGCCACTACCTTATCTTTGGAAATATTCATACCGGTACGCAGGTCAAAAGCCGTGATCACTCCGTCGATCGGCGCCTTGATGGTAAAGCGGGTCTGGATCGTTCGGGTGGCACGCAGCCTCTGAATATCCTCATCCGGCATACCCGCCAGGCGAAGACGTTCCAGAACGCCTTTTATTTGCGTCGGCGTTCCGCCGGTGCCGGATAACAGCAGAAACTCGCTCTGCGCCTCTACCCAGTCAGGAATGGTAATATCAATAAGTGGCGTGCCTTTCTTCACCTTATCGCCCGTCGTCAGCGGGTACACTTTCTCCACGAAGCCTTCCGCGCGCGCCTGCACAATGACGAACTGATAGTCGTTATAGCTAACGTTAGCCGGGATGGTCTGAGCATAATTCAGCGTTCCGCGCGTCACCTTTTGCGTTTTTAATCCGAGGTTCTGAACCTGGGTCGGGTCAATACGGATACCGACACTGATTTTATTGTCGTTTTCATCCGCATATTTCGGCACCAGATCCATATCCATAAACGGCGATTTACCGGGCTTATCGAATTTCACGTCGGGCTTCATCGGGTCATACCAGAAAAGCACCTTTCTTTCTGGTGCGCTATTTTCTGTTTTTTCAAAGGAATGAATAGCCTGCCAGGCCGTCACCGATATCAGCCCTCCCGCAATTAGGCTGCTGACTATCATGGCAGCATATTTTATTTTTAATGAGGCCATGCTGTTTCTCGCTATTTAATGCTCTTCAGTAAAGAGATATTGCCCTGCTGAATAAACGAAAAATCAACGTGACTGCCGACTTTTAAGGCATTGATACTCTCATCAGCCTGAATAAAGGTGAAACGCATGGTCATCGCGGGCCAGCCAATCGCCGGGATGGCTTCATGAGAAATCGTCACTTTTTTGTTCGTGAGATCAATGTCCTTCACGATACCGGTCCCGGTGATGAGCTGCTCTGAGGTCCCTTCACTGGCAGCACTGACCATCTCGTGCTGATGAACCTCAGCCTGGAGGCTGGCAGAAAACACAATAGAGACCGCACCGAATACAACGGCTTTAAGTGAATTACGCATTTTTATTTTCCTCTTTAATGAAGTTATTCAACCCAACCGCCGCCGAGCGCGGTGAAGTGATTAATCTCATTCACCTGGCGGGCGTAAATAAGGTCGAGAATGGTTTGCTGCGTGGAGAAAAGAGAACGTTCCGCGTCGAGCACCTCGATATAGCTGACCACACCGCTGGAATATAATCCTCTGGCCCGCTGCAGGGTAATTTGCAGCGAATCAAGATAACGCTGCTGCGCTTCAACTTGCTGATTAATGCTGTCCCGCAGCGCGAGCGCGTCGGCAACCTGTTTGAAGGCGGACTGAATTTTTTGTTCGTAATTCACAACCGACTGCTGCTGGCGAATCTCGGCCAGCTTCAGGTTGGCCTTATTCCTGCCCGCATTAAAAATGGGAATTTCGATTTTAGGAATAAAATTCCACATCCCGCTCCCTGACGTGAACAGGCTGGACAACTCCGTGCTGCCGGTTGAAAGCCCGCTGGTCAGCGAAATGGACGGGAAAAAAGCAGCACGTGCCGCGCCGATATTGGCATCGGCCGCTTTAAGCTGATACTCCGCCTCCATAATATCCGGGCGTTGCAGCAGTATCGCGGAGGAAAGATGGGGAGGTAGTTTTACCGGCGCAACGTCGCTGGCGTTCATGCTGCCGTCGCCCGGCAGCGCGCGATACGTGCCGAGGAGCAGCTGCAGGGCATTATTGGCCTGCGCCAGCTCCCCCTCTCTTTTGGCAATCTCTGCCTGCGTGCTTTCGATCTGTCCCCGGGCCTGTTCCAGCGCCAGGACGTTCGTGCTGCCCGTCACCAGCTGCTGCTCAACGAACGCATAGGAGTGCTGATAATTGGCCAGCGTATCCCGCGCAATACGCAGCTGTTTATACGCCAGTTGCTGGTTGAAATAGCTCTGCGACACATTAGAGACGAGCAGGATATGCACCGCGCGACGGGCCTCTTCGCTGGCAAAATAGTTTTGTCGATCGGCCTCGCTCATGTTTTTCAGCTTGCCGAAAAAGTCGAGCTCGTAGCTAAGCGCTAGCCCCGCGTCATACTGTTGTGAAGTGGGTTTGTCACTTTTCAGCCCGCCGCTGTACGTGATGCCCAAGGAGGCATTCAGTTGAGGATAACGATCCGCATCCGTCACGTTTAACTGTGCCCGGGCTTCCTCAACCTTCAGGGCGGCCATTTTTATATCCCGGTTGTTCTTCAGGGCTTCTGTAATCAGCCCGGCGACCTGGGGATCGACAAAAAAGCGTCGCCAGCCGGTGTCCTGGTACCCCGCCGCCGCGGGCATCAGGCCGTTACGGGAAAGCGAAAACTGCTGGGGTACCGGTGCTTCCGGCCGCTGGTATTCAGGCGCCAGCGAGACGCAGCCTGCCAGAATAAATACCGTACTGATGCTTAGTCGTTTTAACAGGAACATAACGGTTTAAATGAAGTCCAGAGTAGTTTTAGGGTTACTCTACGGAACGCATCCTGTTTGACGGGTGACAGGATAATGACAATGTTGTCATTTTTAGCGTAAGTCATTGTTAACGGTCGCAGGCTCACTAGAATGTCGTCAGCAGCCAGTCAGGGGGAGCACGATGAAAATACTGATCGTCGAAGATGAAATGAAAACCGGTGAGTACCTCAGCAAGGGGCTGACGGAAGCGGGGTTTGTCGTGGACCACGCGGATAACGGCCTGAACGGCTACCACCTCGCCATGACCGCTGAATACGATCTGCTGATTCTGGATATCATGCTGCCCGATGTGAACGGCTGGGATATTGTCCGCATGCTTCGCTCGGCCGGTAAAGGGATGCCCATCCTGTTACTCACGGCTCTCGGAACGATTGAACACCGGGTTAAAGGGCTTGAGCTGGGCGCGGATGATTATCTCATTAAGCCGTTCGCCTTCGCTGAGCTGCTCGCCAGGGTAAGGACGCTGTTAAGACGCGGGAATACGGTGATCGCGGAAAGCCAGCTCCAGGCGGCTGACCTGACGGTTGACCTCGTATCGCGAAAGGTCAGCCGGGCGGGCAATCGTATCCTGCTCACCAGCAAAGAGTTCAGCCTGCTGGAGTTTTTCCTGCGTCATCAGGGAGAGGTACTTCCCCGCTCCCTGATTGCCTCCCAGGTGTGGGACATGAACTTTGACAGCGACACGAACGCAATTGACGTGGCAGTAAAGCGGCTGCGCGCAAAGATCGATAACGATTTTGAACCGAAGCTGATCCAGACGGTGCGCGGCGTGGGTTATATGCTGGAGGTACCGGATGCACGTTAAGCTTCCCAGGCGCCCTTTTTCTCTTGCCTTGCGGCTGACCTTTTTTATCAGCCTCTCCACGATACTGGCCTTTTTCGCCTTTACCTGGTTTATGCTCCATTCCGTTGAAAAGCATTTCGCCGAGCAGGACATAAGCGACTTACAGCAGATCAGCAGCGCGATGCATCGCATCCTCCAGTCTCCGGCCGATCCCGACCAAAAGAAAATCAGCAAGATTAAAGAGTCGGTCGCCAGCTACCGCAACGTGGCCGTCCTGCTTCTGGATCCGCAGGGCAATACCCTGTTCAGCTCGGCGCAAGGGGCGGCACTGCGCCCGGCGATGAATACGGCGAACTTTAGCGCACACCGTCGTGCACAGGATGTGTTTCTCTGGACGGTTGAAGACCCTGCCGCCCCCCTGCACGCCGGGTCCGACATGAAGATGCAAACCTACCGAATTATCGCCTCTTCAGGCACGGCGACACTGCAGGGCAAAACCCAGAACTACGTCATGCTGATCGGGCTCTCGATAAATTTTCATCTCCACTACCTTGAGGCGCTGAAGAAGAATCTTTTTGCCATAGCCGCAGCGATCAGCCTGCTGATTGTGCTGGTTATTCGTATCGCGGTGCGCCAGGGACACTTGCCCCTGCGTAACGTCAGCACCGCCATTAAAAATATCACCTCCGAAAATCTGGATGCGCGGCTGGAGCCGTCCCGCGTGCCCGTTGAGCTGGAACAGCTGGTGATCTCCTTCAACCATATGATTGGGAAAATTGAAGATGTCTTTACCCGGCAGGCGAATTTTTCCGCCGATATCGCCCACGAAATCAGAACCCCCATCACCAACCTGGTGACGCAAACGGAAATTGCGTTGAGCCAGAACCGCTCTCAGAAAGAGCTGGAAGATGTCCTCTACTCCAGCCTGGAAGAGTACAACCGGATGACCCGCATGGTCAGCGATATGCTTTTTCTGGCGCAGGCGGATAATAACCAGCTGATCCCAGACCGGGTGATGTTTGATTTAAGCGCCGAGGTCATGAAAGTGTTCGATTTCTTCGAAGCCTGGGCGGAAGAACGCCACATCTCACTGAAATTTAACGGGATGCCCTGCCTGATAGAAGGCGATCCGCAGATGTTCAGAAGAGCAATCAATAACCTGCTCTCCAACGCCCTGCGCTATACGCCGGAAGGGAAAACGGTAACGGTCTCCATCAGAAAACGGGATAACGACGTTGAGCTGGTGACAGAAAACCCCGGCACGCCGATCCCGCAGGCGCATCTGCCAAAGCTGTTTGACCGTTTTTATCGCGTCGATCCGTCCAGACAGCGCAAAGGTGAAGGCAGCGGAATTGGGCTTGCCATCGTGAAGTCCATCGTCACGGCGCACCACGGCAAAGTCCGCGTGGAATCGGATGCGGTGTCGACGCGCTTCATCCTCACCGTGCCCGGAAAAGTGTTCTGAGCGTCAGCAAACAGCGCGGCACACCTCAAGGACCTTTTCCCTGAGCCAGCGATGCGCCGGGTCCCGCTCCATGCGAGGATGCCACATCTGTGACACCGTAATGGTGCGGGTCTTAAAGGGCAGTTCAAAGACGTGCACGCGCTCGGTCATCGCCTGATTGAGCAGGTACAACGCCGGAACCATAGCAATAAGATCGGAGGCCAGCGCCACGGATAACGCCGTCGGGAATCCAGGCACCACACTGGCGATCTTTCGTTTCATCCCCCGTTCCGCCAGCGCATCGTCAACAGACCCGTGTAATGCCCCATCAGGCGACGCCACCACATGGCCCCACGCGACATAATCGTCAAGGCTGACATCAGGCTGTGACGACAGCGGATGCCCCTTGCGCATCGCGCCAACAAACCGATCCTGAAAAAGCCGCTGCAGGCGTATTTCTGGCCCCATATTGTTCTGCACGCCGATCTCCAGGTCGACAAGCCCCTCCCGCAAATAGCGCGACGTTTTCTCTGGTTTGGGAGCGAAGCGGATGCACACTCCGGGCGCAACGCTCGCCACGGCGGCTATGAGCAGTGGCCCAAACGCCACCACAAAACCGTCGTTGGCCCGGATGGTGAACAGCCGCTCGAGACTTTCCACCTTCAGCGTGTCGGTGGAGGGCTGGAGCACCGCTCTCGCCTCATGCACGGCGCTTCGGGCTCGGTCCCGCGTGGCTTCAGCCCAGGGGGTCAGCACCATCTGCCGACCAGCCCGCACCAGGATAGGATCGCCTGTCACCTCCCGCAGCCTGCTCAGGGTACGGCTCATGGCGGAGGTGCTCAGGTTCAAACGTCGCGCCGCGCCCGCCACGCTGGCCTCGGCCAGCAGAACGTCGAGCGCAACCAGAAGGTTAAAGTCAGGATCGGACACGATGGCTCCTCAGATAAGGCGTTCTATGCAACGATAAAGTGCAAACGCTGCGTCTTCCGCCCTGTATACCCCATGATTATAGTTTCGTCATCACTATTCTTATCCGGAGTAACGACGATGACGCTATTTTCAAACCTGCCCGGCGATGAAGGATTACCCGGTCATGAACGCGCCAGGGTGATGGCCGCCGTCATGACCACCACGCTGATGGGCGTCTTTGACGGCACCATGATCAACATCGCGCTGCCCTCCATGGCAAAGGCAATGCAGGTGCCCGCGAACGTTGCGGTTTGGTTTGCCAACGGCTATCTGCTGTCAGCGGCCATGACGCTGGCCATCTTCGCGGCGCTGGCGGCGCGAGTGGGCTATCGCCCGGTGTTTCTTGCCGGGCTTGCCACCTTTACGCTCACCTCGCTCGGCTGCGCGCTGGCGAAGACGCCCGACATGTTGATCGGCATGCGTATTCTGCAGGGCATCGGCGGGGCGGCCACCCTGAGTATCGCCCCGGCGATCCTGCGATCCGTATTTCCGGGTCGACTGCTTGGCCGAATTCTGGGGCTGCACGCCCTGCTTATCGCCTCCAGCACGGCGATTTCCCCTGTCCTGGGCGGAACCATACTGGACGCGCTGAGCTGGCAGTGGCTGTTCGCCATTAACATCATCCCGGGCAGCGTTGCCCTGCTGCTGGCGTGGCGGGCGTTACCGCGCCAGCCGGACGTTGATCGGTCCCCCTTTGATACGCCGGGCGCCGTGCTCTCCGCCGTGCTGTTAGGTTCTGCAATCATGCTGGCCGACAGCCTTCAGCACATAACGCAAAGTATCAACCCGGCGGCCACAGGCTGGGGGCTCCTCACGCTGGCCAGCGCCCTCGCCTTTATCTGGCGTATTCGGCGCGCGCAAAGTCCCATACTGCCGCCCGTTATTTTCAAAAATGGGTGCTTTACGCTTGCAGCCCTGACCTCGCTGGCCTCGTTTGTCAGCCAGGGCATTACCTTTGTCGCGCTGCCGTTCCTGTTTCAGAGCGTGTATGGCTACAGCCCGGTGGTTTCGGCGCTGCTGTTCACCCCGTGGCCGATTGGCATCGTGCTGATCGCGCCGCACGCGGGGCGCTGGGCGGATACCCTTTCCGCGCCGCTGATCTCGACTGTCGGGCTGATGATTTTTGTCGGTGGGCTGGTTCTGCTGGCGACGTTGCCGGACAGCCCTTCCGTATGGAATATCTGCCTGCGCAGTCTGGTGTGCGGGATTGGGTTTGGCTGCTTCCAGAGCCCCAATAACCGGGAAATGCTCGCTAACGTGGCGCGGGAATATGCCAGCTATGCCTCCGGCGTGTTGTCGATTGTGAGGACATTTGGCCAGTGTCTTGGTGCCGCCGCGGTGGGCGTGCTGCTTGCGACGACCGAATCAGACCATGACCGGGCCGTGCATTTTGCGCTGTGGATCGCCGTCATCGCCTCGACGGGGTCGGTTTTGTTTAGCGCGAGTCGTTTGCGCCCTGCGGTTCGGGCATCAGCCTGATTCGCCCGGCGGCGCTACGCTTGCACAATGCAGGCCGGGTAAGCGCAGCGTCACCCGGCAAAAAAGACGACTCGCTCGTTTACTCCAGCGCCAGCAGCGCAAAGCTCGCCAGCCAGTGCCCGCCGCTGTAGTGGCTGCCCACCACGTGCTCGACGCTTGCCGTCAGGTGTTTCGACACGGCATCACGCAGCGCCTGCTGCGCCGGGTGGTTTGCCGGAAGCGCTTTAGCAATATGCTTCATACACCACGCGCGGCTGAGGTTTAATCCGTCGAGATGGGCGATTTTCGGATCGGTACGGTCGCTCACCTCCGCCGGGTTCATCAGCGCCGCAACGGATCCAACATCCGGCAGAAACGCGTCAAACCAGGCCGGGAAATCTTCCAAAACCTTGCTCATCAGCAGCGCTTCCGTCAGCGCCCCGGAAATGTACTCATCCCCGCCGGGTTCGTAGTGGGCAGGATAGCGCGTGTCGGCGCGATAAAACCGCTCCGCCGCCGTGACAATCGCCTGCTCAAGCGCGCTATCTTCTACGACTCGGGCGTAGTCCAGCCCCAGCGCGAGGGCAAACGCCGTGTTGTAGTGCGTCCCGACGCGGATCGGATAGGTGAGCTTGCTGAGGTAATCCACCAGCCGGTTACGAATATCCTGCGTTAGCGGCTCAAGCGTTTGATACCAGACTGCGGCCTGCGGCAGCGACGACTGTTTCAGCTCCTGAGCCAGTGCCAGCAGCCAGCCGTAGCCATACGGGCGCTCAAACGAGGCGCGGAACGGCGCGGTGAAATAGGCCAGCTCTTTCGCCACGTTCTTTTCCGTCAGGTGTTCGTCGAAAAGCGCGAAGATCGCGTCCCGGCTCGGCAGCTCCGGATAGAGGCGCACGCAGCGCAGCAGCAGCCAGTAGCCGTGCACCGCCGAGTGCCAGTCGAAACAGCCGTAGAAAATCGGGTGCAGCTCGCGCGGCGGCAGAACGTCACCATCATCATTCAGCAGGTGCATGATGTGGTTTGGGTATTCCTGGCGCAAATAGGTTAAAGGCATGCGGGCAAACGCGTCAGCCTGATGTTGCGTCAATTCCATAACAGCTCCTTAGCGAAACACGAGGAAATACATGAGGAACACGTTCACCACCAGCAGGGTTAACGCGGTCGGGATCTGGATCTTGATCACCTGATATTTGTCTTTCAGCTCCAGCAAGGCGGCGGGAACAATATTGAAGTTCGCGGCCATCGGCGTCATCAGCGTGCCGCAGTAGCCCGCGTACATGCCAATCGCCAGCAGCGGCGCCGGGTTGCCGTGATGCACGTTGATCAGGAACGGTAAGGCGATCCCCGCACTCAGCACCGGGAAAGCGGCAAAGGCGTTACCCATGATCATGGTAAACAGCGCCATCCCCACGCAATAAATCACCACCAGCATGAAGCGACTGTCCGGGTTCACGAACAGGCTGACCACCTTCTGCACCGAATCCCCGGTATTGGCCGCGACGAACACGCCGCCGAGCATCGCCAGCATCTGCGGCAGGATCACCGCCCAGCCGATAGTGTCGACAAGACGACGAGACTGGCGAATAGCATGCAGCGGCGTCCCCTTCGTCAGCCACCAGCCGGTGAGGATCGCCGCGACGCAGGCCACGCACAGCGCCGCCAGGGTGAGCTGTTTCTGATCGAGCAGGAACACGCCGCCAACCGACACCCCTTTCAGGAACAGCGTCCCGATAACCGTTACCACCGGGATCATCAGCGCGGGCAGGAACAGCCAGTTTTTAAGGCACTTTGACGAGGCAATGCGTTCCTCCTCGGAGGCCATTTTGTAGTGCCCTTTCCCGACCAGGCCAAAACCCGCCAGCAGCGCGATAGCGATGACGCACCCGCCAACGATCCGGTACGCCAGCGATTTACCCAGCTCCTGCACCATCAGGTCACCGAACAGGAAGATCCCGCCGAATAAAAACCAGAACAGCGCGGTGGTAAAACGCTTCGGATTGGCGCGATCGCGCAGGGTCATAACGACCAGCAGCATCACGACAAAGCCGATCAGGTAATACACACGGTTAATGGTGATAAGCGTCATCATTGCGCGGCCCCCTGCGTTCCCTGCTCTGCACGCCATGCCATCACGTCGCGACGGATGCTGGCGTCCAGGCGCAGCAGGCGCGTCATATGAATAATCAATGCCGCAATCGCGGTTGGGATAGCCCACAGGCCGATATGCAGCGGTTCGATGCCCTGAATACCGTTCTCTTTCAGGAACGCGTCGATCAGCAGCACCGCACCAAAGGCGATAAAGATGTCTTCTCCAAAGAAGACCGCAATGTTGTCGCACGCCGCGGCATGGGCCTTGATTTTGTCGCGAATGTGCTGCGGCAGCTCGCCGTATTCGTTCAGGGCGGCCCCTTCAGCCATCGGCGCCAGCAGCGGACGCACCGTCTGGGCATGGCCGCCCAGCGACATCAGCCCCAGCGCGGCGGTGCCTTCACGTGCCACGAAGTAGAGCATCAGGATACGCGCCGAGGTGGCGCTGGCGATCTTCGCGACCCAGGCCTGGGCGCGCTCTTTAAGCCCGTAGTATTCCAGCAGACCAATCACCGGCAGGATCAGGATGAAGGTCGCCAGCGATCGGCTGTTGACGAACTTCTCGCCGAAGGTTTCCAGCAGCATCCCGAAATCCATCCCGACCAGCAGGCCCGTCGCCAGCCCCGCCACCACGACTACCAGCAGCGGGTTGAAGCGCAGTGCAAAACCAATAACCACGATCGGTATCCCGATCAGCGGCAACAGCGTAGTACCGTCCATAACGTTTACCCTATCGAAAGTGAGCGTTGCGCGCCGACGGCTATTTTTTTAATTTGCGGCGAGCGATGTTGTGTTTTACGTCAGGCTTCACAAAACCTGCGCTAAAAAGCTATATCTGAACCTCAAAAACATGTAAACAAATTATCAATAAAATGTTCTTATTTTATCGACGAGTTTACATTTCTGGCTAAGGAACGTTATGACCTCGAAAAAGAGTGCTTCACCCGATCGCGACGATATCAACGATGGCCGGATCGTCTCTTCCCGCCATCTGGTTTCCGAGCGCTGCGCAGAACTGTCAGAGCTGGAGTACGCGCTGATCATGACCGGCAACGCGTTCAACAAGTGGATGGTGCGCTGCATGACCGCAGCCGGCGAACCGGATATGGGCGCCTTTGACGTTTCGCTGCTGCATCACGTGAACCACCGCGACCGCAAGAAAAAGCTGGCCGACATCTGTTTCGTGCTTAACGTGGAAGATACCCACGTGGTGACCTATGCCCTGAAGAAGCTGGTCAAAGCGGGCTACGTGACGAGTGAGAAAGCGGGTAAAGAGCTCTTTTTCTCCACCACGGAGGAAGGGAAAGCGTTGTGCATGAAGTACCGGGACGTGCGGGAAGCGTGTCTAATTGCCATCCACGCGGAGAGCGGCATTTCCGGGAAAGCGATCGGCGAAACCGCGCAGCTGTTACGCGCGATCTCCTCCCTGTATGACACCGCCGCCCGCGCGGCGGCGTCGCTCTGAACTACGGACGTCTGAACAGAGTAATGCTGCGTCCGGCCAGCTCGTACTCTACGGTGTCGGTGATTGCTGTTCCGGCGGCAGCGTCATCCGCCGTAGACAGTTCAAGAACCCATCCCCCTTCGCCAAACTGCGGGATCTGGAACGGCACGGTGCCTTCGAACGGGTTAAACAGCATCAGCACGTCGTGCCAGATTCCGTCCTCCTGCCTGAGATCCGGTCTGCTGATGGAGACCCCGAGCGTCGAACCTTCATCCCACTGCTCGGCCTGCTGCGGACCGCCCCCGGCATTAAACCAGCGGATCTCCAGCCCGTCGCGCCAGCTTTCACGGCGCAGCAGCGGCTGTTGCGCGCGAAGGGCAATGAGACGACGAGTAAACTCGCGCAGCGCAGCGTCGTTTTCGGAGAGCCCCTTCCAGTCAATCCACGAGATCTCGCTGTCCTGGCAGTAGCCGTTGTTGTTGCCCTTCTGCGTGCGGCCAAACTCGTCGCCCGCAAGCAGCATCGGCGTGCCGTGGGAGAACAGCAGCGTGGTCAGGAAATTGCGCTTCTGCCGTTCGCGTGTAGCAATAATATCCGGGTTCTCCGTCGGTCCTTCTTCCCCATAGTTGTACGAGCGGTTATCGTTATGCCCGTCGTTATTGTCCTCTCCGTTATCGGCGTTATGCTTCTCGTTGTACGACACCAGATCATTCAGCGTAAAGCCGTCGTGAGCGGTGATGAAGTTGACGCTGGCCCACGGACGACGCCCGCGCAGGTCGTACAGATCCCCGGAGCCCAGCAGACGCGCGGCAAAGTCGGTGGAGACGTTATCCCCCTTCCAGTACTCGCGAACGGTATCACGATACTTATCGTTCCACTCCCCCCAGCCCGGCGGGAAACCGCCGACCTGATACCCGCCGGGGCCAATATCCCAGGGTTCGCCAATCAGCTTGAGTCTCGATAACACCGGATCCTGAGTCATGGCGTCGAAGAAACCGCCGCGTGGGTCAAACCCCTCGGGCTCGCGGCCCAGTATCGTCCCCAGATCGAAACGAAAACCGTCAATATGCATCGATTCCGCCCAGTAGCGCAGGGAGTCCATCACCATCTGTAGCACACGCGGGTGCGAGGTGTTGACCGTATTCCCCGTCCCGGTGTCGTTGATGTAGTAACGGTGCTGGTCCGGCAGGGTTCGGTAATAGCTGTAGTTATCGATCCCCTTAAACGAGAGCGTAGGCCCTAGCTCGTTACCTTCCGCCGTGTGGTTATAGACCACGTCCAGAATCACCTCAATGCCCGCGTCATGATAGGCGCGCACCATGTCGCGAAAGCCCTGGATCCCCGCCGGGCCGTAGTAGCGCGACGCGGGGGCAAAAAAGCCCAGCGTGTTATAGCCCCAGAAGTTTTTCAGGCCACGGTCGAGGAGATGCTGGTCGTCCGGGAACCAATGAACCGGCAGCAGCTCCACCGAGGTAATGCCCAGGCTTTTGATGTAGTCGACCGAGGCTTTATGTCCCATCCCCTCAAACGTTCCGCGCAGCTCGGGCGGGATGGCCGGGTTCATCTGGGTAAAGCCCTTGACGTGGCTCTCATAGACAACGGTATGCGGCCAGGGCACGTTTGGCCGGTTGTTATCCTGCCAGTCGAAAGCGTTCGGGTCGATAACCTTGCATTTCGGCGTGAACGGCGCGCTGTCCCGCGTATCAAAGCTTAAATCTAACTCGTCATGCCCCAGCTCATAGCCGAAATGGGCATCGTTCCAGTCGATATCGCCCACCAGTTCACGGGCATACGGGTCGATAAGCAGCTTATGCGGGTTAAAACGGTGACCGTTTTCAGGGTCGTAAGGTCCGTAGACGCGATAGCCATACAGCGCGCCGGGCTTCAGATCGGGCACATAGCCGTGCCAGACCTCATGGGTATATTCCGGCAGCTCCAGCCGGGCGATTTCCGTTTTCCCGGACGGGTCAAACAGACAGAGCTCCACCCGCTCAGCGTGCGCGGAGAACAGCGCGAAGTTAACGCCCTTCCCGTCATAATTCGCCCCCAGCTGTTGGCCATGACCGGCCCGAATTTCAAACGTAGTATCCTTTGCCATTTTTGTTCTCCACGATTATTCGCAGGTAAGCAGAACCAGTACACATCCCTTTTCTGACGTTAAATCCAGCGTCTCTTGCAGAATGCGGCTCTCACCGCTGAACAGATCCCGATAGCGCTTCCCGGCCAGTTCGTCGGGTATCGCTACCGTGGTATTGACCCACAGCTGATGATTATCGGTGACGCCAAAAACCAGACGCGGCACGGCAACGATCAGCGCCTCGTCGTCCTTAACCCGCGCATAGACAATCAGGTTTTCCTCGCGCTCGCCGGAAACCTTGAGCGGCAGCCAGTCGCCGTAGCGGAAAAGCGCGTCGTAATGCGGTCGAAGTCGTAACAGCGTGGCGGTAACGAACTGTTTAACGCGCCCGTCACGCCAGCAGGCCGGGTTGTCAAACACCGTGGCATCCGCCGCGCTGAGGTTTTGCACCAGGGCCGGGAAGTCCGGCTCCCGTCGGTTATCCGGGTCGACCAGGCTAAAGTTGAGCGCCTCGCTGCCCTGATAGATATCCGGCACGCCGGGAGCTGTCAGCTTGATCAGCGTCTGGCTGAGGCTGTTCATCAGCCCGGCGCGGATAAAGGGCTGCATCGCCTCGCTGAAATCGTGCAGGAACAGGCTGTTATCCGAGGACAACAGGTGCCGCGCGTAGCTCAACACCACGCTCTCGTAGCTCTCGTTGCTGTCGATCCAGTCGGTGCGCTGCTTCGCCTCGCGAAGCGCTTTCTCAAGGAAGCCAAGGAAGCGCGTCTCCAGTGATGCAAGCCCTTCAGCGTCGTCCGGTGACAGCGTGGCAGGCCAGACGCCCGCCAGCGCCTGGTAGATCATCCAGGTATCTGCGGCGTTCGGCGCGGTGCCGTCATTAAGAAAACGCACCCGGGTCTGGTTAATCTGCCGCCAGCGGGCGAGATTTTCTCCCCAGCGTTCCGGCGCCTCCGTCAGGGTGTAGAGACGCGCCCGGGCGTCTTCTCCGCGCTTGGTATCGTGCGTGGAAGTGCCCAGCAGCGCGTCCGGCTGACGGGCCAGACGAATGCGCATCTCCTGATGAAAGCGGGATAGTGAAAACGCGCGCGGCGTCGGGTCAGCGCCCACTTCATTGAGCGCAAGCTCAAGGTTAAGGCGGAAAAACAGCGTGTCTTCCACCGACTTCGCCATCAGCGGCCCGGTCAGCTGCTGGAAGCGTGTTCTGAAAAGCGCGGCGGACTCGCGGCAATCTTCCGGCAGGTCGCCGGTAAGAATGCGCACAATCAGACTCAGGGCCGCCTCGGACGTATTTACGCCGGCGACCACGCGGCTAAGCAGCGCCACGTCCGGCGGGGTTAACCCCTCGCGAGTGCCATAGGTGCGGTACACCGGAAACGCAATAAGCAACTCGCGCAGCGCGTGACGGATTTCCTCGCGCGGCAGCGCTACCTCATTACGGCGGGCCAGATCGTCCGCAAGGTTTAGCAGCGTGGTGAACTCGCCCTCAAAATTACGATCGGTCATCAGGCCCTTGGCATCGCGCAGTTCAGCGTGGCGATCGACCATCATTCCCAGCGTCTCGTCGTGGATGGTCTCCAGACGCGACAGGTTATCGTCGTCGACCAGCACCTCCGCCAGCGAGGCGATAAACTCGTACCCGGTGGTACCGGAAACCGGCCAGTCGGTGGGCAGCTGCTCTCCCTTCGCGAGAATTTTCTCGACCGTGATGTAGCAGTCGGGTCCGGTTTTCTGCCGCAGGCGCTGCAGATAACCCAGCGGATCGGCCAGGCCGTCAATATGGTCAATGCGCAGGCCGTCTACGACGCCCGCGTGAACCAGCTCAAGGATCAGCCGGTGCGTATCGTCGAAGACCGCCTCGTCTTCAACCCGAACGCCCACCAGACCGGTGATCTCGAAGAAGCGCCGCCACGAGAGCTGCTTCGGCGCTTCCCGCCAGGACATCAGCCGCCAGCTTTGCGCGTCGTGCAGTTCGGCAATGCTTTTCTCCTCGCTGTAGGTGCCCGGGTTGAGCGGGTACGCGGTGTCGTAATAGACCAGAGAGGCTCTATTAGTGACAGTGCCACGTTCTAGCGTGATAGCCCCCTTCTCCAGCTCCGCCTCAAAGGTGTCGCCGAGAAACGGCAGCGTCAGTGGTCGCGACGCGTCGATATCGAAATAGCGGAAATAGCGGCTCTGCTGGCCGTATTCAATCACGTCCCGCCACCAGGTGTTCTCCAGCGAGGTGGACATATGGTTTGGGACAATATCAAGAATCAGCCCCATGCCGGCCTGCCTGAGCGCCGCGGCCATGCGGTCAAAGCCTTCCCGACCGCCGATCGCGGGATCAATTTCATTCGGGTTGGTCACGTCATAGCCGTGAGTGGAACCCGTTGTGGCGGTAAATACGGGCGAGGCGTAGAGGTGGCTGATGCCGAGGTCTTTCAGATACGGCACCAGTTCGACAGCGCGATCAAACGTCATGCCGTTGCGGAACTGGATACGGTACGTGGCGGAAGGGATCATAACGATGCGTCTCCATCAGCAAAGCGAACGACAATACTGTTCGGCGGCAAAACGTCCGTTACCTCCGGCCAGGCAAAGCGCGTCTCCCCTGAAAGCACAGGCAGATCGACAGGCTTAGGGCCGATATTAAGCGCCAGATAGAGCGTCCCGGACGGGAAGTGCCAGCTCACCACCGCCATGCCGGGCACGGTCTTGATTACCTTGCCCTGAACGGTGCCGCCGTGACGCAGAAGCGGAACGATATGGCGATGGCGCAGCGTCAGCAGGTGGCGCGTGAAGCGCAGCCACGTTTTACCTTCGTCGGTGGCAATCTTATGCCAGTCGAGCTTTGATCGAACGAAGGTGTTCACGTCGTTCGGATCCGGGACGGTTTCATCGTGCCCGGCGTGGCCGGTAAACTCTTTCGCGCGCCCTTCCCGCACCGCTTTTGCCAGTTCGCCGTGAAAATCGGTGAAGAACAGGAACGGGTGCGTTTCACCGAACTCTTCGCCCATAAACAGCAGCGGGATATGGGGAGAAAGCAGCAGCGCGGCAAGCAGCACCCGCGTCTTATCGGCCCCCGCGAGGGTGATAAGCCGCTCGCCCTGGGCGCGATTCCCGGTCTGATCGTGGTTCTGAATAAAATCGACGAAGAACTGCGGCGGCTGCGTGCTGCACTCCACCCCGCGAGATTCCCCGGTTTGCAGCGAAATCTCACCCTGGTAGACAAACCCTTCCGCCAGCGCACGAGCGAACTTTTTCTCCGGCTCAAAGGCAAAATCCTGGTAGTAGGCGTGCGTTTCGCCGGTAGCAAACACGTGGGCAGCGTTGTGGAAGTCATCATTCCACTCGGCGGTGAACAGCGGCGTGTTGCCCTGTTCATCGCGCGGATGCAGGAAAATCACGTTGCGGCTGTCTTCCGTGGTCAGGTGAACGTGACGGTGCGGGAGCGCCTCGCGGATCTTCGCGGCAATCTCCTCAAGAATGTGCGTCTCCTCGCTGTCTTTAATCTGGTCGATGGCATCAAAGCGCAGGCCGTCCAGACGGTATTCCGTCAGCCAGTAGAGCGGCGCATCGGTAATGTACTGCCTCACCGGCACGCGCTCGTAAGCGATGCCGTTGCCCCACGGCGTCATCCGATTCGCATCGAAAAACGCGGGCGACAGCAGAGGCAGATAGTTCCCCTCCGGGCCGAAGTGGTTGAGCACGATATCCAGCACTACCGAAAGCCCCAACCCGTGCGCGGCATCGATAAACGCGTGGAAATCCTCCGGCGTGCCGTAGGCAGAGTGCGGGGCATACAGCAGCACGCCGTCGTAGCCCCAGCCGCGGGATCCGCCAAACTGGGAGACGGGCATAACTTCAAGCTGGGTGATACCCAGCTCTGCAAGATAAGGCAGCTTGTCAATGGCCGCCCGGAAGGTGCCCTCCGGGGTAAAGGTGCCGATGTGCAGCTCGTAGATAACCGTCTCTTCCCACGGCCGCCCTGCCCAGTCCCGGTTAACCGGCTGATAGCGTCGGGGATCGATAACGACGGAGGGGCCGTTAACATCGCCCTTTTGCGCGCGCGATGCCGGGTCGGGTACCGCCATGCCGTCCTGCAGGACAAACTGATACTCTGTACCGTGCGTGACGCCATGAACGTCTGCCTGGAACCAGCCGTGCCCCACCGCCGTCATCGGCACGTCGATGGCGGCCAGACGTAGCGTAAGTTCTTTCTGTCCTTCAGCCCAGACGCGAAAACGTACAACGTCATCGGAAATAAACTCAGCACCCCACTGCTTTTGAAATGTCCTGAATTCCATTCATTGTCCTCGAATGACCCACATTTTACGCGGAACGAAGTACAAGCTTAGTTCAGGATTAAAAGTCCGTTAGCTCAGCGGATTTAACCGCTTCGTCTATTCTTTATGAAATAACTCACTACCGGGAATACTATGCAGATTCGAAAAGGATTAAATACCGATCTCCCACGCCTTGAATGCTGTGACTTTTCTTTCACCATTAGCCGCATCGCCAGAGAACCTTTTATCCACGGTGATTTGCATATCGAAGCCGTTGCCGAGCCCTGGATAAAAACCTACGAGCTCGACATCCAAACCCTTGAAAACCACTGTGTTAATCCGGATGCCATCTTTCTTGTTGCTGAAACGGATGACGGTCAAATAGCCGGATTTATTACCGCTTCGATCGGCTGGAATAAGTTTATTTCGGTGGATTACATCGCCGTGGAGCGCACGAAACGCCGAACCGGCGCCGCGCAAAAGCTGATGGCCGCCGCGCACGTCTGGGCCCGGAGCGTAAACGCGCCGGGATTACGGCTTGAAACACAAAATGTGAACGTCTCTGCCTGTCTGTTTTACCGTCACTACGGGTTTACCCTGGGCGGATACGATCGTTATCTCTACAACGCCTTGCCGGAAAAAGACGAAGTCGCCCTGTTCTGGTATTACATGCTGGTGTAGCGATGCAGCCTTCATATTTCTGTCATTGAACTTCATTACGCTTTCGGGATTTTAACCACGGTGTTGAGGAAAGAAGTGTGAATTCAATGGCTAAGGCATTACTGCTGGTATTACCTGTTATGAGTGCAGCGGCGACGGCCGCCGGGCGAGACCTGTGTGAACCCAAAGCGTACGAAATGGCGCTGCGTTATCAGCAGAAATCGGCAGAGATTATGGCCCTTCAGCTGCAGACGTATCGGTTTGCCACCGAGCGCTTCAACGAGAAGTTAAAGGATCTGAAAACGCCTGAAAATTACGCCGTAGTGATGGACCTAGATGAAACGGTGCTGGATAACACCCCCCTGCTGGTGCGCGACATGGAGCAGTGTCACGACTATACAAAATGGGATACCTGGAGCGACTGGGAGAAGCAGGGAAAACCCGGCTTAATTCCGGGAGCGAAGGCATTTCTTGACCACGTTAATCAAAGCAAGGTCCGTATCTATTACGTCTCGGACCGCATGCAGGAAAATAAAGCCGATACGCTCAGAACGTTAACAGCCCTGGGACTTCCGCAGGTGTCCGATGAAAGCGTGCTTCTGGATACGGTCAGCAAGGAAGAGCGTCGCCAGAGCATCCTCAAAAAGCAGCAGATCGTGATGCTGTTTGGCGACAGCCTGCCGGATTTCGCCGTGCAGTTTAAAAACAAAAAGCCGAGCGAGCAGCAGCGCGAGCTGGTTGAGGCCAGCGTGGAACACTTCGGTAATGACTGGATTGTGCTGCCTAATGCCGCTTATGGCTCCTGGTCGAAAGCCACTCCGGACGGCTGGAACGCATCGCTGAAAAAATAACGTTTTACGAGCCGGGAAAGGCTTCACTGTCACCCGGCTTTTGCGCTGAGCTATTTATCTCGTTTATAGGTCCTATCATTTCCGGGCAGGTTCTTATACTTTTACGGAGCAGTAAGATGAGCACTTTCAAAGGAGACTCGTATGCTTACCGTGAAAAAACTTGCTCTTTCCACGCTGATTTCAAGTTCAATGCTTTTTTACCCTACGCTGCAGGCCTCGGCGGAAACGCCGCAGCACGTCGTTAAACAATCGGCAGGCGGTTACAGCGTGCAGGTCGGCGACGTTGTGGTGACCTCGTTTACCGACGGGACCGTCGCGCAGGATCTGCACAAGCTGCTGCGCCGGACCACAGAGCAAAAAACTGACGCACTGCTCGCGAAAAATTTCCAGACCAACCCGGCGGAAGTGTCCATCAATGCCTTTCTGATTGCGATGCCCGGACACAAAATCCTGGTCGATACCGGCTCCGGCCAGCTCTTTGGCCCCGGTAACGGCGGACGTCTGATTGAGAGCCTCGCCACCAGGGGAATCAAACCCGGGGACATCACTGAAGTCCTGCTGACCCACGCCCATTCCGACCATGCGGGCGGCCTGGTGAAAGACGGCAAGGTGGTGTTCAGCAACGCGCGCGTTTACGTCGGCAAACCGGACGTCGACTTTTTCTTTAACGAAGACAATCAGAAAAAAACCGGCTACGACCAGAACTACTTTGACGTCGCGCAGAAAACCTTAAAGCCCTATCTTGACGCCGGCAAAGTGGTGCCGTTTAGCGGAACCTCTGAGATTCTTCCGGGGCTTACCGGCACGGTTCACCCCGGACACACGCCGGGTTCGGCCTTCTACACGCTTGAAAGTAAAGGCGAGAAGATCACCTTCATCGGTGACGTTATTCACGTTGCGGCGGTCCAGTTCCCGCAGCCTGAGGTTACTATCGCCTACGATCAGGATCAGGACGGCGCAGCACGCGTGCGCGAGCATGCGTTCGCAGAGTTTGTGAAAAACAGAGACCTGGTTGCCGCACCCCATCTGCCTTTCCCGGGCATCGGGTATGTGACGAAAGGAGAGAAAGGCGGCTATGTCTGGGTACCTGTCACCTATACCAACCGGGACGCCAGCAGCGCTAAATAAGATGGCGCCCGTTTCTGAGATGGACATAGACCTGCTCCTGACGCTGGACGCTCTGCTTCAGGACAGGAACATCACCCACGCGGCCGCGCGGCTGGGCATCAGCCAGCCCGCGCTGTCCGCTCGCCTGGCGCGTCTGCGCGCGCTCTTTGGCGAACCGCTATTTATTCCTTCTCCACATGGACGCGGGGTGTTACCCACGCCGAGAGCGGAAGCGCTGAAGCCGCAGGTAGAGAGCGTTTTGCGCGGCATTAGCGCGATGTTTGCCCCCGCCGCGTTTGATGGGAAGACCAGCACCCGGACCTTTGTCATCGCGCTGCATGAAAACCCGGCGCTGATGCTGGGCACCGGGCTGCTTAATCAGGTGATGGCCGATGCTCCCGGCATCCGCCTGCGCTTCGCCCTGCCGGAGATGGCTGCCCTGCCGCAGCAGCTGGAAAACGGTGATGTCGATATCTATATCGGCGTGAGCGCGGGTGCCCATGACGGCTGGGTAAGGCGCAAATTGCTCGACGACGCGTTTGCCACCGCCCAGCGCAAAGGCCATCCGCGCGGGACCGGTACGTTAGACCTGGAAAGCTACTGCGCACTTTCCCATCTGGTAGTGTCGTCAGCCGGGGATCCGTTTACCGGCTTTGTCGATCAAACCCTGGCCGGGCTGGGCCATCAGCGGCACGTCGCGATGTCAACCCAGAGCTACGCCATGGCGCCTGCGCTTGTCGCCGGTACCGATCTCGTTTGCACCTTACCGGAACGGATGCTGCGACAGTTCGCCAGCACGCTGGATATTTTTCCCCCGCCGCTGCCGCTCCAGCCGATTACCATTTACATGTACTGGCACCCGAAAAACAGCCGGGATCCGGCGAGCGTCTGGCTGCGCGAGCAGCTGCTGGAGGCGGCCGGGCGTCAGATGTGATCGAGGGTAACCAGAAACTTTTTAAGCACTTCTGAGCGAATAATCCGGTGGCAAACCAGCGTCAGCTCGCTTTCCCGGAGCCGGTCCAGGATGTCCACGTAAACCACATTCTCGACGCTCACCGCCTTTGCCGACGCCGGCAACAGCGCCAGGCCAAATCCGGCCGAGACAAGGCTTATCACCGTGGGCACGTCAGTCGCGTTTTGTACCACGTCCGGCTGAAAGCCCGCGCCGCTACAGGCGTCAAAGAAATACTGTTCCAGCCCCATTCCCTCCGGGTCGCGCAGGGAGATCCATTTTTCATCTTTCACCGACGAAAGCGTCAGCGCGGACGATCCCGCCAGCGGATGCTGACGATAAAGCGCCAGGACCGTTTTCTCTGACGCGAACGGGCGGCTTTGCAGATCGTCAGGCAGCGACGGCAGCGGTGCCCGGATAATGGCCACATCCAACTGGTTACTCTGCACAGCAGCGTAGAGCGTCTGCACGTTTCCCGTCACCAGCGACATGGTAATGGCCGGCCAGCGCGTGTGCATCTGGCGCAGCGCAGTGGGCAACCTGCCGTCAAACATCGCGCTCGATACGCACCCCAGGTTTAACACCCCCTGCTCACCTCGTGCCGTTTGTCTGGCGTCCAGAACCGCCTGCTCGGTCAGGGAGATGGCGAGCCTGGCTTTCACCAGAAACGCTTCGCCCGCAGGTGTCAGGGTTAAGCGGCGGTTCGCCCGGCTAAAGAGCGTAACGCCTAAACGTTCTTCCAGCGCCTTTATCTGCTGGCTTAACGCCGGCTGCGCCATGTTCAGACGCTCGGCGGCCCGATGCATGTGGAGCTCTTCGGCAACGACGATGAAATGGCGCATCTGACGAAACTGCACGGAACGCCTCCTTATTTTGATATGAATTCACTTATCAATTTAACAGCAATGATGCAATTGATGCTATTGGTCATTGCCATAAAAATGGAGGTATTCAAACGAGGGAGGAAAATATGGAAAACCCGATCAACGATCTCCGCAGCGCCATCGCCCTGCTTCAGCGCCACGAAGGGCACTATCTTGAAACCGATTATCCGGTCGATCCCAACGCGGAGCTGGCGGGTGTGTACCGTCATATCGGCGCGGGCGGTACGGTAAAACGTCCGACGCGCATTGGCCCGGCCATGATGTTCAACAGCGTGAAGGGCTATCCGGGCTCCCGCATTCTGGTGGGCATGCACGCCAGCCGCGAGCGCGCGGCGCTGCTCTTGGGCTGCGAGCCCTCTGAGCTGGCAAAACGCGTCGGCCAGGCGGTGAAAAAGCCGGTCGCCCCCGTTGTCGTCCCCGCCTCGCAGGCGCCGTGTCAGGAGCAGGTTTTCTACGCTGACGATCCTGACTTCGACCTGCGTAAGCTCCTTCCGGCACCGACCAATACGCCGATTGATGCAGGCCCGTTCTTCTGCCTGGGGCTGGTGCTGGCAAGCGATCCTGAAGATAGCTCGCTGACGGATGTCACCATTCACCGCCTCTGCGTCCAGGAGCGCGACGAGCTTTCTATGTTCCTTGCCGCCGGCCGGCATATCGAAGTCTTCCGCAAAAAGGCGGAAAAGGCCGGAAAACCGCTGCCGGTGACCATCAACATGGGGCTCGACCCGGCCATCTATATCGGCGCGTGCTTTGAGGCCCCTACCACCCCGTTTGGCTACAACGAGCTGGGCGTCGCCGGGGCGCTGCGCCAGCAGCCGGTCGAGTTGGTACAGGGCGTGGCGGTAAAAGAGAAAGCGATAGCGCGGGCGGAGATTATCATCGAGGGTGAACTGCTCCCGGGCGTGCGCGTTAGAGAAGATCAGCACACCAACACCGGCCACGCGATGCCGGAGTTCCCGGGCTACTGCGGCGAGGCGAACCCCTCCCTGCCCGTGATCAAAGTGAAAGCGGTGACCATGCGAAACCACGCGATCCTGCAAACGCTGGTGGGACCGGGAGAAGAACATACCACGCTGGCCGGTTTGCCGACGGAGGCCAGCATCCGCAATGCCGTTGAGGAGGCGATTCCAGGCTTCCTGCAAAACGTCTATGCGCACACCGCAGGCGGCGGCAAGTTCCTCGGCATACTGCAGGTAAAAAAACGCCAGCCGTCGGACGAAGGACGTCAGGGCCAGGCGGCGCTTATCGCCTTAGCCACCTATTCGGAATTGAAGAATATTATCCTTGTCGACGAAGACGTGGATATTTTCGACAGCGACGACATCCTGTGGGCGATGACCACCCGTATGCAGGGCGATGTCAGCATTACCAATATTCCGGGGATCCGCGGCCACCAGCTGGATCCGTCCCAGTCGCCGGAGTACAGCACCTCGATTCGCGGAAACGGCATCTCCTGCAAGACCATCTTCGACTGCACGGTGCCGTGGGCGCTGAAGGACCGCTTCGAGCGCGCACCGTTTATGGAGGTGGATCCGCGTCCGTGGGCGCCGGAGCTGTTTAAAGACAAAAAGTAAACGGACATTTCTCTTTTCTTCACCCCTCAGGGGTGAAGAATCTCACGCTAAAATTGCCGCTTCCCCTGCTTTCTTGTACCCTTTCACCGGTAAACCCACCCCCACTAAAACTGAGACCTTCGACACCTATGACTGCACACATTTCCAAAGATCCTTTACATGGCGTAACGCTGGAGATGATGGTCAACGCCCTGGTGGCGAAATATGGCTGGAGCGAGTTGGGTGACCGCATCAAAATTAACTGTTTCAGAAAGGACCCCAGCGTTAAATCGAGCCTGAAATTTCTGCGCCGCACCCCATGGGCGCGGGCGGAAGTTGAAGCCCTGTATCTGGACTCCCTCAACGACGAGGAAAGTGCAGAACAGGCGGTGCCCACCTTTAATCCCTGGGCTAACAGTCGGATTATCAAGAGCTAATACGCAAATGACGCGACACGTAAAACGGATCGGTGCGCTGGCTGCCTGCGCACTTTTACTTGTAAGCTGCTCCTCAAAACCACCCAAATCACTGGTTACCCCTCTTCCCACCGCGAGCAAACCGACACCGCAGGCCAACGCGCCGATGCGCGGGATCTGGCTGGCGACCGTCTCGCGTCTCGACTGGCCGCCGGTGGCCTCGGTGAATGGCCGCAGCGCCGACCAGCGCATCGCCATGCAAAAGCAGGCGCTCACCAGCAAGCTCGACAATCTTAAGCACCTCGGGATTAACACGGTATTTTTCCAGGTGAAGCCGGACAGCACCGCGCTCTGGTCATCAAAAATTTTACCGTGGTCGGATATGCTGACGGGCAACATCGGCGAGTACCCGGGATACGATCCGCTGCAGTTTATGCTGGATGAAGCGCACAAGCGCGGCATGAAGGTCCATGCCTGGTTTAACCCATACCGCGTGTCGACCAACACGAAGCCGTCAACCATCGCCGCGCTGAACCGAACCTCATCTCTCTCTCCGTCCAGCGTCTATGTGCAGCATCCGGAATGGGTGCGCGTCTCCGGCGATCGTTTTGTTCTCGACCCAGGCATTCCCGAAGTGCGCGACTGGATAACCAAAGTGGTGACCGAAGTGGTGGCGAACTACCCGGTAGACGGCGTGCAGTTTGATGATTATTTCTATGCCGAATCGCCGGGATCCGCGCTCAACGACGCGCAGACCTGGCGACAGTACGGCCAGGGATTTGCCTCAAAGGCCGACTGGCGAAGACACAACACGCAGCAGCTGATCGTGCAGGTGTCCCGCGCGATTAAACAGACGAAGCCCGACGTTGAGTTTGGCGTCAGCCCGGCGGGCGTGTGGCGTAACCGCTCCTTTGACCCGGCAGGCTCGGACACCCGCGGCGCGGCGGCTTATGATGAATCCTACGCCGATACGCGGCAGTGGGTGCAGCAAGGCCTGCTCGACTACATCGCGCCGCAGATTTACTGGCCCTTCTCCCGGGACGCCGCGCGCTACGACGTGCTGACCAGATGGTGGGCCGACGTGGTGAAGCCAACCCACACGCGCCTGTATATCGGCATTGCGTTCTACAAGGTGGGCGAGCCCTCGAAAAATGAGCCGGACTGGACGGTTCAGGGCGGCGTGCCGGAGCTGAAAAAGCAGCTCGATCTCAACGATTCGCTGCCCAACGTCAACGGCACCATCCTGTTCCGGGAAGATTACCTGAACCAGCCGCAGACGCAGCAGGCGGTGAACTATCTGAAAGGGCGCTGGGGAAGCTAAGTAACCATCAGGCAGAAACGGGACGTTTCTGCCTGATTTTTTTACGGCTTCGGCCCGAACATCGCCTCAAGCTGCTGAGCGTCCGGCATTCCGACCACCTGCTGTAGCTCATTGTCTGCATTCAGATAGTAAATGGCCGGCGTGGCATTAGCGCCCAGGCTGTCCATCAGCGTCTGGTGCTTCTGCAGGATTGCTACCGTTTCGCGGGAAGCGTCCCCCTCTGGCCTGGGCAATTTTTTCCCACCGGAAAGCTCGTATTCACGCCAGGCGGAGACCGGATCTTTCGCATTCAGGATCGCAGAGGCGTTGCGCCCGCTGTTAGGGTTGAGAAACGCCACCAGCAGCGTGTTGAGCTGAACCTTGCCTGCCTTCACCCACGGCTGCGCTTCGGCCCAGAACTGCTTGCAGTACGGGCAGAACGGATCGGCGAAGACGAAGACCTTACGCGGGGCGTTTTCCGCCCCTTCCTTCAGGGGATGCGCAGCGTTCAGGTTCTTCCACATCTCGCGTCCCATCGGAGCGTAGATCTCTTTCTGGAAATAGCCCTCGCTGAGGTTTTTTCCTTTGTCATCGTACAGATAGCCCGAAATGACGTGCTTGCCGTCCGGCGTTAAAAAGATCGTCACGCCCATGTCCTGATATTGCCCCAGCCAGGCCGGTGCGCCGCCGGGAGCATCAAGTTTCTTAATGATTTTGATCTGCTGCTGCTCGCTGAACTGCTTCACCACATCCGGTATGGTATCAGCGGCCTGGGTCAGCCCTGAGGTCGCCAGCGCCGAAAGTAACAGTAATTTTTTCATTTCCCTCTCCGGTTTGTCGGGGGCATTCCGCCCCCTTCAGGTTAGCGGTTTTTCAGAGCGTCACTGACCATTTCGTCGAACTGCTCAAACGGAACCCAGCCGGGCAGCAGCCCTTCGCCGATAAGCGTGGCGGGCGTGCCCTGAATTCCCATTTTTTCTGCGACGATCAGGCTGCGTTTGATCGACACCATACTCTCATCATCCGGCGCGGTGACGCTCACCCCGGCCCGTTTTTGCGCCTCCTGAATGCTGGCGTCATCGTGGTATCCCTTTTTTGCCATCAGGGTATGGTTAAATTTCATAAACTGCTCGGGATGCGCGCGCCAGACGGTTAACGCGTCACGTGCGGCGGTCAATGAACTTTCCGAGCGGAAAGGTAAAAACTTAAAGACCACCGCAACATCCGGGTGTTTTTCGACGATCTTCTCCAGGTACGGATCGAATTTCTTACAGTACGGGCAGTTGTAGTCGGTAAACACCACCAGGGTGAGCTTTGGATTTTTCGCGCCGATACGCGGTGAGTTCGGATCGTTAAACAGGAAATCAGCGATCATTTTCTGCGCGCGCTGCTCCTGGTCCGGCGTCAGCGGCTGGGCAGCGAACACCTGAAGCGGGGCCAGCAGGAGCAGAAGCGTTATAAGGAATTTTTTCATGACACAGTTAGCCTTTTGCGTTGTTCAGGGTGGTGACCAGGGTGCGCTTATCCAGCAGCGGGGAGAGGATCTCCCCCTCAGGCGTGCCGGGGCCATACACCTCATTAAAGGGAATGGCGTAGCGGTTTCGCTTCGCCAGAAAATCCGCGATTAGCGCGGAGGGCTGGCTCCAGTCTCCGCGCAGGGCCACCACGTCCGGCTGGCTCAGCGCGGCAATAACGTCCGGCTGACGCAGTACACGATGCTCGTTAACTTTGCAGGTCACGCACCAGTCCGCGGAGATATCCACAAACACCCGTTTCCCCTGCGCCAGCGCCAGCTGGATGGCCTCCTCGCTGAGCGGCTGCCACGGGATAGTCTGAGCGTCATTCCGCGCCACGGCGTCAGACGGTGAGTTAAGCAACCCGCGCAGCTGATACCCGCCGAACACCGACAGCGCGATAACCACGATCCAGAACAACGGCGAAGAGGTTTGCCCCTTCTTCACGAACAGTGCCAGCGCGATAGCGATCAGCACCAGCATCACGATCTGGCTGACCGCCTCGCCCAGATGCAGGCTCAGCAGCGTGACCAGCCAGAGGCTGGAGGCCAGCATCATCAAGCCCAGGATCGTTTTGAGCGTGTTCATCCAGCGGCCGGGTTTTGGCAGCAGCATGGCCGTTTTCGGCACCAGGGCGACAAACAGCCACGGCAGGCTCATGCCCACGCCGAGCATCAGGAAGATGAGCCACAGGGAGTGCAGCGGCGCGCCAAGGGCAAAAGCAACCGCCGTACCGAGAAACGGTGCGGAGCACGGCGTCGCCAGCAGCGTGGCGAACATCCCTTCGCAGAAGCTGCCGCCGATCCCCGCTCCCCCTGCCGTCGCCAGCCGTCCTGCCGCAGAGGAAGGCAGCAGCATTTCAAACGCCCCAAACAGGTTCAGCGCAAACAGGAAGGTGACGGCGACCATCAGGCCGATAAACCAGGGGTTCTGGAACTGAATTCCCCACCCCAGCGACGCCCCGGCCAGCTTCAGCGCGGTCACCATCGCGGCCAGCAGCATAAAGGAGGTAAGGATCCCGGCGCTGGTTGCCAGGAAGCGCAGCCTGATGGCGCGCCTGTCCGATCCTGCCAGCAGGATGCTGTTAAGCTTCATGCCCATGACCGGCAGCACGCAGGGCATCAGGTTCAGGATCAGCCCGCCCAGCAGGGCAAAAAGCACCATTTTACCCGTTCCGCCTGGAGTGGAAGGCTCTGCGGGGGTTGCCCCAACGGTCATGGTGGTCTGCTGCGCGTTACCGCCATTGGTCAGCACAAACGACAGACTCTTGCCTTCCAGCGAGGCGGGTTTATCGCCCCATTCGTCGGTCACGGGTACCGCCACCCGAAGCGTATTGCCGTCGTGTTTAATGACCGGCTCGCCGGGAAGAATGTCTCCCTCCAGCTGGTCAAAATAGATCCCCGGATTGACCCACTTCCCGTCCGTGGTACCGGTAATCACCAGCTTGTCGCCAGAAAGCCAGGCGGAAAGATCTGCGGATACGCCAGACGTGCCCGGAACGGTGCGCATCGCTTGCTCGAAGGCGGCCTGGAAGCCCTTATCCACCGGCTGGGTGAAATCGAGATGCAGCGGGTAGTCCGTCAGCAGGCAGACGTTACTGCACGTCGAGAGTGTGAGCGTTCCGTCGAGTGTGTCGCCCTTCACTCCGTCGAGAACGATCGGAATCGTGACCTTATCGTGATACCCCTGCGTCGTCATGCCGGAGATATCGAAGCGCGATGGAACCGGCCAGGACCAGCTGTCCGTTACGCCTTCCGGCCAGCTGATTTTTGGCGCGACGCCGCCCTCTCCCGGCGATCGCCAGTAGGTTTTCCAGCCGGGCTTTAGCTCAACGGTGAGCAGGCCTTTTACGTGCGTTTGTTCCCTCTCCGCCTGAAAGCGGATGCGGGCGTGATCGTTTTGTGGGGAGACCAGCCAGCCGGTGTCTGCCGCATGGGCAATGCCGATGCAGGACAGCCACAGAAAGACGAATCCCCTGAAGAGGTTAACCATGTATTACTCCGTGAACAGTGAAAAATTATCGTGTGGTGACGATGATTTTCATTCACGGAAAACGCAGTTTTTAAGGTGTATTCTGGGAGGCGGTGCCTGAACGGGCTGTTCCGCGGGAGCGAATGCCCGCCCTTGCGTAAGCAGCTGTAACAGCGCGAAGAAGATAATGATGGCCGGTAGCGCGCCGTCAAAGAACAGCGGCTGGGCACAAAGAAGCGACTGGGCGCCTAACTGGCAGGGCGATGGCCCGGACTGCTCGGTGCTGCTTTGCGTTGGGGCATCTGCACTCAGTGAAATCTGCGGATCCAGTCCCTGTAAAAAATGGTTGAGCATCACCGCACGCTGCACGAGGCAAAGCGCCATCGCGAGACAGGTGATAATCAAAAGCCATTTTCCGAGGAGCTGACGGTTGCGCATAATATTCCAGAGTAACAAGACGCCCCGATCATAAACGATAGTAATGAATCTACAAGTGCCCGGAGTGTAAGGTTTTGTCTGTCGCCGCTATTCACCCGTCAGCGCGTCGTAGATATCCCGCAGCCGAGTACGCAGAAACAGCACCGCCTTGTGCTTGCGGGATAATAGCGCCTGCTCTGTGGCCCCCGTCTCCTCTGCCAGCATTTTAATGCTGTAGCCGTGCAGCTCGGTCTTCTCAAACACCTCGCGCTGCGGCGGCGGCAGTTCAGACAGCGCCTGCCCCAGCTCTTCCCACAGCAGCGTTTTGAGATACTCCTCCTCTGGCGTTTGCGGTACGCCGAACAGGGTTTCAGCCAGCTCGTCTTCCGGGAAACCCTCGTCGTCATCCCCCGTAAAATAGCCGGAGAGCGAGACCTCACGCTTTTTACGCGCCCGGTCGGTCATCTCGTTACGCGCCGCACGAAACAGCCAGGCGGCGACGTTTTCGACCGGCTGCTCCACTTTCATCAGCTGATAGGTGACTTCCTGCAAAATGTCGTCGGCATCATCGCGAACGGACGTCCGTCCGCGAATGAAGGCTTTCAGCCGGGCGCGGCAGGCATTGAGCGCCGACATCAGCATGGATCCGCCCGCCTCCCCGGCTTTCATTTCGCTCACTCGGCTTCCGGCGCTTTTGGCGCGGCGTCATCGCGCTTATCGTCACGATGACCGTGCCAGCCGCAGTGACCACGACCCTGGCGACCAAAGCCTTCGCGCCGCTGCTGAATAAACGCCTCACGCTGCTCGGGCGTCATGTTCATCCAGCGCTCGTGCATCCGGCGGTGCGCGCCAAACATCCCCGGGCGGAAACCCAGCCCGCCGAAAAGAATGCGGCTCAGCACCAGAATCCCCAGCGCCTGCCAGAATCCGATGGCCTTCACGCCGAGGATCGCCGGGAGCAAGGCGTTCCACAGGGACATCACCAGCAGGCCGAGCACGATGAAAATTACCGCGCCGATGATTAAACCCTTGCCCATACGGTGGCGACCGAATCCGCGCCCGTGACCCCTGCCGTGCAGTTCAAAATCTCTCATGGTGTTTACCTCGTTTACAGTAACTGATTATGGCTTGTGATGAGGTAGACGGATGAGGAAGAGAAATATTGCTGGGGTGAATATAAAATTTTTTGTGCTGTCGGATTTGGAGTCATAGCTGTTAGAGCTGGCGGGCGCTATGAGTCTCCTTGAGGCCATCACTTTTTTCGAAAAATTCACTTAACGAATGCGATAGCGATGGCTGCCAGTATGATTGACACCAGTGCGAGGAAGATGAGCGAGGATAAGAGTGGATTTAACAAGCCACCTAAACTGGTGAAGTCGCTGATACGTCCAAGTTGCTCGGACGTGCATACACGCAGAATGATCTCAGGAATAATAAGCAAAAATATAATGACGGTCAGGACATAAACCAAAGCACTCTTGCGCTTTCCCATTTCCGTTGTTGCTCCTCTATCAAACATGATAAATGATAATAAGGTAATGATATTGCAAGGTTATATAAAATGGCACAAAACTATTTGCAACTGAAAATGCAGTCGAATAAACAGTTAGCTATTGCACTAACAAACTCACTTCGAGACATGCATGAAGACCATATGGCAACCCTGGAAAAGGTGAAACAGGGCACACAGCGGCTGGTTAGCTACGGTGCATGCCTGATGCCAGACGAATATTATCGTAACCAATCGCTAATAAACATAATTTGCGGTGAAGGTTTTCCCTCACCGCTTTTAACTTCAACTCAGCCTTGATTTTTTACAAGGCCCGCAACTCCAGCTAAAGAAATTCTTACCTAACGCATACCATTTATCATATAACTTTGGACTCAAAGGAGGGTTATACCTCCTTAAACTACCTTGATTAATATGTTTTAATGTATTGCTGAGCAAACCATCACCGAACCCATCATAAGTCAAACATGAAGGCTTACAATCACATTTTTTGGAGTCAATGCAATCACATTGAATATCATCGTTAAGTTTTTTCAAGATTGGGCGCCAATAATCCCCATGAGTATTATCGAGTTCCAAAGCAGTTTTTAAATCAAATCCTTTCTTATGATCAAAATAAAATTTTGCCGACTCATCGATTGAACATATTTTTTTAAAAAAATCAAGCGACTCTTGTTTTTTAACTAACAAATTCAAATCAGATAGTACTTTTTCAATTGTCTCAAAAGGTACCAGCGACTCGATTTCATGCACATCTAAAATCTCTACTAAACCTGACTTATTGGTTTTAGATTTGATAAAATGAGCACTAGTCCCTCCGAATGGAGCTCTAGGATGCTTCTTATCATTATCAACTATGCAAAACGCAATTTCGTTGTTTTGTATGGTCCGGTCAAAAACATCCTTTGTACTCCCACCGCCACCATTTAACGCAATGAAATTTATTGAACACCCTGACAATGACTCTTTTCTAGCATAGAAACTGGCAACTATCTTAAAAAAATCAGAATCTAAGGGATTTTCACAAACTATTTTGGTTTTCTGTAGTTGGGATGAGTCACTAAAGAATAAAGGGCCACAGACAAACTTATACCTCACACCCAAATCGACCCAACTAAATGAATTATCACGAATTGAAAAATCTATAGAAACATAAAAAGATACTTGATTGATGATCGAATGGTACTCTAGCAACCCAGATAAAGCTTCAGAAGCAAAATGCTTTGAAGATGTACTATAAACATCGCCCTGTGATTCAATTATATTCTTAAAAAAAGCCCTTTGTGCAATTAGCAAATGCTTTTCTTCAGCAAATGAACGCAGAATATTCTCAATTGAAATTATATAATCTTTATTGAGAACATCCTCTTTAGTCGCATTTTCAATTTTAATCAACATCATTATCTACCTGAAAAGAAACCTACGGGCCAGTTCTGGAGGTAACCATCTTCGTTGAAATAGGTTTTTTTGACGATGGTCTGCTGCTTTGAATTTTTTTCAAAGACTAAAACTGAAACATCATCTTCTGATAATCCCACCTCACCTTCAATGCACTCACCTAAAGCTTCAATCATTGTTTGGCTATGTGTTTCAAAAATTATTTTTAGATCAATTTCATTCTCTTTTGCTTTAGTAACAACTTTTGCAAATATCTTTGCCAAGTTATGCTGATATGATGGATGTAAATGAAGTTCTGGTTGCTCAATGATAAATGTAATAGGTCTTCTCGGACTACTAGCTCTACGTTCCGTTTCAAGCCAAATTGCAGCAACGATAGGTAGCACTTGAGAATAACCAAACCCCATATCACTTATATTATAGTTTTCAGCATTGTCACCAGTATTAACTAGGATAGCGAAATGAGAACCCGATTGTTCGACTTTAATAATAAAGTCGAAGTTAGTCTTGGTCCACTCTTCAAATTTTGCTTTATCTGTTGGCCTTAATGAATTGAGGAGCATCGCTAAATTAGACCCAGTATGATCTATTTCATTTACCTGTAAATCTTGAAAGCGATAGAATCGTTCTGAAGTTGCACGCAGTGGCGCAATATATTTTACATTTCTAAATGAATCTGCTAAAGATGTGTTAATTATATCAATAATATTATTAATATTCCAACCAATGACAAAAGGATATAACTCATCCATAATGTCATCTTTATGTTCTTTGAGATTCTTAGTGAATATTTTTTGTTCTTTGAAGAGGAATTTCAAAAGCGAATGTGCATGTTTTTTTGGCACGAATCCGATTTTTTTAAACGATTCAGTGATCTGACTAACGTCGGAATTTATATGGAAATAATTCCTTATCGATTTCGACGCTGCGTCAATAAATGATAACTCTAAAGCCCTGTCACCTCGAGGATGTCTTATCGAAAAGAAAGTTGGCGACGTTACTGTCGAATCCTCTTTACCCTTGGAATGCAGGCTAGGGATGAACTGGCCAAGATTCCTAGCAACAATACCTTCACGCTCTAAAGTCCTTCCTTTAGATTCTATTTGCAACTTCACATTGCTATTCTCGTCAAGAGATATTGTTATGATACCATCATCCAAAATCAATTTTATATTTTTTGTCTTAGTTTTTTTATCCTTAGAATAAACCGTCAATTCAGTTTCAATATTTGTAACCGTTTTGGCAGAATCATTAAATCGATAATAAGCGTATCTTTGCGAAATTTCCGGCGGCACAGAAAGCGAAAAACTAAAAGTAATTTCTTTATTCTCTGAGTTTCGAGACAATACATCTGTAAAGTCACCAAAGTCTACAAAACGCCCATACCAAAGGATAGGACCTGTGGTATTTTCTTCAACAGATTGACGCAGCAGAGGGAACGTACGTAATAATGAGCTTTTGCCGCTACTGTTTTTTCCAACAAATACAGTGATTGGTTTGAGATCTATAAATGTTTTATCCACAAAGCTTCTAAAATTTTGCAGGCCAATGCCATTAATCATTTTTATTCATCCCTAAGTAAAATTTACGGCTCACTTAAACTTATGAATTAATATATTGCTTTTAGTTCTATCGCGCAATGCTTTCCCCGCCTCGTCTGCCCGCTTAAGGGTGCGATTCTAATGCAGGTGCACCAGGAGCCCCGAGCCGTGCCAGCGCTGCAGCTGACTGGCAAACGCTGGAATATTAGACGGATGCAAACTCATGCACCTGATGCATGTAGAGCTTAAAAATGAGAAAATCGCGAGTAGATGGCGTAAAAAGACCGGCATTCTGAGTGTCGGTCTTGTGGCTTATTTCATGCATCAGTTTTGCCATGATATGATGTCGTCCAGACCAGAGAGCAGGTCTGGAAAGTAACTTTCATCGATATCGAAGGAATCATCCAGAGTAATACTGTCAGCATGGTTTTCAGGCTTAAGTACCATACTAACGCCAACAGCCCCGGCAAAATGTGCCTGATGAAACTTAAGCACAACCTGCTCGAATACCGAGGTTAAACTAATATCCTTAAATCTCTCACCTGTCCTTAAGGCCTGATGGAAACCATGTGTATCATTCCTGAACTGCTCCAACTGACCGACAAAAAACTCTGCAGCAAACTCTGTTTTTAAGGCAGGGATTGAGAATTCAACCCAAACCATAATACGGCTATAGGCAGGCTCTTCGGGCTCAGTCAGCCTTTCATAAGGCGTTAATTTAAGGTGCCTGTCACCGCTTGTGATATCTATCATGATCCCCCCTTACGGCATGTACTGAAAATGCATGATAGTCCAGTCAGTTTCCCTGACCAAAACCTCAAGACGGTAAGACTTATAAATATAAGTGCCTTTATTTTGCCTGTCTTCCACAAGCTTATACATTCGAGCCTCGTAACGGAAAAGCCCTGGCTTTTTGAGAGGGTCCGGCGTTCTGATGCCATAACGAATGGCCTTTTCCTGAATCTGTAAAGGCACATAACGACCTGGGGTCAGCATGTGTTTTGCAGATGACTCACTCATCCTGAGCGCGCGAGCTGATAAGCCCATTTTAAGACGGCCACGCAAGAGACTGATGGTAGCCTCACTGAGTCTCACAGTTACGGCGGCTTTGACACCACTTTCCAGTAACGCCTTACCTGCTCGAAAAAGACGAAATGCACCAAAAGCAATTAAAGCGAGGTCTGTTGGGTCAATCAGGGGGGGTTCTAATGGCGCTTCTTCCAGCCTGACAAACATGCCGTCTGCATCATAAATCTGCCACAAACCGGGAGCCTGAGCGACGGAATAACCAATACACATCCCGCTTTCGTCATCAACGATGGGTTTTGAGTTCAATGGAGGATTGCGGGGGCGAAATTCGAAATATTCACCGGCTGGCAATGTAGACTGGAAGGTGTAGAAACGTCCCGGCTCGTCTGTAATTAATCCAACGCTCATTGTCATGATTTCCTTTTGGGCTAACCTTTGAGTCATCATAAAGGACGTTTTTACTTCAATCTACTTTCCTGACCCTGATTTATCGACTTAGAAGCTAACGACTCGTAGGGCTCGTTGTTCAACACCACCGATACTGAAAGTGAGTTTCAGCGCCGGCGGCGTTTGCTATCGTAGACGTGGCGGCGGAATTAAGCACCAACGAATGAATCACTGGTGCTCTTCAAAACATTAAAAAGGCCCCCTCAGGAGCCTCCCCTCATTCAATCAAGCCTGCACCGGCAACCTAAAACTCGAAATACTCCGTGAAAGCTGCTGCGCCTGCTCTTCCAGCGAGGCCGCTGCGGCGGCGGACTGCTGCACCAGCGCGGCGTTCTGCTGGGTCACGCCATCCATCTCGGTCACCGCCTGCCCGACCTGGCTGATCCCGCGGCTCTGCTCTTCGGAGGCGACGGAGATCTGCTCCATCAGCGTATTCACTTTGTTCACCGACGAAATAATCGAGTCAATCACCTCGCCCGAGCGGCTGACCAACTCCGCACCGTTTTTCACGCTGGAGACCGACTGCGCAATCAGGCTCTCGATATCCTTGGCTGCCACCGCGCTTTTCTGCGCCAGGGTGCGCACTTCGCTGGCCACGACCGCAAAGCCGCGACCTTGCGTACCGGCGCGCGCCGCTTCAACCGCCGCGTTCAGCGCCAGAATATTGGTCTGGAAAGCGATGCTGTTAATCACGCTGGTAATGTCTTCGATGCGCTTCGAGTTCGCCGCGATGGTGTTCATCGTGTCGATCACTTCACGGGTCACCGCTTCACCGGTATGGGCATTTTTCACCGCGTCCTGCACCAGTTTACCGGCCTGATAGACGTTGTCGGTATTGTTCGCCACCGTCGCGCTTAGCTCTTCCATGCTCGCTGCCGTCTGGGTCAACGCGGAAGCCTGCTGTTCGGTACGTGACGCCAGGTCGATATTCCCGGAGGCAATCTCCTGCGCCGCGTGCGTTACGGTATGGCTCGCATCGCGCACCTGGGCGATGGTCGCGAGCAGTGCCTGACGCATCTGCTCCATCGAGCCCATCAGGTGGTCGATTTCGTTATGTGAACTCCCCTTCACCGGCACCGGAGTGTCCAGCTTGCCCGCCGCAATCTGGCTGCAGTGCTCGCGCGCCAGGTTAACCGGGGCAAAGACGAAGCGCTTCATAAAGAGGCTGACCGCGACAATCACCGCCAAAAACAGGCAGGCAATAACGGCAATCATCGCCAGGCCGGACACGAAATTACTGCGCGCATCCTCGTTCAGGCTTTTGGCGTATTTCTGGTGGACCGAAAGCACCTGGTCGAGAACGATTTCGTACTGACGGTCGAGGCGGGAAACTTCCGGGATCAGGGCGTTAAATTTAGCGACATCGTGCGCCGCCGCGGCATCGATCAGCGGTGCCAGCCCCTGATTGCGGTAGTTTTGCCAGGCGTCCTGATAGGCACTCACCAGCGGCGCTTCATCCGTCAGACGCGGCGAAGCCATAAAGGCCGCAAAGGCATTGTCGGCTTTGGTCAGCGCCTCTTTCACTGCGGCAAGCTTTGCAGACTCGTCTGTCGAGTTGCCCGCTTCCACCATCTTCACGTACTCCATCACCCGCACGCGCAGCGTACGGCTGTGGTTGATGGGGTCAATAATCGACAGCACCACCTGGATCTCTTTGTTCACGTTATCCAGGGAGTTATTACTTTTAATGATGAGGCCAACGCTCGTCACGGTGCTGACGATAAAGAACAAAAGCAGCGAGAACAGGACAATCAGGGACGACTTTTTCAACGACATAAACCAATACCTCAAGGAGAATTATTCCTTATGGTTATCGGCGCTTCCAAAACTTAAATTAATTAAAGTTATTGATGTATCGCGCGGGGCTATACCGCTGGCTTATAGCGCCGCTGCAGAGTGGCATCCAGCTTGCGCTGCAATGGTTGCGGCGTCTCCCCTTCGATCAATTTACCAATCAGATCAAAGCAGTGCCACGCCAGCTGGCGGTTGTCCTGACGAATGGTATCCACCGGGATCGTCAGCGAATCGTAGAGATAGTGATCGTCGAAGCTGGCTAACCTGATATCGCTTTGCAGCAGATTATGCTGGCCCATATAGCGCAGAACCCCCTCCAGCAGCCCACAGGCGGCGGTGAACAGCGCTTTTGGCGGACGCCCAAGGCGGGCGCAGAGTTCGGCAAACATCTCGTACCCGGAGCTCGGGTGATAGTTGCCGTGAACGATCCACTCGGGGCGCAGCGCCACGCCGGCCTCTCTCAGACCTTGCTTAAACCCTTCCAGGCGGTCGCGCGTCGGAGACAGGCGCGGCTGTCCGCCGAGGAAGTAGAACTCATCCGGATGCTGACGCGCAATGTCCGCTACCAGCGCCGTCGTCGGGGTAATGGAGTCGGTGATCACCAGCGGCAGCGCGCTGTCGTTCATGTGGCGGTCAAAAAGCACCACGGGCAGCTGCTCGCTGAGCTTCAGGTAGTCCGCATCGTTCAGCATGCTGGAGGCCACAATCAGCCCGTCCACCTGACGCGCCACCATGTTGTTCACCACCACTGTCTCCTGCCCTGGGTTTTCATCGCTGCATGAGATCAGCAGCTGAACGCCGGCCTCGCGGCACAGCGTCTCCAGCTCGTGAGAAAACACGGCAAAACCGTAGTTGGTGATCTCCGGAACGACAAGACCAATGGTGTGGCTGCGGTTATCGCGCAGCGACCGGGCGTGAATGCTTGGCTGATAGTGGTGCTCTTTTGCAATCGCCAGCACACGCTCGCGCGTCTCTTCCGCCACGCGAAGCTCTTTGCTACGCCCGTTCAGGACCAGGCTGGCGGTGGCTTTTGACACCCCCGCCAGCTCCGCGATGTCTTTGATGGTGACGCGTTTTGTTTTTCTCACAACGACTTAGATCCGGCTGCCAAAACCCTCATTCTATCATGCAGGCGCGCAGCGACCAGTAGCGTAATGTGATGTCGGACGCACCTTCGAATCGCACCCGGGCCGGATGGTCAGGAAAATAGCGGCTGCTCATCACCCCTTCACCGTGATTGATGAAAATTTCAACGCTGGAGCAGTCGCACAGAACGCGTAAATGACGAACCTCCCCCTGCCAGTAGCGAGTCAATGTTTCACCGGTTTTCAGGCCCGCGCGTTCAAGGCGTAAACCCTGCTCATCGACCGTGAGGCGCAGCGCGCCGGCAAAATCGATATTCACCTGCGATGCGCCCAGCTCAAACTCCAGGCGCGTCGCGTCCAGTTCCGGCGCCTCGCTGGCGCGCCCCTGCCAGCGCTGCTCATCTTCACGCAGCGCCGCCAGCTCGCGCGCCGGGGTCTGCCAGAGCCTGCCGTCGCTAAAGCGCAATTCTCGCGGGCAGGTCATCTGGTGCATCCAGCCGTGCGCCCGCGTGGGCTGAAGCATCTCTTCCCCGTCCGGTACGCCCATCCAGCCGATCAGAATGCGGCGTCCGTCCTCCGCCAGCGCGGTTTGCGGGGCGTAAAACTCAAAGCCCGCGTCCAGCTCGTGCAGCTCGCCGTGATCGAATGCGGCGTTTGCATAGTCAAACGCCCCGCTCATCCAGGTGGCCGGATAGGTGTTGAGATAGCGATGCGGCTCGCGCGCCAGCCCCTGCGGGCAGCAGATCAGCACGTGCGTTCCGTCGAGGGCGAACAGGTCCGGGCACTCCCACATGTACCCTGCGTCCGTCAGGCCGTTGACCCCGTGACCGGCGATCTCCCCGCAGGACGCCCAGGCGTGCAAATCGGCTGATTTAAACAGCAGCACTTTGCCGCGCTTTTGCACATCCTGCGCGCCGAGCACCATGTACCACTCCCCGTCGTGTTGCCACACCTTCGGGTCGCGCACGTGTCCGGTGTAGCCTTCCGGCAGCGCCAGCACCGGCCCCAGCTTCTTAAAGGTTCCGTCCGCTTGTTCCTCCGCCAGGCACTGCCAGGCGGTGCGGCTGCCATCATCAAACTTAACGTTGCCGGTGTAGCACAGCGTGAGGACGCCGTGGTTGTCCACGGCGCTACCGGAGTAGCAGCCGTTGCGGTCATACGCTTCGTCGGGCATCAGCGCCAGTGGCTCGTGCCGCCAGTGCACCAGATCCGCAGAGCTCCAGTGCCCCCAGCACTTAAAGCGATGCTCGCAGTCCAGCGGGTTCCACTGATAGAACAGATGGTAGCGTCCGGCAAACCAGATAAACCCGTTCGGGTCGTTCATCAGCCCCGTCACCGGCGCGGGGTGCCACTGCGGGTAGTGGCTATCCGCCTGCGCGCGGGGCTGACCTTTCATAACGGCCTGCAGGATCGCAGGCCAGCGGGAAGGTAACGTCATTATTCAGAGTCCGTTTTATATTTCAGCAGCAGCGAGACGGTAAACGCCACGCCGAAGGCAATCACCATGCCGATAATATAGTTAAGGAGCGAGCTGGCCTGCACGATAGCCATGCCCGGAATAGCGGTCAACCCGACGGCGGTCATGTAGACATGCACTGACACCACCCAGGCCCCGCCCGCCGCGCCGCCGATCAGCGCAGCGATAAACGGCTTCACGAAGCGCAGGTTGATACCAAAAATGGCCGCTTCGGTAATGCCCAGCATGGCAGAGAACGCCGACGGTAAGGTAATGGCTTTGATTTTGGCATCTTTGGTTTTGAACCACACCGCCAGACAGGCGCCGCCCTGCGCCACGTTCGCCATGGCCCAGATCGGTAGCAGGAAGTTTACGCCAATCGACGGGTTACCCAGCAGCCCGGCTTCAATCGCGTGGAAGCTGTGGTGAATACCGGTGATCACAATCACCGAGTAAAGCCCGCCGAACAGTAGCCCGGCCAACCAGCCCGCGTGTTCAATCAGCGTGCTCAGGATAAAGGAGATGCCGTCGCCCAGCGCGCGCCCCGCCGGGCCGATAATCAGCAAGGCGATAAAACCGGAGATAACGACGGTGAGGAACGGTGTCAAAATCAGATCCAGCGCGTCCGGGATTGCGCGGCGCAGGTTTTTCTCTACGATGCTCATAAACCAGACGGCCAGCAGCACCGGGAATACCGTGCCCTGATAGCCAATCATCGCGATCTCAAGGCCGAAGAAGTTCATAGTGTGGAAGCCGGAGGCCACGCCCCAGGCGTTGGTCAGCGCCGGGTGGGTCAGAATGCCGCCCAGCGTCGCTCCGAGATACGGGTTGCCGCCAAACTCCCGCGCGGCGGTAAAGCCGATCAGAATAGGCAGAATGATAAACGCCGCCGAGCTGCACATGTCCAGCATGATGTAGAGGGCATTATCCGCGTTGACCCAGCCGTAGGTTTTCACCATGCCGAGCAGGCCCATCAGCAGGCCGGAAGCCACAATCGCAGGAATGATCGGGACAAAGATATTGGAAAGCAAACGCGCAATGCGCTGGAACGGGTTCAGCTTGCGCGCCGCGATATCCGCCGCTTCAGACTTGCTGGACTCGCTAATCCCCGCCTCCTGAATAAACGCGGCGTAGACTTTATTCACCACGCCCGTGCCGAAAATCACCTGCATCTGCCCGGCGTTACGAAAACAGCCTTTTACGCCGTCGACCTTACCGATCGCCTGCTGATCGGCAAGCGCGTCATCGACCAGCACCAGACGAAGACGCGTAGCGCAGTGCGCCGCGCTGGCAATATTTTCCTTACCACCGAGCAGCGGAATAAGCTCGCGGGCGATTTGATTAACATCCATAGATACCTCTGCCTGACTTCTTTTTATGATGTGCGAAACGCCCCCGCCGGGCGGGAACGTGATGGGTTAAAACCAGGTTTCCATCTGGACCCCAAAGTTCCATTCCCCGCCGGCGTTGAAGCCGCTGCTGCCAAAGGCATCATCGCTGGCGTAATTATCGAGCTTGCTGCTCCAGTCCATCCAGGTGGCAAACAGGCGCAGCTCCGGACGGCTGAAGAAATCGCCGATTTTGCTCGCTTTTAACGTTGGCGCAAAGGTCAGCTTGTAGAAACTGCCGTTAACGGCGTTGCGGTCCTTATAGCCTTCCGGATTTAAGTCCATGTACTGATAGCTTCCCTCAAACGCCAGCGCGAAGTTCTGGGTTACCTCTTTAATCAGGCGGGTGTTGAGCGTCACCCACTCATAGCTGTCGCCCTTGACGTAGCGATCTTTACTGCTCTGCGCCAGCACGGCAGGCGCAACGCTCCAGCCACCGCCGATTGGCGTGACACCGTAACTTGCGAAGCGCCAGGTATCAGCATCAGACAGCAGCGCGCCGTCGGAGCCGATGCTTTTTACTTCCGCACCCAGACCGTGGCCGTACAGCAGCGCCGTTTTGGCACTTCCTTCACGCAGGCCGTAGAAGCTCTCGTTGTGCAGCCCCACCAGGGCATGAACGCCGTTATTTGCCGCGTCGGTTTTAATGAGATCGCCGTTAGCGTCTTTCCGGTCGTCGTTATCCTTCGCCCGCAGGCCGCTCACCATTACCTGCAAAGGCCCGGCGAAGTGGTTCATGCTGAGGATGTAGTTCTGAACGTTGTTGTCTGTCTGCTCCACGCTGCCGAAGTTGCGGCCGTAGATCGAGAAGTTGCTGCGCAGTGAATCGTTCCACTTCACGTCGTAGACGCCGCCGCCGGTACCGGCCAGAAACACCACGTCGGAATCCAGCCAGTGAATATCAAAGTTGTCGCGGTCGAAGCGTTTACCCGCCCAGAAGGTACTGCCCTTCAGCGCGCCGGTAAAATCAGGCAGGTTGCCCAGCTCCGCAAAAGCCTGGCGAATGTTGAGATCGCTGGTATCGGCTGACCAGTCGTTATAGGTTCGCTGACCGTCGGCCAGCATCGCCTTGAAGCGCGTGGTCGCCCCGTTATCCAGAGTTTGCTTGTGCTCCAGGTTCAGCTCGACGTAGGTGTCGGCTTCGTTACCCAGACGCCCTACCGCACCGCCGGTTTCCCCGGCCGGGGTCAGGTAAGGACCGCTTTTGCTGCTGGAGGCCGCATCGTTCATCAGCAGGCCGGAACGGGCGTAGCCATGGAACTCAAACCCGCTGCTCTGGTCCGCTTTTTTCTCCAGCGCGGTGGTGCGCTGCGCCACCGCCTGGGCCGTGGTTTGCGTCTGCTGCTGGGCGGCTACCAGCTGCTGCGTTTTTTGTTCGGCTTCGGTGGCCCGTTTTTCAGCGACCTGCGCACGCGCTTCAGCAGCCTGAAGGCGCTGCTCCATTGCGGCAAGGCGCGCTTCGATACTTGTCATATCCGTCTGAGCAAAAACAGAGGTACTGCCGGCCAGCATGCCTATCATCACGGCAAGTCTGCGTTTTTTATACATTTTGTCGCATCCCTAAAAGTATTAATCGAACGTGCTAAATTGCTAAACCGGTTTAGGTTGCTGATACTAAACCCCGGAATTTTGGATCGGCAATCTTTTTTGCTAAACCGTTTTAGTAAGTGTGATCGAGGCGACAATTCAGGCCGCCGGTCGGCGGCCCGTGAAGGAAGGATTACAGGTCGTGCTGCCAGGGCAACGCGGTCATCGCCCCCTTTGCCGTGGTGGCTAACGCGCCGCAGCGCTGGGCTAAGGCGATTACCGGGACCAGCTCCTGACCCGCGGCCAGCCCGTAGAGCAGCCCGGCGACGAAGGCATCGCCCGCGCCGGTGGTATCAACGCATTGCACAGGGTTAGCCGGATAGTGTTTCACCACGCCTTGGTGCCAGGCGATAACGCCCTCTTTACCCTGCGTCACCAGCACCAGACGCGCCGGGCAGCGCTGCATCAGCGCGTTCAAACCGTCTTGTACATCCGTATCGCCGGTTAAAAACGTCAGTTCCTCAACGGAAAGTTTCACCACGTCGGCGCTCTGCAGGGCCTGTTGCAGGCAGCGACGCAGCGCGTTTTCATCCGGCCAGAGGTCAGGGCGAATATTGGGGTCAAAGCTTACGTAACCGCCCGCTTTCCGGATGGCGTCCATCGCCTGAAAGGTCGCAGAACGGCTCGGCTCTGCGCTTAACGCGATGGAACAGACGTGCAGCCACTCGCCCGCGCTGAACGTCGGCAGGTCAGCGGGTTCAAGAAACAGATCGGCGCTCGGCCGCACCATGAAGGTAAACGAGCGTTCGCCGTGATCGTCCAGATCGACTACCACGGTAGAGGTGCGGTGCGTCGGGTCAAGGCGTATGTACTTCACGTCGACCCGCTCGTTAGCAAGAGTTTTCGCCATAAAGCGCCCGAAAGGATCGTCGCCAACCCTGCCGATAAACGCGCTCTGACCGCCCAGACGGGCAATGCCCACCGCGACGTTTGCCGGTGCGCCGCCGGGGCACTGCAGTAATTTCCCTTCACCATCGGGCAATAAATCCACTACCGCATCGCCAAGTACCCAAATTTTTTCCATGTGACCCTCGAAGCTAAACTATGTTAAACCGTTTTAGCTATTTAAGCACAGGCAGACCAAAGGGGAAATAACGCGGGAGGAAAATTGCCTAACGTTTCAGATGCGGCCAGCGGATATCGCCGACGCCGTTAAGCTGCGGACGAGCAAAAAGAAAGCCCTGGAAGCGGCGGATCCCGGCAGATTCGAGCCAGCACCACTCCTCTAACTTCTCGATCCCTTCGGCCACCAGGGTAATTTCAAGATCGGAGCAGCAGCTGATGATGGAGCGCACAATCGCCTGCTTCGGGCCGCTGAGGTGGATATCGCTAACTATCTCCCGGTCAATCTTAATTTTATCCGGCTGGAACCGGGTCAGCAGCGAAAGACCGGCATAGCCGGAACCAAAATCATCAATTGCCAGCCCAACGCCCTCGCCGCGAAGCTGCTTAATGGCGCTGTTGAACTGGTTAAGTCCGGAGATCATCTCGTTTTCTGTGATTTCAATAACCACCTGCTCCGGCTGAAGCCCATGCTGTTTAATCTGATCAACCAGAAACGCCACTGCGCCAGGAACATTCACCAGCGACATCGGCAGCAGATTGACCGCAATCTTATGGCTGCCAATCCCCAGCTTTTCGGCCAGCGCGAAGGCATACGCTTTCGTCTGTAGATCGACTTCATAAACTTTGGCCGGATCCAGAGAGCTGAAGAAATGCTCCGGGCTGCCGCCGTCATTGCCGCGGATAAGGGTTTCAAAGGAGCTGATCTTGCCTTCCGAGGGCTCAACAATGGGCTGAAGCGCAAACTGGCAATGCTGGCTGGCAATCAGACCCAGGCTCTCACCCAGAGGCAAGGTTTCCGTTGAGAGCGTCCACTTTGCCGGATCGTAGCGTCCCCCCGACGGGGCCGGACGTTTGCCCATAATAAAGGTCTGAATAAATTTGAACACCCGGTCATCGGATGTCAGATAGCTGTCCAGCCTGCTGTAATTCAGAACCGACTGCAGCACCTCTTTCGGTGACTGCGTCTGCAGATCGAACAGCAGCATACCGACATTTTCAAAACGCCTGCGCGGGCCATAATCCCGCATCAGTTCAACCACCCCACTGTGCCGCTTGTCATCGCGGATTTTATGGAACAGCTTAACCACGCTCTCCTCAGAACCTTCGAGTATTTGCAGCACGTCACTGCCCTTTGCGAGCAAAACCCCGGTGATATTCAGATTGGCATTGCGGATCCGGGCGTGCTCCACCAGCTCCCTCAGCACGGAGGACTGACAGGATAATTTTAACTGGCTTCGGTAAATCAGCGTGGTCAGCACAAAAAGGTGTTCCGATGAATGAAAGGTGCCTTAAAGCTACTGTTTAACATACTTTAACAATGTGACCTAACACATTCACACCACGTATAGAACGCTACTTTTTCTCGTCGCCAATCCGGCTGTTAATCCTCTCCTGCATATAGCCATAAAACGGGTTTGAGGTGACCCGCATCAGCGCCTCTTTTCCGACGCTCAGCACGGACGTTTCTCCCCACAGCGCAATCGTCCCCAGGCTGATGCCATAGCGGTTTTTCACCCCAGGTTCGCGACCATAGAGATCGTCATCCGGCGGGAACGGCACCGCAACGTGCGACAGGGAATAGACATCCTGCGGCCAGGCCTGCGCAAGCGGCACAACCGTCTCCCGCATGCTGCCTGCCGGGGTGGTTTTCGCCACCGTCGAGAAACTGTGCTCGCTGGCATTGGTGATAATCGTGACACTGTAACGTCTCTGCGCAACCGGCAGAAGCGCCGAGGTTGCTGTCCACGACGACGGCTTGAACAGCGGACGGAAGCTGGCCGCCTGGTTGATATCAAACACCACCAGTTCGCTGCCGTTTGCCGGAAGCTGGTCAAACAGGCCGGTCACCACCGCGCGGGTGCTGACCGTGGAATCCATGACCGACTGGAACGCCAGCACCGGCGGCAAATTCGCCAGCCTGTTTTCCCGAGCCTCGCGTCCTGTCTGCTCCTGCAGGGCCTTCGTCAGCAGCCAGGACTGGCGGGCTGCGTTCACCGGGAACGAGTTGTATTTATACGGGTTATATTCCGGGGAGATATTCAGCCACGCCGCTTTGGCAAACGCCGGCAGCAGCGCCGGTAGCCCGGCGAAACCGGCAAACCGCGCAAAGGCCGTCACGCCGATCATCGGTGAAAGCAGTACCACCTGCTGCGGCCGACGAAGCGCAGGTGATTCCAGCGCATCGAGGGCATATTTCATCGCCAGCGCCCCGCCGTTGGAATAGCCCACCAGATGCAGAGGCACGTTCTCCCCCGCCAGGCGTGTGGCTTCCCGCACCGCAAGACGCGTTGCGGCGAGCCACATCTCCCAGTCAACGTCCGTCAGCGCACCGGGCGCGGTGCCGTGTCCGGGCAGGCGCGGAGCCACGGCCACAAAGCCGCGCTGCTGATAGTTCTCGGCGAGGTGCCTGACGCTGTAAGGCGAATCCGTCAGCCCGTGCAGCAACACCACCGCGCCGCGCGGCTTCCCGGCAGGCATCAGCACAAAGGAGCGGTTGGCATCGGGCGTAAACTGCCCCGGCCATACCAGGCTCTGGCGATAATAACGGTTTAGCGGCGTTTGTTCCTCGCGCCCCGTTTTCGCCGTCACGGCGTTATCGAGATCGGCGAAAATGGCGTTTTCCCGGGCGACATAACCGGCAAAGTCGGCGTTATCCATTTCACGTTCGGACATCTCATCTGCCCGCCAGGTGTGCCAGAGGTGCAGTTCCGGCCCCTGCTGCGAGAGATAAACCCGCACCGCCAGCAGGACGACAAGGACGATCCCCACGACCATCCCTGTTTTCTTTGCAAGCGCCACCAGGCGCATGCTGATTCGCCAGGGCAAATTCGCCATGCCGGGATCCTTTTTATGTTCACAATGCTTCTATCTTATCAAAAATGTGAACGGGCTGACGTATTCACCAAATTCATACCTGCCGCGTCAGCCACTGCACCAAAAGTGAACTACGCTGCACAAATGTTGATCATCGGTTAACCAAATATTGCATGAAGTTTACAGCGCAGCGGGTTTTGACCGCCCTGTGAAAATGGCACGCGTCATGCATTGTTAACCGGATAACACACATCCAGCTTTTGACAGCCAGTTAACAGCGAGGCGGTATGACGACGAAACCCGAGATGTTGAGCCGTATCGAAGCGACGTTCAGCCAGCTCACGCCCAGCGAAAAGCGGGTCGGAAGCTGGCTGCTGGCGCACGCCGCGCAAATCCCGTTTGAAACGGCGGAGAGCGTCGGCCAGGCGAGCGGAACCAGCGGAATTACCGTCGGACGCTTCCTGCGCAAGCTGGGGTATCGCAACCTGGAAGATGCCAAAAAAAGCCTGCGCGATCCGTATCAGCCCTGGGGCATGAACGAGCGGCTGGACTCCTGGCAGCAGCAGCCCCCCCTGCCCAACCGCCTTCAGCACGCCCTGGCGCTGGAGGTGGACGCTATCGCGCAGGTGTATCAGCTGGCACAAACGGACGCCTTCCGGCAGGTGGTGCACAACCTCGCCCACGCCGACGCGGTGTTTGTGCTGGGGATCCAGTCCACGCGCGGGATTGCCAACGCCTTCTTCAGCCACCTCGAATATCTCCGTCCGCGCGTGAGCTATTCAGAGGGGGCTTCCGGCAGCTGGGTGGAATCCCTGAACTCGGGTTTTTCGCACCCTTATGTTGTGCTGACCGACACGCGCACCTACTCGGCGATGGCCCGCCAGTACTGCCGCGTCGCCAGCGAGAAAGGCATTCCGCTGGCCTTGATCACCGACATCTGGTGCCCGTGGGCTCGGGATTACCCGATGGATTTACTGCAGGTGAAAACCGATACCGGTCATTTCTGGGATTCACTTGCCCCCGTGAGCTGTCTGTTCAACCTGCTGCTGTCGGGCGTGGTGGAAGCGCTGGGTGATGCACTCCCGGCGCGCCTGGCGGTAAACCGACAATTACAACAAGAGTTTGGTCAATTCGAACGCTAAAGGAGCGGAGCTATGCCCGAAGAGAGTGAACTGATTGATGTGGCGAAGACGTTTCCCACGCTGCACATCGATCTGAAGTACGCCACCGCCGACAACATCACCGGCCGCCCGATCTATCAGGAGGCGCTGTGCCTGCTGCATACCGACGCGGCCACCGCGCTGGCAAAAGCCATCAGCATTGCCGCGCTGGCCGGGCTGAAGCTGGTGGTCTACGACGCCTATCGCCCGCAGCAGGCGCAGGCCCAGCTGTGGGACGCCTGCCCGAACCCGGAATACGTGGTCGACGTGGCGATTGGCTCTAATCACAGCCGCGGGACGGCCATCGACGTCACCCTGATGGACGAACATAACAGCGTGCTGGATATGGGCGCCGGCTTTGACGAAATGCATGACCGATCGCATCCCTATCACCCTTCCGTACCCCCGCACGCCCAGCGCAACCGTCTGCTGCTGAACGCCATCATGTTCGGCGGCGGTTTTGTGGGGATTAGCAGCGAATGGTGGCACTTCGAACTGCCGAACGCCGCCAGCTACCCGCTGCTGGAAGACCGTTTTGCCTGTTTTCCCCTGACGCACACCACTCTTTAACCTGGAGCACTGCCATGAAAACAACGCTTCTCACAACCCTGATTGCCGCCACGCTGGTTTTAAGCCCCCCGCTGGCGCTGGCTGCCGTTCCGAAAGACATGCTGGCGATCGGTAAAGCCGCCGATCCGCAAACGCTCGACCCTGCCATCACCATTGATAACAACGACTGGACCGTCACCTATCCGTCCTACCAGCGTCTGGTCAAGTACAAGCCTGGCTCTACCGAGGTGGAGGGCGATCTGTCGACGGGCTGGAAGGCATCCGACGACCAGAAAGAGTGGACCTTTACCCTGGCGGATAACGCCAAATTCTCCGACGGTACGCCGGTCACCGCCGAGGCGGTCAAGCTCTCCTTTGAGCGCCTGCTGAAGCTCAGCCAGGGGCCGTCTGAAGCCTTCCCGAAAGATCTGAAAATTGATGCCGTGGATGACCACACGGTGAAATTCACCCTCAGCCAGCCGTTCGCGCCTTTCCTCTACACGCTGGCAAACGACGGGGCGTCTATCATTAACCCGGCGGTGCTGAAGGCGAATGCCGCTGACGATGCGCGCGGTTTTCTGGCGCAAAACACCGCCGGCTCCGGGCCGTTTATGCTCAAAAGCTGGCAGAAAGGCCAGCAGCTGATCCTGGTGCCTAACCCCCACTGGCCGGGCGACAAGCCGCACTTTAAGCGCGTCTCGGTGAAAATTATCGGCGAGAGCGCTTCGCGCCGACTGCAGCTTTCCCGCGGCGATCTGGACATTGCCGACTCTCTGCCGGTCGATCAGCTCTCGGCCCTGAAGCAGGAAGGCAAAGTCGCCGTCGCCGAATACCCGTCCCTGCGCGTGACCTATCTCTACCTCAACAACAGCAAAGCGCCGCTCAATCAGGTGGATTTACGCCGGGCTATCTCCTGGGCGACGGATTACCAGGGGATGGTAAAAGGCATTCTGAGCGGCAACGGCAAGCAGATGCGTGGCCCGATCCCGGAAGGTATGTGGGGCTTTGACGCCGCGGCAATGCAGTACAGCTTCGACGAGGCCAAAGCCAAAGCGGCGCTGGAGAAGGTCAAAGACAAACCCGCCAGCCTGACCTTCCTCTACTCGGACAACGATCCGAACTGGGAGCCAATCGCCCTCTCCACTCAGGCCAGCCTTGGCAAGATCGGCATTAACGTCAAGCTGGAAAAACTGGCCAATGCCACCATGCGCGACCGCGTCGGCAAAGGCGATTACGACATTGCCATTGGCAACTGGAGCCCGGACTTTGCCGACCCGTACATGTTCATGAACTACTGGTTCGAATCGGACAAAAAAGGGCTGCCGGGCAACCGTTCGTTCTATGAGAACAAAGAGGTCGATTCGCTGCTGCAGGCCGCGCTGAAAACGACTGACCAGGCGGAACGCACCAAAGATTACCAGCAGGCGCAAAAGGTGGTCATCGACGAGGCGGCCTACGTTTATCTGTTCCAGAAAAACTACCAGCTGGCGATGAACAAAGAGGTCAAGGGCTTCACCTTTAATCCGATGCTGGAGCAGGTATTCAACATCGCCACCATGAGTAAATAACGGTTCTCGCCGGGGGAAAGCGTATGACGTTCTGGAGCATAGTGCGCCAGCGCTGCTGGGGGTTACTCCTGGTGGTGGCCGGTGTCTGTATCATTACCTTTATTATTTCACATCTGATCCCAGGCGATCCGGCCCGTCTGCTGGCGGGCGATCGCGCCAGCGACGAAATCGTGCAGAACATCCGCCAGCAGTTAGGGCTGGATCGGCCGCTGTACGTTCAGTTTGGCCGCTACGTGGACGCCCTGGCCCACGGTGATTTAGGCACGTCCATCCGTACCGGACGCCCGGTTGCGGAAGACCTGAAGGCCTTTTTCCCCGCCACGCTGGAGCTGGCCTTTTGTTCTCTGCTGCTGGCGCTGGTGATCGGCGTGCCGCTGGGGATTTTGTCGGCGGTCTACCGCAACCGCTGGCTGGATCACCTGGTGCGTTTAATGGCGATGACTGGGATCTCCACGCCGGCTTTCTGGCTTGGGCTGGGCGTCATTGTCCTGTTCTACGGGCACCTGCAGCTTCTGCCCGGCGGCGGCAGGCTGGATGACTGGCTCGATCCGCCGACCCACGTCACCGGGTTTTATATGCTGGATGCCCTGTTGGAGGGCAACGGTGAAGTGTTCTTTAACGCGCTGCAGCACCTGATTTTACCCTCGCTGACGCTGGCGTTTGTTCACCTGGGGATTGTGGCGCGTCAGGTGCGCTCGGCGATGCTGGAGCAGCTCAGCGAGGACTACATCCGCACCGCGCGCGCCAGCGGCCTGCCCGGCTGGTACATCGTCCTGCGCTACGCCCTGCCCAATGCGATGATCCCGTCCATTACCGTGCTCGGGCTGGCGCTGGGCGATCTGCTTTACGGTGCCGTACTGACCGAGACCGTCTTTGCCTGGCCTGGCATGGGCGCCTGGGTGGTGACGTCCATTCAGGCGCTCGATTTCCCGGCAGTGATGGGCTTTGCGGTCGTCGTTTCGCTGGCCTACGTGCTGGTTAATCTGGTGGTCGATCTGCTTTACCTGTGGATTGACCCGCGAATCGGGCGCGGAGGTGCCGAATGATGTTAACGCAGGAAACACCCGTCCCGGTGAAAACCGCCAGACAACGCGTCAACTGGGCAAAGCTGTTCTGGATGCTGCGTCAAAGCCCTCTCACGATCGTTGGCGGCGTCATTATGATTGCGATGCTCTTTCTGATGGTGGCCTCACCGTGGATTGTGCCGCATGACCCGAACGCGCTGGATCTGACCGCCCGCCTGCAGGCGCCGTCTGCGCAGCACTGGTTTGGTACCGATGAGGTAGGACGCGATCTGTTCAGCCGCGTGCTGACGGGAAGCCAGCAGTCGATTACCGCCGGGCTGGCGGTGGTGGTGATTGCGGGCGGCATTGGCTCACTGCTGGGCTGTTTGTCCGGTGTACTGGGCGGGCGCGGCGACGCCATCATCATGCGGGTGATGGACATTATGCTCTCCATTCCCTCTCTGGTGCTGACCATGGCGCTGGCCGCAGCGCTCGGTCCGAGCCTGTTCAACGCCATGCTGGCGATTGCGATTGTCCGCATCCCGTTTTACGTCCGCCTGGCGCGCGGGCAAACCCTGGTGGTGCGCCAGTTTACCTACGTGCAGGCCGCACGCACCTTTGGCGCTTCCCGCTGGCATTTGATCCGCTGGCATATCCTGCGCAACGCCCTGCCGCCACTGATTGTGCAGGCTTCGCTGGATATCGGCAGCGCCATTTTGATGGCCGCCACGCTGGGGTTTATTGGCCTGGGCGCGCAGCAGCCCACTGCCGAATGGGGCGCGATGGTGGCCGTTGGCCGTAACTACGTCCTGGACCAGTGGTGGTACTGCGCGTTTCCCGGTGCGGCGATTTTGATTACTGCCGTGGGCTTTAACCTGTTTGGCGACGGCATCCGCGATCTGCTGGACCCGAAATCGGGAGGAAAACAGTGATGACCGAATCGGTACTCAATATTGAAGACCTGCATCTGAGCTTCCCGATTTTTCGCGGTGAGGTTCATGCGCTGAACCACGTCTCGCTGGAGATCGGCAGGGGCGAAATTGTCGGTGTGGTGGGCGAATCAGGGTCGGGCAAATCCGTTACCGCCATGCTCGCCATGCGCCTGCTGCCGGAGGGCAGCTACCGTATTCATCACGGTCAGGTGAGATTACTCGGTGAAAACATCCTGACGGCGTCCGAGAAACAGCTCCGTCAGTGGCGCGGCGCTAAAGTGGCGATGATTTTTCAGGAGCCGATGACCGCCCTCAACCCGACGCGGCGGATTGGCAAACAGATGGTGGAGGTGATCCGCCAGCATCAGCCGCTTTCCCGGCGCGAGGCGCAGCAGAAGGCGATCGTCCTGCTGGAAGAGATGCAAATCCCGGACGCGAAACAGGTCATGGATCGTTATCCGTTTGAACTCTCCGGCGGCATGCGCCAGCGGGTGATGATTGCCCTTGCCTTCTCCTGCGAGCCGGAGCTGATCATCGCCGACGAGCCAACCACCGCGCTGGACGTTACCGTCCAGCTCCAGGTGCTGAGGTTGCTGAAGCATAAGGCGCGGGCCAGCGGCACCTCGGTGCTGTTCATCAGCCATGATATGGCCGTGGTGTCGCAGCTCTGCGACAGAATGTACGTGATGTATGCCGGCAGCGTGATCGAGAGCGGCGCCACGCAAACGCTGATCCACCGCCCCATGCATCCTTATTCCATTGGGCTGCTGCGGTGCGCGCCGGAAAACGGCCAGCCGCGCGCCCCGCTTCCCGCCATCCCCGGCACGGTGCCCAACCTCAGCCAGCTTCCGCAGGGTTGCGCGTTCCGCGAGCGCTGCTTTGCCGCCGGGGCGAAATGCAGCGAAACCCCGCGCTTAGTGCCCACTGGCGCAGAAGGCCAACAGGCTGCCTGCTGGTATCCACAACGGGAGAAACACCATGTCTGATGTACTGCTGGAACTGGATAGCGTGCACGTGAACTTTGCGGCGCGTAAAAACTGGCTGGGCCGCGTGACGGAACATGTCCATGCGCTTAACGGGCTGGACCTTGAGATCCGTCGGGGTGAAACGCTCGGCATCGTCGGGGAATCCGGCTGCGGGAAAAGCACGCTGGCCCAGCTGCTGATGGGCATGCTGAAGCCCAGCACCGGCGCGTGCCTGCGGGCGCACCACGCGGGCGGCATGCAGATGGTGTTTCAGGATCCGCTCTCCTCGCTCGACCCGAGGTTGCCGGTCTGGCGCATCATCACCGAGCCGGTGTGGGTGCAAAAACGCAGCAGCGAGCGCGAGCGCCGTCAGCTGGCGGAGGATCTGGCGCTGCAGGTGGGCATTCGCCCGGAATATCTCGACAGACTTCCGCACGCCTTCTCCGGCGGGCAGCGCCAGCGCATCGCCATCGCCCGGGCGCTCTCGTCCGACCCTGATATTATCGTGCTTGATGAACCCACCAGCGCGCTGGATATCTCCGTGCAGGCGCAAATCCTTAACCTGCTGGTGACCCTGCAGCAGCAGCGTAATCTGACCTACGTGTTGATCTCGCATAACGTCTCGGTGGTAAGACACATGAGTGATCGCGTGGCGGTGATGTATCTTGGGCAGATTGTTGAGCTGGGCAGCGCCGCGCAGGTGCTTGGCGAGCCGCGCCATCCCTATACCCGCCTGCTGCTCGACTCGGTTCCCCGCACCGGTGAACCGCTGGATGAAACGCTGGCGTTACGCAAAACGGAGCTTCCCGGCAACCGTCATCTGCCCGAAGGCTGTTTTTTCCGCGACCGCTGCCCGATGGCAGCGCAGGGGTGTGAACGTCCCCAGCCGTTACAGCGCTCACGCGAGGGCCGTAACGTTCGCTGCTGGCGTAATCTGGGTTAAATTTGCGCCATCCCGCCGTCCACAAACAGCTCGGTGGCGTTAATAAAGCTGGCAGCGTCGGAGGCCAGAAACGCCACCGCTTTACCCACCTCACCCGGCGCGCCTAAACGCCCCAGCGGTACCTGCGCGGCCAGCGCGTCGTACAGCCCCTGACGGTGCTCTTCCGGCACCAGATCGCCGAGACCCGGCGTTTTGATCGGTCCCGGGCTTACCACGTTGACGCGGATCCCGCGGCCCTGCAAATCAAGCGCCCAGGAGCGGGCAAAGTTGCGTACGGCGGCCTTACTGGCGCTGTAGACGCTGAAGTTGGCCGTCCCTTTAATGGACACCGTCGAGCCGGTCAGAATAATCGACGATCCGGCGGAGAGCAGCGGCAGCGCCTTCTGCACCGTGAACAGCACTCCGCGAACGTTGGTGCCGAAAATACGGTCAAACTGCTCTTCGGTGATCGCGCCCAGCGGCAGCATATCGCCGCCACCGGCATTGGCGAACAGGATATCAAGACGCCCTTCATCTTTGGCTATCCGGGCATAGACCTCATCCAGATCGGCAAGCTTTGAGACATCCGCGCGAATGCCTACCGCAGTTGAAGCAATTTCAGCCACCGCCGCGTCCAGCTCGGCCTGCCGACGTCCGGTGATGTATACCTTCGCGCCCTGAGCCGCCAGCTCCTGCGCCGTGGCAAGACCAATACCGGTGCTGCCGCCGGTGACCAGTGCGATTTTTCCTGAGAGAGTCGTGTTCATGTCATTTACCTTTTGTTGGGTTTGCGTTGGACAGACTTTAGCCCTTGCGGCATTAGTGAAAAACAGGCAAAAATGAAAATGACTATTCATCCACAGAAATAATCAGAGGTCATTATGGACCAGCTCATGGCGATGCGCGCTTTTACGCGGGTCGTGGAGTCCGGCAGTTTTACCCGCGCGGCGGACTCGCTGAATATGCCGATCGCCACCCTGAGCAAGCTGGTAAAATCGCTTGAGACGCATCTGGAGATACGCCTCCTGCACCGGACGACTCGCCGGGTGGTGGCGACGCCGGAAGGGATGGAATACTATGAAAAAGCGCTCAGGGTGCTGATAGATATCGAAGATATCGACACCTCGTTTCGCGTTTCCCGCGCGACGCCAAAAGGGCATTTGCGGGTTGACGTGGGCGGCTCCACCGCCCGGGACGTGCTCATCCCCCTGCTTCCGGAATTCATGCGGCGCTACCCGGATATCCGCATCGACCTTGGCGTAGCCGACCGGCCGGTCGATCTCATCAGCGGTAACGTAGACTGCGTGATCCGCGGCGGGCCGCTGGACGACTCGACCCTCATCGCCCGTCATCTCGGTAACGCCGAAATGGTCACCTGCGCGACGCCGGGTTACCTGAAAAATCACGGCGTCCCGGCCTATCCGCAGGAGCTGTGCAACGGGCACAAGCTGATAAGCTACCTTTCGCCCGTCACCGGGCGGGCATTTCCGTTTCGTTTCAGACAACACGGCGAGGCGCTGGAAATCAATATTCCGCACTATCTTGGCGTCAATGAAAGTAATGCCCATCTGGCTGCTGCCGCGGCGGGGCTGGGGATCGTTCAGACCTTTGAGTATTCGGCAAAGTCGTATTTGCTGGCGGGAACGCTGACGGCGATTCTCGGCGACTGGCGCCCTGCCGCCTATCCGTTTCATGTGGTTTACCCGCAGAACCGGCATTTGACGCACAGGCTGAAGGTATTTATCGCCTGGCTGGCTGAGGTGTTCCCCGCCGCGCTGAAGGGATAGCCGGGCGCGAACCCGGCTGGGGCTTAGTTAAGCTTATAGTCCAGGGTAATCTCGGCTTTCAGGAGCTGCGACACCGGACAGCCCGCTTTGGCTTTCTGAATAATGCCGTCAAACTGCTGTGGCGCAATGCCCGGAACGGTTACCTTGCTTTGCAGTGCAACCTTAGTGATGGCAAAGCCGCCGTCGGTTTTATCCAGAGAGACGTCCGCGGTCGTATCAATCGAATCAGCGGTATAGCCCGCTTCACCCAGCATCAGCGACAGCGCCATTGAGAAACAGGCCGCATGTGCCGCGCCAATCAGCTCTTCCGGGTTGGTCCCCTTTTCACCCTCAAAGCGGGTATTGAAACCATAAGGCTGTTGATTGAGAACGCCGCTCTCGGTGGAAACCGTTCCTTTTCCGCGCTTAATGTCGCCAGACCAGTGTGCCGAACCGTGCTTATGAATAGTCATTCTTGCTCTCCTTTTGGCTTACAAAGGGTTAAGTATAGACTACGCATCTGACACGCCCAGGAACACAGACGATTCCGGGACTTTCACCTGCTGTACCGACAACAAGGATAACGATATGACGCTAAAAATCAGGATGGCCGTCGCGGTAACCACGCTGGCTCTCTCACTGTCTTCACTGGCCAAAACGCCGGAGAACTTTATCTATACCAGCTCGGGCGACCTCGACGCGGCGCTCCCGCTTGTTGCGCGTAGCGACATCGGCGGCGTGCAGATCGTGTACAACTGGCGCCTGCTTGAACCCGAGAAGGATAGCTATGACTTCACGCGAATTGAGCAGGATCTGGCGCGCGTTAAATCCGCCCGGAAAAAACTCTTTATTCAGATCCAGGATCGTTTTTTTGAGCCGGACGCCCGCTACGTGCCGGACTATCTGATGCACGATAAGCAATACAACGGCGGGATTGCGCCGCAGTTCGATAACCCCGGCGAAGGCAAGCCTGTCGGCGCGGGATGGGTAGCGCGTCAGTGGGACCCCACGGTGCGCCAGCGCTACCAGGCATTGCTGGCAGCGCTCGCAAAACGCTTTGACGGCGAGGTGTATGGCGTAAACCTGCCTGAAACCGCCATTGATATCGACGAAAAAAATCCGCCCGCCGGGTTTACCTGCGACAGCTATTTCACAGGGGAGATGGAAAATCTGGCCTTTGCGCGCAAGGCTTTTCAGAAATCACACGTGGTGCAATACGTGAACTTCTGGCCGTGCGAGTGGGACAATGACCACAACTACATGGGGCGTCTTTTTGCGTATGCCAGCGCCAACAATATCGGCCTGGGCGGGCCGGACATTGTTCCCAACCGCAAGGCACACATGAAGAATGCCTATCCCTTCTTCCATAAAAATAAACAGACGCTGCCGCTCATCGCCATGGCGGTTCAGGAACCGACCCTGACCTATAAGAATCCTCAGACCGGAAAACCGTTCACCAAAGCGGAATTTGTCCGCTTCGGCGAAAGCTATCTCGGGGCCGATATTATTTTCTGGAGTACGTCGTCTCCCTGGCTAAAGGCGAAGTAACCCCTTCTTATGCCAGGTAGCGCGAAAGTTCGTCGAGAAACACGCGCAGCGCGGCAGGCTGATACTCCCGGGACTGATAAATGCCATGGATGGCAAGCGGTTTCGGCTTAAGCGCCTCCAGCACCGGCACCAGCAATCCCTTCTCCAGCGCGGCACGCGCTTCGCGCTCCGGCAGCATGGCAATGCCGCAGTGCTCGATCGCCGCGTCCATCAGCAGCGAAGAGATGCTGGCGCTCAGGTTGCCGCTGACGGCCACGCTCAGGCTTTCGCCTTCCGGCGTCAGGAAGTGCCAGGACTGCCCGGCGAAAAAGCTATAGTGCAGGCAGTTGTGCTGTGCTAATTCTTCGGGGCTGGCGGGTGTTCCGTGCTGCGCCAGATACGCCGGCGAGGCGCAGAGTACGGAGCGACACTCCCCCAGCCGGCGGGCAATCATGCCGGGTTCGGGGTTATCCGTAATGCGCACGGCGACGTCTATGCGCTCTCCCACCAGGCTGACCGGATGATTGTTCACGTCCAGCTCGATGCGCAGCTGCGGGTAGCGCGAGAGCAGTCCGGGCAGCACGGGCGCAATCAGGTGCATCGCGGTAAAGTGCGCGCAGGCCACCCGCAGCGTGCCGGACGGCAAATCTTTTACCGACTGACCTTCAATTTCCTGCGAGATCTGCGAGAGCGTCCGCGTTTTTTGCAGCACCTTTTCACCCGCCGCGGTCAGCGTTAGCTTGCGCGTGGAGCGGTTTACCAGCCGCGTACCCGCCCACTTCTCCATTTGTTCCAGGTAGCGGCTCACCATCGGGCGGGAGATGCCCAGCGCGCGCGCCGCCGCGCTCAAGCTTCCCAGCTCACATATCCGGTTGTAGACCTGAGCGGCAATAACGCGATCCATAAAAGCTCCATCTGCTCGATTTATGAAACTAAGCATGTCTTGTTTCAGGAATTCTGGCAAATGAGAATATCCGTACAATAGCGATATTCCTGAACAACTGAGACAACAGCATGAAACTCACTCATATTGCCCTGCTTTCCACCCTTTTCGCTCCGGCTGCTTTTGCCGCACCGTTGACCATTGATACCTATAACCCGCAGGAAAAAGGCATTTTCGCGGTCTCCTCCACGCTGGTGTCCGGCCCGAAAGAGGCAGTGCTGTTTGACGCGCAGTTCAGCGTGAAGGATGGCGAAGCGCTGGTAGAGAAAATTCGCCGCAGCGGTAAGACCCTGAATAAGATTGTGATCACCTCCGGCGATCCGGATTTCTACTTTGGCCTGCAGCCGCTGGTGAAAGCCTTCCCGAATGCCAAAGTGGTGGCCACGCAGCAGGTGGTTGACCATATTAAGGCCACCAAAGACGCCAAGCTCGCCTTCTGGGGCCCGCAGATGAAGGACGGCGCGCCGACTAAGCTGGTGGTGCCGCAGGTGCTCGCCTCCACCACGTTCATGATTGACGGTGAAAAGATCGATATCGAGCAGCCGGACAGCTACGCGGCCTATGTGTGGATCCCGTCTGCAAAAACGATCCTTGGTGGCACCGGCGTATCCTGGGGCATTCACGTCTGGACAGCAGATACCCAGACGCCGGCTCGCCGTCAGCAGTGGCAGCAAACCCTGGACAATATGGCCGCGCACAAACCTGAACGCGTGATCCCGGGCCACTATCTGGGTACTCCGCCTGCAGGAACCGGGGCGATTGATTTTACCCGTGACTATCTGCAGCATTTTGAACAGGCGTTATCGGCACATAAAAACTCAGCGGGCGTCATCGGTACCCTGAAAAAACAGTATCCGGGCCTGGCTGAAGAGAGCTCTCTGGAATTAAGCGCCAAAGTGAATACTGGCGAAATGAAGTGGTAACTTAAAAACGGCTCCTGCTATATTTTCGTGATGGCAGGAGCTCCCAAAAATATCTTCACCGCTACATATCAATATATCCCCACATTTTAAAAGCGCATAAAAGCATACACTTATGTCGTTTTTATTTCTAAGATGAATCTGAGCCACAACCGGGAAAATATTTGCCATTCTGTTTATGAATTAAATTTTTTGCGAGCCGTACCATTAAACAGACAACGACACGGAGGCAGCATGTTTACTTATTACCCGGCGAATACCGCAGCAGCACAACCTGAACTCGTTAACGCGATTGCGCAGGGTCTTCACGCCGAGCACGGTGCTGTGACTGAAGATGACATTTTGATGGAACTGACCAAATGGGTGGAGTCCACGGATAATGACATCCTCAGTGACATCTACCAGCAGACCATTAACTACGTCGTCAGCGGGCAAAACGCACCTTTGTAAAAACCTGCTAAGCTGGATCTGCAACCTAAGGGGTTACATTTCGTTTGCGAAAGCAAACTGGTCCTTAAAACTATCAACAGGATTGAGGAGTTAACATGAAATCGAACCGTCAGGCACGCCACATTCTGGGACTGAACTACAAGCTTTCTAATCAGCGTAAAGTGGTGATTGAAGGCGACCACGAAACGCAGGTCACTCACGCCACCGGCAGAAAACGCCACGCGGGCAAGTAAGTTCCAGACTGAGATTCAGAACACCATCGGTAATCCCGATGGTGTTTTTGTTTATGTGTTGCGGTAATTAATATTTAGCTCCTTTATAATACCGCCCGACCGCACCCCGTAGCACAGGCCAGAAAGATGACAAACAGCAGTGTCAGGGACGGATCTTCAAAAAAAAAGAGTGAGTGACATGGACAACAAACTGAAAAAACATCGTTCCTTATATATCCCTTATGCCGGCCCGGTTTTACTCGAATTCCCCCTGCTCAACAAAGGTAGCGCCTTCAGCATGGAAGAGCGCAGCAGCTTTAACCTGCTGGGCCTGCTGCCGGAAGTGGTTGAAACCATCGAAGAGCAGGCAGAGCGTGCGTGGATCCAGTATCAGGGCTTCAAAACCGAGATCGACAAACACATTTACCTGCGCAACATCCAGGACACCAACGAAACCCTCTTCTATCGCCTGGTACAAAACCATCTCGAAGAGATGATGCCGGTGATCTACACGCCAACGGTAGGTGCGGCGTGTGAACGCTTCTCTGAGATCTACCGTCGCTCACGCGGCGTCTTTATCTCTTATCAGAACCGTCACAATATGGACGACATCCTGCAGAACGTGCCGAATCACAATATTAAAGTGATTGTGGTCACCGACGGGGAACGTATTCTCGGCCTCGGCGACCAGGGCATTGGCGGGATGGGGATCCCAATCGGTAAGCTCTCTCTCTACACCGCCTGCGGCGGCATCAGCCCGGCGTATACCCTGCCGGTAGTGCTGGACGTCGGCACCAACAACCAGCAGTTGCTTAACGATCCGCTGTACATGGGCTGGCGCCATCCGCGCATTACCGACGACGAGTACTACCAGTTTGTCGACGACTTCATCCAGGCCGTGAAGCACCGCTGGCCGGACGTTCTGCTGCAGTTTGAAGACTTCGCGCAGAAAAACGCGATGCCGCTGCTGAACCGCTACCGCGATGAGATCTGCTCCTTTAACGACGACATCCAGGGCACCGCAGCGGTGACCGTGGGGACGCTTATCGCCGCCAGCCGCGCGGCCGGCAGCCAGCTGAGCTACCAGAAAATCGTCTTCCTGGGCGCAGGCTCTGCGGGCTGCGGTATCGCCGAGCAGATTATCGCCCAGACGCAGCGTGAAGGCTTAAGCGAAGAGCTGGCCCGCTCCCGCGTCTTTATGGTGGACCGATTCGGCCTGCTGACCGACGGCATGCCGAACCTGCTGCCGTTCCAGACCAAGCTGGTGCAGAAGCGCGAGAACCTGAAAAACTGGGATACCGACAACGAAGTCCTATCCCTGCTGGACGTGGTGCGCAACGTGAAGCCAGATATTCTGATCGGTGTTTCCGGGCAGACCGGTCTCTTCACCGAAGAGATTATTCGCGAGATGCACAAGCACTGCGCGCGCCCTATCGTGATGCCGCTCTCCAACCCGACCTCCCGCGTGGAGGCGACGCCGCAGGACATCATCGCGTGGACTGAGGGTAACGCGCTGGTCGCGACCGGCAGCCCGTTCGATCCGGTGGTGTGGAAGGATAAAACCTATCCGATTGCCCAGTGCAACAACTCCTATATCTTCCCGGGCATTGGTCTGGGCGTGATCGCCTCCGGCGCGTCCCGCATTACCGATGAGATGCTGATGTCGGCGAGCGAAACCCTTGCGGGCTACTCGCCGCTGGTCAACAACGGTGAAGGGCTGGTGCTGCCGGAGCTGAAAGACATTCACAAGGTGTCGCGCGCTATCGCGTTTGCGGTCGGTAAAATGGCGCAGCAGCAGGGCGTGGCGGTGAAAACCTCTGCCGACGCGCTGCAGCAGGCTATTGACGATAACTTCTGGATGCCTGAATACCGCAGCTATCGCCGGACCTCGATTTAATCCGCTCCGACCGTTTCCTCTCCATGTGGGAGACGCGGTGCGGCCCAATCGCCCGGTGGCGCTTCGCTTACCGGGCCTACGGGTGGGGTGTTTTCCCTCTCCCTGTGGGAGAGGGTTAGGGTGAGGGCATCAGACCGCACCATTGAATACCCACTAGCCAAACCCCTTTTCCCCCGCTACACTCCTTTCATCCATTAACTCACTGAATATATAAGGAGGCCATTTATGCTGTATCGTGAAATTTTCAATGTTTCACATACATTTGGTGATCGCACCAGCTCAAGCGTTATCGGTATCGTGCTGCGATAACTTCTGCTTGAGCGAAGACACCAACCCCTGAAATCCCTTCTCTCGGGCTTACTGAGTTATCGTCAGCGATGTTTGACGAGGCATAAACATGCCTGTAACTCTTGGGTAAGCAACAATGAGCACTTTACTCACTGCACAATCTTTACGCGTTGATACGGCGTTTGGCACGCTCTTCGACTCTCTCTCCTTTACGCTGAAAAAAGGCGACCGCATTGGCCTGCTGGGCGACAACGGCTGCGGCAAAAGTACGCTGCTGAAGGTGCTGGACGGCACAGATTCCCCTACCGCCGGAACGGTCGCGCTGGCCGGGCACTGCCTGATGGCACGCGTGGAGCAACATCTCCCGGACGCCATTTTCCCGCTGACCATGCTGGATGCGGTACTCGCACAGCTGCCCTTAGCTGAGCGCGATAGCCTGCGCTGGAAAGCCGAAACCCTGCTGACCAGCATGGGCTTCACGCCGCAGGATATGATGCTGCAATCCGCCACGCTGAGCGGCGGGCAACACACACGCCTGCTGCTGGCGCGGGCGCTGATTCACGAGCCGGATCTGCTCCTGCTTGATGAACCCAGCAACCACCTGGACCTGCCGACCATGCTCTGGCTGGAACACTTCCTACAGAACTGGTCAGGCAGCTTCGTGCTGGTCTCGCACGACAGACAACTGCTGGATGCCGTCACCAACGGCAGCTGGATCCTGCGCGATAAGACGCTGCACTACTTCGCCCTTCCCTGCACCGCCGCGCGCAGGGCGCTTGCAGCAAAAGATGAAAGCGACGCGCAGCGCCACAAGGCGGAGCAAAAGGAGATCGACCGCGTAACCGCCAGCGCGAAGCGGCTGGCGACCTGGGGTAAGGTTTACGACAACGAAGACCTGGCCCGCAAAGCCAAACAGATGGAAAAACAGGTCGAACGGCTGAAGGAGAGCCAGACGGAAGTAACGGCAGGCAGTCAGTGGACGTTAACCCTGCGCGGTGACGCGCTGCGGGCAGACCGTCTGCTGGAGATGGAAAACCTCGACGTTCCGCCTGCTCCGGAGCTACCGCCGCTGTTTAACATCGACGTTGCGCGGCTAAAAAGCGGCGACCGCGTGGCGATTGTCGGTCGTAACGGCTGCGGTAAATCGTCGCTGATGAGGCTTATCTGGCAACAATTTGCCGATATGCCCGCAGACAGCGGGTTGAAAATCCATCCGCGCGTGTCGCCAGGCTATTACGACCAGACACTGAATCAGTTGCCGGATGACGCCACGCTGCTCGACGCGCTGGAGCCTTTCGCGCCAGATCCGCAGAACCGCAAAATGGCACTGATAAGCGCGGGATTCCCATGGGCGCGTCACGGGCAAAAAGTCAGTACGCTCAGCGGTGGCGAGCGCTCTCGTCTGCTGTTTGTCGGCCTGACGCTTGCCCGCTATAGCCTGCTGATGCTGGATGAACCCACCAACCATCTCGACATGGAAGGCAAAGAGGCGCTGGCGGAAACGCTGCAACAGTTCGAAGGGGGCGTGCTGCTGGTCAGCCATGACCGACAGTTAATCAGCCAAAGCTGCAACCGCTTCTGGCTGATTGAAGAGGGAAAGCTGAGCGAGTGGCACGATGCAGAAGCGGTGTTTGAGCGCCTGCGTGAAAGCGCGGGGCTGGTGACATCCACCGCGCCCGTCATCGCCGCTGGTGAGGTTCAACCCTCCTCCCCGTACGACGATCTGCTTGAACGGCTGGTCGCGCTGGAAACGCTGCTGGAAGACGATCTGGCGCGTAAGCCGAAGCATCAAAAGCCGCAGCTGCAGGCGCAATGGCGTAAAGAGATTGAGGAGATAGAAGCACTGCTGTAAATCTGCGCCCGGCGAGTCTCTCTCGTCGGGCCAGTATTTTCCCCCTTAATTATTAGAGGAACGCCGTATTCTTAATCTGAAATCGGCTTAAATGATGACATTATGTTGCTGCAGCCTTGCATTACCAGGCTAATGTATTAATCCTTAAGAGGTATTACCCTGCTATGCAGATACTTATCATGAACAAGGAGATACACATGAAGGCTGCTGTTGTTACTCAGGATCATCAGGTCAACGTCACCGAAAAAACCTTACGCCCGCTAAAGCACGGGGAAGCCCTGCTGAAGATGGAATGCTGTGGCGTATGCCATACCGATCTCCACGTGAAGAATGGTGATTTCGGCGATAAAACCGGGGTGATCCTGGGCCATGAAGGGATTGGCATCGTGAAGGAAATCGGCCCCGGCGTGAAATCACTGAAAGTTGGCGATCGTGCCAGCGTGGCGTGGTTTTTCGAAGGTTGCGGCCACTGCGAATACTGTAATACCGGCAACGAAACTCTGTGCCGCGACGTGAAAAACGCCGGTTACTCCGTTGACGGCGGCATGGCGGAAGAGTGCATCGTCACCGCTGACTACGCCGTAAAAGTGCCGGACGGTCTGGAATCCGCTGCGGCCAGCAGCATCACCTGCGCCGGCGTTACCACCTACAAAGCGGTGAAGGTCTCGGGTATCAAACCGGGCCAGTGGATCGCCATTTACGGTCTCGGCGGGCTGGGTAACCTCGCTCTGCAGTACGCTAAAAACGTCTTTAACGCCAAAGTCATCGCCCTTGACGTTAACGACGAACAGCTGAAGCTGGCGGCCAGCATGGGTGCAGATTTAACCATTAACTCCCGCAGCGAAGATGCCGCGAAAATTGTGCAGGAGAAAACCGGCGGTGCCCATGCCGCAGTCGTCACTGCCGTCGCCAAAGCGGCATTCAACTCCGCCGTTGATGCCGTGCGTGCCGGTGGCCGCGTGGTGGCGGTTGGCCTGCCGCCGGAAGCGATGAGCCTCGATATTCCGCGTCTGGTGCTGGACGGCATTCAGGTGGTGGGTTCGCTGGTCGGTACCCGTCAGGATCTGCAGGAAGCCTTCCAGTTTGCGGCCGAGGGCAAAGTGGTGCCGAAAGTGACGATGCGTCCGATCGAAGACATCAACGCCATCTTTAAAGAGATGGAACAAGGCCAGATCCGTGGTCGTATGGTGATTGACCTGCGTTCGTAATCACCCACCGTACATCACCGCTCCTTACCGGGGCGGTTTTTTTATAGCCATTTTCCGGCAATCCTTATCTTAATTCCTTTGTTCACTTGTTTTCCCGCGCGCCCGATGATGAATCCGACGCTAACAAGAAGATAACAAAGGAATTCACCATGCAAACCCCATTTCGTCTGCCGCTACTGACGGCGCTGATTCTGACGACCACCGCAGCCTGGTCCGCGGATGCGCCTGTTAAAGGCGGCACGCTGATTTATCTGGAGCAACAGGCGCACACCAACCTCTATCCGCCTGCCGGCGGCTTCTACCCGAACGGCGGCATTCTGAACCAGATCACCGACAAACTGACGTGGCAGAACCCAAAGACGCTGCAGGTGGAACCCTGGGTGGCAGAAAGCTGGACCACCAACGCCGATAAAACCGAATACACCTTTAAACTGCGTCCCGGTATTACCTTCTCCGACGGCACGCCGCTGGATGCTAACGCCGTGGCGAAAAACTTTGATACCTACGGCTTAGGTAACAAGGCGCAGCGCCTGCCGGTGTCAGAAGTGATCAATAACTATGATCGTAGCGAAGTCATCGACCCGCTGACCGTGAAGTTCTACTTCAAAAAACCGTCGCCGGGGTTCCTGCAGGGCACCGCCACCATTGGCTCGGGTCTGGTCTCGCTCAGCACGCTGAAGCGCAACTTTGAAGAACTGGGTGACGCCCGCCACATCATTGGCTCCGGGCCGTTTGTGGTGAAGGACGAGAAGTTGGGGCGTGAAGTGACGCTCGAAGCCCGTAAAGACTACCAGTGGGGGCCCAAAAACCTGCCGCAGCAGGGGCCAGCCAATCTGGACGGCATCAAGTTTATCGTCACTCAGGAAGACAGCGTGCGCATCGGCGCCCTGCTGGCCGGCCAGGCCGACTTTATTCGCCAGGTGCAGGCGTATGACGAAAAGCAGGCGACCGACCAGGGCTATAAAATCTACGCTGCCCCAACGCGTGGGGTGAACGACAGCATCAGCTTCCGTCCGGATAACCCGCTGGTCTCCGATATTCGCGTACGCCAGGCGCTGCTGCATGCCACCAACGCAAAACAGGTGGTCGAGACCCTCTTCTCGGCCAACTATCCGCAGGCGAAGTCGGTGATTGCCGATTCCGCAGCAGGCTTTGTCGATCTCAGCGACAAATTGACCTTTGACCCGGTAAAAGCCAACAAGCTGCTGGACGACGCGGGCTGGAAAGCGGGCAGCGACGGGGTCCGCGCCAAAGACGGCCAACGACTGGCGCTAACGGTGTATGAATCCCTGCCGCAGCCGCAAAACAAAGAGGTGCTGCAGCTGGTTGCCCAGCAGTGGCGACAGGTGGGCGTGGCGCTGAGCGTCAAAGCCGGTGACGCAGGCAGCCGCACGCTGGATAACCTTGACCCGCTGAAAACCCCGTTAACCGTCTCCGAAGTAGGCCGCGCCGATCCTGACGTGGTGAAAAGCATGTTCTACCCGGCTAACCGCGACGCGCTGCTGCAAAAGGGCGGCTCCAGCGACAAGGTCAAAAACTTCCGTGACGACAAGCTGAATGAGCTGCTGGTGAATATTTCTGCTGAGGTCGATCCGCAAAAACGCCTGCAGCTGACGGGCGACGCCCAGCGCTACCTGCTGGATAACGCCTACGTCATCCCGATTTTCGAGGAGCCGCAGGTCTTTGCCGGTGCGCCGTGGCTGAAAGGCGTCAATTTTGAAGCGGTAGGCCGCCCGTCGTTCTACGGCGCGTGGATTGAGAAACACTGAGGAGCTGACGATGCGCCACGCACTTCTTCAACGCTTTGGGCACGGGCTGCTGGTACTGTGGGCCGCCTTTACCCTCTCGTTCGTGTTGCTCCAGGTGCTGCCGGGCGACGCGGTGCTGATTAAATTTCAGAACCCGGACCTGGGCCTAAGCCCGGCGCAAATCGAGGAGATGCGCGTGGCCTACGGTGCGGACAGCCCGCTGTGGCAGCAATACGGCCACACGCTGGTGGCGATGCTGCGCGGGGATTTCGGCTATTCGTTACAGGCAGGGGTGCCGGTCAGCGAGTTGATTGCCAGCAATCTGCCGGATACCCTGAGTCTTGCCCTGCCCGCGTTTGTGCTCGCGGTCCTGCTGGCGTTTGCGCTGGCTTTTGCATCGCGTCTGCCGGGTCTGCGCTGGCTGAGCAATACCCTCCAGTCGCTGCCGGTCCTGTTTATCTCCTTACCCACGTTCTGGCTGGGGATTGCCCTCATCCAGCTCTTTTCATTTCAGTTGCGGCTGATCCCGGTGATTAACCCGACGCCGCTGCAGGGGTTGATCCTGCCAATCGTCACCGTCGCGATCCCGATCTCCGCCCCGCTGGCGCAAATCCTGATGCGCAGCCTGGACCAGGTGGCAACGCAGCCGTTTGTCGCCGTTGCCCGGGCCAAAGGGCTGAGTGAAACCGCCGTTCTGTGGCGTCACGTCACCCGCAACGCCCTGCTACCGGTCCTGAACATTGCCGGGCTGCTGCTGGGCGAGCTGATTGCCGGGGCGCTGATCACCGAAACCGTTTTTGGCCGCAGCGGGCTCGGCCAGTTGACCCAGCAGGCGGTGAATAACCAGGATATCGCCGTACTTCAGGCGGTAGTGATGATTTCCGCCCTCGGTTTTGTCCTGATTAATCTGCTGGTGGATCTGCTGATGCCGCTGCTGGATCCCCGTCTGCAAACCGTTACCGGAGGTGCTTCATGAGCCTGGTCGATTACGCCGCCGCCGCGCGAAAGCGCGTTCCAGCGTGGCAGGAAGTGGAATGGCAACCGGGACTGTGGCTGGCATGGGGGGTGATTATTCTCGCCGCTTTTGCCGCCGTGGCGCCCGGCCTGTTAACCCACTACAGCCCGATTGAGGGCATCGCCGGGGCACAACGCCTGGCGCCGCAGGCGGGACACTGGCTCGGCACCGATCAGCTTGGCCGCGATGTTTACACGCGCATCGTGTACGGTGCCTCACACTCCCTGAGCGCAGCGCTGGCCGCCGTGACGATGGGTCTGGTGGTGGGTACCGGCTTAGGGGTGGTTGCCGGGGCGTTCGCCGGACGCGTCGAGTCTTTCCTGATGCGTTTTGTCGACGTGCTGCTGTCCATCCCGTCTCTGCTGCTCTCACTGACGGTCATTATTCTGCTCGGGTTTGGCACCGTTAACGCCGCGATTGCCGTAGGCGTTGCCTCCATTGCCAGCTTCGCCCGCCTCGCGCGCGGTGAAGTGGTGCGCATCCGGCATACGGATTACGTCGAGGCGGCGTTTGGCAGCGGCGGGACGTTTTTCGCCGTGCTGTGGCGACACATTCTGCCCAACGCGTTAACCGCCGTCCTCGCCTTTGCCACACTGCAGTTTGGTCAGGCCATCCTGGCGCTTTCCACGCTGAGCTTTCTCGGCTACGGCACCCCGCCACCCGTGCCGGAATGGGGCTTATTGATTGCCGAAGGCCGTAACTATCTCTCTACCGCCTGGTGGTTAACCACCTTCCCCGGCGTCGTCGTCATCGCCGTGGTGCTGGCCACCAACCGTATCAGCCAACAGTTCAGCGGAGGTCGCTAATGACCGTTCTCTCAGTGGAAAATTTGACGATCAGCTACCGTACCGCGCGCCAGTGGCGAGAGGTGGTGCATAACGTCAGCTTCACGCTCGGGCGAGGGGAAATGCTGGCGTTTGTCGGTGAATCCGGATCCGGCAAAACGACCACGGCACAGGCGATCATTGGTCTGCTGGCCGACAACGCCCGGCGCGATGCGGGAAAAATATCGCTCAACGGCGAAGAGATTAGCCTATGGTCCGCTAAGCGTCTCGATACCCTTCGCGGGGCGCGAATTAGCCTGGTTCCGCAGGATCCAGGTAATTCGCTCAACCCGGTGAAAACTATCGGCGCTCAGGTCGGAGAAATCATTCAGCTACACCAGAAAGTGACCCGCGCCCGGCGCGACGAACAGGTGCTCGCCCTGCTGACAAAGGTCGGCCTGAGCCACCCCGAACAGCGCATGACGCAGTATCCCCATCAGCTCTCCGGCGGGATGAAACAGCGCGTGCTGATTGCCATCGCCATTGCCCTGCGCCCGGACGTCATCATTGCCGATGAACCCACCAGCGCGCTGGATGTGACGGTGCAAAAGCGTATTCTCGATCTGCTGGATATCCTGCGCCGGGAATCGGGTACCGCCGTTCTGTTTGTCACCCACGATCTGGCGCTGGCCGCGCAGCGCGCCGACAGGCTGCTGGTTTTTCGCTATGGCGAGGTTCAGGAGCAAGGCAACACCGCCGATATCGTACGCACGCCGCAGCACGCCTACACCCGCCAGCTGCTGAGCGATCTCCAGGGCCAGCGCCTGACCATCGCCCCGGTGGCCGGCCGCCCGCTCGCGTCCCCGGCCATTCGCGCCCGCGCCATCAGCAAACAATTCTCCCTGGGCAAAGGTCATCAGCTTCAGGCGCTGGATCGGGTGACGTTTGACGTCAGGCGCGGCAGCACGCACGCGCTGGTCGGGGAATCCGGCTCCGGGAAAACCACCCTCGCCCGTATTTTGCTGGGTTTTGAACAGGCCGACAGCGGGCAGGTCATCATTGACGATATTGATGCCACCGCGCTCAGCCGCGAGGCCCGCCGCCAGCTGCGCCAGAAGATCCAGTTTGTTTACCAGAACCCGTTTGCCTCTCTCGACCCGCGTCAGACGCTGTTTGACATCATCGAAGAGCCCCTGAAGAACTTTTCTCGCCTCGGTAAGGCGGAGCGCAAAGTCCGGGTCGAGACCGTGGCACAGCGGGTTGCCCTGCCGGTCGATATATTGAGCCGCACCGCCCGGGAGCTTTCAGGCGGACAGCGTCAGCGCGTTGCCATCGCCCGGGCGCTGATCCTGGAGCCGACCATTCTGGTGCTGGACGAAGCCACCTCCGCGCTGGACGTCACCGTGCAGGCGCAGATTCTGGCTCTGCTTCAGCAGTTGCAGCAGCAGCTGGGACTGACCTACCTCTTCATCACGCACGATCTGTCCACCGTCCGCCGGATCGCCCACAGCGTCACGGTGCTGCGCAGCGGTCAGGTGGTCGAACAGGGCGATGTCGGAACCTTATTCGCGTCGCCGCAGAACGACTATACCCGCGAGCTGATTGACGCCATTCCCCATTTTTCACCCGCTACGGAGGAGTTCGCATGACGCGAAAACGCCTGGGATTTTTCACCCGCCTGCTTGACGACGCCACGCCGAAGGAGCGCTATCGTCTGGCAACCGAACAGATCCGCCACGCCGAACGCCACGGCTTTGACAGCGCCTGGATCGCGCAGCACCACTTCCATGAAAGTGAAGGCGGCCTGCCGTCGCCGCTGCTGTTTCTGGCGCACGTGGCCGCGCATACCGAAACCATCCGGCTGGGCACGGCCATCATTACCCTGCCGATGGAAAACCCGCTGCGCGTGGCGGAAGATGCCGCCGTGCTCGATTTACTCGCCGATGGCCGTCTTGAAGTCGGTTTTGGATCGGGCGGAACACCGACCTCCTTTCTGCCGTTCGGCCTGACGTTTGAGGATCGCGGCGCGGCCTTTGCGGACCATTTGCATGTGATCCAAAGCGCCTGGCGCGGGGATTCACTGACCCATCCTGATAACCACCTTTATCCGCCGGCGCCACAGCTTGCCGACCGTATCTGGATTGCCACCTTCTCCGTTGACGGTGCCGTTCGCGCCGCCCGGGCTGGACACGGTTTAATGCTCTCCCGCACGCAGCCTCGCCCGGCAGACCGCCCGGATTTAACGCTCGACGCGATCCAGAACCCGATTGTGGATGCCTACCTCGATGCGCTACCTGCGGACATCGCGCCGCGTATTCTGGCCTCCCGTACGGCGTTCGTCGCCGACAGCGATGACTATGCACTCAGGGTCGCAACGCTGGGCCTCACGAAACAGGCCCGGCAGCATCGCGCTGCCGGGTACGCAGTTAAAGGTGACACCGTCACCGATTATATCCGCCAGTTTGACGCGCATATCGGTTCCCCCGATACGGTCCTGCATTCGCTGAATGCTGACTCCGTTCTCAGGCGCGCAACGGATATTTCATTCCAGGTCCATTCGGTCGAACCCACGCACCGCGACACGCTGCGCTCCGTTGAGCTGATCGCAGAACAGATTGCCCCCCACATCCTTTGAGGAGACACCTATGTCATTAAGTCAGGACATTCTCGCCGAGCTGGCGGAAATTAAACCCGGTTCCCCTCTGGCAGAGGCGCGCGCTACGCGAGATGCCGCCACACGCCACGCCCAGGGCAGCTACGAAATTCTGTTTAGCCAGCAGGATAATGATTTTGCACTCGACGAGCGCTTCGCCGTGGCGGCCAAAGTCGCCAGGTGGCACAGCGCGGAGGCGCTGGCCGCGCACTATGCGGGGTTTGGACTGGCCGACCCCACCTCGGACCGCCTGACCCCGGCGCTGAACTTCGCGCGCCTGCTGACGTTTTCACCTGTCGAAGCCACGCCGGCCGCGTTAACGGCGCTGACCCAGGCCGGGTGGAGCAAGGAAGGCATCGTTACCCTGGCACAGCTCGTCGCGTTTGTGAGCTTCCAGAGCCGACTCGTCGCCGGGCTGCGTCTGCTGAACGACAGGCCCGTCGCGGCAAGCGAAACGTCGGTGGCGGCAGGCGTCTGGCACACGACCGCAACCACGGTCACCGGGAAGGAGGCACCCGTCGCGTTCACCCAGCAGGAGCTGGGATGGGAACCGTGGATAGCGGCCAAACCGCTGGCGGACTTCCGTGACGATGAGGTTGCCATCCTGGCGAAATTTGGCCATACCGATTCCGACTACTTCCGCCTGCTGGGGCGCAACCTGCCGGTACTTGAACAGCGCACGCTAACGGATAAAGGAATTTTTTATACGCCGGGGGGATTGCCGCGCGCCGAGCGCGAGCTGGCCGCAACGGTCGCCAGTAAAATTAACGGCTGCATCTACTGCGCATCTGTCCATGCGCGTAAAGCCAGCCAGCTGTCAAAGGATGACGCTGCGGTAGAGGCCCTGCTGGCCGTGCGGCCGGGGCAGTCCCTCAGCGAGGGGCAGTCTGCACGCTGGCAGTCGGAAATTAACTTTGCGGGGGCGCTGTCTGTCACGCCGCCTGCCGCCACGCCGCTACACCTCGCCGCGCTGGAAAAAGAGGGGCTGGATACCCTGGCGCAGCTTGACCTGGTGCAGTCCGCCGCGTTCTTCGCCTGGGCCAACCGGCTGATGCTGACCCTGGGTGAACCCTGGCTTGCGTAAACCCCATCAGGCTAGCGCGCGAGCGTTAGCCTGGGCACGTCTCGCCCGCAGGTAACCGTAAATCAGCAGCGCGCTCATGGCCGAGAAAGAGAGTATTGCCGCTGGCAGCGTGACGTAGCGCCAGCTAAAGCCGAGGGTAATCATCATCCCGCCGAAGTACGCACCGATCGCACTGCCGAGATTAAACGCCATCTGCCCTCCTGCTGCCCCCAGCATCTCACCGCCCTTCGCATTTTGCAGCAGCAGGATCTGCAGCGGCGCGGAGAGCGCAAACAGCCCGGCACAGCAGATAAAGCCCATGACCAGCGAGGCCGCTTGCAGTTCGCCAAAGGCAAAAAGCAGCAGCAGTGAGGCGACAATCACCATGTCGGTAGCCGCCGCAATGCGCAGCGGGCTAAACCTGCCAGAGAGCTTACCGCTCAGCAGATTACCTAACACCATGCCAAGCCCCATCAGCATCATGATGACCGTCATCAGCCCTTCCGAAAAGCCGGAAACATTGACCATAAAGGGCTTAACGAAGCTAAACCACGCGAACACCCCGGCATTACCAAACATCGTGGCGGCAAAAATCAGCCAGGGTTCAGGTTTCCTCAGAAATTTGAACTGCTCGGTCAATTTGATTTCTGACGTGTCGCGGATGTCCGGCACCCAGAGCAGAACTGAGAGGATCACCAGCGCGTCGAACACCGCAATCAGGAAAAAGGTATAGCGCCAGTTAAAGGCGTGCCCCAGCCAGGTCCCCAGCGGCACGCCCACCAGGTTGGCTACGGTCATACCGGCGATCATCCCGGCCACCGCGACCGTCACCTTACCCGGTGGCGCAATTTTGGAGAGGATTATCGCCCCGACGCCAAAAATGGCCCCGTGCGGAAAACCGGAAATCAGCCGCCCCAGCGCCAGCCAGAAATACGACGTAGAAAACGTAAACAGGGCATTGCCTACAGCGCACATCGCCACCAGAAACAGCAGCGTGGTTTTTAAGGAGAACTTGCCTGAAAACAGCGCCACAATCGGGGCGCCAACCACCACACCGAAAGCATAAAACGAGATCATATTCCCGGCGGAGGGAATCGAAATGCCGGTGTCATGCGCCAGCTCGGTTAGCACGCCCATAATGCCAAATTCAGCCATTCCCAGGCCAAACGTGCCAAGCGCCAGCGAAAAAATTGTCTTTTTCATACCGCAACCACAGGTTAAAAACTCGCGACGGGCATTATTGAACAATCTTGTATGGTGAGCCAGTTCAAATCAGCTGGCTGACACATTAATCCATTAATTCAGGTGGATTACACTTTGTAGTGCGGCCTCGTTTTTCCCGTGCCGGACAACCAGAGGATGACAATTATGGGAAGTAAAAAGAAAGCCCCTGTCGCTGTTGAAGTCGTAAAGAGTGCTCCGCTAAAGACTAAAGAATATGAAAAAGAGCTACGCCGCCTGCACGTCGAACTGGTCAAACTCCAGCAGTGGGTTGTCGCCAAAGGACTGAAGGTGTGTATCGTTTTTGAGGGGCGCGACGGCGCCGGTAAAGGCGGCACCATCAAAGCGATTACCGAGCGCGTCAGCCCGCGCGTCTTTCGCGTCGTCGCGCTTCCCGCGCCTACCGATAAAGAAAAAAGCCAGCTCTACTTCCAGCGCTACGTTCCGCATCTGCCCTCAGCGGGCGAAATCGTCATCTTCGACCGCAGCTGGTATAACCGCGCGGGCGTCGAGCGCGTGATGGGATTCTGTACCGAAGAACAGGTGGAGAAATTTCTGGACGGCACGCCGGTCATGGAAAAAGCGATGGTCGATGCCGGCATTATCCTGCTGAAATACTGGCTGGAGGTGACGCCAAAAGAGCAGGAGCGCCGCCTGCGCGACCGCATCAACGATGGGCGCAAAATCTGGAAGCTGTCCCCCATGGACATTAAATCTTTTAACCTGTGGGACGAGTATACCCTCGCCCGCGACGCCATGTTTGAAGCCACCGATACCGCCTGGGCGCCGTGGTTTGTGGCCCGTTCAGAAGATAAAAAACGCGTGCGCCTGAATATTATTTCGCACCTGCTGACGCAAATCCCCTATAAAGAAATACACGTAGACAAGGTGGATTTACCGAAACGTAAAATTGGTAAAGTTAAACCCACAAAATATCCGTTCCGGTATGTGGAAGAGCGGTTCTGATATAGCAGGGGTAGGCCCGTGCAAGCGCAGCGCCGCCGGGCAAAGCCGACGGCGCAGGTCTTACTTGATCCCTTCCGTACTTTCCTGTTTCGCTTCCAGACGTTCCACATCACGATACCAGCGCGGATGGTGTTTCTGCGCCCAGCGGCGGCTCACCTTCCCTTCAATCATGCCTTTAATCGACCCTTTTACCCAGAACGCCATATACATATGGATCAGGATGGCGTGGATCAGAATGATGGCCGACGTGGCGTGGATCAGCAGCGCGTAGCGAATTACCTGAATGGGGAAATACTGGGCAAAATACGGACGCCAGATAATTACGCCGGTCACCAGCAGCACAAAAATCATGCTCATGATGGTCCAGAACATCATCTTCTGTCCGGCGTTGTATTTGCCCACCTTCGCGACTTTATGCTCGTTGCCCTTCAGGACTTCGACGATACCTTTCAGCCACGGGATATCCTGCTTGTCCGGGATGTTATGGTGGACAAAGCGCACGAACATAAACATCAGCACCACGAAAATCAGCACGCCGAAGAACGGGTGCAGAATGCGCCCCATTTGCGGCGTACCGAAGGTCTCGGTCAGCCACTGTAGCGTCGGGAAGAAGAACGAAATCCCCGACACCGCCACCAGGAAGAAGCAGATCACCACCGTCCAGTGACAGGCGCGGTCGATAAACTTTGTGCGCACAATCATTTTCGACTTACTCATGGTGCTCCTCCTCGTCGTCATCCACCTCTTTGTTTGGCCCGATACCGATGTAGTGATAAATCAGCCCCGCAAAGGTGGCGATAAAGCCCGCCGCAGAGAGCGGTTTAAGCGCCCCTTTCCACAGGTTGATGGAGGTATCGATCGCCGGATCTTTCGGCAGATTATGATACAGCTCCGGCTGATCGTTATGGTGGAGCACGTACATTACGTGCGTGCCGCCCACGCCCTGCGGGTTGTAAATGCCCGCCTTGTCGTAGCCGCGCGCTTTCAGCTTTTCCACCCGCTCTTGCGCCACGTCCAGCATCTCTTTTTTGGTGCCGAAGTGGATAGCACCAGTGGGACAGGTCTTGACGCAGGCAGGCTCCTGCCCGACGCTGACGCGGTCCACGCACAGGGTGCATTTATATACCCGGTTATCCTCTTTATTGAGGCGCGGGACATTAAACGGACAGCCCGCGATGCAGTACCCGCAGCCGATGCAGTTGTCCTGCTGGAAGTCGACGATCCCGTTGGCGTACTGAATAATCGCGCCGGCAGACGGGCACGCCTTCAGGCAGCCCGGATCTTCACAATGCATGCAGCCGTATTTGCGGATGAGCCACTCCAGCCTGCCGTTCTGGTCGGTTTCGCTAAAGCGCATCACCGTCCAGGATTTGGCGCTCAGATCCGCCGGATTATCGTAGACCCCGACGCAGTGCCCCACCTCGTCGCGGATATCGTTCCACTCCGAACAGGCCACCTGGCAGGCTTTACAGCCCACGCAGGAGGAGACATCGATAAGCTTGGCGACCTCTGCCTTATAGTCCCGCGCGCGGGGCGCGGGGGTGATCGGGTTGGTCGCGGAGCGTTTAATAATGTCTTGTGTTTCCATCGCCATTTAATCGCTCCTTACGCTTTCTCGATGTTGACCAGAAACGCTTTGTACTCCGGCGTTTGCGAGTTGGAATCGCCGACGTTTGGCGTCAGGGTGTTGGCGATGTAGCCTTTTTGCGCAACGCCCTCAAAGCCCCAGTGCAGCGGGATACCGACAGTTTCTACCTGCTGGCCGTGCACATTCAGACTTTGCAAACGACGGGTGACCACCGCCACCGCGCGAATAAAGCCGCGCTTGCTGCTCACCTTCACACGGTCGCCGTTGGCAATGCCTTTCGCCTTCGCCAGCGTTTCGCTGATCTCCACAAACTGTTCCGGCTGCGCGATAGCGTTAAGCCGCGCGTGCTTGGTCCAGGTATGGAAATGCTCGGTCAGGCGATAGGTCGTTCCGACATACGGGAATTTGTCCTTTTTACCTAAGCGCAGCACGTCCTCTTCGTAGATCCGCACCACCGGGCTGGAGACCACGTTCGGGTGCAGCGGGTTAGTGCCGAGCGGCGTTTCCATCGGCTCGTAGTGTTCCGGGAACGGCCCTTCCGCCAGCTTGTTGAGGGCGAACAGGCGTCCCAGACCTTCCGGCTGCATGATAAACGGCCCGGTGTTGCTGCCTGGAGCGGCGGTGTTGTAGTCCGGGATGTCGTTCCCCGTCCACTTCGTCCCGTTCCACTGGATCAGCATCCGTTTCGGATCCCACGGCTTGCCGTTCACGTCGGCGGAGGCACGGTTGTACAGCACGCGACGGTTCAGCGGCCATGCCCAAGCCCAGCCCAGCGTGTTGCCCAGGCCTGACGGGTCAGCGTTGTCGCGGTTCGCCATCTGGTTACCCTGCTCCGTCCAGCTGCCGGTGTAGATCCAGCAGGATGATGCCGTGGTACCGTCGTCACGCAGCAGCGCGAAGCTGTTCAGCAACTGGCCTTTCTTCGCCACCAGGTTGCCGTTGGCGTCGTAGAGATCTGCCAGCGCCACGCCGTTGTTCTCTTTCGCGACTTCCTCAGACTCAGGACGATCCGGCTGCTTGTAGTGCCAGCTCATCTTCAGCAGCGGCTCAGCGCCTTTGCCGCCTTCAGTGCGGTACATTTCGCGCAGGCGATGGTAAATGCCAGCCAGGATTTCGCCGTCGTTACGCGCTTCGCCCGGCGCGTCCTGCCCTTTCCAGTGCCACTGCAGCCATCGGCCGGAGTTGGCAATAGAGCCGTCCTCTTCCGCAAAGCAGGTAGATGGCAGGCGGAACACTTCGGTCTGAATCGACGCCGGATCGACATCGTTTGACTCCCCGTGGTTCTGCCAGAAGGTGGAGGTCTCGGTCACCAGCGGATCGATAACCACCATGTACTTCAGCTTGCTCAGGCTGCGAACGACTTTGTTCTTGTCCGGGAAGGAGGCCACCGGGTTGAAGCCCTGGCAGATATAGCCCGTGACGTTGCCCTTATCCATCATGTTGAAATACTTGATGACGTCGTAAGCCTGGTCCCACTTCGGCAACCACTCAAAGCCCCAGTCGTTCTCCTTCTGCGCCGCGTCGCCGTAGAAGGATTTCATCAGGCTGACGTAGAACTTCGGATAGTTGCTCCAGTAGTTCACCTGATCCGGCAGCGTCGCTTTTGGCGTATTGGCCTCAAGATATGCTTGCAGATCGGCCTGCTTTTCAGACGGCAGCGTCAGGTAGCCCGGCAGGCTGGTGGAGAGCAGACCGAGATCGGTTAAGCCCTGAATGTTAGAGTGGCCGCGCAGCGCGTTCACGCCGCCGCCTGCCATCCCCATGTTGCCGAGCAGCAGCTGGATCATCGCCATGGTGCGGATGTTCTGCGCACCCACGGTGTGCTGCGTCCAGCCCAGCGCATACAGGAACGTGGTGGTTCTGTCGGCGGCGCTGGTGGAGGCCAGCACTTCACACACCTTCAGGAAGTCCGCTTTCGGTGTGCCGCAGATGTTCTCCACCACGTCCGGCGTATAGCGGGAAACGTGCTGCTTCAGCAGGTTCCACACGCAGCGCGGATGCGTCAGGGTTTCATCCCGCATCGCATAGCCGTTTTCGTCGAACTGATAGTTCCACGAGGACTTGTCGTACTGGCGTTTTTCAGCGTCATAGCCGCTGAACAGCCCGTCATCAAAGGCAAAATCATCCCGCACCAGCAGGTTCGCGTTGGTGTAGTGCTTAACGTATTCCGCGTTGATTTTGTTGTTTTCGATCAGGTACAGCAGCACGCCGGACAGGAACGTAATGTCCGTACCGGAGCGAATCGGCGCATAGATATCGGCCACAGATGCTGTACGCGTAAAGCGCGGATCGACGACGATAAGCGTCGCATCGTTGTTGTTTTTCGCTTCCATCGCCCAGCGGAACCCCACCGGATGGGCTTCAGCGGCATTACCGCCCATCACCACCACGACGTTAGCGTTTTTGATATCAACCCAGTGGTTGGTCATCGCACCGCGACCAAATGTTGGAGCAAGACTTGCTACCGTTGGTCCGTGTCAGACGCGTGCCTGGTTGTCTACCGCCAGCATGCCGAGAGAGCGCACAAATTTTTGTGTCAGCATGCCGGTTTCATTGCTTGCCGCAGATGCGCACAGCATCCCGGTAGAGAGCCAGCGGTTGACCGTTACGCCCTGCTCGTTCTTTTCAATAAAGTTGGCGTCACGGTCGGCTTTCATCAGTTTTGCAATACGGGAGAAAGCCTCATCCCAGGAGATACGCTGCCATTTGTCGGAGCCCGGCGCGCGGTATTCCGGGTAGCGCAGGCGGTTTTCGCTGTGGACATAGTCCAGCAGCCCCGCCCCTTTCGGGCAGAGTGCCCCGCGGCTCACCGGATGATCCGGATCCCCTTCAATATGGTAAATCGCTTCTCTGGCGTTCTTCGCGCCATCGCCCAGGCTATACATCAATAGCCCACAACCCACGGAGCAGTATGTGCAGGTGTTACGGATCTCTTTCGCACGCAGCAGCTTATAGTTGCGTGCCTGAGCCAGCGCCATTTTGGGAGCAAATCCCAGCATTGCGGCTGTGGTTCCGGCCATACCGCCCGCGCAGATTTTGAAAAATTGTCTGCGGCTGACGTCCATTGTTGTCCTCGTTATCTGATAAGACTTCGCGCCGCAAACTAACAGCAAAGTCCCTGTTTTTTTTGCGTCAAATCAAGGTCGCCTGACTTCGCCCCCTTAATAGTCACCGCTGCCGCGTTTGAATAATCCTTTAGGGTTAAACGCCTGAGAGAATAATTCGCGACAGGGTCAGGATTAATGCGATACATTTTTCCTTTGTTTTTTTAGCGATGAAGACGTAATGGACAGAAAGAGAGCAACGCTCACAGGACTGGCGGCAATACTGTTGTGGAGCACCATGGTGGGCCTGATTCGCAGCGTGAGTGAAGGGCTTGGGCCGGTCGGCGGCGCGGCGATGATATATACACTCAGTGGATTGCTTTGCCTGGTGACGGTAGGATTTCCTGATATTAAACGTTTTTCTCCCGGGTATCTTATTGCAGGCAGCGTACTGTTTGTCAGTTACGAAATTTGCCTGGCGCTGTCGTTAGGCTATGCCGCCACGCGAGCGCAGGCCATTGAAGTCGGTATGGTAAATTATCTCTGGCCGAGCCTGACGATCGTCTTTGCTATTTTATTCAACGGACAGAAATCAACGCTGTGGGTCATTCCCGGGTTAGCTATCGCGCTGCTCGGCGTGTGTTGGGTATTAGGCGGTGAGCAAGGGTTACATATTGATGAAATAACCCGCAATATCGTCTCGAACCCGCTCAGCTACGCGCTGGCCTTTGCGGGGGGATTTATCTGGGCCGCTTACTGCACGGTAACCGCTAAATTTGCCAGAGGCCAAAACGGTATTACCCTCTTTGTTTTGTTAACTGCGCTCAGCCTTTGGGTGAAATATTCTCTGAGCGATCAGCCGGAAATGGTGTTCAGTTTTCCGGTTATCGTGAAGCTCGTTATGTGCGGTATCGCGCTTGGGTTTGGCTATGCCGCATGGAATATTGGCATTCTGCACGGTAACGTTACGGTGCTGGCTGCCGTGTCCTATTTTACTCCCGTTCTCTCTGCCGCGCTTGCTGCCGTGCTGCTGAGTTCTCCCCTCTCTTTCTCGTTCTGGCAGGGTGCGCTGATGGTCTGCGCCGGGTCATTGCTCTGCTGGTACGCCACACGGAAATAGCGTCCGGATTTCTGCCGGGTGTGATTAAACCCGGCAGAAAATTAACATAAATTTAATATGTGATCGCACCAGAAAATATTAATCTGAACATTAGTGAGATCGTTTAGGTTCTGTTTATATTATCATCCTTTCGTAAATGCCACACACCTTAAATTGACATAACCTGACACCTGCGCGTAACTACTTCCCTGCGAATATTACCGTCCTTAATAGTAAGAAATGCAATGGTCCACGCCTCCGGAACCGTTTAAAAATAAATCCACGCCGATTAAATATTCGCCATCTCAAATTATCATGGCGTCATTAACCCGATCTCGATCACACTAAATGAAATTATTACTCATATTTTGAAACTTATTATTGAAAGGCAGCGACAAGATTTTTAAAAATAGCACGCCGTTGTCGAACAGCCTCGTATAGAAATTGCTCGCAATGGTTCAGGAAATACTGAAAAAAATTATAAGGAATATTTAAGATGAAACTTAAATTAGTTGCAGTGGCAGTCACTTCCATGTTGGCAGCAGGCGTTGTAAACGCAGCTGAAATTTATAACAAAGACGGTAACAAGCTGGATCTGTACGGTAAAGTGACAGGTCTGCACTATTTCTCTGATGACGCTGGCGCAGACGGTGATAAAACCTACATGCGTATCGGCTTCAAGGGTGAAACCCAGGTTAACGACCAGCTTTCCGGTTACGGCCAGTGGGAATACCAGATTCAGGGTAACAAAGATGAAGGCGACAACCAGTCCTGGACCCGTGTGGCCTTCGCAGGTCTGAAGTTCGCTGAAGCCGGTTCATTCGATTACGGTCGTAACTACGGCGTGATTTACGACGTGACCTCCTGGACCGACGTTCTGCCAGAATTCGGCGGAGACACCTACGGCGCAGACAACTTCCTGCAGTCTCGTGCAAACGGCGTAGCAACATACCGTAACCAGGACTTCTTCGGTCTGGTTGACGGCCTGAACTTTGCCCTGCAGTACCAGGGTAAAAACGGCAGCGTAAGCGGTGAAAACACCAACGGCCGCAGCCTGCTGAACCAGAACGGCGACGGCTACGGCGCATCCCTGACTTACGATCTGGGTGAAGGCTTCAGCGTTGGGGGGGCAATGTCCTCCTCCAAACGTACCGCTGACCAGAATGCGGCTGGCGTATACGGTGAGGGCGACCGCGCTGAAGTGTACAGCGGCGGCGTGAAGTACGACGCGAACAATATCTACCTTGCCGCGCAGTACTCTCAGACCTACAACGCGACCCGCTTCGGTACCTCTAACGGCAACCGCAGCGACATTTACGGTTTCGCAAACAAGGCGCAAAACTTCGAAGTTGTTGCTCAGTACCAGTTCGACTTTGGCCTGCGTCCATCCATTGCTTACCTGCAGTCTAAAGGTAAAGACATCGAGAACTTCGGCGACCAGGATCTGGTTAAATACATCGATGTTGGCACGACCTACTATTTTAACAAAAACATGTCCACCTACGTGGATTACAAAATCAACCTGCTGGACGATAACCAGTTCACTCGCCAGGCAGGTATCGGTACCGACAACATCGTTGCGCTGGGTCTGACCTACCAGTTCTAAACCTTGTTTGTACAAAAGCCAGCTGAATAAGCTGGCTTTTTTCTTCTCTTTACCCCGCAGACGTCTCCCCGCCCGCAGCCCTGCGAAGCCAGTTTTGCAGCAGCTTACCGTCCTCGGTCATCTCTGAATCTGTACGTACGCAGAGGTGATAGTCGCGCCCGTCATCGATGGGTAGGTCAAATATCTTCACCAGCTCACCGCTCTCCAGGTAAGGTGCGATCAGCGGCTCGCGCATTAACGCGCAGCCCAGCCCGGCCTGCACACCTGCCAGCGTCAACAGCCCGTCTTCAAACAGAGGGCCGCTGCGCCGGAGAGGACGTTTTACCCCCTGCAACAGAAACCACTGCGCCCACGTGGTGCGCTCTTCATCATGCAGCAGCGGCATTTGCAGCAGCTGCTCAGGCGTGTCGATATGGCCATGAATACGCAAAAACGTGCGGCTGCACACCGGCACCATCTGTCCGGAAATTAGCTTTTCACTTTGATAGCCCGCCCACTGACCGTTACCAAAACGAATCGACATATCCGACGCATCGCTCAGATAGTTACGATGGTTGGCATACACTACGTTGATCTCGGTCTGCGGATTCGCGCGCATAAAAGCAGGCAGACGCGGGATAAACCACCCCATGCCAAAGAGCGGGATCAGACTGATGGTGACCTGACGCGTTTGCGCCTGCTCAGCCAGATGCTCCGTTGCCTGGCGCAGCACGTTAAACGCCGCACGGATCGAGCGGTAGTATTCACGTCCGTGCTGGCTCAGCACCAGCCTTCGCCCCTGACGCTCCGTCAGTGGCATTTGCAGATAGCCTTCGAGCACCTTGAGCTGATGGCTGACAGCCGACGGTGAGATCTCAAGTTCCTGCGCGGCCAGCGTGACGCTGCCCAGCCGGGCAATGGCCTCAAAGGCACGTACGGCCCGAAGCGGTGGATCGTTTGCCAGGCGACTGTCTGCATAAGCAGACGCATCCGCTAATTGTTCTGTTTTATTCATATATTGATTTCTTTAGGCTTATCCGCCAAAAACAGGCTTACACTATCTTTATATAAATCATCAATATAAAGCAATATCGGTTTATCATAAGAAATAATATATGTGTATTTTACAATTTAATTCATTTATCGGATGGTAGCGGCAGAAGAAGCTCTTTGCGGGTACAAACGTTGGATACACTCATACAACAACTGATCAACGGCGTGATGCTGGGAAGCATTTACGCGCTGATCGCGCTGGGCTATACCATGGTGTATGGCATCTTGCGCATTATTAACTTCGCTCACGGCGATATTCTGATGGTCGGGGCGCTCACCACGCTTTCCGCCATTAACGCCCTGAACGCCACCTTTCCGCACATGCCGCTGCTGTTGCAGCTTGGTGTTGCCCTTGTGATTGCGATGGCCGTCTGCGCCCTGCTGGCCATGGCCGTTGAGCGCTTTGCCTACCGCCGGCTGCGCAACGCCCCGCGCCTGGCGCCGCTGATCTCGGGTATCGGCGTCTCCGTCCTGCTGCAAACCCTGGCGATGATTATCTGGACGCGCAACCCGCTGATGTTCCCGCAGATCCTGCCGATGGACCCTATCGCCGTCACATCCGGCAGCGAAGCGCATCCTCCCGCCATCATCACCGTCACCGGTATCGTCACCGTTGTCCTGGCGCTGGCGGTAATGACTGGGCTGTGGCTGCTGGTGGAATACACCCGCCTGGGGCGCGGCATGCGCGCCGTTGCGGAAAACCCACGCGTGGCAATGCTGATGGGGGTTAACCCAAACGCCATTATTACCCTGACGTTTGCCATTGGTGGCGTATTTGCCGCGCTGGCAGGCGTGATGATGGCGAGCAACTACGGCAACGCCAGCTTCTCAATGGGCTTTTTGCCCGGGATTAAAGCCTTTACCGCCGCCGTACTGGGGGGCATTGGCAACATTCGTGGCGCAATGGTTGGCGGCATCCTGCTCGGTATTATCGAAGCGCTGGGCGCAGGTTACCTTGGTGAACTAACCGATGGCGTATTTGGCAGCAACTATCAGGACGTCTTTGCCTTTATGGTGCTGATCCTGGTGCTGGTCTTCCGTCCGGCTGGCCTGCTGGGCGAGCGCGTGGCGCACAGAGCGTAAGGAATACCATGACAACACTTCAACTCCAGACCCCGGCAACAACGCGTAAATTCTGGTCAGGCATGAGCCTGTTCTGCCTTGCGCTGCTGGTTGCCCCCATGGTAGCCACGCAGCTGGGCGGCAACTACTGGGTGCGCGTTATCGACTTCGCCCTGCTCTACATCATGCTGGCGCTGGGGCTCAATATTGTGGTGGGCTATACCGGCCTGCTGGATATGGGGTTTATCGCCTTTTACGCGGTCGGGGCTTACCTCGCTGCGCTAATGGCCTCGCCACATTTGCTGGAGGTATTTCCTCTCCTCGGCGTCTGGTTCCCGGACGGGCTGCACACGTCATATCTGTTGATTATTCCGCTGGCTGCGCTTGTTGCCGCAGTCTGCGGCATTTTACTGGGTGCTCCCACGCTGAAGCTGCGTGGCGACTACCTGGCGATAGTGACCCTCGGATTTGGGGAAATTATCCGCATCCTGATGCGTAACCTCGACCGTCCGGTGAACATCACCAATGGTGCAAAGGGCATTACCGGGGTGGATACGCTGAATCTGTTCGGCCTGAAGTTCAGCGGCGTATACCACTGGTTTGGTTTCAAAGTGCCTGCCCTGTGGCTGTGGTACTACCTGCTGATGCTGGTCATTGTGGCGATTATTGTTGTCTGCCTGCGCCTGCAGCACTCGCGTATTGGCCGCGCCTGGCACGCCATCCGTGAAGACGAGGATGTGGCCCGCGCGATGGGCATCAACGTACGTAACTACAAGCTGCTGGCCTTTGCAATGGGCGCCTCTTTTGGTGGCGTGGCGGGCGCCCTGTTCGGCGCGTTTCAGGGCTTTGTCTCCCCGGAATCCTTCACTTTACAGGAATCCATTGCCGTGCTGGCGATGGTGGTGCTGGGCGGTATGGGGCACATTCCCGGCGTGATCCTCGGCGCGGTACTGCTTACCGCCCTGCCGGAACTGCTGCGCAGCCAGGCAGCCCCGATACAGCAGGCGCTGTTCGGCACGGTACTGATTGACCCGGAAGTGTTGCGTCAGCTTTTCTACGGCCTGGCGCTGGTACTGGTCATGCTGGTGCGCCCCTCTGGGATCTGGCCGGTACGCCACAAAGAGGTGAATACATGAGTCTGTTAACCGTGCGCAATATGTCAAAACGCTTCGGCGGCCTTACCGCCGTGGACGACGTTTCGCTCTGCGTAAATAAGGGTGAGATCTACGGACTCATCGGCCCTAACGGGGCGGGAAAAACCACCTGCTTTAACCTGATCACCGGGCTTTATCCGGCGGACAGCGGTGAGTTTTCTATTGCCGATAAGCCCTATTTCCCGAAGCACATTGAGAAAGTTACCGCCGCCGGGATTGCGCGCACCTTTCAGAACGTGCGCCTCTTTAGCAACATGTCGGTGCTGGAAAACGTGATGGTGGGCCGCCACGTGCGCACCCGTAACGGTCTGTGGGCCGCGCTGAGCCGCCACAGACGTGCACGCGAGGAAGAGAGGCAGACCCGGGAGCTGGCCTGGCACTGGCTGGAGTACACCGGTATTGCGAAGTTCGCCCACTACCGCGCCCGCGATCTGGCCTATGGTCACCAGCGCCGTCTCGAAATTGCCCGCGCGCTGGCAACGGAACCGCTGCTGCTGGCGCTGGACGAACCCGCCGCCGGGATGAACGCGGCGGAAAAAGTGGCGCTTGGCGAACTACTTACCCGTATTCGGGATGACGGTAAAACCCTGCTGATGATTGAGCATGACGTCAAGCTGGTGATGGGCATCTGCGACCGTCTGACGGTGCTCGATTACGGCAAAACGCTCGCCACCGGCACGCCGGAAAGCGTGCGTCGCGACCCGGCGGTGATCGCCGCCTGGCTTGGAGGCAACGCCCATGTCTGAATTACTGAAGGTAGAACGTCTGGACGTGCATTACGGCGGCATTCAGGCCGTACGCGATGTCTCCTTTACCCTTCACGAGGGCGAACAGGCTACGCTGATCGGCGCTAACGGCGCGGGGAAAAGCTCCACCGTGCGCGCCGTTACCGGGCTGGAAAGCTTTAGCGGCAGCATTGAATTCAGCGGTAAAGCGGTACGTAAACACAGCCCCGAAACCCTGCTCCGCGACGGTCTGGTCATGGTCCCGGAGGGACGCGGGCTCTTCTCCCGCATGACGGTACTGGAAAATCTGCAGATGGGTGCCTGGCTCAGGCGTGACACTGTCACCGTCAAGCGCGAGATGAACGCCATTTTCGAGCGCTTCCCGCGTCTGGGCGAACGTCAGCATCAGCTTGCCGGCCTGCTGTCCGGCGGTGAGCAACAGCTGCTGGCCCTTAACCGTGCCCTGCTCAGTCACCCGCGGCTGTTGATCCTCGACGAACCCTCGATGGGCCTTGCGCCGAAGATGGTAGAAAACATTTTTTCCGTCATCGCCGACCTGCGCGAGCGCGGCGTTGCCCTGCTTCTCATCGAACAAAACGCCCGTCTCGCGCTGGAAGTCACCGACAGCGCGTGGGTGATGGACAGCGGCAGCATCGTCCATCATGGCGAATCGAAAGCGCTGCTCAATGACAACCAGATTGCACAGATTTATTTGGGCGAAATGCCCGTTTAACAACACCAGCCAACATCAGGGAAATACAATGAAAACAGTAAAAATCAGTGCGCTTTGCGCCGCTATTCTGCTCGGTGGTTTTGTCTCTACCGGTGCCTGGGCCGCCGAAGGGGAAACCGTAGTTATCGGTCTGGCAGGCCCGCTCACCGGCCCGTCTGCCCGTATCGGTAAAGATCTGGAAAACGGCGCGCAGCTGGCTATCGATGACATCAACAAGCAGCACCCGACCATCGGCGGCAAAGCGGTGACCTTCAAACTGCAGTCCGAAGACGATCAGTCAGACCCGCGCACTGCCGTAGCCGTCGCGCAGCGCCTTGTGGACAGCGGCGTGGCAGGCGTGGTCGGCCACTGGAACACCGGCACCAGCATTCCTGCGGCCCGCATTTATCACGATGCGGGCATCGCCCAGGTGGCACCGGTCGCAACCGGCCATGCCTATACCAAACAGGGTTTTGACACCAGCTTTCGCGTGATGGGCCACGACGATGACGGCGGCCAGCTCGCCGGCCAGTACGCGGTCAACGCGCTGAAAGCCAAACGCATTGCGGTGATCGACGACCGTACCGCATTTGGTCAGGGTCTGGCGGACCAGTTTATTAAATCGCTGGAAGCGCAGGGCGTGAAGGTTGTCGATCGGCAGTACGTGGATGACAAAACGGTGGACTTCAGCGCCGTGCTGACCGCTATCCGGAGTAAAAACGCCGATCTGATCTTCTTCGGCGGCGTCGACAGCCAGGCTGCACCGCTGGCGCGTCGTATCAAACAACTGGGCATGAACGCCACCCTGATGGGCGCAGGCGGATTTGTCAGCCAGACGTTCCTGCAGCTGGCGCAGAAAGAAGGCGAAGGCGTGGTCGCGCTGGAGCCGGGTCTGCCGGTAGACGAGATGCCGGGCGGTAAAGCGTTCGAACAGGCGTACCAGTCACGCTACCACACCCATATCGAACTGCACGCCCCGTTCGCCTATGACGCTACCCGTGTGCTGGTTGCGGCGATGGAAAAAGCAGACTCCGTTGAGCCGTCCGACTATCTGCCCGCCCTGCGCGCTATCAGCTACGCCGGCGTCACCGGACAGATCGCGTTTGATAAAGAAGGTAACCTGAAATCGCCGTCTTTCACCGTTTACAAAGTTGTCGATGGCAAATGGCAGCCGCAGACCGTGCTGGGTGGCGCAAAAGCGAAGTAACGCAGTGAGGGCAATGTGATGAGTGATAATAACGAGCTGGGCATTCTCGCCCGCCGCAAAATTGAAGCAGAAATTATTAAGCCAATTTATGAAATTCTGGTGCGCGAGATAGGAAAAGCTCGCGCCCAGGCGGTCATTGGCGAGGCTATCGAGCAGGCCGCGATTGACGCAGGCAAAGCGTTTGCCAGCAAAGAACCCAACGGCGCGGACGTCAAGAGTTTCATCGCTCTGCAGTATCTGTGGGAAAAAGATAACGCGCTTGACGTGAAGGTGATCGACGCCGACGACCAGCAGTACAACTACAACGTGACCCGCTGCCGCTACGCGGAGATGTATCACGAAATGGGGCTGGGAGAGATTGGTCATCTGCTCTCCTGCGCGCGCGATGAAAAATTCATCGTTGGCTATGCGCCGGACGTAAAGCTGACCCGCACGACCACCATCATGCAGGGCGGTTCGTGCTGTGATTTCCGCTACCGCAGCAGTAAGGACAAGACATGATCCGCATTAACGCCGAACGGCTGTGGTCAACGCTTGAGATGATGGCGCAGATCGGCGGCACGCCCGCCGGTGGCGTGACCCGTCTGGCACTGAGCGAGGAAGATCGCATTGCGCGTAACCTGCTGCGCGACTGGGCGCTGGACGCGGGTTTCACCTGCGACATCGACAGCATGGGCACTATGTTTATCCGCCGCGCCGGGAAAAACCCGCAGCTTGCTCCGGTCATGACAGGTTCACATGTGGATACCCAGCCGCTGGGTGGTAACTACGACGGGGTGTACGGCGTGCTGGCCGGGCTGGAGCTGCTGCGTACCCTAAACGATCGTCACGTTGAGACTGAACGTGACGTTGTGCTGGTGAACTGGACTAACGAAGAAGGCGCGCGCTTTGCGCCGGCCATGCTCGCTTCAGGGGTCTGGACGGGACAATTTAGCGAAGCGTACGCGCATTCCCGCGCGGATAACGAAGGCATCACCGTGGGGGAAGCGCTGGACAACATCGGCTACCGGGGTGAAACCCCTGCCCGCGCGTTTCCGGTTCACGCCTGCTACGAACTACACATCGAGCAGGGCCCGATCCTGGAAGATGAAGCCGTCGATATCGGGTTAGTCCGTGCGGCAATGGGCCAGCGCTGGTTTACCCTCACGCTGGACGGATTCGCCGCCCATGCAGGCACCACGCCGATGCACAGCCGCCGCGATGCGTTAACCGCATTTGCCGATCTGGCGCTGAAGGTGGAAGAGATTGGCTATCGGCATGCGCCGGACGGACGCGCGACGATCGGTATGGCGCAGGTTACGCCAAACTCGCGCAACGTAGTGCCGTCTCGCGTGGTGTGCAGCGTGGAGTTCAGACATCCTGCCCGGGAGGCGCTGGAAGCGATGGAGACAGCGCTGCATCTGGCGGCGCAAAGCCTGAGCGCGCGGGGCGTAACGGCTGATGTGGAACGGATTTTTGACTACGCGCCGATTGCGTTTGATGCCGTATGCCTGGCCCGCACGGAGAAAGCACTAGCGGAACTGGGCTATTCGTCGAAATCCATGGTCTCTGGCGCGGGACACGACGCCTGCTACGTCAGCAAAGTCGCGCCTGCCAGCATGATCTTCATTCCCTGCGTGAAGGGTATCAGCCACAACGAAGCCGAGAAGATCCTGCCGGAGTGGGCAGAGAAAGGGGCAAACGTGCTGCTGCACAGCGTGCTTGCCGCCGCGCAGGACACATAAGCCGCCTTACCGGGCCTGCAAAAACGCTCCCGCAGGCCCGGTAAGCTCAACCTGGCACATTTTACGGCTTCGGCACCTTCGCCAGGCTAAACCAGATCCCGACGGCCAGCAGCAACAGCATTCCTCCTGCGCTGCCCAGCGCCACGCTGTGCGAGGTGATAAACGCGCTTTTCGCCGCCTCAATCACCGGCTCCGCCAGCGTTGGCGTCAGATCCTGCGCTACCTTCATTGCCTCACCTATGGATGACGAAGCCTGGTCGACGAGCGATGCATTGAGCCCCTGCGGCAGATTAATTGACGCGGAGAAGCTGCGGGTCAACAGCAGACCAAAGATGGCGATCCCCAGCCCGGCGCCCAGTTCATAGGACATGGTTTCAATGGCCCCTGCGGCGGCTGCTTTCTCTTTCGGCGCGGCCGCCATAATGGCCGAGGTCGAGGCCAGAAGCGCGCTGGCGGCGCTAAAGCCCAGCAGCACCATCAGGCCCCACGCCTGCCACTGCTGCGTGCTGAAATCAAGCATCGACAGACCGATAAAGCTGACCGCACTGAGGCCCATACCACCCGCAGCGACAATGCGCAGCCCCAGACGGCCCACCAGCACACCGGCGATCGGCCCGCTGAATCCGCTAGCCACCATCACCGGGAGCATGAACATGCCCGCCTCGAAGGGCGTAAAGCCGTGGACAAACTGCAGCTCTTGCGCCATCAGCAGTTCAAAGCCCACCAGCGCGATCATCGCCGTCATCGCCATCACCACGCCGCTTAAAATGATGCGGTGACAGAACAGGCGCATGTCGATCATCGGCACCCGGGCGCGCAGCTGGATACGCACGAAAATAAACAGCATCACGGCCCCCGTGAGCAAGGTACACGCCACAAGCCACGGCGACAGAACGCCTTTTAACGCGGTTTTGGCGCTGTAGACCAGCAGTAGAATGGCCACAATCAGCATGATCGCATGGCTGATATTTAACGGCTGCTCAGGGCGCCCTTCCTGCTGCGGGACAAAGCGCGCGGCAAGGGTAACGACGATAAGCACGATCGGTACGTTGATCAAAAATACCGAGCCCCAGTAGAAGTGCTCCAGCAGCATACCGCCAATCAGCGGACCAAACGCCGCCCCGCCTGAACCCACCGCCGCCCAGACGCCGAGCGCGATGTTGCGATCTTTCGCGTCGGTAAAGAGCGTACGGATCCCCGCAAGCGTAGCCGGGATGATCATTGCCGCACCGATCGCCAGCGAGGCGCGCGCCGCTATCAGCCACCCTGCTGAGGGGGCAAACGCGGCCGCCAGCGACGACAGGCCAAACAGCGTGCTGCCGATCATCAATAGCCGTTTAAAACCGATGCGGTCACCCAGGGCGCCCATCGGCAGCACCATTCCCGCCATCACCAGCGAGTAAATATCGATGATCCACAGCAATTCATTGCCGCTGGCGCCCAGCGTCATGCTCAATGTCGGCGCCGCCACGTGCAGCACCGTCGCGTCAATCGCCACCGGGATATACACCAGCACGATAATCACTAACGCTAACCACTGACGAAACATAAATTTCCTTTTTATTTCAAACATGGACACATGTCCAGGATGCGATCCTACGTAAAGTTGAACGCATGTCCAGCTTTTTGTTACACTCGTTTCGGTCCTATTGAGGGTAGAAAAAAATGCGGTATTTGAACAAGGAAGAGAGACGGGAAGCAATCCTCCAGGCCGCGATGCGTGTGGCCCTGAGCGAGGGGCTGGCCGCCATGACGGTACGGCGCATTGCCGCAGAAGCGGGCGTCGCGACCGGACAGGTCCACCACCACTTTGCCTCCGGCGGCGAGTTAAAATCGCTGGCGTTTGTGCGCGTGATCCGCGAGCTGCTGGATGCCGACGTGGTGGGCGAAAACGCCAGCTGGCGGGAACGGCTGCACAGCATGCTCGGCAGTGACGACGGTGGCCTTGAACCTTACATTCGCCTCTGGCGGGAAGCCCAAATTCTCGCCAGCCGGGATCCCGAGATCAAAGCGGCTTATGTCCTGACCATGGAGATGTGGCATCAGGAGACCGTGGCGATTATCCGTGCCGGGGCGGCTGCCTGCGCGTTCACGCTTAGCGATCGGGCGGAAAATATCGCCTGGCGTTTAATAGGGCTGGTTTGTGGCCTGGATGGGATCGCCGTATTAAATATGCCAGAAATGGACGAGGCGGCGTTTAATAAGCATCTCGACAAACTTATCACGCTGGAATTGTTTTAATACTCCTTCTGGAGTATTAATTTTTGCACTAGTTACAATTAGTAACACATTAAGCGAACCCTTATTTCCATTCTAATCTCGGGGGTTCGCTTTTTTATCTATCCTTTCAGATGCATCCCAAAACATCCTAAAAACCCAATAATACATAACCACCCATCTTTTTGTTTTTACTTCATTTTTCTCTCCGTCAAGGTAAGCAAGAGGGCGATATGTCGCAACAAAGTGAAAAGAATAATCAGCATCTATTGAGTAACTGGAAACCTGAAAACGCGCAATTTTGGGAGAATAAAGGAAAACATATCGCACGAAGAAACCTATGGATTTCTGTGGCTTGTCTGCTCCTTGCGTTTTGCGTGTGGATGCTATTTAGCGCCGTTGCGGTCAACCTCAATAAAGTCGGATTTAATTTCTCCACCGATGAGCTTTTTATGCTAACGGCATTACCTTCGCTCTCCGGCGCGATATTACGCGTCCCCTACTCGTTTATGGTGCCAATATTTGGCGGACGTTACTGGACGGTATTGAGTACCGTTATCCTGATTATTCCCTGCGTCTGGCTGGGGATTGCCGTTCAAAATACGTCCACCCCGTACTGGGTTTTTATCATCATCGCGCTGCTCTGCGGTTTTGCCGGGGCCAACTTCGCATCCAGCATGGGTAACATCAGCTTCTTCTTCCCGAAAGCCAGACAGGGCAGCGCGCTGGGCATCAACGGCGGGCTGGGCAACCTGGGCGTCAGCGTGATGCAGCTGGTGGCGCCATTGGTGATTTTCCTGCCGATGTTTACCTTCCTCGGCGTGCACGACGTGCCGCAGGAGGACGGCTCGACGATGTGGCTGGCCAATGCGGCATGGATCTGGGCGCCGCTGCTGCTGCTGGCAACCCTTGCAGCGTTTTTTGGCATGAACGATATTGCCAGTTCAAAAGCCTCCATCGCCAGCCAGCTGCCGGTGCTGAAGCGCTTTCACCTCTGGCTGCTAAGCCTGCTCTATCTGGCGACCTTCGGCTCCTTTATCGGCTTCTCGGCGGGCTTTGCCATGCTGTCAAAAACCCAGTTCCCGGACGTGAACATCCTGCACCTCGCCTTCTTTGGCCCACTTATCGGCGCGCTGGCGCGTTCAGCGGGCGGGATGATCTCTGACAAACTGGGCGGCGTGCGGGTCACGCTGATTAACTTCGTCTTTATGGCCCTCTTTAGCGCCCTGATCTTCCTGACCCTGCCCGGCTCTGGCTCCGGCAGCTTTGTCGCCTTCTATCTGGTGTTTATGGGCCTGTTCCTTACCGCCGGGCTGGGCAGCGGTTCGACCTTCCAGATGATCGCGATTATCTTCCGCCAAATCACCCTCGACCGCGTCAAAAAGCAGGGCGGCACGGACGAACAGGCGCAGCACGAAGCGGTGACGGAGACCGCCGCCGCGCTGGGCTTTATCTCCGCCATCGGCGCCGTTGGCGGGTTCTTTATTCCCAAAGCCTTTGGCACCTCGCTGGCGATGACCGGGTCACCGGTCGGTGCCATGAAGGTCTTCCTCGCGTTTTACATCGTCTGCGTGCTTGTCACCTGGCTGGTGTACGGCCGCAAATCCTCACAAAAATAAAAATTACATCTTCGCCGGAGCGTGATGCAGCACTCTCCGGCCATGCTATCGAAGCAGGAGAAATGTCATGAGCAAACTGCTGGACCGTTTCCGTTACTTCAAAACAAAAGGTGACAGTTTCGCCGATGGGCACGGGCAGGTGTATCACACCAACCGCGACTGGGAGGACAGCTACCGTCAGCGCTGGCAGTTCGACAAGATTGTCCGTTCCACCCACGGCGTGAACTGTACCGGCTCCTGCAGCTGGAAGATTTACGTCAAAAACGGCCTGGTGACCTGGGAAACCCAGCAGACCGATTACCCCCGCACCCGCCCTGACCTGCCCAACCACGAGCCGCGCGGCTGCCCGCGTGGCGCAAGCTACTCGTGGTATCTCTACAGCGCCAACCGTCTCAAATACCCGCTGGTGCGCCGCCGGCTGATTGAACTCTGGCGCGAGGCGCTGGCGCAGCATACCGATCCGGTGCTGGCCTGGGATGCCATTCAAAACGATCCGCAAAAGGCGCAGAGCTACAGGAAGGCGCGCGGTAAAGGCGGGTTTATCCGTTCGAACTGGAAAGAGCTAAACCAACTGATTGCCGCCGCCAACGTCTGGACCATCAAACACTACGGCCCGGATCGCGTGGCCGGTTTCTCGCCTATTCCGGCGATGTCGATGGTCTCCTACGCCGCCGGCACGCGCTATCTTTCCCTGCTGGGCGGCACCTGCCTGAGCTTCTACGACTGGTACTGCGACCTGCCGCCGGCGTCGCCGATGACCTGGGGCGAGCAGACCGACGTGCCGGAGTCCGCCGACTGGTACAACTCCAGCTACATCATTGCCTGGGGCTCGAACGTGCCGCAAACCCGTACCCCGGACGCCCACTTCTTCACCGAGGTGCGCTACAAGGGGACCAAGACCGTCGCCATTACGCCGGACTTCTCTGAAGTGGCTAAGCTGAGCGACCAGTGGCTTGCCCCTAAACAGGGCACCGACAGCGCCCTCGCTATGGCGATGGGCCACGTGATCCTCAAAGAGTTCCACCTCGATAACCCGAGTGATTACTTCCTTAACTACTGCCGCCGCTATACCGACATGCCGATGCTGGTCATGCTGGATGAGCAGTCAGACGGTCGCGTGGTACCGGGCCGGATGCTGCGCGCCTCGGACCTTGTCGACGGGCTGGGGGAAACTAATAACCCAGAGTGGAAGACCGTCGCCTTCAATATTGCCGGGGATTTGGTGGTGCCAAACGGATCTATCGGTTTCCGCTGGGGAGAAAAAGGCAAATGGAACCTGGAATCACTTGCCGCAGGCCAGGAAACCGAACTGACGCTTTCGCTGCTCATTACCCACGATAGCGTTGCGGACGTTGCCTTCCCCTACTTTGGCGGCAACGAAAACCCGCACTTCCGCAGCGTGAAGCAGGAGCCGGTGCTGACCCGCCGCGTGCCGAGCAAAACCCTGACGCTCGCCGACGGCAGCGAGAAGCGAGTGGTCAGCGTTTACGATCTGGTGCTGGCTAACTACGGTCTCGATCGCGGCCTGGAAGACAGTAACGCCGCAGAAGGCTATGACCAGATCAAAGCTTATACCCCCGCCTGGGGCGAGCAGATCACCGGCGTGCCCGCCTGGCTGATTGAAAAAATCGCTCGCGAGTTTGCCGACACGGCGCACAAAACGCACGGTCGCTCAATGATCATCCTCGGTGCCGGGGTGAACCACTGGTACCACATGGACATGAACTACCGCGGGATGATCAACATGCTGGTCTTCTGCGGCTGCGTCGGGCAGAGCGGCGGCGGCTGGTCCCACTATGTGGGCCAGGAGAAACTGCGCCCGCAAACCGGCTGGCTGCCGCTGGCCTTCGCGCTGGACTGGAACCGCCCGCCGCGCCAGATGAACAGCACCTCCTTCTTCTACAACCACGCCAGCCAGTGGCGCTATGAGAAGCTGACCGCGCAGGAACTGCTCTCCCCGCTGGCAGATACGTCGAAATTCACCGGACACTTGATCGACTTCAACGTCCGCGCCGAGCGCATGGGCTGGCTGCCGTCAGCGCCGCAACTCAGCCTGAATCCGCTGCACATAAAAGCCCGCGCGGACGCGGCGGGCATGACGCCGCAGGAGTACACCGTTCAGGCGTTAAAATCCGGCGATATCCGCTTCGCCTGCGAGCAGCCGGACAACGGTAAGAACCATCCACGCAACCTGTTCGTCTGGCGCTCTAACCTGCTCGGCTCGTCCGGGAAAGGCCACGAGTACATGCTGAAATACCTGCTCGGCACCGAGAGCGGCATTCAGGGCGAGGATTTAGGCTCAACGGACGACGTGAAGCCTGAGGAAGTGGAGTGGCAAACCGCCGCCATCGAGGGCAAGCTGGACCTGCTGGTAACGCTCGACTTCCGTATGTCCAGCACCTGCCTGTTCTCGGATATCGTTCTGCCGACCGCCACCTGGTATGAAAAAGACGATATGAATACCTCGGACATGCACCCGTTTATTCACCCGCTCTCGGCCGCCGTCGACCCGGCGTGGGAATCGCGCAGCGACTGGGAGATCTACAAAGGCATCGCCAAAGTTTTCTCCGAGGTCTGCGTCGGCCACCTGGGCACTGAAACTGACGTGGTGTTGCAGCCGTTACAGCACGACTCCCCGGCGGAACTGTCGCAGCCGTTTGATATTCAGGACTGGCGCAAAGGGGAATGCGATCTGATCCCCGGTAAAACGGCTCCGAACATCGCCGTGGTCGAACGTAACTACCCGGAAACCTGGGAGCGCTTCACCTCCCTCGGCCCGCTGATGGACACGCTCGGCAACGGCGGAAAAGGCATATCGTGGAACACCCAGAACGAGGTGGATTTCCTCGGCAAGCTCAACTACGTCAAGCTCGACGGCCCGGCGAAAGGCCGACCGCGTATTGAAACCGCCATTGATGCCTCCGAGGTGATCCTCGCCCTCGCGCCGGAAACCAACGGCCAGGTGGCGGTGAAGGCCTGGGAAGCGCTCGGGGAACTGACCGGGCGCGATCACACCCACCTGGCGCTGAACAAGGAAGACGAGAAGATCCGCTTCCGTGATATCCAGGCGCAGCCGCGTAAAATCATCTCCAGCCCGACCTGGTCCGGTCTGGAAAGCGAGCATGTCTCCTACAACGCGGGCTATACCAACGTCCACGAGCTGATCCCGTGGCGTACCCTCTCTGGCCGGCAGCAGCTGTATCAGGATCATCCCTGGATGCGCGCCTTCGGTGAGAGCCTGGTGGCCTATCGTCCACCGATTGACACCCGCAGCGTCACCCATATGCGCGAGATCCCACCGAACGGCTTCCCGGAAAAAGCGCTCAACTTCCTGACGCCGCACCAGAAATGGGGCATTCACTCCACCTACAGCGAAAACCTGCTGATGCAGACCCTGTCGCGCGGCGGCCCCATCGTCTGGATCAGCGAAACCGACGCGCGCGAGCTGGGCATTGAGGACAACGACTGGATCGAAGCCTTCAACGCCAACGGCGCCCTCACCGCCCGCGCGGTGGTCAGCCAGCGCGTGCCGCCGGGTATGACCATGATGTACCACGCCCAGGAGCGCATCCTGAACATTCCCGGGTCAGAAGTGACCGGACGGCGCGGCGGGATCCACAACTCAGTCACCCGCGTCTGCCCGAAACCGACGCACATGATCGGCGGCTATGCCCAGCTGGCTTACAGCTTCAATTATTACGGCACCGTTGGCTCCAACCGCGACGAGTTCATCATGATCCGCAAAATGAAAAACATTAACTGGCTGGACGGCGAAGGTCGGGATCAGGTACAGGAGGCGAAAAAATGAAAATACGCTCACAGGTTGGCATGGTTATGAATCTCGATAAATGCATTGGCTGCCACACCTGCTCGGTCACCTGCAAGAACGTCTGGACCGGGCGCGAAGGGATGGAGTATGCGTGGTTTAACAACGTCGAAACCAAACCGGGCATCGGCTACCCGAAAAACTGGGAAGATCAGGAGGAGTGGCAAGGGGGCTGGATCCGCGGCATACACGGCAAGCTGACGCCGCGCCTCGGCGGCAAAATGGGCGTGCTGTCGAAAATTTTCGCCAACCCCGTCCTGCCGCAGATTGACGATTATTACGAGCCCTTCACCTTTGACTATCAGGATCTGCACCGCGCGCCGGAAGGGGATCACCTCCCTACCGCTCGCCCGCGCTCGCTGATTGACGGCAAGCGGATGGACAAAATCGTCTGGGGCCCCAACTGGGAGGAGCTGCTGGGGGGCGAGTTCGAAAAACGCGCCCGCGACCGCAACTTCCAGAAGATCCAGAAGGAGATGTACGGCCAGTTCGAAAACACCTTCATGATGTACCTGCCGCGCCTGTGCGAGCACTGTCTGAACCCGAGCTGCGTCGCCACCTGCCCGAGCGGCGCAATTTACAAGCGCGAAGAGGACGGCATCGTGCTGATCGACCAGGACAAATGCCGCGGCTGGCGCCTGTGCATCAGCGGCTGTCCGTACAAGAAAATCTACTTCAACTGGAAGAGCGGCAAGTCAGAAAAATGCATCTTCTGCTACCCGCGCATTGAGTCCGGCCAGCCGACCGTCTGCTCGGAAACCTGCGTCGGGCGCATCCGCTATCTCGGCGTGCTGCTGTACGACGCGGACCGCATTGAAGAGGCGGCAAGCACCGAGCATGAAACCGATCTGTACGAACGCCAGTGCGACGTGTTCCTCAACCCGAACGATCCGGCGGTGATTGAGGAAGCGCTGAAACAGGGTATTCCGCAGAACGTGATTGACGCCGCCCAGCGTTCGCCGGTCTACAAAATGGCGATGGACTGGAAGCTCGCCCTGCCGCTGCACCCGGAATACCGTACTCTGCCGATGGTCTGGTACGTGCCGCCGCTGTCGCCGATTCAGTCCTACGCGGACGCCGGCGGCCTGCCGCAGAGCGACGGCGTCCTGCCTGCCGTGGAAAGCCTGCGTATTCCGGTGCAGTACCTGGCAAACATGCTCAGCGCGGGCGATACCGGCCCGGTGCTGCGCGCCCTGAAGCGCATGATGGCGATGCGTCACTACAAACGCTCCCAGACCGTGGAAGGCGTAACCGATACCCGCGCCATCGAAGAGGTCGGCCTGACCGAAGCGCAGGTTGAGGAGATGTACCGCTATCTGGCCATCGCCAACTACGAAGACCGCTTCGTGATCCCTACCAGCCACCGCGAAATGGCGCGCGACGCCTTCCCGGAGAAAAACGGCTGCGGCTTCACATTTGGCGACGGCTGCCACGGCTCCGACACCAAATTCAACCTCTTCAACAGCAGCCGCATCGACGCGATCAACATCACCGAGGTGCGCGAACACGGGGAGGGAGAATAATGCAGATCCTTAAAATCATCGCGCTGCTGATTGAGTATCCCGATGAGCTGCTGTGGGAAAACCGCGCTGAGGCGCTTTCCCTGGTTGAGCAGGACGCGCCCATGCTGCTGCCGTTTGCGCAGCAGCACCTGAGCGCCCCGCTGCTGGATAAGCAGGCCGAGTGGTGCGAAGTGTTTGAACGCGGGCGCGCAACGTCCCTGCTGCTGTTCGAGCACGTTCACGCCGAGTCTCGCGATCGCGGTCAGGCGATGGTCGACCTGATGGGGCAGTATGAGAAAGCCGGGCTACAGCTCGACTGCCGCGAATTGCCGGACTATCTGCCGCTCTACCTGGAGTACCTCAGCATCGTTACTGATGAAGAGGCGCGCGAAGGATTGCAGAACGTCGCACCGATCCTGGCGCTGATTGGCGGCCGCCTGAAGCAGCGCGGCGTGGCGCACTATCAGCTGTTTGATGCCCTGCTGACGCTTGCGGGCACGCGGCTCTCCAGCGACAGCGTGGCGAAACAGGTATCCGGTGAAAAACGGGATGATACCCGCCAGGCGCTGGACGCCGTATGGGAAGAGGAACAGGTGAAGTTTATCGAAGACAACGCCACATCGTGCGACAGCTCGCCGATGCAGCAATATCAACGACGCTTTAGCCAGGACGTCGCGCCGCAGTACGTGGACGTCAGCGCCGGAGGCCCAAAATGATCCATTACCTGAATGTGTTTTTCTATGACATTTACCCCTACATCTGCGCCACCGTGTTTTTCCTCGGCAGCTGGCTGCGCTACGACTACGGGCAGTACACCTGGCGCGCCTCGTCAAGCCAGATGCTCAGCAAGCGCGGTATGAACTGGGCCTCTAACCTGTTTCATATCGGGATTCTGGGGATCTTCTTCGGGCACCTGTTCGGCATGTTAACCCCGCACTGGATGTACGCCTGGTTTTTACCCGTCGCGGTTAAGCAACAGCTAGCCATGATTGCGGGCGGAATTTGCGGCGTGCTGACGCTGATTGGGGGGTCAATGCTGCTTTACCGCCGCCTGTTCAACCAGCGGGTGCGCGCTACGTCCACCACGCCGGATATCATTATCATGAGTATTTTGCTGATCCAGTGCATCCTCGGGCTTTCAACCATTCCTTTCTCCGCCCAGTACCCTGACGGAAGCGAGATGATGAAGCTGGTCGGCTGGGCGCAGGGGATCGTGACGTTTAAGGGGGGCTCGTCGGAGATGCTGAGCGGCGTTGCGCCGATCTTCCGCGTTCATCTGGTGCTGGGGATGACGATCTTCCTTATCTTCCCGTTCACCCGCCTGGTGCACGTGTGGAGCGCGCCGTTTGAGTACTTTACCCGGCGGTATCAGGTGGTGAGATCGCGCCGTTGATTTTGTCGGGTGGCGGCTTCGCCTTACCCGACCTGCGTTCAAGCTAGTGTAGGCCCGGGAAGGCGATGCCGCTACCGGGCGATTAAAACTGCAGCATCCCGTGCTGCATGAGGAATCCCCACCAGGGAATGCCGAGGAACATGTGGACTAAAAACGTGCACAGCGCCACGATCGTGCCGATTGTCCACCATGACTTAATGTCATTGTACCCCGAGGCGAAGATAATAGGTCCTGCTGCGCCACCATAGTGCGTGATACATCCGCCGTAGGAATTGGAAAACAGAATAGCAAGCGCCAGCAGAACAGGCGCCGTTCCGGTGACCAGACCCACGGTGGCAAACACCGGCACCATGGCCGCAACGTATGCCCCGCCGGAGGCAAAGAAATAGCGAACCAGCACGCTGAGAAACACGATAATCACGATAGTCATATTACCGGCGCTGAGAAAATCCAGATGCGCAGACAGGAAATCCGCCAGCCAGCGGAAAAATCCCTCCTTGCTCAGGGTGGCGCTCAGACCGATGATACCCCCGTACCACATCAGGGTATTCCAGCCGCCTTTATTTTTTTGAACATCACTCCAGCCAATAATATTAAACAGCAGCGCCGCCCCCATCGCGATAATAGCGACGGCGGATTCAGTGAGTCCAAGATGACGTGAGAAGATCCAGCCCAATAAAGCGGCGATAAAAATAACCACCAGTCCCTTCTCTTTAAGGCTCATTGCCCCAAGACTTTCCAGCCCGCTGGTCGCAATCGCGACATTATCAATATGCTTAATTTCCGGCGAGGCTACTCGGTAGCAAATATAGGGAATGATACACAGCATCAATAACCCCAGCGGGGCACCCGCCAGCATCCAGCCGATCCAGCTAATATGAATATGGAAAATATCTGAAATGAGCTGAAGCGCTAACGCGTTTCCGGCAAAGCCCGTTAAAAACATATAACTGGTCGTTTTAGTGACCATATAGACATTAACCATTAAATAACGGCCAGCCTTGCACGGTGTCTCTTTTGGCGTTGACCCCAGAACGGTCGCGATACTGTTAATAATCGGAAAAACCACCCCACCTGCCCGCGCGGTATTGGAGGGCGTAGCGGGTGCCAGCACCAGGTCCAGTAAGGCGGTAACATACCCCAGCCTTAGCGTCGTACTGCCAAATTTGAGGATGAACCAGTAAGCAAGCCGCTTTCCCAGGCCGGTCGTAACGAACGCCGCGCTAAGCGTAAAGGCGCTGAACACCAGCCAGGTTGTGCCTGAGGCGTATCCGCTCAGCACATCCATTGATTTGACAGGTGAATCCGGGAATTTTGTCACGGTAAAACAGGTTAACGCGACCGCAACGAGCATAATGACGGGTTCGGGATACGGTTTAATGACCAGGCCAACGATAGCGGACAAATATATTCCTGCCAGTATCCACGCCTCTTTAGTTAATCCATCAGGCGGAGGGATAAATATTGATAATAATATTATTAAGGCAAGTAAGATTGTTTTTAAAATATTGGACTTAAGCATATCTCACCCATGAGAAAAGGGTCCCTGAATAGCAGAGGATTCTCCTGGGAGACGCCTCTGCCGGATAAATACATTTTCTAAATAAATAATAAGAAACTACACACCTACAACCGGGATATTATCACCTTCTGTGATTTTATATTCGGACAGGGTGTCAAAACTGAGATAGCGATAGATATTTTCATGCGCGCCATGAAGTTTTTCCGTATAGCTTAAATATTCTTCAACGGTTGGCATTTTACCCAGTATGGCCGCGACGGTGCTTAATTCTGCCGAGGCAAGGAACACGCTGGCATTCGTTCCCAGACGATGCGGGAAATTTCGGGTGGATGTCGATACCACGTGGCTCCCTTCGCGTACCCTCGCCTGGTTCCCCATGCAGAGGGAGCAGCCCGCAGGCTCGATTCGTGCCCCCGACTTTATAAACTGGCTAAAATAGCCCTCGCGGGAAAGCTGCCCGGCATCCATTTTGGTGGGAGGCGCAATCCACAACCGCGCCCGGCTTTCACGGGCGTCGGCCAGGATTTCACCCGCAGCGCGGAAATGACCGATGTTGGTCATGCAGGAGCCAATAAAGACCTCCTCTATCGGCGTGCTGGCCACCTCAGAAAGTAAGCAAGCGTCATCCGGATCGTTAGGTGCACAGACCACCGGTTCGGTGATTTCATTGAGATCAATGTTAATGACTGCGGCATATTCCGCTTCAGGATCGGCCGACAGCAGCGACGGGTTAGCCAGCCACGCCTCGATTTCAGCAATGCGTCGTTCAAGCGTGTTGGCGTTTTCATATCCCTGCTTAACCATCCAGCGCAGCAGGGCCGCGTTGGAACGCAGGTACTGCGCGACCTTGTCTTCCGCCAGGCGCATCACGCAGGCGGCAGCGGACCGTTCAGCGGAGGCGTCAGCCAGCTCAAACGCCTGCTCTGCACTCAGTGTTTCCAGCCCTTCAATTTCGAGGATCCGGCCCGAGAAAATATTGCGCTTATTCTTTTTCTCGACCGTCAACAGGCCCTGCTTTCTGGCGTAGAGCGGAATGGCATGCACCAGGTCGCGCAGGGTGATCCCTTTCTGCATCTCACCCGTAAAGCGAACCAGCACCGATTCCGGCATATCCAGCGGCATAATGCCGGTTGCGGCGGCAAACGCCACCAGCCCGGAACCACCCGGGAAAGAGATCCCCAGCGGGAAGCGGGTATGGGAGTCGGCGCCGGTGCCCACCGTATCCGGCAGCAGCATACGGTTAAGCCAGGAGTGGATAATGCCGTCGCCCGGTTTCAGCGCGACCCCGTTACGACGGGTGATAAACTGCGGCAGGGTCTCATGAAGCTGAACGTCGACGGGCTTAGGGTACGCTGAGGTGTGGCAGAAAGACTGCATCACCAGATCGGCTGAAAACGTCAGGCAGGCAAGATCGGTTAACTCGTCGCGCGTCATCCCGCCGGTGGTGTCCTGAGAGCCCACGGTCGTGATTTTCGGCTCGCAATACTGTCCGGGACGGATCCCCGCGACGCCGCAGGCTTTACCCACCATTTTTTGTGCCAGCGTAAAACCGGCGGTGGATGGCGCTGGAGCGGAGGGCTTGCGGAATGCCTCTGAAGGCGCAAGCTTCAGCGATTCCCGCGCTTTCGCGGTCAGGCTGCGTCCGATAATTAGCGGGATCCGCCCGCCGGCCCGCACTTCATCCAGAAGCACCTCGGTTTTAAGCGTAAAGCGCGTCACCAGACGCTGGCTTTCCGTCTCGCGAATTTCGCCTTTGTAGGGATACAGATCGATCAGCATCCCGGTCGTCAGCGAGGAGACGTCCATCTCTACCGGCAAGGCACCGGAATCTTCCAGCGTATTGAAGAAAATCGGGGCAATTTTGCCGCCGAACACAAACCCACCGTTACGCTTGTTCGGCACGAAAGGAATATCATTCCCGATGTGCCATAAGATCGAGTTGGTGGCGGACTTGCGCGATGACCCGGTTCCCACGACGTCGCCGACGTACGCCAGCGGCCAGCCTGGCTCTTTTAATTCTGCCAGCTGGCGCAAAGGGCCGCGCGCGCCGGGCTCATCAGGCTCAACCCCTTCCCTGGCGTTACTGAGCATGGAAAGCGCGTGCAGCGGAATATCCGGACGTGACCACGCCTCCGGTGCCGGAGACAAATCGTCGGTATTGGTTTCGCCCGGAACCTTGAACACCTTCAGGGTGATTTTTTCAGGCATCGCCGGACGGCGGGTAAACCACTCGGCATTTGCCCATGACTGAAGCACCTCTTTTGCCCGGACGTTACCGTTCAGCGCTTTGGCTTCAACCTGGCTGAATTTTTCGAAGATTAGGATAGTCGAACAAAGCTGCTGTGCGGCCAGCGGTGCCAGGCTCGGGTGGTCCAGAAGATCGATCAGCGGCTGAACATTATAGCCACCCTGCATGGAACCCAGCAGCGTCGTGGCCGCTTCGGGAGAGAGACCGTCAATACGGTATTCCTGTAGTGCCAGCTTAAATAAAAATTCGGCTTTTAACTTAGCCGCGGGATCGACGCCCGGGGGAACGCAATGGGTTAATAAATCGATTAATCGCGGATGATGCGTGGGCGCATCGTGAATTAAACGAGAAATAAGCGCATCGGTCTGCTCCGCAGTTAAGGGTTTTGCCGGAATACCCGATTCAGCGCGCGCTTTCAGGTGCTGATTATAATCATCTAACATACGTACTCCTGTTAAAGCTAAAGTTGTTCACAAAATTCTGTTAGTCGTTCGAGCCCGTAAGGCCATTCACCAAAGCCTGATTCGGCATTAATATGCCCGGCCTCACCGATATCGATTAAGTGTCCCTCCCAGCGTGCCGCCCAGATCTGAGCGCGCGCGAAAGGCATCAGGGGGTCGTTTCTGCTGGCAAACATCAGGCAGGGAACCGGTAATGACGCTGGCTGAATGGCCTCTTCCAGGCCGAAAAAAGCGGGTTCTGCCGGCGCGACCATCACCACCCCGGCGACGTTGACCTGACGCGTTTGCAGCAGCCGGCATGCCGCCAGCGCGCCAAAACTGTGGCCGACGAGAATGGCGGGCAGCTGACACGCTGCCAGCTCTCGGGAAATGGCGGAGACCCAGTTTTCAATGTCGGGCTCGAACCAGTTTTTCTGCTGGATCCGTTTCCAGAAAGGAAAACGCCGCCCCCAGCAGCTTTGCCAGTGATGTTCATCGCTGTCTCTCAGCCCCGGCACCAGAATAGGGGTATAAACGTTACTGAGCTGCTGCAGGCGTTGTTCAATCATGACGTTTTCCTGTTACGCTATTCGCGATTATTCGGGTGGAAACTGCGACAATAACCAGCCAACGGAAATAAGATCGGCGCTACCCCCGGGGCTTAAATTGCGTTTGATAAATTCCGCGTCCATTCTGAGTAGCGCGTTAACCAATTTATCCGCCGGGAGACGTTTTATTTTTAATAACCGCCTCGCATAGCGTCTGGCGTAGTTCAGACCTTCTATTCCCCCACGGGAAACCAAGTTGGTATCCGGATTCGCGGCCATCAAACCCAGCAGCATCCTCAAAAGCGCCACGTCTTCGGATTCGCCCTGACCTAACGCGGTGTGCAGGGGCGGGAGACCCGCCTGGCGGACGGTCATAAAACCACTGGCAGCTTCCCCTCTCGCCCCGGTAAAGCCGTATGCCTGGAACTGCTGCTCGCCCTTCGTTCTGGCGATGCCTGTGGTTTTCAGCTCCTGCTCAACGATGCCGGTACAGATAATGCGGGTCTCATGGCATAAACTGCGCTGCGTGAGCGTTTCATCCCTTTGCGTCAGACGTCCCGCCGCCGCACACAGCAGCCCCAGCGAGAAGATCCCGCCTTTATGGGTATTCACCCCGCCGGTGGCGTTAAACATCGCCTGCTCGCAGGCCAGACCGGTTGGCCTTATCGCCCGCAGCGTTTGCGGGCCAGCAAGACGAGCCGTCTCTCTGCCAACGTTAAAAAACGTTGAGAACCAGGGGGCAATCGCCGCGATACTGGCCATGAACAGGGCGTAATCCATATCCTTATGCGCCCCGCTGTTTACGCGATCCACCAGACCCGGTTTTGGGGTCAAGCGAATTTCCCGGTACATCGCCTCGACAGCCAGCTCCGCGAAGGGTTGCTGGACGTCCGGCGCATTACATCTGGCAAGCGAAGTAGTCATCGGTTAACGCCTCGATTACGCGCGTGAGCTCGGCCTGCGAATGACGTCGCATGCGGGAACAAACATGAGCAGGTTCATGACAGATAAAGCATCTGCGCATCGGTTGCTGGATGGCATTTCTTTTTAGCAGGCCCGCTTTCGGACACAGCACGTCGATATCCCATAAGCGTCCCAGCGGATGGCTATCTTCCAGATGCGCCGTCACGTGTTTGATCATCCACGCGGGGGCCGCCACCGACCAGAGCGCTTCCGGGCCCGTGACTAGCTGTAGGGTCTGCTGGCGGCAGACCGTCCACTGATGGGTCCGTAACAGGTCACCGATCGCGTCATTGGCGGCGGCCATCACCCGTCTGGCCAGCGCGGTATCTTTGACCTCCCCCGGCCAGACCAGAGTGACGGAAACCACCGCATGATCCGACTGAAACAGCCACGCCTGTTGGCGACGGGCTCGTTGCTCTCTGCCGTTCAACACCTGTTCCAGAGAGACCTTCACGTTTGAGGCTTTATCCGTCATGGGAATTACTCCTTAACCTGGCGAACCACATCAATCACGCTGCCGTCGCGGTAGCGCACCACGCCCACGATCCGGTCAGTAAATTCGACAGGCTTAGGCTCACCCGAGATGAGCAGCGCTTTGTGGTACAGCGCATCGATATCGACAACGGCCAGCCCGGCGTTAATCAGACGTTCGCGGATCTCCGGACGCGCCGGGTTAACGGCAATACCGTGATCGGTAACCAAAACGTCAATGCTTTCGCCCGGCGTCACCAGGGTGGTGACCTGCCTGACAACGGTAGGAATTCGGCTGCGGATCAGCGGGGCAACTACAATGGTGAGATTGGCCGCCGCGGCGACGTCGCAATGCCCGCCCGACGCGCCGCGCATCACGCCGTCAGAACCGGTCAGCACGTTGACGTTGAACTGCGTGTCCACCTCCAGCGCGCTGAGGATGACCACGTCTACCCTGTCGCAGCAGGCAGCTTTTGCAGCCGGGTTCGCATAGACGTTGGTGGAAATTTCCACATGGTCGGGATTGACGGTCATGGAAGCGGCCGCAGCACCATCAAAGCTTTGCGTATCGAGGATCTTTTCAATAAGCCCTTTTTGATGCAGATCGACAATGCTGCCGGTAATCCCGCCGAGCGCAAAACGGGCGACAATATTGTGTTTGCGCATACGGGTTTCCATAAACCGCGTACAGGCGGTAGACGCCGCACCTGAACCGGTCTGAATGGAAAAGCCGTTGCGGAAATAGCCTGAATGTTCAATAACGTCGGCGGCAGAACGGGCAATCATCAGCTCACGTGGATTACTGGTGACCCTGGCGGCGCCTACGCTGATTTTTGCCGGGTCGCCGACGCTCTCAATCTGCACCACATAGTCAACCCGATCCTGAACGATACTGGCCGGCAGGTTGGGGAACGGCTTCAGGGTTTCAGTAAGCAAGACCACCTTTTTGGCATATTGCGCGTCGACCATGGCGTAACCGAGCGAGCCGCACTGCGATGCGCCGCCGTTGCCGCTGGCATTGCCATATTCATCGCAGCAGGACACCGCCAGAAAGGCGACATCAATGGCAATTTCACCCTTTTGAATCAGATTCACCCGCCCGCCGTGGGAGTGGATCTGTACCGGCTCGTCCATCAGCCCGTGTGAAATCGCATCCGCCAGCTCGCCACGCATGCCGGAGGTATAGATTTTGCCAATCACGCCACTGCGAATGTGTTCAATAAGCGGCGCATTGCACGACATCAATGAACTGGAGGCGAGTGTGATCCCTTTCAGACCGCGCTGAGCCAGCTTATCCATCACGTAGTTAATGACCTTATCGCCCTCGCGGAACGCGTGATGAAAGGATACGGTCATGCCGTCATGCAGATCGCAGCGGGCCAGCACGTCGTCCACACTGGCAAAAAGCTTGCGGTGAGACTTTTGCTGAGGATCAGCAAGATAAGGCGTCGTCGCGTTGGCGCCGCTGAAGGCGACGTACTCACGGCGAGAGCCAGGAATGTGGTGCAGGGTTTCAGTGAGACTTTTCATTATTCATCCTGTCGCTTGCTGTTAAAGGGATTACTGACGAATGCCCGAGGCATTTTTGCGCTCGATAACGACGCGGGCATGGTTGATGATTGGCGCATCGATCATTTTTCCGTTCAGCGAAATCACCCCCAGTCCGTTGCGTTCTCCCTCTTCTGCGGCAGCAATCACGCGCTGGGCGTAATCCACTTCTTCCTGCGTGGGCGCGTAGGCGTTGTGAAGAATTTCAATTTGTCGCGGATTAATCAGCGATTTTCCGTTGAAGCCCATCCTGCGGATGAGATCCACTTCTTTCAGGAAACCGACCTCATCATTCACGTCGGCGTAAACCACGTCAAAAGCGTCGATCCCTGCCCCGCGCGCGGCATGCAGTACGGCACAGCGGGCATAGAACAGTTCGGTCCCATCGCCCCGCTCAGTTTGCATATCCATCACGTAGTCAAAGGCGGCGAGCGCAATCCCCATTAAACGGTCGGAGGATTTCGCAATGGCGACAGCATTAATGACGCCGACGGCGGATTCGATTGCCGCCATTAATTTCGTTGAGCCAACAGGACGCCCGCAGCTTTCTTCAATGCGGACGATTTCACGTTCGAGCTGATAAATATCTTCCGGAGTATCGGTTTTCGGCAGACGAATAACGTCCACCCCTGCCCTGACGGCGGCTTCCAGATCCTTTAAGCCAAAAGGGGTATTCAGCGGGTTAATTCTGACAACGGTTTCAATATCGTTGTACATCGGGTGTTGCAGGGCGTGAAATACCAAAAGACGCGCGCTGTCTTTTTCTTTCAGCGCAACGGCATCTTCCAGGTCAAACATAATTGAGTCTGGTTTATAGATAAATGCCGTCGACAGCATAGCGGCACTTGAACCGGGAATAAATAACATACTGCGGCGTAGCTTTTTCATCATAACGTTTCCCATGCAATGTCTTCCCGGGCTGCACCTCTGAGCAGAGCAGCCTGCACGCGGGCGCGGATCACGCAATCCAGCGCGCCTTTATCATCAATAACGACAAGCCCCTGCTCGATGTTGAACGCGGCCAGGGTTTCATTGACAACCTCAGTAATTCGGTCGCCAAATTGCTTATACACTTCGCTCTGGATGACCACATCCAGCCCGCTCTCGACGGGACTGACCTTAACCATCAGGTCGCTGGACTCCAGCGTTCCCGCCATCGCGGCTTGCACAATTTTCATATTCTTATTCCTGTGATAATGCGCTTAAACCGCTGCCGTCAGCGGCTCGGATAAACAGGGCTGATGCAGCGATCCGTTATTCAGAAACGCGCGCGTGGTGGCAGGCACCATGCGGCTGGCGGCAGCAATGTTGTTTTCTTTTAATAAACGACGAACGGCTGAAGCCGATACCGGCACATTATTACCGTCCGTTCTTCTTGCTATTTCGTGTACGCTAATACAGGCCGCCGCGCTCGTCTCTTCTTCCAGCCAGCGGTGCATCGCCCGGTTATATTCGGCGGTTAACGGACAAAACGGCTCGGTACCCACAAAACGATGATTAATATTCAACGCGGGGGCGATGTAATTTCTGAACAGCAGGAGATCAATGGCCGCGTAGGTTTTATCGATGATCTGCTTATCTTTCAGGAAATAGCCCGGGAAAGTGCCGCGCGAAATAATATATGCCGACCCCGGATGAACGGTGACGTTTGGCAGGTGCCGCGACCCATCCCTGACCATCGCGAACCGTTCTTTAAACGAAAATGCGGAGATATCTTCCTGGACCACGAAAACATGTAACGCGTCGCACCGGCTTGCCGCATGTTCAATTAGATATTGATGGCCGAGGGTGAACGGATTGGCGTTCATCACAATGGCGCCGATATTTTTCCCCGGCATGAAATGAAGGCGGCGCAGCTGGCTGCAATAACGATGAATACCTACCGGCGTATTCTCCATTAATGACGCACGGTTCTCGACCGTCACCAGCGGATAAAACCCGCATCCGCGAAACGATTTCACGTTATCCGGACAGGTAAAAAGAAAGAGCTGATGTTCACCGTTTTGTTCCGCCTGAAGCTCGGCCTCATGAATTAACGTCAGGCTTAACGACGTGCCCCGCCACGCGGGATCCACCGCGATGCACTTCAGCGTGTTACCCGCAATGCCGGTACAGGCAACAAGATGGCGTTGATAGCGCGCAACAATAAATTGCTCAATATCATCATCAATGCCTAAACCGTTGCGGGCCAGGAAGCGGACAACCTCTTCCCGGGACTGGGCGTTACCGGCGTGAATAACCTCAAACTCGGGTGTTCTGTCGGTGTACATCTTCTCTCTCCTGAGCGTTTAGACAGCTAACGCTTGTGGCTGCGGTTGAGCTTCCACAATGGTATTGACCAGTCGGCCAATGTTTTCGATCTCCACTTCAACGCGATCGCCGTCGTGCATAAACAGAGGCGGGTTACGCTTTTTGCCGACCCCGCCCGGCGAACCGGTAATAATGACGTCGCCGGCGCTGAGGGAGGTGAACGTGCTGATGTAGGCGATAAGATCCGCCACTTTGTGGATCATGCTGCCGGTGGAGTCATTCTGGACCAGCATGCCGTTCAGCCAGGTGTGAATAGTCAACGCGTGAGGATCGGGGATCTCGTCCGCCGTGGTCATATACGGGCCGAAGGCGCCGGTTTGCGTCCAGTTTTTACCGGCGGTGAACCAGGCGTGCTGCCAGTCGCGAACGGAGCCGTCCATATAGCAGCTGTATCCCGCGACATAGCTGAGCGCGTTATTGACGTCAATCCGGCTGCCGGGTTTACCGACGATCACGGCCAGCTCGCCTTCGTAATCGAACTCGCTGGAGAGAACCGGTTTTATCACCGGCCGCGTATGCCCGGTTTGCGAATCAGGAAAACGGATAAACAGCGTGGGGGCATTATTCGTCTCAGCAAACTCTTTTCTTTTTTCAGCGTAATTCATCCCCACGCAGAAAATCTTTCCGGGCTCTTCTATAACGGGCAAAAAGATGATTTCTTCAGGACTAATATCCACCGGGCAATCGAGATACTGTCTGGCGACGTCTAACGCGTCCCACTGAAGAAGGTCTTTCAATGTCGCATATTGATGGCCAATTTTATTACCCAAATCGATAAAGCCGGATGGCGTATAAATTCCGTAGCTTTTACGGCCCTGATGAATATAGCTTGCTAATTTCATGATAATACCCGATTGATATACGTGTTCTTTCTGTGTTCACGCCCCAGGGCGTGAACACATTGCCTGCTTTTTATTCTGCGGACTGGGCGGGTACCAGTACCGGTTTATTACCGGATGCCAGATACGTCGCCACCACGACGCCAACCCCAAGCAATGCCAGAATAAATCCAGTCATCCCCTGCCAGCCCATCGAATGGAAAACAAAACCGTTAATAAAACCAATAACCGAACCGCCCATGTAGTAGAAGAATAAATAGAGCGCGACGGCCTGGCCTCTTGCATGCGTTGCGTTTTTACTGACCCAGCTTAAACCGATAGAGTGGCAGCCGAAGAAACAGCCGGTAAAAATCACGGCGCCAACGATAAAGGTCACCACATTCGACGTGAGTGTCAGCAGCATGCCGAGCGCCATGATCAGGAACAACACGCGCAAGACTTTCATAGCGCCATATTTCGCCGATAAGCGACCTGCCTGCGGAGCCGTAAAGAAGCTCAGGGCGAAGCTAAAGGAGAGCAGACCCGCGTTTGCCGGTGAAATATGGAACGGCTCGCCTTTCAGGAAGAAGGCCAGATAGTTATAAAGTGAGGTAAATGCGCCGAAAATTATGAAGCTGATAACAAATGCCAGCGCCAGATTTTTGTTTTTGAAATGCGATGCCGCCCCTTTTACCATGCGCATCACGTTCAGACTCTGCGTAGGCGTGAAGTTCTTCGATTCTGGCAGCAGGAACTTCACCAGAATGGCAACTGCAATCAGACTGACCGCAAACCCGTAAAAGATGACATTGATGGAAACGTGATCGATAAGCTGGCTGGCAACAATACGCCCGGACATGCCGCCCATCGAGTTACCGAAGACAAAATAGCCCGTCACGATGCCAGCCGCCACCGGGGCGACCTCTTCACTGATGTAGGCGGTGGCCGCCGCCGCGATGCCGCTCAGCGCCAGACCAATCACCGCACGCAGCGCCACCAGCATCGCCCAGGATTCCACCAGCGGGCAGAGCAGCGTCAGAATGCCGCCCAACAGGAGGGAGACGATAATTAACCGCTTCCTGCCATAGTGGTCGGATAACGTTCCGGTAAACAGCAGCCCAATTGCCAGCAATGCCGTTTCTGCGGATAAGATAATACTCACCTGGCTGACCGGAACATTATATTCCACAGCAAGCGTCGGGAGCAGTGGCTGAATAAAAAACAACGAAGCAAGTTCCGCAAGCCCGGATAATGCCAGCGCCAGAATCACGCGAATATGCGCGCTGGCTTTTACCGGATCGGGAGCTTTCGGGGTATTGTTAGCATGCGTTAACGCCATAATAACCTCAGTATTATAGTTAAGGTACAGAATGTAATTGTTTAAGGTAGATATATTTCTTAGTCTGGCTTTTACCTAATCAACTTCAGAGAGCATTTTTTCAGGCACGCAGACAACACCCTCAAATAGCTTACGGGAAGTGCGAATTACCGCGGCTCGGGTGTTTTCGATATTATTCCCGTCCCTCAGTAATGATACGGATATTTTTCCACTTGGGTGTTCAATATCAATAATATTGGTAAAGCGCTCTTTTGGTCGATCGGCGACAATTTTAGCGGCGACGGAGCCTTCAATAAGCGTCGCGGTCGAAATTCCAATCGAGCCGGTAATGGCCAGTGATTTATGGCAGGTGTGTGGCATGAAATACCGCACCTGAAGCGTTCCACCATTACGCGCCCGGCTCAGGAGAACCGGTTTAGGGATCACTTTATTTGCCACGTCCCCTAAACCCATCGCCTCGCCCGCCTGACGACGCAGGTTTTCCAGTCTTGCTTTAAACGCCGTATCGGCATCCAGTTCCGCGGGTGACTCCCCTCCTGTTTTCCCAAGGGCCGATGCCTCTATCAATACCATCGGCATTGCCATATCAATACAGGTAACCTCAATACCGTCGAATACGTTTATGACGCTGTCCGTCGGCAGCAATTTCCCTGTTTTTGAGCCCGCAGAATTCAGGAAGGTTAAGCCAACGGGTGCGGCCGTACCCGGAACACCATCAATCTGGGTATCACCTTCATACTCGACCCGATAATCAGGCGTTTGCACTTCTGCGTCGACCAGCGTTCCGGTATTGAGATTGCGTATCCGTACAGTCGTCACCGGGCTTTGCGCCTTCACCAGCCCTTTTTCAATGGCAAAGGGGCCCACGGCACAGAGCATATTGCCGCAGTTTGGCGTGGTATCGACGCGACGCTCGTTCACCATCACCTGTGCGAATAAGTAATCCACATCAGCATCCGGACTGTCGGATGGACTGACGATCGCCACCTTACTGGTTTGCGGGCTTCCACCGCCAATGCCGTCAATTTCGAGTTCGTGGCCTGCGCCCATCAGGCTGAGTAAAACCGCGTCACGCGCTTCAGTTTCCGCAGGCAGATCGCTGGCCAGAATGACCGGGCCTTTTGAGGTGCCGCCACGCATTAATACGCAAGGGATCTTTAACATGTCTTTTTCTCATTTCGCGTTTATCAGGAACGCAATAAGGTTTTCACACTCCTGTTGATAACTCTAATGTCAAAAAAAGCAGGATTAATACGCTTTGCGTATTAATAGCCATTACGATACTGTGGGTATAGGAAAGTCATAATCAGGTGCGGATATGCAGCATGAATTACAGGGAATACAAGCGTTTGTAAAAATTGCAGAAATCGGATGTTTTACAAAAGCGTCGCAATTTCTTCATATTTCACAACCGGCTTTAACACGAAGAATTCAGAAACTGGAAGAGAGCCTGGGAACCACGCTGTTTGAACGGTCCACACGCAGCGTCAAGCTCACAACCGTGGGAAGGGAGTTTTTACCTAAGGCTAAGAATTTAATAGATTTTTATGAAAGCGCGATCCTGAGTATTAAAGAGATGGCGACGCATCAGGCAGGGGTTATTACCGTTTCCTGTATCCCAACTGCCGCGTTCTATTTTCTGCCTTCAGTGATACGAGATTATAACAATGACTATCCAAACATCCGTATCCGTATACTTGAGCACAGTGCCAGCGATTGTCTCGAAGCGGTGTTAAATGGCGACGCAGATTTCGGCATAAATATGATAAACGTCACACATCCCAATATAGATTTTGCGCCGCTGGTGAATGAACCCTTTGTTCTGGCATGCCGACGAGACAATGAGCTGGCGAAGAAACCATTGGTGACATGGGACGATCTGGCAGGCATGAAGCTAATTGGCGTAAGGCGCTCCAGTGGGAACCGTTCGCTTATCGATCAGGCGTTCGAGAAAATGGCCTGGAAACCGAACTGGTTTTATGAAGTGCGTCATCTGTCAACGTCACTGGGGATGGTAGAAGCGGGTCTTGGCGTGTCTGTCGTTCCCAGCCTGGCGATGCCGACCGACGAACATCATGTTCTTGTCAGCCGTCCGCTGATTGAACCCGTCATACGGCGTACGCTGGGGCTGGTCCAACGCCGTGAAACGCCGCTAAGCCCGGCTGCGGAAAAATTCAGAGAGATGCTTGTTCAACTTTGGTCTGGTGAAAACAACAGCCCCTGGATCAGCAAATTTACTCAGTAATTTGGCCCAAAAGTATCGTTATTGGTTCTCCAGGTGACTCATACCGTTAGCGACAGTGCGAAATAATGGCTCCCGAACACAACACAGAAGGAGTTCGCGTGATGAAACCATTTTTTCGTACAGCATTACTGATCGGCATGATGAGCACTTTTTCCACTTATGCTAGCGAGCAGGAAACAACCGACAGGAATAGCAAAACCATTCGTGCAATGACAGGCGCAACGGCGACTTCGTCTTTATCCGCCTCACAAACTGCGTTAATCGTGGTGGATATCCAAAACGAATATTACGCAGGTAAAGATTTTCGTGGTCAGATGGTGATCCCTGATGGTGATAAGGTACTGAAGAATAGTCAAAAGCTGGTTAGCTATGCCCACCAAAAGGGGATGCCGGTCTACTTCGTTCGTCATATGGGGCCGAAAGACAGTCCACTGTTTGCCGAGGGATCCATCTATGCGCAGTTCCATAAAGATCTGCAGCCTTCTGCGCAAGACGCCATTATCACCAAAGCGACCCCGAGCTCTTTTGTTGGCACCGATCTGGATGCGCAATTAAAGAAAAAAGGGATTAAAAAGGTGATTGTGATTGGCCTGATGACGCATATGTGCATTTCGTCCACCGCGCGTGACGCTGTACCGCTGGGTTACAGCGTGATTATTCCTGACGATGCAACAGCAACACGCGATCTGGATGACGGTCAGGGTGGCGTGGTGGATCACAAAACGCTTCAGCGGGCGGCATTAGCCGGTGTGGCCGATGTATTTGCTGAGGTAATGACCACCAAAGACGTTATGGCACTGCCGGTCACAAAATAAGACCGGGCTTGCTCCCTGTCACCAGCCAGGCTTCTATACTGGCTGGCACATGGAGGCTTTTATGACGCTTAAAATTGGTATTGTGGTATTTGATGGCATCATCCCTTTTCACCTCTCGGTGCCCTATGCCGTATTTGAGAAAGCGCTAACGCCACAAGGCGAGCCCCTTTGTCAGTTGGTCGTTTGCGCCACTACGCCCGGCGCACTTAAAACCAATGCCGGATTCTCTATCGTTGTCGAACGTGGGCTTGATGAGCTGGCCGGAATGGATATGGTGATCGTCCCAAGCTGGGACAGTCCCGAGCATGCCCCGGCCCCCGATCTCCTGCAGGCCCTGCAAAAAGCACATGCCGCGGGTTCGCGTATTGTGGGTTTGTGTATGGGCGCGTTTGTGGTTGCCGCCGCCGGGTTACTGGAACATCGCCCTGCTACGACGCACTGGCGATGGGCGGCTGATTTTCAGCGCCTTTATCCCTCCGTGCAGATGAATAAAGACGTTCTTTATATCGATAATGGTGACGTTGTCACTTCTGCGGGCACGGCGGCCAGTATCGACTGTTGCCTGCATCTGGTGCGTCAGGCCTGGGGTGCGGAAGTGGCAAATAGCGTAGCGCGGTTGCTGGTGGTACCGCCCCATCGCCAGGGTGGACAACGTCAATACGTAGAACTGCCGGTTCAGAACACGCGTCGTGGAGATAACTTTACCGACGCGCTAGCCTGGGCGACGGAAAACCTCCAGCTTGCGCTCACGCTGGACTGCGTGGCGGAAAAGGCCTGCATGAGCCGTCGCAGCTTTACCCGGCGTTTTCAGCAAACCACCGGTGAGAGTTTTTCGCGCTGGCTGCTCAACCAGCGCATTATCGTCGCACAGCGCTATCTCGAAAAAACCGACCAGCCTGTGGATGACATTGCCGAGCGTGTCGGTTTTCCCTCAACAACGTCCTTGCGCCGTCACTTTCATAAGCTGCTTAATACCTCGCCATCTCGCTATCGGCGCGAGTTTCGCGGCCGATAGCGAGGAGGCTATTTCCCCTGAGTTTCAAACCCTGCCATCACCGCCGTCAACTCCGCCAGTGAAAAACCGTGCTTCGGATCGTCAACGCCCAGCCCGAAGCGCTCCTGCATCAGCTGATACAGCGCCCCGGCATCCGGTAAATGGATCTGCTCCTCCACGTGACCGTTCTGCCAGTGGGTGAAGTTGAAGTTGGTCAGCGTCAGCTTGCCGCCGTCCGGCAGATGGCGACACATCAACAGATGATGACGGAAATGGGACTGCGGCCAGTACGCCGACCAGAAGTTCCCCATCACGTAATCGCTGAAATATTGCGTCGTCAGGTCAAAATGGTACATCGACTGCCAGTGTTCGTGGTGGCGGAACTGCAGCACCCAGTCGTTGCCCTCGCTCAGCAGACGGTACAGCCCGTGCGGGGTCTCCTGCTCCTCGTTGGCAAGCAGACGAATCGGCGCCGTCAGCGTCTGTCCGCCAAACCCCACGTCGGCAATCCAGCGCTCGCCATTCAGCTCGACCAGCAGCAGGCGATGCGTGCGCGGCGGCATTTGCGGCGGATTTGCCAGCACGACCCGACCCAGCACGCTGCGCACGGTAAACCCGACTTCACGCAAAACGCGCTCAAAAAGACCGTTTTGCTCAAAGCAATATCCCCCGCGTCGCGCCGTCACCAGCTTGTCCACCAGACATTGATCTTCAAGATGGATTTCGCGCGGCAGAACAACATCAATATTCTCAAAAGGGATCGCACAGTTGTGGTGTAAATGCAGCGCGCGCAGGGTATCGATATCCACCCGTGTCGGTTGCGCCCAGCCGATGCGGGCGAAATAGGCGGTCAGAAATGGGGACATACATCAGTTTCCTTTGATTGTGATGTTCTGTTTATAAACTAATTTTACGCAGTCACTTTGATTTACGTGCTTTTTCGTCATACTCATCAAAGTAAATAAGGAGCCTCTATGAATCACTTTCGCCCTGTTGAATTACGTCATGCCAGCCGTCTGCTGAACCACGGCCCGACTGTGCTTATCACCAGCCGTGATGACACCCTCGGCAGACGCAACGTGATGGCCGCCGCATGGTCAATGCCCGTTGAGTTTGAACCGCCGCGCATCGCGATAGTCGTGGATAAAAGCACCTGGTCACGCGAGCTGATCGAGCGCAGCGGAAAGTTTGGCATCGTCATCCCCGGCGTGGCGGCGGCCAACTGGACATATGCGGTCGGTAGCGTCAGCGGGCGCGATGAAGACAAATTCAACTGCTACGGGATCCCGGTCGTTAACGGTCCTGAACTTGGCCTGCCGGTGATTGAAGAGAAATGCCTGGCGTGGATGGAGTGCCGGTTGCTACCCGTCACTTCCGCGGCAGAAAAATACGATACGCTGTTTGGCGAAGTGGTTTCCGCGGCGGCCGATGACCGCGCGTTTGTCGCCGGTCGCTGGCAGTTTGACGGGGATAAGCTGAATACACTGCATCATCTGGGCGCGGGGACATTTGTGGCGAGCGGGAAAATAGTCAAGGCACTGGATTGAGAAACTCTCCCACAGGGCTTAGGAATCCCCAGTAATTTGCACGTTCACAGGCCATGCCGTTACAGAGTAGCAAGGAACATAAAGTGAACGGAATGACCACCAGAGCCGTATGTTCCCCCTCACCCCAGCCCTCTCCCTCAAGGGAGAGGGGGTCGTCTGTGCAGCATTATTTTGTGGGGATCCCTCAGCCCGACAGGGAGAGGGTGAGCTTATTACTTCGCACGCCGTGAAATAATCTCATCCGCAACATTCCGCGGTGCTTCCGCAAAATGATGGAACTCCATCGTATACGTCGCGCGCCCCTGGGACATCGAGCGCAGCGTGGTGGCGTAACCAAACATCTCCGCCAGCGGTACGTCAGCGCGAATAATCTGGCTTCCGTACTGCTCCGCCATCCCCTGCACCATGCCGCGGCGGGAAGAGAGATCGCCCATGATGTTACCGGCGTACTCTTCCGGCGTTTCCACCTCCACGTGCATGATCGGCTCAAGGATAACCGGATCCGCTTTCCGAGCGCCCTCCTTGAAGCCGAGGATCGCCGCCATGCGGAACGCCATCTCCGAGGAGTCGACGTCGTGGTACGAGCCAAACGTCAGCGTCGCTTTGACGTCGACAACCGGATAGCCCGCCAACACGCCGCTGTTCATCGCCTCCCGCAGCCCTTTCTCAACGGACGGGATATACTCGCGCGGCACCACGCCGCCCTTGGTGGCATCTTCAAATTTAAAGCCACTTCCGGGCTCCAGCGGCTCCAGGCTCAGGACCACATGGCCGTACTGCCCTTTACCACCGGACTGCCGGACAAATTTGCCTTCGATATCCTTCACCGCCTTGCGCAGGGTTTCGCGGTACGTCACCTGCGGACGACCAATATTCGCCTCGACGCCAAACTCACGCTTCATGCGGTCGACGATGATCTCAAGGTGTAGCTCGCCCATCCCGGAGATAATCGTCTGACCGGACTCTTCGTCAGTGTGCAGGCGAAACGACGGATCTTCCGCCGCCAGACGCTGCAGCGCGATCCCCATTTTCTCCTGATCGCCCTTGGTTTTCGGCTCGATCGCCAGCGAGATAACCGGGTCCGGGAACTCCATGCGCTCAAGCGTGATGACGGCGTTCGGATCGGTGAGCGTATCACCGGTGGTCACGTCCTTCAGCCCAACGCATGCTGCGATATCGCCCGCGCGCAGTTCGTCCACCTCATGGCGATCGTTGGCATGCATCAGCACGATACGACCGATGCGCTCTTTCTTCCCTTTCACCGGGTTATACACCGCGTCGCCTTTGCGCAGCACGCCAGAATACACGCGGATAAAGGTCAGCTGCCCGACGTACGGGTCGCTCATCAGCTTGAACGCCAGGGCCGAGAACGGCTCATCATCGCTCGGGTGACGCTCCGCGTGCTGCCCTTTTTCATCCACACCGTCAATGGCAGGCACGTCCAGCGGCGACGGCATCAGCTCAATCACCGCATCGAGCATGCGCTGTACGCCTTTATTCTTGAATGCGCTGCCGCACAGCATCGGCTGGATTTCGCCCGAGATAGTGCGAATACGCAGTCCCCTGATGATTTCCGCTTCGTCGAGATCGCCCGTCTCCAGGTATTTGTCCATCAGATCGTCGCTGGCTTCCGCCGCCGCAGAGACCATTTTCTCCCGCCATTCTCTGGCGGTGCTGACTAAATCATCCGGCACGGGCGCATAGGTAAATACCATGCCCTGCGTCGCATCGTCCCACAGAATGGTGCGCATCTTGATGAGGTCCACCACGCCTGTGAAATGGTCTTCGGCACCCACCGGGATGACAATCGGCACCGGATTGGCCTTCAGGCGTTCCTGCATCATCCGCACGACGCGGAAGAAATCGGCACCCGGACGGTCCATTTTGTTGACGAAGGCCAGTCGCGGAACGTGATATTTATTGGCCTGACGCCAGACGGTTTCCGACTGCGGCTGCACGCCGCCCACGGAGTCATACACCATCACGGCACCGTCGAGCACGCGCATAGAACGCTCCACTTCAATGGTGAAGTCCACGTGTCCCGGGGTGTCGATGATGTTAATCCGGTGCGGTTCAAACCCTCTGTCCATACCCGGCCAGAAGCAGCTGACCGCCGCGGAGGTAATCGTGATCCCGCGCTCCTGCTCCTGCGCCATCCAGTCAGTGGTTGCCGCGCCATCGTGTACTTCACCCAGCTTGTGGCTCATCCCGGTATAAAACAGGATGCGCTCAGTGGTGGTGGTTTTACCGGCATCGATATGCGCGGAGATACCGATGTTGCGATAACGTTCGAGAGGGATGGGTCGGGGCATGATATTTCCTTAAGTCTCATGACTTGTCTGTGACGACCGGGATGGTCGTGCATTCGTTCGTTTGCTATAATAGTCCTATTGTACGAGTATTATCGAACTATTTTTTAACGGTTGACCTATTGTTGATATAGCTCAATCTGACGCCAAACGCAGGAAAACGATGATCCCAAACCACCCTGAAACTGAACAAATACTGCTGGAAAATGTGCTGTTTGCCCTCGGCAACCCGCTCCGGCTGTCGATTATCCGCCGGCTGGCCGATGGCATTGAACTCAGCTGTAACGCGCTGCGCCCGGACGACGTGGTGAAGTCCACGATGACCCATCACTGGCGCGTTCTACGCGACAGCGGGGTCATCTGGCAGCGTCCGCAGGGACGAGAAAATATGATTTCATTGCGAAGAGAGGATCTGGATGCCCGCTTTCCGGGGCTGATGGACATCCTTTTACGTGCTCATTAAACCTCTTATCGCCGGGAGGGATATGTGCCTCCCGAACGTATCAGGACGACTGCGTCGACGCGAATTTGTTCGCAATCATTTCAGCAGTAGGCTGTAATCCCCCCAGGCTCCATTGCTCCGGCTCGTGTTCATCAATACGGATCCAGACCGAATTCCGGAATGCCGGATCCCCTTTCCCCTCGATTTCCACCATTAAGTCCGTCATTCGGCGCAGCAATTCACTTTTTTGCTCGGCGTTCATGATCCCTTTAATCGTTTGTACATTCACAAATGGCATTGTATTCTCCCTATAATTAAGGTCTAAAAATCATACTCAGATTAGAAAGGAAAACACCCTGTGTCAAAAGATAAATCATTGCCTTATCTCTCACCCGAACTGTGCGGGCTCGCAGAAGGGGCAAAAATCATTGGCGATCAATGGATTTTGCTGATTTTGAGGGAGGCTTTTTACGGCATCACTCGCTTCGAGACCATGCGCAACCATACCGGCATCACTAAGCAGACGTTAGCAACGCGCTTAAAGTTGATGACGGAGCTGGGGTTGCTTTCCCGAAGACCTTACCGGGAAGAAGGATCACGGGAACGGTATGAATACCAGCTTACCGACAAAAGCCGCGCTCTTGCCCCGGTGCTGCTATCTCTGATGGAGTGGGGACACCTGCATGTTTTACACACCGCACCGCATATCACGCTGGTTGATAAAGCGAGTGGTGAACCGGTGCGCATTGGCTATGTGAATACGCAGGGCCATGAGGTCATGCGAAGCCAGGTTCAGATTGTGCCGTCAACAGAGGGGTAAGCCGGGCAGTGTGCCCCCTGCTTCCCCTGTCAGGTTACCTAATCCAAACCCTCAGCAGCGTGGCGCTCAGCGCAAACGGCACGCTTTTAGTGCTGAACGCCCGAGCGGTCAGAAAAATCGCTGGCGGAGAGAAGATCGCTCCGTGTTGCCGTCTGTTTCTGGCGGGCATACCGGTCAGGTACGCCTTCAGGACGCGTTTTGAAGCGACGGTGCAGCCACATATATTGTTCAGGTGCCATCCGCACGGCGCGCTCAATCGCCCTGTTCATCTGCGTCGCCACGGCGACTTTGTCGCTGCCCTGTAACGCCTCGCTGATATCCTCCAGAATAATCAGCTCGTATCCTGTACCGTCCGCCCTGCGGCGCGGCACGAATGGAATCACGGCAGGTTTCGCGCTTTTGACCAGCATATAGCTTCCAGCGGTCGTGGCGGCATCCGGAACCGCAAAAAACGGCGCAAACACGCTATTGGCTTTGCCATAGTCATGATCCGGGGCGTACCACAAAATCTCATTCTGTTTCAGCGAGCGGATCATGCCCTTTAAATCATGGCGATCGAGCATGGTTTTATTGGCGCGCAGACGCCCGCGCGTCTGTAGCCAGTCCAGGAGCGCATTATTGTTAGGGCGATACACCCCAATACCGGGGTTGAGCATGCCAAATATCCGCGCGCCCAGCTCAAGCGTCAGAAAATGCATCCCGACCAGCACCACGCCCTTTCCCTGCGCCCTGGCTTTTTCCATGTGCTCGTAACCCGTCACGGTAAAGCATTTCCGCACCCGCCATGCAGGCCAGAACCACGCCATGCCGGTTTCGATTACCCCCATCCCAACGGATTCAAAATTACGCTGCAGCAAAGATTCACGCTCTTCTGCTTTCATCTGCGGAAAGCAAAGCTCCAGGTTTCTGCGGGCAATCTCGACGCGGCGAGGAAGTAAGCGCATCGCCAGCCGACCAAGGCCATGACCGATTCTGAACAGTAGCGGATAAGGGAGCAGCATGATGAGCCACAGCGCGGCGATGCCTGTCCAGCTTAGCCAGTATCGAGGGTGGAAAAAGGCAGGTGAAAACCGGGGTAATTTTGTCATGAGAAAATTATCCTTTAACGTTGCTGTCCTTAATTGATTCTGTTGGCGATCTTTCCTAAGGATTTATTAAATGTCAGTCAGAAACGTTAAGTGTAACGGATCGGATAAAACTCACTTTTATCGTTTTTTGCGAAATGAGGGTCTGAGAGTCAGGAGAAACCGGGTAAGACGACGCTACCCGGCCCCAAAAATTACATTGAATACCCAGGCTTCTTAATTAACTCGTCCAGCTTCGGTCCTATTTCGGTATCCCAGACCTGGGCTTTCCAGTCTTCCTGGTTCACCTGGTTCAACGCCACCGATACCGAACTGTCTTTGCTGTTGAAATGGCGAATAATCACCTCGGCGATATCTGCCGCCAGCGCGTTTTTTTGCTCGTCGTTAAGATCGCGGGGAAAACATTTGATATCTACGTGTGGCATATGCAGGCTTCCTGTTATGTGTGAGCCTTCCACGTTATCAGATTATGTTGTTGGCCTTTAACACCTTGTGCAGTTCCGGCAGTTGACACACCGTATCCGCAATCGCCGTAAACCTGGGCGTGTTTGCCGCAAACCAGTCATGCCGAGGCCCCCAGGTGCGCGCCACCGCAATATATACGTCCAGCAGCGTCAGCCGTTCCCCCAGTGCAAACGGGGCAGCCTTAAGCTGGCTTTCAAACCACAAGTAGAGGGATTTCCGGTATTCGATGCAGTTTTTCTGCAGCTGTTCCGGCGCATCCGGCACCCAGCGTTCGGGATAGTCTGCATACGTAAACGTGGGATAGACGTTGGCCACAAACCAGATGAGCAGACGCTGAAACTGCTGACGCTCGGCCAGCCCCACGGGTGGAGCAAGATCGGGACATCTGTCGAGCACCATCAGGGCAATTGCCGCGGTTTCGGTCATGATGGCGCCATTTTCCAGCGCCAGCGTTGGCACCTGACACAGCGGGTTGAGCTTTTGCAGCAGCTCGCGCTGCGGGCCGGGCTGGTCAAACCCGTCCACGTTCACAAACTGATAAGGGATATCAGCCAGGGTGAGCATCGCTTCACCGATCGCCGAGCCCCAGCCGGGTACGCCATAGAGTTTAATCATGTTGCCCCCTGCGGGATGAAAACCCTAAGTGTAGAGCACCATTAGTAGGTTATCCCAGGCGGGTTGACCTCCGACTGCGTCACCGCTTCCCCCTGTTCGCCCCAGCGCGCCAGCACCTTCTGGTAATCTCCCCGCTTAATCGCGCCGTCAAGCGCGGCCTGCAGCGCGTACACCAGCTCATTACCTTTTTTGGTGGTGGTCGCAACATAGGCTTTTTTTGGCCCTAAACCGACCACGCGGGTTTTGCCCGTAAGCGCTGCTTTGTAAGCTGAAACCGACTGAGGGCCAAAGAACACATCCGCCCTGCCGGACTGGATATAGAGATTGCCCGAGGCATCGTCGTGGAGATAAACCGGCAGCGCGGGCGTCCGCCCCGCCTTTTTGTTCTCTTCGTTCCAGCCCAGCAGAATGCGCTCCTGATTCGTGCCGGAGCCGACAATCACCGTTTTCCCGGCCAGATCTTCCGCGCTTTTGATTGACTGGATCTCGCTTGTGGATTTCACCGAAAACGCCAGAGAATCGACGCGGTAGGTCGCAAAATCAAACTTCTCTTTACGCTGCTCGGTCACCGCAATGTTCACCAGCGCCACGTCGTATCGCCCGGAGGCAATCCCCAGCGGCCAGTCTTCCCACGCCGTCGGCACCAGCTTCAGCTTTAGCCCCAGGCTACCCGCCAGCAGGCGGGCCATATCCGGATCGCTGCCGATGCGCGTACGGTTATCGCTGGCCAGCAGCGCCAGCGGCGGAGAATTCAGCATCGAGATGGCGACCGTCAGCGTACCCGGCTCAACGAATTTGTAATTGGCGGGGATCTTCGCCACGGCCTGCGGATCCACCGTCACCGGCAGCGGCTGCTCGTTGGCTTTCAGATCAATGCTGGCGTGGCTCGCCGTTGTGAAGATCAGCCCCGCCAGAAGCCCATATTTCATTGGCACTCCTTATAAGACTTTCGAGAGGAACTGGCGCGTTCGCGGGTGCGATGGGCGGTTCAACACCTCGTCGCTGCTCCCCTGCTCAACGATTTTCCCGTCAACCATAAACACCACCTGATCCGCCACTTCACGGGCAAAGCCGATCTCATGGGTGACCACCACCAGCGTGGTGCCGGAACGGGCGAGCTTTTTGATCACGTCCAGCACTTCGCCGACCAGTTCAGGGTCGAGCGCCGAGGTGGGCTCGTCAAACAGCATCACGCGGGGACGCAGCGCCAGCGCGCGGGCAATGGCGATACGCTGCTGCTGACCGCCGGAAAGATGGCGTGACCAGGCATCGGCTTTATCCCGCAGCCCAACCACGTCCAGCAGGCTGTACGCCCTTTCCACCGCCTCTTTTTTGCCGAGCTTTTTATGCGCGATGGGCGCCTCTATCAGGTTTTCCAGCACCGTAAGATGCGGGAAGAGATTGAAGTTCTGGAACACGTAGCCCACGTTGACGCGCTGCCTGAGGATCTCCTTCTCCTTCAGCTCATAAAGCTTATCGCCCTGACGACGGTAGCCGATGTAATCCCCGTCTATCTGGATAAAGCCTTCGTCGACGCGCTCCAGGTGGTTAATAGTACGCAGCAGCGTCGATTTGCCCGACCCGGACGGCCCGAGGATCACCGTTACTGACCCGGGAGGGATCTCAAGCGAAACGTTGTCGAGCGCCTTATGGCGGCCAAAAAACTTGCTGACGCCGGTGATCGAGATATGTCCTTCAGGAGAGGCTTGCATGGACGGGCTCCTGTGCTGGCGTGGTGGTCACGGAACGGGCGCGGCGGGTGTCGCGGTTCTGATTCACGGCGGAGCGGCGTTCGCTGCGTGCCAGACCGCGCTCGACAACATACTGAATTGCGGACAAGACGGTGGTAATGACCAGGTACCAGGCAGCCCCGACCATCAGCAGCGGGATCACCTCCTGCGTGCGGTTGTAGATCATCTGGATGGTATAGAACAGCTCCGGCATCGCCAGGACGTACACCATCGCCGTGCCCTTGGCGAGGCTGATGATTTCATTGAATCCCGACGGCAGGATTGTGCGCAGCGCCTGAGGCAAAATGATCCGCACCGTGCGGCGCCAGGCCGGGAGACCCAGCGCGGCGGCGGCTTCATACTGGCCGTGATCGACCCCGAGGAATCCACCGCGAATGATCTCGGCGGTATAGGCGCTCTGCACCAGCGTCAGCCCCACCACGGCGGTGGAGAACTGCCCCAGCACGTTAATGGTCTCAAAGCTGCCCCAGGTGATGCCGGTGAACGGCACGCCGAGAGAGAGCGTGTCGTAGAGATAGGAAAAGTTGTACAGGATGATCAGCACCACGATCAGCGGCAGCGAGCGAAACAGCCAGATGTAGGCCCACGCCAGGCTGCTCAACAGCCATGACGAGGACAGTCTCGCCAGAGCCAGCATGCCGCCAATCACCACGCTCAGCGCGGTGCCGATCAGCGTCAGGAGCAGGGTCTGCCCTACGCCTTCGAGGATCACCGGGTCAAAGAACCAGCGGGCGAACACCGCCCACTCCCAGCGCGGGTTAAAGGCCACGGACTGAATCACGACGGCCAGGACAAACAGCGCCACCGCGGCGCCGACGGCCCGCAGCGGATAACGCGCCGGGACCACCTTAATGGTTTCAACGTTGCTCATCGTCGTTCCTCATGCGGTTTTACTGAACGCTTCGCGTACCAGCGTTTTAGTGAAGCGCAGCCGACCGTCAAAGGGCGGCTGGCTGTACTCTTCCGGATCCCGGTTCAGATCGAACTGCGGCTGATAGCCCTGGCTAAGATAAAGCCTGACCGCTTCCGGCTGGCGAAAACCGGTTGTCAGATAGATCTGGCTGTACCCTGCCAGCACCGCCCTGCGCTCCAGCTCCTGCACCACGCGCCCGGCAAGCCCCTGCTGACGCAGGGTTTTGTCCGTCCAGATGCGTTTGATTTCCGCGGTGCGTTCGTCGAAGGGCTTGTACGCGCCGGTGGCGATAATCTTCCCTTCGCGCTCCAGGACGATAAACAGCCCCTGCGGCGCTAAGTACCACTCGGTGAGTTCCACTTCCGCGTCTTTAGAGAAGTAGTCCCCGTAGCGGGCGGCATATTCACCGAACAGCCCCTCAATGATGGGCTGAAGCTCAGCATCTTCCGGCGACACGTCACGAAATCGTTCACTCATAGCGCCTCCTTAATCGCCCAGGCCAGCCGGGTTGACTTCTGACTGAGGAATGCGCTCAACGCCTTCCCCCCAGCGGTTCAGCACTTTGTCGTAATCGCCGTTTTTGATGACGCCGTTCAGCGCGGTTTGCACCGGCTCAACCAGCCCGCTGCCTTTTTTCAGCGTCACCGCGATGTGCGCCGCCTTCGGCCAGCCGCCGTCGACGCTACCCACCAGTTTGGTTTTCCCGTTCAGTGCCGCTTTCCAGGCACCAATCACGTTCGGGCCAAAGTAGGCATCCGCGCGCCCGGACTGCAGCGCCAGCGTTTGTGCCGCGTCGTCTTTGGTGTAGATCGGGGTAAAGGGCTTCAGTCCCTTCTTCAGGTTTTCGGCATTCCACGCCAGCAGGATGGCCTCCTGGTTGGTGCCGGAACCGACGATAATCCGCAGCCCGGCAATGTCCTCCGCTTTCTGAAGCGATTTGATCGGGCTGGTCGATTTCACGTAGAAACCGAGGGAGTCCTTACGGTAGGTGGCGAAATCAAACTTCTCTTTGCGCGCTTTGGTGACGGTAATATTGCTGATGGCCGCATCGTATTTCCCCGATGCCACCCCCAGCGGCCAGTCTTCCCACGAGGTCGGCACCACGTTCAGCTCCAGCCCGAGGCTGTCAGCCACCAGACGGGCGACGTCAACCTCACTGCCGAGCAGCGTTTTGTTGTCGTCGGAAAATACCGTCAGCGGCGGTTGATTAAGGCCCGCCACCGCCACGGTAAATTTCCCCGGCACGGCAAAGCGATAATCTTTCGGGAGCTGCGCCACCGCCTCGCTGTTTTTGGCGGTGTTGATCGGCGTTTTGTTGGCCTCGATGCTCACGCCGGTGCCGTTAATATTCACATTCTCTGCCCAGACGGCAGGGGTAAAGGCCAGCGCGAGCGCCAGAATAAGCGATGTTTTCTGCATAGCGGTGTTCTCTTTTATTGTTGTGTGAACTGGTTTTTAGGTTGGTCTAAGCCCAGGCTCTCGCGCAGCGTGGTGCCTGGGTAGTCAGTACGGAACAGGCCACGGGCCTGCAGAACAGGTACAACCTGGTCAACAAAGCGCGGGAAGGTGTCCGGCGTACCGCCCTGAATGATGAAGCCGTCTGCGGCATAACCTTCAAACCAGGCCTGCAAACCGTCAGCCACCTCCTCCGGCGTGCCGGAAAAGCGCGGGCGCGGCGAAGCGGCTTCAAGCGCCACCTGACGCAGGGTTAAGCTGCGCTCGCGGGCATTACGCTTAATTTCATCGGTAGTGCTGCGGAAGCTGTTTTTGCCTAAGTCGCCGATATCCGGGAACGGCTCGTCAAGCGGATACTGGCTGAAATCGTGATGTTCAAAATAGCGTCCGAGGTAGTTGAGGGCATCGTTAATCGACACCAGCGCCGCCGTGGTTTGATACTGGTTTTCCACGTCATCGGCATCTTTCCCCACTATGACGCTGACGCCCTGGAAAATATGTAGATCTGACGCGCGGCGACCGTTCGTTTCCAGCTGCTGCTTCACGTCGAGATAAAACGCTTTCGCTTCTTCGAAGGTTTCGTGATGGGTAAAAATGGCGTCAGCATGTTTCGCCGCCAGTTTTTTACCGTCATCCGACGCGCCCGCCTGAAAGACAATCGGTCGCCCCTGCGGCGTACGGCCAATATTCAGCGGCCCGGCGACCTGGAAGAAGTCCCCACGATGATCGAGCGTATGCAGCCTTGCTGGGTCAAAAAACTGGCCGCTCTCTTTGTTGCGGATAAAGGCGTCGCCTTCCCAGGAATCCCACAGCCCTTTCACCACGTCGAGATACTCATCGGCAATGCGGTAGCGCAGCGCATGCTCGGGGTGTTTTTCGCGGGAAAAGTTCTTTGCTGACCCTTCCAGCGGGGAAGTCACCACGTTCCAGCCCGCTCTGCCATTGCTCAGGTGATCGAGGCTGGCGAACTGGCGCGCCGTGGTAAAGGGTTCGCTGTAGGATGTGGATAAGGTTCCCACCAGCCCCAGGCGTGAAGTGATGCTTGCCAGCGCGGAGAGTACCGTTAACGGTTCAAAGCGGTTTAAAAAGTGCGGAATAGATTTCTCATTTATATAGAGGCCGTCGGCAACGAACAAAAAATCGAGTTTGCCCTCCTCCGCTTTTAATGCCGTTTCTTTTACGAAATTAAAATTAATACTGGCATCGGCGACGGCCTCAGGGTGACGCCAGGCAGACATATTTCCGGACGCACCATGCAAAATGGTCCCGAGCCGCAGTTGACGATGTGCAGACATATTTACCTCTCCAGAATTAAACGTGTTGCAGCGCTTTTTCCGCAAGCTGTGCAAAATAGCGGGCAGCGGGCTCAATTAATGCTTCGTCCGGATTAAATGCCGGATGGTGTAAACCAAACGGGCTATTACTGCCGATGCTGACAAACGCCCCGGGAATAGACTGCAGATAAACCGCGAAATCTTCTCCGCCCATATGCAGTTCCGCGTGCCGGGTTTCGTACCCCGCCTCGCGGGCAACCGAGGTGGCAAAATCGGCCCAGCGCTCGTCGTTCACCAGCGCGGTGGGTCCGGCATACCAGGTAATATCAATCTGTGCGCTGAAGGCGCTGGCAAACCCGGCGGCGATTTCGCCCACGCGGGCCTTCACGTTCTGCTGCACCTCCGTGCGGTGGGTGCGCAGCGTGCCTTCAAGCTCGACGCTTTCCGGCAGCACGTTCCAGGTATTGCCGCCAGCAATGCGCGTCACGCTGAGCACCACTGAATCCAGCGTATTGACGTTGCGGCTGGCGACGCTTTGTAGCGCCGTTACAAGCTGGCTCGCCAGCACAATGGCGTCGTTGCCTTCGTGCGGGCGCGCGGCGTGTGCGCCTTTGCCGGTGATGCGGATCACGAAGCGGTCCACGTTGGCATAGAACGGTCCGCCGCGGGTGGCGAACTCACCGACCGGCAGGCCGGGCTCATTGTGCATGCCGAAAATCGCGCTGACGTCACGCAGGGCACCGGCCCGCACCATGCTCTTCGCCCCGCCAAAGTTCTCTTCGGCAGGCTGGAAGAGGATACGCACCCGGCCGTTGAGCGAGGCTTCACGCTCTTTTAGCTTTAACGCGGCGCCGAGGATCACGCTGGTATGGATATCGTGTCCGCAGGCGTGCATCACGCCTGCACGCTGCGAGCTAAACGGCACGCCGCTGCGCTCCTCAATCGGCAGAGCATCAATATCTGCCCGCAGCGCAATCAGTTTGTTGCCCGAGCCGATTTCTGCCACCAGCCCGGTCGACAGGTCGTAAGGCTGTGGGGTAATCCCGGCATTCGTCAGCCACTGGCGCAGGCGTGCCGTGGTTTCCACTTCCTGACCGGACAGCTCAGGGTTCTGGTGCAGCTCGCGGCGCCAGGCTATCAGCTGTTCGCTAAAGCTCATACGGTGACCTCCCTGTTAAGACGCGCCTCGGCAAGCAGACGCAGCGACGCGACGCGCGTTGCCCCCTCCGCGACAGGCGTGTCGATGATGAATTCGTCAATGCCCCACAGCTGGTGCAGCGCGTTGAGCTGCTCCAGCACCGACTCAGCCGTGCCCGCCAGCAGCGACTGGGCCCGACGGGCAATGCGAACCGGCTCGCTTCCCGCCTGACGCGCAAAGGCGTAGGCCTGCTCTTCGCTGGCCACGGTGACACGCTGGCCATTTTCCAGCTCAACGCCCCACACTTCGACCTTTTGCGCCAGCGCGTCTGCCTCGGCCTGCGTCGGCGCAACAATCGCCTGTACCGCCACAATCACCTCCCGCGCGCTGTTCTTACGCCAGGTCGTTACCACGTCGCGCAGCAGTTCCGGGTCACCGTTGAGATGTGCGGCAAAGACGAAGTGCCAGTTGAGCGAGGCGGCAAGCAGCGCGCTTTCGATGCTGGCGCCCAGCAAAAAGCCCTGAGCAGGAACCGGTGGCAGCGGCGTGGCGCGAACGGCTTCATCGGCAGACTGACGTTCAGGACGGATCCAGCGATCGAGCTGGGCCAGCTGTTCGGCAAAGCTGCCTTTTTCCTGTTGATGCAGACCCTGCTGCAGCACGCGGGTCGAGAGCGGTAGCCCGCCGGGGGCTTTTCCGACGCCGAGATCCACGCGACCGGGCGCCAGCGCGGCCAGCAGGTTGAAATTCTCGGCTACCTTATAGGGGCTGTAGTGCTGGAGCATCACGCCGCCGGAACCGACGCGGATGCGCGTGGTTTGCCCAAGGATCCAGGCAATCAGCAGCTCCGGCGAGGGGCTGGCAAGGTGTGGCGTGTTGTGATGCTCGGCAATCCAGAAGCGGTGATAGCCCAGACTTTCTGCCTGCTGCGCCAGCGTCAGGGTGCGCGCCAGTGCATCGGCTGCCGTTTCGTTTTCAGCGATGGGGCTTTTGTCCAGAATGCTGATTCGCCATGACATGTTGCGTTCTCGTTTGACTTAACATGTCGACATTATTAAAGGCGTATTTCACCACAGAGAAACAATTAATTTACATTTGGTTTGCCGGAAATCAGATATACATGACCCTGCTAAGGGTGTGATTTCAGCGATGAAATCAGCGCATCCGCCTCCTGACGACGGGTGATTCGGACAAACTTGATATGGCTGTACTGCGGGTTTTTCATGTCGGCTTCGTAGCGTTCGCGGTTGCTGCGCCAGGTTTTAATTGTCCAGATGATGATGGACTCCCGGCTGAAAAATGAGCGGCGAAAGCTTTCACGGTTTCCGGTGCCGGGCCAAAGCTCCTGCTGGTGCCATGCGCGTTTGAACGCGCGCGTGACCGCCTGCCAGAGCGTACGGGTAAACCCGATGTCCACCCACACGACCACATCTACATCACGCCACTTCACCGGGCGTGTGCGATTGTAGTTGCCGTCAAGCACCCAGCCGGGCGTGGCAGCGAGCGTATCCGCCAGCGTATTTAGCAGCACTTCATCCGGTGTGCCCTGCCAGTCAGGGCGCCAGTACAACCTGTCCATCTCAATATACGGGAGCGACAGCTCCGTCGCGATGCGTCTGGCAAGCGTACTTTTTCCACTTCCGCTGGTACCGATAATATTGATTTTCACCGTTCCGCCCGATCGTGCTGAAGAAAAGGGATCGCATCATATCGTTTTAGTTTTGTTAATGAAACGCCAGCGAAGCGCCACCTCCTGGCGCTCTACCTCAACGTAATTATTAAGGGTTTCTGATGATTAAAGCAGCACTTCACTGTTTGTTTTGTCTAAAAACTCACCACGATTCAGCGCGTTGTAATCCTTGTCTGCTCTGACCACACGATTTCCTTCGACGTGCATCACTTTCGGCACGGTTATATTTTGCGTCGCTTATGAATTGCAGGTAGGATGCCTCGCCATGTTTCGCCTTATCCATACGCAGAATGACTGGGAAGGCGGCATGTGTTTGCGCAGAAGCAATCGTTTGTATTGCTTTCTGCCAGGCAGGACTATCACGATAATGGTTCAGACAGGCAAACAGGTAACTCAATGAAAACAAGCAATAAAAGCGCAGCCGATCATCATGCTGCGAAACGTCGCTGGTTGAACTCCCACGAAGAGGGCTACCACAAAGCGATGGGCAACCGTCAGGTTCAAATGATCGCCATCGGCGGCGCTATCGGTACGGGTCTGTTTTTAGGTGCTGGCGCACGTCTGCAGATGGCGGGCCCGGCTCTCGCACTGGTTTATCTGGTGTGCGGGATCTTCTCCTTCTTCATTCTTCGCGCGCTGGGTGAACTGGTACTGCATCGCCCCTCCAGCGGAAGCTTCGTCTCTTACGCCCGAGAATTCCTCGGTGAAAAAGAGGCCTACGTTGCCGGCTGGATGTACTTCGTCAACTGGGCGATGACCGGTATCGTTGATATCACCGCCGTTGCGCTGTATATGCACTACTGGGGCGCGTTCGGTGACGTGCCGCAGTGGGTCTTTGCCCTTGGCGCGCTGGCCATTGTCGGCACCATGAACATGATCGGCGTGAAGTGGTTCGCCGAGATGGAGTTCTGGTTTGCGCTGGTAAAAGTGCTCGCCATTGTGATTTTCCTGGTGGTCGGTACGGTCTTCCTCGGCAGCGGCAAGCCGCTGGATGGTAATGCCACCGGTTTCCACCTGATAACCGATAACGGCGGATTCTTCCCGCACGGCCTGCTGCCTGCGCTGGTTCTGGTTCAGGGCGTGGTGTTTGCCTTTGCGTCTATCGAGCTGGTCGGTACCGCAGCGGGTGAATGTAAAGACCCGCAAACCATGGTGCCAAAAGCCATTAACAGTGTGATCTGGCGTATCGGTCTGTTCTACGTCGGTTCCGTGGTGCTGCTGGTTCTGCTGCTACCGTGGAACGCCTATCAGGCCGGTCAGAGCCCGTTTGTGACCTTCTTCTCTAAGCTCGGCGTGCCTTACGTGGGCAGCATCATGAACATCGTTGTGCTGACGGCGGCGCTCTCCAGCCTGAACTCTGGCCTTTACTCTACAGGACGTATCCTGCGCTCCATGTCCATGGGCGGTTCCGCGCCGAAGTTCATGTCGAAAATGAGCAAGCAGCACGTACCGTACGCCGGCATTCTGGCTACGCTGGTGGTGTACGTCTTCGGGGTATTCCTGAACTATTTGGTGCCGTCTCAGGTCTTCGAGATCGTGCTGAACGTGGCCGCACTTGGGATTATCGCCTCCTGGGGCTTCATCGTGGTCTGCCAGATGCGTCTGCGTAAAGCCATTAAAGAAGGCAAAGCCGCTGACGTCAGCTTTAAGCTGCCGGGCGCCCCGGTGACCTCCTGGCTCACCCTGCTCTTCCTGTTCAGCGTGCTGGTTCTGATGGCGTTCGACTACCCGAACGGTACCTATACCATCGCCACCATTCCGCTGCTTGCCGTGCTGCTGATCGCTGGCTGGTTTGGCGTGCGTAAGCGCGTTCACGAAATTCACAGCACCGCGCCGGTTCATCCAGATGATGAAAAACACGACGCGCCGCTGGTGGAAGAGACGTCGCGTTAAGCACCAATTAAGCATTAAAAAGGGAAGGCATCTGCCTTCCCTTTTTTATATCACAGCGCGATACGCACCACGTCGTCAGGCTGGGTCGCTTCCTGCTGACGGGTAGATTTCTGCTTCACCGTTACATAGAGCGTTTTGCCATCCGCCGAGAGCGCCAGGCTGTTCGGGTAGACCGGCGTATCGAACGTTTTCGTTACTTTGTAGGTTTTCGCGTCAATCACGCTCACCTTACCGGCCTCACGGTGCGTCACGTAGGCTTCATTGCGAGCCGGGTTAAACAGGACCGCCAGGGACTCCGGCGCGGCGATTTTCTCGATCACACTGCCGTCTTTCAGGCTCACCACCAGCACTTCCGGTTGTTTTGAATCGGTCAGGAACGCGCGCTGGCCGGCGGTGTCGAGGCTCAGGTTCAGGTAGAAGTGCTCTTTACCGTCGTCCTGCACTTTTTTACGGCTCAGGATTTTATTGGTGGCGGTATCAATGGTGACGAGTTCGCCGTCAGCATTAGTGGTATACAGGCGTTTCGCTTTAGCATCCAGCGCCAGACCGGTGCTGTATGTGCCGGTATTGGCAATGGTCTCTTTCAGCTTCAGCGTTGCGCCATCCACGACCCAAATCACGCTCTCTTTGCCGACACCGGTAATGTAAATCGTGTTGCTCGCATCATCCGCCACCAGCTGACGCGGCTGCAGCGGCTTGACGGTTTCACTGCGCTGACGGCTATCAAGCACCAGACGCCCTTTCACGTCGCCCGTTTTGGCATCAATGGCCGTCACCGCGCCGTTGATCGTGTTACCCAGCCACAGGGTTTGCGTCGCGCCGTCGAGGGTGGCGCCAAACGGTTTGAGATCGCTGTGAATGGCCTGCGTCACCTCCAGCGTGGCTGGATCGAGGCGGTAGATAACGCCACCCGTGTCGAGTTTACGGCTTTGCGACGTCGCAACCCACAGGGCGTTCTCCTGCTGGCTGACCGCCATTTCATAGGCACCTTTACCCACCGCTTTACGCAGCATCTCTTCGGCGGCATGCGCCTGGAAGGTTCCGGCAAACAGTAAAGCGGCAGACAGCAGAGACGTACTCAGGCGTGGCGAGCACAGATGGCGTAAAGACATAACAATTCCTTTTTTGAAAAGAGGGGTTTCCGCTGACATCACTTCCGGCAGGCAACGTCATGGCATCGCCTTTTGATAATGAGAATAGTAATCATTAATGGGCTGAATGTGGAGTTTTTCTTTTCCCTGTTGCCTTTCATTAACGCAATGTGCGGTTATAGTTTTCAAAACATTTACAAAACCTTTAACATGTATGGACATGTTCCATTTGGTTCGTTTATACATCACAACCGGTTTTACTCATGAAAATCATATCTGCCCGTAAGGCATCTCTCCCGCTGCTGCTGGTTCCCGTTGTTTTTGCACCTCTGAGTGCAATGAGCGCCGAGGAACAGACCATGATCGTCAGCGCCGCGCCGCAAACCGTATCAGAGCTTGATACCCCGGCGGCGGTCAGCGTCGTGAATGGCGATGATATGCGCCACGCCACGCCACGTATTAATCTCTCCGAATCGCTTGGCAGCGTTCCGGGACTACAGATTCAGAACCGTCAGAACTATGCTCAGGATCTCCAGCTTTCGATGCGCGGGTTTGGTGCCCGCTCAACGTTTGGCGTGCGCGGCATCCGCATGTATGTCGACGGTATTCCTGCCACCATGCCGGACGGACAGGGCCAGACCTCCAACATCGATCTCTCCAGCATTGATACAGTCGAGGTGCTGCGCGGTCCCTTCTCTGCCCTGTACGGCAACGCCTCTGGCGGCGTGATTAACATCAACACCCAGACCGGACAGCAGCCGCCAACCATTGAAGCCAGCAGCTATTACGGCAGTTACGGGACATGGCGCTACGGCATGAAAGCCACCGGCGCGATGGGTGACGGCACCCACGCGGGGGATGTGGATTACACCGTATCCACCACCCGCTTCACCACCAAAGGCTACCGCGACCACAGCGGCGCGCGGAAGAATCTCGCTAACGCCAAACTGGGCGTACGCATTGACGACGCCAGCAAGCTGACGCTGGTTTTCAACAGCGTGGACATGAAGGCCAACGATCCGGGCGGGCTGAGCTATCAGGAGTGGCAGGATAACCCGCGTCAGTCCCCACGCGGCGATCAGTACAACACGCGCAAGACCATTAAGCAGACCCAGGCGGGGCTGCGCTATGACCGACAGCTTAGCGCTCAGGACGATCTCAGCGTGATGATGTACGCCGGCGAGCGTGAAATGACGCAGTACCAGTCGATTCCCTACCAGCCGCAGCTGAGGCCTTCTCACTCCGGCGGCGTGATCGATATGCAGCGTCACTATCAGGGGGTTGATACCCGCTGGACGCACCGCGGCGAGCTGTTGGTGCCGGTCACCTTCACCACCGGTCTGAACTATGAAAACATGAGTGAAGACCGCCGTGGGTACGAGAACTTCGTGATGAACAACGGGGTGCCGGACTACGGCGTGAAAGGTGATAAACGCCGGAACGAACGTAACCTGATGTGGAACGTTGACCCTTACCTGCAGACCCGCTGGCAGCTGACGCAGAAACTCTCCGTCGATGCGGGCGTGCGTTACAGCTCGGTCTGGTTTGATTCCAACGACCATTACGTTACGCCGGGCAACGGCGACGACAGCGGTGATGCGAGCTATCACAAGTGGCTCCCGGCGGGCGCCGTGAAGTATGCGGTGACGGACGCATGGAACCTCTACGCTGCCGCAGGACGTGGATTCGAAACGCCAACCATCAACGAGCTCTCCTATCGCGCCGATAACCAGGGCGGCCTGAACATTGGCCTGAAGCCGTCCACCAACAACACGTACGAAGTGGGCAGCAAAACCCGCATCGGCAATGGCCTGCTGACGGCAGCACTGTTCCGCACCGATACGGATGACGAGATCGTGGTGGATGCCAGCGCTGGCGGCCGGACAAGCTATAAAAATGCCGGGAAAACCCGTCGTCAGGGAGTTGAAGTGTCTCTCGATCAGCAGTTTGCTGAAAACTGGAAGCTGAAAATGGCGTGGACCTATCTGGACGCCACCTACCGCACCAACGTCTGCGGCGACGCAGACTGTAACGGCAACCGCATGCCGGGCATTGCCCGCAATATGGGCTACGCGTCATTTGGCTGGCAGCCTGAAGAAGGCTGGTACGCGGGCTCGGACGTGCGCTACATGAGCGATATCATGGCCGACGACGAGAACACGGCGAAAGCGCCGTCGTACACGGTGGTCGGGCTGAATACCGGGTACAAATTCAACTATGGTAACTGGGGGATGGACGTCTTTGGCCGCGTAGATAACCTGTTCGACAAAGAGTACGTCGGCTCAGTTATTGTAAATGAATCCAACGGGCGGTATTACGAGCCCGCGCCGGGCCGCAACTACGGCGTAGGGCTGTCTGTCTCTTATCGATTCGAGTAAGAAATAAGTAAAGTTTATTTTATAAAGAAAATAACGCTCCTGATGGCAATATGCCATCAGGAGTTATTCACCATATAAATAATTGGATAGCGTATATAGTCGCTCTGTTAAATAATCTCTCAGTTAAAATATTGTCGCTGTAAAAGCGTATTCGCTTCATCAATCAACTTTTCTATTGCCTTCTGGCTGGCGTCGACATCCCGGCGTTCCAGGGCTGAAAGCAACTCGTCATAGTGATACGTCGCTTCTTTAATGTCATTAAGCTCCTGGTGCAGATAGTTAATGCACGGCCCGATGCGCACCCAAAGCTGTTCAATTAAGGCATTAAGCGTGGGCATTTCCGCGTACTGGTAAAGCGTAAAGCGGAAAACGCGATTCGCATGCAGTGCCTGCTGTACGTTTCCGTTGCGCATGGCCTCATGAAACGCTTCCGACAATTTGCGCAACGTCTCCAGCTTTTGTTCAGACATATTCTGGCAGGCTGCGGCAACCGCCATGGGCTCAAGCTGCTTGCGAATAGCGTTGATTTCGTTATAACGGTCCAGCGTGACCTCCGGCACCAGAAATGCCTGTGCTGGCGTGGCATGTAATGCCCCTGCTGACACCAGACGCAGCAGCGCCTCGCGTACTGGGGTAATGCTGGTTCCTAATTTATCGGCGATCTCTTTCGTAATCAGTCGTGCACCAGGTTTAAGGGAGCCCGTAATTAACGCTCCTTTCAAACTGAGTTCAACTTGCATGGTAAGACTGATCCTTTGGGCTTTTTCTAAGTGATCCAAATCAAGCATGTTCAATTCCTGTAGCTAAAACTTAATGCTATTTATAAACGTCAGTTTTAATAAAACGACGCTGGTCCGATATATCCTGTATCGTCATGCCTGGTGGTGGGAAGTACGTAAAACAGCCAAAAATGCAAAATGTGTTTTTTTATCGGTTTCGGGCTCATCCGGGGTGATGGCGCGAAAAGCCATGTCCGTTAATTAAAGACAATATATCGTATCTTCACAAATAAATATGGCGGGAAACCCCGCCATATTGCTGTTTATTTATTGTCACCCGCGACGTGAATCACGACTTTGCCGAAGTTTTTTCCTTCCAGCAGGCCAATCAGCGCCTCAGGCGCGTTCTCCAGCCCGTCCGTCACCTGTTCGCGATAGTGAATTTTGCCCTCCTGCACCCAGCGCCCCATCTCTTCCTGAAACTCATGAATGCGGTGACCGTAGTCCTGGGCGATGATAAAGCCCTGCATCCGAATGCGTTTCTTCAGAATGGTGCCCATCAGAAGCGGCAAACGGTCCGGCCCATCAGGCAGGCCCGTTGCATTGTAGCCGCTCACCAGGCCACACACCGGAACGCGCGCGGAGGTATTCAGCAGCGGCAGCACGGCGTCAAACACTTTCCCACCGACGTTTTCAAAATAGACATCAATGCCTTTCGGGCAGGCGCGTTTCAGCTGCTCAGCGAAATCCGCCGCGTGGTGATCCAGACACTCGTCAAACCCGAGAACCTCTACGGCGTGGCGGCACTTTTCTGCCCCACCGGCTACGCCAACCACCCGGCAGCCTTTAATTTTGCCAATCTGCCCAACGGTCGCGCCCACAGGGCCCGTCGCCGCGGCCACCACCAGCGTTTCGCCCGCTTTAGGCTGCCCGATATCCAGTAACCCCATATAGGCGGTAAAGCCCGGCATCCCAAGAATGCCCAGCGCCCAGGAAGGATGTGACGGATTGTCGCCCAGCTTCACCAGGCCGCTGCCGTCTGACAGTTCGTACTCCTGCCAGCCGCTGTAGCCCAGCACCCACTCCCCGGCTTTGAAGTCGGGATGATTTGACTGCTCAACGCGGCTAACCGTTCCCCCCACCATCACCGCACCAATCTCCACCGGCGGAGAATAGGATGGCGCATCGCTCATGCGCCCCCGCATGTAAGGATCCAGCGACAGCCAGACGGTGCGAAGCACCAGCTGCCCCGCCTGAGGTGCAGGAACAGGCTGCTCTTCCAGACGAAAATTCTCCACCACCGGCGCACCCTGTGGACGAGAGGCCAGCACCCAGCGACGATTTTGCGAAACAGATTGATTCATCAGGAGCTCCTTCTGGTACAAATGTCATTACAGCCTGGCTCACGATCGGCATTATCGCCTTAACATTACGAGGCAGACTGGTTAAGCCGGACCACAAGATAGATACAGGTTTCATTGGTTTCGTTGATGAAACGGCAGTCGTTTGGCGGCCCCAGTTCCAGACAGTCTCCGGCCTTCATCTCGTGGCGGGTATCGCCCTCCTGAAATACCAGCTCGCCGGACTGCAGCCAGATAAGCTGACGTGCGAGCGCGTATGACGACGCAGGCATCGGGACATCGCTTCCCGCTGGCAGTTCAATCTGGACGAGGTCGATAGGCAGATCGGTACGCGGGGAAACGTGGCGACGAAGATAGTGCGTTTGGGGATCGCGCCAGACGGGCTGGTTTGCCAGTCGCAGGAGTTTTCCCTCCTGCATCTCGGCTCTGGCAATCAACGTTGACATGCTGATCCCAAACGCGCCGGACAGGCGTGCCAGAAGGGTTGCCGTCGGGCTGCTGTCTCCACGCTCTATTTTGTGGATCATGGCGCGAGAAACGCCTGCCCGCTCAGCCAGCTCGCTCAGAGACCATCCGCGAGACTCGCGTTCAAGGCGAATTCTGGCGCTAATGCGTTGATTCATTGTGTCTGTTATTGTGCTCATGACGTCATACTATAGTGTATGGACGGCATTTCAATGGGGTTCTAATAACAAAAAAACAGGCTTTATGACGTAGCGCTCTTAGGAAGCAGTTGTGTAATATCGTATCTATAACGTAATACTATAGTGAACAACACACAGAGGATTAATCATGATCGTTCGTCATGCCTGCAAGGAAGATTGCGCCGCGATAGGAGAGATCTACAACCACGCGGTACTGCATACTGCCGCAATCTGGAACGATAAAACCGTCGATACCGATAACCGAATCGCGTGGTTTGAGGCCCGCACGCTCGCGGGTTACCCGGTTCTGGTCAGTGAAGAAGACGGTGTTGTCACCGGCTACGCCTCTTTTGGCGACTGGCGCGCCTTCGACGGCTTCCGTCATACGGTTGAGCACTCGGTCTACGTCCACCCGGCCCATCAGGGCAAAGGGATTGGCCGCACGCTGATGAAGGCGCTGATTAACGAGGCTCGCATCATCGGCAAACACGTGATGGTGGCCGGCATTGAGGCGCAAAATAAGGCCTCAATTCACCTCCACGAAACGCTCGGTTTTGTCACCACGGGGCAGATGCCTCAGGTGGGCACCAAGTTTGGCCGCTGGCTGGACTTAACCTTTATGCAGCTTCAGCTGGACGAGCGCAGCGATCCGGACGCTATCCCATGAATCAGTTACTGACGCTGGCGTTTCTGGTGGCGGCGGGGATCGGTCTGGTGGTGCAAAACACCTTAATGGTGCGTATCACCCAGTCCTCCTCCACCATTCTTATCGCGATGCTGCTGAACTCCCTGGTCGGCATTGTGCTGTTTGTCAGTATTCTGCTGCTGAAGCAGGGCGTCGCCGGATTCAGCGAGCTGGCCGCAACGGTGCGCTGGTGGACGCTGATCCCGGGGCTGTTGGGGTCGTTTTTTGTATTTGCCAGCATTAGCGGCTACCAGAACGTGGGCGCGGCGACGACCATCGCCGTGCTGGTGGCAAGCCAGCTCATAGGCGGGCTGGTTCTGGACGTACTGAGGAGCCACGGCGTTCCGCTGCGCGCCCTGGTAGGCCCGGCGTGCGGCGCGGTGATGCTGGTCGTGGGGGCCTGGCTGGTGGCGCGACGCCAGTTTTGACTATTACAGTATGGTACCGCCTTTGGTCAGCTGTTCTTCACGCGCGTCCATCTCCTCCTTATGCTGCTTGCCGTGGTGTGAAATCGCGGTACGCAGACGCTGCTGCTGGGTATAGCGATCTTCACGGCTGAGATCGGCATCATCGCTCAGTTCAATCAGCAGTTCATTCATGTGGGTAATCACGCTCTTTTCAATGGCGGCATCCACACGGGCGGTAACTTCATTTAAATGTGACATTGTCACTCCTTGTTAATTGCCGGGTGGCGGCTACGCCTTATCCGGCCTACAGGGGAACCGTAGGCCCGGTAAGCGCAGAGCCACCGGGCAACAAACTAGTTCAGTTTCGCTTTGGAGAAGTCGCTGCCCATCAGGCTCACGCTGTATCCGGTCACGTTGCTGCGGGTCGCGTAAAACGTTTTGCCGTTTGCCAGTGCGATCCACGGCGCCTGCTGGTAGAAGATCTCCTGCGCCTGGCCGTACAGTTTCGCACGCTCGGCCGGATCGCTGGTCAGCTTCGCTTTTTGCACCACAGCATCATAACCCTTATCGCACCAGCGCGCGGCGTTTGATCCGGTTTTAATGCTGTTGCAACCCAGCAGCACGTCGGCGAAGTTATCCGGGTCGCCGTTATCGGACATCCAGCCAAACAGCGCGGAGTCATGTTCGCCTTTACGCATGCCGGAGAGATATTCCCCCCACTCGTAAGAGACGATTTTGGCCTTCACGCCGACTTTCGCCCAGTCGCTCTGGATCATCTCCGCGATACGACGCGAGTTAGGGTTATACGGACGCTGAACCGGCATTGACCACAGTGTGACTTCCGCCCCCTTCTCCAGACCCGCCTGCTTCAGCAGCGCTTTCGCTTTTTCAGGATCGTAGCCGTAGTCCTTCAGGTCTTTATTAAAGCCCAGCATATTTGGCGGGATCGGCGATTTTGCCACCGTGCCAGATCCCATAAAGACCGCATTAACGATAGCCTTCTTGTCGGTCGCGTAGTTCAGCGCCTGGCGCACCAGCACGTTATCGAACGGCTTTTTCTCGGTGTTAAACGCCAGATAGCCGACGTTCAGCGCATCGACCGAGTGCAGCGTCAGGTCTTTGTTCTTTTTAATCACGTCAAACTGGACCGGAGACGGTGCAGGAATAATCTGGCATTCGTTGGTCTGCAATTTCGCCAGGCGGGTTTCCACGTTTGGCGTGATGGAGAAGATAAGATGTTTGGTCGGCACCTCGCCATCCCAGTAGTTCGGATTAGCGACGTAGCGGATCAGCGAGTCTACCTTGTACTGCTGCAGCACATACGGCCCGGTACCAATTGGCCAGGTGTCCACGTTCTCCGGCGTGCCTTTTTTCAGCATTGCATCGGCGTATTCGGCGGAAAGAATCGAGGCGAAATCCATCCCCCAGTCGGCCAGAAATGCGGCGTTTGGTTCACTCAGGGTGAACTGGACGTGGTAATCATCAACCTTTTTAACGTCCTGAATCAGCTTATCGAGCCCAACGTCGTTAAAGTATTCGTAGTTGCCCTGCGAGACATTGTGGTACGGATGCTTAGGGTCTTTCTGACGCATCACCGAGAAAATAACGTCATCGGCGTTAAAGTCGCGGGTTGGCTTGAAGTATTTGTTGCTGTTGAACTTCACCCCTTTGCGCAGGGTAAACGTATAGGTCTTGCCGTCCGGTGAAATCGTCCAGGATTCCGCCAGAGACGGGACCGGGGTATTTTTCACCGGATCGAAATTGATCAGGCGGTTGTACAGCACCTGAGAGCTGGCGACAAAAGACGGGCCGGAGCTGGCGATTTGCGGGTTGAACGATTCGGGGGAGGCTTCCGAGCAGTAGATAAGGGTGTCGTTGTTTGCCGCCCATGCGGCACCGGCTGGTAAAAGAGCGCTCAGCGCAAGGGCGAGCAGTGTTTTCCCTGTAGACATGGTTATAACCCTGACAGTTTTATTATATAGGTCAGTAATAACAGCACAGCCGTTATGACCTGGCAAATAACGAAACACTATCAGGTTATTCTAAAGCCGCGTTTTTTGCTGATTTAACCGTCAGCGCCCAAAACCGTGATTTGCCTTAAGGGCCATTATTCGTCAAGCACAACCGTCATTTTCTATGCCGCAAGAAATCGGCGCTTTTAGCGTCTCTTCCTCCGTTTGGTTGCTTCCTCAGTTCGTTAAAGTAACGGTGTGAAGAAGTATATGGGATCAAATCGTGGCAAAAACTCTTTTACGCAGCGGTAATCTGGATGATTTTCAGGCCGTTGGCGGCGGCGGACAGGCCGTTTTTGAATCAGCGTTACAAATCCGGGAAGCGCTCCGGTTGCGCAAACAGCAGGCCATTGTGGACTGTCTGGCTATTCCTCAGGTCAATGACAGCGGTGACCGCGTGGACTGGTACTCTCCTGTTGAAGGGAGCGTAACCAGCTGGAAAGCGGCCGATGAAGATGACCGCTATCGCGCCCTGCGCTATCTGGAAAATACGCTCGCCAGCGTGGAGTCGTTAAGTAAGAAATGCCTCCAGTCGCCTAAAACCGCGCAGCAGCTTTTTGGTTCTCTGCTGTCGAAGGCGTTTCAGTTCCCGGGTGAAAACTTCCTCTTCCTGGTGGACGGAAAGCCGGTCATCAGCTTCTGGGGGTTTGTAAAACTGAACGAAAATGCGCGCGACGATGTCCTCGACTGCCTGCGCGAATCGCTGATCCCCGAGCCCGCGCCCGTTGTGATTGAAGATCCCGAGCCGGAGCCGCAACCCGTTATTACCTTTGAAAAAGCAGACGAGCCGCTGGTAGCCCCTGTCGCCGCCGTGCGTATTACGCCGGAAGAACTGTATGAGCCGGAGCCCGCGCCGGTTGTTGCGCAACCTGCTCAGGAACCTGCGCCTGTTGCCGTCACGAAAAAGCGCCGCGTCCCCTTGTGGACGCTGCCGGTTGCCGCCGTGATTGTGGCAGCCGTTGCCGCGCCGCTGCTGTGGCCAAAACAGGGCCCTTCGGCAGAGCCCGTCCCTGCACCGGCTCCAGAGCCCGTGGCTATTGCACCACAGCCGATTAAAGCGGTGGAGCCGCTGGCCATGAATTTACCGCTTCATCAGGCTGAGGTCGTAGCAAGTAAAGAAAAAGAACCCGCTCCTGCGCCTGAAGCCGCGCCGGTGGTGATTGTTCCAATCCCGAAAGATGCCATGGTGATGGAAGCCAGTCAGGTGAAAGCCGGATCAACGCGCTTCCTAAACGGTACCTGGCGAGCGGTTCTCGACGTGAAAGATCCGGTCACCGGCAAGCCGCCGTCCATGCGCTATCAAATCCAGAACAATAAAGGTTTCGCCCGCGTCGTGCACGGCGACAACGTTGTCTGCCGCGCGGAGATCTTCTCCGGGCTGCACAGCAATGGAGAGCTGATGATTAAGAGTCGCGGCACCGCCCGCTGCACCGACGGTTCCCGCTACCCGATGCCGGAAGTCGCCTGTAAAGCCGGGGCCAGCGATATCGCAGAATGTCGCGCGCGTTATGATGCCAACACCGTCGTTCCACTGACGTTCAAGAAAGCAGGTGCCTGATCCTATGCTGGTAAATCTTTGCGACTATAAACAAAGCGTCTCGCTTATTGCCAACAGCGGCGTGCAGTTCCTGGATTTCGGTCTGACGCCACAGGACACCGCCAGCAACGGACGCTTCGTACGTAAAACCGCGAACGGCCCCCTTTTGCGACTCGATTTCGACCTTGTGAACGGGCGCTATACCCTGCCGGGGACGAACGGCGGGCAGCCTGAAGTGGTTAAACCGGAAACGACGATCCCGCTGCATCAGTCCCTTGCCGTGCTTGACGGCGTCTGGCTTCCCGTTCCCTTCCTGCGCTTTAACCCACCGCGGACCTTTGTGGAAGGACCGGATAACTGGGCGCGCGTTCAGGTGCGCAAGCTCGATAAGCCCGACACGGCAGGCAACACGCACCGCGTCACCCTCGCGCTCGACAGCCAGATCGCGGAACATGCCACCTCCGCCCTGTCGCCGGTTGAAAACGATATTCTGAACGGAACCCGCTTTGCGCTGGCCTGGCGGGATAATGAGGTTGAAAGCTTCCTCGACCAGACCTGGATTGACGGCTGGCTGCGCGAGGCGTTTACCCAGTATGCCGACGGCGTTGAAAACCGCTCTGAACGAGACCTGCATCAGGCGATGCGCAGTTTTGAATATCAGGCCCACTGGCTCAACCTGCTGACCATGCTCGGTGAACAGCTCACCGTGCCGGAAGTGAAATTTGTCACCCATACGCTCAGCACGCCTGCCATTCCGGTCGACCTGATCCTCGACGTGGGCAACACCCATACCTGCGGCGTGATTATTGAAGACCACGGTGATGCAAACGATGGGCTTCGGCAGACCGCCGAGCTGCAGGTTCGTTCGTTAAGCGAGCCGCAGTTCCTCAACGAGCCCCTGTTCACCAGCCGTCTTGAGTTCTCCGAAGCGCGCTTTGGTAAACAGCACTTCTCGGTGGAAAGCGGTCGCGAAGATGCGTTTGTCTGGCCGTCGATTGTTCGCGTGGGTGATGAAGCCCGCAAGCTGGCGATGCAGCGTCTGGGAACCGAAGGTAACAGCGGCATCTCCAGCCCGCGTCGCTACCTGTGGGATGAAACGCCGGTCGTGCAGGACTGGCGCTTTAGCCAGATGAACGGCAAAACCCAGCGTGAACCGCTCGCCACGGCGTTTCCGCTGATGAACCTGATGAACGATGATGGTGAACCGCTGTTTACGCTACCGCAGGACGAACGGCTGCCGGTCTTTTCGCCGCAGTACAGCCGCAGCACGCTGATGACGCACATGCTGTGCGAGCTGCTGGCGCAGGCGCTGGGTCAGATCAACAGCGTCGCCACGCGCCTGCGGCTGGGCTTCCCGGCCTCGCCGCGCCAGCTGCGCACGCTGATACTGACCCTGCCCTCGGCTATGCCGAAGCAGGAGCGCGAGATTTTCCGTCGCCGCATGTTTGAAGCCATTGCCATCGTCTGGAAAGCGATGGGCTGGCACCCGCAGGATGAAGATTTTGCCACCCGCAAGCAGCAGGAAAAAAGCGTGGTGCCGGTCCCTGAGATCCAGATGGAGTGGGATGAAGCCAGCTGTGGTCAGCTGGTCTGGCTTTATAACGAAGCGATCTCCCGTTTTGGCGGCCAGACGGAAGCCTTTTTCGCCTCCCTCGCCCGCACGGATCGTGACCCCGAGCCGGGGGTGCAGCCGGGCCGCGCATTACGCGTCGCCTCTATCGACATCGGCGGCGGCACCACGGATATGGCGATCACCCACTACCAGCTTGATGACGGCTCCGGTAATAACGTCAAAATTACCCCGCAGCTGCTGTTCCGCGAAGGGTTTAAAGTGGCGGGCGACGATACCCTGCTGGACGTGATTCAGCGCTATGTCCTGCCCGCCCTGCAAACGCAGCTGCAGAAATCCGGCATTGCGGACGCCTCGCTGCTGATGGCGTCGCTGTTCGGCGACTCCGGACGTATTGATACCCAGGCGGTACTGCGCCAGCAAACGGCGCTTCAGCTCTTTATGCCAATTGGCCACGCCATTCTTTCTGCGTGGGAAGCCAGCGACGTTGACGATCCGCTGGCGGGCCTGCATGCCACCTTCGGCGATCTGCTGCCGCAGAAGCCGACCCGCAACGTGATGAATTATCTCCAGCAGGCGATCGATCATGCCCTGCCGGCGGGCTCAGAAGCCTTCGACCTGTTCGCCGTGCCGCTGCACGTGAATTTCCGCGAAATGCAGGATGCAATGCTGGCCGGTCAGTTTACGCTGACCTCGCCGCTCCACGCTGTGTGTGAAGCGATTTCCCATTACAGCTGCGATATTCTGCTGATCACCGGGCGTCCAGGCTGCCTGCCGGGCGTTCAGGCGCTGATTCGTCACCTGCAGCCGGTGCCGGTTAATCGCATCGTCTGGCTGGATAAATACCAGGTGCACGAGTGGTATCCGTTCAGCCAGCAGGGGCGCATAGGCAACCCGAAATCGACCGCCGCAGTGGGGGCCATGCTCTGCAGCCTGGCGCTCGATTTGCGTCTGCCGCGCTTCAACTTTAAAGCCGCGGACATTGGCGCGTATTCCACCGTGCGTTATCTCGGCGTGCTGGATAACACCGTCAATACTCTGCGCGAGGAAAACGTCTGGTATCAGGATATCGACCTGGATAAGCCGGGCGCGAAGCTCGACGCGCGTCTGCACTTCCCGCTGCGCGGCAACGTCACCCTCGGCTTCCGCCAGCTGGCAAACGCGCGCTGGCCCGCTACGCCGCTTTATACGCTCAGCATCAACTCGGCTGAACTGGCAAAAGCGATTGCCGGCGACGGCGTGTTGAACGTGCGGCTTAAGCTCTGCGGCGGCAGCAAGCAGGAGGGCCCGGAGGCCTTCGAGCTGAGCGATGCCTGGCTACAGGACGGCACGCCGGTAGCGCCTGACGCGTTAACCTTCAAACTGAATACTCTGGCCGATCGCCGACACAGCGGCAGCCATTATTGGATCGACAGCGGGAGCGTATACCTGAAATGACAGCGACGACGACCACCACTCAGGCCTTAATCGAGTGGATTAACGAGACGCGCCTGAACGCCCCTGTGCTGGATAACGATGCTGACGCCCTGCTTGCTCGCATCAACACGGCGCAGGCGCGGGAGCAGGCCATTGAACGCGCCCTGACCCGCCGTAGCAGCATTGGGCTTTACGGTCATTCTCAGAGCGCCAAAGCACACCTGCTGCTGTCGCTGTGCGGCAGCGGTAACGGGCGCCTGAACGTGACGCCGGGCCAGCGCACCTTTGACTATTTTTCGCATATCAATCCGGGACATGCCCTGACCAACATGGCCGTGCGCTTCACCCGCGACATCCCGGAGGTAGCGGATGAGGCGTTTCCGCTGCGTCTGAGCCTCGTCACCGAGGCCGAACTGGTACAGCTGTTTATTGCCCGCACGACGCTGCACCCGCAGATGTGCGCGGTGGATAAATCGGTCATTGAGACGCGTCTGGAGAAATGGCGCGGCCTGCGCCAGCCGCAGGGCGTTCCCGGCATCACCGCTCAGGAAGTGGGTGCGATTGCCCGCTTCTGGCAAAGCACCGTACCCGCCGCGAAACAGCAAATTGACGATGCCCTGTGGCATGAGTTTGCCCAGCTGGTGCCATCGCTCGATCTCAGCACCCGCGCCAGCGTCTGGTCGCTGCTGTGGGGCGAGCAGCAGGAGTTAACCCAGCAGTGGCTGAAGCTTGCCCACGTGCTGCATCAGACCAGCCATGCCAGCGAGCTGGCTGCGCCGCTGAGCCTGCTGGTGGACAGCTTTGGCCTGCCCGGCGAAGGCTTCCTGACGCACGGCACCTTAACCCAGCAGGAGGCTCAGGAGACGCTGCTGCATCCGCTGAACAACGGTGAAATGCTCAACGCCATCAGCATCCCGGTCGACGTGCTTGCCTTCCTGACCCGCGAGCTGGCCTTGCCGGTTGAGAACGGAGCGCTGGATAATGTTGATATCATTGACATTCCGGTCTTTGAAGACCGCAGTGCCGATCCTTTAGTACAGGCTAAATGCCAGTGGTTGCTTGAACATTACCGCCAGCAGCTCCAGCCGGATGTGCTGGTGATCTGCAATGCGACGGCGCAGCACGAGCAGACTGCCCAAAAAGCAAAATTGTTAACTAACTGGGTAAAAGAGACCCAGCCTGCCGAGGAGTCTGCCCTGCCGGGTCTGGTGTGGGCGATCACCCCGCATGACGCTCGCTTCACCACCCGACAGAATCTCGATGAAGCCGTACAGCATCTGCTTGGCAAGCCTGGCCTGCGCTGGGGAACACTGCAGGCGCTGGACAGCCACAGCATGCAGCGCGTCATTGAGTGGTTGTCTCAGGCTACGCTACCCGCACAGCGGCAGAAGCGTCTCGGCACGCTGAAAAACCTGCTGCGGCAGGAGATCGCGTCGCTGATGCAAAGCTACCTGGCGCCGCTGGTTGAGGAACCGGGTACGCGACGCGCTCAGGCCGAAAACATGGTGCGCACGCTGCAAAGCAGCGCTGCCCGTCACGGCGAGCTGCTTGAGGGCCTGCTCCCGCCGCTGAAAGCCTTTGAAACGCTGCTCGCCGTTCAGCAGCCGCGCGAGGAGCAGGTGAACGGACTGTTTACGGACACCATCGATCTGTTCGCTGATAACGCCCAGGAAAGCGCAGGACGGTTCCAGACAAAAGACAACGCGCGTCTGGCGCACAAAGTATGGATAAATCATCTGCGCCAGTGGAGCCGCAATGAAGCTACGGCCGCCCGTCTTGGGCTGGAGCCTGCGGTACTGCAGCAAATCGCGGATGTACTGGTGGTAACCAGCTATCGGCTTAATCTGCCGCAACAGCTTCAGCGAATTGTCGAAGCGGATAAAAGCAGCGCGGCGCAGCTGCACGCCGTGATGGGGAATTTCGTTGGCTGGCTGGGTTACGATCAGTCACCTGCAGCAGAGCGCCCAGCAAGCCGCATCCGCAAAGGTCAGGCAATCTTTGTTACGCCCGTCGTCAGCAGTGACGCACCGCGCCTGACGCGCCTGGGGGAACAGCCGGTCCATGCAGCCACCGCGTACGTTTACGACTGGCTGGTCGCACTCTATAGCCGGGCAATAGAGAATATTGATTATCAGCATCCGCATGATGTTCAGCCTGACGCACGTCGGACACTACGGACTTTAATCATGTAACCGCCTTTTTTGCCGGGTGGCGCTGCGCTTACCCGGCCAACATTCCGCAACGATAATAAACTGCACAATAATCACGCCGCCATACACTCGGCTAACGTCTTTGCCAGTGCGGACGGGTTTTCCCACGACATGGAATGCCCCGCCGCAGGGATAATTTTTACCTCAACGCCCTTCTGCTTCAGATTGTCTACATTATCATCCGGCAGTGAGAGCTCACCGAAAATCAACGTTACCGGGCAAGGCAGCGACAAAAATTGGGTTTCCCAGTCCGGCTCAACGCCCGCCACCAGGCTCGATGCGCCCCGCCAGACGGCATATGACGCGTTACTCTTCAGGCACCCTGCCCATGCGGTGGTTTCTGCGCCGAGCATGGCGTTATAGCCCTGTTCCAGAAACTGTTGTTCAGTTTGCGCTGCGATAGATCGGCTGAACATGCCCCCGCCCGCATGAAAATTGGGCTCTGACACCATCAATCCCTTTATGCGTGCTGCCAGCAGCCCCGCCGTTTCGATAGCAATACTGCCGCCCATGCTGTGGCCATATAGCCAAAAGGCATCCAGCTGAAGATGGTCAATCAGTTCCGCCACAACGCGTGCCTGGTCGGTGGTTTTATAGCTGTAATGGTCAGGTTTATCGCTGTAACCGCTGCCGGGCAAATCGATGAGAATCGCTCTGCGCGCGCCAAACAGCGGGTCACAAACGACGCGGGGATATTCATAGGAAGAGGCGCAGCCCAATCCGTGGATGAAGACTACGGGATCGCCAGAGCCGGGCAAATCATGCCAGCGCACGATGCAACCCGCATGCTGCGAGTAAAAACTGTTCATAAGCACTCCTTTTACGATGCACTGTTTATTTATACAGTCATCATAACCGGAATGCCATATTCATCGTTTAAAAATGGAAGGATGCTTCAGAAAAGCGAGACCAGCAGCGCAACGGGGAAACTCATCGGCCAGGTCGACCCTACCAGAAACGCGCTAAGCAGGCGAATGCGCTTGCGATCTTTAGAAAGGAACCAGGTAATTAATGCGCAGATGGAAGCCATGATTGCGTAAAAAACCAACATCTTTTGATACAACGTCATTCTGTATACCAGAGCCGAAAAAATAACCGCACGCAATATGCGTCATATGTTGACACAGATCAAGTTTTTTCGTTACAGAATAACCACTTAAATATTATGGCTAATAACAATTGAGTATATTTCGCTACAACTTATGAAAATGCCCATGAGGATCGTTCATGGGCATGCGTAAAATAATGAGAGCGGCAGCCGTCAGGTTACCAGGTCCCTCTCACGCCTATCGAGGCTCCCAGACTGTACTCTGTATTATCAAAGCGCGGCGTCCAGTTCGCAGAAGTATAGACAGCAAGCGTTTTGTTGAGATCGAGGCTGCCCCCGACCTTCACATCAGCAAAGCCGCCACGCGTCCGGGTGGTAATCGTTTCGGTTTTCTCCGTCATCACAAACTCCGTCTTCGATTTACCCATAAATTCTTGGCCGGCACCGGCATCCAGCCAGACAGAATATTTGAGATTGTTCACCAATCCGATATTGCTGACCCGAATCCCTGCGGAACCCTGCAGTGACTGGAAATTATTGAAACGGATCTCGGTCAGGCCATCATTGGCATCATTCAGGTTTTCATACTGATAGGTTACTCTCGCATGCGGCTCTACTTTTATGCTCCCTGTCTCGTACACCGGGAATCCACCTTCAAGAGATGTCGCAAGAGCGAACCCTTCTGTATCGTAACGGGTATTGTCTTCGGCCTGGTTACGTGCTTTTAACCATGAACCCTGGAATAACATATCCGTCCAGGCATCATTATGATGAACATGGGTAAAATAGGAGCCGAGGGTGTAAGCATCCAGGCGGCTTAGCCCCGCCTCGCTATCGTCATAATCCGTCACGTGACTTCTGCTGTTGCCGATCGTGGCATACAGACCGGCGTAATTGCGGTTACCCGTATCATCAACATTGCGCCAGATATCATTCCCGAACTGAATGGCGTTAATGTGTTGATCATACTTTGCCCCGGCATCGCCGTAGATACCCTTCCCATCACCTTTATGCGTAATGTTGTCGTTGATATAACGTCCCCAGGCCCGTGATTCTCTGGCACACCACAGCGTAAGATCCTCCTCACAGGGCATAGATGCTGTCGGTGTTACATCACTGTTGTTCAGACCATAAAAACCGGTACGTTCATAAAAGTTACTCATCATCGCCATATTAGTCCCTGCGACAATCAGCGGCGTGGCTGCCGCCACCGAGACACCCGGACGCCATACCGGCGTACCGGGATTTGGCGAACCAGGGTTTTGCGAATCCGGGTTTGGCGAACCGGGTTGATCAGAGGTGAGATACCAGTTATCAGCCGCACTGCCATCACTGGCGCCACGCAGCAGGGAGTAGCGATACGCCCCGCCATAAACAGGGCTGCTCAGCCGGAAAGCATCGGCAGCAGTCGTTCCGTTATTGGTGGTCTCCACCAGCAGAATACCGTTCCCTTGCGTTGGTGCCCCCGTATTGCTGACATTATTAACCGCCAGGTTAGTACTCCCGGTTGCAGCGCCACCGTTTACAATAATGCGATCCGCTGTTCCGTTGCTGAGATCGGCATTCAGGCCGACCGTCCCGTTCTGCCCATTGAGATTTTTTACCGTGAGGGTGTTAGGTGTGAAAGTGCCACCTGTCGCGCCCGGGAAATTAATATTTCCGGCAAGCGTCAGCGTATCCAGAACGTTCTGTCCCGCGGTACCGGTGACATTCCAGGTCGAGCCGCTTTCAATATTCATATCCAGTGGATCAACCCAACCCGTGAGGGTGGCATTGTTCTTCAGGTTCAGTATCGAGCCACTCTGGCCTGTCACATTGGTCGTTGCCGTGTTGCCCGAAAATGTCAGCGTCCCGGCATCAATATAGGTTCCGCCCGTCAGGCTGTATAAGCCGGAAAGTATCAGCTCCCCGCTTCCCTGTTTTCTCAACGTTCCTGAACCGCCGATCGCGCCATCTAGCGTGAGAGCATCACTACGGTTCACCACCAGCGCACTGTTATTCGTCACATCACCTTTGATGCTCCCTTGCGTTCCACCATCACCCAGTTGCACTGTCCCATGGTTAATCAGGGTTCCCCCCGTCCAGGTGTTATCACCCGTCAGGATGGTAGTGCCTGCGCCTTCATTGCGGAATTGCCCCGTGCCAGTAATGACATTGTTTAGCTGCTGGACAGCGTTATTATTCAGCGTGAGCGTACCGTTATTGATGATATTACCGGCAATCGTTCCCGGGTTATCACCATTGCCAAGTTGCAACGTACCTTCGCTGATCGCTGTACCACCGGTATAGGAATGTGTACCCGTCAGGGTGAGTATTCCGCTGCCGGTCTTTGTTAAACCTCCATCGCCCGTCAGGACAGATGAAATAAGGATTGCATTGCCGCTGGTATCAATGGTGCCACCACCGCCACTCAGGGTTATGCCATCGGTCGCGGTAAGTGCCGCCGCGCCAGCATAGCGCAGGGTACCGTTATCCAGCGTCAGGTTGCTGAGCCTGGAATCCTCCGTGACGTTCCAGGAAGAGCCACTGCCGAGCGTCAGATTTGTCGTGCCGCCTTCTGCCGTCTGCACTCGCCCGGTTAACTGTGAATTATTGTCCGCCACCACGCGGGTTGTGCCCGTGCCAGCGGCGTTAATCACTGCCCCATTATCAGCGCTGAGACGGGTGTTTATCAGCGTAATGGTCGCATCCCCGGCGGTAACCAGCACACCATCTTTATTGCTGCTCAGGACTGAATCGACAAAGGAAAAGCGGTTTTCTCCAGCGGCAGCGCTGTTATCAGCGCGAATAACGGCGGCGGCATCTGTACCCTCCACCGCGAGCTGGCTTTGATTCAGTGACAGATTTCCAAGCCCCGCCCCCCAGACACCCCATGCAGTATCTGCCGTGAGTGTGCCGATTGAGGCCCCTGAAAGGGTAACCGTCCCGTTTCTGTCGGCCCTGACGAGATAGCCGGAAGCGGCCTGCGCATTCAGGTCTGCATTCCCGGTGATGTTAATTGTCCCGGATTGGGTTGCCCAGAGACCGTTTGCCGCCCCACCGTCAGAGCGGATCTGTAAATTCATATCGTTTAATTGTACCCGGGCAGCATCTTCGCCCGACAGACTGGCACCGGCTACCACGCCAAAAAAGTTTCCGCTTCCGTCGTAATTTAAATTCGTCGTTCCGCTGCCCGTAATGCTGCTGCTGAATTGCGAGACAATACCGAAGGAGGTGCCCGATGCCGGGTTTTCACCCGTACCCGCATTCAGTTCAGCATTTTCCATCGTTATATGGGCGCCAGCGTTAGCCGATAACAGGGCACCACTGTTAGCCCCGGCATTAGTGACCCGGTAATCCCCCGTTAATTCCACATCGCTATGCCAGTTAGCACTAATACCCGGGCTATCTATTCCCCCAAGAACCATATCGCTTGTATTTATGGACAAATCTCTGGCCTTAAACTGCGGGCGAGGGTCATTCGCGTCTGTCGATCCATTTAGCAGGATCCCAAGAGCTTTACCGGAAGCGCTGATGGTGGTTCCGGTTCCAAGATTTACGTCCGAGCCACTGTTTATAATAATCACATTATTATTTAATCCATCAGCCGTACCGGTGCCAGTCACGGTAATGGCGACTCCACCATCCGGTACCGAAACGCCCCCTCCATTTTCGGCGCGAATCGCGGACGCATCGCTGTCCGTCACGGTGATGGTGTCTCCGCTCAGGAACACTCTTGGTATATCCGGATCGTCGCTGATAACGGTATCCGTATAGTCCTCTGCCCGAACGTGGCTTGTCAGAGAAGCGGAAATAAGTAATGCAAGCAAACTCACTTTTATATGTAAACGAGGATTATATGTATTAGGTGCAGCAGAATGCGGGAACGTCTGAACAGGCGTTGCAGGACATATTAATGTATCCATGGTTTCACCGATAAGAGATATGATTCAATCTAATTTTTACCGAAGATTTCTGGATTTCAAGGAGAGTAAAATTATATTTTTAAATATACCTATAAAGCCCAGGGAAATTAACCTCCGTATTATTGACTGGTTTTCAAACGTGGCCGGAATAAATATAACGATTAACCCAGCCACGCCGTTATAAATTAATGTTTGATCATGACATGCCGCACGACCGTATAATCCTCAAGCCCGTACACCGACATATCTTTGCCGTAGCCGGATAACTTCATGCCGCCGTGCGGCATTTCGCTCACCAGCATAAAGTGGGTATTCACCCAGGTGCAGCCGTACTGCAGGCGCGCGCTCAGGCGATGGGCGCGGCCCACGTCTTTGGTCCAGACCGATGACGCAAGGCCGTACTGCGAATCGTTCGCCCAGGCCAGCACCTGCGCCTCGTCGTCAAATTCAGTAACGCTCACTACCGGGCCAAACACCTCTCGCTGAACAATGGCGTCGTCCTGCTTTGCCCCCGCCAGCAGGGTTGGCTGGAAGTAGTAGCCCGCCCCCTCTTTTTTGCTCCCGCCCGTGACAACGCGAATATGGCCGAGCGCTTTCGCCTCATCGACGGCCTGACAGACGCGTGAAAGATGGGCAGCCGAGCTGAGCGGTCCCAGTTCGGTAGAGGCATCGTCCGGGACACCCATTTTTAGGCTGGCAACCGCTGCGCCCAGCTTTTCCACCAGTTGGGCATAGATGCCCTTCTGAGCATAAATACGACAGGCCGCCGTACAATCCTGCCCGGCATTGTAGAAACCAAACGTCCGCACCCCTTCGACAACCGCATCCAGGTCGGCATCATCAAACACGATAACCGGCGCTTTACCACCCAGCTCCATATGGGTGCGTTTAATGGAGGACGCGGTATGGCCAATGATATGTTCCCCGGTAGCAATTGACCCGGTCAGTGAGACCATACGAACTTTCTCATGGCCGGTAAGCGGGTCGCCCACCGTTTTACCGCGACCAAACAGGACGTTCAGAACGCCTGCCGGGAAGATATCTTTTGCCATCTCTCCCAGCTTCAGCGCGGTCAGCGGTGTGATCTCTGAGGGCTTAATCACCACGCAGTTCCCTGCCGCCAGCGCGGGGGCCAGCTTCCAGGCCGCCATCATCAGCGGGTAGTTCCAGGGGGCAATAGAGGCAACCACGCCCACCGGATCGCGGCGGATCATAGACGTGTGCCCGTCAAGGTACTCACCGGCTGCCAGCCCGTTCAGACAGCGGGCGGCCCCGGCAAAGAAACGGAAAACGTCGACAACTGCCGGAATTTCATCGCCCAGCACGCAGTGCAGCGGCTTGCCGCAGTTGAGGGATTCGAGCCGGGCAAAGTCCTCCCCATGCGCTTCAATCGCATCCGCCAGCTTCAGCAGGCACTCGGCGCGGGTTTTCGGCGTGGTTTGCCCCCATGCCGCAAATGCACGGTCGGCAGCCTGAACCGCCGCGTCGACCTGTGCCGCAGACGCTTCAGCAATCTCCAGCAGCACCTCTCCGGTGGCCGGGTTATACACCGGCTGTTTTTCTCCCTCTCCGGTTACCAGCTTTCCCTCTATCAGCAGTTGTGTTTGCATAGCATTGTCCTGTTGAAATCACTGTTATTTCCCGCTGCCGGCGATGTTCTCGCCGTCGCGGGTTAGCCACCAGGCTCCCAGAATGGGGATAGTTGTCACCAGCATCACCAGCAGTGCTACGACGTTGGTGACCGGCACGTCGCGCGGACGCCCGAGCTGGTTGAGCAACCACAGCGGTAACGTGCGCTCGTGTCCCGCCGTAAACGTTGTGACGATTATCTCGTCAAACGACAGGGCAAACGCCAGCATTCCCCCGGCAAGCAGCGCGGAACCCAGATTGGGCAGCACCACATAGCGGAAGGTTTGCCATCCGTCGGCCCCGAGATCCATCGACGCTTCCACCAGGCTCCAGGAGGTGCGTCTGAACCGGGCAATCACGTTGTTAAACACCACCACCACGCAGAAGGTGGCGTGCCCAACCACGATGGTGAAAAATCCCGGTTCCAGGTTGATTGTTTTGAAGGCCGTCAGCAGCGCCAGGCCGGTGATGATCCCCGGTAACGCAATCGGCAGCAGCAGCAACAGCGAGATCGCGTTCTTACCAAAAAACTCGCTTCGCCACAGCGCCGCTGCAGCAAGCGTGCCAAGCACGAGGGCTATCGCGGTGGATAACGCTGCAATTTGAAGTGACAACGTCATGGATTCAATAATATCGCCGCGCCCCGCCGCCGCGCTAAACCACTTCAGCGTCAGCCCCTGCGGCGGAAAGCTGAAGGCCGCGTCTTCGGTATTAAAGGCATAGGTCGCGATAATCAGCAGCGGGAAGTGCAGGAAGATAACCCCTCCCCAGGCGGCCACTTTCAGGAACAGCGGTGCGCGTTCAGAGTGCATCGAATGCTCCCAGACGCTTCACGAACGCCAGATAGAGTGAAATCAGCACGATGGGCACCAGCGTGAACGCGGCGGCCATGGGCATATTGCCAATGGCCCCCTGCTGCGAGTAGACCATGTTACCGATGAAATAGCCCGGCGGGCCTACCAGCTGCGGAACGATGAAATCCCCCAGCGTCAGGGAAAAAGTGAATATTGAGCCTGCCGCAATACCCGGGATCGCCAGCGGCAGAACGACGTAGCGAAAGGTCTGGCGCGGGCGCGCGCCGAGGTCAGCTGAGGCCTGCAGCAGCGAGGCAGGCAGACGTTCCAGCGCCGCCTGGACCGGCAGGATCATAAACGGCAGCCAGATATAGACGAAGACCAGAAACCGTCCCAGCCCGGAGGTGGACAAGGTGTTGCCGCCAATCGCGGGTAGCGTAAGGATCGAGGTCAGGATCGGCTCCAGCCCCATATGATTAAGAAACCACTGCGCCACCCCGTCCTTCGCCAGCAGCAGCGTCCAGGCGTAGGCTTTGACGATGTAGCTTGCCCACATCGGCAGCATCACGGCGATATAGAAGAATGCTTTCCACCTGCCGCGGGTGTATCGCGCCATGTACCAGGCCATCGGGAATGCCAGGATGGCGCTGGCAATCGTCACCGCAATCGCCATCGTCAACGTGCGCAGGATAATGTCGTAGTTTGCAGGGTTGAAGAGCGCCTGGATGTTCGCCAGGGTCAGATCCGGCGTGACGGCCATGGTGAAATCGTCAAAGGTGTAAAACCCCTGCCACAGCAGGGTAAGAAGCGATCCCAGATAGACGATGCCAAACCACATTAGCGGCGCGAGCAGGAGCAGGAACAGGCCGAGCGACGGTTTACGCCAGAACAGAGCCGTCACGCGGCTTACGCGGCTGCGGGAGACGGGAGGATGCGCAACGCTCATAGCCATTTCACCTCTCCTCCTGCAGACGAATCATCGCCTCGCGTGACCACGACGCCGTGACCGCCTGCCCCGGCGCAATGCCGCTCAGCGGCGAGGTTTCACTGAGGTTGGCCTGGCTTACCAGCAGTTTGGCACCGTCGGCGAGCTTCAGCTCCAGCCGCGTGGCGGCCCCCTGATACTGAACGGCCTGCACGACGCCCTGAACCTGAACGTCTCCGCCCTCATTAAGGCGAATATGTTCCGGACGCAGGGAATAGCTGCCTTCCATGCCGCATATTTTCTGCGCCAGACCCGCATCGAAAACGTTAGAGGTGCCGACAAAACCGGCGACAAACGGCGTGCGCGGACGCATGTAGAGATCGCGCGGGGTATCCACCTGTTCGATGCGCCCGTTATTGAACACCGCCACCCGGTCTGACATGGAAAGGGCCTCGCCCTGGTCGTGGGTGACAAAAATAAAGGTGATACCGAGTTCCTGCTGAAGCTTCTTCAGCTCGAACTGCATCTGTTCCCGCAGCTTGAGATCGAGCGCGCCTAACGGCTCGTCGAGCAGCAGGACGCGCGGTTCATTCACCAGCGCCCGGGCAATGGCAACACGCTGGCGCTGGCCGCCGGAAAGCTGCGAAGGCTTGCGGGCGACGGCAAAGCTCAGGCCCACTTTTTCCAGCGCATCACGGGCCTGCGCATGGCGTTTTTTCTTGTCGATGCCTTTGACCATCAGCCCGTAGGCGACGTTATCGAGGATCGACATATGTGGGAACAGCGCGTAGTCCTGAAAGACGGTGTTCACGTCCCGCTCCCAGGGAGGCAGTTCGCTCGCCTCTTTGCCGAAGATAGAAATCGTGCCGCCTGACAGCTGCTCAAAGCCGGCAATCAGACGCAGGCAGGTGGTTTTGCCGGAGCCCGAAGGCCCCAGCATGGAGAAAAATTCCCCGTCACGAATCGCAATGGTGACCCCATCCACCGCCCGCACGTCGCCGTACAGTCGGGAAACATTGTTAAACTCTACTGCGTACGTCATGTTCAGCTCCCGGACGATTAACGGCCGCCCATAATGGCGATGTAATCCTGCGTCCAGCGACTGTAAGGTACATATTTACCGCCTTCCGCGATGGGGGTTTTCCAGAACATGATTTTGTCAAAATAGTTATAGCCATTGGTTTCGCAGCCCTTGTCGCCCAGCAGCGTGCTGGCCTTACATCCTTCAGCCACGACGGGCAGCGAGCCAAACCATGCCGCCAGATCGCCCTGCACTTTCGGCGTGAGCGACCAGTTCATCCATTTGTAGGCGCACATAGGGTGTTTTGCCTGCGCGTGCAGCATGGTGGTATCCGCCCAGCCGGTTACCCCCTCTTTCGGGAAGACGGTGGCAACGGGCTGGTTTTCAGCCTTCAGGGCATTCGCCTGATACGGCCAGGCGCTGGAGGCTACGACGCCTTCGTTTTTGAAGTCGCTCATCTGGACGGTGGTGTCATGCCAGTAGCGGTGGATCAGCGCATGCTGGTCGCGAAGCACCTTGAGCACGGCGGCATACTGTTGTTCAGTGAGCTGATACGGGTCGCTAATACCCAGCTGCGGCTGCGTGGCTTTAACGAACAGCGCGGCATCGGCGATATAAATCGGGCCGTCGTACGCCTGCACGCGTCCCTGATTGGTTTTACCGTCCGGCAGATCCTGTTTGGTAAAGACTACGCTCCAGCTGTCCGGCGGCGTCGGGAAGGTTTTGGTGTTGTACATCAGCAGGTTTGGCCCCCACTGATACGGCGTGCCATAGACCTTGCCGCCTACGTTAAACCACTCGCCCTTCACGATGCGTGGGTCGAGGGTTTTCCAGTTAGGGATAAGTTCGGGGTTAATCGGCTGAACGCGTTTGCCCATGATCAGGCGCAGGGAGGCGTCACCTGAGGCGGTGACCAGGTCATATCCGCCTTTTGCCATCAGGCTGACCATTTCATCGGACGTGGCCGCCGTTTTGACGTTGACCGCGCAGCCGGTCTCTTTTTCAAACTGGGTGACCCAGTCATAATTTTTATCCGTCTGTCCGCGTTCGATGTATCCCGGCCAGGCGATAATATCCAGTCGACCTTCCCCGTCGCCGATGGCCTTTGGTGGTTCTGCGGCTTGCGCGGTCATGATAGTCATGCCGAGCGCGCACAGGCTGCTGCGGGCAAATTTTTTGCTCATAAGGGTTACTCCTGTCGCAATGAAATTTAGCGGCAGCCGTGCCGTAAAAATATCTCCCTTATTAAACGTAGACCGCACGTATGCGCCGCACCGTTCGGCTTAAGGAAATTTCATCAAGGTGTGACCGAGGACGCATTCCCCGTTAACTGGATTATAGACAAGGAGTTAGACGCGAAGGCCGGTATGCAGATTTCATATGATACGGCACCGAAAAATATTCGCCGTGCCGTCGTCAGGATAAGAAATGATTATTTAAATAACGAGGGAAGGATTATTCCAGCATCGTGCTAATTAATTTACCTAACTGAATGACCGCCTGCTCTTCCCGCTCGCCCCATGCCCAGGACGTATTAAAGCGGAAGAACGGCGTCCACGCGTCAGAGGTGGAAAACATCTTTCCAGGCGCAATGCTGATGTGGTGCGTTAAGGCCTTTTCGCTGAGCAGGCCCGCGTCCAGCTGCGCCGGAAGTTCCAGCCATAAAAAGTAGCCGCTGTCGTTGTGGTGAATTTTGACGCCGGCAGGCATATGGCGCAGAAGTGACTGCCAGGCCTGCTGTTTCCGCTCGGCGAGCGTGCGTCGCAGGCGGCGCAGATGGGCGTCGTAGCGCTTGGTCGCCAGGTAGTCCACCAGCGCCAGCTGCATGGGAGAACTGGTTGATAAGGTGCTCATCAGCTGCAGCTGCTGAATGCGTCGCGCGTGTTTTCCTGCCGCCACCCAGCCGATGCGAAAACCGGCCACCAGGCATTTTGAAAAGGAGGAACAGTGCAGCGTCATCTCCTCCCGGTCCCAGGCTTTCGCCGGAAGGGGTTTTTCCCGGCCAAAATAGAGCTCGCTGTAGACATCGTCCTCGATCAGGGTGACGTTGTGCTTCGTCAGGAGCGCGACCAGACGCGCTTTTTTCTCTGCGCTCAGCGTAAAGCCAAGCGGGTTTTGGCCGTTAGTCATGAGCCAGCAGGCTTTTACCGGGTAGTCGTTCAGCGCCTGTTCCAGCGCATTCAGATCGATACCCTCCCGCACGTCTGTGGCGACCGACAACGCTTTTAGCTTAAGGCGCTCTAGCGCCTGCAGCGCGCCGTAGAAACAGGGGTTTTCGACAATCACCCAGTCTCCTGGCTCTGTCACCGCCTGCAAACTCAGGTTCAGGGCTTCAAGGGCGCCTGCGGTAATGACAATTTCGTCCGGCGAGATGTTCATCCCCTGCTGCGCGTAGCGGCGCGCAATGGCGTGACGGAGTTCAGCGTTACCGGGCGGCAGGTTCTCAATCACGCTCATTGCGGTAGCGGTTTTACTGACGTTTGCCAGTGAGCGGTTGAGCTGCTGAAGCGGGAAAAGTCGGGGGTCGGGAAAGGCGGAAGCGAAAGGAACAACGGACGGATCGCGGCTGGCCTGTAAGACCTCGAAGATATAGGTGTTGATATCTACCGCTTCATCACGCATCACCTGGGCAGGCGGCGCAGGCTGTTGTGCGGTCGGGCGCGAGGCAACGTAATAGCCCGACTGCGGCCTGGCGACAATGCGCCCCTGGCTTTCCAGCATCTGATACGCGTGGCCAACGGTCATAAAGCTCATGCCGCTGCTTGCCACCTGCTCTCGCAGGGAAGGCAGCTTATCGCCCGGCAGCCATACGCCAAGCTCAATCTGCGAGATAATTTGTTGCGCCAGACGCTGGTATTTTTTCATCAGATTCTCCTTATTGCCGACAGTGTATATCAGCAGGAGAAAAAGAGAAGATTTTGCTAACTGTTATAGTCTGGAAGATGAATTACTTACGGTATTCGGTCACGTGGCTCTGAGCAGAGCGTGCGGCGGCCAGGTGGTCGAGCGTAATCATCGGCGATTTGCAAAAAATGCATTTAGCGCCAAACGGGTTCTTCTCAGACACGTCAAAGGCTGAGGTACGGTACTGCGAACCATGGCAGCACGGGCAGCGAAAATGGATATAAGAAGTCATAGGATTCTCCTGAAACGTAAAAACGTAAATTACTAATGGGCCGATTGGGCATAATGGTTTTAAACAAAACTAATCGGAATGTAGATAAAGACCCAAGAGAGGCTGCGGAGAGGCACAACGTGATGAGAACTGCTTTATAAAACTACGTCAGATATTTATTTGGACTCAAAACCAGATGACCATTAACGCACGGCGGTGACGACATAGCAAGCAGTTTAATGCGTAAAAATCATAAAAAGAATATTTTTATTCCACAACTGCGAGGTATATCAGATGGCTAAAGGGTGAAATTTACGCTAACTGTTATGGTTAAAATTCGCTTTTCTGCGTCTGCTCCTCCGATCTTTGCCCCTATACCATAACAGCACACCGTTTGACATTGAGGCTGTGCATGTTTGGTTTAGATGCTTTTCACCTTGCACGGATACAGTTTGCCTTCACCGTATCCTTTCACATTATTTTCCCGGCCATCACCATCGGCCTGGCAAGCTATCTTGCCGTGCTCGAAGGGCTGTGGCTGAAAACAAAAAATCCGGTCTGGCGCTCGCTGTACCATTTCTGGTCGAAGATTTTCGCCGTCAACTTTGGCATGGGCGTGGTCTCCGGGCTGGTGATGGCCTACCAGTTTGGCACCAACTGGAGCGGCTTTTCACAGTTTGCGGGCAGCATTACCGGCCCGCTGCTGACCTATGAAGTGCTTACCGCCTTCTTCCTCGAGGCCGGGTTCCTCGGCGTGATGCTGTTCGGCTGGAATAAAGTGGGGCCAGGTCTGCACTTCTTCTCCACCTGCATGGTGGCGCTGGGCACGATTATCTCCACCTTCTGGATCCTCTCCTCGAACAGCTGGATGCAGACCCCGCAGGGCTACGAGATCGTCAATGGTCAGGTCGTGCCGGTGGACTGGTTCGCCGTGGTATTTAACCCCTCCTTCCCCTACCGCCTGCTGCATATGTCGATTGCGGCATTCCTGAGTAGCGCCCTGTTTGTCGGTGCATCCGCGGCATGGCACCTGCTGCGCGGGAATAATACCCCCGCCATCCGGGCGATGTTTTCGATGGCGCTGTGGATGACGCTGGTTGTCGCCCCCCTCCAGGCCCTGGTTGGCGATATGCACGGGTTGAACACCTTAAAGCACCAGCCCGCCAAGATTGCCGCCATTGAAGGCCATTGGGAAAACCCGCCGGGCGAGCCTACCCCCCTGCTGCTGTTTGGCTGGCCGGATATGGAGCAGGAGCGCACTCGCTTTGGACTGGCGATCCCGGCGCTGGGTAGTCTTATCCTGACGCACAGCCTGGATAAACAGGTCCCGGCGCTCAAAGAGTTTCCAAAGGAGGATCGTCCTAATTCCACCATCGTTTTCTGGTCGTTCCGCATTATGGCGGGCTTAGGGATGCTGATGCTGCTGCTTGGGGTAGCGGCGCTCTGGCTGCGTTATAAAAAGCGGGTTTATTCTTCACGTCCGTTCCTGTGGTTTGCGCTGCTGATGGGACCATCCGGGCTGATTGCCATTCTGGCCGGATGGGTCACCACCGAAGTGGGCCGCCAGCCGTGGGTGGTTTATGGGCTTCAGCGAACGAAGGATGCGGTTTCTGCCCATGGCGATCTGCATATGAGCGTGAGCCTGCTGGCCTTCTTCGTCGTCTACACCTCGGTATTCGGCGTGGGCTACAGCTATATGGTGCGCCTCATCCGTAAAGGGCCACAGCCGTATGAATCATTCGCCACCGAGGCCGACGGACGCCCGACGCGCCCGCTTTCTGCCGTCACAACTGAACAGAAGGAGCAGCCATAATGGGTATCGATCTTTCCATTATCTGGTTTGTCATCATCGTCTTTGCCACGCTGATGTATATCGTCATGGACGGGTTTGATCTGGGGATCGGTATTCTGTTCCCGGCAACGCAAAACGCCGACGATCGCGACGTGATGGTCAACAGCGTCGCGCCGGTCTGGGACGGCAATGAGACCTGGCTGGTGCTAGGCGGTGCTGCCCTGTTCGGCGCGTTTCCGCTGGCCTATGCGGTGATCGTTGATGCCCTCACTATTCCGCTGACGTTAATGCTGATCGGACTTATTTTTCGCGGTGTGGCATTTGAGTTTCGCTTTAAAGCCACGCCGGCCCACCGTCCTTTCTGGGATAAGGCGTTTATTGGCGGTTCCGTTCTGGCGACCTTTACCCAGGGCGTGACGGTGGGTGCCGTCATTAACGGCTTTACCGTGACTGGCAGGGCCTATACCGGCGGCCCCTTTGACTGGTTTACCGCATTCAGCCTGTTTTGCGGCGCGGGTCTGGTGGTGGCCTACGCGCTGTTAGGCTCGACCTGGCTGGTGATGAAAAGCGAAAACGCACTACAGCAGCGGATGCGTGAGGTGTCGAAAACGCTGTTAATCGTGCTGCTGGCGTTTATCGCGGCGATCAGCCTCTGGACGCCGCTGGCGCACCCGGCCATCGCAGCGCGCTGGTTTACGCTGCCGAATCTGTTTTATCTGCTGCCGGTCCCTGCCCTGGTCGTCATGTTTAGCCTCTACCAGTGGCGCTGCCTGAGTAATCCTGATAGCCATACTCGTCCGTTTATTCTGACGCTGGGGCTGATCTTCCTCGGCTTTAGCGGGCTTGGGATCAGCATCTGGCCGCATATCATACCGCCGTCAATCACCCTGTGGCAGGCCGCCGCCCCGACGCAAAGCCAGGGCTTTATGCTGGTGGGCGCTCTGTTGATCATTCCCGTCATTCTGGTCTACACCTTCTGGAGCTACTACGTCTTTCGCGGCAAAGTTCAGCCTGGGGAGGGTTATCACTGATGCAACAACCTGTCTGGAAAAGATTGCTGTGGCTGGCCATTATCTGGGGCGGCAGCGTACTGGCGCTGGCAGCGGTCAGTATGCTCTTCCGTATGCTGATGACGGCTGCCGGGTTTAAATCTCATTAAACTTCATTCCGGGCAGCCCTGCGTTGCCCGGCACCACCCCGCACTTTCAGATAAACCCCATTAACGCACCGCAGAGTATCGTTACACTGGTAAAAGATTCACAGAATTTATAATTTGAGAAGAAAAATGAAAAAGCTCATCGCGTTAAGTGTTATCAGCCTTGTCCTTAGCGGCTGCGTTAATCCTGGCAAAGCATCTGTTCAGCCGGATCAGCTGAAGAGCCACCGTTTTGTGCTGGAAAACGTGGACGGCAAAGCCGTGAAGGGGATGACCGCGCAGCCTGAGATCGCTTTTAACGCGCTTCCCGATATCAGCCTCGTTGATAACATTAGCGTTTCCGGGCAGATGTGTAACCGCTTCAACGGGCAGGGAAAGCTGTCCGAAGGTGAGCTAAAAGTTAAAACGCTGGCGATGACCCGCAAACTTTGTACCGAACCGCAGCTTAACGAGCTGGATCAGGCCATCGGCGACATGCTGCGCAAAGGGGCGCAGGTCGACCTGACTGAAGACCAGCTGACGCTGGCAACGGCCGATAAGACGCTGATGTTTAAGCGCGCGGAGTAATCAGTAGCTACCGCAGCTTCCAACGGCAAGCGACTGTTCACTGCAGCGTTTGCCGTTTGGCAAGGCGCACATCCCGATCGCCGAACCATCAAGCTGGCGGGCAACGGACAGCGAGCCGCCAATCATGGCACAGTTGGCCTGGCCTGAACTGGACATTGCCGCTTTCATTCCCGGCGCCACGTGGGCCGCCGTGGCCTGCTGAACAGGTTCACTGCTGCATGCCGACAACAATAACGCGGCACACCCTACCCAAAATGCTGAACGCATGCTCTCTTCCCCGTAAATAGTGCGAAACCTAAGCATAATAGGCATCACATCCCGTGTCGTCGAGAGCGGAAGTGCGTATTTATGCGCTACTGAAACAATTTCTCGCAATTTTTTCGCCCTAAGTTTGATCTAACCATTGATGGTGAGAATACCGAGGACACAAAAGCGAAAATCGTAAAACCCCCTGTTTGCTAGACTACAGAGATAATATTCAGGGCTGGTCGCCTTATGACAGCCTCTCTGTTTTTGCGCAATGTAAGGGTGTCGTCCTATGCAAACTATTGACGGTAATGGTGCAGTTGCCTCAGTCGCGTTTCGCACCAGTGAAGTTATCGCCATCTATCCGATCACGCCAAGCTCTACCATGGCCGAGCAGGCGGATGCCTGGGCGGGGAACGGGTTAAAAAACGTCTGGGGCGATGTCCCGAGAGTGGTTGAAATGCAGTCCGAAGCGGGAGCAATTGCCACGGTCCACGGTGCACTGCAAACCGGCGCGCTCTCCACGTCGTTTACCTCCTCTCAGGGATTGTTGTTAATGATCCCAACGCTGTACAAACTCGCCGGTCAACTGACCCCCTTCGTCCTGCACGTCGCGGCGCGTACTGTGGCCACCCACGCACTCTCTATTTTTGGCGATCACTCCGACGTGATGGCCGTGCGTCAGACCGGCTGTGCGATGCTGTGCGCGAGCAGCGTTCAGGAAGCCCAGGACTTTGCTTTAATTTCGCATATCGCCACGCTTAAAAGCCGCGTTCCGTTTATTCACTTCTTTGATGGTTTCCGTACGTCTCACGAGATCAACAAAATCGTCCCGCTGGCGGACGACACTATCCTGGATCTGCTGCCGCAGGCGGAAATCGACGCGCATCGCGCCCGCGCCCTGAATCCGGAGCACCCGGTTATCCGCGGGACTTCGGCAAATCCGGATACTTATTTTCAGTCCCGCGAGGCCACAAACCCGTGGTACAACGCGGTTTATGACCATGTCGAGCAGGCAATGAACGACTTTGCCGCCGCAACCGGACGCGAGTACAAACCGTTCGAATACTACGGCCACCCGCAGGCCGAGCGCGTGATTGTGCTGATGGGTTCTGCTATCGGCACCTGTGAAGAGGTCGTTGACGAGCTGCTGGCCCGCGGCGAAAAGGTCGGCGTGCTTAAAGTGCGTCTCTACCGTCCGTTCTCGGCTAAACATCTGCTCGCTGCGCTGCCAGAAAGCGCGCGTACCGTGGCGGTGCTCGATCGAACCAAAGAGCCGGGCGCACACGCGGAACCGCTCTATCTGGACGTGATGACCGCCCTCGCTGAAGCCTTTAATAACGGCGAACGTGAAACGCTACCGCGCGTTATCGGCGGTCGTTATGGCCTGTCTTCCAAAGAGTTCGGGCCGGACTGCGTGCTGGCCGTGTTTAACGAGCTAAGGGAAGCAAAACCCAAGCCGCGCTTTACGGTGGGTATTTATGATGACGTGACGAATCTTTCCCTGCCCTTACCGGAAAATACCCTGCCCTCGACCGCTAAACTTGAGGCGCTGTTCTATGGTCTGGGCAGCGATGGCAGCGTCTCGGCGACCAAAAACAACATCAAGATCATCGGCAATTCAACGCCGTGGTACGCGCAGGGTTACTTCGTCTACGACTCCAAGAAAGCCGGCGGTCTGACCGTTTCTCACCTGCGCGTCAGCGAGCAGCCTATCCGCTCTGCCTACCTTATTTCTCAGGCCGACTTTGTTGGCTGCCATCAGCTGCAGTTTATCGACAAGTACCAGATGGCTGAGCGCCTGAAGCCCGGCGGTATCTTCCTGCTCAACACGCCTTACAGCGCCGATGAGGTCTGGGCGCGCCTGCCGCAGGAAGTACAGACGGTGCTGAACCAGAAAAAAGCCCGTTTCTATGTCGTCAACGCGGCGAAAATTGCCCGTGAATGTGGCCTGGCCGCGCGTATCAATACCGTGATGCAGATGGCCTTCTTCCATCTGACCAATATCCTGCCGGGCGACAGCGCGCTGGTGGAACTGCAGGGGGCCATCGCCAAAAGCTACAGCAGCAAGGGCCAGGAGCTGGTAGAGCGTAACTGGCAGGCTCTGGCGCTGGCGCGCGAGTCACTGTTCGAGGTGCCGCTGCAGCCGGTAAATGACGCCAGCCCGAATCGCCCTCCGGTGGTCTCGGATGCGGCACCTGATTTCGTGAAAACCGTGACGGCCGCGATGCTGGCCGGGCTGGGTGACGCCCTGCCCGTCTCTGCGCTGCCGCCGGACGGAACCTGGCCGATGGGCACCACGCGCTGGGAAAAACGCAACATCGCCGAAGCGATCCCCATCTGGAAAGAAGAGCTCTGTACCCAGTGCAACCACTGCGTCGCGGCCTGCCCGCACTCGGCCATTCGGGCCAAAGTGGTGTCGCCGGAAGCGATGGAAGATGCCCCGTCCAGCCTGCACTCGCTGGATGTAAAATCCCGCGACATGCGCGGCCAGAAATACGTTCTGCAGGTCGCACCGGAGGACTGCACCGGGTGTAACCTGTGCGTTGAGGTCTGCCCGGCGAAAGACAGGCAGAACCCGGACATCAAGGCCATCAATATGATGTCGCGTCTTGAGCACGTTGAAGAAGAAAAAGTGAACTATGACTTCTTCCTGAACCTGCCGGAAATCGACCGCAGCAAGCTGGAGCGCATTGATATTCGTACGTCGCAGCTGATTACGCCGCTGTTCGAGTACTCCGGTGCCTGCTCCGGCTGCGGCGAAACGCCGTATATTAAGCTGCTTACCCAGCTGTACGGCGACCGGATGTTGATTGCCAATGCCACCGGCTGCTCATCGATCTACGGCGGTAATTTACCGTCCACGCCTTACACCACCGATGCGAATGGGCGCGGTCCGGCATGGGCAAACTCTCTGTTCGAAGATAACGCCGAGTTTGGCCTGGGCTTCCGCCTGACGGTTGACCAGCACCGCGCGCGCGTGATGCGCCTGCTGGAGCAGTTTGCCGGGCAGATCCCTGCCGAGCTCAATGCCGCACTACACGCTGACGCCACGCCCGAGGTACGCCGCGAGCAGGTGGCCGAGCTGCGTCACGCCCTTCAGGGGGTGGCCGGGGCTGAACAGCTTCTGACCGACGCTGATGCCCTGGTCGAAAAATCGATCTGGCTGATTGGCGGCGACGGCTGGGCTTACGACATCGGCTTTGGCGGGCTGGATCACGTATTGAGCCTGACCGAAAACGTCAACATTCTGGTCCTGGATACGCAGTGTTATTCCAATACCGGTGGTCAGGCGTCGAAAGCCACGCCGCTGGGCGCCGTCACGAAATTCGGTGAGCACGGTAAACGCAAGGCGCGTAAGGATCTGGGCGTGAGCATGATGATGTACGGCCACGTTTACGTCGCGCAAATCTCGCTGGGCGCGCAGCTTAACCAGACGGTGAAAGCGATCCGGGAAGCGGAAGCGTATCCGGGTCCGTCGCTGATAATTGCTTACAGCCCGTGCGAAGAGCATGGCTACGACCTGGCTCTCAGCCACGATCAGATGCGTCAACTGACGGCCACCGGCTTCTGGCCGCTCTACCGGTTCGATCCGCGTCGTGCAGATGAGGGGAAATTACCGCTGGCGCTGGATTCGCGTCCGCCGTCCGATGCCCTGGCAGAGACGCTAATGCAGGAGCAGCGCTTCCGCCGCCTGAATGCGCAGCAGCCTGAGGTGGCAGAGCAGCTCTGGCAAGACGCCGCCGCGGATCTGCAAAAACGGTATGACTTCCTGGCGCAGCTGGCAGGAAAAGCTGAAAAATCCACCAGCGACTAAACCCTATGCCCGGCTCGTCCGGGCATTTTTTTTCCATAAAAAAAGCCCGATGTTTTCACATCGGGCTAATCCAGATAATTAATGAATCTCTTTTTAGTTTCCTAAATGACATTCACGATAATTATGGATAAATAATCTTAAAGGCATATAACGGGGCAGAGACTACCTGATTTAACCGCTAATTAATAATTTTTATTTAATATGGTTTATTTTAACTCATTCATAAAACAAATGACCATTTCCGCAGTTTTATCTGGTTTAGATTTTACTTAATTCGTAACAATTCTATTTTATTACTATTCCACAGGAGTGATTTAGCATGAGACAACTTTCTTATTCGGGAAGTTCAACAGGTAATCAAATAAAAACAACTGCAAAGGAATATCACTATGCAAAGAAAAGTACTGGCTCTGATGATTCCGGCTCTGTTAATGGCTGGCGCCGCGCATGCGGCAGAAATATATAATAAGGACGGCAACAAACTGGATCTGTACGGAAAAGTGGATGGTCTGCACTATTTCTCCGATGATGCCTCTAAAGACGGCGATCAAACCTACATGCGTCTGGGTTTCAAAGGTGAAACGCAGATTAACGACATGATGACCGGCTACGCGCAGTGGGAATATAACATTCAGGCAAATAATACCGAAGGGTCTGATAACCAGTCCTGGACGCGTCTGGCCTTCGCGGGGGTCAAAGTGGGCGATTACGGTTCCTTCGATTATGGCCGTAACTACGGCGTGTTGTACGACGTGGAAGGCTGGACCGATATGCTGCCTGAATTCGGCGGCGACTCATACACCTATGCTGATAACTTTATGACCGGCCGCGCTAACGGCGTGGCAACCTACCGTAACACTGATTTCTATGGTCTGGTGCAGGGCCTGAACTTCGCGCTGCAGTATCAGGGTAACAATGAAGATGCCAGCAACAATCAGGAAGGCACCAACAACGGCCGCGACACGCGTCATGAGAATGGCGACGGCTTCGGTATTTCTACAACCTATGATTTCGGCATGGGGATCAGCGCCGGTGCCGCCTACGCCTCATCTGACCGTACCAACGACCAGGTTACGCATACCACTGCGGGCGGTGACAAAGCAGATGCCTGGACAGCTGGCCTGAAATATGACGCCAATAATATCTATCTGGCCGCCATGTATTCTGAAACCCGTAACATGACGCCTTATGGTGATAACACCGACGCCGTGGCGAATAAAACTCAGAACGTCGAAGTGACCGCGCAATACCAGTTCGATTTCGGTCTGCATCCGGCAATTTCTTATCTGCAGTCAAAAGGTAAAGACCTGGGTAAAGGTCAGGGCGACCAGGACCTGGTGAAATATGCAGATGTAGGCGCAACCTACTATTTCAACAAAAACATGTCCACCTATGTTGATTATAAAATCAACCTGCTGGATGAAGATGACAGCTTCTACAAAAACAACGGCATCAGCACCGACGATGTCGTTGCATTAGGCCTGGTTTACCAGTTCTGATGGTCAGAGCCCGCAGCGTTACGCGGGCTCATTCTTTTTTGATTTTCGTCTCAAAAGAGCGCTTTATTTCGGTATTGTTGAGGATAAGTTGAAAGAAAACGGGTTAGACTGCGCGCATATCCCCTTCTTCACTAAGGATGATAGCGTTGTTTGGCCGCATATCCGTTACCATACTGACTCTTCTGGCGTGTTTATGGATGGCGTTGATCTTTGATTTTCGCGATATTGTCGGGCATCTCGGCACGCTGTTAAACCATCTGGATCGCCATTAACAGTTATTCCCAGAAAAAAGCCACCAGCTTTGCCGGTGGCGGTCATACGCATTTCGAGCGTTACTTTTTCACGGGTTGAGGTTTTTTATCCCCTGATTCGGGGGCCTCGCGCGGATCGTCTTTTTCAACACAGAGCATAATGTCTCCTGTTTCAGTTAACCACTTCCCACTATAGCCAGTGTGAACAGATCCTGGCCAGGCGGTAATCAACCTATATTGCTCTCTTTTTTGCGAAACGAGAGGTAACCAAAAACGCCGCTTTCACCATCGCTCGGATGGTTCACACCGTCCATCACCGTCACTTCGGGAAAATCAAACGGCGAGACATTTTCAAAACAGGCCACATTGACGCCGTATTCATTTGGGTTAGAGCGACGCTGATGGAACGTGTATATCCCACAGACCGAGCAAAAGAAATGCCGCGCAGTCCCCGTGTTGAACCGGTACTCCGTCAGCTTATCCTCACCTCTGGTTACGGTAATACCCGACAACGGTGCAGAGACCACAACTGCGCCCCGCATGCGGCAAAAAGAGCAACTGCAGCGCCGCGCAGTATTAAAACCGTCCGTGAGTTCGACGGTAAATGCCACCGCGCCACAATGGCACTGTGCATGACGAATATCTGTCATCGGTTAGACCCCTTTTCTCACCAACTCGGCGGCCTTAACGAAAACCTCATCTTCTACACCATCGCCTTTCTGCCTGCCGAGCCTGACCAGCTCTTCAACAATGCTGTCGCGATCGATCGGTCTCTGGGCGGAAACCAGCCCAATAACGGCGGCACCAATCGCCAGCCCCACTAATCCTGTTTGTTCGTCTTTGTTCTTCATACTCATGCTCCTGATACAACAAACAAGCGTAGCAGGATTTTTAAAAACGCAGCGTCAGGCCGTATTCACTGAATCGCTGTCAGCCCGACGCGCTGGCCGTACGATAGCTCTAAGGTATTTCCATCGGGATCGGCAAAGAATACATAATACCCAACGGGATCGCCCAGATCTTCCGGTGCTTTCCGTAACGCTTCTTCTTCGATGGCCATCGCGGTTTTTCTGTCAATTTCTTCGCGCGTGGCGCAGGCAATCCCAAGGTGGCCAAAATGCCCCAGCGGCGTATCGGTCACGTTGTCAGACTGCACCAGAACCAGCGCAAAAGGACGCGTATGGTCAGTCAGCCACGCCACTTTGCGGACATCGGGAAGATCGGGCTCACGCGAGTGGATGACCTCCATCCCGGCATATCGGCGGTAGAAAGCAACGCTCTTCTCCAGATCCCGGACCATAAACGCAACATGAGTGAATCCTACGTCAATGTCTTTCATTTTAAGATGTTACTCCTCTATTAACGTGTCGAAGCCATCTTAAAAGCTAAAGTTAACTTGAGGTCAACGGTGAATTTGTGCGGTCCTGCTGATGCTCAACTGGGAATAAAGGGATAAAAATAATACAGCCCCGCCGTAGCCGAGACGCTTACGACGACGCTCAGTAAAAACCAGGTTTTGAATGGCTGCTTCTGCGTTTTATGGCGAAAGAGCTGTTGGCCCACAATAGCGCCAGGCCACCCGCCTACAATGCCAAATACCAGTAACGTCCTCTCCGGTACCCTGCGCATCCCTTTCCGCGCAGCGGTTTTATCGGCGCCGTAAATGGCTATCGTCAGAACGTTAATCAGCAAGAACCACATGGCGCAGGGATACGCGGTAAAAGCGCTGCCAGCTGCAGCGATGAGCAGGAGCAAAAAGCAAAAACGATTCAAAGTGATAGTGACAACCACTGGACAGGTATGCGGATTTCGAAAGGCATTATACGCTTTCTTACGCATGTATCAGCCTGAGGCCATCTTTCGTCAAACATACCCATTCAGCAACTCTATTGTCCTGCGCCTTCTTCATGCCCTCACCTGTCAGCGTTATGCGTACCGCTCGGTGCGACGGCAGGAGCGGAATACCAGTTTTCTTTGGCGACCATGACGCTTCCTTCAGGCTGCATGACAAAGTTGGGCGACATGATTTGCACGTTATATTCGTTAAAGACATCCTGAATGTTGCTGAACAGCGCATTGCGTGCGACGGCCAGAGGCTGCCCGGGTAGCAGCCTGACCTGAAGCTCATAGGCGATATACCAGTCCATTAGCGACAGCTGACGCACCAGCGGCGGTGTCGAAGGATCCACGCACGCTGTCCGCCTGGCGGCCAGCTCAAGCATGGCATGCACCTGCCGCCAGGGGGTGTCATACCCAATGGTGACGCTTACGGTTAAGTTGACGCTGCCGTCATTGTTTTGAGCGCTGAGGTTCGTTATCTTGCCGCTCACCACGACGGCATTGGGCACGGTGACCACATAGTTTTCGCGGGTGATAATTTTGGTGGCGAGCATACCAATTTCGCTCACCTTCCCTTCGTTATCCGCGACCCGAATGACGTCGCCCTTGCGCAGCGCGCGCGAATAAATCAGTACGAGACCGCTCATCGCATGATTCATCACCCCAGCAGAACCCAGCGTCAGCATCAGACCAAAGAAGACGCTTATTCCCTTAAAGGCCAGCGAATTGGCCCCGGGAAGAAACGGATATGCGGCGGAGAGCGCGAACAACCACACCACAACTGAGAGAAGTTTTCTGGTCGCCCCGACGGTTTCAGGGTGCAGCCCTGGAAACTGTAAACGCCCCACTTCTACCTGGTTGAGTACCACCTTTAACACTTTGAGGATTACCGCAGTGATGGTGAAGATGATGAAAACAATTGCCAGTCCTGGCAGCGCAGAGGCAACGGCTAAGGCAATCTGCCGTATGACATGCAACGTCCAGTCACCCAACGATGTTGCCCAGACTCGCGTCCAGGGAAACAGGCTGAACGACCAGCTAAGCCAGCCGTAAAAAGCCAAAATCATCACAACCAACATCAACAGGCCGTACAGACGCGCTTCGATGAGGCCGATGAAACGGCGCCAGCGTTGGGGTACCCAGCTCCGCTTCTCTGCGACCTTTCGACGATAGTGCCCTCTTACCCATTTCCAGGAGCGCAACGCACCATACCCAAGCAGGAACCAAATCAAAATACCGGCCGCAGTCTTAGCGGTGGAAAGCACCAGCCATCGGGTATCATATTGATCGCGAAGTGAGTTACGCTGCGCTTCCAGACGTGCCAGCACGCGCTGAGCGGCCTGATCCAGGGTAAGATCGTCCCCTTCATCCAGATCCGATTCTGTCAGGAGCATGACCGGCTTACCATTCATCACGAACAGTCTTCCCTGCTGGTTATACCGGGTGACAGGGATAATTGTCAGAGGTTTGCTAACATCTTCCTGCGAGAAATTACGTAACGTATTTCGAATCCGTAATACACGCTCTTCTGGCGTGGTGAAACCGAACTTTGCCTGCAGCATGACGATCGGTTGATGGAAGATATATAGCGTGCGTGCCCGCTCACTTTCAGTCGGTTCCTGTCGGGGTTCGGCAGCAAAAACGGAATGAGCAGGGAAATAGAGTAAACATAATAATAGAGCGAGCACTAACCTGTTCATATCTACCTGTATTTCATGAATTATGCGTTTTCACCAGGCATTGTATTAACATCATGCCGACCGACAGCCGTGGAAAACGTCCCTGCGAGAAATACCGTTCGCAGGGCAAAGCTCTTGGCTATCATGTTGAATTTCTTAAAAACCTCTCAACGTTCTGCTACATCACATAGAGGTTTTTGTTATTAAGCGCTTAATGAAAGGAAGCATGAATAAATATAAGTGGTGATACACAATCAGCAAGTTACTTGCCGAAAATTAACGCATTGTATTTGTAATGAAAGGCACTAACCTCTTGTCCATCACGAGTTGTTAACCTGCATCCCTTTTCCTTCTTGTCAGGCTAAATCTTTCGATGCAATCCCTAAGCGTATTGAATTCGTCGCAGTAATCCGTACCATACGCGGCATGCCTACGCCTGCTGGCGTTTATCTGCCAGCGCTATCCCGTCTTTCATTGCCGATCAGAGGGGCTTGAAAACGCGAAAAGGGTTTACGAAATTTACGGGGCAGGATAGCGGAAATGAGCCAGAATCTGATCGTCATGCCGGAAGTACGGCCGTCGATTTAGAAAGAGGTTACCCCTATGGTGCCCTGACGCCTCCCGAGACAAATAAAAATGCCAGAGAATCAATCGAATACAAAGAAAGAGCAATACAACCTGAACAAACTGCAAAAGCGCCTGCGCCGTAACGTGGGCGAAGCCATTGCAGACTTCAACATGATTGAAGAAGGCGACCGCATCATGGTTTGCCTGTCAGGGGGTAAAGACAGCTACACCATGCTGGAGATCCTGCGTAATCTTCAGCAAAGCGCGCCGGTGAATTTTTCTCTGGTAGCGGTCAACCTTGACCAGAAACAGCCGGGCTTCCCGGAGCACATTCTGCCGGAGTACCTGGAACAGCTGGGCGTTGAGTACAAAATCGTCGAAGAAAATACCTACGGCATCGTGAAAGAGAAGATCCCGGAAGGGAAAACCACCTGCTCGCTTTGCTCCCGTCTGCGCCGCGGCATTCTCTATCGTACCGCGACGGAGCTGGGCGCGACCAAAATCGCGCTGGGCCATCACCGCGACGATATCCTGCAAACGCTGTTCCTGAACATGTTCTACGGCGGCAAGATGAAAGGCATGCCGCCTAAGCTGATGAGCGATGACGGCAAGCACATTGTGATCCGCCCTCTGGCCTACTGCCGTGAAAAAGACATTGAGCGTTTTTCTCAGGCGAAAGGGTTCCCGATCATTCCATGCAACCTGTGCGGCTCTCAGCCGAACCTGCAGCGTCAGGTGATTGGCGACATGCTGCGCGACTGGGATAAGCGTTATCCGGGGCGCATCGAAACCATGTTCAGCGCGATGCAGAACGTGGTTCCTTCCCACCTCGCGGATGTAGAGCTGTTCGACTTCAAAGGTATCAACCACGGATCGGAGGTGGTGAATGGCGGCGATCTGGCGTTTGACCGGGAAGAGCTCCCCATGCAGCCTGCGGGCTGGCAGCCGGAAGACGATGACAATCAGTTCGAAGAGTTACGTCTGAACGTGCTTGAAGTGAAATAAGCGACTAGCGTCTCAGAAAGGTCTTCTGAGACGCTTTATGCCCTATTTCAGCAGACGTACGCGGCAGGTTTTACCTTTAATCTTGCCGTTTTGCAGCTGCTTCCACGCCTTATGGGCCACCGCCTGGCGAACAGCCACATAAACATGTGCCGGATGCACCGCAATCTTCCCGATGTCCGCCCCGTCCAGACCCACATCGCCGGTCAGCGCACCTAACACATCTCCCGGACGCATCTTGGCCTTTTTGCCGCCATCAATGCACAGCGTCGCCATTTCGGCCTCCAGCGGCACGAGCCTGACGCTGCCCGGGGCGTTCACCCAGTTCAGCTTGATCTGGAGCATTTCAGCAAGAATATTGGCCCGCTGCGCCTCTTCCGGGGCGCAGAAGCTAATGGCCAGGCCGCTGTTCCCGGCGCGTGCCGTACGGCCAATACGGTGGACGTGCACTTCGGGATCCCACGCCAGCTCATAGTTCACTACCAGCTCAAGGGATTTGATATCCAGGCCGCGCGCAGCCACGTCGGTCGCCACCAGAACACGGGCGCTACCGTTGGCGAAACGCACCAGCGTCTGATCGCGATCGCGCTGTTCCAGATCGCCGTGCAGCGACAGCGCACTCTGCCCCGCCGCATTCAGGGCGTCACAGACGGCCTGACAGTCTTTTTTGGTATTACAGAACACCACGCATGACGCAGGCTGGTGCTGGCTCAGCAGTTTTTGCAGAAGCGGGATTTTCCCCTGCTGCGACGTTTCAAAGAACTGCTGTTCGATGGCTGGCAGGGCATCGACGCTGTCGATCTCGATGGTGAGCGGGTTTTTCTGCACGCGACCGCTAATCGCGGCGATGGCTTCCGGCCAGGTCGCAGAGAACAGCAGCGTCTGACGATCGGCTGGTGCGAAGCGGATCACCTCATCAATGGCATCGCTGAAGCCCATATCCAGCATTCTATCCGCCTCGTCCATCACCAGTGTGCTTAAGGCATCCAGCGAGACGGTGCCTTTTTGCAGGTGATCCAGCAGGCGGCCTGGCGTCGCGACAATAATGTGCGGCGCGTGCTGGAGCGAATCACGCTGCGCGCCGAACGGCTGCCCACCGCAGAGGGTTAATATCTTGGTATTGGGCATAAAGCGTGCCAGGCGGCGCAGTTCACCCGCGACCTGGTCTGCCAGCTCTCGCGTCGGGCACAGGATCAGTGACTGGGTCTGAAACAGCGACGCGTCAATATGCTGCAGCAGGCCAAGACCGAAAGCGGCCGTTTTCCCACTGCCCGTTTTCGCCTGCACGCGCACGTCACGGCCTTCGAGGATAGCGGGCAGCGCGGCCGCCTGAACAGGCGTCATCGTGAGGTATCCCAACTCGTTGAGGTTGTCGAGCTGGGCGGCAGGCAGAACATTCAGGGTAGAAAAAGCGGTCACAATAGTCTCTCGTGGTCATCTTTACGGTCAGATGGCGCGTATCCTCGCAGATCTCGGGGTTCGATGCGACAATTTAATCGGTTCTTCGTCCGGCGGCGGATCTGGCATCGGCTGCGGACGCGGAATGGGATCGGGCATCGGCACGGGATCGGTGGGGACAGGATCGGACTGACGCGAGTGTTGCAGTAGCAGAGCGAGTAAAATGCTCATCTTTCCCTCCAGGATTTGCTGTCGTCCCTTTTAGGGTAGACGCTGAGAAACAGGAGGCAAAAAAAAGCCGACTATAAAGTCGGCGTCGTACGAATCAATTGTGCTATGCAGTAATTCAAAAAAGGAAGTAAGACAATATGGAGCGCAACGCCCATCGCTTGACGTTGCATTCACCTGCGGGAGTAATATTGCACCTTACGGGGTAAATGTTTATTGACTTCGCTCAATTAAAAGAGCGTTTTAATCCCCGTAAAAGGTGAAAAAAACGTAAATTTACAGCCATTTACTACGATGCAACCACCATGCAACACCTCCAATCAAAACAACTAACATGACGCAAAACGCAGTGAAGCCGTACCGATATTCCCCGCCGGGTATACCACCCAAATTGACGCCAAATAGCCCTGTCAGAAATGTGCTCGGTAAAAAGACCATCGCCATCAGGGACATCGTATAGGTCCTTCTCGCCAGCGACTCCTGCATCACCTGGGCGATTTCATCCGCCATCACCGCCGTTCGGGCGATGCAGGAATCGATCTCATCCAGCCCGCGTCCCAGCCTGTCAGCAATGTCCTGCATTCGGCGGCGCTGATCGTCATTCATCCAGCCAAGTCTTTCACTGGCCAGACGAGCATATACATCCCGTTGTGGCGTCATATATCGACGCATCACGATCAGCTGCTTGCGCAATAGCGCCAGAAAGCCGCGCGGGGGGATCTGCTGATCGAGCAGATTATCTTCCAGGTCGATGATTTTATCGTGCAGCTCTTCAATAAATTCGCTCGCATGATCGGTCAGAGCGTCGCAGACGTCCACCAGCCAGCTGCCGCAGTCGACCGGTCCGGTCCCCTCTTTGAGGTCGTTCACAATGTCGTCCAGCGCCAGAACTTTACGCTGGCGGGTGGAAACAATCAGCCCGTCGTCCATATAGACGCGCATCGCAACCAGCTGATCGGGACGTTCATCCGTGCTGCCGTTTATACAGCGCAGGGTGATAAGCGTTCCGTCCCCCATCCTGCTTACGCGGGGCCGCAGGCTTTCACCCGCCAGCGCATCACGTACGTTGTTAGGCAGCAGCGGAGTCGAGGCCAGCCAGTCAGCGCTGTCCGGGTGGGTATAGTTCAGATGTAGCCAGCAGGGATGCTCTTTATCAATGACATCATCATCTTCCAGCGGTCGGGCACCGCCGCGACCGTCCAGCACCCACGCAAAAACTGCGTCAGGAACGTTAAGTTCAGATCCTTTAATGCTCTCCACAGCGCCTCCCCTGTTTGGCTCTTTCGATGTCAGTCTAGCTTCCATCAGGGGTTAAGCAACAACTATGTCTCGCATCGCGCTGAAATCGCTCAGGAATTGTACACACTGTATTTCGAGAATAGAAAAGCCCGGCATGCCAGGCTTCGGAAAGCTGTCAGAGTGAGTGCCCGGGGCGCTGAAGGAACGAGACAGAATCTGTCACGGGTGACGGGGAGTGCCCCTGGTCCAGCCTGAAATTTCGTGTCCGCGTCTGCAGTTCGATCACCTGATTACGCAGCACATCAGAGGAACCGTTGAGCTCCTCCGCCATCGCAACGTTGCTCTGCGTGACCCGCTCCAGTTCGGACAGCGCCAGCGTGATCTGGGAAATGCCCTTTTCCTGCTCTGCGGTCGAGGTAGAAATCTCGTCCATTAACCGGCTGACGTTGCCGGATCCGGTCACGATGTCATGCATATTCTTCTCCGCTTCCGACACAACGCTGGCACCCTGGGTGACATTACTGCTGGTAACGTCAATCAGCGTTTTGATATTTTTCGCCGCCTCCGCACTGCGGTGCGCCAGATTTCGTACTTCCTCTGCAACAACGGAGAACCCTTTACCGTGATCGCCTGCCCGCGCAGCCTCGACGGCCGCGTTAAGCGCCAGAATATTCGTCTGGAATGCAATGCCGTCGATCAACGAGATAATTTCCGTCATCTGCTGCGCACATTCGGTAATGGATTGCATATTGCTGGCAACCTGTTCCATCAGCTCTCCTCCCTTGCGCGCCTGCACCGTCGCGGCATTCGCCTGCTCGCTCGCCAGCCTGGTGTTATCGGCATTGTTTCGGGTACTTGCTGCCATCTGCTCCATACTTGCCGCAGTTTGCACCAGAGATGCAGACTGCTGCTCTGTTTTCACCGAGAGCTGAGCACTGCGGGAAGAGAGCTGATCCGACAAGGTCATGGCGTTTTGTGATGAAGCCCTGATCTCACGCACCAGCGTAGCAATGTTGCTGGAAAGACTATTAATCCCGGGAATTAACCGCCCTGCGCAGTTATTGCCAAACTCGGGGATAGAGACGCCTAAGTTGCCTGCGGTCACTTCTTCAATACTTTTTTTCACAGTATTGATCGGCGTCACAAGAAACTTCGTCATATAACTCCAGAGCAAAAATAACGCAACGAAATTGACCACATTAATCGAAACGAAAAGAGAAAGATTGCTGGAAAATAGAACAACGATACCTGCATTCACAAAAAAAAGGCACAGCAGGAACCAGGCAATGAAGGTCCTGACACTAATATTTCTTAGCATGATTTTACCCACAACTTATATTTTGGTCGGCATTAAGACTTATAGCATTCACTTTTGCGTTTGTCCTCACAAAATACGCTGGCTTCTCGTTTCGCCGTTACCCACCCAGTATTTAACTTAAGTCAGACAAAAAAGGCGTTTTAGCAGAAATGTTCTGTTCAGCATGCTGTGTTGCTGGTCCAGAGCCCCCTGAAGCGATACCATCACCTGCGGTAAAATCGGCCATTTGCACACATATTTAAGACGCTTTGCTACAATTGTTCGACTATGTTTAGCAGTGCTTAATGTTCAATAAAAAAGAATATATTTTATATTACGAGTAAGTTTGGCATTTTATATGACTGGTCATTTTTCACGATAAATAACTAATATGGTTTGAATGCGCATGTTCGTTGCCAGATAAAGACGTGCCGGCAGGCGAAATCGGTAACCCTCTCAGGCGTGGGATTGCATAATGCTCAATATATCGTGGGACCCTGTGTTGATCGCTGTCTCCTATCTGGTGGCGTTTATCGCCTCCTTTGTGGCCCTGGATAGCGCCGGGAAAATTCCCCTTTCCAGCCGAAAAACAGCTTTGTTCTGGCGGATTGCTGGCGGGGTCACGCTGGGTATCGGGATTTGGTCAATGCACTTCATCGGCATGCTGTCCATGCAAATGCCGATGATGATGAGCTATGACCTATGGTTAACCCTGGCGTCTCTCGGCGTGGCGGTTGTTGCTTCCACAATAGCAATTAACATTGCCGTTACGGGCAAACACCTCTCGCTCTTTCGGCTGTTCTTCGCTACGGTCATCCTCAGCGCTGGCGTGGTCTCCATGCACTATATCGGTATGGCCGCCCTGATGCTGGAAGGAAGCATCCTCTGGGATCGGCGCACTGTGGGTTTGTCCGTGGTCATTGCCGTTGTCGCCTCCGGCGTGGCGTTGTGGCTGGCTTTCCGCCTTAGGGATAAGCACAAAGGGGTCTTTGTTACTCGCATTCTTGCCGCGTTAGTCATGGGTGCCGCCATTTGTGCAATGCACTATACGGGCATGAGCGCCGCGCATTTCCATGAGATGGCGCGTACGCTCCCCGGCGGGGTCAGCGAACTGGGATTATCCATCTGGGTTTCCGTCACCACACTCTCCCTGCTCGGCATGATGTTAATTATTTCGCTTATTGATTCGCACTGGCGGACCAGTCGGCTGACGGACAACTTGCGCCAGCTCAACCGTCAGCTTGAGCTACAGGTCCGCTTTGACGCTCTCACCGGCCTCGCAAACCGCCACCAGATGGATATCCGAATGCAGGATTGTCTGCACAGCGCCTTGTTGAGTAACAAACAATTTGCCGTGATCTTCCTGAATGTCGATCGCTTCAGACGCGTGAATGATACCTGGGGCCACAGCGTCGGCGATGAGTTATTAATCACCATTGCCCAACGCATCACGTCCCGGCTTACCCGCGAGATGACGCTTGCCAGGCTGGGTGGGGATGCCTTTATCCTGCTGGTTCCCGAATGTGACGAAGAAAAGCTCACTGCCCTGCTCACGACGCTGCTCGCGGATATGCGCCGTCCGTTTTCGCTTTGCGGACATACGCTGAGTACGACCCTGAGCGCGGGTGTTAGCCTCTATCCTCAGGACGGCGAAACGCTGCATGAACTGAAGTTTAAGGCGGATGCCGCCTTACAACACGTTAAGCAAGACGGTCGTAACGGCTGGGCGATTTACTGCCCTGAGATGTCAACGGCGGTTCCGGCGCAGCCGGGTTTTCTGCAGGAACTTTCTCAGGCGCTGGAACGCGATCGGTTTGAACTCTGGTATCAGCCAACCTGGCATGCTGAAGATAAGACGATCCACGGTTTTGAGGCCCTTCTGCGCTGGCGGCATCCGGAGCAAGGCGTTTTGCTGCCAGGTCTTTTTTTGCCCACGCTGGAACAAACGGGTTTGATTATTCCGGTTGGCAACTGGGCCATTGAGGCCGCGTGTCGGCAGCTTCATTTCTGGACTGAACAAGGCTTCAGCCAGTGGACATTGTCGCTCAACTTATCCCCCGTTCAGTTCGAACAGCCGGATATCTTTCACATCGTGTCCTCAATGCTGGAAAAATATAATCTGTCGCCTTCAAGGCTGATCCTGGAGGTAACGGAGAGTACCGCGCTAAAAAATCTCGATCGCAGCATCGAGTTGCTCAATGCCTTTAACCATGCGGGGATCACCGTCTCTATTGACGATTTTGGTACGGGCTATTCCAACCTGCTGATGCTGAGCGTTCTTCCGGCAAAAGAGCTAAAAATCGACAAGAGCTTTGTGGCCTCTATGCTGGAAAATGAAAAAAGCCGCAAGCTGGTGGAAACCATTATTAATATTGCCCGCACCATGGAGATGCGTGTCGTTGCCGAGGGAATTGAAACGGACGAACAGCAGGCAATACTGACCAGCCTCGGCTGTGATTATCTCCAGGGCTACCTTTTCTCCCGCCCTCTGCCCGCTGAACAGGTTCCATGGCTACTGCTACAGAAAAACTCAGATAAACAAATTGTACCGATGAATAAAATTCAAACGGACAACGCATTTATTTCACAAAAAAATCATGCCTGACGGGAATGAGTAGAGTATGTTTCAAGGGAGTACATGCGAGTCAATTCCGCCATGATTGTCAGGCATATCGTGCCGATGAACAGGAAAATACTATGTCGCAAAATAGTTTTGATGCGCTTAATGCAATTAAAACGCCCGTGTGGCTCATTTCTCCTGTTTCGGAACAGATTGTTTTTGCAAATGTGGCCGCAATACAGCTGACGGGTAATAAAACGCTGAACGACCTGCGCAAAGGTTCCTGTTCTGCCAGTGCGCAAACCGTACTGTCGTTGTACGTTCCCGAACTGAAAAATCATCACGATATTGTCGAGATCTGGACAATTAGCCGGGGCGGGCAGGACGCCCCCTTAAGCTGTCGCCTCTCACTCACCCACGCCACGCCGTATGGTGATGTTATCGTTTTCGAAGGGATCTCTTCCCACGCCCCCTCAGGCCTGAAAGCCAGCCGTTCCGCAACCTATCAGCGCAAGAAACAGGGATTTTACGCACGCTTTTTCCTGACCAACAGCGCGCCGATGCTGCTCATCGATCCTGCCCGTGACGGGCAAATTGTCGATGCAAACCTGGCCGCGCTCAGCTTTTACGGTTATTCGCATGATGAGATGTGCTGCAAGCATACCTGGGAAATTAACACGCTTGGCAGAGGCGTCATGCCCATCATGACGGAGATCGCCGCACTGCCCGGCGGACATAAGCCGCTCAATTTTATTCACCGCCTTGCCGATGGCACCACCCGCCATGTCCAGACCTATGCGGGACCCATCGAGATCTACGGTGACAAACTGATGCTGTGCATAATCCATGATATTACGGAGCAAAAGAGGCTTGAGCAGGAGCTGGAAAATGCTGCATTACGTGACTCGATGACGGGGTTACTCAACCGACGACAGTTTTACAATGTTATCGACCAAACCAGCCTGAGCCATCTTTCTGCACAGCAGCAGTTTAGCCTGCTGCTCGTGGATACCGATCATTTTAAAAACATCAATGATCTTTTCGGTCACCTGAAAGGTGATGAAGTGCTTATCGCCCTATCCCGAACGCTGGAAGCCTGCTGCAGACAAGATGACCTGGTGTTCCGCTGGGGCGGTGAAGAGTTTGTCATCCTGTTGCCGCGCACGTCTCTTGAAACGGCTCTGAAGATTGCCGAATCCGTCCGTGCGGCGGTCGCCCATATCACCCTTCCTGGCTTACCACGGTTTACCGTCAGCATTGGCGTGGCGCGGCATGACCCGGAAGAGAGTATCGACGCGCTGTTTAAACGTGTCGACGATGCGCTCTATCGCGCCAAAAACGATGGGCGTAATAAAGTCCTTGCGGCATGAAACTGGAGTATCGGGAAAAGCCCCGCTACAATGCCCAGCTTAAGTAAATTAACGACGGGTGGGTTGTGGCGACAATGGGAAAGACAGAATTAATACTCACCTTAATTATTTTCTTGCTTATTATATTTGGCTTATGGTTTATTTTCAGCGGCGAGATTTGGTATTTCGTTGAATATCTGGAAAACAGTCTCTACCCCACTTTTGACGCACTATAGTGCACGTTTAATTTATTGTTTCACCTACCGAATTTGTCAGGTTTCTGCATTGCCCTTAGCCACGTAAGATACGCGGCGTTATCCTCCAACAATGTTGATAACGAATCACTAAATCATTTGCTTATTTCGCCCGTTCTCTGACGGGCTTTTTTTATTTCCGGCTATTAAGCAAAACAACGATTCTTGTCCATCAGTCGCCATGTTGTTGCAGCACCGTTCTGCTCCAGTCATAAAAGGCGCGCACCGAAGGCGGAAGATAGCGGTTTTGTGGATAGACAAGTGAAAGCGGTAAATCGTAAGAGAGGTTCTCCATACAGCGAACCAACGCCCCGCTCTTCAGATACGGCTCAGCCAGATAGCTGGCCACACGAATTAATCCGAGCCCTTGAACTCCGGCCTGGATATAGGCGTCGGTATCATCGACGATCAGCGACTCTTTCATGTGAATTGCACAATCGCCGTCATCACGCGTAAAAAACCAGTCGATGGTGCGCCCGGTACGGTGGTTCAGGTAGCCGACGGCGCAATGCTTTTCCAGTTGGTCGAGATTTTCCGGCTTACCACAGGCGTCTATATAGCCCGGAGAAGCCAGAACAACCCATCTGAAGTTCGCCAGAGGGCGCGCGACCAGCGTCGTTGAATCTTCGATCCTCCCGGTGCGGATCACGCAGTCATACCCTTCCTGAATGATGTCCTCCACGCTATCGCTTGAACAGAGTACCAACTCCAGCCCGGGATACTGGCGCAGAAATTCCGGGAGACAGGGAAGAATGCAGTGTCGGGCAAGAGACTGCGGCATCCCGACTTTTAAACGGCCTCTGGGCTGTGCGGATCTGGCGGGAAAGGAAGACTCCACTGTCGCAATATCCGCCAGCAGCCGTTTGCTCTCGCCATAGTAACGCCGGCCCTCTGCGGTCACGCTGAGCTTCCGGGTGGTGCGTTGTAAAAGTTGAATACCCAGGTATGTCTCCAGTTCCTTAACGACCCGCGATACGGTTGAACGCGGTAGCCCCAGCGCTTCTGCCGCCCTGGCGAAGCTATGGGTGTCGACCACGCAAACATATACCCGCATTGATTCCAGTTTATCCATGTTCCCACCGCGCCTGAAAGATCGATTATCCCATTATTACGAACAGTCTAACTTATGCCTGTCGTCTTATCGAATGCAGCTATCTGACATAACCTTGCTCAAGTTGCAGTAGAACGGCGATTTAACAAAGAGAGGCTCAGCATGAAAGAACGTGATATCAAGACAGGTGAAAAAGTATTAGTGCTTGGTGCAGGACAATTGGGTGCTGCCGTACTGAACCATCTGGTTCCGGCAGTCACGCAGCGCGATGGCGCTGTTACCGTTATCGTTTCGCCCGGCTCCTGGGACAGCCGGGGTAAACTTCAGTCCGAAATTCATCAAAAACTGGCTGATGCAGGGGCAGAATTCATCGCGGTCGATGTCGCCGTCAGCTCCACTGAAACGTTAAAAACCCGTTTTGTGGATTTTGACACCGTGATCAACTGCATGGGGTTTGTCGCCGGAGCAGGTACACAGCTCAAAATTACCCGCGCGGTACTGGAAGCCGACGTAAACCGCTATTTCCCCTGGCAGTTCGGCGTGAATTACGATGTGGTCGGCAAAGGGAGCGGCCAGCCCGTCTGGGACGAGCAGTATGATGTCAGGACGCTCTTGCGGGAACAGAACACGACGGAATGGGTGATTGTTTCAACCGGTATGTTTACCAGCTTTCTCTTCGAACCGGCATTTAATGTGGTGAATTTATCCGAAAAAACCATTAATGCGCTCGGAGGATGGGACACGCAGGTCACGGTCACGTCTCCCGCGGATATTGGTCGGCTGACCACCGAAATTTATTTGCATCATCCGCGGATCGTAAATGAAGTGATATTTGTCGCAGGTGAAACCACTTCTTATGGAAAACTGGCCGAAACGGTTGAACGCACGACAAGACAAGCCTTTGCCAAAAACGTATTAACGCTCCCGGATCTGCTGGATGCACTGCATTTAAATCCGGATGACCAGATGCTCCGCTATCGCGCGGCCTTCGCCCGAGGAGACGGCATGTGGTGGCCGATGAGTAACACCTGGAATGTACAGAATAATATACCGACTCAAGATATTGAATCATGGCTTAAAACCGTTATGTAGCCATGCGTTTATCCCGCCCCGGTGGCGCGCCAAACATACGGGCATATTCACGGGTAAACTGCGAAACACTGGCATAACCGACCGTATACGCCGCCTGTGCGATCCCGGCGCCATCGACAAGCATCAGGCGGCGGGCATGGATAAGGCGTAGCTGTTTCTGAAATTGCAGGGGCGAAATCGTGGTTATCGCGCGAAAATGCTGATGGAATACGGACACGCTCATGCCCGCCACGTCAGCAAGCTCCTCAACGCTTATCGTACGTGTAAACTCCTTACGCAACATTGCGACCACACGGCTAATTCGTCCGGAATGGCTATCCGCCGCGCCCAGGGCGCGAATAGCAGGACCATGGACACTGCGAAGCAACCAGTAATGCAGCTCTCGCCGTAGCCCATCCCCAAGAACCGCCATCGCCTCCGGTTGTTCAAATAACCTGGCCAGCCGGTAAGCCGCATCCGTCACGTCAGCATTCATTGGCTCAACCCCAACGCAAGGCGCGTCCCTCTGCTCTGCTTGCACAGCATCCTGCAACTCGCGCAGTATGGCGATATCCAGTTCCAGCACCAGGGAATAGTAGGGATGGCGAAGGCTGGCCTGGGTAATCTGACTGAGGGTCGGCACATCGGCGGCAATCACCATCGCCTCGCCGGGACCATATTCAAAACTTTCCGTCCCCGTAGCGACGCGTTTGCGACCCTGCAACAGCATCGCCATCAGCGGTCTGTTGATCGCCGCCTGCAGGTCGCCCGGATGCAAAGCCCGGATAATCGTCAACCCTGGAACCGGCGTTACGGCAACCCCGCTACGGTCGACGTGAGCATCGGCATACCGGCGGCAGAGATCGAACAGGAGATCGCGCATAGACACTCTTTCAGGCAAGTTTTTAAGCCATAGTATGCGGTCATTCTCAACAGAACAAACCATGAAAAGAGAAACAGGCAAAAGATAACCAGAATCAGGCAAAGTGGATGAGTGGCCTTCTCCTACTGTAAAAGCTCCACCAAACAGAGGATACACCATGAGTAAAATTGCACTTATCACCGGCGCCAATCGTGGTCTTGGCCGTAACACCGCCCTCTCTGTCGCGCGTCAGGGGGGCGATATTATCGTCGCTTACAGAGGAAATACCCCTCAGGCTGAAGCTGTTGTCGCGGAAATCCGCACCCTTGGTCGTAAGGCGATTGCGATTCAACTGGATGTGGCGCAGACGACGACTTTCCCGGCATTTGCCGAAACTCTGCGTCAACAACTCGCCGAGGTCTGGCAGCGCGACACCTTCGACCACCTGATAAATAACGCAGGTCATGGCGAGTTTGCCGGGGTGGGCGAGACCACCGAAGCGCAGTTCGACGGGCTGTTCAGTGTCCATGTCAAAGGGGTATTTTTCCTGATCCAGACCCTTTTACCCCTGCTGGCGGACAGCGGGCGCATCATCAACTTCTCGTCCGGCCTGACCCGGGTATCGTACCCTGGGTTCTCCGCTTACGCGGCGGCAAAAGCGGCGGTGGAAATGCTCAGCGTTTATCTGGCACGCGAGCTGGGCCCGCGCGGCATCACCGTCAATACCATCGCGCCAGGCGCCATTGAAACCGATTTTGGCGGCGGCCTGGTTCGCGACAACGCAGATGTCAACGCGCAGTTTGCCGCCATGACCGCGCTCGGGCGGGTCGGCGTTTCCGACGATATCGGGCCGATGGTCGCCAGCCTGCTGCGTGATGATAACCGTTGGGTAACCGCACAGCGCATTGAAGTGTCGGGCGGGCAAACCATCTGAACAGGCCAAAAATACCGTCAGAAAAATGATGCTTTCAGCTGTGACGGGTGATGCTCAGAAGGAGGAACTGGCGCCGCAAGCCGCGCCAGTACTTGATTAGTGCTTTTCAATATACATCGTCCGGCTATACGCCACGTCTTCCGGGTTGTTGATGGGGTAACCCTTCACCCAGGGCTTAATCAGGCGGCCGTTGGTATACTGGTAAATTGGCGCGATGGGCGCCTTCTCCATAAGAATTTTCTCCGCCATGTTGTAGTCGGCATTACGCGCTTTCGCCGTGGTTTCCAGCGTCGCCTGGCCGATAATCTTATCGTAAGCCGGGTCACTGAAACGGGAGATATTGCCGCTGTGGGTTGAGGTCAGCAGCGACAAAAAGGTTGATGGCTCGTTGTAATCGCCTACCCATGAGGCGCGGATCACGTCAAAGTTGCCGGTATTACGGCTATCAATGTAGGTTTTCCACTCCTGGTTTTGCAGTTTGACATCCACTCCGAGATTTTTCTTCCACATGGAGGCCACCGCAATGGCGATTTTCTGGTGGTTTTCGGATGTGTTGTACAGCAGGTTCAGCTTCAGGGGGCGCTGAGGACCGTAGCCTGCGGCCTGCAGCAAGGTTTTGGCCTGGGCGTTCAGCTCCTGCTGCGACATCTGCTCAAACGGCGAGGCGTCCGGGGTAAACCCTGCCGTCACGTCAGGCGTAAAGTGCCAGGCGGGTTTCTCTCCCGTGCCTAACACCTTTTCCGCCATAATGCGACGGTCGATAGTCATGCTCAGCGCAAGACGGACGCGGGCATCGGCCGTTGGGCCCTTTTGCGTGTTAAACGCATAGTAATACGTGCCCAGCTGAGGCGGCGTATACACCTGCCCCGGAATATCCTTCAGCAGCTTCTGATACATGTTTTTCGGGAACGATTCGGTAATATCAATATCCCCTGCCAGGTAGCGTTTGGTGGCCGACGATTCCTGATTAATCGGCACGAAGGTGACCTTTTGCAGTACCGTTTTGGCATTGTCCCAGTAGTGCGTATTGGGCACCACAACCAGCTTTTCATTCACCACGCGGTCCTTCAGAACGTAAGCGCCGTTCCCCACCAGCGCGCCCGGCCGCGTCCACTCTTTACCGCTTTCTACGTTAGCTTTTTGTACTGGATAGAAGGCAAAGTTCGCCGTCAGGTTGCTGAACCACGGCAGCGGTTTGTCCAGCTGGACGCGTAACGTCCTGGCATCCACCGCCGTCACCCCCAGCGTATCGGGCGCGGCTTTACCGTCAATAATGGCCTGCGCGTTATTGATTCCCGCCAGCGCGGCAAACCAGGCAAACGGAGAGGTGGTTTTCGGGTCAACCAGACGCTGCCAGCTGTAGACAAAATCCTGGGCGGTGACAGGGGAACCGTCGGACCATTTCGCGTCATCGCGTAAGGTAAACGTCCAGATACGGTTATCATTACTCTGCCAGCGCGTCGCCACGCCCGGAATCAGCTCCCCTTTCTCATTCTGATTAACCAGACCTTCGAAGAGATCGCGAATCACCTGAATCTCTGGCAACCCCACGGCTTTCGCCGGGTCCAGCGAAGCCGGTTCGTCTTTAATATGCCTGACCAGCTCCTGCTTTTGCGCCAGCGCAGTGCCCTGCGGCACATCAGCAGCAAAAGTAAGTGAAGAGAGTCCGCACAGGCACAGTGCGGCAAAAAGACGCGAAACAGGATGCTTCATAAGATCCCCTTTAATAAATTCAGGTAATAAGCAGATGCGTAATTATTTGTTTCGACAAAGAGAAATGCAAATAACTTACTCCTGAAGAGTGATTTAAGGCAATTCTCAGCCGTTACGGAAACTATTTGATTAACAGCGTGTTTTGCACAACACTGCCAGTAGTGCTTTCTTTATCAGGATTTCGTATGGCAACCACCCGACCGAGAGCGGAACGCGGCGCCTTTCCGCCGGGCGCTGAGCAATATGGCCGCTCGTTTTTAGGCGCATCGCTGATCTGGTTCCCCGCCCCTGACGCAGACCGCGACAGCGGCTTGATTCTTGCCGGCACACACGGGGACGAGAACTCCTCCATCGTGACGCTTTCCTGCGCGCTGCGGACGCTGACGCCTTCATTGCGACGTCATCATGTGATTCTGGCGGTAAATCCGGACGGCTGTCAGCTGGGGCTTCGCGCCAATGCGCGAGGCGTTGACTTAAACCGTAATTTTCCGGCAGCAAACTGGCGCGCCGGGGAAACGGTGTATCGCTGGAACAGCTCCGCCGAGGAGCGTGATGTGGTTCTGCTGACGGGAGATAAGCCGGGCTCAGAGCCGGAAACCCAGGCGCTGTGCCAGCTAATCCATAAGATCCACCCCGCGTGGGTGGTCTCCTTCCACGATCCGCTGGCCTGCATTGAAGATCCGCGCCACTCTGAGCTCGGCGCGTGGCTGGCAGACGCGTTCGCCCTGCCGCTCGTGACCAGCGTGGGCTATGAAACGCCAGGCTCGTTCGGTAGCTGGTGCGCCGATTTGAGCCTGCCCTGTATTACCGCTGAATTCCCGGCAATCTCGTCCGACGAAGCCAGCGAAAAATACTTAAAAGCCATGGTGGAGCTTTTGCGCTGGCAGCCTCAGAGATGAAGCACGCCGCTGGTAAAATGGAGCGCGGGTGATACGTCAACCGCCAGCCACGTCGGGCCGTCCAGATCGGCGAAACGGACCTGATTGACCAGCGGTAGCGCCGCGCCGATCGCCCGGGACGTACAGAGCATACAGCCCAGCATCAGCGAAAAACCCTGCGCCCGGGCTTCTTCCGCCAGGGCCAGTGCCTCTGTCAGCCCGCCGGTCTTGTCGAGCTTAATATTGACCATCTCGTAGCGGCCCTGCAGCTCGCTCAAACTCGCGCGGGTGTGGCAGCTTTCATCCGCACAAACGGGCAACGGATGGATAAAATTCTTCAGCGCCGCATCCTCTTTTGCTGGCAGAGGCTGCTCCAGCATGGCCACCCCCAGGTCGGCCAGCAGCTGACAGCGGGCAGCCAGCCCTTCCGGATGCCATGATTCATTGGCATCAACAATTAGCGTGGCTGCGGGTACCGCCGCGCGAATGGCGACCATTCGCTCGCTAATCAGACGATCGTCGAGCTTCACCTTCAGCAGCCGGGCCCCGGCGTCATAAAGCGCTTTTGCGCTGGCGGCCATCTGTTCCGGCTCGCCAATCACCACCGTTTGCGCGGTAGCCACCGATTCCGGCAGCGCCACGCCCAGCAATGCTGTCAGCGGTTGCTGCTGCTTCGCCGCCTCCAGGCTCCAGAGCGCGCTATCAATAGCGTTGCGTGCGGCACCGGCGGGCAAACGCTGCTGTAATGCCTCGCGCGTAAGCCCGGTTTGCAGGTCCGGCACCAGCGTCATGATATGCGCCATCACCGACGCGAGGCTTTCTCCATAGCGTGGGTAAGGCGTGCACTCCCCTACACCTTTAAAACCGTCCTCTTCGATTTCAACGACCACCACGCTGGCTTCGCTTCGGCTGCCGCGAGAGATCACAAACGGGGTATGCAATGGCCAGGCTTCTTCATAGACCTTAACGCTTCTCATCACTGACTCCTTGCGGCCCGAAAAGGCGAAAAATTTGGTTTGCCGTGTTATCCGCGGATGGCATACACTAGCCCCGACGTTAACTATATGTAAACAGGAAGATATCTATGTCACAACTCGTTCATTTCCAGGGCAACCCGGTTGCTGTTGCAGGTTCCATTCCGCAGGCTGGCAGCAAAGCGCAGGCTTTTACTCTGGTGGCTAAAGATCTGTCTGACGTCACACTGGCTCAGTTTGCGGGTAAACGCAAAGTGCTGAACCTTTTCCCGAGCATTGATACCGGGGTTTGCGCCGCCTCCGTGCGTAAGTTTAACCAGCTGGCAACTGAAATGGACAACACCGTTGTGCTGTGCATTTCTGCTGACCTGCCGTTCGCCCAGTCTCGCTTCTGCGGCGCTGAAGGCCTGAGCAACGTTATTACTCTCTCCACCCTGCGCAGCCCGGATTTCCTCGAAAATTACGGCGTCAGCATCGCCGAGGGCCCTCTGAAAGGTCTGGCAGCACGCGCGGTACTGGTTCTTGATGAAAACGACACTGTCGTCTTCAGCGAACTGGTTAATGAAATCACTACCGAGCCGGATTACACCGCCGCGCTGGACAAGCTGAAAGCATAATCATTACTTAGCATTTTATACCGCTTTTTCAAAACCTCGCTATGGCGGGGTTTTTTATTAATCGCCAGCTGAATCGTTAAAGCATTAATCAATTTGGATCACAATATTTATGCAAAATAGCATTAAGAATTCATCGATAAAGCGATCATACCCGCAAATCAATCGTTAAATATCCCTGTATTTACCCTCAGTGAGGCACATCACATTTCCCTCATCGCCAAAACATTAGATTTGCTTACGATGTTAAATAATCGTTTCAGCAAAAAGGGATAAATATGAAAATAAAACTGGCTTTAACGCTCCTTTCGGTACTGGTTTCGGGCCATGCCGCAGCTAAAACCTGGGTGCTGACAAGCGCTGAAAGCAGCGTGGAAAAAGGAAACTGGAAGATTTCCAGCGATGAGCTGAAAATTAACGATCGAACGTTCAGCATTGAGCAAAAAGTGTTGCACGGCGGCAGGCAGGAAGGCAGTAAAGTTATCGTCATCAGCAGTAAAAATGGCCTGACCATCACCTTAAGCCCGACGCGCGGGATGAACCTTCTGCATGTGGAAGGATTTGGCACCAGACTGGGCTGGAACTCGCCCGTTAAGGAGGTCGTTAACCCGGGGTATATTAATCTGGAAAGCCGAAACGGGCTTGGCTGGCTGGAAGGTTTCAACGAGATGATGGTCCGCTGTGGCTACGAATGGACTGGGCACCCGGTCACCGCTGACGGCCAGATTTACACCCTGCACGGTAAGGCAGGCAACACCCCGGCCTCTCAGGTGGAGGTAGAAATTGCTGATGCTGCCCCGCATGAAATTCGTATTCGCGGTCTCATCAAAGAAAGCACGTTTAAAAAAGCGGATCTGCAAACTATGACCGAACTGCGTTACGTTCCGGGAACCAACCAGTTCAGCCTGCATGACGTTCTGACAAACCATGCCGATTACCCTCATGATTACCAAATCATCTATCACAGCAACTTCGGGGCGCCAGTCCTCGAAGAAGGCGCGCGCTTCCTTGCCCCCGCGGCAAGCGTAAGCCCGTTCAATGATTACGCGAAAGCGGGCGTTAACGACTGGCAAACCTACGCCGGGCCGACAAAAGGCTTTGATGAGATGGTCTTTAATATCAAACCGCTCGCCGACAGCAACCACGAAACCCTCGCAGCGGTGGTGAATAAAGCCGGTGACAAAGGCGCGTCGATTCAGTTTGATACCCGCCAGCTCCCGGTGCTCACCCTGTGGAAAAATACCGATACGCCAAAACAGGGCTATGTCACGGGGATTGAGCCGGGCACCAGCTACGCCTACCCCGTCACCATTGAACGCGAGCAGAAGCGGGTTAAGCAGCTGTCGCCAGGGGCCAGCGCTCAGTTTGATCTGACCTATACCCTGCTACACAGCGCGCAGCAGGTGAAGGATGTCGAAAGCAGGATTGCGTCGATTCAGGGAGAGACAAAAACAGAAATCGTAACCACCCCGCTGGCAAAGGAATAATCATCAAAAAAGCCTCTTTACAGAGGCTTTTTGTTATTCGTCACCTTTCTTATGATTCAACCCATACTCACGTAGCTTATTTGCAATCGCGGTATGCGAGACGCCAAGACGTTTTGCCAGCTTTCGGGTGCTGGGATAGCTGCGGTACAGCTGCGTAAGCACGGAGCGCTCAAAGCGGCTGGTGATATCATCCAGCGAGCCTTCCATCGCCTCTTCGCCTACCGACACCGTCCCGGCGTCGTAATCCGGCAACAGGATATCCTGGGGGCGCAGTTCATAGCCTTCCAGCTGGGTCAGCGCACGATAAACGGCGTTTTTAAGCTGACGGATGTTGCCCGGCCAGCCGTAGCGCATGAGCACCGTGCCGAGATCGGCAGACAGCTTCGGACGCGGTACCCCCTGCTCGTCGGCAAAGCGGGCCACAAACAGCTCCGTTAGCGGCATGATGTCCTGCGGACAGTCACGCAACGGCGGAATGTTCAGCGTCAGGACGTTAAGGCGGTAATAGAGATCCTCACGGAAGATCCCCTTTTGCACCAGCTCCACCAGGTTTTTCTGGGTGGCGCAGATAACGCGCACGTCCACATGAACTTCGTGATCCTCTCCGACGCGGCGGAAGGTCCCGTCGTTCAGGAAGCGCAGCAGTTTGGCCTGCATACGCGGCGACATTTCGCCGATTTCATCCAGCAGCACGGAGCCGCCGTTGGCCTGCTCGAAGAACCCTTTCTTGCCTTCCGGCGCGTGACCAAACAGCTCGCTTTCAACAGCATCTTCCGGAATCGAGGCACAGTTAAGTGCCAGATACGGTTTTGCCGCACGCGGGCTTGCCAGGTGCACGGCGTGCGCCAGCAAATCTTTCCCGGTACCGGTATCGCCGGTAATCAGCAGCGGCGCGGTCAGGCTGGCAAGCTTGCGCGCCTGGTCAACCACATGGCGCATTTTCGGGCTGACGGCAATAATCTGGCTGAACGCGCCGACATCCTGGCTGGAGAGGTTTTGCAGCTGGCGACCCATGCGCAGCGTCGAGCGCAGCATGATCACCGAACCGGTCAATACGCGGGTGTCTCCTTCTCCTTTCAGATAGACCGGGGTGATCTCCATCAGGAAATTCTGCCCGTTTATCACCACGTGCTCGCTATGCGTATTCTGCGGATTGCTGTCCAGCCAGCGCTGGAAGTTAAAACCGGGGATCAGCTGCGCGGCGTGGTGGTTGCTGAGCTTCTCCTGGCTCTGCGCGAAAAGCTGGCAGCTCGCGTGGTTAACGCGCTCGACTTTACTTTTCAGATCCAGAGAGAGGAACGGCTCAGGCATCGCTTCAAGCAGCGCGCTCAGGGCGAGGTGCTCACGTTCGGAGGGCATCCAGGGGATGGTGCGTACATCCGTAACGCCAGCGATACGGCGGATTTCCGCCATCAGGCTGCTGAAGGTGTTAAATTCAATTTCGGCAAAATTGAGGTAAATTCGCCCGACAGGATCGATCTCAATGCCACGTAAATCAATGCTACGTAAAACAAGAAGATCGAGTAACTCGCGGGTCAGACCGAGACGGTCTTCACAGAAGACTTCAAGACGCATGGGAAATTCACCGTTTTAAGCCAATAACCTTAAAATGATATGTCAGAACACGGTGAACCGGAAGATGGCTGTCAACAAATATTGACAGCCAGCACGATTAATGAACAACGCCTCACGGAGCCGGCTTTTTATTGAGCGTATTTTTCAGCTGACCGATCAGTTCACGCCTGAAATCCCCCAGCCGCGGCTTATCGCCATCAATCCACGGCAGCGGTCGGCACACCTCCATCGCTTTGATACCCAAACGCGCCGTCAGTAAGCCCGCGCCAATGCCCTGAGCGGCACGGGCGGAGAGACGCGCCGCCAGATCCTGCGACATCCAGTCCATTCCCACTTCGCGCACCAGCTCGCTCGCGCCCGCAAAGGCGATATTGAGCAGGACCAGTTTGAACAGCCTGAGCCGGCTGTAGTAACCCAGCTCTATGCCGTAAAGGTTCGCGATACGGTTGATGAGGCGCAGGTTACGCCAGGCGATAAAGGCCATATCCACCAGCGCCAGCGGGCTGACGGCAATCATCAGCGTAGACTCCGCCGCCGAGCGGCTAATCTCGCGTCGCGCCTGCGCATCCAGTACCGGCTGAACCATATGGGAATAGAGCGTGACCACCTCCCGGTCATTCTGGGTTTCATGGATGGCGGCATACCAGCGCTGAAGCGCCGGATGTGACTGATCGATACCGGCCTGGCTGGCCAGTTTTTCGCAGAAGGCGCGGCCTTTGCCGGTGCCGTGGCTGTGGAGAAGATCCCGCGCTTCATCACGCTCGTGCGCGCGCTGTCGCAAACGCCAGAGGCGGCGCCACTCGGTGGCAACCGACCCGATACCCGCCCCCACGATGAGCGCGCCCGCGGCACAACCGCCCAGCGCGACCCAATCCTGGGTTTGCCAGGCGTTCATCGCCCACTGCACGCCCTGCCCGACCACGCTGACGCCAAACAGCGCAAGACCGGCGGTGACCATCTTGCGCCACAGGCTGCGTTTCGGGCGCAGAGCGGCTTCCACGACCGCCTCCGCCGGACCTTCCTCAACGGCGGGATCGTCCGGCAGCGCCGGGGCAAAGTTCTCCGCCTGCGCGCCGCTGAACGTCTGCGCCGTTTTAAAGGCGTCCTGACGATCAGGTTCAAGCGTTCCGGAAAAGTCTATGCGCGGTTTTAACGGTTCCGTCATCGCAATTTATCTCCAATCAAAAACTCCAACGCCGCATCCAGACGGATGTGCGGTAACGGCCGATCGACGCTCATGGTCTGAGGGCGGAAGGCTTCAAACTGGAAGCCCTGGCTCTGCCAGAAGGCCTGGCCCGGCAGCCGCGCGGGGACTTCGCCGGGATAGACGGTGAGCGGCTCGCCGTCACTGAGCCGGTTCCCGCGTAATGCCGGTATTTTCTCGCCGTTAAGGTCAATCAGGCCGCTTTGCGTCGCCTGCACCGATGCGAGCCCGAGGCAATCCATACTGATGCCTTCAAACGCGGCGTTTTGCCAGGCGTCCTGCACCAGCTGCTGCAGCAGAGAAACCATGTTGGCGTGCTGATCGACCGTAACGTGATCGGCTTTTGTGGCTGCAAACAGCAGCTTGTCGATCACCGGTGAGAACAGACGACGGAACAGCGTCCGCTGCCCGTAGTGGAAACTCTGCATCAGCTGCGTCAGCGCGAGGCGCATATCGTTAAATGCCTGCGGCCCGCTGTTGAGCGGCTGCAGGCAATCCACCAGCACAATCTGGCGGTCGAAACGTAAAAAGTGGTTTTTATAAAAACCTTTGACCACCTTTTCACAGTAGTAATTGTAACGCTCGCGCAGCATTCCGGCGTTCGTGTGTTTGTCTGCCTGCGCCAGCTTCGACTCGCCTGCGCCGTCCACGTCCGGCCACGGGAAGAACTGCAGCGCGGGCGCGCCTGCTAAATCACCCGGCAAGACAAAACGGCCCGGCTGGATAAAGTGCAGCCCTTCCTGTTTGCACTGGTGCAGATAGGCCGTCCAGGCTTCAGCAATGGTCGCCAGACGGTTTTCATCCGCAGGCGCCAGCGGATCCAGGCCTTCGCACAGCTGTCGCCACTTCGTCGACCACTCTGCGCGTTGCCCCTGCAACAAGCCTGTCATCTGACGAGACCAGCTGAGGTAGTCCTGCCCCAGCATCGGCAGGTCGAGCAGCCATTCGCCAGGATAATCGACGATTTCCAGATACAGGGTGGAGGTATCCTTAAAGTGACGTAGCAGCGATTCATTAGAACGAAAGCGCAGCGCAAGGCGAATTTCACTGACGCCTCGCGTCGGCGTCGGCCACGCGGGCGGATCGCCGTAAAGCTGCGCCAGTCCTTCGTCGTAGGTAAAACGCGGTATGCCAAAATCACGCTGAGGGACGCGCTTAACGCCCAGCAGACGCTCTTCCCGCACGGCGCTGAGCAACGGCAGGCGCGCGCCGGCGTGCAGGTTCAGCAACTGGTTTACCATCGCGGTGATGAACGCCGTCTTACCGCTGCGGCTCAGGCCGGTGACGGCCAGACGCAGATGTCGATCAACGCCGCGGTTCACCAGTGAGTTGAATTCGTTCTTAAATCGCTTCATCGCCATCCTTCATTGCCCGGAAGCCTGGAATGTATGGCTTCAGAATACAATAAATGGGGGCAGATCGTTGATTATCAATTCTTATTTATTGCTATTGCCGTTTTCTCTCCAGTAAGATGAACCACATTGCTGTCAGTCCGGAGTGAGTAAGGTGTATGTCACCCACCATCTATGATATCGCACGGGTTGCGGGCGTATCGAAATCAACCGTTTCCCGAGTTCTGAATAAACAAACGAATATTTCCCCTGAAGCGCGAGACAAAGTGCTGAAGGCGATAGACGAATTAAATTATCAGCCCAACAAACTGGCCCGCGCCCTGACCTCTTCTGGCTTCGATGCCATTATGGTTATTTCGACCCGCTCGACCAAAACCACAGCCGGTAACCCTTTTTTCTCCGACGTTCTTCATGCCATTACGGCGAAAGCGGAAGAAGAAGGATTCGACGTTATTTTACAAACCTCGAAAAGCAGTGAGGACGATCTGCAGAAGTGCGTGGGAAAAATAAAGCAGAAGATGATCAAAGGGATCATCATGCTGAGCTCACCGGCAAACGAATCTTTTTTCACCACGCTGGACGAATACGGTGTGCCCGTAGTGGTTATTGGGAAAGTAGAAGGTAAGTTCCAGAATATTTATTCTGTTGATACGGACAATTTCCACGACAGCGCTATTTTGGTCGATTCGTTTATTAAACATGGACGAACAAAAATTGCCTGTCTGCATGCCCCGCTCGATTATCACGTTTCTATCGATCGCCTTGCTGGCTATAAATCCAGCCTTGAGAAGCAGGGTATCGCCATTAACCCGGATTGGGTCATTGATGGCGGATATACCCATGAAAGCGCGCTTCAGGCAGCCTGCAAATTACTCTCGTCCGATAACCCGCCCAATGCCGTTTTTGCCACAGACAGCATGAAATTGCTGGGTCTTTATCGGGCAGCGGATGAGTTAAATCTGATGGTTCCCGAGCAGGTTGCCATGGCAGGATACTGCGATCCGATGCTGTCTCTCGTATTAACTCCTGCTCCCGGTGGGTTTGATATCCCGACGAGAAAGCTCGGCGAAGAGAGCTGCAACGTGTTATTTAAGCGTATTGCGGGTAAACCTGCGCCGCATAAGGTATTGGTTGAAACGCATTTTTCGGATGCAGCGTCCTTGCGCTAAAAACCAGGGGCAATCGCCCCTGGTAAAACGTTATCAGAACGCGTAGTTCACGCCGACACCCGCATAGTGGAAGCGATCGCTCTCACCTTCATCGTGGTTTTCCCATTCGTAGGCATATTCCAGCGTCATGGATAAACCGTTGTTAAAATCATAGGCGTACAGCATACCCAGACGGTTGAAATCATGCCCTTCACGCGCTGGATCGTCCTGCCAGTCCCAGTTTGACCAGCGATCGAGACCCAGTCGGGTATAAGGCGTTAACGTCGTCTGGCCTAACGAAATCGGCAGATAGGCACGAATTTCCTGGGTAGAAAACTCGCCGTTATTGCGCGAGCTGTCCATATTGAAGCCGCGCTCTAAATAGTAATTCACCTTGGCGGAGACGGTTTCATTAATAGTCCAGGTAAAGCCCGTTTCAGTCTCGACGCGGCTGTCAGAATAACCGGTTTTTTCCAGATCGTTGGCAAACTGGTACATGGCAAACCAGCCGCCAAAGCGCCAGTCGTCGGTTAATTTAATATCCCAGTCAGGCTGAACTTTGTAGCGCTGCATATTAGCGCTGCCGTCTTTGGCACCGTGCTCATCTTTAAAGTGATAACCATAATTGCGGAAGCCACCGGTCAGACCGAAAGTAAAATCATCGGTGCCGATAAAGCGATAGCGTAATTCAAATTCCGGGCGATCGAAATAGGTACCACGCGTCATGCTGCTATAATCAACCGGTCCTTCCTGATACATTGCCAAAGAGATCGTCCAGGCATCCCATGTTGCATTAAACCACACGGAAGGTTCATATAATCCATCTTTATCGTCGCCCTGACCTTCGACGTTTTCAATTTCATACATGGCACCGATATTAAACGCCCACTGCTTTGCGGATTCTGTTGCTTGCGCGCAGCTAACCCCTGCGCACAGAACGAGCGCAGCACTTCTTAGTAGAGTACTCATTAAATATTCCCTTTATAATTAACAAACAAAAAAACCGGAAATTTGCATTTCCGGCAAACACCTTTCTTATCTAATAGCCGCTTCGGTATCGGCGTCGAAGAAATGGCACTTATTCATATCGAACTGAATGCCGATAGTATCTCCGGCTACATAGTCATTGGCCGCGCCCGCACGGACAACCAGTTCATGGCCGCCCACGGTGGCATAAAGCATAAATTCGGCTCCGGTAAGCTCGGCGACGCTGACTTTCGCCGTGATATCTTCTCCGCTGCTCTGCAGGGTGAGAATATCTTCCGGACGGATCCCGAAGACGACCGCTTTACGCTGGTAACCTTGCGCATTCAACTCGGCCAGCTTGTCCTCAGGGATCTCCAGACGCAGCGTTTCCGTTACGAAATAGCGATCGTCGATAGCGCCACGAATGAAGTTCATCGCCGGAGAGCCAATGAACCCTGCGACAAACATATTTGCCGGCTCGTTGTATACCTGCTTCGGCGCACCCACCTGCTGAATGATGCCGTCTTTTAGGATCACGATGCGGGTCGCCATCGTCATGGCTTCCGTCTGGTCGTGCGTTACATAGATCATGGTGGTGTTAAGCTTCTGGTGCAGCTTGCTGATTTCGGCACGCATCTGCACACGAAGCTTGGCATCGAGGTTGGATAACGGCTCATCCATCAGGAAGACGCCCGCTTCACGCACGATCGCCCTGCCCAGCGCCACGCGCTGGCGCTGACCACCCGATAAAGCACCGGGTTTACGCTTCAGATATTCACGTAACCCCAAAATCTGCGCCGCCCAGTTAACGCGCTCTTCAATCACCGCGGGCGCTATTTTTTGCATTTTCAGGCCAAACGCCATGTTGTCGTAGACCGTCATATGCGGATAAAGCGCGTAGTTCTGGAATACCATCGCAATATCGCGAGACTTGGCGGGCACGTCATTCATGCAAACGCCGTCGATAATCAGTTCACCCGCGCTGATCTCCTCAAGACCGGCAATCATTCGCAGTGTGGTGGATTTACCGCATCCCGACGGACCGACGAAAACAATAAACTCTTTGTCTTCAATTTCGAGGTTGAAATCTTTAACCACGTGGACCTGGTTATCATAGATTTTCTGAATATGTTTCAGAGACAGTTGAGCCATAATTTATTCCTTATCAATACGCCCGGGACGCCCAGAAATCTGTCAGGCATTTCCAGGTCAATTCCCGCGTTGAATGAAGTTGTAATCCCGCATGGTTAAGGCCAGGCCCAATCCCGACCGACAGCATTCCTGAGGCGTTGATTGCTTCAACACCCGCAGCGGCATCTTCAATGCCGATGGCCTCTTCAGGGCGCACATTCAGCCCCGCACAGGCCGCAAGAAAGATCTCCGGGTCCGGCTTTGAGCGGCGAATGCGGGAAGCATCAGCGCAAAAATCGAAGGCCCGATCGATGCCCAGCGCGTGCAAAATCCCTGGGGCATTGAGCGATACGGATGCCAGCCCAATTTTGACCTTCGCGGCACGGATCTCCGCCAGCACGTCGCGGATCCCCGGCAGCAGAGAATCCTGCGTTAGTGATGCCAGCGACTGGACGTAAAGCGCGTTTTTTTTCGTCGCAAGCGCCAGGCACTGCTCCTCGCTAAACATCCCCGTTTTATCGCCATGCTTGAGAATGCGCTGGAGGGAATCCATGCGGCTTATCCCCTTCAGCTGTTCGTTAAAAACTTCATCAAAGGTGATGCCAATGTCTTCCGCCACGGCGCGCCACGCCAGAAAGTGGAGATGTGCGGTATCGGTGATCACACCGTCCAGATCGAATACGACAGCCTTAAGCGTCATGGTGCCCCTCCGTGGTAGCGGTCCCAAATGCGAATGCAGAAAAGTCCTTACAGGCGCAAACTTTTCGCTCCGATACGTGCAGCGTTTTGCCCCACAGCGTCAGCGTGGCAGGTGCCGTGGTTTCAATGGTTAACACCTCGTTTTCATAGGTGAAGTGCATGGTTGCGTTCCGCCACCGCAGCGGGAAAGCGAGTTTCTGCCAGTGAGCAGGCAGTTTCGGCGCGAGATGCAGTTCCCCTTCAATGATTTGCAGGCCAGCAAACCCCTGAATTGCGCCAGACCAGATCGCACCGGTGGCCGCGGCATGAATGCCCTCATCGCTGCTGTGCGGATCGTCGCCCAAATCAATGGCGATACCGTCGCGCCAGAAGGCATAGGCCCCCTGCGTGTCACCGCAGCGCGCGAGGACAATCCCGTGAATGGCCTTGCTCAGGGATGAGTCATGGATCGTGCGTGGCTCATAGAACGCCAGATTGGTGGCGCATTGCTGTGGCGTAAACCGCTCCGGCAACAGGTAGTTAAGCATCACCACATCGGCCTGCTTAAGGATCTGCATCTCGTTCACTTCCGCGCGGGAATAATCGAGCAGAATCGTCTGTTTACCCGCTTTGGCTTTGTAGCGGCTCAGATCGATGGCAGGTTTAGACATGAAGGTATCATCCTGCGGGATCACACCGTCTGCATCAGCCTCTGGCAGCCATAAGCGCGCCAGGAACTGCGTGGCATTCTCCGTAAAACGCGTATCCTCACGCTCAAACATCGCCATAAACTGGCGCGCGCAGGCAACGTTGTGCCAGGCCAGATAGTTGGTGTAGGCGTTGTTGTTCACGTGCTCGGTGTATTCGTCCGGTCCGATCACGTCATGGATTTCCAGACGACCATTGATTTCAGTGGCGCGTCCCATCCAGAACAAGGCCGTTTCCATCAGCAGCGTCAGGCCTTCATTACGCATAAAGGCATCATCGTGCGTCGCCTGCCAGTAAGTGACGACGGCCCAGGCGATATCTGCCACGATGTGATGTTCAGCGAGTGCGGAAGCCACCTTCTGGCGTACCCCGGTGCGGATGTTAATCGCCGCGAACTCTGGCGTCTCTTCCTCTCCGCTTGCGGCGCTTTCCCATGGGAACAGCGCGCCAGGCCAGCCGTTACGACGGGCTTTTTCCCGGGCGCCTGAGAGATTAAGCCAGCGATAGCGCAGAAGGCTACGGGCAATCTGCGGGCGGGTAAACAGATGGAAAGGCAGCAGGAAAATTTCGGTATCCCAGAAAACGTGGCCTTTATAACCCTCTCCCGTCAGCCCTTTTGCAGCAATACTGCTTCGCTCATCATGGGCAGGCGTCATCGTGGTCAGATGCCAGACAGCATAATCCAGCGCCATCTGATCCTGATGTTCAGCGGAAGCCACCTCCACCCGAGCGTCACGCCAGACGTCTTTCCAGGCATACGCTGAGCTTTCAAGCAACGCGTCGTAACCTCTTGCCGCAGAGACTTTGAGATCGGCCAGTGCGTTGCGTGCAAAAGACTCCTGCGACAGCGATTTATCACTGCGATGCGTCAGCCAGACGATTTTCTCAAGCGTGACAGTGTCACCCTGAGCAATCGTCAGCGAATGGTGAACGCTGAGACGACGATTTTTGGCGGTGAAGCAGCTGTCGCTCTTCGCTGAGAGCTGACAAAACGCCGAAACAACAACCTCTGACGCCCGATCCTGCGTTTCATACACGCCCTGCATGTAGTGCTGGTCAAAAACCCTGACCGAGATTTCATCCAGATGCTGTCTGCCGCTGTTCGTTTGCGTTGCGTCGATGCCGGTTTTCAGCACCGCGTGCGTGGCGTCATCAAGAGGCGTGATCGAGAGCTGCATAGCCACTAAAGGCAACTGGTCCAGCGACACAAAACGACGGCTCTCCAGCCTATAGTGCTTCCCGTTGGGTGAACGCCAGACCACGTTACGATGCAGCTCGCCGTTCGCAAAGGCCAGTTCGCGCTGCCACTCAAGGATTTCCCCTGAAAGGAGGGTGAAATTGATGCCATCCAGCTCAACATCAATCCCGGTGATATCCGGCAGATTGACCAGCTCAGTGGTCTCATTGCGCCCCGCGCGATGATACAGCCCCGCGAGATACATGCCTCTGGTCTGCTGGGTGTAATCTTCTTCGTGCACAGCGCGAATGCCCATGTAGCCATTGCCGGTGGCCATGACAGAGGCATATTTATTCAGGCTGTGAGGACAAAAGCCCGGATCGGTTAATACAGACACGTTCAGCATAATGTCACGCTTTCCCCTGTTTCTGCTGATTCATACAGCGCGGCGACAAGCTGCTGAATAACCAGTCCCTGTTCTGCATCGGCAATCATGACGGGCTCTCCCTGCACATGGCGCACGAAGGCATCCATGCTGCGCAGATGGCGCTGATCGTCCGCCTCTTCGCGCTGGGTAACGGTTTCTAAAACACCGGCTTCGTCGTTGTAGATGTGCGCCGGGAACAGCGTTGCACCCGCCTTTTCTCCGCAGAAAGAGACGTTCATGATGGACTGCTCGCGAATGTTAAGCGCAAAGGAGGTGTCCAGACGCAGAATGCCGCCGTTGCAGAATTCAATCGTGCCAAACAGGGCATCTTCCACGGTAAATTGCGCAGGATCCCACTCGCCAAACTGACCGGCGCTTTTACGGTTTCCCAGCCTCTGGAAGCTGTGCGCGGTCACCCGTTTTACCGCCGGGAAACCCAGAACATACATTGCGGCGTCAAGCATATGAATGCCGATATCAATCAGCGGTCCGCCACCCTGTAACGATTTGTTGGTAAAAACGCCCCATCCCGGTACGCCGCAGCGGCGCAGCGCCTGCGCCGAGGTAAAGTAAACTTCACCGAGCGTCCCGTTCATTACCGCATCACGCAGCAGTTGGGTATCCAGGGCAAAGCGATGGTGAAAATCGTACGCCAGGACTTTTCCTGCCTTGCGCGCCGCGATGCGCATCTGGTCGGCCTGTTCCGACGTCATCGCCGGGGGCTTTTCACACATAACGTGGCAACCTGCTGCAAGGGCCGCCATCACGTGTTCAAAATGGAACCGGTTAGGCGAACAGACGCTCACCACATCCGGTTTTACTGCCTGCAACATCTCGTGAGCGTCCTGCCATGCCGATGGAATAGCATAACGTTCCGCGAACGCCTGTGCCTGCTCAAGGCGGCTGTCCATGACAGCCACCATTTGAACATCACTGCGCGTGGCGTAATACGAGGCATGCACTTTGTCCGCGACCTGCCCGGCGCCAATAATGGCGACGCGCAGAGGCGAAGGTGTAGAAGCACTCATCACGCTCGTCATCCTTAGCATTCACGCAAATAAGTGAGAGAGTCCTGATAAGCCTTAGCCGGATCCTCGGCGCGAACACGGCATTCATATACCACGTATCCCTGATAGTTATCGGCACGCAGCTGGTCGAACAGGCTGGCAAAATCAAGGCTGCCGCTGCCTGGCTGATAGCGATGATTATCTGCAATGTGCACATGACCCAGCAGATCGCGGTTCTGATGCAGCGCGTCCGTCAGCGAGTCTTCTTCAATGTTCATATGATAGAAGTCGCCGATGATCTGCACGTGCTTCAGGCCGTTCTCTTCGATATAACGACGCGCTTCTGCCAGGGTGTTGATCATATGATCCTGATAGCGGTTCAGCGGTTCCAGGTAGACGGTAGTACCGGTGCGCGCCGCCACCTCATCCAGCCAGCGCAGCGAGGCGCTAACCGCTTTGCGGTCACCGTCGAGGCTGCGTGGGGAGGTCATTGGCGGCAGACGGAAGGTAAACATCCCCCAGGCAGCAGGCACGATAATGCCCTTTCCGCCGACTTCCGCCAGCGCTTCCAGAATGCGTTCGATCTGCTGTAACCCGTTCAGTCGGCGTTCTTCGATGAAATCACCGATCCAGCCATCGTATCCGCCACATGCTGTCGTCACCGGCAGACCAGTGGCTTTGATAGCGGCTTTCACTTCGTCGAGGTTTTCAACCAGCAGGCGGCCGTCAATTTCGTAGCCATCAAAGCCCATTGCTTTGATGTACTCGAATTTTTCCATAATGCTGGACGGGAAAAAAGCCTGGTTTTGTGTTGCGATCTTCATGATTTGCTGTCCTTAGCTTAAAAAGTGACGCCCATTTTGATACTGAGTTCCGGGTGCTGATCGACATACTTCATATAGCTCTCCGGGCTGGTGGCGAAGGTCACGACCGGGTCGATCAGATCTTCACAATTCAGATAACCGTTCATCAGCAATTCCCAGCAGGTCTCTTCGATACGCTTGCGGCTCCAGCGCGGATAGTCCGGGTTGGGTTCACTGCAGGCGCGGGAGAAGACAATCTTCGCGTTGTTGAAATGCGCTTCGCGGCCGAGGTTGAAACCCGCGGCAAACGGCTTGGCGAACGCCACGTAGGAGATGGTTCCGCCATAGGCGAGTCCGCGCAGCGCAGACTGCAGTGCATCCGCAAACCCGCTGGTTTCGATGATCACGTCTGCGCCCTGCTTGCCGGTCAGCTTTTTGATTTCCAGACCCACATCGGTACCGATTGGATTCAGGCAGTGGTCAGCACCGTGACGACGAGCGATCTCACAGCGGTGTTCAATCGGATCAACGCCGATAACCACTGACGCACCGGCTTTTTTCGCCAGCTGAATCGCAATCTGCCCGATGGCTCCCAGACCGACCACGACAACAAAGTCGCCCACGCGGACGTTGGCATCACGCACGCCGCTCATGGCGAACTGCGCCGGATCGTAGCAAACGGCATTCTTCCAGGACGCGCCCTGCGGCATTTTACGCAGCTTATAGTTGTTCACCGCGTTAACGATGACCGTCTCCTGCAGCGGGCCGTAGCAGCAGACGCTGTCGCCGACCTGGTATTCCGTCACGTCTGCACCGCATTCAATAATGTCGCCAACGATCATGTTGCCCAGCTGGAACTTACCGAATTCGATACCGCGCGCAGCGCCCTCTTCACGCGGAGTGAACATCTGCCACTCTGCGTTGAACTCTTCATCAATAAACGGGCTTGCCGCGCGGAAATCCACGACTTCCGTTCCGTGCTTCGGGGCGCCAAAGCGGGCGCGAATTTTCACTTCATGTGCTTCCACAGCACGGTCTTCATATTCCACCAGCGCCGCCACGCGTGGCGCTGTCGCAACTAACTTCTTCATAACTTGCTCCTGATAAAAAAATTGGCCGCCTTAGCCCTTGACGCCACCGGCGGTCAAACCACTTTTAATAAAACGTTCAGAGAGTGCGTACATGATGACCACCGGAAGCGCCGTCACCAGCGATGCCGCCATCATGCGACCCCAGATATAATCTGGCGTACTAAAGAGCGTGTTCAGCCCGACCGGCAGGGTAAAGTTGCTGGCACTGGACAGGAAAATGGAGGCAAACAGGTAGTCGTTCCATGCCACCATGAAGCAGTAAACAAACACCGACACGAGACCGGAAATGGCCAGCGGCACGGTAATGCGGAAGATGATTTGCAGTCGGTTCAGACCATCCATCATCGCGGCCTCTTCTATTTCGTCCGGAATGGTGTCGAAATAGCTGCGCAGCATGAATACCGCCGTAGGCAATGTCTGGGTCACCATGGTGATGATCAGCGCCAGTTCAGTGTCATAAATGCCGAGCGCGGTAATGATTTTGAACAGCGGCACCACCAGCAATATCCCGGAGAACATATAGACGGTGTAGAAGCTCGCATTGATCGTCGTGCGTCCTTTAAAACGCAGCTTGGACAAGGCGTAAGCGCCCAGCGTGCCGAGAAACACCGCAATTACCGAAGACGTCAGCGACACCACCATGCTGTTGCGGAAGTAATCCACAAACGGGAAGATCAGCGGGTTAAAGATGTCGACATAATGCTGAAGCGTCCACGCCTGCGGCAGAATAGTCGGATTCAGCGATATGGCCTCTTTCGCGCTCTTGAATGACGTCATCAGCATCACGAAGAACGGGAACAGCGTGATAATCAGAAATACCGCCAGCCCCAGATAGAAACCAATACGGCCCAGTATGCGTTTATTTGTTGCCATTGAGGTTTACCCTTTTTCTGGTCAGCAGAATGACGGCGAAGATGATCACAAACAGCACAACGGAAATGGCGGCTGCTTTACCCAGATCGTTGAATGCAAAGGCGGTTTTATAGAGATACACGCCCAGAATATCGACCTTCGTGGTCAGCAGATAAACATCCGCAAACATGTAGAACATCCAGATAGTTCGCAGCGTGACCACCGTTGCCAGCACAGGCATGATGGCGGGCAACGTGACGATACGGAAACGCTGCCAGGCGTTTGCCCCATCCATCTCTGCCGCTTCGTACAACGATTTATCAATGGTCTGCAAAATTGCCAGGAATGAGATAAAGGCATACGGGAAGTAACGCCAGATGGCGAACAGCACCACCAGCACAAAGCTGCTGCCAGGGTTGTCGAACCAGAGCGGCGCCTGGTCATACAGATGCAGCAGATCGACGCCCAAATAGTTCACAATGCCGTAGCCGTTGTTGAACATGTATTTCCAGGCAAACACCAGGGAAATAGACGGCGTCACGTAGGATAAAATCACCAGCGAACGCGCCGTCTTACGCAGACGAAACTCACGGTTAAAGAAGATGGCGACGGCAAGCCCCAGCCCGGTGCTGCCGAGCACGACCAGCGCCGTATACCAGAACGTCATCCACAGTGAATGCCAGAACGCAGCATCCCCCAGAATGCGGATGTAGTTATCCAGGCCGACGAACACCGCATCAATACGCGGGTTAAGCGGCAGACGTAAGAAACTGATTTCAATATTGGAAATCATTGGCCAGGCCACCAGGCCCCCCAGCAAAATCAGGCTGGGGGCCAACAGCAGCATGGCGAAAGGCATATCTGAACGACCAGAAAACAACGTCTTCATAATTTCCTTCCGCAGAGCGCTCCTATCGTTGTGAAATCAGGTCAGTCAGTCGCTTTTGGCTCTTGCTAAGCGTTGCGCTGAGATCTTGTTTACCCACAGTGACGTTATGCACCATGGAGCTGATAATGCCGGAGCCTGTCACATCGCCCATGCGCGTGAAGTTTTTGTCGCCGACAGCGCCAAATACCTGCACGTTCGGAAACTGGGCGATCAGCTCATAAGGCAGTTGCCCAAACGCTTTAATCACGTCGTTGTTTTTCCAGGTGTCCGTGCCTACCACCAGCGTGTTCACCGGCAGCGCCGCGCCCGGCGACATCATGACCCAGTCGGTTGCGTTTTGAGCCTGCTCCATCCACGTCACAAACTTTTCAGCCGCTTGCGTTTCTTCTTCGGTTTGGCCGGTGGTGATCGTCAGCGACGTGACCATGCCGTAAACGGCAGAGGACTTTTCTGTAGGCACGACGAAGCCAAGGTTGGCAGGGTTACCATCCTGGAATACTGCCGGCAGGATGTAGGTGGAATAGACGGCCATCGGTGCAGAACCGTTCATGAAGGCATCTTTGATCTCCATGACGTCGTTCGAGCCCGGCATGGTGGTCGCGGCCAGCGTTTTATAGAACGCCAGTGCTTTCGCCATTTCAGGGGTATCAATTTCAACGTTTCCGTTGGCATCAAAAACGTTCGCGCCGCCGGACAGAGCAAACTGAGAGAACGCCTGCTCGGTCATGACGCTTTCCGCGGTGGGCAGTGCAATGCCGTAATGTTTCCTGGCCGGGTCGTTAAGTTTCTGGCTGGCGTTCAGCAGCTGTTCCCAGTTATGCGGCTCCTGGATACCTGCGGCGGCAAGCACATCTTTGTGATACCAGACGCCGGACAGCCAGGCACTCATCGGCACCCCCGTCCAGGCTGTACCGTCTTCGGTACGCACAACGCGCAGGATCCCGTCATAGAAGGTCTTTTCACCTACCGCTTTAATGACGTCACCGACAGCCTTGCGATCCAGCAGCTGTTCCTTATCCATGACTTTCGCGTAATCATGGCTGACTTCAATCACTTCAGGCAGCGCGCCCGTTCTGGCGAGCGTAATCACCTTGGTGTTGTAGGCGTCTTCTTCCACCGGTACCTGCTTCACCGTAATGCCAGGGTTTTCTTTCTCGAATTTTTCGATCAGTTTCGTAATAACCGCCTGACGCTCCTGCTCTACTGACGAGTGCATGAACTCAATGGTCACAGCAGACGCTTTATCATCCTTACAGCCTGATAACAGGGCGCACGAAACCAGCGCTGATAACAGCACAATTTTGGGCATTTTCATTTTAGGGTCCTTTTTAGTTTTCTTTAATCCACATAACTTGCCATGGATTGAGGGTCAGTTCTTTACCGCTAACAGCTTGTCCTGATAGTAATTCCATACCAGTAAGCGTGTCCCCATAAACGGTATGAACGTTATTACTAAAATTAAACAGCGCTGTAATTCTCTCACCATTTTCAGCCACGCGAACAATTTTAAGAATTTGTTCATCCAGTGATTCAAAAATTGCCTGTGCATCAGGGTGAAACGCACTTTCCCCACGTCGGATCGCAATATATTCGCTTAAACGGGAATAAATCTTATGACGAATGCTATTTTTATTATTAAGTTCAAGATCAACCTGACCCGCAGTATATTTCTTGCGGTTTATCGCGCGGTTATAGCCGAGGCGCTCGACCCCTTCATAATCGTTACGGGAGCCAAGAATGCTTTGAATATACACGGCAGGTACGCCTGGGAAACTTAACAGCACCGCATGCGCCAGAATAAAGCGCGCAATGCGTTCATCATCGGAACTGTTTTGCGCACTTAACGCGTCAAGATAGGTCACATTGATTTCGTAAGGACTGCGCGTTCCGTCAGGATTATTTTTCCAGTTGACCAGTGCCCCTTCCTGCTGAAGTTTCTCAACCAGTGCGAGGATTTCTGATTCCGGCAAAATGCCGCGCAGCGGGTTCAGACCGATACCGTCATGAGACGCCAGGAAGTTGAACCAGGTAGTTTTTGTTGAAGGCAGCGCCAGCGATCCCGCCCACTGACAGAGGGCTTTAACATCCTGACGGTGCACTGCATGCAGCACCAGCGGTGGCAAGGAGAACTGATAGACCATCTGGGCTTCATTTTCACCGTCGCCGAAGTAAGAGATATTGTCCTTATGAGGAACGTTAGTCTCAGTAATGATCACCGTTCCTGGCGCCACGGCCTCGGTAATGGCACGGAAAAGCTGGATAAGACAGTGGGTCTGTTCCAGGTGGATGCAGCTTGTTCCAGGGATTTTCCACATAAACCCGACGGCATCCAGACGGATATAACGCGCCCCTTCCGCCAGGTAATGGAGCAGCACGTCAACCATCGCAATCAGCACCTGAGGCGAGGCGAAGTTGAGATCGATCTGGTCATCACTGAAGGTGGTCCAAAGATGACGCACGCTGCCATCATGCAGCGTAAATGGCGTCAGCAACGGTAATGCGCGAGGACGCGTTACCGCAGATAAATCGGTTTCAGGATCGACAGCAATAAAGAAATCTTCGTAGCCAGGTTTTTGCGCAAGATAATTAGCAAACCATTCACTTTTTGCTGACATATGGTTGCACACGAAATCAAACATTAAACTGGCGGACTGTTTTAAATCAGCAACGTCTTGCCAGGTTCCGGTTTCAGGCGCAACGTTATGGTAATCAATAACGGAAAACCCGTCATCAGAGGACCACGGATAAAAAGGTAAAAGGTGGACATGGGAAAACGTGCGAGCAAGCCACTCATTATAAAAGCGGGTAAATACCGGCAACGCTTTCTCCCCTTTCGCGGAGAACTGATCGGCGTAGGTAATCAGAACAACGTCTTTTTCATCCCAGCCTGATTTACGCTTTTCTGTAATATCAACAGCAGCTTGTTCAAGCTTTGTTAATAACATTTTAAAATGTGCTTCAGAAAATGATTCACCGTAAATATGATTGATAAGATTTTTAATTTTTGCGTTCACATTATTTTCCATGGTAGCGGTCCCACGAAGGGCAATCTACTCCCCTGAAAAATATCTGTCAACGAACCGGGAGGCTGAAAAACGCAATTACAAAGCAGCTCTGTGCAGTAATGTGAGCTGCCGCAAAGAAAGTGAGGGGAAAGGATGAAATGTCGTTGCCCTTCCAGGGAGAGAAAGGGCTAACGCGAGCGTAAATTATCGGGATAGATAGCGGCGTGACAGGCGCTTTGCCGCTTTTTGCAACAGGGGTTCAAGGGCTACGGCCAGCAACATTCTGACCGGCTTGCGGGCAACAGATTTGATCGCCCAGCCCGCCACACCTGCCGGGCCGTAACGCAACGCCGTCATCAGAACCAGTTTACCTGCGATTTTCAGGCCGGGTTTTACCTTCTGACCGGCCTGTTGCCAGTTTTTCTTCATGTATGTTCTCTCTTAAAGCTGACGAAAACGACTTCTCAGCGTAAAGGTATCGGATGTGACATAACGCTCCATCTCACGCAACCGCTTCTCACCGGCTGCCAATTGATCGTCAACCGCATTGAGAAGATCGTTACTGGTAGGCGCGCCTTCGGCAGCCAGCTCTCCTTCCGGCATCGGGTCAAGTACAAACGACAGAACGATGTAAGCCACGAAAGTGATAAACGCCAGGCCAAAAAATATCGACAGCACCGTGACCACGCGAACCAGTTTGACCGGAACGTCAAGATAATGGGCCAGCCCGGCGCAAACGCCGCGCACCATGCCCTGCTGTGGAATTCGCCACAATTTTTTATTCAGATTCAGTCCTGACATTAACGGTCCCTCCAGTTAGGATGTTCTGCATCCAGGATAGCTTCCAGCGCCTGAATGCGATCGCGCATCTTATTCGCCTGCTCGGTAAGTTGCGCCAGACGTTGTTGTTCACTCTGGGATAAATCGTCCCGCGATGACCGGTTGCTGTAGTGCAGCCATAACCAAATCGGCAAAACAAACAGCACGAAAATCGTCAGGGGAATAGCCAGGAAAAGCGCGCTCATGTGTACTCCTTGTCGTAGGATGCTTAGCGGCACGCTCAGGTGCCGCAACATTATTATTGGTTATCTTGCTTCATTTTGGCTTTCAATGCCGCCAGCTGCTCGCTGATTTCATCGTCCGCTTTCAGGTCGGCAAACTGTTGATCCAGCGACTTTTGCTTACCCATGCTGTGGCTCTCTGCTTCCGCTTCCATCTGGTCGATACGACGCTCAAATGACTCAAAACGCGCCATAGCCTCATCCAACTTGCCGCTGTCCAGCTGACGACGCACGTCGCGAGAAGAGCTTGCCGCCTGATGACGCAGGGTCAGCGCCTGCTGACGCGCCCGGGTTTCGCTCAGTTTATTTTCCAGCTCACCAATCTCTTTCTTCATGCGGGTGAGCGTGTCGTCCACCAGCGTTACTTCATGCTCAAGCGTAGCGATCATCTCCGCCAGCTTCTGCTTTTCAATTAACGCCGCGCGTGCCAGATCTTCTTTATCTTTGCGCAGGGCGAGTTCCGCTTTTTCCTGCCATTCATTGAGCTGAGCGGTGGCCTGCTCAATACGGCGCGTTAACTGTTTTTTCTCAGCCAGCGCACGGGCGGAGGTAGAACGCACTTCAACCAGCGTGTCTTCCATCTCCTGAATCATCAGGCGCACCAGCTTCTGCGGATCTTCCGCTTTCTCCAGCAGCGAGTTGATGTTGGCGTTCACGATGTCGGCAAAACGAGAAAAAATACCCATAATCAAATCCTCATAGTTCTGTTATCGGGCTATGCCCTGCTGTACTGATAATACAATTCCCGTGCCAACTTTTTATCTTATTGATTTTACAGAGAGTGATTGATTTTTATTCATTGCAGAACTATGCTGACCTGGTGAATATCGCTAAGGAGTGGTTAATTTCATCATGGCTCACTATAAAGATAACTTACTCGGCGAAGCCAACAGTTTTCTTGAGGTGCTGGAACAGGTTTCTCGCCTTGCGCCGCTCAACAAACCGGTGCTGATTATCGGCGAGCGCGGCACAGGTAAGGAACTGATTGCCAACCGTCTGCACTACTTATCCGGACGCTGGGACGGCCCCTTCATTTCTCTTAACTGTGCGGCGCTGAATGAAAACCTGCTCGACACCGAGCTGTTCGGCCACGAGGCGGGGGCATTTACCGGCGCTCAGAAGCGTCATCCGGGGCGTTTTGAGCGCGCCGACGGCGGTACCCTGTTCCTTGATGAACTCGCCACCGCGCCGATGCTGGTGCAGGAAAAACTGCTGCGCGTCATTGAGTATGGCGAACTGGAACGCGTCGGCGGCAGCCAACCGCTGCAGGTTAACGTGCGCCTGGTCTGCGCCACCAACGCCAATCTGCCGGAGATGGTTGCGGAGGAGAAATTCCGTGCCGATCTGCTTGACCGTCTGGCCTTTGACGTCGTTCAGCTTCCGCCCCTGCGCGATCGGAGAAGCGACATCATGCTGCTGGCTGAACAATTTGCGATCCAGATGTGCCGCGAGCTCGGCCTCCCCCTGTTCCCCGGCTTTAGCGATTATGCGCGGGAGACGCTACTGGCCTACCGCTGGCCGGGAAATATCCGCGAGCTGAAGAACGTTGTGGAGCGTTCTGTATACCGCCACGGCAGCAGCGAGACGGAGCTGGACAATATCATTATCGATCCTTTTCAGCGCAATGCGCCATCGCTACCCATGCCATCGTCTTCAGGCGACGCCCCAACTCTCCCGCTGGATTTACGCCAGTTCCAGCACGACCAGGAGCAACAGCTGCTTGAGCAAAGTCTGAAGGCGGCGAAATATAACCAGAAACGGGCGGCTGAACTTCTGGGCCTGACCTACCATCAGTTACGGGCATTGCTCAAAAAGCATCAAATGCGCTGACAATATCGGCACTTGCTCGCAGACATTTTTACGAAGCAGGCGTAAGTGCGATACACTTTGCAGATCGAACCTAAAAACCTTAAAAATTATGCGTCTGGTTTTATCGTCCTTTTTTGCACTCGGTCTGTTCAGCGGCCTGGCGTTTGCTGCGCCCGGGCAAACTACGCAGCCTGACATCCGTGACAGCGGCTTCGTTTATTGCGTGAGCGGCCAGGTAGATACCTTTAACCCGCAAAAAGCGGGCAGCGGCCTTATTGTGGATACGCTCGCCGCGCAGCTGTATGACCGCCTGCTTGATGTCGACCCGTACACCTACCGCCTGGTGCCTGAACTTGCGGAAAGCTGGGAAGTCCTGGACAACGGTGCAACCTACCGTTTTCGCCTGCGCGACGATGTCGCGTTTCAGCGCACGCCGTGGTTTACCCCCACGCGCAAGCTGAACGCGGATGACGTTGTCTTCACCTTCCAGCGCATCTTTAACCGTAACCACCCGTGGCATAACGTTAACGGGGATAATTTCCCCTATTTCGACAGTCTGCAGTTTGCAGACACTGTTAAAAGCGTGCGCAAGCTGGACAGCCGGACGGTTGAATTTACGCTGGCGCGCCCGGATGCCTCCTTCCTCTGGCACCTGGCGACCCACTATGCATCCGTCATGTCCGCCGAATACGCGGCGAAGCTGACGAAAAAAGATCGCCAGGAACTGCTCGACCGCCAGCCGGTCGGTACCGGGCCGTTCCAGCTGGCCGAATACCGCGCGGGGCAATATATTCGCCTGCAGCGTCACGAACATTTCTGGCGCGGCACGCCGCTGATGCCGCAGGTGGTGGTCGATCTCGGTTCTGGCGGAACGGGACGGCTCTCGAAACTACTCACCGGGGAGTGTGACGTGCTCGCCTGGCCTGCCGCCAGCCAGCTCACGATTTTACGCGACGATCCGCGTCTGCGTCTGACGTTACGCCCGGGTATGAACATCGCTTATCTGGCCTTTAACACCGATAAGCCGCCGTTGAACAACCCTGCCGTTCGCCACGCGCTGGCGCTGGCGATTAACAATCAGCGCCTGATGCAGTCGATCTACTACGGCACGGCAGAAACCGCAGCATCAATTTTACCGCGCGCCTCGTGGGCCTACGACGGTGAGGCTAAAATTACGGAATACAATCCGGCAAAGGCGCGTGAACAGCTGAAGGCGCTGGGCGCAGAAAACCTGACGCTGCAGCTTTGGGTGCCAACCAGTTCCCAGGCGTGGAACCCGAGCCCGCTGAAAACCGCCGAGCTGCTGCAGGCGGATATGGCGCAGGTGGGCGTCAAAGTGATCATTGTACCGGTTGAGGGCCGTTTTCAGGAGGCGCGCCTGATGGACATGAATCACGATCTCACCCTGACAGGCTGGGCCACCGACAGTAACGACCCGGACAGCTTCTTCCGGCCGCTGCTGAGCTGTGCGGCGATAAATTCGCAGACCAACTACGCTCACTGGTGTAACCGGGAGTTTGACGCCGTGCTGCAAAAAGCGCTCTCTTCCCAGCAACTGGCCTCGCGCATTGACGCCTATGATGAAGCGCAGAAGATCCTCGCTCAGGAACTGCCCGTGCTACCGCTGGCCTCTTCCCTGCGTCTTCAGGCCTATCGCTACGATATTAAAGGTCTGGTGCTGAGTCCGTTCGGCAACGCCTCGTTCGCCGGCGTGTCGCGCGAAAAAGAACAAGAGGTGAAAAAACCATGATTATTTTTACCTTACGTCGACTCCTGCTGCTGCTGGTGACGCTCTTTCTGCTGACCTTTGTCGGCTTCAGCCTGAGCTATTTTACGCCGCACGCCCCGCTTCAGGGCTCATCGCTGTGGGATGCCTGGCTGTTCTGGTTTAACGGTCTGCTGCACTGGGATTTCGGCGTGTCGAGCATAAATGGGCAGCTTATCTCCGAGCAGTTGAAAGAGGTGTTCCCGGCCACGATGGAGCTGTGCATTCTGGCCTTCGGCTTTGCCCTGATGGTGGGTATCCCCGTGGGCATGCTGGCCGGGATCTACCGCAACAAATGGCAGGATAAGTTTATCAGCGCCCTCGCCCTGCTCGGCTTCTCTATCCCGGTATTCTGGCTGGCGCTGCTGCTGACGCTATTCTTCTCGCTGACGATGGGCTGGCTGCCGGTCTCTGGCCGTTTTGACCTGCTCTATACGGTTAAAACGGTGACGGGTTTTGCCATCATTGACGCGTGGCTTTCCGATTCGGTGTGGCGCCATGAGATGATCGTCAGCGCCCTGCGCCATATGGTATTGCCGGTGCTGACGCTGGCGGTTGCGCCGACGACCGAGGTGATCCGCCTGATGCGCCTGAGCACCATCGAGGTGTTTGAGCAGAACTATGTCAAAGCTGCTGCCACGCGCGGATTATCGCGCCTGACCATACTGCGCCGCAACGTCCTGCACAACGCTTTGCCGCCGGTGATTCCGCGTCTTGGGCTGCAGTTCTCCACCATGCTTACGCTGGCCATGATCACCGAGATGGTCTTTAGCTGGCCAGGGCTGGGACGCTGGCTGATTAACGCCATCCGCCAGCAGGATTACGCCGCTATCTCAGCGGGTGTGATGGTGATTGGTTCGCTGGTCATTATTGTTAACGTGTTGTCCGATATTTTGGGTGCGATGGCTAACCCATTGAAGCATAAGGAATGGTATGCCTTACGATAACGTATACAGTGAAAAGCGCACGCCCGGTGCGCTGCGTACCGTGTGGCGTAAGTTCTATGGTGACACCACGGCAATGATTGGTCTTTATGGCTGTGCCGGTCTGGTATTGCTTTGCCTCTTTGGCTCGTGGTTTGCGCCTTATGGCATCGATCAGCAGTTCCTTGGCTATCAGCTGCTGCCGCCTTCCTGGTCTCGCTACGGCGAAGTCTCTTTCTTCCTCGGCACTGACGACCTCGGACGCGACGTGTTAAGCCGTCTGTTAAGCGGGGCCGCCCCGACGGTGGGCGGCGCGTTTGTCGTGACGCTCGCGGCGACGATCTGTGGACTGGCGCTCGGTATTTTCGCGGGCTCCACGCATGGCCTTCGCTCGGCGGTGCTGAACCACATTCTGGACACGCTGCTGTCGATTCCTTCTCTGCTGCTGGCAATCATCGTGGTTGCCTTTGCCGGCCCGCATCTGTCACATGCCATGTTCGCCGTCTGGCTGGCTATCCTGCCCCGCATCGTGCGCTCGGTTTACAGCATGGTGCATGACGAGCTGGAAAAAGAGTATGTCGTTGCGGCCCGTCTGGACGGTGCGACGACCTTCAACATTCTGTGGTTTGCCGTTCTGCCAAACATCGCTGCCGGGCTGGTCACCGAAATCACCCGGGCGCTGTCGATGGCGATCCTGGACATCGCTGCGCTCGGCTTCCTCGACCTCGGCGCACAGCTGCCGTCCCCTGAATGGGGCGCGATGCTCGGTGACGCGCTGGAATTGATCTACGTGGCGCCCTGGACGGTTATGCTGCCGGGGGCGGCGATTATGGTAAGCGTGTTGCTGATCAACCTGCTGGGCGACGGTATTCGCCGTGCAATTAACGCGGGGGTGCAATAATGCCGCTTCTTGATATTCGCAACCTCACTATTGAATTCAAAACCGGTGAAGGCTGGGTAAAAGCCGTCGATCGCATCAGCATCACCCTCGCCGAGGGCGAGATTCGCGGGCTGGTGGGTGAATCCGGCTCGGGCAAAAGCCTGATCGCCAAAGCTATCTGCGGCGTGGCGAAAGATAACTGGCGCGTGACCGCCGACCGTATGCGGTTTGACGATATCGACCTGCTGCGCCTCTCCCCGCGCGAGCGGCGTAAGCTGGTCGGCCATAACGTCTCGATGATTTTCCAGGAACCACAGTCCTGCCTCGATCCGTCCGAGCGCGTAGGCAAACAGCTGATGCAGAACATTCCCGGCTGGACCTATAAAGGCCGCTGGTGGCAGCGTTTCGGCTGGCGCAAACGCCGCGCCATTGAGCTGTTGCACCGCGTCGGGATCAAAGATCATAAAGACGCGATGCGCAGCTTCCCGTACGAGCTTACCGACGGCGAGTGCCAGAAAGTGATGATTGCCATCGCGCTGGCTAATCAGCCACGTTTGCTGATTGCGGATGAGCCGACGAACGCAATGGAGCCAACCACGCAGGCGCAAATTTTCCGCCTGCTGTCGCGCCTGAACCAGAACAACAACACCACCATATTGCTGATCAGCCATGACCTGCAAATGCTCAGCAAGTGGGCGGATAAAATTGACGTGATGTACTGCGGACAAACGGTCGAAACTGCCCCCAGTGAAGACCTGATCACCGCGCCGCACCATCCGTACACGCAGGCGCTTATCCGCGCCATTCCGGATTTTGGCAGCGCCATGCCGCACAAGAGCCGTCTGAATACCCTGCCCGGGGCGATTCCGCTGCTGGAATCATTGCCAATAGGCTGTCGTCTGGGGCCGCGTTGTCCGTATGCTCAGCGTAAATGTATCGAAACACCGCGCCTGACCGGCGCCAAAAATCATCTTTACGCCTGTCATTTCCCGCTGAACATGGAGAGAGAGTGAAATGGTCGAAACCTTGCTGGAAGTCCGCAATCTGAGTAAGACCTTTCGCTACCGCACGGGGCTGTTTCATCGTCAGACTGTCGAAGCGGTGAAGCCGCTGAGTTTTACCCTGCGTGAAAAACAGACGCTGGCGATCATTGGCGAAAACGGCTCCGGCAAATCCACGCTGGCGAAGATGCTTGCCGGCATGGTCGAGCCCACCGCTGGCGAAGTATTGATTGACGATCATCCTCTGCAGTTTGGCGATTACTCTTTCCGCAGCCAGCGCATCCGCATGATCTTCCAGGATCCGTCAACCTCGCTTAATCCACGCCAGCGCATTTCGCAGATCCTTGATTTCCCTCTGCGTCTGAATACCGAACTGGAGCCAGAGGCGCGCCGCAAGCGTATCTTCGAAACCCTGCGTATGGTTGGGCTGTTACCGGATCATGAAAGCTACTACCCGCATATGCTGGCCCCGGGTCAGAAACAGCGTCTGGGCCTGGCGCGCGCGTTGATTCTGCGCCCGAAAGTGATCGTTGCTGACGAAGCGCTTGCCTCGCTGGATATGTCGATGCGTTCGCAGCTGATTAACCTGATGCTGGAATTGCAGGAAAAACAGGGGATCTCGTATATCTACGTCACCCAGCATCTGGGGATGATGAAGCACATCAGCGACCAGGTGATGGTTATGCACCAGGGGGAAGTCGTCGAGCGCGGCAGCACGGCGGATGTGATGGCCTCCCCGCTTCATGAGCTGACGAAAAGGCTGATTGCCGGTCATTTCGGTGAAGCATTGACCGCCGATGCGTGGAGAAAGGACCGTTAAGTGCCGCGGTAAACACAGATTGCTCCGCTTAAATAAGGATTAAATAGTCTGCACGCGCTATTTAATCCTTTAATTTTTTGTCTCCATCTCTGCTCCATAGTTTAAGCACTATCCATCAACAGTTCTTCTCCAGAATATCCGGATATTACGGAGGAGAAGAAATGAACACCGCCACCTATGTTCTGAAATACGCAGAGTATCTCATCAGAAAATGCCGTTCATATTTAATGACGGACCTTAATTTTCATACTGCAAGGCTCGAAAAGACATCAGGGAAAACCCCTGACATTAAATCACCCACTACGTTGAGTGAAAAAATATGCCATCGACTGGTCTATGACCATAATAATCTCTACACAATGCTTGCCGATAAACTCGCAGTCCGTGAATACGTTGCGACCAGAACAACGCGAGTAAAAGCGGTGCCTCTGATTGGAGTATACCGCAGGTTTTCGCATATTGATTTTTCAACACTGCCCGATCAATTCGTCCTTAAGTGCAATCATGATAGTGGTAGCACAATAATCTGTACAAACAAAGACCAGTTCAATTACCGGCAGGCCCGAAAAAAGCTCAATCTCGCATTAAAGAAGAATTTGTATTACACCACGCGCGAGTGGCAGTACAAAAATATTATACCCGTTATACTGTGTGAGCCTTATGTCGATCTTTTCAATAATGCGGACAGGAACAGCACGCCGGAAATGCTGCGAATTCACTGTTTTCACGGCATCGCACACTATGTTGAGGCCGATTTTACGGATGACCGCGGCAGAGAGTTTATCAACGTTTACGACCGATACTGGAATTTACAGCCTTTCCGGATGGAATACCCTAATACGCCGGTAGCGCCCGGCGAGCCGGGGTTGTTCCGTGAGGCTTTGCTGGCCGCTCAGGAACTGGCGAATGGCCTTGACTACTGCCGCGTTGACCTCATGCTAAAAAGCAATGAAATTTACTTCAGTGAAATAACCTTAAGCCCAAAACGAGGCAAACTGCGTATTACCCCGATGGAGTGGGATACAAAATTAGGCGCTATATGGCAGTTGCCGCTATCGGCGGACAGGCCAGGCTGACCTCCCGCCAGGGCTCAGGCATCGGGCCAGGTCAGCTTGAACAGGGAGTGGTTTTGCTTCGATAAGGTATACGTTACGTCGCCACCATGAGCCAGCATGATTGCTTTTACCACCGATAAGCCTAAACCACATCCTTCAGGATTCAACTCTCTGGCACCATTATCCCGCTGGAAGGGTTGAAATAAGAAATCATGAAATTCTCTGGGGATGCCCGGCCCGCCATCCTGAATAAGAATAAAATTGCCTTTATCAGAGACGCCATTTTTTACGATGAGTTTCCGCGAAGTTGAATAATGTAATGCGTTGTCAAACAGAACGGCCAGACACTGATTGATGCGCAAGGGGTCGAACACGCATCGCTGTTCTCTCAGCTCAGTCTTAAGCGTAAATTGGTTGCGTTTGAACTCGGGCATGAAAGTATCAAGCGCATCCTGGATTGTGCCTTTGAGGTCTGTTCTGAATTTATACAATGTATAACCCGCCCCGCCGTCCGAGCTGATCACCCGGAGATCTTCAATCAAACGGGTCAACCCCTCAGTCTGCCTGAGAAGGTTATTAAAGAGCTGCGGATCCGGCTCAAAGACGCCGTCAACCAGCCCCTGAAGCCGACCGCGTAAAATCGTGACCGGGGTTCGCAACTCATGGGCAATGGCGGCATTCCAGGATTTCCTCTGAATATCCAGCGTCTGGAGTTTTTCCGCCATTTCATTGAAATCCGTGACCAGATGATTGACCTCTCCGAGCCGGGAGCTGGCACAATAAGCCCGGGCGTCCAGTTGACCCTGAGAAATTTTTCTCAGGCTGGACGCTACCGCGTTTAACGGGGTGAGTATTCGCGAAGAAAGTTTGATCGTTAAAAATATCGCGATTATCAGACTGATTGTTGTGGCGGTCCCGATCCACACCCAGTCCCACATCGTCATCTGCTCATCATCACCCGCAACGGCGCCGCCGGGGAGGTGATCGAGAATAAAAGAGTAAAAAAACCAGGAGCCCAGTACCGCAATGGCAATTATCGTAAACGTCAGCAGCAGCATATACGTTAAGATCTGCCGACTCAGGACAGAATCTCTGTTCATTTTTTCTCCCCAAGCCGATAGCCCATCCCCCGAATACTTTCAGGAATGCCATAAAGGCCCGCAAGCTCCAGCTTTTTACGCAGCTTGCTCATATGGCTGTCTACCGTCCTGTCGAGCGTATCGCCCTCCGGCAGACACGCGTTGAGTAACTCTTCCCTGGAACAGACCTTACGCGGGTATCTCACCAGATAAGTAAGAAGTTTAAATTCCGTCGTCGTTAATACCGGCGAGACCACCTCTTCGCCAGCGGTGACCTCAACGTAGAAATCGTCCGGATAGACCGTAATAAAAGGCGTCCTGAGAGGCACGGCCCCCGCCTGCTGGAGAGCCGGTTTGGTTCTGCGCAGCACCGCTTCAACCCGCGCGACCACTTCGGATGGGTTGAAAGGTTTGATGACGTAATCATCCGCGCCAAGCCGCAGCCCCATAAGCTTATCCACGTCCTGATCGAGAGCGGACACCATAATAACAGGCACGGTACTTTCCTGGCGGAGCGTCGTGAGTACGCTCCAGCCATCGCACAGGGGCAAATGGATGTCCAGCAAGATAAGATCCGGTTTATGGAGTCGATTGAGCGCTATCGCCTGTTCGCCCTGCCGGGCTCTCAGCGTTTTCATCCCTGAACGCTCTAAGTAACTCATCAGTATATCGGCAATTTCGTCTTCATCTTCAACAACAAGGATTAGAGTATTTTTGTTCATTTTATCTCCGCGGGTGAAATCCCTTTGAGCACGCTATCAGATATCTTTAGCACAATAAGACACAGGCTCCGGGAAAAAGTGCCGTGGCCGCGAAAATTTCCTGGGTTAATTTAAGTGTCCGGCAATTTCTCCATACAGCCTACACATTCAGTCAATAAAGGCTCGACAATGACAGTCCAGAATAGTTATTCGGAGTTAAACCGTCTTCCGTTTAACGTAGTAAATAACCCTGTCGCTTAAAGGCTTTCTGAATTTGGTTGAGATAATGAACATGGAACTTTCGAAATACCTCTCTCCTAAAAAAATCGGCATATTTTCCCTGTTCCTGCTGCTAACGTGGGGATTACTTTATACGTGGCTGATACTGATGCATAAAATGGATGAAAAAGTCGCCGCAACGCTGCCCTCTTCCCCCATTATCTATGGCTGCATTGTCTTGTCGGTTGTCTCTCTGATAATACAAAACAAAGCAGGTGCGTTCACAGAATTACTTCTCATCGCCTTCTGGCTGATGGTGATTTTTGTTTATCTCATTATTACGTTCACTGTTCTGCTGAACGCTACGCCAGATTTTAACGATCTGGTGTTTTACTACGAATGTTATTTAATTCTGTTTTTTGGCGGTGCACCGCTTTACCTCATCATGAGAATGATTTAAACAACCGCGCTGTTTCGCTCCACACTCTCTCCATAAACCGCCCATGTCCGCTAAACAGGCGAGCTGTAGAGTTTCCATCACACCATTTGAACAAAAATAACTCACTGAAATAGCCATATACCTGTTACCCATAATGATAAACCTCACTAATAACCGTCGTTCTCCTCAGGGATACCGGCTAGCGCGTGTCAACCGACGACGAAATTCACGTATCTGGAAGTTAAATTAATGCCTCATTTTTTTATTGAACGTCCAATTTTCGCCTGGGTAGTGGCGCTTTTTATCGTCCTGGCAGGTGTTTTGTCTATCCCCCGGCTGCCGGTTGCGCAGTATCCGGCGGTGGCACCGCCTGGGATCATTATTTCTGTCACCTACCCGGGTGCCAGCCCCGATATTATGAATACTTCAGTGGTGTCGTTAATTGAGCGCGAAATATCTGGCGTCGATAATTTGCTCTACTTCGAATCATCCAGTGACACAACCGGTTCTGCGTCTATTACCGTGACGTTTAAGCCCGGCACGGACATCAAGCTGGCGCAGATGGACCTTCAGAACCAGATCAAAATTGTGGAGCCGCGTTTGCCACAGGCGGTCAGGCAAAATGGTATCAACGTCGAGGCGGCCAATTCCGGATTTTTAATGATGGTGGGATTGAAATCTCCAACCGGTAAATTTGAGGAGGCCGATTTAAGCGATTATTTCGCCCGGCATGTCAGCGACGAACTTCGCCGCGTACCTGGAGTAGGGAAAATTCAGCTTTTTGGTGGCGAAAAAGCGCTACGCATCTGGCTGGACCCAATGAAGCTTCATAGCTACGGACTTTCTGTGAGCGATGTGCTTACCGCTGTTGGCCAGCAAAATGCCCTGGTTTCACCCGGCAAGACGGGAGATGAACCGGCATCTGAAGGGCAAGGCGTAACGTATCCGATCGCCGTCAAGGGGCAGCTCGCTTCCGTAGAGGCTTTCAGGAATATTACACTGAAATCAGAGGCGTCCGGCGCAAGGCTAAAGCTGTCCGACGTCGCACGAATTGAGTCCGGCCTGCAAAGCTACGCTTTCGGCATCCGCGAAAATGGGGTACCCGCAACGGCTGCGGCAGTCCAGTTATCGCCCGGCGCCAATGCGATGAGCACGGCTGCAGGCGTACGCGCGCGCATCGACGAACTTTCTCAGGTGTTGCCGGAAGGAATGATGTTTACGGTTCCCTTCGATACCGCGCCTTTTGTGAAGCTTTCCATCATGAAGGTGGTGCAGACATTTGTGGAAGCGATGGTCCTGGTCTTCCTCGTGATGCTGCTGTTTCTGCACAAGATACGCTGTACGCTTATCCCGGCTATTGTTGCCCCCGTCGCACTTCTTGGCACCTTCACGGTGATGCTACTGAGTGGATACTCCATCAATATTCTGACCATGTTCGGCATGGTTCTGGCGATAGGGATTATCGTAGATGACGCTATTGTGGTCGTGGAGAACGTTGAGCGCCTGATGGAAGAAAAAAAACGCTCTCCGCGCGACGCGACCCGGGAGGCCATGAATGAAATCACGCCGGCAATTATCGGGATCACGCTGGTGCTTACCGCCGTCTTTATTCCCATGGGTTTCGCCGAAGGATCCGTCGGTATTATTTATCGACAATTTTGTATCTCCATGGCGGTATCGATACTGTTGTCGGCATTTCTTGCCCTCACGTTGACTCCCGCGCTTTGCGCGACGCTACTTAAGCCTCACAGCGCAGAGAAGCACGGTGGCGGCAGGTTCGCGGCAGGGTTTAACGCCCGCTTTCGTACGCTCACGACGTGGTACGAATCCGGGCTGGGCGCGGTGCTGAGACGAACCGGACGTATGCTGCTGCTGTACGTTGCGCTTTGCGCTGCGCTGTTTTTGGGGCTTTCTTCGCTGCCCTCGTCCTTTCTGCCCGATGAAGATCAGGGCTATTTTATGTCCTCAATTCAGCTGCCTTCCGATGCCACCATGCAGCGCACCCTGAACGTGGTTAAAAAATTTGAAGAGGAAATTGCGGCCCGGCCGGATATTGAAAGCAACATTATGATCCTGGGGTTTGGTTTTTCAGGATCGGGCCCGAATTCGGCCATGGGCTTCACCACGCTGAAAGACTGGAAAGATCGGCAGGGTTCGACGGCACAAAATGAAGCCGACCATATACAGGCCAGCATGGCGAGCGTCTCTGATGCCGTCACGATGAGCCTGCTCCCGCCGGCCATTTCGGATATGGGCACCTCCTCGGGCTTCACCTGGTACGTGCAGGACAGGGCGGGACTGGGCTACGAGGCGTTAAAGAGTGCGGCCGATGCGCTGGTTGTGAAGGCTAATCAGCGTCCTGAACTGAGTGACGTGTATATAGACGGTCTGCCGGAAGGAACAAGCCTGGCCCTTCACATTGACCGGGAAAAAGCAGAAGCACTGGGCGTTTCATTTGATGAAATCAACCAGACGCTCTCGGTCACCATGGGGTCGAACTACGTTAATGACTACACGAACAATGGCCGCGTTCAGCAGGTCATTATTCAGGCCGATGCCCCTTACCGCATGCAGCCTGAGCAGATCCTGAAATTATCGGTAAAAAACCGTATGGGGCAGATGGTGCCAGTATCTACGTTTGCGACGCTTTCCTGGAACGTTGCGCCGCAGCAGTTGACGCGTTATCAGGGATATTCTGCTATCCGCATTACCGGCAGTGCAGCCCCGGGCACATCCAGCGGTACCGCAATGAAGGCCATGGAGACGTTGTCACGGGATTTACCGCAGGGGATGGCCGGCGAGTGGGCCGGGAGTTCATTGCAGGAGAGAAAATCCGAATCTCAACTCCCGGGTCTGATCGTTCTGTCGATACTGGTCGTGTTCATGGTGCTCGCCGCCCTGTATGAGAGCTGGTCAATTCCCTTTGCGGTGATGCTGGTCGTTCCCCTGGGGCTTATCGGTGCGGTGGCTGCCGTTTCCGTTGCGGGCATGACGAATGATGTTTTCTTTAAGGTCGGTCTTATTACCCTGATAGGCCTCTCCGCCAAGAACGCCATTCTGATTGTCGAGTTTGCAAGGCAGCTCCACCGGGAAGGACAATCCCTGCTGGCGGCAACGATACAGGCCGCAAGCCAGCGCCTGCGCCCTATTCTGATGACATCGTTAGCCTTTACGTTAGGGGTGGTGCCACTGATGCTGGCGCGTGGCGCGAGTGACAGCACGCAGCACGCTATCGGCACCGGGGTGTTTGGCGGCATGATTAGCGGTACGCTTCTCGCGATCTTCTTCGTCCCGGTATTCTTTATTGTCGTTGCGCGTTTCGTTGAAGACGCCAGGGACGGATAGCGGATCCTCGCTGGTTGGATGAGGCGAAGCTGCTGCCGGGTGATATACTGGACGAATGCTGAAATTTTGAGCCCCCGCCAGCCCGCGCCTCACCTTTTAGGGCATTTGTCTTCAGAGATCGGCGAGAAATATCGTGACACAAGGGGCCGTGAGTGGGCTATAATTTCGAGCTAATTTCGAATGATTTTGAAATACTGCCTGTAACGCTATGAATTACAAGGCAAAATAAGCAATGAATATAAGGATTAAAGCTATGGGTTTTCTTTCCGGTAAGCGCATTCTGGTGACTGGCGTTGCCAGCAAACTGTCCATCGCATACGGCATCGCACAGGCAATGCATCGCGAAGGCGCTGAGCTGGCGTTCACCTACCAGAACGACAAGCTGAAAGGCCGTGTTGAAGAGTTTGCCGCGCAGCTGGGTTCCAGCATTGTTCTGGAATGTGACGTTGCACAAGACGAAAGCATCGACGGCATGTTTGCTGAACTGGCAAAAGCATGGCCGAAATTCGACGGTTTCGTTCACTCCATTGGCTTCGCTCCTGGCGACCAACTGGACGGCGACTACGTGAACGCGGTTACCCGTGATGGCTTCAAAATCGCTCACGACATCAGCTCCTACAGCTTCGTAGCGATGGCAAAATCCTGCCGCGCGATGCTGAACCCGGGCGCAGCCCTGCTGACCCTGTCCTACCTGGGCGCTGAACGTGCTATCCCTAACTACAACGTTATGGGTCTGGCGAAAGCGTCTCTGGAAGCCAACGTACGCTACATGGCAAACGCAATGGGTCCAGAAGGCGTGCGTGTTAACGCCATCTCTGCGGGTCCTATCCGTACCCTGGCGGCGTCCGGCATCAAAGATTTCCGTAAAATGCTGGCACACTGCGAAGCGGTTACCCCGATTCGTCGTACCGTTACCATTGAAGATGTGGGTAACTCTGCTGCATTCCTGTGCTCTGATCTTTCCGCAGGTATCTCCGGCGAAGTGGTTCACGTTGACGGCGGCTTCAACATCGCTGCAATGAACGAGCTGGAAATTAAATAAGCTGTGGCTCTCTTCCCGCACGGGAAGAGAGCTTTCCCCCTCCGCACTCCCCCCTTCGTTATTCCGTTCTGCTATTTGTTATCACCTAACAATATTTTTCCCTTTATCTGCCTTACGCCAGGATATTGATCGCCATTTTGAGATCAAGGAACGCACATGGAACAACGCCGTTTTTCCGGCAAAGGCCACTGGTATCACGAAACCCAGTCAAACCACGCGCAGCCGGATGTGCTGCCTCTGGTGCCCGAAGCCGCTAACGTCGACGATCGTTTTTTGCTCGATTTAGCCCTGCCAGATGAGATTGTCGCCGCCTGTACCGGCTGGCTTGCTCCAGCCAGATCCTTATGCCACCAGCTGTTCCCACTCTCACTTCCCGTAAACCGCCTGCGAACGCTCAGCGCCTACGATCGGTTAAGTACCGCGTTGACGGTGGCGCAGGCCTGCGGCGTTCAGCGGCTTTGCAACCACTACGCCGCCCTCCTCGCCCCGCTGCCGGGTCCCGACTCCTCCCGCGAAAGTAACCGACGGCTGGCGCAAATCACCCAGTACGCCCGCCAGCTCGCCAGCTCGCCTGACGTCATTGATGATAAGGCGCGAAACGAGCTTGATGAGGTAGGTCTGTCTACCTATGACATAGTGGTGATTAACCAGATAATCGGCTTTATCGGTTTTCAGGCGCGCGTGGTCGCCGTCTTTCAGGCGCTGCTTGGCCATCCCGTTCGCTGGTTGCCGGGCCATCATATTCAGCCACACAGCCTGCCGGCGTGCTCCGACGCGTGGATAGTGCTTCTGCCCGTTGTCGAGCTTCGCTATGCCAGTGCGCATCAACTTGAGTCCCTCTCCCGCTGGCAGGCAGAGCCCGCGCTTGAGGCGCTGACGCCGGTACTGTGTCATGAACCGACCTTGCTCGACCTGACGGGTGAGATCCTGATAAACAGCCGGGAAACGATTTCGCATCCTCCTCCAGCGCTTACGGCAGCAGCCGAATTGCTGACACGCTCGCCGGACCGCTTCAGTGCCGCACAATTTACCCCGCTAACGGAAGAAGGACTTACTGCCGTTCAGGCGATCAACATGCTGAGCCAATGCGCGCTGGAGGGCTGGCTCAATCGGCTAAAAGTCGCTTCCGGCAAAGCGGAATAACCACACTCTTTCCCCAAAGAGCGCTTGCTGTAGCAGTGAGAATCGCGTAAAACTGTCAGCCGCTCAATGGCTACGAAAATAGAACATTATGTTTCAGGACAACCCGCTGCTAGCGCAGCTTAAACAGCAACTGCATTCCCAGACGCCGCGTGCAGAAGGGGTCGTGAAAGCCACGGAAAAGGGCTTTGGCTTCCTTGAAGTTGACGCGCAGAAAAGCTACTTCATTCCGCCACCGCAGATGAAGAAAGTGATGCATGGCGATCGCGTCATGGCCGTCATCCATACCGAGAAAGAACGTGAATCCGCCGAGCCGGAAGAACTGATCGAGCCGTTCCTGACCCGCTTTGTGGGCAAAGTGCAGAGAAAGGACGATCGTCTTTCTGTCGTGCCGGATCACCCCCTGCTGAAAGATGCCATTCCGTGCCGCGCCGCCCGCGGCGTTGAGCATGATTTTAAAGAAGGTGACTGGGCCGTAGCAGAAATGCGCCGTCATCCTCTGAAAGGCGACCGCGGTTTCTATGCTGAACTGACCCAGTTCATCACCTTTGGCGACGACCATTTCGTCCCGTGGTGGGTCACGCTGGCGCGCCATAATCTTGAAAAAGAAGCGCCGAACGGCGTGGCAACCGAGATGCAGGATGAAGGTCTGACGCGCCGCGATCTCACCGCGCTGGAGTTTGTCACCATCGACAGCGCCAGCACCGAAGATATGGACGATGCGCTCTACGCTGAAGAGAGCGCCGATGGCAAACTGCATTTGACCGTCGCCATTGCCGATCCCACCGCCTGGATCGTAGAAGGCAGCAAGCTGGACGAAACGGCGAAAATCCGCGCGTTCACGAACTACCTGCCAGGCTTTAACATCCCGATGCTGCCGCGCGAACTGTCTGACGACCTCTGCTCGCTGCGCCCAAATGAGGTGCGTCCGGTTCTTGCCTGCCGCATGACCATTGCCGCCGATGGCGCGATTGAAGACGATATCGAGTTCTTTGCTGCCACCATCGAATCCAAAGCCAAGCTGGCCTACGATAACGTCTCCGACTGGCTAGAAAATACCGGCAGCTGGAAACCTGAATCAGACGCCATAGCCGCGCAGCTCCGTCTGCTGCACCGCATCTGTCTGAACCGCGGCGAGTGGCGTAAAACCCACGCGCTGGTGTTCAAAGACCGACCGGATTATCGCTTTGTTCTGGGCGAGAAAGGTGAAGTGCTGGACATCGTGGCCGAACCGCGACGCATTGCGAACCGCATCGTTGAAGAGGCAATGATTTCCGCCAACATCTGTGCCGCACGCGTGCTGCGCGACAGGCTGGGCTTTGGTATTTACAACGTTCACACCGGATTCGATCCGGCCAATACCGAAGCGCTGGCGGCTCTGCTGAAGAATCACGATGTGCATGTTGATCCGGAAGAAGTGCTGACGCTGCCAGGCTTCTGCAAGCTTCGCCGCGAGCTGGACGCTCAGCCGTCCGGTTTCCTGGATAGCCGTATTCGCCGCTTCCAGTCCTTCGCGGAAATCAGCACCGAGCCAGGCCCGCACTTCGGCCTCGGTCTGGAGGCCTACGCCACCTGGACATCCCCAATCCGCAAGTACGGCGATATGGTTAACCACCGCCTGCTGAAAGCGATTATCAAGGGCGAAACCATTGCCCGTCCTCAGGACGACACGACCCTACAGATGGCTGAGCGTCGCCGTCTGAACCGCATGGCGGAACGTGACGTAGGAGACTGGCTTTATGCGCGCTTCCTGCAGGATAAAGCCGGTACCGATACCCGTTTCGCGGCGGAGATCGTTGATATCAGCCGCGGCGGAATGCGCGTACGCCTGGTGGATAACGGTGCGGTAGCCTTTATCCCTGCTCCGTTCCTGCACGCCGTTCGTGACGAACTGATCTGCAGTCAGGAAAGCGGCACCGTGCAAATTAAAGGCGAGACGGTTTACAAAGTCACTGACGTGATTGACGTGACTATCGCTGAAGTTCGCATGGAAACCCGCAGTATTATTGCGCGCCCTGTCGCCTGATAACCTCTGCTAAATTGTCGGTCATTTCCGTTCGGAAAGGCCGACAATTTTTTCTCCCGTCTTTCCCCCCGCAAAAGCATCATTTTTCTTACTTTTTTCAGTCCCGGCTCGCCCAAAATGGCCATAATTATCTACAGTAAAAGAGTGCTGTCCTGTTCGGGCACGTGGATTTTATACGCTCAGCATTTTTATATGCCTGATGCGTTTTATTATAAAAAAGCTCAGAAAAACAATACTTTCACTGCGGCTTTGCCGCAATTTTCAACGGAAAAGTCGACGGCAAATGAATAATTTGTGCGCTAATACGTCGCGGCGGGAGAAATCATGATCGACGAACTTGTGCAGAATTTGCTGTTTCGTTACACGGGTACTCACAGCCCGTGGTGGCGATTGTCGGCTGATAGCAACGCTCTGCACCTTGCTGCCAGCGAAAATGCAGACGTCACTCAGGTGGTCACGCTGACCGACGATCAGGCCGCACTGATCCGCCAGCTAACGGTGATTACCTCCAGCCTTTCTATGAACCTTTCTCTTTATGGCGAAGAAGTTCCCGTCCATCTTGTCGGACGAAAAATAACCCGCAACGAGTGGGCCGGCACGGCCTCCGCCTGGAACGATACGCCCTCCGTGGCACGCGATCTGGCTCAGGGGCTCTCCTTTGCAGAACAGGTTGTTTCTGAAGCGAATTCCGTCATTGTTATTCTCGATCAAAACGGCAATATCCAGCGTTTTAACCGCCTGAGTGAAGAGTACACCGGTCTGAAAGAACACGAAGTCATTGGCCAGAACGTGTTTGAACTGTTCATGAGCCGCAGCGAAGCGGCAGCCTCGAAGCGCAACATTGCGGGTATCTTTCGCAACAGCAGCTCCTACGAAGTCGAACGCTGGATCAAAACGCGGAAAGGGCAACGCTTGTTTCTGTTCAGAAATAAATTCGTTCACAGCGGCAGCGGTAAAAATGAAATTTTTCTTATCTGTTCAGGGACCGACATTACCGAAGAACGGCGGGCGCAGGAGCGCCTGCGCGTGTTGGCCAATACTGATACCATCACCGGCTTGCCAAACCGCAACGCGATCCACGAGCTGATTTCAGGCGCCATAGCCAACCGCGGCGATACGCAGGTTGGCGTGGTGTATCTCGACCTGGATAACTTCAAAAAGGTCAACGATGCCTACGGACATATGTTCGGCGATCAGCTGCTGCAGGCGGTTGCACTTGCCCTTCTGAGTTGCCTGGATGAGGGGCAAGTTTTAGCGCGGCTCGGTGGCGATGAGTTTATCGTTATGGCCACCCATACCTCTCAGGGCTCTCTGGAAGCGATGGCGTCGCGCATTTTGACCCGCCTGCGTCAGCCGTTCAGAATCGGTCTGATTGAGGTTTACACCGGTTGCTCCCTGGGAATCGCCCTCGCGCCGCAACATGGGAACGATCGGGAAAGCGTGATTCGCAATGCCGACACCGCTATGTACACCGCCAAGGAAAACGGCCGTGGCAAGTTCTGCGTCTTCTCCCCCGAGATGAACCAGCGCGTGTTTGAGTATCTTTGGCTGGACACCAATCTGCGTAAAGCGCTGGATAACGATCAGCTCCTGATCCACTACCAGCCAAAAATCACCTGGCGCGGCGAGGTCAGAAGCCTTGAAGCGCTGGTCCGCTGGCAGTCGCCCGAGCGCGGGCTGATCCCTCCTCTGGAATTTATCTCTTATGCCGAGGAGTCCGGTTTGATTGTCCCGCTGGGTCGCTGGGTGATGCTTGATGTGGTTCGGCAGGTGGCAAAATGGCGAGACAAGGGAATTAACCTGCGCGTGGCGGTGAACGTCTCAGCACGTCAGCTCGCCGACCAGACAATTTTCAGTGAGTTAAAGCAGGCGCTTAAGGATCTGCATTTTGAGTACTGCCCTATCGATGTCGAGTTGACCGAAAGCTGTCTTATCGAAAACGAAGAGCTGGCGCTCTCTGTGATCCAGCAATTCAGCCGGCTCGGGGCACAAATTCATCTGGACGATTTCGGTACCGGCTACTCTTCTCTCTCACAGCTGGCGCGTTTTCCTATTGACGCTATTAAGCTCGATCAGGCTTTTGTCAGAGATATTCATAAGCACTCTGTCTCCCAGTCTCTGGTGCGCGCCATTGTCGCAGTGGCGCAGGCGCTAAATCTGCAGGTGATTGCCGAAGGGGTGGAGAACGCAAAAGAGGACGCCTTTCTGACCAAGAACGGCGTCAACGAACGACAGGGTTTTCTTTTCGCTAAGCCGATGCCCGCTGCCGCATTCGAGCGCTGGCTAAAACGATATCAAGCGCGACAACAGCGTTAAGGCCATAAAGAGGTTCACTTTCGTTTATGTAATTTCGTTATGGCGTTTTTTCCCTTCTCTTTTGACCCTATTTTCTGCATCATTGAAATTATTAACTTTTCGTTCCTGGGGAGAGATTATGTCTACTATTGATCCACAAGCTGTAGCACAACGTATTGATACCGTGCTGGATATCCTGGTGGCGGGTGATTATCACTCTGCGATCCGTAATCTCGAGATCCTGAAGTCTGAACTCCTCGCTCAGGATGGCGCTGACAATGCCCCCGAAAACCGACAGCCTAAAGCGCCGTGGGAAGTTTAATCCCACTGTCCCAGACCTCGTTTCGCTTTATTAATTGGATGCTATGAATTCCCGACAACAACTCATTTTGCAGATGGTCATCGATCAGGGGCGCGTAAGCGTAGTCGAACTCGCGAAAACCACCGGCGTTTCCGAAGTCACCATCCGTCAGGATCTTAATCTGCTGGAAAAACAGAGCTACCTGCGCCGTGCGCATGGCTATGCCGTGCCGCTGGACAGCGACGACGTTGAGACGCGCATGATGAATAACTACGCGCTTAAACGAGAACTGGCAGAATTTGCCGCATCGCTGGTAAACCCAGGCGAGACGGTCTTTATTGAAAACGGCAGCAGCAACGCCCTGCTGGCACGTACGCTTGCCGAACAAAAAGACGTTACCATCATCACCGTCAGCAGCTATATCGCCCATTTGCTCAAAGAGACACGCTGTGAGGTGATTTTACTGGGCGGCATTTACCAGAAAAAGAGTGAGAGCATGGTAGGCCCGCTGACCCGGCAGTATGTCCAGCAGGTTCATTTCAGTAAGGCGTTTATCGGGATTGACGGCTGGCAGCCGGAGACAGGCTTCACCGGCCGGGATATGATGCGATCTGACGTGGTTAATGCCGTCCTGGAAAAAGAGTGTGAAGCCATTGTGTTGACCGACAGTTCCAAATTTGGTGCCGTTCATCCTTACACCATGGGTCCAGCCGCGCGCTTCAGCCGCGTAATTACCGACGAAAGGTTAAGCGACGAACATCGTATTAAACTGGAAGAAGACGGTCTCATTGTCGATATTATTAAAACCTCCGCCTGACTCCATTTTGCGCCCGTATGCCGGGCGCATATGCCCCCTTCGTCTGAGAGGATTCCTAACCTTCCTTTAAGAGTTTTTACCTGTTTAACCTGCCGTAAAGTCGTAAAATTAATGTTAGCGATATAACAGGAAGTGACTATCACTTGCGTGATTACGTAACGCCTGCGCGACCAGCTTTCACGGGAAAAGAATTAAGTATTCATTTTGACTATACTTAACGTGTACATCTTTCCGTGAATCGATAATTCAGGAGAAAGTATTATGACCTTAACCAGCAAAAAATTAGCCGCCGCTGTTCTGGCAATCACTGTAGCAATGTCCCTGAGCGCGTGCTCTAACTGGTCTAAACGTGACCGTAACACCGCTATTGGCGCCGGTGCTGGTGCGCTCGGTGGTGCAGTATTAACGGATGGTAGTACGCTGGGTACATTAGGCGGCGCCGCTGTCGGTGGTATTATCGGTCACCAGGTCGGCAAATAATTATTCTATAAGCCTTCCCGTTATGGCGATTTAGCATCGCATTTCAGGTCTGACTAACGCACGTATATAACACGAGCCACGGCATTTGCCGTGGCTTATTTATTTTAACCGCCTGCCAGTTTAACTTTCATGCCTTTGGCTTCAAGCAGCGATTTAATTAAATCGCGTTTATCGCCCTGTATTTCGATAATGCCGTCCTTAACGGCACCGCCGCAGCCACATTTCTTTTTCAGTTCGGCTGCCAGCTTGTTCAGTTCCGCATCATCCAGATCAATCCCGGAGATCAGGCAGACCCCCTTTCCTTTTCGTCCGCTGGTCTGACGCTGGATGCGGACAATACCGTCACCTTTCGGACGCTCCGCTTTCATTTTCGGTTCGTCTATGCGCCCGCTCTCCGTTGAGTAAACCAGACGACTGTTGGAATCGGTCATTGCGCCCCCTTTTTCAGTGATGCGTTGATAGCCTTAAGCGTCTCTGCCGGGTGCGCAGACTGCGTCACCGGACGCCCGATAACCATGTAATCAACGCCTGCGGCCAACGCCTGCTCAGGCGTCATAATACGGCGCTGATCGCCCACGTCGCTGCCTGCCGGACGAATGCCCGGCGTAACCAGCTTAAACGCGTTGCCCAGCTCTGACTTGAAGCGCACCGCTTCCTGAGCAGAGCAGACGACGCCATCAAGGCCGCAGTTCTGCGTCAGACGCGCCAGGCGTTCAGCGTGCTCGGCTGGTGACAACGTCACGCCAAGGTCGCGCAAATCGCTTTCGTCCATGCTGGTCAGCACGGTGACCGCAATCAGTAATGGCGCATCGTTGCCGAACGGCAGGAGCGCTTCGCGAGCGGCTGTCATCATTCTCGCCCCGCCCGACGCGTGCACGTTGACCATCCACACACCCAGTTCCGCAGCGGCGGCAACGGCGTGCGCCGTGGTGTTCGGGATATCATGGAATTTAAGATCGAGGAAGACATCGAAACCGCGCTGCTGCAGATCGCGGACGATTTGCGGTCCAAACAGCGTGAACATCTCTTTACCAACTTTCAGACGACAATCGCGGGGATCGATACCGTCGACAAAGGCCAGTGCAGCATCGCGCTTATTGTAATCAAGCGCGACAACAACAGGAGAATCCGTAATAACGCGGGAAGTGGAAGAAGTAACAGACGTCATGACCAGCCCTTTTCGTCTATGGGCGCGCAGCGGCGCGGAACAGATAAACGGCCAGCATTCTACCTGCCGCCGCCCTAAATTGACAGAATCCATTTACGTGCCTGCCAGACCGACAAACCGCACGGTGCTGAGAGAGAGGTAAAACTTTAGTATGTTGTAACTAAAATGAGGGATTTTAAAAAATTACTGCCCGTCAAGGCCACGAATAGGCTTGATGGTAGACCAGGCACGGCAGGAAGGACAGTGCCAGTAGAGCGTATACGCGGTAAAACCACACTTCTGACAACGGTAACGCGGTTTGCTGCGCACCTGCTCACCAACCATGTCGCGCAGCACCATCAGGCTCTCTTTGGCGCGCCCTTCTTCCGCATCGTTAAGATGGTAATCCATCAGCTTATGGAATACGCGCATCGTGGGATGACGCTGCAGCTGACGGGTAATATAAACCTGTGCGGTGTCGCTCCCCTCATATTGCTCAACCACGTCTGAGAGCATCAGCTCAGCGGTCGCGCCGGTATTCTCTTCCACGCAACGGCGCAGGAATGCCACCCACTCTTCCTGCTTGTCCAACTGCTGATAGCAGGTTTGCAGCATTTCAAGCGTTTCGCTGACCAGCTCTTTGTCCTGGTCAATAACCCGCAGCAGGCTTTCAACGGCTTTAGCGTAGTCGCCGCTGGCCATAAAAACACGCCCCATCATGATAGAGATACGCGCGCTATTGCGGTCCGCGGCGGCGCCTTTCTTCAGTAACGCCATGGCTTTATCCATGTCGTCGTTGCCCATCTGCTGTAGGGCAAGCTCGCAGTAGAAATGCGCAATTTCAACGCGCTGCTTGTCTTTACCCAGCTTCACCAGACGCTCGGCCGTATCAATGGCTTTCTGCCAGTCGCTGGTGGCCTGGTAAATCTGTAGCAACTGCTGCAGCGCGCCAATGCGGAAATCCGTTTCATCTACCAGCTGAGTGAACATATCTTCAGCGCGATCGTACAGCCCCGCGGCCATATAGTCTCGGCCCAGCTGTTGTACCGCCAGGAGACGCTGTTCGTAAGTCAGGGACGCGCTTTCCATCAGGGTCTGGTGGATACGGATGGCGCGGTCAACCTCGCCACGAGAGCGGAACAGGTTACCGAGAGTGAGATGGGCTTCTACGGTCCCCGTATCCTCTTTCAGCATATCGAGGAACAGATCTACCGCTTTGTCCTGCTGATTGCTCAGGAGGAAGTTCACCCCCGCAACGTAGTCGCGGGAGAGTCGGTTAGCCTCATCCTGTTTTGTTTGTTGCGCACTTCTGCGGCCCATATACCAGCCATAGGCTGCGGCTACAGGCAAAAGCAGAAACAACAACTCCAGCATAGTCGATTATTCCTTCACGACCGGCACACCTGAGCTTTCCGGAATGTCGGACGCAGGCGCAATATTATGCTCAAGTCGTTTAATTTTACGTTCAGCGCGCGCAAGAGAAACACGAACCTTCAACCAAAACAGGCCGCAAACCAGCCAGCCTATGGCAAAGCCTGCAGCAAACAGGACCGCCAGCAGACTTGATACGCGATACTCGCCCTGCGCAAGCAGATAGTTAAACGTTACCTGCTGATCGTTTTGTGCACCCAATGTGACTGAAATGACAAAAATCGCCAATACCAGTAAGAAAATGAGTAAATATTTCACATTACTTCCCGTTATGTGGTTCAAGCGAATAAAGTGTGTTCAACCCACCGCAATCAGCCTTATAAACTACCATTTTAGCGACGGGCGCGAAACGGAAAAAGTAACGCGCACGTCATGGATTTATGGGCGAAATGCACAATATCAACCGTCAGGCGTCGCTTTGCTCCCTTTCGGCGATCTCTTCTTTCTCTTCAGGCGGTGGCGTGAGCGGGCCGCAGAACCGTTCTGCAAGCCAGGTTGCCAGCGTTACCAGCATCCAGGAGATCAGCGTAGCAACCACCAGATCCCGCGGCCAGTGCATCCCCAGCAGCAAGCGACTGCCCATAACCCCTGTCGCCCAAACCAGTAAAATCGCGATGGTCATCGTGCGACGTCGAGGCCAAAGCAGCCCAACGCCCAGCAACGCCCAGCTGGCCGCAAACATCGTATGGCCGGAAGGAAACGCGAAACCCGTCTCTTTTTGCCAGTGCTTACGCAGGAATTTGGGAATATCTTCCTGTTCCGCAAGCTGTTCTTTCACCAGCGCACCGCGATCTTTACGCTTTAAATTGTAGAACTCATCCACCGGAACATGGTGCGCTTTTTCCAGCCAGACGACAAAAGGTCTTGGCTCCTGAACATGATCCTTTACCCAGGACTTCACACCCTGTCCAATAACGATCGCGCCGCCGAGGATAGCAAAGAGCATTAGCGCCGCGCGCAATCGAAAGCGCAAGCACCACAAGAACCAGCCGCAAAGGATGACGTGGGTAATAATTCCCCACGGTTGCGTGACCGTTTCCGTTACCCAGTATAACGTTTTCAGCCACGTGGCATTCTGCCCCGGCTGCCACATCCAGCCGGAGACCCACACGGCCAAAGGCATAATCAGTAAAATGGCCGCGCCTGCTGCCGTACGTCTGGCGATTGAAAGCATGTCTTCTCCTTTTTCGCTAAGCTTCACAATCATAACTGAAATTCATTCGATGGGTGGATATGTCGGATCGTGCGTTTAACGTTCATATAGCATGGTGCCCATTAGGCGAACGTGCTGAGCTTGTGGCAAAATGAACAAATACAGAAAGCAAAACAGGCGTAAGGCACGAAACGTGTCAGCCTACTCTGGAGAATCACATGCAGCTTAAACGTGTGGCAGAAGCCAAACTGCCAACCCCATGGGGCGATTTCCTGATGGTGGGGTTTGAAGAACTGGCAACCGGACAGGATCATGTCGCGCTGGTCTACGGCGACATTTCAGGGCAGACGCCGGTACTGTCCCGCGTCCATTCGGAGTGTCTGACCGGCGACGCGTTGTTCAGCCTGCGCTGTGATTGCGGTTTCCAGCTCGAAGCAGCCCTTACCCATATCGCCGAAGAAGGCCGCGGCGTGCTGCTCTATCACCGTCAGGAAGGTCGTAACATTGGTCTGCTGAATAAAATCCGCGCTTACGCACTGCAGGACCAGGGCTACGATACGGTGGAAGCCAACCACCAGCTCGGTTTTGCCGCCGATGAACGCGACTTCACGCTGTGCGCCGATATGTTCAAGCTGCTGGGCGTGGACGAGGTTCGCCTGCTAACCAATAACCCGAAAAAAGTTGAGATCCTTACCGAAGCGGGGATCAACATCGTCGAGCGCGTACCGCTGATTGTCGGCCGCAACCCGAAAAACGCCCACTATCTCGATACCAAAGCGGCCAAAATGGGCCATCTGCTGAAAGAGTGAGAGTAAAAAGCCCGGCACAAATGCCGGGCTTTTTTATCAATCCAGCATCTTACGGATCACATAATGTAAAATGCCGTCGTTCTGGTAGTAGGTCAGTTCGGTTGCGGTATCAATACGACAGCGGCATTCCAGTACCTCTGTTTTCCCGTCTGCCCGCGTTAATTTCACCGGCACCGTTTTGCCCGGCTGCAGGTTTTGCAGGCCGCTAATATCAATTTGCTCTTCCCCGGTCAGGCACAGCGTTTTGCGCGTGACGCCCTGCGGGAACTCAAGCGGCAGGATCCCCATGCCAATTAGATTCGAGCGGTGAATACGTTCAAATGACTCGGCAATGACCACGCGAACGCCAAGCAGACGTGGACCTTTCGCCGCCCAGTCACGGCTGGAGCCGGATCCATACTCTTTCCCGGCGATAACCGCCAGCGGCGTACCTTCCTGCTGATATTTGACGGCTGCGTCATAAATCGACACGACTTCAGTCCCCGGCAGATGGCGCGTCATCCCCCCTTCCACGCCCGGAACCATTTCGTTACGAATGCGGATGTTGGCAAACGTTCCGCGCATCATCACTTCATGGTTACCGCGGCGCGAGCCGTAAGAGTTAAAATCGCGGCGCTCCACTCCCCGGCTTTGCAGATAACGGCCTGCCGGGCTGTCGGCTTTGATACTCCCCGCCGGAGAAATGTGGTCAGTGGTGACGGAGTCCCCCAGCATCGCCAGTATGCGCGCGCCATGGATATCCTTAAGCGGTGCAGGCTCGGCCAGCATCTCATCAAAGAACGGCGACAGACGAATATAGGTTGAGTCGTCCTGCCAGTCATAGGTGTCCGAGCCCACAACGTTGATGGCTTTCCATTCCGGCGTACCTTCAAACACTTCCGCATACTCTTTGCGGAACATCTCGGTAGAAACCTTTTCAACGGCCATCGCGATTTCACGCGAGGATGGCCAGATATCTTTCAGGTAGACAGGCTCATTCTTACGGTCGTAACCAATGGGATCGGTCGCCAGGTTAATATTCATGTTCCCGGCCAGCGCGTAGGCCACCACCAGCGGCGGCGAAGCGAGCCAGTTGGTTTTCACCAGCGGGTGAATACGCCCTTCAAAGTTACGGTTGCCGGAAAGGACTGCGCCAACCGTCAGATCGCCCTGCCTGATTGCCGTTTCAATAGGTTCAGGCAGCGGGCCGGAGTTACCTATACAGGTGGTACAGCCGTAGCCCACGAGGTTAAAGCCCAGCTCGTCAAGATACGGCGTTAGCCTGGCCTGTGCCAGGTAATCCGAAACCACTTTCGAGCCCGGTGCCAGCGAGGCCTTGACCCACGGCTGGGGTTTCAACCCCAGCTCAACCGCTTTTTTAGCCAGCAGACCGGCCGCCATCAACACGCTGGGGTTCGAGGTATTGGTGCAGGAGGTAATGGCGGCAATGACAACCGCGCCGTCCGGGAGCTGATACTGATGTCCGTTCAGAACATAGTCGATTGGGCGATGGTCCTTCTTCGCCACGTTGACTTCCAGCTCATTGCTGGCGGCAAACGCTTTTGGCACGTCGCTTAACGCCACGCGATCCTGCGGACGCTTCGGACCAGCGAGGCTCGCCTCAACGCTTCCCATGTCGAGCGCGAGCGTGCTGGTAAATACCGGCTCATCGCCCGGATTACGCCACATGCCCTGCGCTTTGGTATACGCCTCCACCAGCGCCACCTGCTCTTCGCTGCGACCGCTCAGGCGCATGTACTCCAGCGTGACGTCATCAATGGGGAAAAAGCCGCAGGTTGCGCCATATTCTGGCGCCATGTTGGCGATGGTCGCACGGTCAGCCAGCGGCAGCGAATCCAGCCCGTCACCGTAAAATTCAACAAATTTGCCCACTACGCCATGCTTACGCAGCATCTGGGTAACGGTGAGCACCAGATCGGTGGCGGTAATGCCTTCAGAGAGCTTCCCGGTGAGCTTAAAGCCCACAACATCAGGGATGAGCATGGAGACCGGCTGACCGAGCATGGCGGCTTCCGCTTCGATACCGCCGACACCCCAGCCCAGCACGCCGAGGCCGTTAATCATAGTGGTATGGGAATCTGTGCCCACCAGCGTGTCCGGATAAGCCACCCACTCTTTGTCCTGCAATTCACTCCAGACGGCTTTACCGAGATATTCAAGGTTAACCTGGTGACAGATACCGGTGCCGGGTGGAACTACGCTAAAGCGGCTGAACGCCTGCTGGCCCCACTTCAGGAAGACGTAACGCTCGTGGTTACGCTCCATCTCAAGACGCACGTTCTCGCCAAAGGCATCGTCATCACCGAAGTGGTCAACGGTTACGGAGTGGTCAATCACGAGGTCGACGGGGGAAAGCGGGTTCACTTTAGCCGTATCGCCACCGAGGCGTTTAACCGCCTCACGCATGGCGGCGAGATCCACCACGGCAGGCACGCCGGTGAAGTCCTGCATCAGGACCCTTGCCGGGCGGTAGGCAATTTCTCTGTCGGCATGGGCATTCTTAAGCCACCCCGCCAGCGCCTGAATATCGTCGAGAGTGACGGAATCACCGTCCTGCCAGCGCAATAGGTTTTCCAGCAAAACTTTCAATGACTTGGGTAAACGCGAAATGTCCCCAAGCGTTCTGGCAGCCAGCGGCAGGCTATAGTAGTGCCAGGTTTTATTTTCTGCCTGTAATGTGTCCTTACTGGCTTCGCGTAGGGTTAACGACATAAGCTCCTCCTTAATTACAGAGATGTCCTGACAATCATCAGGGCCGTAATTAAAGATAACACAAAGATGTCGTAACGTTTTGATAACAACCCGAATTGATAAATTTAGGAATGGTCCAGAGGAGAGCAAAACAAAAAACCCCGCCGCAGCGAGGTTTTATCATTTAGTGGATGGCCAGCCAGATGAGCTGACTCCAGAACAGAATCGACAGGGTAAAAACGCCGATCCATGACCAGTATTTTTGAGACATCATGTTATTCATCATAGGGACACCAGGCATTATTTATTAAACATTCCGAGGCAGGTCCTCGTGCTATATTGCTGATGTGTATTTATTAAAGAGTACAAAGGTGCACAATCATTATTCAGACTAGCTGCATCATTACGCAATAAACTAAATTATTGTTTTTTGGGTTCGTCTTCCGCGAACACATCAATAAAAGCCTGCTGCTGCGGCGTCAGTTTCCAGGACGCTGGCACAGCTGTCGCAGGGGCTTTGCGTCCTTTGTGAACAGTGTCATGATGCTGACACATCCGTTTTGCCGTTTCTGTACGTACCGTCACTGCCATATTCAACCCCAATATTTCCAGGCCAGGAGAGCAACCATCACCCAGAACAGGGCGGAAACGAGAAAGACCGCCAGCCAGGCTTTACGCTTGAGCGCAGGATCCCTTTGCGGTTCTTCACTTCCTGAAGGCATTGCTAACCTCATACAATCGATATCGCTTATCATTTAGGACCAAACAATTGGTACAATTAATCATCTGTTGAGATAAATCCTAAAGAAACTTTAGCCGAAAAGCCAGTGAATTTACGCATCAGGAGGCATGAAATATTCAATCTTTTGACCAGAAATAAATATTTGAAAAGAAAAATTTGCGTAGCCGTTAATTAGTTTCTATTTTTGTCGCCAATTCACGACATTAAAACCACACAAATTTAAAGGATAATGGCAATATATGGCAGGGAAAGTGCAGATGATGATAATTCTAATTTAGCTTTAAGCCGATATTTCGGTATCTTTCCCTCAGGGAAAGATACCGGGTGTGATTATTTTTCGGGGAGTTTGATATCTTTAAACATCTCTTCAATATCTTCATTTGAGCGTAATGCCACGGCGGTATCGACCACGTCACGCGTTAAATGCGGGGCAAAGCGCTGAATAAAATCATACATATAGCTTCGCAGGAAGGTACTACGACGGAAGCCAATTTTTGTCGTGCTATGGCTGAAAATATCATGTGCATCAAGACGCACCAGGTCGGGGTCTGATACCGGGTCGACCGCCATGCTGGCGATCACCCCTACCCCCAGGCCAAGCCGTACATAGGTCTTAATCACGTCAGCATCGGTTGCGGTAAAGACAATCCGCGGCGTTAACCCGGCCCGGTTGAAGGCGGTATCAAGCTCAGAACGTCCGGTGAAGCCAAACGTGTAGGTGACTAAAGGATATTGCGCCAGCTCTTCGATTGTCACCGACCCTTTGCCCGCCAGCGGGTGATCGGGAGTCACCACAATGGAGCGGTTCCAGTGATAGCACGGAAGCATGACTAGATCGTCATACAAATGGAGTGCTTCCGTCGCGATGGCAAAATCTGCATTGCCCTTCGACACCGCCTCAGCAATTTGCGTCGGCGAACCCTGGTGCATATGCAGAGAGACGCGCGGATAGCGCTCGATAAAGCCCTTAATAACACCCGGTAACGCATAGCGCGCCTGGGTGTGCGTCGTGGCAATATACAGCGAGCCTTTATCCGGCCAGGTATGTTCCCCCGCCACAGACTTAATCGCATCGACTTTGGAGAGGACTTCCCGCGCAATACGGATGATTTCCTGCCCTGCTGGCGTCACCTGGGTAAGGTGCTTACCGCTGCGGGCGAAAATCTGAATACCTAATTCGTCCTCCAGCATGCGAACCTGCTTGCTGATGCCCGGTTGCGAGGTATAGAGCCCCTCGGCGGTAGAAGAGACATTAAGGTTGTGATTCACCACCTCAACGATATAACGAAGCTGCTGTAATTTCATGCCAGACCATCCGATTTAGCGCACGCGGTCAATCGCTTAAGACGATTTGATAATAAGAAAAGGGTTAACTATAACCACTATATCATTTATAGCCCGACTGTATAGTACGGAACAAAAAATAATAATAAGGTAATAAAAAAGGGCCGGATGTCCGGCCCTTTTACAGGTAAGTTACGGTTAAGGAAGATTATTTCTTGCCTTCAACCCATTTACCATCGACATAGAAGGCGGACCATCCGGTCGCTTTGCCCTCTTTCTCTGCCGCCACGTACTGCTGCTTCGTTTTACGGCTAAAACGGACCACCGTCTTATTGCCTTCAGGATCCTGCTGTGGCGCATCGGCCAGATAACGCAGTTTTTCAGGCAGGCGATCGCGGAAGCGATACAGCTCTTCCACCAGCGGCGCACGCGTTTCACGCGATTTCGGGAAGGTGTTCGCGGCCAGGAAGACTCCTGCAGCGCCATCACGCAGCACGAAGTACGCGTCGGATTTCTCACACGGCAGTTCTGGCAGCGGAACCGGATCTTCCTTCGGCGGAGCCACTTCACCGTTACGCAGTATCTTACGCGTGTTCTTACACTCGTCGTTGGTGCACGCCATGTACTTACCGAAACGCCCCATTTTCAGGTGCATTTCAGAGCCACACTTCTCGCACTCCACGATCGGGCCGTCATAGCCTTTAATGCGGAACTCGCCCTCTTCGATCTCATACCCGTCACAGGTTGGGTTATTACCGCAAACGTGCAGTTTGCGTTTAGGATCGATCAGGTAGCTGTCCATCGCCGTGCCGCATTTTTTGCAGCGGCGCTTGGCGCGCAGGGCGTTAGTCTCCGCATCATCACCCTCCAGCACGTTGAGAACTTCGTTCTCCGGCACCAGGTTGATGGTGGTTTTGCAGCGCTCTTTTGGCGGCAGCGCGTAGCCTGAACAGCCCAGGAAGACGCCTGTTGTCGCGGTACGGATACCCATCTTACGGCCACAGGTCGGGCAGTCGATGCTGGTAAGAACCATCTGGTTAGGCAGCATGCCGCCCTCTTCAGGATCTTTCTCCGCTTTCTCAAGCTGGTTGGTAAAGTCGCTGAAGAAGCTGTCGAGAACCTTCTTCCACTCAGCCTTGTGGCTGGCCACCTCGTCGAGGCTGTCTTCCATCTGCGCGGTGAAGTCATAGTTCATCAATTCGCGGAAGTTAGCTTCCAGACGGTCGGTGACAATCTCCCCCATTTTTTCGGCATAGAAACGGCGGTTTTCTACGCGAACGTAACCGCGGTCCTGAATGGTCGAGATGATTGACGCGTAGGTTGACGGACGGCCAATCCCGCGTTTTTCCAGCTCTTTAACCAGCGACGCTTCACTAAAGCGCGCAGGCGGCTTGGTGAAGTGCTGGGCCGGAACCAGATCGACAAGCGACAACTCGTCGCCTTTGTTTACCGCAGGCAGCGTACGGTCTTCATCACCTTTACGCAGCGCAGGCATCACTTTCGTCCAGCCGTCGAAGCGCAGGATACGGCCGCGCGCTTTCAGACGGAAATCGCCCGCGCCAACGGTCAGCGTAGTGGAGTCATACTTCGCCGGCGTCATCTGACACGCGACGAACTGACGCCAGATCAGCTGATACAGCTTCTGGGCGTCGGCTTCCATATCTTTCAGCGACTCGGCAAGCACAGAGACATCAGAAGGGCGAATCGCTTCGTGCGCTTCCTGAGAATTCTCTTTGCTGGCGAATTGGTTGGCGCTCTCCGGCAGGTATTTTTTACCAAAGTTTTCGCTGATATAGCCGCGCACCATGTTCACCGCGTCCTGGCTCAGGTTCGTTGAGTCAGTACGCATGTAGGTGATGTAACCTGCTTCATACAAACGCTGGGCCATCATCATGGTTTTCTTCACGCCGTAGCCCAGACGGGTGCTCGCCGCCTGTTGCAGTGTGGACGTGATAAACGGCGCGCCAGGCTTGCTGCTGGTCGGCTTATCTTCGCGTTCCAGCACCTGATATCGCGCTTTTTCCAGCAGCGCCACGGCGGCCATGGTCTGGTCGCGGTTTTCAGGGCGGAAAGGCTTATCGTTGTGATGGCTGACCTGCAGCGGCAGCGCGTCACCGCCCGGGGTGGTGACGTTGGCGTCAACTTCCCAGAACTCTTCCGGCACGAAGGCTTTAATTTCGCGTTCACGCTCAACGACAAGACGCACGGCTACCGACTGCACGCGTCCCGCAGACAGGCCGCGGGCAATCTTTTTCCACAACAGTGGAGAAACCATGTAACCCACAACGCGGTCCATAAAGCGACGCGCCTGCTGGGCGTTTACACGGTCGATATTCAGCTCGCCCGGCTTCTCAAACGCCTGACGAATCGCATTCTTTGTAATTTCGTTAAACACTACACGGCTGTAGCGTTTGTCATCCCCTCCGATCACTTCCCGCAGGTGCCACGCAATGGCTTCCCCTTCGCGGTCAAGGTCGGTTGCGAGATAGATGTGGTCTGCTTTTTCAGCAAGCTGCTTCAGCTCGTTAACGACTTTTTCTTTCCCGGGCAGCACTTCATATTGTGCATCCCAGTTGTGCCATGGGTTAACACCCATGCGGTTGACAAGCGCGCTACGTTCATCCTTTTTAGGCTTTTTAGCCCCTTTGGTGGAGGTAGAGTCTGCGCTCTTTTTGCTGGCTGAGCCACTGGTCGGCAAATCGCGGATGTGACCAACGCTGGACTTAACCACGTAGTCATTACCCAGATACTTATTGATCGTTTTGGCTTTTGCCGGGGACTCAACGATGACGAGAGCTTTACCCATATTCACCTTTACCTAATTTAATTCTTCCAGGAATACGCCGCACGTTGATTTCCCTTCCGCTGACGACGAGCCAATGATATTGCGACTGCGTCAGGGGATATCAACCCCTATGTCTTACCGAACGTCAGAATGGCGACATCCAGGTCATTGAGTTATCGGGTATTTTTCTCACATCTCGTATAATTCGTGACGAATTCCCGGTCGAATGTCAAGCAATTCTGTTGCCAGAATGACGAAAGCGCACACTCTACCTGATAAAATTCGTTACGCAACTTTATTAGCATGCAAAAGCAAATCCCGCCAACCTGCCCTCTGCACCTTATCCCCTCACATTACAGGGAAAATTTGCCCCCAAAGCGCCCCCGGCGTAGACTATTGTCACTGTTTAAGGAGTGGATTATGCAGAATACGACCCAACCTATTGACCGAGCCTCTCTGCTTATCGAAGCAAACAAGCTTATTCGTGACCATGAAGATACGCTCGCCGGCATTGAAGCCACCGGCGTTGAGCAGCGTAATGGCGTGCTGGTTTTCAGCGGCGAATACTTCCTTGACGAGCAGGGGTTACCGACCCCGAAAAGCACCGCCGTGTTTAATATGTTCAAATACCTGGCGCATACGCTTTCAGAGAAATATCACCTGGTCGATTAATGCAAAACGCGAGGCAGATGCCTCGCGTTTTTGTTTACAGCAGCGGTTTTTGTCCGCGCTGTAGCCAGCGAAGCAGCAGGCGGTCCGCGCTTTCCGCCGCACTGTTGGTAAAGCGGTCCATCAGTCGTTTGCGCTGGGTGAAGCGCACGCCTACCAGTTCACGGCCTTCCATCAGTTTGAGCAGCAGGTCATCGCTGGTACCCACTTCATCCACCAGCCCTTTTTCCTGCGCCTGAATGCCGTACCAGTGCTCACCGGTCGCCACCTGTTCAATATCCAGCGTTGGGCGCATGCGGTGTACGAAGTCTTTAAACAGATGGTGGGTTTCATTCAGATCTTCACGGAATTTTTGACGCCCCTCTTCCGTGTTTTCACCCAGCAGCGTCAGGGTGCGTTTGTACTGACCTGCCGTGTGAAGTTCGATATCAATCTCTTTATTTTTCAGGAAGCGGTTAAAGTTAGGGATCTGTGCGACCACGCCAATTGAACCAATGATGGAAAACGGCGCCGCAACAATTTTGTCCGCCACACAGGCCATCATATAGCCACCGCTCGCCGCGACTTTATCCACCGCCACGGTAAGCGGGATCTGCTTCTCTCGCAGGCGCTGCAGTTGTGAGGCGGCCAGCCCGTAACCGTGAACCACCCCGCCCGGGCTCTCAAGACGCACCACGACCTGATCCTGAGGCGTTGCCACAGCCAGCACGGCAGTCACCTCTTCGCGCAGCGAGGCGACTTCATGCGCATCCATGCTGCCTTTGAAATCGAGCACATAGACGCGAGGTTTTGCGTCAGACTGTGGCGTCGCGAGCTTCGCTTTCGCCTTCGCGGCTTTGGCTTCCTGCTTATGCTTTTTCTTCTGGGCTTTCAGCCACAGCTTTTGTTGATGACTATCAAGCAGCGAGAGGGACATCTCTTCCTGCATCTCTTTATACTGTTCGCTCAGGCGGGTAATGCGTAACTCCCCACGCTGACGCTTGCGCTGCGTCAGGTTAACAATCAGAACGGCAACCACCGCAATGGCAATTACCACCGTCGCGATTTTGGCCAAAAACAACCCATATTGAGAAAGTAATTCCACGCGTTCCACCTTGATTTAACCACGAATCTTTCACGGCAGTGTACAACAGCCCTGCCTCTGCGTCTCGCCCGTGACATTACCTATGCGAGCCGTCTTCAGGAATCCCCGTTCTGCGGTTTAAATATTTGCAAATTGTTAATTTTACAGTAATACGTCCTGTAGACTGATTGAATTCTCACGCTAATTCGGGCATAAAGCCGAAAAGTCATTATGAAGGCGTGATTGAGATACCGTGCGCCTGAGGAGTCACCGTGCATTATCAACCGCAAAAAAACCTGCTGCAAAACCGGATCATTCTTGTCACCGGCGCCAGCGATGGTATTGGTCGCGAAGCGGCCCTGACGTATGCTGAGTATGGCGCGAGCGTCATTCTGATTGGGCGCAACGAAGAAAAGCTCAAAGGGGTCGCAAAGGAAATTGAAGCCGCAGGCGGCACGCCGGCCCCATGGTACACGCTCGATTTGCTGACATGCACGCCAGCGGAGTGCCAGGAACTTGCCCGCCGTATCAGTACCCACTACCCACGTCTGGACGGCGTGCTGCATAATGCCGGTTTGTTAGGCGAAGTGCGTCCGATGGATGAACAGGATCCGGATATCTGGCAGCAGGTCATGCAGGTTAACGTCAACGGCACCTTTTTCCTCACGCAGGCCTTGCTTCCTTTATTACTCAAATCCGAGTCCGGGTCTCTGGTCTTCACCTCTTCCAGCGTAGGCAGAGAGGGACGCGCAAACTGGGGGGCTTATGCTGTCTCAAAATTCGCGACCGAGGGCATGATGCAAGTGCTGGCGGAGGAGTATCAGAACCGCCATCTGCGCGTAAACTGCATTAACCCGGGCGGTACGCGCACCAGCATGCGTGCCAGCGCGTTCCCGACAGAAGATCCGCTGAAGCTGAAAACCCCGGCAGACATAATGCCGCTCTATCTCTGGCTGATGGGTGACGACAGCCGCCGCAAAACCGGAATGACCTTTGATGCACAGCCGGGCCGCAAACCGGGGATTTCGCAATGAGCGAAGAGCGTCATCAGCAGCGCCAGCAGCGCCTGAAGGAACAGGTTGACGCCCGCGTCGCGGCAGCCCAGGACGAGCGTGGGATCGTCATCGTTTTTACCGGTAACGGCAAAGGCAAAACCACTGCCGCGTTTGGCACCGCTACCCGCGCCGTCGGCCACGGGCAAAAAGTGGGGGTCATCCAGTTTATCAAAGGGGAATGGCCCAACGGTGAGCGTAATTTGCTTGAACCTCACGGCGTTGAGTTTCAGGTGATGGCGACCGGGTTTACGTGGGATACGCAGAACCGGGAAACCGATACCGCAGCCTGCCTTGCCGTCTGGGAGCACGCCAAAAGAATGCTGGCTGACCCGGCGTTAAATATGGTGCTGCTGGATGAGATCACCTATATGGTCGCCTACGACTACCTGCCGCTGGAGGACGTACTGGATGCACTGAAGAACCGACCTGCGCATCAGACTGTTATCGTGACAGGTCGCGGGTGTCATCGGGAGATTCTGGAGCTGGCAGATACCGTGAGCGAGCTGCGTCCGGTCAAGCATGCGTTTGATGCAGGCATCAAAGCACAAATTGGCATTGATTACTAAAGAAAAAAGCCCGGTACGTTCACCGGGCTTTTTTAAATCAACCGTTGTTATTCCGGCTGCCAGAGCGACGATTGCTGTTCACCTGGCTGTGTCGTTTCACCGCACGACGGATCTGATTCGCCTTCATGCGACGACGATCTTTCTCCACCGCCACTTTAGAGGTGGTTTCCGGAGTCAGGCCAACCAGCTCCCGCAGGTAGTTAGTCTGAGTAAGATCCAGCTCGGTATAACCCCCGCGCGGCAGGCCTTTCGGCAGCAGAATGTCGCCGTAGCGAACGCGGATCAGGCGGCTCACCTGCACGCCAACCGCTTCCCACAGACGACGCACCTCGCGGTTACGTCCCTCAGTCAGGGTGACGTTGTACCACTGGTTAATCCCTTCACCACCGGTAAATTTGATGGTTTTGAACGCCGCAGGCCCATCTTCCAGCTGCACGCCGCGCGACAGATCGCGCAGTTTATTCTCATCAACCTGGCCAAACACGCGCACCGCGTATTCACGTTCCACTTCGCGGCTTGGGTGCATCAAACGGTTTGCCAGTTCACCATCGGTGGTAAACAGCAGCAGACCGCAAGTGTTCACGTCAAGACGACCTACGGCAATCCAGCGAGCGCCGCGCAGTTTTGGCAGACGGTCAAACACCGTCGGACGACCTTCCGGATCGTTGCGGGTACATAGCTCGCCTTCCGGCTTGTAGTACGCCAGCACGCGGCAGATTTGTTCTGCGGACTCTTTTACGGAGATAAGATGGCCGTCGATGCGGATCTTCAGCCCCGGTACGATTTCAACGCGGTCACCCAGCGTGGCGATTTTACCGTCCACACTCACGCGGCCCGCTTCAATAATGGCTTCGATTTCACGGCGTGAACCGTGGCCGGCGCGCGCCAGCACTTTCTGTAACTTCTCGCTCATTGAGCTTCCTCAGGTGTCGCCTTCACAGGCGTCGAATCAGGTCAAAACAGGGCCGAGCCCTGCTTTGATGGCCGCGTAGTATATCTGCTTACACCTCTACAAGAAAGGCTTAACATCACCCACGCCTTCACGAATCACTTCCGGCGCATCTTCAGTGAGATCCACAACGGTGGTCGGCTGCTGGCCGAGATAACCGCCGTGAATAATCAGCTCCACCACTTTCTCCAGGCGATCTTTGATCTCTTCCGGATCGGACTCGGTAAACTCGCTTCCCGGCAGCATCAGCGAGGTTGAGAGCATCGGTTCGCCGAGGGTCTCCAGCAGCGCCTGGGCAATCGGGTTCGACGGCACGCGCATCCCGATGGTTTTACGCTTCTCCTGCAACAGACGGCGCGGCACCTCTTTCGTCCCTTTCAGGATGAAGGTGTAGTTCCCCGGCGTGTTGTTCTTAATCAGGCGAAACGCCACGTTATCCACATAAGCATAGGTCGACAGCTCAGAGAGATCGCGGCACATCAGAGTAAAGTTATGGCCGTCCGGCAGCTGACGGATGCGACAGATACGCTCCATCGCCCCTTTATCTTCAATTTTGCAGCCCAGCGCGTAGCCCGAATCGGTTGGGTAGACTATCACACCGCCTTTGCGGACGATCTCCACGGCCTGGTTAATCAGACGTGGCTGCGGGTTATCCGGATGGATATAGAAAAACTGACTCATACTTCCCTCTCTTCAATTTGCTGCGGCTGCTCCCAGAGCTGCCAGACCGGCTCAACGCCAGCGGGTAGCCAGAGCTTGCGCCCGAGTTCGATCCACGCGCAGGGCTGATGGAAATCAGAGCCCTGTGACCCAAGCAGGCCAAACTGGCGGGCGTAAGTCGCGAGCTGCGCGCGCTCGTTGGGCGCCTGCTGACACTGGGCGACTTCCATCGCCTCGCCACCGCATTCGGCAAAGTGCGCCAGCAGTCTTTTCAGCCATTTAGCAGAAAGATTATACCGTCCCGGATGGGCCAGCACGGCCTTACCGCCAGAATGATGAATCACATCAATAGCTTGTTTTATTGTACACCACTGTGGCGGAACGTATCCGGTTTTCCCGCGCGCCAGATACTTTTTAAAGACGTCCGCCATGGTCGTCGCTTTACCCACTTGAACCAGAAAACGGGCGAAATGTCCGCGGGTGACCGCCCCGCCGTTCGCCAGCTTTCGCGCTCCTTCCAGCGCCCCCGGAATATGCGCCTTTTCCAGGCGCTCGCCGATCATCTCCGCGCGCTGGTTGCGACGCGTTTTTTGTTCTTGCAAAAAGGCAAGAAGTGCCGGATGTTCTATATCAATGTTCAGGCCAACGATATGAATCTCATGGTTTTCCCAGACAGTCGATATCTCGACGCCGGGCACCAGATTCAGCGCCAGCCCGCTGCGGGCAATCTCGGCGCGCGCTGCCGGAATGGCGTCGGTGGTGTCGTGATCGGTTATCGCCAGCGTGCCGACACGCATTTCAACCGCGCGATGAACCAGGGCTTCGGGTGTCAGCAGGCCATCAGAAGCCTGAGTATGGCTGTGTAAATCATAAATAATCGCGTAGGTGGTATCGCTCAAAGCACTTCCCATATCAGGTTAGAGACATCCGAAACCGCCATGATACCGACTTAACGTGAAATTCTGAAATCAAGGGTTGACAACACGCCACCGAACCAGTTAACTAGTACGCAAGTTCACACGATAAAGGTATCTGAAAATGACGGCACATTTCACTCTGCACGGTTGGTGGCGCACTACCTGATATTCGGGCAGTGTCACGCGTCTGCGAAATGCAAACAGATACCCGCCCGCTAACCAGCGGGCTTTTTTTTGAACAGAAAATGAGAACAACAACATGCAAACAGCCAAACCCCATCTTGAACTGTTGACCTGCGAGGCGGCCTATCGCCACAACCCGACCGCGCTGTTTCATCAGGTATGCGGCGCGCGTCCGGCGACGCTGCTGCTGGAGTCTGCGGATATCGACAGCAAGGACGATCTGAAAAGCCTGCTGCTGGTCGACAGCGCGCTGCGCATTACCGCATTAGGTGACACCGTCACCATTAAGGCGCTTTCTGACAATGGCGCATCGCTGCTGCCGCTGTTAGATGAGGCTCTGCCTGCGGGCATCGACAATGAACGTCACCCTGACCTGCGAATTTTGCATTTCCCGCCGGTAAGCCAGCTGCTGGACGAAGACGCGCGCCTCTGCTCGCTGTCCGTATTCGATGCCTTCCGACTGCTGCAAAATCTGGTGACCGTGCCGGAAGATGAGCGTGAAGCCATGTTCTTCGGCGGGCTGTTTGCTTACGACCTGGTTGCCGGTTTTGAAGATTTGCCGGAAACCGAGCAGGGCAACCGCTGCCCGGACTACTGTTTCTATCTGGCCGAAACCCTGCTGGTGATCGACCATCAGAAACAATACACCCGCATTCAGGCCAGCCTGTTCACGCCTTCTGGCGCTGAGAAAAACCGTCTGGAGCACCGCATTGCCCAACTGCAGCAGCAAATGACGGAAGCGCCGCCTGCGCTACCGGTGCAGCGCGTCGAGAAGATGACCTGTGAAGTTAACCAGACCGACGATCAATACGGTGCCGTGGTTCGCCAGATGCAAAAGGCGATTCGCGCCGGGGAAATTTTCCAGGTGGTGCCTTCCCGCCGTTTCTCTCTGCCCTGCCCGTCGCCGCTTGCGGCTTACGACGTGCTGAAGAAGAGTAACCCGAGCCCGTACATGTTCTTTATGCAGGACAACGATTTCACGCTGTTCGGTGCCTCGCCGGAAAGCTCGCTAAAATATGATGCCACCAGCCGCCAGATTGAGATCTACCCGATTGCAGGTACCCGTCCGCGTGGCCGTCGTGCCGATGGCTCGCTGGACCGCGATCTGGACAGTCGCATCGAACTGGAAATGCGTACCGACCATAAGGAGCTCTCCGAGCATCTGATGCTGGTTGACCTGGCACGTAACGACCTGGCGCGTATTTGCACGCCGGGCAGCCGCTACGTGGCGGACCTGACCAAAGTCGACCGCTACTCCTTCGTGATGCACCTGGTCTCCCGCGTGGTGGGTGAGCTGCGCAGCGACCTCGACGTGCTGCACGCCTACCGCGCATGTATGAACATGGGCACCCTGAGCGGCGCGCCGAAGGTGCGTGCCATGCAGCTTATCGCCGAAGCGGAAGGACGTCGGCGCGGGAGCTACGGCGGCGCGGTGGGTTACTTCACCGCCCACGGCGACCTCGATACCTGCATCGTGATCCGTTCCGCCTACGTAGAGGACGGTATTGCTACCGTTCAGGCCGGCGCCGGGATTGTTCTCGACTCTGTTCCGCAGTCTGAAGCTGACGAAACCCGCAGTAAAGCGCGCGCGGTATTGCGCGCCATCGCTACCGCACACCACGCACAGGAGATTTTCTGATGGCTGACATTCTGCTGCTCGATAATATCGACTCCTTTACCTATAACCTGGCAGATCAGCTGCGTGCAAATGGCCACAACGTCGTTATCTACCGTAACCACGTTCCGGCTCAGACCCTGATTGACCGTCTGGCGACCATGCAAAACCCGGTGCTGATGCTCTCCCCGGGGCCGGGCGCGCCGAGCGAAGCGGGCTGTATGCCCGAGCTGCTGACCCGCATGCGCGGCAAGCTGCCAATTATCGGTATCTGCCTGGGTCACCAGGCGATCGTGGAAGCCTACGGCGGCTACGTCGGCCAGGCGGGAGAGATCCTGCACGGTAAAGCCTCCAGCATTGAACATGACGGCCAGGCAATGTTTGCCGGGCTGCCGAATCCGCTCCCGGTCGCGCGCTACCATTCGCTGGTCGGCAGCAACATTCCGGCCGGGCTGACCATCAACGCCTCGTTCGAAGGGATGGTGATGGCGGTACGCCACGATGCGGATCGCGTCTGCGGGATGCAGTTCCACCCGGAATCTATTTTGACCTCCAATGGCGCACGCCTGCTGGAGCAGACCCTTGACTGGGCATTACAGAAGCTGGAGCAGACCAACACCCTGCAGCCGATTCTGGAAAAACTATATCAGGCGCAGACCCTGAGCCAGCAAGAGAGCCACCAGCTCTTCTCCGCCGTGGTGCGCGGTGAGCTGAAGCCTGAACAACTGGCGGCAGCGCTGGTCAGCATGAAGGTGCGCGGCGAAAGCCCGCAGGAGATCGCCGGCGCGGCCACTGCCCTGCTGGAAAATGCCGCCCCGTTCCCGCGCCCTGACTATCAGTTTGCCGATATCGTCGGAACCGGTGGTGACGGCAGCAACAGTATTAACATCTCCACCGCCAGCGCGTTCGTGGCGGCGGCGTGTGGTTTGAAGGTAGCGAAACACGGTAACCGCAGCGTCTCCAGTCGTTCAGGCTCGTCCGATCTGCTGGCCGCTTTTGGCATCAACCTGGAGATGAATGCCGAGCGTTCACGCGAAGCGCTGGACGATCTGGGCGTTTGCTTCCTGTTTGCGCCGAAATATCACACCGGTTTCCGCCACGCCATGCCGGTTCGCCAGCAGCTTAAAACCCGCACGCTGTTTAACGTGCTCGGCCCGCTGATCAACCCGGCCCATCCGCCACTGGCATTAATTGGCGTTTACAGCCCTGAGCTGGTCCTGCCGATTGCCGAAACGCTGCGCGTGCTGGGTTACAAACGCGCCGCCGTGGTGCACAGCGGCGGAATGGATGAAGTTTCGCTGCATGCGCCGACGCTGGTGGCCGAGCTTAACGATGGCGAAGTGCTCAGCTATCAGCTTGAAGCGTCTGATTTCGGCTTAACGCCGTACCATCAGGAAGCGCTGGCAGGCGGTACGCCGGAAGAAAACCGTGACATTCTGACGCGCTTACTACAAGGTAAAGGTGAGGCCGCTCATGAGGCCGCCGTGGCTGCCAACGTCGCCATGCTGATGCGTTTGCACGGTGAGGAAGACCTGAAGGCCAATGCTCAAAAAGTTCTGGATGTACTGCGCTCCGGTGCAGCTTACGATCGCGTTACCGCACTTGCGGCAAGAGGGTAAAGAATGCAGACCGTTTTAGCGAAAATCGTTGCCGATAAGGCCATCTGGGTGGAAGCACGCAAAGCAGAGCAGCCGCTTGCCAGTTTCCAGAATGACGTCGTCCCAAGCAGCCGTCGTTTCTATGACGCCCTGCAGGGTGCACGCACCGCCTTTATTCTGGAGTGCAAAAAGGCGTCTCCCTCAAAAGGCGTTATTCGTGACGATTTTGACCCGGCGCGTATCGCCGGTATTTATAAGCATCATGCGTCGGCTATCTCCGTGCTGACGGATGAGAAATATTTCCAGGGCAGCTTCGATTTTCTGCCGATCGTCAGCGGCATCGCGCCGCAGCCGATCCTGTGCAAAGACTTTATTATCGACCCGTATCAGATCTGGCTGGCGCGTTTCTACCAGGCCGATGCCTGCCTTCTGATGCTCTCGGTACTGGACGACGAACAGTATCGCCAGCTTGCTGCCGTGGCGCACAGCCTGAAAATGGGCGTGCTGACCGAAGTGAGTAACGAAGAAGAGCTCGAGCGTGCCATTGCGCTGGAAGCCAAAGTGGTCGGCATCAACAACCGCGACCTTCGCGACCTGTCGATTGACCTGAACCGCACGCGCCAGCTGGCTCCGCGTCTGGGTTCTGGCGTCACGGTGATCAGCGAATCCGGCATTAACAGCTACGCCCAGGTGCGCGAGCTGAGCCACTTCGCCAACGGTTTCCTGATTGGCTCCGCCATGATGGAGCATGACGATCTCAACGCGGCGGTGCGTCGCGTACTGCTGGGTGAAAACAAAGTCTGCGGCTTAACCCGTGAACAGGATGCACTGGCCGCGTATGAGGCTGGGGCAATCTATGGCGGTTTGATCTTCGTTGACGCCTCACCTCGCACAGTCAATGAGGAACAGGCCCGCAAGGTAATCGCAGCGGCCCCGCTGAGCTATGTTGGCGTATTCCGCAATGCGGATATCGCGGACGTTGTGGCAAAAGCCGCGACGTTATCCCTGAGTGCCGTTCAGCTCCATGGCGAAGAAGACCAGGCGTATATCAATGCCCTGCGCGATGCGCTGGCACCGCAGGTTCAGATTTGGAAAGCGCAAAGCGTGGGCAGCACCCTGCCCGCACGTAATCTTAACCACGTTGACAAATACGTGCTCGATAACGGCCAGGGCGGCACCGGACAGCGTTTTGACTGGTCGCTGCTGAACGGCGAAAAGCTGGACAACGTCCTGCTGGCGGGCGGACTAAGTCCGGATAACTGTGTGGAAGCCGCGAAAACCGGCTGTGCAGGCCTCGATTTCAATTCAGGCGTAGAGTCGCAACCGGGTATAAAAGATGCCAGCAAGCTGGCCTCAGTGTTTAAAACTCTGCGTGCATATTAAGGAAGAGAAGATGACGACATTACTTAACCCGTATTTTGGTGAGTTCGGCGGGATGTACGTTCCGCAAATCCTGATGCCCGCGCTGCGCCAGCTTGAAGAAGCGTTCGTGAGCGCGCAGAAAGATCCGGCGTTTCAGGCGGAGTTTACCGACCTGCTGAAAAACTATGCCGGGCGTCCAACCGCGCTGACCAAATGCCGCAACCTCACCGAAGGCACCAAAACCACGCTGTATCTTAAGCGTGAAGACCTGCTGCACGGCGGCGCGCATAAAACTAACCAGGTGCTGGGCCAGGCGCTGCTCGCAAAGCGTATGGGTAAAACCGAAATCATCGCCGAAACCGGCGCGGGACAGCACGGCGTGGCTTCTGCGCTCGCCAGCGCCCTGCTCGGCCTGAAGTGCCGCATCTACATGGGCGCGAAAGACGTTGAGCGTCAGTCGCCGAACGTGTTCCGTATGCGCCTGATGGGTGCGGAAGTGATCCCGGTGCACAGCGGCTCCGCGACGCTGAAAGATGCCTGTAACGAAGCGCTGCGCGACTGGTCAGGCAGCTACGAAACCGCGCACTATATGCTCGGTACCGCGGCGGGCCCGCACCCGTTCCCGACCATCGTGCGCGAATTCCAGCGCATGATCGGTGAAGAGACCAAAGCGCAAATCCTTGAAAAAGAGGGTCGTCTGCCGGATGCGGTGATTGCCTGCGTCGGCGGCGGATCTAACGCCATCGGCATGTTTGCCGATTTTATCGACGAAACCCGCGTAGGGCTGATTGGCGTCGAGCCTGCCGGTCACGGGATTGAAACCGGCGAGCACGGCGCGCCGCTGAAGCATGGCCGGGTGGGGATTTACTTCGGCATGAAAGCCCCGATGATGCAGACCGATGAAGGGCAGATTGAAGAGTCTTACTCGATTTCTGCCGGACTGGATTTCCCGTCCGTTGGGCCACAGCACGCGTTCCTGAACAGCACGGGGCGCGCGGATTATGTCTCCATTACCGATGATGAAGCGCTGGAAGCCTTCAAAACGCTGTGCCGCAGCGAAGGTATCATCCCGGCACTTGAGTCTTCACACGCGCTGGCGCACGCGCTGAAAATGATGAAAGAGAACCCGGAAAAAGAGCAACTGCTGGTCGTTAACCTTTCCGGTCGCGGTGACAAAGATATCTTCACCGTTCACGATATTCTGAAAGCACGAGGGGAAATCTGATGGAACGCTACGATAATGCATTTGCTGAACTGAAATCCCGCCAGGAAGGCGCGTTCGTTCCCTTCGTTACCCTGGGCGACCCTGGCCCGGAGCAGTCTCTGAAGATTATCGACGCCCTGATCGAAGCCGGTGCCGACGCGCTGGAGCTGGGCATTCCATTCTCCGATCCGCTGGCGGATGGCCCGACCATCCAGAACGCCACCCTGCGCGCGTTTGCCGCAGGCGTAACCCCAACCCAGTGCTTTGAGATGCTGGCGGCGATCCGCCAGAAGCACCCGACCATTCCGATTGGCCTGCTGATGTACGCCAACCTGGTGTTTAACCGTGGTGTTGACGAGTTCTACGCCGAGTGCGCGCGCGTGGGTGTTGACTCGGTGCTGGTAGCAGACGTGCCCGTTGAAGAGTCTGCGCCGTTCCGCCAGGCGGCAATGCGTCATAATGTCGCCCCGATTTTCATCTGCCCACCAAACGCTGATGACGAACTGCTGCGCCAGATTGCCTCTTACGGACGCGGATATACCTACCTGCTCTCCCGCGCAGGCGTGACCGGTGCCGAGAATAAAGCCGCACTGCCGCTGCATCATCTGGTGGAGAAGCTGGCCGAATACCATGCCGCGCCTCCGCTGCAGGGCTTCGGGATTTCCTCTCCGGATCAGGTCACTGCGGCAATTGAGGCGAAGGCGGCTGGCGCCATCTCCGGCTCCGCGATAGTGAAGATCATCGAGAAGAACGTGGACAAGCCCGAGCAGATGCTGAACGAATTGAAAGCGTTCGTGACCGCAATGAAAGCGGCGACGCGGAAAGCATAATCCCTCCACCGTCTGGCATCTCTGCCAGACGGTTACGCCTCCTTCACCATCCACTACAAAGGATCACGTCAAAATTGATCCCTTCGATATTTTCGGTGTGAATAGCTTCCCATTCTTGCCTGCAGGCGTATGATCTGGACTCTTTTTTATCTTTAATCCTTCTGAGTTCAGAGGCTTATTCATGTCATGGCAATACTTCAAGCAGACTTACCTGGTTAAGTTCTGGTCGCCAGTTCCGGCCGTCATCGCGGCAGGCATTCTCTCTACTTATTATTTCGGCATTACCGGCACCTTCTGGGCCGTCACCGGCGAGTTCACCCGCTGGGGTGGTCAGCTGCTGCAACTTGCAGGCGTGCATACCGAAGAGTGGGGCTACTTCAAACTGATTCACCTGGAAGGCACACCGCTTACCCGCATCGACGGGATGATGATTGTCGGCATGTTTGGCGGCTGCTTCGCCGCGGCGCTGTGGGCAAACAACGTTAAGCTGCGCATGCCCAAAAGCCGTATTCGCATTCTGCAGGCGGTAGCAGGGGGTATAATTGCCGGGTTTGGTGCCCGCCTGGCGATGGGCTGCAACCTGGCCGCATTCTTTACGGGGATTCCGCAGTTCTCGCTTCATGCCTGGTTTTTTGCTGTCGCCACGGCAATCGGCTCTTACTTTGGGGCAAAATTCACCCTGCTGCCGCTGTTCCGCATCCCGGTGAAAATAACAAAAGTCAGCGCGGCGTCCCCGCTAACCCAGAAGCCGGACCAGGCAAAGCGTCGTTTCCGCCTGGGTATGCTGGTCTTTTTTGCCATGATCGCGTGGGCCATTTGCACGGCGATGAATCAGCCGAAGCTTGGCCTGGCGATGTTGTTCGGCGTCGGCTTTGGCCTGCTGATCGAACGCGCGCAGATCTGCTTTACCTCCGCGTTTCGCGATATGTGGATCACCGGACGGACGATGATGGCGAAGGCAATCATTGCCGGTATGGCGGTGAGCGCCATCGGCATCTTCAGCTACGTTCAGTTAGGCGTGGAACCGAAAATCATGTGGGCTGGCCCAAACGCGGTGATTGGCGGCCTGTTGTTTGGCTTCGGGATTGTGCTGGCGGGCGGGTGTGAAACCGGCTGGATGTATCGCGCGGTAGAGGGACAGGTGCACTACTGGTGGGTCGGGCTGGGTAACGTCATCGGCTCAACCATTCTGGCGTACTACTGGGACGACGTCTCTCCGGTACTTGCAACGAACTGGGACAAGGTCAACCTGCTGAGCACCTTCGGTCCCCTTGGCGGTCTGCTGGTCACCTATGCCCTGCTGCTGGTCGCTTTTTTACTGGTTGTTGCGCAGGAGAAACGTTTCTTCCGCCGCGCCACCGTTAAAACTGAAACGCAGGAGAACGCTGCATGAAAGAGATCGTCCCCAATTATCGACTGGATATGGTCGGTGAACCCTGCCCGTATCCGGCGGTTGCCACGCTTGAGGCGCTACCGCAGCTCAAAAAAGGTGAAATTCTGGAGGTGGTCAGCGATTGTCCGCAGTCCATCAACAACATTCCGCTGGATGCGAAAAACCACGGTTATACGGTGCTGGATATCCAGCAGGATGGGCCAACCATTCGCTATTTGATTCAGAAGTAATATACGAAATGCGCCCCTTCGGGGGCGCATCGAACAGCCTGAATTAGAAACGATAACCCGCAGAGAACATAAACACCCACGGATCCAGACGCGTATTGATGCTTTGCTGCTCACCGCCCGCCTTGAAGCGCACGTCCGTATCAATGTCCATGTACCAGACCGAGGCGTTGATCAGCCAGTCGCGGTTAATCAGATAGTCCAGACCAACCTGCCCCGCCATGCCCCACGAGTCTTTCAGGCTGAGATCGGAGAGACCTGCCTCTTTCCCGGTATCGTTGAATTTCTCATCGAAGAAGGTGGTGTAGTTGACACCTGCGCCAATATACGGACGCACCTTGCTGCTGGCATCGCCAAAGTACCATTGCGCCATCAGCGTTGGCGGCAAATGGTGAACCGTGGCGATATCACCGGTTGCCCCAAGACCGACCCGGTGACGGAACGGCGTTGCCGCCAGAAGCTCAACGCCAACGTTATCCGTCGCCATATAGGTGAACGTTAACCCCAACTGGGTGTTGTTACTGACGTTAAAACCGCCCATCCCCAGCACGTTATCCGAACCTTCAGTTGGGCGAACCGTGGCCGAACCGGCACGAATAAAGAACTCGCCTGCTTCATGCGCGTACGCGCCGCCAGAGAGACTGCTTAATACAAGGGCTGCCACCGCTAATTTTTTCATATCCGCTCCATCGTTGTGGTTTTAATCGCGGATGAGAATATACTCACAAAAGAGTAATAAGTGATCTGCCACAGATCACATTAAAACCAGTAAGTTAACATTCATTGATCTGGGTTAATTTTTTGTGGCGCCCTGAAAAGCAATAAGTTGTTTCTATGTCAATTTTTAGCATTTCACAGTTACAAAATTTTCTCTTTTCTCCCTCTTGCTCTTCCTCTGGCGGCTGGATAATTTATCGTTCTCACAAGTTGATTTGATGCGTTCTTCTTTTGCAGGTGTGTCATGAGTGAAGTTAACCCGTGCATGACGTGCGGAGCCTGTTGTGCGTATTTTCGAGTCTCTTTCTACTGGGCCGAAGCCAGCGATGGCGGCGGTACCGTTCCGGTTCATCTCACTGAGCCAGTCACTCCTTTTCTGCGGTGTATGCGCGGCACAAACCAAAAGCAGAGCCGCTGCGTGGCCTTACAGGGGGAGCCGGGCATCTCTACCCGGTGCGCTATCTATGAAGATCGCCCCAGCCCGTGCCGGGAATTTGCCATGTCCGGCGAAGATGGGCAGGTCAATGAAGCCTGTAATCGTGCCCGGGCACGCTTTGGATTACCGCCGCTTTACAAAGATATGCTTTTCCATACAAGCCTTGATGCTGCCACAGCAGGTGCATCCGGTGTACAATTGCCGGCTAATTAACACCTGCAATACTCAAGGAGAGTGCATGTCTATCACGGCGAAGTCTGTCTACCGTGACACGGGAAATTTTTTCCGCAATCAGTTCATTACCTTTTTACTGATCGCGTTGCTTTGCGCCTTTATCACTGTGGTGCTGGGTCATGCGTTCTCACCGAGTGAAGAACAGATTGCCAGCCTGAGCCAGGGCGACCATCTGGCAGGAAGCGTGGGGCTGTTTGAACTGGTGCAAAACATGACGCCGGAGCAGCAACAGATTCTGCTGCGGGCTTCTGCCGCATCCACTTTCTCCGGGCTCATTGGTAATGCGATTCTGGCAGGTGGCGTTCTGCTGATGATTCAGCTGGTGTCGGCGGGCCACCGGGTCAGCGCCTTACGGGCGATTGGAGCCAGCGCGCCGGTCTTACCTAAGCTGTTTATCCTGATCTTTTTAACCACCATGCTGGTGCAGATGGGGATTATGCTGGTCGTGGTGCCGGGTGTGTTACTCGCTATCGTGCTTGCTTTTGCTCCCGTGATGGTCGTGCAGGATAAAATGGGGATTTTTACCGCGATGCGCAGCAGCATCAGGCTGGCATGGGCGAACATGCGTCTGGTAGCGCCCGCCGTGATCGGCTGGCTGCTGGCAAAAACGCTCCTGCTCCTGTTTGCACCCAATTTTGCGGTATTAACCCCGAATGTTGGCGCGGTGGTCGCGAATACGCTGAGCAACCTGATTTCAGCGGTACTGCTGGTCTATCTGTTCCGCCTGTATATGTTAATTCGTCAGTAATCCTGATGCCGGGAGGATGATCTTTCCCGGCTCAACAGAGAAGATGGAATCACAGAATGAAGCAGTTTCTTGATTTTTTACCGCTGGTTGTCTTTTTCGCATTTTATAAGCTGTATGACATTTATGCTGCGACCACGGCGCTGATTATTGCGACTGCGGTTGTGCTGATCTACAGCTGGGTGCGCTACCGTAAAGTTGAAAAAATGGCGCTGGTGACGTTCGTCCTGGTCGCCGTATTCGGTGGACTAACCCTTTTCTTCCACAATGATGAATTCATTAAGTGGAAAGTTACGGTGATCTATGCGCTGTTTGCGGGTGCCTTACTGATCAGCCAGTGGGTGATGAAAAAACCTCTGATTCAGCGCATGCTCGGCAAAGAGCTGACGCTGCCTCAGGAGGTCTGGTCTCGCCTGAATATCGCCTGGGCGGTGTTCTTTATCCTTTGCGGTCTTGCCAATATCTATATTGCCTTCTGGCTGCCGCAAAACATTTGGGTCAACTTTAAGGTCTTCGGCCTGACGGCCCTGACGCTGATTTTCACCCTGCTAAGCGGCGTTTATATTTATCGCCACATGCCGCAGGACGATAAGCACTGATTGTTGACTGACCAGAACGTGTTCGACAGGCGTTCTGGTCTATTCTCTCCGCTGTGAAATCATAGTAGCATCCCGCCTGAAGTCTTCCGTTATGAGTTAAAACAATGACAACAAATAACGCCCCTCAGGGCGAACTGGTTTTACGCACACTGGCAATGCCCGCTGACACCAATGCCAATGGCGATATTTTTGGCGGCTGGCTGATGTCGCAGATGGATATGGGCGGCGCAATTCTGGCAAAAGAGATTGCTCATGGGCGCGTGGTGACCGTGCGGGTGGATGGAATGACCTTCCTGCGCCCGGTTGCGGTAGGTGATGTGGTTTGCTGTTACGCCCGTTGCGTAAAACGCGGCAATACCTCCATCTCCATCAACATTGAAGTCTGGGTGAAGAAAGTCTCTTCTGAACCGATTGGGCAGCGTTATAAAGCAACTGAAGCGCTGTTTATTTATGTAGCTGTCGATAGCGAGGGTAAACCTCGTCAGCTTCCGCCAGCCTGAACGACAGGCAAAAAAAAGCCTCCTTCCGGAGGCTTTTCTTATTCCATCTGCGCCCCGCCATTCAGGCGGAAAACAATGTTCACGATCAGTCCACTACCCGGTTTACCGGGTTCGTAGCGCCATCTGCGCATCGCCGATTTCACTTCGCGCTCGAACATATTTGAAGGTTGAGCAGACAGGATTTCCACGTTATCAACGCGGCCATCCGCAGTGACGTCAAATTTCACCCGTACGCGGCCTTCAATGCGTAAGGCCTGAGCTCGCGCCGGGTACTGAGGCTGATTACGGCTCAACGCACGTGGGCCTGCCGGTGCGGCAACCGTCGGCTTCGCGGCCGGCGCGCTGTTATTCATAACCGGACGCGAAGGCGCCGTATTCTCGACCGGCTGGGTCGCGCGTGGTTCAACCGGGCGTTCTTCACGTTTTGGACGCTCTTCAACCTTCTTAACCGGCTTTGGCTTCGGCTTAGGTTTTGGCTTTGGTTCAGGTTTATGGATCACCACCGGTGCTTCCTTCGGTGGTTCCGGGACAGGCTCGGGTTCCGGCTCAGGCTCAGCAACAGGCTGTGGCGGGGGCGGCGCAACCTGCGGCGGTTCGAGATCCGCTGGCGAGACCATGGTCACCGAGATCGGCTGGGCGGGTGCGGGCATTTCAATAACCTGATGAACCGAAGTGTAGAGCAAACCCGCCACGACGGCACCGTGAATCACGACGGACAGCAGCGTCGGCCAGGGAAAGCGGCGAGGTAAATCAAGGGTCATCGAAGTCATAATCATCAACGTTAAAAAACCGAACTCCGATTTTAAATGCAAATAGCAATCATATTCAATAAGACACTTTGTTCTGGCGCAATTTAAGCGCTGGAGTGGTCAAAAAAGGGGCACTCAGATTGGGGGATTAACGTTGTTTTTATCTTTACATTGCAGTTAATTGCCCTTTCACATAACGTAACTGTCACTTTATTACGCTTAAGGAGCTTCACCGTGCTTTACGTGATCTACTCTGAAGATGTCGCTGATTCCCTCGAAAAACGTCTCTCGGTTCGCCCTGCCCATCTGGCTCGCCTGCAGTTGCTCCAGGACGAAGGCCGTTTGTTGACCGCAGGTCCAATGCCTGCTGTTGACAGCAATGACCCTGGAGCCGCCGGTTTTTCTGGCTCCACGGTCATTGCGGAGTTTGAGTCTCAGGAAGCGGCGCAGGCCTGGGCTGACGCAGACCCATACGTTGCGGCGGGTGTGTATGCGAAAGTGACGGTGCGGCCATATAAGAAAGTGTTCTGATGTAAAAAGGCTCCGGGAGGAGCCTCTTTTCACATCAATGCAGCGACGCTAACCGCGCCGCAAATCCGACAAACAGCAGCCCTATCAGCCCGTTCCCCAACTTTGCCAGCTTCTTTTTGGTTTTCAGATAACGCGTGACAAACGCCCCGGAGAAGATCAGGAAGCTCATGTACATAAAGCTAATCAACTCAAGCGTGGTGGCGAGGATCAGGAAAGAGGTCCCGGTATTTTGCGCATTCACGTCGATAAACTGCACAAAGAACGAAACGTAGAACAGAATCGCTTTTGGATTGGTCAGGCTCAGGACGAGGGAGCGTTTCATGATCGTGCTGGCCGGCTCGGTTCCGCTCTCTTGAGCGTTATTCTGACGGGTAATTACCGACCAGAGCATTTTGCCCCCCAGCCACAGCAGATAGAAGGCCCCAAGATAGCGCACGATATTAAAGAGTACGGGGGTCGTCTGGATCAATGCCGCAACACCCGCCCAGGCCAGAAACATCAATACCGCATCACCGATAAACACACCGGTCGCGGCAAGATACCCTTTTTTCACTCCGTGACCAATCCCGGTTTTCAGCACAAACAGGGTGTTTGGCCCGGGAACCAGCACGATAAAAAATGCGCCAACAACATACGTCCAGAAATTCAGTACACCAAACTCCGCAAACACCTCTCCCTCCTTTTGCTAAAAATAACCGGAATATCGCCGCAATAACGATATTCGCAAAATCAGACACTATAAAATCAGCGGGCACCTTGCGGTGCCCTCATGGGTTACAGATATCCTGGACTGCGAACAGCAACGCATTGCGGTGCCGGGTCAATCCACATTTTCTGATGGCGTGGATACGCATATTGCGGCGGGATTGTGCCTCCAGCCAACGAGCCTTACGACGACTCACCTGTCGCAACATGCGCCAGCGCCCTACTTCTGTTCTACTGCGCTTCATGTCTACAACTCTTTCTCAAACAGAGCCGCCATTATAAACCCAACCCGGCAGCAAACCAGCGCTTTTACCTGGCGTTTTTATTTGCCAGATGAATCCTGATGCGTACACTCATAACAATACGCTTTCAAAAGGATTTTTTTAACTATGACAACCTTCTACACCGTGGTGAGTTGGCTGGTCATTCTGGGATACTGGCTGTTAATCGCGGGTGTGACGTTACGCATCCTGATGAAGCGCAGAGCCGTACCCTCTGCCATGGCCTGGCTTCTGATCATTTATATCCTCCCACTGGTGGGAATTATTGCCTATCTCTCTTTCGGTGAGCTTCATTTGGGTAAACGCCGGGCCGAGCGGGCGCGTGCCATGTGGCCTTCCACCGCGAAATGGCTTAACGATCTCAAAGCCTGCAAGCATATCTTTGCCGAGGAGAACAGTAGCGTCGCCTCCTCGCTGTTTAAGCTCTGCGAGCGCCGCCAGGGGATTGGCGGCGTGAAGGGCAATCAGCTCCAGCTACTGACGTCGTCCGATGATGTCATGCAGGCGTTGATTCGCGATATTCAGCTGGCTCGCCATAATATTGAGATGGTGTTTTATATCTGGCAGCCCGGCGGCATGGCTGACCAGGTCGCTGAGTCGCTGATGGCGGCCGCACGCCGGGGGATCCACTGCCGTCTGATGCTGGACTCCGCGGGCAGCGTGGCATTTTTCCGTAGCCCCTGGGCGGGCATGATGCGTAACGCCGGTATCGAGGTGGTTGAGGCGCTGAAGGTTAATCTCCTGCGCGTGTTTCTGCGCCGGATGGACCTTCGCCAGCACCGTAAAATGGTCATGATCGATAACTATATTGCCTACACAGGCAGTATGAACATGGTTGACCCGCGCTTCTTTAAACAGGATTCCGGCGTCGGGCAATGGGTGGATCTGATGGCGCGAATGGAGGGGCCGATTGCCACCTCGATGGGCATCGTGTACTCCTGCGACTGGGAAATAGAGACCGGCAAGCGTATCCTGCCGCCGCCGCCGGATGGCAATATCATGCCGTTTGAAGAGGCCAGCGGCCATACAATTCATACCATCGCCTCCGGACCGGGCTTCCCGGAGGACTTGATTCATCAGGCGCTGCTGACGGCAACCTACTCCGCGCGTGAATATCTGATTATGACGACGCCCTACTTTGTCCCCAGCGATGACCTGCTGCACGCGATTTGTACCGCAGCGCAGCGCGGTGTCGATGTGAGTATCATTCTGCCGCGCAAAAATGACTCCCTTCTGGTGGGCTGGGCCAGCCGTGCCTTCTTTAGCGAACTGCTGGCTGCCGGGGTGAAAATTTATCAGTTTGAAGGCGGGCTATTGCACACCAAGAGCGTGCTGGTCGACGGCGAGTTAAGCCTGGTGGGCACGGTTAACCTTGATATGCGCAGCCTGTGGCTAAACTTTGAAATCACCCTGGTGATTGATGACGCTGGCTTTGGCGGTGACCTGGCGGCAGTTCAGGATGACTATATCTCCCGCTCGCGACTGCTGGATGCCAGGCTGTGGGTAAAACGTCCGCTATGGCAGCGAATAGCTGAACGACTGTTTTACTTCTTTAGTCCGTTGCTGTAAAACGTGCCCAACGATGTTAAACAGGTAGTCATCATGGAAATGGATCTGAACAATCGCCTGACCGAAGACGAAACGCTCGAGCAGGCCTATGACATTTTTCTCGAACTGGCGGTTGATAACCTCGATCCCGCAGACGTGATCCTCTTTAATCTGCAGTTCGAAGAGCGCGGCGGTGCCGAATTGTTCGACCCTTCAGAGGACTGGGCCGAACATGTGGATTTCGACCTGAATCCTGACTTCTTTGCCGAAGTGGTAATTGGGCTGGCTGACGAAGACGGAGGGGAAATTAACGACATCTTCGCCCGCGTCCTGCTGTGTCGCGAGAAAGACCACAAGCTGTGCCATATACTCTGGCGCGAATAATAAAAAAGGCTGCGATGGCAGCCTTTTTTATTTAATCCGGTAACGCACTTCCACAGCGGTTGCAAAACCGCGCGCTGTGTTCATGATCGGCCTGGTGGCAGTTCGGACATTTGCGCCGCTGTTTATGGTTCTGAAACGCGCTGCTCATGTGCGTGGTGATAAGCCCCGTCGGGATGGCAATAACCGAGTACCCAATCAGAATCAGCACGGATGCCACTATCCGCCCCAGCGGCGTATGGGGCGTGATATCGCCATACCCCACGGTCGTAACGGTCACTATCGCCCAGTAGACGGACGCATTGAGCGTCGCGAAGCCATATTTCGGCCCTTCTATCAAATACATCAGCGCGCCGAAAACAATCATGACGATGGCAATAAACGAATAGAAAAGAATAAGCTGGTGTCGTGCGCTGACGATCGCGCTCCAGAATACCCGCAGCGACGGCATAAAGCGCAGCAATTTCAGGATACGTAATACCCGAATAACACGCATCGCTCGCCAGGCGAAAACATAGTTGAGGCTGATCTCCGGCCACAACCACATCACATAGAGCGGCAGGATAGTGGCTAAATCAATGAAGCCCCAGAAGCTGAAGACGTACTTTGCCGGGTTGGGCCAACAAACTACCCGCAAAATATACTCAGCGGTAAAGACCAGGGTGATAATCAATTCCAGCCAGACAAACGCATGCCATTCCTCAAATGTCAGGTGATACTGCGTACCAACACCCGATTCAATAAATATGACCACTACGCTGAGTAGCGCAAAGAGCGCGCAGAGACCTTCAAAACGGCGTCCCGATACCGTTTCAGGATCGAATAAAAGATGATAGAGCCGACGACGGACTGAGGTGAATAAACGCGACACGATAACCTCGCAAAAAATAAGGGCTGACATCATGTCAGCCCTTACGATTATAACGGGTCTACTTTCAGGCAGGAAACCGCATGTCGGAAACTGCCTTCAAGAACCGGTCGCGTTTTCGCACATTCCGGCCCCGCCATCGGGCATCGCGTGCGGAACACGCAGCCCGACGGCGGGTTAATTGGCGACGGCAATTCCCCTTCCAGAAGCTGAATTGTTTTATTCTTTTCCAGATCGGGGTCAGGGATCGGCACCGCCGACATCAGCGCTCTGGTGTAAGGGTGCAGCGGGTTGTGATACACCTCATCGTAGGTACCTAACTCCACGGCATGGCCGAGATACATCACCAGCACGCGGTCTGAGATGTGTTTTACCACCGCCAGGTCGTGCGCGATAAAGATCAGCGACAGCCCCATTTCTCGTTGCAGCTTCTGAAGCAGGTTCACCACCTGCGCCTGAATAGATACGTCCAGCGCGGAAACCGGCTCATCACAGATTATCAGCTTAGGTTCGAGGATCAGCGCACGAGCAATACCAATACGCTGGCACTGGCCGCCGGAGAATTCATGCGGATAACGGTTGATGAGGTTAGGCAACAGGCCGACTTTCAGCATCATCGCCTTCACGCGGTCGCGCACTTCCTGACGCGACATCTTAGGATGATAGGTGCGCAGCGGCTCGGCGATAATCTCACCGATGGTCATACGCGGGTTTAATGACGCCAGCGGATCCTGGAAAATCATCTGGATATCGCTGCGCACTTCGCGCCACTCGTCGGGCTTCATGCCCAGCAGATCTTTACCCAGCCAGGCTACTTTGCCGCCGGTGGCTTTCACCAGTCCGATAATCGCACGCGCAAAGGTGGATTTACCGCAGCCAGACTCTCCCACCACACCCAGGGTCTCCCCTTCGTACAGGCGCAGCGTGACGCCATCCACCGCTTTCAGGGTCTTCGGCGGCTGCCAGAACCACTGTTTGCCGTCTTTGATGTCGAAATGCACCTTGAGGTCAGCGATTTCGAGAAGCACGTTGCGTTTTTCATCTACTGCGTTCATACCAGCTCCTCCTGCGGCTTAAAGCAGGCGCGCAGACGGCCTGGGGCAAATTCTTCCAGCGGCGGCGCGCTGTTGCAGATTTCCATTGCGTGCGGGCAGCGCGGCTGGAATGGACAGCCTTTCGGCAGACGCAGCAGGTTTGGCGGGTTGCCAGGAATGGTGAGCAGGGATTCCCCTTCCGCATCAAGACGCGGCACCGCGTTCAGCAGGCCAATGGAGTAAGGATGGGCAGGCTGATAGAACACGTCACGCGCTTTGCCGTATTCCATGGTGCGCCCGGCATACATCACCAGCACTTTGTCACAGATACCTGCCACGACACCAAGATCGTGGGTGATCATGATAATCGCCGTGTTGAACTCACGCTTAAGCTCGTTCAACAGGGTCATGATTTGCGCCTGAACGGTCACGTCCAGCGCGGTAGTCGGTTCATCGGCAATCAGCAGCTTCGGCCGACACAGCAGCGCCATCGCAATCATCACGCGCTGACGCATACCGCCGGAAAACTCGTGCGGGAACATGCGCATGCGCTTGCGCGCTTCCGGCATTTTCACCGCATCCAGCATTTTCACGGATTCCTCAAAGGCTTCCGCTTTGCCCAGGCCTTTGTGCAGCATCAGGACTTCCATAAGCTGCTCGCCGACGCGCATATACGGGTTCAGCGAAGTCATCGGATCCTGGAAAATCATTGAGATTTGTTCGGCGCGAAGCTTGTTCAGCTCGTGCTCCGGTAAGTTGAGGATTTCACGGCCGTTGAATTTTGCCGAACCGCCAATCACGCCGTTCGCGGCCAGCAGGCCCATCAGCGCAAAGGCGGTCTGGGATTTTCCGGAACCGGATTCCCCCACGATCCCCAGCGTTTCACCTTTGCTCAGGTTAAAGTTGAGATCGTTGACTGCGGTCACATCCCCGTCCGGCGTTTTAAAGGTCACGCGGAGGTCTTTCACATCCAGCAGAAGGTTGTTCTGCTGTTGCGCCTGAGGCGCGGTGGCCGTTTCAATTATTGTCATGACGGCGCTCCTTAACGGTCTTTCGGGTCGAGGGCATCACGCAGGCCATCGCCGATAAAGTTAAAACAAAACAGGGTGACGACCAGGAAACCCGCCGGATAAAGCAACAGCCACGGTGAAACTTCCATCGAGTTTGCGCCGTCGCTCAGCAGCGCGCCCCAACTGCTCAGTGGCTCCTGCGTACCCAGCCCCAGGAAGCTGAGGAAGGATTCAAACAGGATCATGCTTGGCACCAGCAGTGATGCATAGACCACCACCACGCCCAGCACGTTAGGCACGATATGACGAACCACGATATTACTGGTTGATACGCCCCCTACCTGCGCCGCTTCGATAAACTCTTTGCGTTTGAGGCTCAACGTCTGGCCGCGCACGATACGCGCCATATCCAGCCAGGAAACCATCCCGATAGCCACGAAGATCAACAGGATGTTCTGGCCAAAGAAGGTCACCAGCAAAATAACGAAGAACATAAACGGGAAGGAGTTCAGGATTTCCAGCAAACGCATCATCACTGAGTCTACTTTGCCGCCAAGGTAGCCGGAGAGCGCGCCGTAAAGCGTCCCCACAATCACCGCCACCAGCGCGGCAGCGATACCGACCATCAGTGAAATACGACCACCAATCGCCACGCGCACCAGCAAATCACGGCCGGATGAATCGGTACCGAAATAGTGGCCAGACTCCATATCCGGCGCGCTGGACATCATGCCCCAGTCCGTATCGAAATAGGTAAATTGCGACAGCATAGGTGCCAGGGTCACAAAAAGCGCGATGATCACCAGAACCACCAGGCTGGCGACCGCGGCACGGTTGTGCATAAAGCGACGGCGCGCGTCCTGCCAGAGGCTACGACCTTCTACTTCCAGTTTTTCACTGAAGTTTTCCAGCACCTCGCTGTTTTTCTTACTCAACATCATGGCGTGCTCCAGCGTTAGTAACGGATTTTCGGGTCGATAACGGCATACAGCACATCGACAACGGCGTTAAAGAGAATGGTCAGCGCGCCCACGAGGATCGTGAGGCTCAGAACGAGCGAGTAGTCACGGTTAAGCGCCCCGTTAACAAACAGCTGACCAATGCCCGGCAGGCCATAGATCGTTTCGATAACCATTGAACCTGTAATGATGCCGACGAATGCCGGTCCCATATAGGAAAGCACTGGCAGCAGCGCCGGCTTGAGCGCGTGACGGAAGATGATCCGGCGCATCGGCAGCCCTTTCGCGCGTGCGGTACGGATGAAGTTTGAGTGCAGCACTTCGATCATAGAACCACGGGTGATACGCGCAATACTGGCGATGTATGCCAGCGATAATGCCACCATCGGTAAAATCATGAACTTCAATGCCCCGCCGTTCCAGCCGCCCCCGGGCAGCCATTTCAGCGTGATGGCAAATATCATCACCAGCAATGGCGCGACAACGAAACTGGGTATCACTACCCCGGTCATTGCCACCCCCATTACGGCATAATCCCATTTGGTATTTTGTCTGAGCGCGGCGATAACGCCTGCGGTGACTCCGAGAACGACGGCCAGAATGAATGCTGCAGCACCCAGTTTTGCCGACACCGGGAAGCTGGAGGCCACCAGGTCGTTAACGGAATAGTCTTTATATTTAAATGACGGTCCAAAATCACCGTGCGCCAGCTGCTTCAGATAGTTGAAGTATTGGGTGGTGATGGGATCGTTTAAGTGATACTTCGCCTCGATGTTCGCCATAACTTCCGGCGGCAGCGTGCGTTCACCGGTAAATGGACTTCCCGGCGCGAGACGCATCATAAAGAAGGAAATCGTAATTAGAATAAATAGCGTTGGTATCGCTTCTAAGCAGCGACGCAGGATAAATTTCAACATTGCCCGTACCTTCTGGCGTGTGCCTGATGAATGTTACAAAGTAGACACAGTGGGGCAAGCCAGGCTCGCCCCACGTATTGCCATTAATGCTTGATAATATAGAGATTCTTAACGGAAATATTATCCAACGGGTCTTTACCGGTATAACCCCCTACCCACGGTTTCACCAGACGGGCGTTAACGTAGTAGTAAACCGGTACAATTGCAGAGTCTTTATCGAGCTGCTCTTCTGATTTCGCGTACAGCTCTGCGCGCTGCGCATCGTCAGACACTTTCAGCGTTTCGGCGATGATCTTGTCGAACGCCGGGCTCTTATAGTGCGCCGTGTTGTTGGAACTGTCGCTGAGCATGGTGTTCAGGAATGAGGTTGGTTCGTTATAGTCCGCACACCAGCCCGCACGCGCCACGTCGAAGGTCCCCTGATGACGCGTATCGAGGAAGGTTTTCCACTCCTGATTTTCCAGCTTAACGTTCACGCCCAGGTTTTTCTTCCAGATAGACGCCACCGCAATCGCCAGTTTCTTATGCAGATCTGATGTGTTGTACAGCAGGTTAAACGTCAGCGGTTTATCTGCGGTGTATCCTGCTTCAGCCAGCAGTTTTTTCGCCTCTTCGTTTCGTTTTTCCTGTGACCACTTGAACCACTCAGGCTCAACCAGCTTCATCCCATCGGTATACGGAGGCGTGTAGCTGTACGCTGGCAGATCGCCCTGGTTTTTCACTTTGTTCACGATAATATCGCGATCCAGTGCCAGCTTCAGCGCAGTACGAACGCGCACGTCGGTGAACGGTGCTTTCTGGTTGTTGATTTCGTAGTAATAGGTGCACAGATACGGATCGACGTGAACTTCTTTCGGGATCTCTTTCTTCAGCTTCTGGAACAGTTCAATCGGCATGTTGTTATAGGTCATGTCGATTTCGCCGCTGCGGTAGCGGTTAACGTCGGTCACTTCGGAAGAGATTGGCAGGTAGGTGACCTGATTAATCACGGTCTTCGCGTTGTCCCAGTACTGCGGGTTACGCTCCAGCACCATACGTTCGTTGACCACCCAGTCTTTGAGCTTATAGGCACCGTTGGTCACGATATTGGCAGGCTGTGTCCATTTTTCACCAAATTTTTCGACAGCGGATTTTGGTACAGGCGATACGGACGGGTGAACCAGCAGCTTATAGAAGTACGGAACAGGTTCGCTCAACGTCACTTCAAAGGTATTAGCATCGATCGCCTTCACGCCCAGGTCGGTGACCGGCTTTTTACCAGCGATGATGTCATCGATATTGGCGATGTGGCCATACTGCAGATAGCTCGCATACGGAGAAGCGGTGTTTGGATTCGCCAGACGCTGCCAGCTATACACGAAATCTTCGGCGGTAACCGGTGTACCGTCGGACCATTTGGCATCTTTACGCAGATGGAAGGTCCAGACTTTGAAATCTTTGTTTTCCCACTTTTCTGCCACACCCGGTGCCGGGTGGCCGTCTACGTCAGTCACCAGCAAGCCTTCGAAAAGGTCGCGGTTAACGTTCGACTCAGGAACGCCTTCAATTTTGTGCGGGTCGAGAGACTGCACTTCCGCACCGTTGTTACGAACCAGCGTCTGTTTCTCCGCCAGTTGAACACCTGCAGGAACGTCCGCAGCCATTGCAGCGTTGCCCGCGATTAGCGCAGTTAAAATCCCCGCCGCTACCAGATTTTTTTTTGTGATGATGGACATTGTGTTGGTACTCCACTCATTATAATTACTGGCTTTCGCCAGCTGTTTAATCCCCTGTTGGGGCCTGTACAGCGCAGGAGTTTTTTTTGCTGCTGTCAGGTTCTTTTTTTACTTCTTGCTATCACCGACTTTTTTATTACTGACCGCTCGTATGGCCGTCTTGCGTCGATTCTTGCCAGGCCTCCCCTGTTTGAGACCTGTGCCGGATATCTGAGAAGAGGACTATATGAAAATAATTCTCATCTGGTTGTTTTATGCTGCAAAATATTAGGCCGGAAAGTATCAAATGGCGTAAACACGCGCCAATACATTTTGCAAATTTGTTAAGCAATTCTCTTTTACGGTGAGTGCCGTATCTTTGGTGGCGGCCCTGCCAGACGTTGAACATTAAGAAAAACCAATAATATTCAAAATGATAGAGAAAGTTTTCTCTACAAGCGCGTCGCTGCGCTATCATCGCGTGATTTTGTACAAAAATTTAACAACTGGTTATTATTTAGCACATTCATCTACATGAATGTTGAAATTACTAATATCATTTCGGTTATCACTCAGCAAGCCCCAGACTATCGTGTGAGTAAAATAACAGAGCGTTCGAAGATTTTCTGCGCAGGTGGACTGGAGGGGAATTCATAACTCTATGAAATACAAGCAATGAACATTATTAGTAGAATTTATTATGATATGTGAGCATTTCAACTTTATTTATATGATTTGCTGATAATTACATAAAAAAATCGGCGCCGCAGCGCCGTTCTTTCATATGAAATATCAATGCAACAAGCCGGGGAAAATGCTTTTAATACCCGTTACAATGAACTCGATCCCGAGTGCCATCAACAGCAGCCCCATGATACGCGTAATAACGTTAATGCCCGTCTGCCCCAGCAAGCGCACCAGCCACGGCGCCATGCGGAATACACCCCAGCAACAGAGCGCGAAAACGGCAATTGCGACAGAAAAGCCAATCAGGTGCATGAGACTATGGTAACGCGTGCCCCAGACAATCGTCGAACTGATGGCACCCGGCCCGGCCATCAGGGGTAACGCCAGCGGAACCACGCCGATACTTTCGCGAATGGCGGTTTCTGACTTTTCCTGCTTGTTCTGCTTATCCTCACCCAGCTTACCGCTGATCATGGACATGGCAATGGTCACCACCAGGATCCCGCCCGCAATGCGGAAGGAGTCAATCGAGATGCCAAAGATCTGGAGAATGGCATCTCCCAGGAAAAGCGAGGTGAGCAAAATGATCGCCACAGACAGGTTAGCGGTGAGATTGGTTTTGTTCCGGGCCGCCGCCGTCTGGTAACTGGTCATACTAATGAAGACAGGAATGATCCCCACCGGGTTGACCAGGGCAAACAAACCAATAAAAAATTTGAAATACGTAGGAAAATCAAAGAGCGTTTGGATCACGTTTTGCTCCGCTTTTGCGCATGCCCGGGACTGGTACGTTGTCATGAAAAATCGCGCTGAAGATACGCTTTTTATTAGCATACTTCACCAGAAATCTGTGCCAAAACGTTAGCATTTCAGAATGTTAAACATATGTTGAGACAATGATAGCGCCACTTCCAATAGTTACTTAATTAATTAACAGTGGAAATATATCCATTAAATAACCCTGCTGAAAGGTATCAGCTTGGTGGAAAATTGACGCAGATCATGATTTCTGTACTCAGAAGTGAGTAATCTTGATTACGCCCCCAGGGAGGTCACCTGACAAAAAGGGATGATGCTAAGGTAAGGCTCTTTTAGTAAATTAGTGTACTGGAGCATAAAGTAACCCTTTGTTTTACTTTATGTAACGCAAGTCGTATTGGCACTGTCTATACTGTCTGACGTATCGAGCGCTGGTTTACTAAAAGAGTTTAAACATTATCAGGAGAGCATTATGGCTGTTACTAATATCGCTGAACTGAACGCCCTCGTCGAGCGCGTTAAAAAAGCCCAGCGTGAATATGCCAATTTCACCCAAGAACAGGTTGATAAAATCTTCCGCGCGGCCGCTCTGGCTGCTGCAGATGCTCGAATCCCTCTCGCTAAAATGGCCGTTGCCGAATCTGGCATGGGTATCGTTGAAGATAAAGTGATCAAAAACCACTTTGCTTCTGAGTATATCTACAACGCCTATAAAGATGAGAAAACCTGTGGCGTTCTGTCTGAAGACGACACCTTCGGGACTATCACAATCGCCGAACCTATCGGTATCATTTGCGGTATTGTTCCAACCACTAACCCAACTTCAACGGCTATCTTCAAATCACTGATCAGCCTGAAGACCCGTAACGCAATCATCTTCTCTCCACATCCACGTGCGAAAGACGCGACAAATAAAGCAGCAGACATCGTTCTGCAGGCTGCAATTGCCGCTGGCGCACCAAAAGATCTGATTGGCTGGATCGACCAACCTTCTGTTGAGCTGTCCAACGCGCTGATGCATCACCCGGACATTAACCTGATTCTGGCGACCGGTGGTCCTGGCATGGTTAAAGCGGCATATAGCTCCGGTAAACCAGCTATCGGTGTGGGTGCAGGTAACACCCCAGTTGTTATCGATGAAACCGCTGACATCAAACGTGCTGTGGCGTCTGTTCTGATGTCTAAAACCTTCGATAACGGCGTTATCTGTGCATCTGAACAGTCTGTTGTTGTTGTCGATTCCGTGTACGACGCAGTACGCGAACGTTTCGCCAGCCACGGTGGCTACCTGCTGCAGGGTAAAGAGCTGAAAGCGGTTCAGGACATTATCCTGAAAAATGGCGCGCTCAACGCCGCTATCGTGGGTCAGCCAGCCTATAAGATCGCTGAACTCGCAGGCTTTACCGTTCCGGCAACCACCAAAATCCTGATCGGTGAAGTTAAAGTTGTCGACGAAAGCGAGCCGTTTGCTCACGAAAAACTGTCTCCAACGCTTGCTATGTACCGTGCGAAAGATTTCGAAGACGCGGTAGAGAAAGCCGAGAAGCTGGTTGCCATGGGCGGTATCGGTCATACCTCATGTCTGTACACCGACCAGGATAACCAGCCAGAGCGTGTTGCCCACTTCGGTCAGATGATGAAAACAGCCCGTATCCTGATTAACACCCCTGCTTCTCAGGGTGGTATTGGCGACCTGTATAACTTTAAACTCGCACCTTCCCTGACTCTGGGTTGTGGTTCCTGGGGTGGTAACTCCATCTCTGAAAACGTTGGTCCAAAACACCTGATCAACAAGAAAACCGTTGCTAAGCGAGCTGAAAACATGTTGTGGCACAAACTTCCGAAATCTATCTACTTCCGCCGTGGCTCTCTGCCAATCGCGCTGGATGAAGTGATTACTGATGGCCACAAACGTGCGCTCATCGTGACTGACCGTTTCCTGTTCAACAACGGCTACGCTGACCAGATCACCTCTGTACTGAAAGCGGCTGGCGTCGAAACTGAAGTGTTCTTCGAAGTTGAAGCTGACCCGACCCTGAGCGTTGTCCGCAAAGGTGCTGAGCTGGCGAATTCATTCAAACCAGATGTGATTATCGCACTGGGTGGTGGTTCCCCAATGGACGCCGCGAAAATCATGTGGGTTATGTACGAGCATCCGGAAACCCACTTCGAAGAACTGGCGCTGCGCTTTATGGACATCCGTAAACGTATCTACAAGTTCCCGAAAATGGGCGTGAAAGCGAAAATGATCGCCGTCACTACCACTTCCGGTACCGGTTCAGAAGTGACACCATTTGCGGTGGTAACGGATGACGCAACAGGTCAAAAATATCCACTGGCTGACTACGCGCTGACCCCAGATATGGCTATCGTTGATGCCAACCTGGTTATGGAGATGCCGAAATCTCTGTGTGCATTCGGTGGTCTGGATGCGGTCACTCACGCCCTGGAAGCCTACGTTTCTGTACTGGCGTCTGAGTTCTCTGACGGTCAGGCTCTGCAGGCTCTGAAACTGCTGAAAGAAAACCTGCCAGCGTCCTACAACGAAGGTTCTAAAAACCCTGTAGCACGTGAACGTGTCCACAGTGCAGCAACCATCGCCGGTATCGCGTTTGCGAACGCCTTCCTGGGTGTTTGCCACTCTATGGCGCACAAGCTGGGTTCACAGTTCCACATTCCTCACGGTCTGGCGAACGCCCTGTTGATCAGCAACGTTATCCGTTATAACGCTAACGACAACCCAACCAAGCAGACTGCTTTCAGCCAGTACGACCGTCCGCAAGCGCGTCGTCGTTATGCTGAAATCGCTGACCACCTTGGTCTGAGCGCACCGGGCGACCGTACTGCTGCGAAGATTGAGAAACTGCTGGCATGGCTGGAAAGCCTGAAAGCTGAACTGGGTATTCCTAAATCTATCCGTGAAGCAGGCGTTCAGGAAGCTGACTTCCTCGCTCACGTAGACAAGCTGTCTGAAGATGCCTTCGATGACCAGTGTACTGGTGCTAACCCGCGCTACCCACTGATCTCCGAGCTGAAACAGATTCTGCTGGATACCTACTACGGTCGTGAGTTCAAGGAAGGTGACGTTGCTGCTGTGAAAACAGAAGCTCCGGTCATTAAAGCTGACAAGAAAGCGAAGAAAAGCGCTTAACTGACAGCCTGATGAAAAAACCCGCCTTCGTGGCGGGTTTTTTTATGTCTGAACAACAGCAGATATTATTTTCTGTTGTCGTGCTGGATCGCCGTGAGCGAGCCTACGGACAATGCTTCCTTATAGTGCTTACGACAGACCGACACATAGCGTTCATTGCCGCCAATCACCACCTGCTCACCGTCCGCATAAGGTTTTCCGGCCTGGTCGAGACGAAGCACCATGCTGGCCTTGCGTCCACAGAAGCAGATAGTTTTCAGTTCAACCAGCTTATCTGACCAGGCAAGCAGATACTGGCTTCCGGCAAACAGTTCCCCGCGGAAGTCTGTACGCAACCCGTAGCACAGGACGGGGATATCGAGCTCATCAACCACTTCAGAGAGCGCGTGCACCTGTTCACGCGTCAGGAACTGGCTTTCATCAACCAGAACGCAGTGAATAGGCTCTGACGCATGCGCAGCGCGGATATCCTCCAGCAGGTCAGTTTGCGGGTTAAAAAGCCTGGCTGGCGAAGAGAGGCCTATTCTGGAACTCACCTTCCCTGCACCGAAGCGATCGTCGATTTCAGCAGTATAAACAACGGTACGCATTCCTCGTTCCTGGTAATTGTATGAGGATTGCAGCAGCGCGGTGGATTTACCGGCATTCATTGCCGAATAGTAGAAATAAAGTTGTGCCATTGGCCGTCAAACCCTAATCAATGTGTAATATTCCCGATGATTCATTGTACCATATTTTGTCTGGTCATCAGCGACACGCCGCACAAACGATGCCGTGCTGAAAGGTGTAAAACACCTTCTTTTCGCAAAAATAATCCGTTAAAACAGAGAGTAATGGAGGTCATGCTGATCAATAGGTTATATGGTTAGCCAAACATAACACTTCTTTTTATAGTGGAATCCGCGTTCATTAAAATTCACTGTTTATTAACTATTCCTGCCTTAGCGCCGTAGCCTGGAACTAATACAAAAGGCTGATATTTATCCGCCGAAACTATAATTCCTGCGGTAAATGTCACAAAAAAAAGATGCAAGCGGCGGGGTTAAGCAGGTTATCGTGATAACAAGCGAGACTGTCGAAGAGGAAATTTAAGTTAGCGTAATTAATAATAGCGGCTTTATTTAGTATTTTTTGAATTCCTTACATTCCTGGCTATTGCACATCTGAATTTATGGCTCTATTATTAGGTCAACAAACCACCCCCCATTATAAGTTTGAGATTACTACAATGAGCGAAGCACTTAAAATTCTGAACAACATCCGTACTCTTCGTGCGCAGGCAAGAGAATGTACCCTTGAAACGCTCGAAGAAATGCTGGAAAAATTAGAAGTTGTAGTTAATGAACGTCGCGAAGAAGAAAGCGCTGCTGCTGCTGAAATCGAAGAACGTACGCGTAAACTGCAGCAATATCGTGAAATGCTGATTGCTGATGGTATCGATCCAAATGAATTGCTGAACAGCATGGCTGCTGCAAAAACCGGTACCAAAGCAAAACGCGCTGCCCGTCCTGCTAAATATAGCTATGTTGATGAGAACGGCGAAACTAAAACCTGGACCGGCCAGGGCCGTACTCCTGCTGTAATCAAGAAAGCCATGGATGAGCAAGGTAAACAGCTGGATGACTTCCTGATCAAGGATTAATCACGCCGAATTCAGAAAAATCCCGCCTCTGGCGGGATTTTTTTTGCCCGCAATTTATCACAAACATCCTCTTACACTCCGTCATAAAGAGTTATTCGGCTATTTAGTTTTGCTTACAAACAGGCTCGTGATGGCGTTTTATGGGCATAAAAAAACCGGTGGGCAGCGCCACACCGGTTTCAGAGATTTACGCCCGGGTTATTTCTTAATACCCATACTCTCTTTGAGCCAGCCTTTAAATTCTTCACCCAGCGTATTATGGCGAATGCCATATTCAACGAACGCCTGCATATAACCGAGCTTATTACCGCAGTCATGGCTCTTACCTTTCATGTGGTAAGCCTCAACGGTCTCTTTCTCGATCAGCATATCAATGGCATCCGTCAGCTGGATTTCATCCCCTGCTCCTGGAGGCGTTTTCGCCAGCAGAGGCCAGATTTCAGCGCTCAGGACATAGCGACCCACCACCGCCAGATTAGACGGCGCTACGTCGGCTTTAGGCTTCTCTACGACACCAACCATTGGCACGCTTTCGCCTGGCTCAAGGTTCACACCCTTGCAGTCAACCACACCGTAAGCGGTCACATCTTCAACAGGCTCAACCATGATCTGGCTGCAGCCCGTTTCGTCGAAGCGATGGATCATCTCAGCCAGGTTATCCTGGGAAAGATCGGATTCGTATTCATCCAGAATAACGTCTGGCAGAATGACCGCGACAGGCTCATCACCCACAACCGGGTGTGCACACATAACCGCGTGGCCCAGACCTTTAGCCAGCCCCTGACGGACCTGCATGATGGTAACGTGCGGAGGGCAAATAGACTGAACTTCTTCTAACAGCTGACGCTTAACGCGTTTTTCCAGCATGGCTTCGAGTTCAAAACTTGTATCGAAGTGGTTTTCGATAGAGTTTTTAGATGAATGCGTAACCAGCACAATTTCAGTGATGCCGGCCGCGATACACTCATTAACGACATACTGGATTAATGGCTTATCAACCAGAGGCAGCATCTCTTTAGGAATCGCCTTAGTTGCTGGTAACATCCTGGTCCCCAATCCCGCTACCGGGATGACGGCCTTTCTGACTTTCGAATTTAGGGCAGCCATTCAAATTCTCCTGAGCTGTTCAAGTTTTGAACTTTTATGCAATAAATAACGCGTTGAGTATATCAGCCTCGCCCCGCAGTCCGGGTCTGAAAAGAACGCGTTGCCGATCAATTAGGACAAATACGCATGAATCTGGGCAGCGATAGTAGCACTCCCGAGAAAACACAGGTAAAGCAATCTTAAAATTAAGATCCAATTGCTTATTCCGTGGACAACATTAAGCGTAGCCTTCCCCCGGCACCCCAAATTTGGCACTGCCAGGAAGAACAGCGATGGCTAATTTGATTGAGATACGCCGTTCCCAGCGTTCCAAGCGGCACACCGTTACTCACCTGAATATGGTGCTCCCCGGTATTCAGTGACGCGTTGAGACCTGCTGAAACGAGGATAAGATTCTTTAAACCGCTATGGTAATAACCAACCAGCAGCGGGAACTGTCCGGGTAAATTAGCCTGACGAAAAAGCTGGTTTACCTGTTTGAGTAAACTTCCTAACTCAGGGAGCCGTTGTCCCTGATGTGATAACTGTTCCTGCAATAATCCATTAAAGAGCGCACGAAGTAACAACGCAGCTAATACGCCATTATCCCCTGCCCGGGTTACGTCCAGAGAATAAAATGCGAGGTCGGAATCAGACAGAGGTGCAATATCCAGCACCAGCCCAGGCTGATCGGCCGCCACCAGCTGGCGATAATTTACGCGACAGTGGGAAATAGTTTGCTGAACGGGAGGCTGAAGCTCTTGCAGCAATTTCGCCGCCGCTGGCGGATTACTCACCAGCGCGTCCCAGTCCTGAAAAAGGCGTTCCTCTTCCTCAACGCGAGAATTAAACATATTCGGATAAAGGCACGCTAATACCGTTTCACGTAACCGGCTCAGATCTTTGACGGGTTTAAGCAGAATATCCTGAACGCCAAGACGTAATGCTTTGGCAATATCCGCCATATTCTCAGTCGCGGAGATCACCAGAATGGGCATCTGGTCACCCTCGTTGCGCAAATGTTCAACCAGTTTCAATCCATTCATTCGCGGCATCGCGATGTCGCAAATCATCAGATCGGGCGTAATACCGGTCATTTTTTCCAGCGCGTCGACACCATCTTCGGCCAGTAAAGTGTTTGCTCCCAGCGAGGATAACCACGAATCCAGTAGCGATCGGAAAACGGGCTCGTCTTCAACAATCAAAATGAGTTTTCCGGCCAATGGCTGCGTCATGGTTCCTCCCCTGGCTGACAGTTACTAAATAGTGGCATGCTATCGGCACTATCGCCTGTCAGATTTTGCTGAAGTAGTCAAAAAAAGGTGCTTAACGTGCTGTTCGCACAAACGGCAGCAACTCGTCTATTTTCTTTTCGACGGCTAGCGAGCCCGCTGCGATGGCGGCCTCAGCCCGATGGAAATCAAGGGTAGAGATTTGCGGACAGTAAGGCTGAATAAGAATATCCGGTGGATCGCCGGCCATACGGTTACGTTTGAGGCGATTTTCAAGAACCTGAATTGAGGTGGTCATGATTTCCATGGCTGTCGGCGCGGCAACCGATCGCCGTGCGGCCATACGCCCGATTCTTCCGCGCAGGCGCTCATGCCAGGCAAGCTTTTCGACTTCGGCACTTTCGCTCTGGAGATTGACCGGCATAAGGTCTTGCTGCATCAGATGAGCATCGTGCTGCAAATCCACGGCGATGACGATGTCGGCCCCCATGGCACGCGTCAGAGAGATGGGAACCGGGTTCACGACGCCACCATCGACAAGCCAGTAGCCGTTATGAGGCACGGGCGCCATAAGCCCAGGAATACTGCATGAAGCACGCACCGCAAGGTGAATATCCCCTTCGGTCAGCCAGAGTTCACGGCCTGTGCTGAGATTCGTCGCGACGGCGCCAAAAGGCATCCGGCAGTCAGTAAAATCTTCGAGAGGCATCACCCGGCGGAACTGGTTAAAGACGCGTTCACCGCGCAACAGCCCACCGCGCTGCCAGGAGAGATCCATCAGACGCAGCACGTCCCAGTAACTGAAGGAGCGTACCCAGGTTTCGAGTTCAGGGAGTTTGCCGCACGCGTAAGCGGAGCCGACCAGCGATCCTATTGAACATCCTGCAACGATATCAACGTCAACACCCATTTTGTTTAAGGCATTAATCACGCCGATATGAGACCATCCGCGGGCTGCACCTGAGCCCAGCGCCAGTCCAATTTTAACCTTTCTCATTAGCCCTGTTTTACTTCCCCTGGATTCCTGACATAGCGTCAACGCAACTGCTCAGTTAACATAGTGCTACCCGAAGCGTTTTACGCCCTTATTTTTTTCCAGGAAGAGAATCGTGTCTCAACTCTGCCCTTGTGGTAGCGCTCTGGAGTATAGCCTATGTTGCCAGCGATATCTTTCTGGCAATCAGGTTGCACCGGACCCGTCACACCTCATGCGTTCACGGTATACTGCTTTTGTGATCAAAGACGCAGACTACCTGATAAAAACCTGGCACCCGTCCTGCCACGCCGCCGATTTCAGACAAGAGATCGAAACCGGGTTCGCCAACACCCACTGGCTCGGGCTTACCGTGTTTGAATCGTCACCAGGCAGCCACGACGATGAAGGCTTTGTCAGCTTTGTTGCCCGTTTTACCGAAAACGCCAGGCCTGGCGCCATTATCGAGCGTTCCCGGTTCTTAAAGGAAAGCGGGCAATGGTATTATATTGACGGTACGCGCCCACAGTTTGGTCGTAACGATCCCTGCCCTTGTGGTTCAGGAAAAAAATTCAAAAAGTGTTGCGGGCAGTAACGCCTGACAACCCAGACTTCGCAAATACAAACAGGATTTCCCGGCGATGCAATCATTACAACGTAAAGTTCTGCGCACTATCTGTCCCGATCAAAAAGGGCTGATCGCACGAATTACCAACATTTGCTACAAGCATGAACTGAATATCGTGCAGAACAACGAGTTCGTTGACCACCGTACCGGTCGCTTCTTCATGCGCACCGAGCTGGAAGGCATTTTCAACGACACCACCCTGCTGGCCGATCTGGACAGCGCGCTGCCGGAAGGTTCCGTGCGTGAGCTGAATCCAGCGGGCCGTCGTCGCATTGTGATTCTGGTGACAAAAGAGGCTCACTGCCTGGGCGATCTATTGATGAAGGCCAATTACGGTGGTCTGGACGTGGAAATCGCCGCTGTTATCGGTAACCACGAAACCCTGCGCACGCTGGTTGAGCGTTTTGATATTCCGTTTGAGCTGGTGAGCCATGAAGGCCATACCCGTGAAGAACACGACAACCTGATGGCTGCTGCCATTGAAGCGCATAACCCGGACTACGTGGTGCTGGCGAAATATATGCGCGTGCTGACGCCTTCCTTCGTGGCGCGTTTCCCGAACAAGATTATCAACATCCACCACTCGTTCCTGCCGGCCTTCATTGGCGCCCGCCCATACCATCAGGCGTACGAGCGAGGCGTGAAGATCATCGGCGCCACCGCGCACTACGTGAATGACAACCTGGACGAAGGCCCAATCATCATGCAGGACGTGATTCACGTGGATCACACCTATACCGCGGAAGATATGATGCGTGCCGGACGTGACGTTGAGAAGAACGTGTTGAGTCGTGCCCTGTATCAGGTGCTGGCGCAGCGTGTCTTTGTCTACGGTAACAGAACCATCATTCTTTAATCTTTCGGAAAATGAATTGATTAGCTTTGCGCCTTTACGGATAAAAAGCAGGCAAACAACTTCATTTCCCTAAAGGAATGCTTTACAGGGGCGTCTCATTTGATATGATGCGCCCCGCTTCCAGCAGGAAGCAGGCCAGTTAAAAGCATTACCCCGTGGTGGGGTTCCCGAGCGGCCAAAGGGAGCAGACTGTAAATCTGCCGTCATCGACTTCGAAGGTTCGAATCCTTCCCCCACCACCATCTCTCAGCACGACCTCAAAATTTGAATTACCCCTGGTGGGGTTCCCGAGCGGCCAAAGGGAGCAGACTGTAAATCTGCCGTCATCGACTTCGAAGGTTCGAATCCTTCCCCCACCACCATCACTTCCAAATGACCTTAAATTTTCTATTCGCACTGCGCATCATGTATTCCCATAACGGGGAATGATGAGAAGCTTCGATTCGAGCGTAGCGAGAAAGCGTTGCCGCAGGCAACGACCCGAAGGGCAAGGCGCAACGCGCCGAGTAATCCTTCCCCCACCACCATCGCTTTCAATAAAATCCAAACGTCATAACAAAACCGAACCGAATCTACCTTCGCAGGCCGGGTAAGGCGCAGCCGCCACCCGGCAACAGAAATCTACATCGGCGGCAACCGGCGCTTCACCGGCGAACTCTTCACAATCGACGTATTACACTGGGCATGCTCCGCCAGCCCGTCCAGCAGCGCATCCAGTTGCTCTATCGATCGCACCACCAGCCTAATCACAAAGCAGTCTTCCCCGGTCACCTTGTCGCTCTCAATACACTCCGGCATCGCCTGAATGTATTTATCCACCTTATGCAACAGCCCTGGCAGAGGCCGCACGCGCACCAGCGCCTGCAGCGTATACCCCAGCGCGGCCAGATTCACCCGCGCACCATATCCCTGAATCACGCCCCGCTCTTCCAGCCGCTTCAGACGTTCTGCCGTGCTGGGTGAGGTCAGACCGATGCGGCCACTGAGCACCTTCAAAGACATGCGCGCATCTTCAACCAGGCAGGATAAAATTTGCCGGTCGATATCATCAATAAGGTATTCCACTCGTTTCACCTAATTTTAAAAAGCAGTTAACACTTTCAACCTTATATCACCCCTGTAAAACCCGACAGCATTTTTCGACAATAGCGTCATTCAATCAGGAGGTGGATGATGCGCGATTTCCATAAAGGCGTCTGGCAAATGAGCCTGGCGATGTTAATTTCCGGCTCTATCGGGGCGTTTGTTTTGCTCAGCGGTCTGCCGGTAACGGAAGTGGTGTTCTGGCGCTGCCTTATTGGGGCAATGGCGCTTTTTATTTTTATCCGGGTAAGTCAAAAGCCCTTTAGTCCCCTTACCCGCACCACGCTGCTGCTGGCGATTCTCGGCGGTGTGGCTTTAGTAGTGAACTGGCTGCTGCTCTTCGCAGCCTATGAACGCATCTCTATTGGCCTCTCTACCGTGGTCTATAACACCCAGCCGTTTATGCTGGTCCTGATGGGGATGTTTTTAGGCGAGCGCGTCAGCCTGGTGAAATGGGGCTGGTTGTTCCTCGCCTTTGGCGGTGTGGTGATACTGCTCTCCAGCGAGCTGACCGGCGCGCATGGCAGTGAATGGCTCACCGGTATCGGTCTGGCCATGGCCGCGGCCTTCTTCTACGCGCTGACGGCAATCATTGCGCGCAAACTGAAAACCATCGCACCGCAGCATATTGCCTTTATTCAGGTGCTGACGGGCGTCGTGATGCTTCTGCCGTTTGCCAGCCTGCCGACTTTTTCCGGTGATTTCCCCTGGCCGATCCTGCTTACGCTCGGCATCGTCCATACCGGCATAATGTACCAGCTGCTGTATAGCGCGATTCAGAAGCTGCCTACCCCCATAACCGGTTCCCTGTCGTTTATCTATCCGGTGGTGGCGATTGTTGTCGATAATCTGGTGTTCGGACACTCGCTGAACCTGACGCAGCTGGCGGGCGGCGCGTTGATCCTGTTTGCTGCGGCGGGCAATAACCTGGGCTGGGGCGAAAAAAAACCCCGCGAATGCGGGGTTGGTATCAAAACGGCAAACTAGCGACGGGCGCGCACAATCTGGTATTTGCGCGTCAGGTACTCCACCGGCGCGCTCCAGATGTGCACCAGACGGGAGAACGGGAACAGCACAAACAGCGTCATCCCCAGCACCAGGTGAACGCGGAAGATAAACGCCACGCCGTCCAGGTGCTCAGACGCTCCGCCGTGGAAAGTCACCACGGACTGCGCCCAGCCCACCAGCTTCATCATCTCGCTGCCGTCCATATGCTGCGCCGAGAACGGAATGGTCAGCAGGCCCAGCGCGCACTGCACCATCAGCAGGGAGAGGATCAGGATGTCCGCTGCGGTAGTGGTCGCACGCACGCGCGGGCTGAACAGACGACGCTTCAGCAGCAGCAGGCCACCTACCAGGGTCATCACGCCGCAGGCACCGCCGGCGATCATCGCCATCTTCTGCTTCACCTCAATCGGCAGCCACGCTTCGTACATCCAGTGCGGCGTAAGCATCCCCAGGAAGTGACCGGCAAAAATCCCCAGGATCCCGATGTGGAACAGGTTAGACGCGACGTGCATCCCCTTACGATCCAGCATCTGGCTGGAGGCAGCACGCCAGGTGTACTGGCCGTAGTCATAGCGCAGCCAGCTTCCCACCAGGAACACGGTGCCCGCGATATACGGGTAAATGTCAAAGAAGAACATATTCAGGAAGTGCATTAGTGCCGTCCTCCGTTAGAGATATTCAAATATTGCGGGGCAACCGCCCCGGCAAAACGACGCTGGTGAGCCGAGATTTCAGACTCCCCGCAGTTCTGGTCAGCAAAGAATTTCACCTGTTCTTCTTCCCAGACCGCATCCAGCGCCTGCGGGGTATCGTCGCGGGCTTCATCCGCGATTTTCTCCGCCACTTTTTCACTGTCTACAGAGGCGTTAGCCAGCTTCACCAGCAGGTCGAACAGTACCGCGTAGCGGCTCTCGCGCTGCTGAAGACGCGCGCCGAGCAGCGCCAGAATCGGCGCGATGTCCTGCAGACCGCCCAGCGCCTCTTCTTTCGGCAGCTGTGCCAGATACTCAAGGTACAGCGGCAGGTGATCCGGCAGCTCGCGGCTGTCGAGCTGCAGGCCGTGCTGCTCGTACTGGGCCATCAGGTCAACCATCGCCTGACCGCGGTCGCGGGATTCCCCGTGAACATGTTCAAACAGCAGCAGCGACGTCGCGCGCCCGCGGTCAAACAGCTGGCTATAGTCCGCCTGGGCATCCAGAAGGTCGCGCGCCAGCAGATCGCGGAGGAAAACGCCAAGCCCCTGGGCGTCCTCTTTGTCCAGGTTTTCAGATGACGCGAGTGCATCAAAGAGTTCCTGCTGATGCTGCGCAAGCGCAGCATCCGGGTACTCGAGCAGACGCGAAACAATGACGAGTTCAATCATTGGTGCGGCTCCGTTTTGCTGGTCACATCCATAGCGTCGATGCGGCGGCTGTTGAACAGGTTGAATTTGCTGTCAGACCCGTGGCAACCGTCACCGAAGGTAAAGCCGCACCCGTTTTTCTCCGGGAAGGCCTCGCGGGCCAGCTCGCGGTGGCTGCTCGGCACCACGAAACGGTCTTCGTAGTTGGCAATCGCGAGGTAGCGGTACATCTCCTGCGCCTGCGCTTCAGTCAGGCCCACCTCTTCCAGCGCGCGAGTATCGTTAACGCCGTCAACGGTTTCCGCACGTTTGAAGTGACGCATCGCCAGCATACGTTTCAGCGCCAGCAGTACCGGCTGGGTATCCCCCGCGGTCAGCAGGTTAGCCAGGTACTGAACCGGGATACGCAGGCTTTCCACGTCCGGCAGAATGCCGTTGCTGCCCAGTTCGCCCGCGTCAGCGGCAGACTGAATCGGTGACAGCGGCGGCACATACCAGACCATCGGCAGGGTGCGGTATTCCGGGTGCAGCGGCAGGGCCAGCTTCCAGTCCATCGCCATTTTGTACACCGGAGACTGCTGCGCCGCATCAATCACGCTCTGCGGAATGCCGTCTTTCAGCGCCTGCTCAATCACCTTCGGATCGTTCGGATCGAGGAACACGTCCAGCTGACGCTGGTACAGATCTTTCTCGTTCTCGGTGCTCGCGGCATTTTCAATCGCGTCCGCGTCGTACAGCAGAACGCCGAGGTAGCGAATACGGCCCACGCAGCTCTCAGAGCAAACGGTCGGCATACCGGCTTCGATACGCGGGTAGCAGAAGATGCACTTCTCTGATTTACCACTCTTCCAGTTGAAGTAGATTTTTTTGTACGGGCAGCCGGTGATGCACATGCGCCAGCCGCGGCACTTGTCCTGGTCGATCAGCACGATGCCGTCTTCTTCACGCTTGTAGATGGCGCCGCTTGGGCAGGTCGCCACGCACGCCGGGTTGAGGCAGTGCTCGCACAGGCGCGGCAGATACATCATGAAGGTATTTTCGAACTGGCCGTACATCGCCTTCTGCATGTTCTCGAAGTTCTGGTCTTTGGCGCGTTTTTCGAACTCGCCGCCCAGAATTTCTTCCCAGTTAGGACCGCTGGTAATTTTGTCCATGCGCTTGCCGGTAATCAGCGAACGGGGACGGGCGATCGGCTGGTGTTTGCTTTCCGGCGCGTTGTGCAGGTTCTGGTAGTCGTAATCAAACGGCTCGTAGTAATCCTCGATGCCCGGCAGGTGCGGGTTAGCGAAGATTTTACCCAGCATCATCGCGCGGTTGCCCATGCGCGGCTGCAGCTTGCCGTTAATTTTACGGATCCAGCCGCCCTTCCACTTCTCCTGGTTTTCCCAGTCGGTCGGGAAGCCGGTGCCCGGCTTGCTTTCCACGTTGTTGAACCAGGCGTACTCCATACCTTCACGGCTGGTCCAGACGTTTTTACAGGTGACCGAGCAGGTGTGGCAGCCGATGCATTTATCCAGATTCAGCACCATGCCGACTTGTGAACGAATTTTCATTTTACGCTCTCCTGTACCTGGTCATTACCTTCGCCGTCTAACCAGTTAATATTCTTCATCTTACGTACCACCACGAACTCATCGCGGTTCGATCCTACGGTGCCGTAGTAGTTAAAGCCGTAGGCCAGCTGCGCATAGCCACCGATCATGTGGGTCGGCTTTGGCGTAATACGCGTCACGGAGTTGTGAATACCGCCGCGCTGCTCGGTAATTTCTGACCCCGGCAGGTTAACGATACGCTCCTGCGCGTGGTACATCATGGTCATCCCGGCCGGTACGCGCTGGCTCACCACCGCACGCGCCGTCAGGGCGCCGTTGCTGTTAAACACTTCGATCCAGTCGTTATCTTCGATACCCAGATCTTTGGCGTCCGTTTCGCTCATCCAGACAATCGGACCGCCGCGAGAAAGGGTCAGCATCAGCAGGTTGTCGCTGTAGGTGGAGTGGATACCCCACTTCTGGTGCGGCGTCAGGAAGTTCAGCGCTTTCTCCGGGTTACCGTTGGATTTCGCGCCCATCACCGCTTTCACGGAGCGGGTGTCGATTGGCGGACGATACACCAGCAGGCTTTCGCCGAAGTCGCGCATCCACTGGTGATCCTGATACAGCGACTGACGGCCGGACAGGGTGCGCCACGGGATAAGCTCGTGAACGTTGGTGTAGCCCGCGTTATAGGACACATGCTCATCTTCCAGACCTGACCAGGTCGGGCTGGAGATAATCTTGCGCGGCTGCGCCTGAATATCGCGGAAGCGGATTTTCTCTTCCTCTTTATTCGTCGCCAGATGCGTATGGTCGCGGCCGGTGAACTCGCTCAGTGCCGCCCAGGCTTTCACCGCCACGTGGCCGTTGGTTTCCGGGGCCAGGGTCAGGATCATCTCTGCCGCATCAATCGCCGTGTTCAGCATTGGCTGGCCTTTCGCCGGGCCGTCCGCTTTGGTGTAATTGAGCTTGCGCAGCAGGTCCATTTCGCTCTGGGTGTTCCAGGCGATCCCTTTCCCGCCGTTGCCGATTTTCTCCATCAGCGGGCCGATAGAGGTAAAGCGCTCGTAGGTTGCCGGGTAGTCGCGTTCAACCGGAATAATGTGCGGCGCGGTTACGCCCGGGATCAGGTCGCACTCGCCTTTTTTCCAGTCCTTCACGTCCAGCGGCTGCGCCAGCTCGGCGGCGGAGTCGTGCTGGATTGGCAGCGTCACCACGTCGGTCTCTTTGCCCAGGTGCCCCACGCAGACTTCGGAGAATTTCTTCGCGATGTCTTTGTAGATATCCCAGTCGCTTTTCGATTCCCAAGCCGGGTCAACGGCGGCAGACAGCGGATGAATAAACGGATGCATATCCGAGGTATTCATATCGTCTTTTTCGTACCAGGTCGCAGTTGGCAGCACAATGTCGGAGTACAGGCAGGTGCTGGACAGACGGAAGTCGAGGGTCACCACCAGATCCAGCTTGCCGTCGAGACCGTTATCTTTCCACTCCACCTCTTCCGGCTTCACGCCGCCCTGCTTGCCGAGATCTTTACCCTGAATACCGTTTTCGGTACCGAGCAGGTATTTCAGCATGTACTCGTGGCCTTTACCGGACGAGCCCAGCAGGTTGGAGCGCCAGATGAACAGGTTACGCGGATGGTTTTTACCGTTTTCAGGCTGTTCTGCCGCGAAGCGGATTGAGCCATCCTTCAATGATTTCACGGTGTAGTCCACCGGCGACATCCCCGCCTGCTTCGCCTCTTGTGCAATGCGCAGCGGGTTAGTGCCCAGCTGCGGCGCAGAAGGCAGCCAGCCCATACGCTCAGCGCGCACGTTGAAGTCAATCAGGTGGCCGCTGTAGCGGGATTTATCCGCCATCGGCGACAGCAGTTCCTGCGCGGTGACCGTTTCGTAGCGCCACTGGCTGGAGTGGTTATAGAAGTAGGAGGTGCTGTTCATGTGGCGTGCCGGACGCTGCCAGTCGAGGGCAAACGCCAGCGGCTGCCAGCCGGTCTGCGGGCGCAGTTTTTCCTGGCCCACGTAGTGCGCCCAGCCGCCGCCGCTCTGACCAACGCAGCCGCAGAAGATCAGCATGTTGATCAGACCGCGATAGTTCATATCGAGGTGATACCAGTGGTTCAGACCGGCGCCGACGATGATCATAGAGCGACCGTGGGTCTTGTCGGCGTTTTCCGCAAACTCGCGGGCAATACGAACGATCTGCGCGCGCGGTACGCCGGTGATCTGCTCCGCCCAGGCCGGGGTGTACGCCTTCACGTCGTCATAGCCGGTTGCGCAGTTTTCATCGTTCAGACCGCGCTCCAGGCCGTAGTTCGCCATGGTCAGGTCATAAACGGTGGTGACGAGTGCAGTTGAGCCGTCGGCCAGCTGCAGGCGCTTAACCGGCAGCTTGTGCATCAGAACGTTTTTCAGTTCGACCTTGTTAAAGTGCTCGGAACCTTCACCGCCAAAGTACGGGAAGCCGACCTCGGCAATCTCGTCCTGGCTGCCCAGCATGCTCAGACGCAGCTCCGTCTCTTCGCCGGTGGTGCCGTTGCGTTGCTCAAGATTCCACTTGCCCTTCTCTCCCCAGCGGAAGCCAATAGAGCCGTTTGGCACTACCAGCTCGCCGTTGCTGTTGTACGCAACGGTTTTCCACTCAGGGTTGTTTTCCTGGCCCAGCGAATCCACCAGATCGGCAGCGCGCAGCGTGCGGCCCGCGGCATAGTAGCCCTCACGCTCTTCCAGCATCACCAGCATCGGCATGTCGGTGTAGCGACGCACGTAGTCGGTAAAGTACTGGCTTGGCTTGTCGAGATGGAATTCACGCAGCATGACGTGGCCCATCGCCATCGCCATCGCGGCGTCGGTACCCTGTTTCGGCGCCAGCCACAGGTCGCACAGCTTGGCGATTTCGGCGTAGTCCGGGGTGACCGCAACGGTTTTGGTCCCTTTGTAACGAACTTCGGTAAAGAAGTGCGCGTCCGGGGTACGGGTCTGCGGTACGTTAGAGCCCCAGGCGATGATGTAGCTTGAGTTGTACCAGTCCGCGGATTCCGGCACATCGGTCTGCTCGCCCCAGGTTTGCGGAGACGCAGGCGGCAGGTCACAGTACCAGTCGTAGAAGCTCAGGCAGGTACCGCCGATAAGTGACAGATAGCGAGCCCCGGAGGCGTAAGAGACCATCGACATCGCCGGGATTGGCGAGAAGCCCGCCACGCGGTCAGGACCGTAGGTTTTGACGGTGTAGACGTTGGAGGCGGCAATCAGCTCGTTCACCTCTTTCCAGGAAGAGCGAACGAAGCCACCGCGACCGCGAGCCTGCTTGAAGCTTTTCGCTTTGTCGGCGTCCTCAATGATGGACGCCCAGGCATCCACCGGATCGCTGTGCTGCACTTTCGCTTCACGCCACATTTTCATCAGGCGCTTACGCATCAGAGGGTATTTCAGACGGTTAGCGCTGTAGAGATACCAGGAGTAGCTGGCGCCACGCGGGCAGCCGCGCGGTTCGTGGTTTGGCATATCCGGGCGGGTGCGCGGATAGTCGGTCTGCTGCATTTCCCAGGTCACCAGACCGTTTTTAACGAAAATCTTCCAGCTACATGAGCCAGTGCAGTTTACGCCGTGGGTAGAACGGACGACTTTGTCATGCTGCCAGCGCTGGCGGTAACCGTCTTCCCAGTCCCGGTTGGTATCCAGAACCTGGCCGTGCCCATCGGCAAACGTTTCACCCTTCTGTTTGAAGTAGCGAAACCGGTCCAAAAATTTGCTCATCGGGTATCTCCTGTATGGAGCCTGTGGCTCTCTAAATCGACATTGCTGATTTGCAGCGAAGGTAACGCCCTGAAAGAGGAGGAGAATTGATAACGATCAAGACGAAGAGGGACTTTAAAAGGAGGGGTTAGACTAAATACCACCAAAGCGGTATGTTTTTAAAATTAATAAATAAATGATTTATAAGGACATTTTTCATTCATCGTACAATAACCCAGGCAAAATTTAACATCTCAGGTATTAAGGGGTAGACCTGCCTGCAACGCGATGGCGATCACAATGTTACCCGCAGGCGACTGCTGTAAAAGCTTTTAGTATGTTGTAACTATTATTCGACCAAAAAAAACGCGGCCAGAAGGCCGCGAAAACGGATAATCACACTTACTTATTTTTCTTGGTATTACGGCCATATACCAGCCACGTAATCACAACGCAGGCGATATAGAAGACGAGGAAGACTTTCATGGCGCCTGCCGGAGAGCCGGTCAGGTCCAGCGAGATACCGAACGCTTTCGGGATAAAGAAGCCGCCAATGGCGCCAATCGCAGAGATAAAGCCCAGCGCCGCAGCCGTATCTGTCGCCGCTTCACGCATGGCCTGCTCTTCGCTTCCACCCTGTGCTTTCACGCGATCCATCGTCAGCTTGCGGAAGATCACGGAGATCATCTGGAAGGTGGAAGCACTCCCCAGTCCGGCGGTCAGGAACAGCACCATAAACACGGCGAAGAAGGCGATGAAGCTACCGCCCTGCCCGTCAGCAGGCAGCGTCAGGAACAGCAGCGCACAGAAGACCGCCATCACAATAAAGTTCACCAGCGTCACGCGGGTACCGCCCAGACGGTCAGAGATCATACCGCCCAGCGAGCGCGCCAGTGCGCCAATGAACGGGCCGAAGAAAGCGAACTGCAGGATCTGCACGTCCGGGAACTGGGTTTTCGACAGCATCGCAAAGCCCGCTGAGAAGCCGATAAACGAACCGAAGGTAGCCAGATACAGCAGCGCCATCACCCAGAGGTGTCCACGCTTCAGCACCGGCAGCTGCTCGCTCAAAGAGGCCTTTGACGCGCTCAGATCGTTCATAAAGAACCAGGCTGCCAGGGTGAAGACCACCAGGAACGGGACCCAAATCCAGGCCGCGTTCTGCAGGTAGAGGGAAGAACCATCCGCCTGCTCGACGCCACCGCCGCCGAAGGCGGCAAAAATAGAAACAGAGATCGCCAGCGGCGCAATCAGCTGCATCACGCTCACGCCCATGTTGCCCAGACCGCCGTTAATGCCCAGCGCGCCGCCCTGCTTCGCTTTCGGGAAGAAGAAGCTGATGTTCGCCATGCTGGAGGCAAAGTTAGCCCCCGCAAAACCGCACAGCAGGGAGATAATCACGAACACGCTGAACGGGGTGGAGGTATCCTGCACCGCGAAGCCAAGCCACACGCAAGGGACGATCATGATGCCCGTACTGAACGCCGTCCAGCGACGGCCGCCGAAGACCGGCACCATAAACGCGTATGGAACACGCAGCAGCGCGCCAGACAGCGACGGCAATGCGGTCAACATAAACAGCTGATCGGTCGTAAACGTAAACCCAACTTTCGGCAGGTTTACCGCGACCGCGCTAAACAACATCCATACGCAAAACGCTAAAAGCAGACACGGAACGGAAATCCACAGATTCCGGCTTGCTACACGATGGCCGCGCTGTTGCCAGAACGCCGGATCCTCTGGACGCCAGTCTGTAATAACGGCACCATTTTCCCTTTCGGGGGCGGATGAGTGACTCATAGACACCTCTGATTCTCGAATGATGCTGCAAACATTAGGGTTTTAGGGCGGCGGTAAGTTGATATAAATCAAAGGAAAAGTTCGGGGATTTGCGGCGAAAAAAAAGGGCTTATCCTTAGTGAGTAGAATAATTCGGTAAAAAAGACGTGGTTTTTCACTGTACTGACGGTTCCTTGCTACCACCGCTTCTTCGCCTATACTCCGTTGGCAATTTAGGGGTAATCCTTTATTGGTATGGGTATACTCCAGGGTATGCACCAGAATAACGCCATTCCTGCAAGCAGGCCACGTCAGGAGCCCGGCAACTCTATGTTAAAAAGATGTTTATCACCGCTGACTCTCGTGAATCAGTTAGCCCTGATTGTTTTGCTGTCTACCGCCCTTGGCGTGACTGGCATGGCGATTTCCGGCTGGCTGGTACAGGGAGTACAGGGTAATGCACATGCCATCAACGAGGCAGGCTCGCTACGCATGCAGAGTTATCGTCTGCTGGCGTCGGTTCCTCTGACGCAGGGCGATCGGCCCTTGATTGATGAAATGGAGCGCACGGCCTTCAGCCCTGAACTGGAAAACGCTGCCATCCGCGCCGGCCAGCAATCCCAGCTTAAAGCCCTGCAGGGCTACTGGCACACCCAGCTGGAACCCGGCCTGAAACAGGCGCGCAGCGCCGAAACCGTTGCGCAGGACGTAGCGGGTTTCGTATCCCGCATTGACTCGCTGGTCTCCTCTTTCGACCAAACCACCGAATTACGCATCGACCGGGTGGTGATGGTACACCGTGCCATGGCGCTGTTTATGGGCCTGCTGCTGATCTTCACCATTATCTGGCTCCGGGCGCGGCTGCTGAATCCGTGGAAACAGCTGCTGGCGATGGCGCGCGCCGTGACGAACAGAGATTTTACCCAGCGTACGCACATCAGCGGTCGCAACGAGATGGCCATGCTCGGCCAGGCACTGAACACCATGTCGGCGGAGCTCTCTGAAAGCTATGCGGTGCTGGAGCAGCGCGTGCAGGAAAAAACGGCCGGGCTGGAGCAGAAAAACGAAATCCTCTCCTTCCTTTGGCAGGCCAACCGTCGGCTGCACATGCAGGTGCCGCTATGTGAACGCCTTTCGCCGGTGCTGAACGGCTTGCAAAATCTGACCCTGCTGCATGACCTGGAGCTGCGGGTTTACGATGTGGAAGATGAAGATAATCATCAGGAGTTTACCTGTCAGTCCGACATGTCCTGCGATGATAAAGGCTGTCACCTGTGCCCGCGCGGCCTGCCGCTGCAGACTACTGGCGGAACTACCCTGAAGTGGCGGCTGACGGACAGCCATACCCAGTATGGTATTCTGTTGGCAACGCTGCCAGCCGGGCGTCATCTGAGCCATGACCAGCAGCAGCTGGTTGATACGCTGGTTGAACAGCTAACGGCCACGCTGGCGCTAGACCGACATCAGGAAAAGCAGCAGCAGCTGATCGTCATGGAAGAGCGCGCGACCATTGCCCGCGAGCTCCACGATTCTATCGCCCAGTCGCTCTCCTGTATGAAAATGCAGGTGAGCTGCCTGCAGATGCAGGACGCGGAGATGCCGGAAAGCAATAAACAGCTGCTGAGCCAGATCCGCAACGAGCTGAACACCTCCTGGGTACAGCTGCGCGAGCTGCTGACCACCTTCCGCCTGCAGCTGACCGAGCCGGGCCTGCGCCCGGCGCTGGAATCCAGCTGCCAGGAATTTAGCGCCCGGCTGGGCTTCCCGGTGAAGCTGGATTACCAGCTCCCCCCGCGGTTTGTCCCTTCCCATCAGGCGATTCATCTGCTGCAGATCGCCCGCGAAGCGCTGAGCAACGTGCTTAAACACGCTGAAGCGACGGCGGTTACGGTCACCGTCAGCCAGCACGCTAACCAGGTCAGGTTGACGGTTTACGACAACGGCCGCGGCGTGCCGGAAAACGCCGAACGCACTAACCACTACGGTTTAATCATTATGCGAGACCGCGCCCAAAGCCTGCGCGGTGATTGCCAGGTTCGCCGGAGAGAGACGGGGGGCACGGAAGTCGTGGTCACCTTCATTCCCGAAAAACCGCTTACAACTGCTCAAGGAGAAACCCATGACTAATCAGGAAACGGCATCCATCCTGTTGATCGACGACCATCCGATGCTGCGTACTGGCGTAAAACAGCTGGTCAGCATGGCACCCGATATTACCGTGGTTGGCGAAGCCAGCAACGGTGAACAGGGCATTGAGCTTGCCGAATCCCTCGATCCGGATCTTATCCTGCTCGATCTCAACATGCCCGGCATGAACGGTCTGGAAACGCTCGACAAGCTGCGCGAGAAATCCCTTTCCGGTCGCGTGGTGGTCTTTAGCGTCTCCAATCACGAAGAGGATGTGGTCACGGCGCTGAAGCGCGGCGCGGATGGCTATCTGCTGAAGGATATGGAGCCGGAAGACCTGCTGAAGGCGCTGCAGCAGGCGGCTGCAGGCGAGATGGTGCTGAGCGAGGCCCTGACGCCGGTGCTGGCCGCCAGCCTGCGGGCGAACCGCGCCACGTCTGACCGTGACGTCAGCCAGTTAACGCCGCGCGAACGCGATATTCTTAAACTGATCGCTCAGGGCCTGCCGAACAAAATGATCGCCCGCCGTCTGGATATCACCGAAAGCACGGTCAAAGTGCACGTGAAGCATATGCTGAAGAAAATGAAGCTAAAATCCCGCGTTGAAGCCGCGGTGTGGGTCCATCAGGAACGCATTTTTTAAGCATTACTCATCCGGCAGCAGCTTCCAGCGCGGGTCGTCGTCAGGTAATGCGGCCAGCGGCTGCACCACAGCAAGCGTGATCTCATTGGACGAGACGCGCTGGCCCTTCTCATCTTCCACCACCGCCGAAAGATGCCAACGGTTTGTCGACCCCTCGCCGTCATTCCAGGCCGGCATAATCACGCTCCAGCCGTCGGTGCTGTTACTTTTCCCCGGTGACGTCAGGCTTAAGGCCTGGGTATCACCCTGCCAGTGGATCTGGCGGATGCCGTGGGTGCTGCGCACCTGTAGCTTCAGCATAACGGTTTCGCCCCCCTTCAGGTCCCACGGCGGGGTTGCCAGCCAGACGGAGAGCGTTTTTCGCTGGCGGAACTCCATCACCGGCAGGCTGTTACGCTCCGGCGAGTCATAGCGGCTTCCGCGCAGGGATCGCGTGGCCGCAACCTCTCCGGCGGAGAGCTGCTTAACCAGCGGCACGCCGAAGCGATAGTTGAGCTTCAGCCCGAGGTTATTCTGGCTCTCTCCGCTTTCGCCCTGCTTATGCGCGGCGGTCAGTGTCACCAGCGGCACGGGGGTATAGTTAAGCCCGAGATTGACCGCTACCGGGTTGTGATAGCCAGTTCCGCTGTTGAAGAGGTCGACGTTGTCGCCAAAATACTGCTCGACGCTGACGCTGGTGTTCAGGTGATGAAACCACGGCAGCCAGGCTTTGGCGGTAACGTCATATCCCCGCGCCATGCGCTGCTCCTGGACGTCAGAGCTGTCGCGCCAGCTGGCAAAAGGCTGATAGTAGTTAGCCGACAGCCGCAGATTTTCTCCCCACACCTCCGCACCCAGCCCGGCACGCTGCAGGTTCTCATCCAGCAGGTTGTCGTAAAAGGTGTTGTAGCCCAGCAGCCATTTCCCGGCCACCCAGCGCTGGCCGATTCCGGCGTTACTGACCAGGCCATCCGTCTGCTGCGTCAGGCCGAGCTGGCTCCAGCTCAGATAACGGTTGTTATCGTTCCAGGGGATAAACCAGCTCCCGCTACTGCCGTTGAATTTGCCTTCATTATCCACGAGCAAATTGACGCTGGCATTCCCCCACGGTGACAGCCAGGATTCAATCTGCTGGTTCACCTCACCGCTCACCGCGTCGCGCACCTGACCAAAGGCAAACTGCCGCGCCTGCTCGCCCGTTGTCAGGCCGTTGTCGGTCATACTGGCTTCACCAAAGGCTTTCGCCATTTCGGCGAGATGCTTTTCCCCTTCCCCGGTTGGGGCCGCCATGCCGAGATCGGGCAGACTGTCCCCGTTGTTATCAAAGGGATTTTGTGCCTGCTGGATAAAGGAATTCGGAGCACCATGAACGGCTCCGGCAGTAACAAGGGAGAGTAAAACAAGCGTTCGGAAAGGGGGAGAAACAGTCATCAATGTCGTAAGAATTACCCGGTGCTTACGTAAGAACACCAGTTACCTTAACGCGATTTCTCCCCATTTGCAGCTTTAAGGGGAATTTTCCGGAATTTCCTGAAACATTGTTTTGAGCTCAGGCACGCACGAACCGCAGTTCGTTCCGCAGCGTAACCGCGCGCCCAGCATGGTTACGGAATCACACCCTCCGGCAATCGCTTCCCGTATCGCGTTTTCTCCCACACTGAAACAGCTGCAGATGATGCGCCCCGGATCGGCACTCTTCCCCGCGCCCTGCCCGTTCAGCAGCGCATGCCGCTCTGCGGGCGTCGAGGGTGGCGACTGAAATGCGGCGTCAATCACCGGGTGCGCCAGCTCGGGCAACGCGGTGCCTTCCCAGAAGCCGAGCATCAGATGGCCTTCGTGCCAGGCCAGCACGCTGCTGCGTTCCCCGGTTTGCGCAACCTGCAGCTGCCAGCCGCGCCCGCTGGCATAATCCATGACCCACGGGAGCAGCGGCTTATCACCTGCTATCGTCATTCGCGAGGGTTTACGCCACCAGTGAACCGAAGAGGGTATTTCCGGCCATTCCCGGGCATAGAGCTCCCCCTGCCAGCCGGGCTGCCAGGGCATGATTCTGACGGCGGTTTGTTTACTCTCCGGCTGGCCCGAAGCCGGATCGCAGCGCCCTTCCACCAGCGCGTTCACCTTACCCTGGCGGGCAAACTCAGCGTTCCAGTGCATCGGGGCAAATGCTTCGCCTTCCCGTATTCCATCGTTGATTCGCACTCTGGCAACCATGACGCCGCGCGGGGAATTGATGCGCGCCAGCTGGCCGTCACACAGGGCAAATCGGATCGCGTCTGCGGCGCAGACCTCAACAAACGGCTCCGCGATATGCTGCATCAGACGGGGTACGTATCCTGTCCGGGTCATGGTGTGCCACTGGTCGCGGATGCGCCCGGAGTTAAGGATCAGCGGGTAGAGCGCGGTGGTCGTTGCGCCGTGCGGCAGCGGCTCGACCGGCACCAGGTTTCGGCGCGGGAAATCCCCCGTTCGCCATTGATAAGGTTCAAGTCGCTCCCACGCTTCACGGGTTAGCCCGGCCAGCTCATGCAGGTTCAATGCCCGCGCGCCGTCGTTTTCAAAGGCTGTAAGCGCCGCATGCTCGCAAAAAATGTCGTGCGGATGATCCCAGGCAAAAGCCTCGCCGTAGCCCAGCCGTTTTGCAATCTGAGCCACGATCCACCAGTCAGGCTTCGCTTCGCCCGGCGCGGGCAGAAACGCACGCTGGCGCGAAATACGCCGCTCGGAATTGGTCACCGTGCCGTCCTTCTCCCCCCAGCCCAGCGCCGGAAAACGGATATGGGCAAACCGGCTGGTGTCGGTATCTTTCATCACCTCAGAGACTATCACCAGCGGGCAGCCTGCCAGCGCCTGACACACCGCGTGGCTGTCCGGCAGCGACACGGCAGGGTTGGTGCCCATGATCCACACCGCCTTCACCTCGCCGCGGGCGATGGCGTCAAACAACTCCACCGCCATCAGGCCCGGCGTCTGCGCCAGCCGTTCCGTTCCCCAGAAACGCGCCACCCGAGAGAGATCGTCCAGCTCGAAGTTCATATGCGCCGCCAGCTGGTTCGCCAGCCCGCCCACTTCGCGACCGCCCATGGCGTTTGGCTGTCCGGTCAGCGAAAACGGGCCGCAGCCCGGACGGTTAAATTTCCCGCTGGCAAGATGAACGTTAATGATGGCGCTGCACTTGTCGCTGCCGCTGGTGGACTGGTTGATCCCCATGGTGTAGAGCGTTATCGCCCGCGGCGCGGTGACAAACCAGTCATAAAAAGTCCCCACTTTCTCTGAAGGAAGGTCGCAAAACGCCGCCACGCGGGCAACCGGCCACTCATCGGTGCCCTGAATCAGATTGAGCAACCCCACAAACAGCCCGGCGTCGCTGCCGGGTTTAAGCGCCAGATGCAGGTCGGCAATATCGCAGGTAGCGGTTTTACACGGGTCAATCACCACCACCTTCATCTGCGGGTTGTTATGCTTTGCCTGCACCAGGCGCTGATAGAGCACCGGATGCGTCCAGGCCGCGTTCGAGCCAGCCAGCACCACCAGATCGCTGTTTTCCACATCCTCATAGCTGCACGGCACCACGTCTTCGCCGAAGGCACGCTTGTAGCCCACCACCGCCGAGGACATGCAGAGCCGGGAGTTGGTATCAATGTTCGCCGCGCCGATAAACCCTTTCATCAGCTTGTTGGCGGCATAGTAATCCTCGGTTAACAGCTGGCCGGAGGCGTAAAACGCCACCGCCTGCGGCCCCCATGTGTCGACGATCTCCCGCAGCCGCTCACCCGCCGCGTTCAGCGCCTGCGCCCAGTCAACCTCAAGTCCGTCGACAACGGGGCGCAAAAGCCGCCCCTGCAAACCCGTCGTCTCCCCCAGGGCTGCTCCTTTCACGCACAGGCGGCCAAAGTTCGCAGGATGGGTTTCATCCCCGCGAACGCTGACCGCGCCATCCTCCACGCTGGCGACCACGCCGCAGCCTACCCCGCAGTAGGGGCACGTTGTCCGGGTATCCGTCATGAGGCCTCCGCACGCATTACCAGCTCTTCGTTTCCGACCCACACCTTGCCGTTTTCAATTTTTACCGGCCAGGCGCGCACCGCGGGTTCACCGTTCTCCACCTGACAACCGTCGCGCAGACGAATGCGCTGCTTGTAGAGCGGGGAAATTACCACCGGCTCGCCCGCCGCATCGCCAAGGATGCCGCGCGAAAGCACGTTCGCGCTGCTGCCCGGCTCCAGATCGTCCAGGGCATAAACGGACGTTCCAAAGCGGAACAGCGCAATCGGTTTTCGGCCAAGCCGCGCGCCGATGCCCGCCTGCTCCGGGATATCGTCAATGCCGCAGATCTCCTGCCAGCGCTTGCTTTCGTCCGACGGTGCGTGGTTCACCGCGGTGCGGAACAGCGCCAGGCGATCAGGATCGTTGAGAGTGGTTTGCCACTCGCACTGGTACGTCTCTACTACCCGGGCCATCTCCTGCTCCAGCTCGTGGGCGATGCCGAGGCTGTCGTTGAGGATCACCTCCCGCAGATAGTCGAGGCCGCCCTCCAGGTTGTCCATCCAGGTGCTGGTGCGCTGCAGGCGATCCGCCGTGCGGATGTAAAACATCAGGAAACGGTCGACGGTGCGGATCAGCGTTTCGTCGTCCAGATCGCTGGCGAAGAGATCCGCATGACGCGGCTTCATGCCGCCGTTGCCGCACAGATAGAGGTTCCAGCCTTTGTCCGTGGCAATCACCCCCACGTCTTTGCTCTGCGCCTCCGCGCACTCGCGGGTGCAGCCGGAAACCGCCATTTTGATTTTGTGCGGCGCGCGCAGGCCCTTGTAGCGGTGTTCCAGCCGTACCGCCAGGCCGGTGGAGTCCTGCACGCCGTAGCGGCACCAGGTCGACCCAACGCAGGATTTCACCGTGCGCAGGGATTTCCCGTAGGCGTGCCCGGTTTCAAACCCGGCCTCCACCAGCGCCTGCCAGATTTCCGGCAGCTGTTCCAGAGTGGCGCCAAACAGGTCGATACGCTGCCCGCCGGTGATTTTGCTGTACAGGCCGTAGCGTTTGGCAATCTGACCGATAGCAATCAGCCCGTCTGCCGTCACTTCCCCTGCGGGCATGCGCGGCACGATGGAATACGTTCCGTCTTTCTGGATGTTGGCGAAGTAGCGGTCGTTAGTGTCCTGCAGCGGCAGATGCGCCGGCTTGAGCAGGTACTCGTTCCAGCAGGAGGCCAGCACCGACCCCACCAGCGGCTTACAGATTTCGCACCCGTGGCCCTGACCGTAGCGGCTGATGAGCTGGTCGAAGGTATGGATATGGTTGACGCGCACGAGGTGGTAAATCTCCTGACGCGAGTACGGGAAGTGTTCGCAGATATCCTTTTTCACCTCCACGCCCTGCTCGGCAAGCTGGAACTCCATCACCTGCTTCACCAGCGCGCTGCAGCCCCCGCAGCCGGTCGCTGCTTTGGTGCACTGCTTAACGGCGCCGATATCCGCTGCGCCCGCGCTCACCGCCCGGCAGATATCGCCTTTACTGACGTTATGACACGAACAGATCTGCGCGCTTTCCGGGAGCGCCGCCACGCCCAGCGCTTTCGGCGCGCTGCCTGACAATGCGGGTAAAATCAGTGTTTCCGGCTCTTTCGGCAGGCTGATGCCGTTAAGCATCATCTGCACCAGCGTGGCGTATTCGCTGGCATCACCCACCAGCACGCCGCCCAGCAGCGTTTTGCCGTCGTGGCTGACCACAATTTTCTTGTAGATTTGCTGCGGGCCGTGCGTCCACTGGTAGCTTAGCGCTCCCGGCGTGCGCCCGTGGGCATCGCCAAAGGACGCCACGTCCACGCCGAGCAGCTTGAGCTTAGTGCTCATATCTGCCCCGGTGAAGGTTTTATCTTCGCCCGCGAGCGCGGCGGCGGCCACGCGCGCCATCTGGTAGCCCGGCGCCACCAGGCCGAAGATTTTCCCTTCCCACAGCGCGCACTCGCCGATGGCCAGCACGTCCGGATCGGAGGTCCGGCAGCCGTCATCAATGCAGATCCCGCCGCGCTCGCCGACAGCCAGCCCGCCGCTGCGTGCCAGCGCGTCCTGCGGACGAATGCCGGCAGAAAAGACCACCATGTCTGTTTCCAGCTGTTCACCATCGGCGAAGCGCAGCACCAGTCCGTCGTCCGCGGTGGCAATCTCCGTCGTCACTTTACTGGTATGAACGCCGACGCCCAGCGCCTCGATTTTCCTGCGCAGCATCGCCGCGCCGTCGTTGTCGAGCTGCACCGCCATCAGGTTGGGCGCAAACTCCACCACATGGGTTTCCAGCCCGAGCTGCCGGAGGGCATTCGCCGCCTCCAGCCCGAGCAGGCCGCCGCCAATCACCACCCCGCGGCGCGAGCCCGCGGCGTGGGCCGCAATGTTGTCCAGGTCGTCAAGGGTGCGGTAGACAAAGCAGCCCGGCAGATCGTTGCCCGGCACGGGCGGGACGAACGGGTATGAGCCGGTCGCCAGCACCAGTTTATCCCAGTGCGTTTCATGCCCGCTGGCGGTACATACCACGCGCGCGTCGCGGTCGACAGCGACGATCTGCTGCGACAGGCGCAGCTCAATGCCGTTGTTGGCAAAGAAATCCCCTGCCACCAGCGAGAGCGACGCCGCGCTGCGTCCGCCAAAATATTCCGAGAGATGCACGCGATCGTAGGCCGCATAGCGCTCCTCGCCAAAGACAACGATCTGATACTGCTGATGCAGATTGCGGTTAACGCAGTCTTCGAGGAAATGATGGCCGACCATACCGTGCCCAACCACCACCAGAGTAGGTTTTGTCATAGCGTTCTGTCCTGCAACCTGCGGTTGCGTAGTGAAACGATCGAATAGCCAGTCCGCGTGGGCGGGCACAGCCGTTGCCAGTAAATCGGTAAATGTTGCCGCGCTGCGGCAGTCGCCCATCAGCAGCACGCCAGCCAGCGCCCCCTGATGAATAAGTAAACGCCGATAGTGGCGGGTCAGCGGATCCCATGAACTCCAGACCACATCGCTCTCCAGCGCTTCCGCACGCCCGAGGCTGAACAGCTCCACGCCGGTCACCTTGAGGCGCATGCCGTTGTCGGTCAGGGCAAACGGCGCGGTAACGTCCCCGGCCAGCCGCGCGGCGAGAATATCCGCCTGCGCCAGGCAGGGGGCGACCAGGCCAAACGTCTGGCCGTCAATCTCACAGCACTCGCCAATGGCGTAGACGTTCGGCCTGGAAGTCCGCATCTGGTGATCCACCACGATGCCGCGCGCGCAGCAAATGCCGCTGGCCTGCGCCAGCGCGACGTTGGGCTGCACACCGGTCGCCAGCACCACACGCGCGGCGGTGACGCGGCGTCCGTTCAGCAGCGTCACGCTATTCCCGTCAATTGCCGCGATACCGGAGGCGAGTTCACAGCTAACGCCCCGCGCCGCCAGCGCCTCTTCCAGCAGCATTCCCGCCTGCTGGTCCAGTTGCTGCTCCATCAGCCACGGACCGCGATGAACGAGCGTGACGTTGTCACCTGAACGCGCTAACGCTGCCGCCGTCTCTACGCCGAGCACGCCGCCCCCCAGCACCACCGCCGGACCGGCGATCGCCTGAATGGCCCGGGTATCCTCCAGGGTACGGAACGTGAAGACATGCGGCGCATCACCGCCAGGGATCGGCGGCACAAAGGGCGTTGACCCGGTAGCAAATACCAGCGCATCCCAGCCCAGCGTGCGGGCGGTGGTTTGCACTTCCCGCGCGTCCAGGTCCACAGCGAGCGCCTTTTCGCCGCAAAGCACCGTTACGCCCCGCTCCTGGTACCAGCGGTCATCCTGAAGGCAGATGCCCGCAGCCGTTTTTTCACCGCCCAGCACCGGCGAAAGCTGGATGCGGTTATAGGCATGCACCGGCTCATCACCGATGACGGTCATAGCGAACCGACCGGAAGCACGCCCGGTGAGCGAAGCAATCAGCCGGGTTGCCGCCATGCCATTCCCGATAATGACCAGTCGCATCAAAGCCCCCTCGCTACGCCGCTTTCGGCTGTTTTTCGTAGAGGAAATGAAGGATCTGCTGACGCATGTGGTGATAGCGGCTATCGTCCGCCAGCTGAACCCGGTTGCGCGGACGCGGCAGGTCTACGCGTAGGATCTCCCCGACGGTTGCCGCCGGGCCGTTGGTCATCATCAGCACGCGATCGGAAAGCAGCACCGCCTCGTCCACGTCGTGGGTAATGAGCACGATGGTGGTGTTCAGCGCCTGCTGGATCTGCATCACCGAGTCCTGCAGGTGGGCGCGCGTCAGCGCATCCAGCGCGCCGAACGGCTCATCCATCAGCAGCACTTTCGGCTTCATCGCCAGCGCGCGGGCAATGCCGACGCGCTGCTTCATGCCGCCGGAGATCTCCCCCGGACGCTTGTGCAGCGCGTGGCCCATCTGCACGCGGTCAAGGTTGTGCTCTATCCACGCTTTGCGCTCGGCCTTGCTCATGGTGTGGCGGAACACCTGATCCACCGCCAGCGCCACGTTGTCGAAACAGGTCAGCCACGGCAGCAGCGAATGGTTCTGGAACACCACCGCGCGCTCGGGCCCCGGCCCGGCGATTTCGCGGTTGTCGCAAATCAGCCCGCCTTCCGTCGGCAGCGTAATGCCGGCGATGAGATTCAGCAGCGTTGATTTGCCGCAGCCGGAGTGGCCGATCAGGCTGACGGTTTCGCCCTCGTGGATATCAAAAGAGACGTTTTGCAGCGCCAGAAACTCGCCGCTGGCGGTGGAAAAACGCTGGCTCACGGCCTGGACCTGAATTAATGGTTTCATGTTCGCTCCTTATTTTTCCTGCCAGCTAAAGCGACGGGCGATCAGCATCAGCCCCTGCTCCAGCAGCAGCCCGACCACGCCAATGATGACGATGGCGATGAGAATGTTTTCGACGTTGAGGTTGTTCCACTCGTTCCAGATCCAGAAGCCGATGCCGAGGCCTCCGGTGAGCATCTCGGCGGCGACAATCACCAGCCAGGCGATGCCGATGGAGAGGCGCACCCCGGTCAGTACAGCGGGCAGCACCGCCGGAAAAAGAATGCGGCGCATGATGGTCCACTCGGAAAGCTGCAATACGCGGGCGACGTTGAGGTAATCCTGCGGAATGCGGCGCACGCCTTCGGCGGTGTTGATGACCATCGGCCAGATGGAGCAGATAAAAATGGTCCAGCTCGACGCGGGCTCCGCCTTCTGGAACAGCAGCAGGCCGATGGGCAGCCAGGCCAGCGGGCTGACCGGGCGCAGAAGCGCAATCAGCGGGTTAAACATGCGCGCGAAAAAGGTGAAGCGACCAATCAAAAAACCCAGCGGTATGCCCGCCAGCGCCGCCAGGCCAAAGCCGATGGCAACGCGCTGCAGTGAAGCAAGCACGTTCCAGCCAATGCCCATATCGTTAGGCCCGTCGCGATAAAACGGATCGGCGAAAAGGGTAATAGCGGAATCAAGCGTGCTGAGCGGCGTCGGGAAACCTTTGCTGTTTATCGCTGCCAACTGCCAGAGCACCACCAGCAGCCCGAGACCGAGCAGAGCCGGAATCACGCGCTGTAAAAAATCGTTCATCCGGCGCGCAAATGCGGGCGTGCGGCGGCGAACCTGTACCGGAGGCAGGACAATCACTTCCCCGCTCTCTGACGTCTGTTGTGGTTTCGTATTTTGCAGATGCGGCATAATCAGGCCCCTTTACGGTGAATGGCGAAACGGCTGGCGTACCCTTCCGGATCGGTGCCGTTCCAGACGGTGCCGTCCATCAGCGTGCTGCTGCGGAACGGTGATGACGGCGTGGACACGCCCCCGACGGCGGTGGCGGCATCCTGCCAGACCGCGGTCTGGTTAATGCGCTGCGCGATGCCCGCATAGTCCGGCGCGGCTTTGAGCAAGCCCCAGCGGCGGAACTGGGTTAAGAACCACATACCGTCGGAATGGTACGGGTAGCTGACGGCCCCCTCGTTGAAAAAGCGGATCGGGTGTGCGTCCTGCCAGCGCCGGCCCAGGCCGTTGTCGTATTCGCCGAGCATGCGCCCGGTGAGATACTGTTCTTTGCAGTTGAGCCACGCCCGGCGGGAGAGGATCTGCGCGGTTTCGCGTTTGTTTTCCGGGGATGCCTCGATCCAGCGCGCGGCCTCCAGCACCGCGCTCACCAGCGCCCGCGCGGTATGCGGATTTTTCTCCACCCAGTCACGGCGCGTACCGAGGATTTTTTCCGGATGATCGGCCCAGATGGACTGCGACGTGGCGGCGGTAAAACCGATGCGGTCGTTAATCGCCCGCGCGTTCCACGGCTCGCCGACGCAGAAGCCCACCATGTTGCCAATGCGCATGTTCATCACCATCTGCGGCGGCGGCACGACCACCGTGCGCACGTCGTCAAAGGGGTTAATGCCCACGCTGGCCAGCCAGTAGTAGAGCCACATGGCGTGCGTCCCGGTCGGGAAGGTGTGCGCGAAGGTATAGGTTCCCGGCGCTTGCTGCCCGATCAGCGTTTTCAGCCCATCGAGATCGCGAACGCCCTTCTCTGCCAGATCGCTGGAGAGCGTAATGGCCTGACCGTTCTGGTTGAGCGTCATCAGGTTCGCCATCTGCTGTGGCTTGCCGGCGATGCCCAGTTCCAGGCCGTACAGCAGGCCGTAAAGAATGTGTGCGGCATCAAGTTCCCCCGCCACCAGCTTGTCGCGCACCGCCGCCCAGCTCGCCTCTTTGGTGGGAACAAGGGTGATACCGTATTTTTTATCAAAGCCTTTCAGGGCTGCGATAACCACCGGCGCGCAGTCGGTCAGCGGGATAAACCCGACGCGCACCGTCTCCTGTTCCGGTTTATCCGAGCCTGCCGCCCAGGCGGCCTGCATTACACCCGGTAACAGCACTGCGCCACTCGCCAGCATGCTGGCCTGCAAAAATCGCCGTCTCGACAAATCCGCCATAACCGCTCCCGAAAAAAAGCCAAAAAAAAGCGCCCGCCGTGCCGAAGCACCGCTGGACGCCTTTATCCCGAAGACTGATGCACCGCCGTTGGCGCACCGTCAAAAATGGTTAATTGAATAATGCAAAGCTAATGCCAGGTCTGAAGACTCTGTTTCAGGGCCTGAAGCCGGGTTTTGCGCGCGACCACGCACCTCAATCAGGCATAAAATGCCCGCTGATTGTGCAGCTACTCCTTAGGTGTTACCTGCCACACGCTCTTCACCGTAAGCAGCGCGCGGGCGATATCCACCATGCGCTGGTTCTTGTCCATCGCCATTTTGCGCAGCGTCGTCCAGGCCTGCTCTTCACTCATATGCTGATGGGTCATCAGCACGCTTTTGGCTTTATCAATGGTTTTGCGCTCCTCAAGCGTATCGCGCAGCGACGCGAGCTGGCGGGACAGCTGCTCTATTTCACGCGCCTGCTGGCGAACCAGGGTCAGCAGCGGTTTATCCGGGTAGTGAGCAAGCGGATCGTCCTCTTCATCCCCAGGAAGCGGGTACGCCTCGTCGCGCTGAATACGCTCATCCACCGCGACCATCAGATCGGCGATGATCGTCTCTTCCAGCGCGCGCAGATGCTCCAGCCGCGCCGTTTGCAGCGCAAACCAGGCGAGCGCGGTATGGCCATTGTCTGCGGCAGGCTGGCGGGTACAGGCCACGCGCCGGAGTTGCTCCGTCTCACGATCGGGCTGGCAGTTGAGTGAGAATATAGTCTGCACGTCAGCCTGGCTGTGGGAGAGAAAGATCTCAAAGCAGGCCTGCTGCCCGTCAATGCGGTCAACCAGCCGCTGGCGCGTCACATCGTCGAAAAAGCCCTGCGTAAAGCCAATCGCCCCCAGGGCCCGCTCCTGTCCTGCCAGCTCTTTCCCCTGCATCAGGCTATAAAGCGCGACGAAACGGCCCGCGATTTGCGGGTCGTCAATGCTGTCATTAAGCTGAGGCACGATACTGAGCAGGTGGCGCAGCATACGGGAGTAGTGCTCCATTGCCTGCGGAGCCGTCAGCGTTTGCCGACTTACACCGTCGCGCAGCGCGGGAAGCGTCTCCAGCGTGAGCAGCGCATTGCCGATACGTTCGCAAACGGCGCTTCCCGGGAAGGCGGAGTGCTTTCCAAGAATGTCATTCAGTGCAGCAAGGTTTTCGTCCACCAGCGCCCGGCTGGCTTTGCATTCAGGCGCGTAGAGCTTACCCTGTGAGCAGAGCCAGACGTTGGACGCCCCGCGCTCGCACTGGAGCATATGCACCAGCTGGCTAATGCCGTGCACCAGCACGTTCAGCTGCGCCAGCCTGCTGAGCTGCTCCCGGCGCATACGCCTTGCGCGCTGGAGCCATTCGGTTGCACCTGGCGAAATGCCGGCCATTAATGTCATGCTTACTCTCCCGGACAGCGAAACTCCGGGTAATTAAGCAATATTCGTGCCTTTTAAAGAACAGGAGTCAACATGCAGAAGATTGTGATCGTCGCCAACGGTGCGGCCTACGGCAGCGAATCCCTTTTCAACAGCCTGCGCCTGGCGATCGCGCTACGCGAAAAAGAGAGCGACCTGGCGTTACGGCTTTTTTTAATGTCGGACGCCGTCACTGCCGGGCTGAAGGGGCAGAAACCGGCAGAGGGCTATAACATTCAGCAGATGCTGGAGATCCTGACCGCGCAAAATGTACCGGTGAAACTGTGCAAGACCTGCACCGACGGGCGAGGTATTACCGGGCTGCCGCTGATCGATGGCGTGGAAATCGGTACGCTGGTGGAACTGGCCGAATGGACGCTGACCGCGGATAAAGTATTAACTTTTTAATAATAAACCCGTAAAAATATTATTTTCTTATGGACGCGGTTTCAGCATCAAGTTTACCTGCGGGGTTGCCGATAGGCATGGAAACAACACAGCAGGTATTTCACTTATGTTCAGATCCATTCGCGCACGCATTATCGCCGCGACGACAGGCTGCCTTGTCGTCGCCCTTCTTCTCAATACCGTTATTAACTTCCAGGTGACGCGCCAGGATAACCAGCAGTCCCAGCGCGATATTCTGACCAGCACCAGCGCCAGCCACAACATGGCGATTGCCGACTGGGTCAAAAGCAAAATGACGGTGATTGCCTCCGCGCAGAGCATCGCACTGGCTGACGATCCCGTTCCGGTATTTAAGCAGCTTGCCCAGGCTGGCGGCTTCACCAACGTCTACGTGGGCTACGCCAGCAAGACGGCGAAATTCTCCGACCCGGCGGGCGTCCCGGCGGATTATGACCCGACCATACGCCCCTGGTACCAGCAGGTGGTGAGCACGGACGGCCCGGTTGTGACGGCGCCCTACGTTGATGCCGGGACCGGGAAGCTGGTGGTGACATTTGCCGTGCCGGTGAAGGAGAATGGCACTCTGAAAGCGGTGGTGGCGGGCGATGTCGCCATGGATAGCGTGGTGGCGAACGTGCGCGGTATCCACCCCACGCCTGCCAGCAGCGGGTTACTCCTGAACACCGACGGCACGGTGATTGCCGCCAACGAGCCGGCCCTGACGTTGAAGCCGTTTGCCGAGACGATCAAAGGCATCGACCTTGCAGCGCTGAAAAGTGGTAACCCGGTCGACGGAACGCTGAATGACGAGGAAAAAACCTTTATCGCCTCAGCCGTGCCGGGCACGAACTGGCTGCTGGTGGTCGCCCTCGATAGCAGCGACGCCACCTCCGGCATGCGTTCCCTGCTGAAAGCGTCGGCGATTTCGCTGGTGATCCTGGCACTCCTGAGCGGCGCTATTGTTCACGTCCTGATTGCACGCCTGCTTAAGCGCCTGTCCGACATTCGCGACGCGATGCACAGCATTGCCAACGGCACCAACGATCTTTCCCAGCGCCTGCCGGACAGCGGCGATGACGAAGTGGCGCAAATTGCACAGGCGTTTAACGCCTTCAGCGATAAGCTCTCGGTGGTGATGGTCCAGCTTCGCGACGCCAGCGCCTCGGTGAAAAACGCCGCGCAGGAGATTGCGGCAGGCAACCAGGATCTTTCCGGACGTACCGAGCAGGCCGCGTCCAGCCTTCGCGAAACCGCCAGCGCCGTGGAAGAGATAACCGCCTCCGTCACCCAGTCGAATGAATCGGCAGCAGAAGCCAACGACCAGGCAAGCCGGGCCTCTGCGGCCGCAGCGCGCGGCGGTGAAGTGGTCTCGCAGGCCATCAGCACCATGCAGTCCATCGAAGTGGCTTCTGCAAAAATTGGCGATATCACCAGTGTGATCGACGGCATCGCCTTCCAGACCAACATTCTGGCGCTGAACGCCTCCGTCGAGGCGGCACGTGCCGGTGAGCAGGGCCGCGGGTTCGCTGTGGTGGCCGGCGAAGTGCGGAACCTCGCCAGCCGCAGCGCCCAGGCGGCGAAAGAGATCAAATCGCTTATCGACTCTACCACCGACAGCGTGGCCACCGGCTCGCGCTACGTGCATCTGGCCGGGGAAAGCATGGATGAGATCCGATCCAGCATCGGCAGCGTCTCCGGCATCATGCGCGAAATATCTATTGCGACCAGCGAACAGATGAAAGGCATTCACGAGATCAACCACGCGGTAACCCATCTCGACCGGATGGTGCAGCAGAACGCCGAGCTGGTGGTGCAGTCCGCCGCGGCCGCCAGCGCATTGCAAAGCCAGGCGGGCGACCTTGCTGAAACCGCCGGCCATTTCCGCATTTAATTTTATTTCCGCGCGGGTTTACCGGGTAAAACCCGCGCCAGCTGAATGCTTTCAGGCATTTTGTCATTTTTGTTTAAACGTTATGCCATTTTTTGATCAAAATCAGCATCCCTCGCCTCCCTCTTTGGTGTTATGCAATGAGTATTTTGTGAACAATATCACGCTCGGGATGGGCAAAATCGACGGGGTAAATAAATGGCACTGGTGAAAACAAGTTTGAAACTGTTTGGCGGGGATACGGTGGTGGTGCGTTGCTCAGAGCGCTGTCGTATTCATCTGATGAGTGCGAAAGCACAGAAGCAGTCCCAGGCGGATATTCTGACCGTTCAGGATGATAAGGCCTGGCTAACCGTGCCGTATACCGGCACGTGGGATGTTCTGATCGACAGCCACAGCCAGTCGCTGGAACATTCGGTCAGTTACGTGGCAGCGTAATTTAAACGCCCGGCGAGCCGGGCGTATTCTCAGGCAAAACCCGGTCGCAGCGTGCTGTTGAGTGGGTTCCCTTCCAGCAACGCCTTCACCTTTACCACCAGCTCATTCAGACAATCGTCCTGCATGCCGAGGCGGGTCAGCTCCTGATCGAGGGAGAAGAGATACTGCGCGTTGGTGCCGAGCGGCCCGCTGGCGGCGGCAATTAACGGGGCAATCACCTGCGTGCGGGTGTCCGCTTCATACAGCGGATGGCGCGGATCCATAATAAACACCAGCGCGTTTACGGTGCGTCCGTCGTCAAGCTCCAGCTTGCACCAGCTCGGCATATAGCAGCCGGTGATCATCTCGCGCTTCCAGAGCAGCGTCAGCTCCTCTTCGAGCGTGGCATTCGGCAGGCGATACGCCACGCCCGTGGTGCGCCCGCCCTCTTTCAGTGCAAGCATGCGCCCTGGCTGACAGGCGCTGCCGCGTCCGGCCGTCAGGCGCAGGCAAAATGCGCGGTGCCAGCCGGGCAACGTACCCGTTGCCGATTCAACAAATTCGAGAGCCGGGTTCCACATCAGTGAACCGTAGCCAAAAATCCATACCGGGCCATCATCCGGGCGGCAGGCAAGCGTTGCAGCGAGCGACGCCGCACGTTGTTCAGCTGACCAGAGAAGCGATTCCTCAATAGCACCAAATGCCGTCTTACAATCTGCCTTCATTAAGAAATCACGCGTTAACACTTTACACCTCCGCCACTGCATGCTTCCTTGCGACATCTGTAATTCGCCTTCCCGACATTCTGTGCTGGTCATTTTGCCAGCAGTCAAATAACGATAAGCAATTAGCGGACCAGTTGCAATACAACGGAAGTTCAACCGCCTGAAAAGTCAAAATGAAGGCAGCGAATAATTTCACGGCTATTTCTTTTTATGCCATTTATCATCGTCTCCTTTCTCATAGTCATGTTTTACTGCGGCCCAGGCGACTTTGTGTGCCGTCTCTTCCCGGCTGGCATCATCCCGCCGATCGTCCTTATCTTTGTACTGATCCCATGCGCTGTTAAATGCTTCTTTATAGATATCCTGGGCGTGTTCGGGCAGGACGTTTTTCACGTTATCGGGTAATTCGCGTTTCGTTTTATATGGCATCACTAACCTCTCTTTTGGCTAAAGAGTAAGTGTGGACGACGATACGCCATGGTGCCACCCGGCAATAGATACTGATTAAACTAAATTCATAATCTATTGTTATTTAATTACTATTTAAATTAAATATCTTATTACAGGCATCAAACATGAAAACCATGACAAAGGGTAAAATTAAGTAAAAAATAAAGGGTATTTAACAGATTTCTGTTAGTTTAATGCCCTCAAAATCTATCTATAATTACAAGCACCTGCATTGATGGAGAAGCACATGACAGCAACACACGAGGCGGTAAAGACCCGCCACAAGGAGACGTCACTCATTTTCCCGGTTCTGGCACTGGCTGTGCTGCTCTTCTGGGGAAGCAGTCAGTCACTGCCAGTGGTGGTTGGTATCAATATTCTTGCTCTGGTCGGCATCTTAACCAGCGCATTTAGCGTCGTTCGCCATGCGGACGTATTGGCCCACCGTCTGGGCGAGCCGTACGGCTCGTTAATTCTCAGCCTTTCTGTCGTTATTCTCGAAGTCAGCCTGATTTCCGCGCTCATGGCGACCGGCGATGCCGCCCCAACGCTGATGCGCGACACGCTCTACTCCATCATTATGATTGTGACGGGCGGCCTGGTGGGCTTCTCTCTTCTGCTGGGCGGACGCAAATTTGCGACCCAGTATATGAACCTGTTCGGTATTAAACAGTATCTGATTGCCCTCTTCCCGCTGGCCATTATCGTGCTGGTCTTCCCGATGGCGCTGCCGGGCGCGAATTTTTCTACCGGTCAGGCACTGCTGGTCGCGCTGATTTCCGCCGCCATGTACGGCGTGTTTCTGTTGATTCAAACCAAAACGCACCAGAGCCTGTTTGTGTACGAGCATGAAGATGACGGCGACGATGATGACCCGCACCACGGTAAGCCGTCGGCCCACAGCAGCGCGTGGCATACGGTTTGGCTGATCGTGCATCTGATCGCGGTTATCGCGGTCACCAAGATGAACGCCAACCCGCTGGAGACGCTGTTAACCGAGCTGAACGCCCCGGTGGCCTTTACCGGTTTCCTGGTGGCGCTGCTGATCCTGTCCCCTGAGGGTCTGGGCGCGCTCAAGGCGGTGCTGAACAATCAGGTGCAGCGCGCAATGAACCTGTTCTTCGGCTCCGTGCTGGCGACCATTTCCCTCACCGTACCGGTGGTGACACTGATTGCCTTTATGACGGGTAACGATCTGCAGTTTGCGCTGGGCGCGCCGGAGATGATTGTGATGGTGGCCTCGCTGCTGCTGTGCCAGATTTCATTCTCCACTGGCCGCACCAATGTGCTGAACGGCGCAGCGCATATGGCGCTGTTTGTAGCGTATTTGATGACGATTTTTGCGTAGCCTTTTTGCCCAGCGGCGCTTCGCTTGCAGGGCCTACGGGTTTTGTAGGCCGGGTAAGCGCAGCGCCACCCGGCAATATGCCCCATAAAAAAACCCGCCGAAGCGGGTTTTTTTATTAGTTGCTGGTATCCAGCTCGTCGAAGCTCTTCACCAGATCGTCAATCGCCTTGATCTGCTTCAGGAACGGCTCCAGCTTATCCAACGGCAGCGCGGAAGGACCATCGCATTTCGCGTTAGCCGGATCCGGGTGCGCTTCAATGAACAGACCCGCCAGGCCGGTCGCCATACCGGCACGCGCCAGCTCGGTCACCTGGGCACGACGACCGCCGGACGCGGCGCCAAAAGGGTCGCGGCACTGCAGCGCGTGGGTCACGTCGAAGATCACCGGGGACTGGTTAGATACGTTTTTCATCACGCTGAAGCCCAGCATGTCCACAACCAGGTTGTCGTAACCGAAGTTAGCGCCACGATCGCACAGAATAATTTTGTCGTTACCGCCTTCGATAAACTTATCAACGATATTGCCCATCTGGCCAGGGCTCACAAACTGCGGTTTTTTCACGTTGATCACGGCACCGGTTTTCGCCATTGCGGCAACCAGGTCGGTCTGGCGCGCCAGGAACGCCGGAAGCTGAATAACGTCTACCACGTCTGCCACAGGCTGCGCCTGCCAGGACTCATGCACGTCGGTGATCACTTTCACGCCAAACGTCTGCTTCAGCTCCTGGAAAATTTTCATCCCCTCTTCCAGGCCCGGGCCGCGGTAAGAGTTGATGGAGGAGCGGTTGGCTTTGTCAAAAGAGGCTTTAAACACGTACGGAATGCCCAGCTTCTGGGTCACGGTCACGTAGTGCTCGCAGATACGCATGGCGAGATCGCGGGATTCCAGCACGTTCATACCGCCAAACAGCACGAACGGCAGGTCGTTTGCCACGTTGATATCACCAATGCTAACCACTTTTTGTTTCATAGGATCGCCTTATTCAGGTGTGAATCGGAATTAAGATTAATGCAGTGTAATTTGTTTGTGCGAGATCGCGTTGATCTGCGCGCGAATCATTTCGCTAATCGGATCTTCCGGGCACTGCTCGACGAAATAGCTCAGATCGTTCAGCGCCACGTGCTCGCAGTCGAGCTGGGCATAGATAAGCCCGCGGTCGCGTATTTCGTACGGATCTTCCGGATTAAACTGCAGTAGCACTTCGCTGGCACGCAAGGCCAGCTCCATCTGACGCTCTTCCATCAGCGCTGACTTCAGCGTATCCAGCAGCTTGCGGATGACTTCGGCGTTGTCGGCTTCGTCGAGATCTTCGTTAAAGAGCTCGGCCACCGGGCTGATGTTGCCCTTCAGCCAGACGTCCAGCGTATGCTCATCCAGCGTGTCGCCATTAAACGGATTAATGAGCCACATCTCACCGTCCAGCCACTCCGCACGCAGGATCATCTGCGTCGGAAAAATGACCGGCACCAGCGGAATATCCAGCCGGTGCGCAACCCACAGCAAAATAGAGCCCAGCGCAACAGCGCTGCCCTGACGATTTTTTAAGACCTGGTCCAGCCATAATGCGTCAGACAGGCGATACACGCCACGCGTGTCGCAGAAACCCCATTCGCCGTAGAAAAGTTCCAGAAGCTTCTCTAATTGCCAGTCCTGCGGGCGCGCCTGATTGATCTCTTCACGCGCCAGGCTGACCAGATTCTCCAACTCATCGTAGACGTACTGCGACGTAAAATCGTCGCGTATCATCTCCGAAATCAGGATCATGCCATCGCAAAGCGGCACTTTATTAAATTCGAAATCGGCTAAGGACTTCATGACTTACCCCAGTAACGACTGAGCGAACAAGGACGCTCAGGCGCGATAAAACTCAAAACGATGTAGATGATAACGCCAAACTGCCTTTCAGTCAGCCTTACGCCTTTATCAGTAAATGGCAGATACCCGGCACTCAAGCCCACTGCCCCAGCGTCAGGCGTTCGTTGCCGCCGTAGTCGCGACAGGTTTCGACTGCGACGTAGCCTGCTTGCGTAAACAGTGACCGCACGGCTTCTCCCTGCGTCCAGCCATGCTCCACGAGCAGCCAGCCGCCAGGAAGTAAATGTTTCCGTGACATTGTCACAATGTGATCAAGATCGGCTAATCCCGCGTTGGCGGCAACGAGCGCCGTCAGCGGTTCGAAGCGAACATCTCCCTGCGCAAGGTGTGGGTCATGTTCGTCGATGTAAGGAGGATTGCTGACAATCATCGCAAATGAGCGATTCTCCAGCGCGGCAAACCAGCTGCTTTGCAGCACCGTCACGTTGCGGAGACCGAGACGTTCCACGTTACGCTGCGCCAGCGCCACCGCGTCGGGCATCACATCCACCGCCGTCACATCGCAATCGGGGCGCTCGCTGGCGAGCGCCAGCGCGATAGCACCTGTTCCCGTCCCGAGATCGAGAATGCTGCAGGGAGCTGTTGATAAACGCGCCAGCGCCTGCTCCACCAGACATTCAGTGTCCGGACGCGGGATCAGCGTTGCCGCCGAGACGTATAGCGGTAGCGACCAGAACTCGCGCTCACCGACCAGGTGCGCCACCGGCTCGCCCGTTTTACGGCGGGCAAGCAGCGCGGCGAGCCGTACTTCCTGCTCAGCGGTCAGCAGCGTCTCACCGAATGCCAGCAGGTACGTGCGGGCTTTACCCGTCACATGCTCAAGCAAAATTTCGGCATCACGCTTCGGGCTTTCGCTTTCTGAAAGCTCACCGGCCGCCTCGCGTAACCAGCGCTGAAAATCCATTATTCCTGCTCGGACAGCGCCGCCAGCTGGTCGGCCTGGTATTCCTGCACGATAGGCTCAATCAGCATATCCAGCTTCCCTTCCATCACCTCGTCCAGACGGTACAGGGTCAGGTTGATGCGGTGGTCGGTCACGCGGCCCTGCGGGAAGTTGTAGGTGCGGTTACGGTCGCTGCGATCGCCGCTGCCCAGCAGGTTACGACGCGTAGAGGCTTCCGCCTGCTGACGCTTCGCCATTTCAGCCGCGTGGATGCGCGCACCCAGCACGGACAACGCTTTGGCTTTGTTTTTGTGCTGCGAACGTTCGTCCTGGCACTCCACCACAATGCCGGTCGGCAGGTGGGTAATACGGATGGCGGAATCGGTGGTGTTAACGTGTTGTCCACCCGCGCCGGAGGAACGGAAGGTGTCGATGCGCAGATCCGCCGGGTTGATGTCCGGCAGTTCCGCTTCCGGCAGCTCCGGCATCACCGCCACCGTACAGGCGGAGGTGTGAATGCGACCCTGAGATTCCGTGGCCGGCACGCGCTGCACGCGGTGACCGCCGGATTCAAACTTCAGACGGCCGTACACGCCGTCGCCGCTGATCTTAGCGATAACCTCTTTGTAGCCACCGTGTTCGCCTTCGTTGGCGCTCATGATCTCGACGCGCCAGCGGCGCGATTCGGCGTAGCGGCTGTACATGCGGAACAGATCCCCGGCAAACAGCGCCGCTTCGTCACCGCCGGTACCGGCGCGCACTTCCACAAACGCGTTACGCTCGTCGTCCGGATCTTTCGGCAGCAGCAGCACCTGAAGCTGCTGCTCCATCTCTTCAGAACGCGCTTTTGCATCCTGCAGCTCTTCCTGCGCCATCTCGCGCATCTCAGGATCGTCGAGCATCATCTGCGCGGTTTCAATATCTTCCTGAACCTGTCGCCAGTCGGTAAAGCATTTAGACACATCACTCAACTGCGCATATTCACGCGAAAGCGCGCGAAAACGTTCCTGGTCCGCGATGGTCCCGGCATCGCCGAGCAGCGCCTGTACTTCTTCATGGCGCTCGTGCAGAGCTTCCAGTTTAGCGACGATAGAAGGCTTCATAGGCGTAAGTGCACCTTGTCTTAGAAAATGGGTATAGGGCGCTATTCCAGCCCGAGGCTGTTGCGCAGAATAGTCAGGCGTTCATCATCCCCGTCACGGGCAGCCTGTTGAAGAGATTTGGTTGGGGCATGGATCAGGCGGTTGGTCAGCTTCCACGCCAGATCCTGCATAATCGCCTGCGCGTCGCCGCCCTGTTCCAGGGCCGCTAACGCTTTGGCAGTCAGGTCATCACGCACCTGCTCCGCCTGCCCGCGGTACTCGCGGATGGTCTCGCTGACGCTTTGCGCGCGCAGCCAGGCCATAAACTCGCTGGTTTCCTGCTCAACGATAGTTTCCGCCTGCACCGCCGCCGCTTTACGCTGGGCGAGGTTGTGCGAAATGATGCTTTGCAGGTCATCCACGCTGTAGAGGTAGGCGTTCGCCAGCTTGCCGACTTCTGGCTCAACATCGCGCGGAACGGCGATATCCACCAGCAGCATAGGCTGATTACGACGCGACTTCAGCGCGCGCTCTACCATCCCTTTACCGATGATTGGCAGCGGGCTGGCGGTAGAGCTGATAATAATGTCCGCCTCCTTCAGGCGTTCATCGATGTCGCTCAGCGCAACCACCTCTGCACCCACTTCATCCGCCAGCACCTGCGCACGTTCGCGGGTTCGGTTCGCGATAATCATCTTTTTCACCTTATGCTCGCGCAGATGGCGCGCCACAAGCTCGATGGTTTCGCCCGCGCCTACCAGCATCACGGTGACGGTGGAAAGGGATTCGAAGATTTGGCGTGCAAGGGTACAGGCCGCGAAAGCAACAGAAACCGCACTGGCACCAATGTCGGTTTCGGTTCGCACACGCTTCGCCACGGAGAAGGACTTCTGGAACATGCGCTCCAGCTCGCTGGCCTTCAGATGCCCTTTTTGCGAATCCGCAAACGCTTTTTTCACCTGCCCCAGAATCTGCGGCTCACCGAGCACCAGCGAATCCAGCCCGCTGGCGACGCGCATCAGATGGCTGACCGCATCATTATCCTGATGCCAGTACAGGCTGTTACGCAGTTCGTCTTCGTTAAGATTGTGGTAGTCGCATAGCCAGCGGATCAGCGCGTCGTGCAGGTTATCCTGCTCTTCCACGCTTAAATACAGCTCGGTACGGTTGCACGTCGAGAGCACCACGCCACCCTGCACCATCGGCTGTGCAAGCAGGCTGTCCAGCGCCAGGTCAAGCGTATCCGGCGAAAACGTAACGCGTTCTCGCAGCGAAACCGGGGCCGTTTTGTGGTTGATGCCGAGTGCTAATAGGGTCATGTTGAGCGGGAGTAGTACCAGCGTTAATAAGGTTAGCAGGACGCATCATACAGGATGCGCGAGATCAATAAAAGAGACCGCCTCCTTTCGGAGTAATAGGTTACTCAACGCTTTGAGATAATTTGAACGTAGACGGTAGCACTGCGGGGCGCTAGCATTAACAGTTATAACTGCAACGTATCTCAAGGATTTGTCCTCATTATGACCCGACTGATTCGCCTGCTGCCGCTGGCGGCACTGGTTCTGACCGCCTGTACTGTCACCCAACCAAAAGGCCCGGGCAAAAGCCCTGATTCACCGCAGTGGCGTCAGCACCAGCAGGACGTCCTTAATTTGAAGCAGTACCAGACGCGGGGCGCCTTCGCCTATCTCTCTGATGAACAAAAGGTTTATGCCCGCTTCTTCTGGCAGCAAACGGGGCAGGACAACTATCGCCTGCTGCTGCTGAACCCACTGGGCAGCACCGAGCTGGAGCTTATCGCCAAACCGGGCGAAGCGCAGATCACCGATAACAAAGGCCAGCACTACACCGCGACCGATGCCGAAGAGATGATTGGCAAGCTGACCGGGATGCCTATTCCGCTGAACAGCCTGCGCCAGTGGATCCTCGGCCTGCCGGGAGAAGCAACCGACTATACGCTGGACGACCAGTACCGTCTGAGCCAGGTCAATTACACCCAGAACGGCAAAACCTGGAAAGTGGTGTACAGCGCCTATGACAGCAAGAGTAAACCGTCGCTGCCATCGAACATGGAGCTGACCCAGGGCAGCCAGCGCATCAAGCTGAAAATGGACAACTGGATCGTTAAATGATGACCCACTGGCCTTCTCCGGCGAAGCTGAACCTGTTTTTATACATCACCGGCCAGCGTGCTGACGGGTATCACACCCTGCAGACGCTGTTTCAGTTTATTGACTATGGCGACACGATCTCCATTGAACTGCGCCAGGACGGGCAGATTTGCCTGCTAACGCCGGTCGAAGGCGTGGCGCATGAAGAAAACCTGATCGTGCGCGCCGCGCGTCTGCTGATGAACGCCGCCGCGGAATCGGGGCGTCTGCCGGCGGGAAGCGGTGCGGATATCCGCATCGATAAGCGTCTGCCAATGGGTGGCGGTCTCGGCGGGGGCTCATCCAACGCCGCCACCGTGCTGGTTGCGCTGAACCACCTCTGGGGCTGCGGGCTGTCGACGGATGAACTGGCTGCTTTGGGCCTAACGCTGGGCGCAGATGTCCCGGTGTTTGTTCGCGGTCACGCGGCCTTTGCCGAGGGCGTGGGCGAGATCCTCTCCCCGGTCAACCCGCCGGAAAAATGGTATCTCGTTGCCCACCCCGGCGTGAGCATTCCGACCCCCGTCATCTTTAAAGATCCTGACCTGAAAAGAAATACCCCGGTACGGTCAATAGAAACGTTATTAAATTGTGAATTCAGCAACGATTGCGAGGATATCGCAAGAAAACGTTTTCGCGAGGTTGATGCGGTGCTTTCCTGGCTGTTAGAATACGCGCCGTCGCGCTTGACTGGTACAGGGGCCTGTGTCTTTGCTGAATTTGACACCGAATCCGCCGCTCGTCAGGTGCTTGAGCAAGCGCCGGATTGGCTGCATGGTTTCGTAGCGCGCGGGATGAACACTTCCCCGCTACAGCAGGCAATTCTGGCGCAGACTGAGTTTCGGTGACAACGTCACCCTGTTCCAGACGTTGCATCGCGCTCTTTAATACACCGCCTGGATAGCCTTTGCCTGGCCCGCACAGTTTACGGCGAACGCTATCCACCACTGGACGCATGCCTGAGGTTCTTCTCGTGCCTGATATGAAGCTTTTTGCTGGTAACGCCACCCCGGAACTAGCACAACGTATTGCCAACCGCCTGTACACTTCCCTCGGCGACGCCGCTGTAGGTCGCTTTAGCGACGGCGAAGTCAGCGTACAAATTAACGAAAATGTACGCGGTGGTGATATTTTCATCATCCAGTCCACCTGTGCTCCAACGAACGACAACCTGATGGAACTGGTTGTTATGGTCGACGCCCTGCGTCGCGCTTCAGCAGGCCGTATCACTGCTGTAATCCCTTACTTCGGCTATGCTCGTCAGGACCGTCGCGTCCGTTCCGCGCGTGTGCCAATTACCGCTAAAGTTGTCGCTGACTTCCTGTCCAGCGTCGGCGTTGACCGCGTACTGACCGTTGACCTGCACGCAGAGCAGATCCAGGGCTTCTTCGACGTCCCGGTTGATAACGTATTCGGCAGCCCAATCCTGCTGGAAGACATGCTGCAGCTGAACCTGGACAACCCAATCGTGGTTTCTCCGGACATCGGCGGCGTGGTACGTGCCCGTGCTATCGCTAAACTGCTGAACGATACCGACATGGCGATCATCGACAAACGCCGTCCGCGCGCTAACGTTTCTCAGGTGATGCACATCATCGGTGACGTTGCTGGCCGCGACTGCGTGCTGGTTGACGACATGATCGATACCGGCGGCACGCTCTGTAAAGCCGCCGAAGCGCTGAAAGAGCGTGGTGCCAAGCGCGTATTTGCTTACGCGACTCACCCGATCTTCTCCGGTAATGCGGTGAACAACCTGCGCAACTCCGTCATTGACGAAGTTGTGGTATGCGATACCATCCCACTGAGCGACGAGATCAAGGCACTGCCAAACGTGCGTACCCTGACCCTGTCCGGGATGCTGGCCGAAGCGATTCGTCGTATCAGCAACGAAGAATCCATCTCTGCAATGTTCGAACACTAATCGAACACGGCCAAAAAACCCGCTGCGGCGGGTTTTTTTGTCTCTGGGTTTTATTTGTATGATTAATGCCTCCTTCACCTGCCATTCACATGACAGATGATGCGCATACGGATGATAGATAATTGTGAAAAACGTAGCCTCCTCACATGTTCTGCCCTTTCGCGCCCTCATCGACGCCTGCTGGAAAGAAAAGTACACCTCGTCACGTTTTGTCCGTGACCTGATTGCCGGGATCACCGTCGGCATTATTGCCATCCCGCTGGCGATGGCGCTGGCGATTGGCAGCGGCGTTGCGCCGCAGTACGGTCTGTACACCTCGGCCGTTGCCGGTATTGTTATTGCTCTGACGGGCGGCTCGCGCTTCAGCGTCTCCGGCCCGACCGCCGCCTTCGTGGTGATCCTCTACCCGGTTTCGCAACAGTTTGGTCTGGCAGGCCTGCTGGTTGCCACCCTGATGTCCGGCCTTTTTTTAATTCTGTTTGGCCTGGCCCGCTTTGGTCGGTTGATTGAGTACATCCCCCTTTCCGTCACGCTCGGGTTCACCTCGGGGATTGGGATCACCATCGGAACCATGCAGATCAAGGATTTCCTCGGCCTGCAGTTGCCCCACGTACCGGAGCACTACCTGCAAAAAGTGGGGGCGCTGTTTATGGCGCTGCCGACCGCCAACCTGGGCGACGCCGCCATCGGGATTGTGACGCTCGGGACGCTGATCGTCTGGCCTCGCCTCGGTATTCGCCTTCCGGGCCATCTGCCCGCGCTGCTGCTGGGCTGCGCGGTGATGGCCATCGTCAATATGTTCGGTGGCCATGTCGCGACTATCGGCTCGCAGTTCCACTATGTTCTGGCGGACGGCTCGCAGGGTAGCGGCATTCCGCAACTGTTACCTCAGCTGGTGTTGCCGTGGGACATGCCGGGCTCCACTTTCACACTGAGCTGGGATTCTCTGCGCGCATTGCTGCCCGCCGCGTTCTCCATGGCGATGCTGGGTGCGATTGAATCTCTGCTCTGCGCCGTCGTGCTCGACGGTATGACCGGTACCAAGCACAAAGCCAACAGCGAACTGGTCGGTCAGGGGTTAGGCAACCTCATCGCACCGTTCTTTGGCGGTATTACCGCAACGGCAGCCATCGCCCGTTCTGCGGCAAACGTTCGCGCGGGGGCGACCTCCCCCGTTTCGGCGGTTATCCACTCCGTGCTGGTGATCCTCGCCCTGCTGATCCTCGCCCCGCTGCTCTCCTGGCTGCCGCTTTCCGCCATGGCCGCCCTGCTGCTGATGGTGGCCTGGAATATGAGTGAGGCGCATAAGGTGGTTAACCTGCTGCGTCGCGCGCCGAAAGACGACATCATCGTGATGCTGATCTGCATGTCGCTGACCGTGCTGTTTGATATGGTTATCGCCATCAGCGTCGGGATCGTACTCGCTTCCCTGCTATTTATGCGCCGCATCGCGCAGATGACGCGCCTTTCCCCGGTTAACGTAGAGGTGCCTGACGATGTGCTGGTGCTGCGCGTGATTGGCCCGCTGTTCTTCGCCGCGGCGGAAGGTCTGTTCAGCGATCTGGAGTCCCGCATCATGGGCAAACGGGTTGTGGTGCTAAAATGGGATGCCGTACCGGTGCTTGATGCCGGCGGCCTGGATGCCTTCCAGCGCTTTGTGAAACGTCTGCCGGAAGGCTGCGAGCTGCGGGTGAGTAACCTCGAATTCCAGCCCCTGCGCACCATGGCGCGCGCAGGCGTGCAGCCAATCCCTGGCCGCTTATCCTTCTACCCTAACCGGGAAGCTGCGTTAGCGGATCTGTGAGTTACCCGATGCAGAGAAACGTCTCTGCATCATCACCCCGATCGCCTGCTGGAGCCATGCAAGCACGGCAGGCGTCATCCACGTCCCTTTCATCAGATGCGGTTCCTGCTGCATGGCAACGCGAAACTTTTGCTGGGTCTCCGGGTTCGTCCCTGCGTACGACTGGAATAACGTCAGCCATTTTTCCGCTAGCTTTTGCGCCTCCTCCGCAGCAGGATCGAGATTTTCCCGCTGTGCATGATGCAGCTTCGCCACCAGCGGTGGCCACTCCATCATGCGGTCAAAGTAGTGCGCCCGGGTAAAGGCCATCTCTTCGGCAGTGAGGTATTTCTCCCATATGCTGAGCTTAGATTCCGCAAACGCGCGCGTGATGTAATCGGTTATCTCCGGCGTGATGCCGGTCTGCTCGCGCATTTGAGGCTCCACGCTGTGCATCTCGTTCAGGCGGGTGAGAAACTCCGGCCTGCCCGCCGTGTCCTGCTCCAGGCGTTCCATCCAGCGCGTCGCCAGATCCATCGCCCGCGTGTCAGCAACGGGTATATCCTGTTCCAGCAACGCGTTGGCCTCTGCCACCAGCCCTGACCAGATAGCCGACAGCGCGTCCTTCTGCACCGCAAACGGCAGCTGCTGTAACTCTTCTTTGCTAAACCAGCGATCGTACATATTCATCAACTCCAGAGTCTGTAGCCAGGATTCCAGATCCGGCGTCGCATCATCGGTAAGCCCGGTACGCAGCTCCACCAGCCGGTCGCGCAGCGTGTGTATGCTGCGCAGCTGTTTATCCAGCAGCGTAATTTGCGCATCGAGTAGCTCGGTTAACGACAGCGACTCCTTTTCCAGAAAGTCCCTGATTTCAGCAAGTTCCAGCCCCGCTTTTGCCAGCGCCTGGATCATGTGCAGTCGCTGCACATCCGCCAGGTTGTAAAGCCGGTAACCTGCCGCGCTTCTGGCAGAAGGCAGCAGCAGCCCTGTTTGCTCGTAGTGATGCAATGTCCGCACGGTGATACCGGCTCGTTTCGCAAGTTCGCCCACCTGAATCAACATAACTGCTCCTTTTTTCTTTGCCAGTGCCGCCACTCTGGAGCCTTACGTTACGTGAGGGTCAATATGCTATGCAAAAAAAAACGACTCCAGATGGAGTCGTTTCGGTATTCTGTATCGGGCACTAGCTGTGCTTATGCTGGTCACGGCGGCAGCGTTTATCGTAATGGCGCACCCACCAGTATTTATCGCAGACTTCCTCATGTCCGCTCACACGCGCCCCGGCAAGCCACAACACCGCACCGAGGAAGATGCTCAGTACCGCGCCATGCGCGAAGTATTGCGGGAGATCAAGCTGCGGCAGCTGGTTTAAAATGGAATAACCCACGCCGACTACCATCACGAAGAGCCCCAACCCCATCAGCACGTTACCGAGTAACGAAGCGTTTTTGCGTTTCATGTGTCACCTCCGGAACTTTGGGTTGTCAGGGGAAAAGCCCCTAATCCTTGTGTGTAAAGTATAGACAACGCCCCTTTTATGAGTTGCGTGAATGATCACAATTACAGATAACTCCCAGACAAAAATTTACAAATAACATGTTGAACAGCTTGAAATTCTAATTGTTCAGATAAGTAATTATTTGTATTTCGCTGTTACGATCGCAGAATTTTGTCAACCGGCGCGCCAGACAGTAAACTACGCGCCAGATTTGGAACCCATTAGGAATTGAATCGTGACGATTAAACTGATTGTCGGCCTCGCCAACCCGGGCGCAGAGTATGCAGCCACCCGCCACAATGCCGGGGCATGGTACGTCGATCTGCTGGCCGAACGGTTACGTGCTCCCCTGCGTGAAGAACCAAAATTCTTCGGCTATACCTCACGTATCAACCTTGCTGGCGCGGATGTTCGCCTGCTGGTGCCCACCACCTTTATGAACCTGAGCGGCAAAGCCGTGGCGGCCATGGCAACGTTTTATCGCATCAGTCCAGATGAAATTCTGGTCGCCCACGATGAGCTGGATCTCCCCCCAGGCGTGGCAAAATTCAAGCTGGGCGGCGGGCACGGCGGCCACAACGGTCTTAAAGACATCATCAGCAAGCTGGGCAATAACCCGAATTTCCACCGTTTGCGCGTGGGAATTGGTCATCCGGGCGATAAAAACAAAGTTGTCGGTTTCGTACTCGGTAAGCCCCCGGTTTCTGAACAGAAACTGATTGACGAAGCGGTAGACGAAGCGGCGCGCTGCACCGAAATCTGGCTGAAAGACGGGTTAACGAAAGCGACAAACCGCTTACACGCTTTCAAAGCGCAATAATCCGCCCGATACGGCTTTTTTACCGCGCGTCATGCGGGTTACGTGTATAATAGGCGTAGTTATTTACTTTTCATCAATCGGTTATCGTTAACGGATTGATTATCAAGATATTAAGGTGATTTAGAAATGGGATTCAAATGCGGTATCGTCGGTCTGCCAAACGTGGGCAAATCCACCCTGTTTAACGCGCTTACTAAAGCGGGTATCGAAGCGGCGAACTTCCCGTTCTGTACCATCGAACCGAACACCGGCGTGGTGCCAATGCCGGACCCGCGTCTGGACCAGCTCGCGGAAATCGTGAAGCCGCAGCGTATTCTGCCAACCACCATGGAGTTCGTGGACATCGCGGGCCTGGTAAAAGGTGCCTCCAAAGGCGAAGGTCTGGGTAACCAGTTCCTGACCAACATTCGTGAAACCGAAGCGATCGGCCACGTAGTGCGCTGCTTCGAGAACGACAACATCATCCACGTTAACAACAAAGTGGATCCGGCGGACGACATCGACGTTATCAACACCGAGCTGGCGCTCTCTGACCTCGACACCTGCGAACGCGCGATTCACCGCGTGCAGAAGAAAGCCAAAGGCGGCGACAAGGACGCGAAAGCGGAACTGGCTGCGCTGGAAAAATGTCTGCCACAGCTGGAAAATGCGGGCATGCTGCGCGCGCTGAAAAACCTGACTGACGAAGACAAAGCGGCGATCAAATACCTGAGCTTCCTGACCCTGAAGCCAACCATGTACATCGCCAACGTTAACGAAGACGGTTTTGAGAACAACCCGTACCTGGACAAAGTGCGTGAAATCGCAGCGGCGGAAGGTTCTGTGGTTGTGGCGGTTTGCGCTGCCGTTGAATCCGACATCGCCGAGCTGGACGACTCCGACCGTGAAGAGTTCATGGCGGAGCTGGGTCTCGAAGAGCCGGGCCTGAACCGCGTGATCCGCGCGGGCTACGAGCTGCTGAACCTGCAGACCTACTTCACCGCTGGCGTGAAAGAAGTGCGTGCGTGGACGATTCCTGTGGGTGCGACTGCGCCTCAGGCGGCCGGCAAGATCCACACCGACTTCGAGAAAGGCTTTATTCGCGCGCAGACTATCGCGTTTGAAGACTTTATCACCTACAAGGGTGAGCAAGGTGCGAAAGAGGCAGGCAAGATGCGTGCGGAAGGGAAAGATTACATCGTTAAAGATGGCGATGTGATGAACTTCCTGTTTAACGTTTGATTGGTTTTGAATGAAAAAAATCCACGCTTTGGCGTGGATTTTTTATTGCGGGGTTAAAACACATTTTCCAATAGTTCTTTTTTCATGCTGGGTTCAAAAGAAATGATCTCAACAGTCGCAAGCTTTAACCTCTGAAAAGGATCCTCGCGTAAGCGCTCCTCAAGAGAGGCAAGACTCTCACACTTAGCGAGAATGACACCGCCGTTTCTTGGGATCCGTCTACCGGACGCCAGGAAAATCCCCTCTGCATACCCTTTTTTAGCCACTCAACATGAGCAGGTATCGCTGCATCGATTTCTTCGAATGGTTTTATATAGGTCATAATGACAATGTAAACCGTGCTCATCTTTTGCCTATCAGTTTTTTTAGTCGTTTGTTGGAACCGCTTATGCAGCTCCTCTTTTGCCCCCCGGTATTGTTATAACGTTTATGTGTATTTTAATCTTAATACGCGGGTCAGGATTGGGACAACACGTTATGCATCGTAGGAAAAAACCAATCATGCCAGCCGTTTTTTACCGCATAGCTACAAACAATGACGACTTCCCTTGGAAGAGTGAGTTTTAAGCAATAAAAAAAGTCCCTTGGGGAGGTGCAGACAAATATACTTTTTCACAGAGTTCATTGAAGTTTGTCAAAACGGCTGGTAACGGCTTTTGTTCATTTAATACAAGGACTAATTAACGTGTTGAATCTAACATTACATAGTCTAAAATTGACATGCCGAAAGTATATTTTTACCCTTTGGCGATCACGACGCTCCTATAATCTGTTTCATTTTTTATCCAGAACATTTCATCTTGAGGTAACGATCCATCACTGCAGAAATCAACAAGTTCGCCGAACCAACCATCAGGAACATATTTGTGATAATGCATACTCTCAACATATTCAGAATATAGTCGCTTACTTTCAAAGTCTATAAATAAATCCGGCATTAGATCATATATATCCCACCAGGTTGTTTTTTCTGAAAGCCTATTGTAAAACGCCTCAGCTATATCATCCTTATCGTATAAATAACCATCTTTAATTAAGTTATCAATGAATATCTGCGCGTTTTTTTCATTTACTACTGGTATGTCATATCTTTCCTTATGGATATCCTGTAGGTTTATTTCTACCCCGTTTTTCACAAAATCGTCTACCCATTTAACTCTGTCCAAAACCCACATTTCTTTAAAGGCAACGAACCAATAAAATCTTCCTTCGTTCTTTACTATTACAAGGAGTTCATCATCTTTATTAACATTCATATAGTAACCTATTTTACATTCCCCGAGCCTGGAATCGCTACTTCTTCAAGCCATTCTGCCCATATTGATGGTAATTCATACGATCTACCTGGCGTTGTCGGATCGACACGCTTAGGAGCTAACCCACCTTGATTTAACGGATTAGTACGATAACCGGCCTGAGGTATTGCACTTTCTTCTATGAAATCCGCCATCCACTTAGGAACTTTAAAGGAGACAATTTCTGCATTACCACCTCTAATATCAAGGAAATGCTGAGCATGCGAGCTATCTCCAATACTGATATTTAAGGTTCCACGCTGAATTTTTGGGTTATTAGCAGAATCTAATTTGATTCTGACCCGACTTGCATTTGGTGGCGTTCCCCCTTGAACCCTAAATATAGACTCAGTTGCATTGGGATCCCCTCTCTTACATAGACCCAGCGGATCTATCCAACCTAATGGGTTAGGAGCATAGCTGTAAAGATTTAACCCACCATATAGCCCTATCGGGTCCTGCTGCGTAAACCTTCCGCAGTCCGGGTCATAATACCGGAACAGATTGTAGTGCAGCCCTGTCTCACGGTCCAGGTATTGCCCCTGCATGCGCAGGTTCTGAGAATATCCTGATACCTGCGTCTCGCTTTCCCGCAGCAGCTTGCCCCAGGCGCTGTTCACCCCTTCCCAGCGCACCTGCCCTTCGATATCCGTCATCCGCTCCGGCGTGCCGTTCGGCTGGCAGTGGAACCAGAAAATCTCCGGGGCATCAACACCGTCAATACGCGCCAGCGGATCATAGCTGTCCTGATCGCTGTAGACGTAGGTGAGCGGCACATCCCCGTGCACCTCCTGCAGCAGGCGGAACCCTTCCCAGACAAACCGGGTGGTGACTGGCTTGCCGGTTGGCTGTCCGCCCAGCATCTGGCGTCGCGTTTTGCTGATGCGTCGCCCGAGCGGATCGTAGCGGAAGCTGACCTGCGTCTGCGGCCTGTTGCGGTCCCTTGGCTGGCTGATGACCTCCGTCAGGCGATGCTCGCCGTCATAGCGGTAGTGCCAGCGGGTCTGGCCGTTATCCTTCTCCACGGTACGGCCGTGGATGTCATAGCGCCAGCGAATGCCGTTCAGTTGCGTCAGGCGGTTGTGCGTGACCTTCTCAGCAGAGCCTTCAAGCGGGTTACCGGCAGCATCCCAGCGCCACTGCTCCTGTCCGGGCAGCGTGCCGTCCTGAACAAGCAGACGCCCGGCGCTGTCGTACTGCCAGCGGTACCAGCTGAACGGGTTATCGTCCCGCTCTTCCCGCACCAGGTTATTGCGGTAGTCATAATCCCAGCGGCGGGACCAGCGGCGCGGCGACGGGCGCTGGGCATTGCCGGTAAAAACGTCCCGGCGATGCAGGCGTCCAAGACGATCGTACTCGCTGCGGGTGGTCAGCAGCCCCTGGGTGCGGCTGGTCTCGCGGTGAAGCTCGTCGCGCGTAAAATCGGAAACCGAGAGCTTATCAAGAGCAATGCTGAGCAGATGCCCGCTGCCGTAGTAGAACTGCTTCAGCTCGCGACCATCGGGCAGCGTGACGGAGGTGCGGTTGCCCAGCGCATCATACTCCCACGCCAGCTCACCTTGCTCGCCCGCTTCGCGGGTGACGCGACCGAGTGCGTCATACTCAAAGGCAAGCTCCTGCTCTGCCTCGGTGGTCCACGCGTCGGCTGAAAGCGCCGGATGCAGCCCAATCCGGCTTAACAGCCCGGACGGAGTGTAGTGGTAGCGGGTCTGTCCTTCTGGCGTGGTGCGGGCGACCAGTTGGCCGCTCGCGCTCCAGACGAAGGCGTGGGTGATGGCCTCCGGATGACCGGCGGCAAACGTGCGCGCTATCGTGCGCCCGCAGGCGTCATAGCGATACTGCGAGGCCACGCCATCAAGCCCCACCTCTTCCAGCAGCAGAGAGTCCGCGCCCCAGCGGAACTGGTACGCTTCGCCGTTTTCGTTTTCCAGGGCAATCAGACGTCCGCGGCTGTCCCAGCGGCGACGGACCTCTTCACCCTGGGTATTACGGGTGGCGGTTAAGCGCCCGGCCCCATCGTATCTGAACTCACTTTCTTTCCCGTCGGCGCCAGCATGCTTCACCGGCAGGCCACGTTCGTTCCATTTGAGCGACTCCGTCCAGCCTTCCGGTCGGTCGAGCTGCACCGGACGCCCTGCGGCGTCGTAGCGGTAACGCGTCTCTTCACCATCGGCGCTAATCTCAGCCACCAGCCAGCCCAGCGGGTGATAGCGATAGCGGGTAATACGCCCTGAACAGTCCGTCGAACGTATGATCTGCCCGGCCTCGTTGTACTCCTGATAGCGGCTGTTTCCGGCGGCATCGACCTCTTCGACGACCTGGCCGAACGCGTCCCGGCGCAGCTGCGTGGTCTGCCCCATCGGATCCACCACGCGCTTCAGCCCGTGGTGTTCGTCGTACCAGAACCGGGTGGCGCTGCCGTCGGTTTCAATAATGGCCGCAGGAAGCGCGCGGTGTTCCAGCCAGGTGGTGGTGCGGGTGTTGCCGTCGGCGTCGATCTCCTGAACCCGGTTGCCCATTTCGTCGTAGACGAAGGTGACGGCATTTCCGAGCGGATCAATGCGACGCGTCAGAAGTTCGTTCTCATCCCACTCGTAGCACCAGTTTTCACCACGCTCGTCAACGTAGCGGACAATCAGATTTTGCGCGTTCCAGTAGTGGCGGCGCGTCTGACCGTCGTAGTGTTCGACGGTCGTCAGCCCGACTGCTAAATCATAGCTAAAGCGGCAGCCGTCACCGGTGCTGGTGCGGTTTTCCACCACGCGCCAGTGATCGAATTTTTTCCAGCGGTATTCGCTCTCCAGACCGCCCGGCATCCGGTGCCAGACCATCAGGCCGTGGTCGTTATAGCGGTATTCACGCGTCACCACGCCGGAGGCATCCGTCGCGCTCGCCAGCTGGCCGCGCGCGTCGTAGCCCCATTGCATCAGCGGCCAGGTCTGGTTGCCGTCGAAATGGCTTGCAGCGGTAACACGCCGCGGGAAACGTTCATCTTCATAGCGCAGGGTGACGTCGATTGCCCGCGGCTCGTCGTGCAGGCCGACCAGCCTGCCGTGCTCGTCCCACTCCGTCAGCAGCGCGTTGCCGTATTCATCGCTGAGGGAGGCCAGACGCAGGATGGAGGGATTCACCCGGGTTGGTTTATACAGACGCCACACCGCGCCGTCATCGTCGGCAATCGCCACGTCGCCGCTCTCATTGCGGCGGATAATAATGCCTTCGCTGATGCTGTAAAACGCGCGGTCGACAGGCGGCAGTTCGAAGCTCAACTCGCGCCCGGTTTCGTCGAACCAGGTAGCGTTGTCTTCTTCCAGCGCCAGATAGCTGTCAAAGGTGGTTGCCCAGCCCAGACCGAACAGCCCTTCTCGGGTGGTCAGGCTGTTGTAGCTGCGCTGCCAGCGCAGCGGGAAGCGTCCCGGCAAGGAAAAATCGAGTTCGTCGTCGTCATTCAGCACCTTCACGCCGGTGGCGGCGTGAACCGGGTGCGAGGATCCGAACACGGCATTCACCGCCATATCGGCCAGCATCCCACCGCCGGCCGCTGCCAGCGCGCAGGGCATGTTTTTGAGGATCTTGCCCGGGCGCCCGCGCAGCAGGGAGAGCGCAATCATCCCCAGCGCCAGGCCCGGCGTTTTACCGCTTTTGATATCGCGGACCGTGAGCGTGTCCCCGCCGATGATCACGTTCGGGGAGACATCGTCAGAAACGGTGCCTTCGCAGGTGGTACGATCTTTCGCACGCACCGCGGGCTGCCCGTTGATAAAGACGCTTTTAGAGCCTTCCGCCAGGTACTGCGGCCCGGAGTGTTTTTCACACGCCACCTTATCTTCTTCCAGCGGCGAGGTTCCCGCGGCGGCAGAGGCCACGCTCGGCTGCCACATTTCGCTGCCAAACTGTCCGGCGGCGGAAAGCAGCATGCCCGCGTAATCGGCAAAGCTGCCCGGCGACTGCGGCTCAGGGGAAGGGGTATCGGCGGGCGTCAGCGTGCCTGCCGCGCGTGCGGCGGGGATTGCGTTGGTCAGCACGTTATTTGAACCGGTGGTGATTTTACCCGCAGGTGACGGTGGGAAAAGCGCATTGCCTAATCCTTCCGCGGCGTTGCTGATATCGTCGGTAATACCCGCCACGTTCGCCAGCACGCCACCGATAATCCCGCTTAACAAACAGCTGGATCCAATTGCCGCCACGCCTGCGGCAGCAGCACCCGCACCGAGTAGAGGCGCGGCAGCCGTTGCCGCCAGCCCTACCGCCGCGCCAATCACCGCATAGGCGGCACCTTCCGCCACAATGCTGGTGATGTCAGCAAAAATGCTGGAGTGAATAATCTCGTCGCCCTTACGAGCCGCGTTGTTATCGCTCATGCCTTACACATTCCGGTTGTCGTTTAGCGTCAGACTCTGCTTAAGCGCGCTCCAGCGCACCTCGTCCTCTTCGGTGAATGTTCTTAATGCCGAGAGGGTAAAAATCATCAATACCGGTTTGCCCGGTGTCTGAACGGCAAGCTGTTTTTGCCACAGGCGCTGTCCGTTACGGTCAAAGGTGGTCTCAACTTCAAGTCCGCTGATTTTTCCATCAGGACCGGCTTTTACGTTCCGGAATTCGCTCTGGGCTATCTCACCCATCTGAGGACGCAGCACGTCCCACTGGCGATGAAACTCTTGTTCGTAGTCGTTGCCGTCCGGGATAACGCCGCGGCTGACCACCACGGACAGCCCGCTTTCGTCATCGCGAATAATGTTCATGCTGTTATCCTGCCAGGCAGCAGGAAAAAGGGAAAACGAACCTTCCTGGAGGGTGTATTTCATAAGTGAACTCGGGATGATTAATATGATGAGAAACAAAAGAGGCCAATCCATGCTGGCCCTTTGGCTGGCTATATAGTTATTTAAGCCACTGGCCTGACTGTTCAACTAAAACATGGTTGCCTTTGCTGACAACCAATTTCACGGGTGCGTACGTCACGGTGTAAGCGACTTCGCCATTTTTGTATGTTGAACCAATTATTTTACCTGCTGGATCGTGCAGCGTTTTTCCCTTTAATGAGATGGTACTGTTATCGCTTTTGCGCACGCCGAGATAAACCATCTCGTCACATTCGCTATCAAAATGACCGCACGTGTTTATAAGAGAAATAGCGAATTTTTCGGTGTCCAGTTTTCTGGTTTCAGCGCTATAAACCGATGCGGCTTTACGTAACGTATAACGCAGCGGTGCATAATAATTTCCTTTTTGAGGAGGAGTGACTAAACGCCATTCCATTGCACTCCCTTTTATTTCCAGAACAGCTCGTCCGCCTACGCCGCCAAACGATGAGTTGAACTCAACGCTAGCACGATTGCCAACGATCGTACCGCTAAGATTTTGCTCATCATCTTCCGGGCAATCTATGCGGTTTCCTCTCTGGGAGATATAGCAATAGGAGCCTGTGATACGGTTACCTGATTCAGCTAAACGCAGGGTTAACGTTGAGTCGTTCTCGAATTCGCCGGCCCAAGTTCCGTCAAACGCGAGGCCTAATTGGCTGTTCGTTGCAAAATGCTTCGCATTGAATCTGGCGGCCCACTGCAGAATATCGGCATGAATAACCGGGCTATTATCAGAAGACTGGTAATGAATAACGTCCGACTCCGGAATCACCCAGGCCGCAAAGATTTTGCCGTCAGGATTGATCACCAGCGCGGACGCGTTCTCCTGATAGAGATCCTTTAGCCAGCCTTCAACAAACAATCCGCCACCTGGGGTGGTATGCGGATCACCAAAGACATCAAAGTTATCAAGAAAGGTCTGGTAATGATTTCCCAGCGTCTTCCGGAGATTGTCTGTCACTCCGCTATCGTTAACGATGCGACTAACCGTATTGAGCTTATTGTATTGCGATAATTCAAGCGCAGATGACGTTTCAACGCCCCCTGTCAATAAAGCGGTGAACAATACGACTGCCAAATATTTCTTGGTCATAAATTACTCGGAAGAGCCATTGGTGTAATTCATGGTCATTTTCAAAACGTTGCCGTCTTTCATCTCAAACGAGAGCGCTTTTTTACCCAACTCGTAGGTAATCCACTGTTCCCCCGAATCATTGTCGACCTGACCGGTACCGTATGCGCTGTTCAGTTCCTCTCTCGTTGAACCCACATGGATACCACGCGGCGTTGGGAAGCCTTCGTCAGTCAGCGTAATTTGAGACACGATATAATCATCAACGCTTCTTTCCGCTTTATCCCACCAGAGATTGGAACTGAATATTTCTAACCCAGCCCTTTGATGCTGGAAGAATTTATAGTTCATTCCGTCAAAAGGAACCTCACCGGTAAAACTGCCTTCCACAGGCATTTCAATTTTACAGGCAATATCAGGAGTCCATCTGTCGCCCAGGGCGATGGGCTGGTCTTTGACCTTCACGGAAAAATCCTGTTTTGTCAGAACGGGCGGCATAGCCTCTGCCAAAACCACATTGCTACTCAGACAACTTAACATCAGGGAAAAACAAAGAAATATGGGCGTGTGTTTTTTCACGTTAAACGTCACTGACTTGATGTAAATTACGCTCTTCACGGATGCTGCAAACCGGCAGCGAAATACCCGTGCCGGCATGAAAACACAACACTTATTAACGATCGTAACGCGACATAACGACTCTATTTAGGCATTCCTGGTTCATCACCGGAAAACTAAATGCCCATGCAAGTCCTCTCTCATCAGTAACGGTTCGGTATCCAACAGATTGTCCTGCGGTATTCCCACGAGGAATGTTAGAAATTTTAACATCAGGGAAATGAGTTTTGACTTGTTCGAGCGTAATGCAAGGCTGTTCGATTACAAACGAGACAAGTGAAACGCTATTATCTCCGTTTCCCCATAAACGAACATCTAAATCGCTGATACGCGTTCCATCAGATAATGTGAATGGAACTGACGTATAACGGTCTTTCACTTCTGGATTTTTTTGGACCAGTGGTTGATGGAAAAGTTTACTGACATCCTCGGTCTGTTTTCCCCAGACTGTTTTGAGTTCTTTAACAATATGCCATAAAGAATCTTGGTTCATGTTTGTTTGTCCTGCGTAAGAAAAAGTTGAAAATAGTGGGAGCAAAAAGAGGATGGTATTTTTTGTCATTCTACTTACCATAGAACCCCCCGTAATAATCGCTGTAATTGAGATCGGTACCCGAAGCTATTTCGCCTTTACCGTAGACTTTACCTATAGCTTTTGCAGCGTCAACCCGCGACAGCTCTCCACTTACCATTTTATCATAGGCTGCATTGTAAGCTTTGAGATTTTCCGGGCTTCCTGCTATATCAATATCAATACCGCCATTCCCCAGAATTTCACGCTGTATTTTGATATTATTCAAGGTTGCACCACCTTCATCCATTAGCTGGCTGTTAATGAAGTTTTCTTTACTCGAATAATCTGCAGCAACAGGATATGTGGCATGTCCTGCTTCATGAGCTAAAGTTTGTACCGTCGTGGCCGTGTCTTCCATGTGTTCAGGATCCATAACGATCAATTTATTATCCGCCTCAGCATAACTTCCCCCACCAGCCGCTCCTGGTTGAATCGCCCATCCCTTGTCTTTCAAATCTTTTAGCTGAGTTTGAAGGGTCGGTGACTTGTTGATTTGTTTAACAACATCATCATTGAAAGGCATAACGTCTGAGCTATTCGGATTATTTTTATAAACATAATTCCCTTTCAAAGGCGGGGCTGTTGTTGACGCCGAAGCTGGAGCAGGTTTCGATTGGCCTGCTGCTGGAGCCGCAGCGGGGGCAGGACGACTGGCGCTCTCTTGCGGCGCAAACTTCGCCTGCACCGCCGCATCAATATCCCCTTTATGCCCCGATCCCGGTGCCGTTGTGCCCGGTTTGGTGCCAGAGGTATTCAGATGCAGCTTACCGCCCGTGGTGATATAACCATCCCCTTCCACGAAGAAGTTAAACTCTTTGCCGATCAGGTTAATCTTGCCGTTAGCGTTCAGCTCAATAGCGCTCTCACCTGAGACCAGCCGCAGCTTCGTCCCGGATGCAATAACATACTGCTCGACCGCCGCATCCAGCTTGCCTTTCCCCGTCAGGATCTCGGTTCCGCCTTTCACCGCCTGAGTCTGGTTCGCTTCCACACGATGCAGCTCATTTTTCTTCACATAATGGCTGCGCGCCCCGCCGACGCTGTGCGTTTCATCATTTTTAACGCTTGTGTCCATGTTGCGCTCGGCCTGGATCCACACCTGCTCTGCGCCCGCTTTATCCTCAAAGCGCAGGGCGTTGGCGTTGTCTACGGAGCCCCCCTTAGAGCGGCTCATAAAACCCATCTGCGTCGCCGCAGCCGGCAGCGCCCACGGCGGCATGCTCGCGTCGTTGTACACGCGACCGGTAATGATCGGACGGTCCGGGTCGCCGTTGATAAAGTCCACCACCACCTCGTCGCCGACGCGCGGGATCTGCACCCCGCCGTAGCCCTGGCCTGCCCACGCGCTCGACACGCGCACCCAGCAGGAACTGGTGTCATCGCCTTTCGCCAGACGGTCCCAGTGGAACTTCACCTTCACGCGACCGTATTTGTCCGTCCAGATACTCTCGCCCTTCGGCCCGACCACTTTCGCCGTCTGCGGGCCGTAGGTGCGCGGCCACGCCGTGGACTGCGCCGGGCGGTACACCACCGCCGACGGAATAACCGTGAAATCGGTGCGGTGAATGGTCTCCCCCTCGCCGCTGGCATAGCGGTTCTCTTCGAGGTGGTAGCCCGCCGCCGTCACCAGATACTCCCCGTTGTCGCTGAAGAACGGCGCGTTGGTTAACGTGAAGGTGTGCCCCGGCGCTATCCCCGCCGCCGTCGCGGTGGCCTGAATCTGCTGGTGCTCAACCTGCCAGCGCTCCTGACGAATACGGGCATAGAACTCCCCGTGCCCTTTGTCGACAAAGCGACCCGGCCAGTCGTACACGTCGATGCTGCCCGGCTTCGGCGACGCCGGGTTCTGCTGGGCCTGGAACAGCCACGCGTTCGGCTTGCGGAAGTCATAGTCGTCGAGGCTGTAAATCCCCGGCGTCACGCTGTCCTCCAGCGCCCACTGGCTGATGCCCTCTTCGTCCGTACTGCCGCCGGACGGCGTCTGGTGGTAAGGAATGACCTCATAGCCGCTGAACGGCTGATGCTGCGTGGCGGCGTCGGTAAGCACCAAGGTGTGCTTGTCCGCCTCATGGCGGAAGTGATAGGCAATCCCCTCCAGCTCCATCAGGCGGCTGATGAAGTCCAGGCTCGACTCCTGATACTGCACGCAGTAGTCCCACACCCGGTAGCTGCCTGTGAGTTTATCCTCAACGTTAACCTGATGCTCGCCCAGCAGGGTTTTCACAATCTGCGGCACCGTCTGCCCCTGGAAAATACGCAGGTTACGGTCGCGCTTCATTGGCCACAGGTCCGGCTCCACCGTCAGCTGGTACACCGCATAGCGCGTGCCCGTCAGCTCAACGGCGCTGACCGCCACCCGGGTAATCTTGCCGTTAACGTAGCGGGACGTCAGCAGGCTCTGCGTCGGGATGGTCACCGTGACCGGCTGGCCGAGCAGCTTGCTGCGGTCGATGCGTGCGTCCGTGCCGAGCACGGTCAGCGTCAGCGCGAACGACTCGGACATCGCCTCGCGGCCCGTCAGTTTCCAGAACAGAAGCCCCTCCACCGGGAGCTGAACGGTAATTCGGTTGAGCATAATCTTTATTCCATATAGCTTATGCGATTCAGAAAAGAGGTTCGCATCTTTGACTGAGCGTAATACTACGGATTCACCAGCCAGGTGCCCGGCTTGCCGATATCCAGCGTCTGGCTGCGCGTTCTCCCGTTGCCCTGCAGTTCAATCTTCGCCTCACCGGCTGGCAGCTTGAGCGAGGCATAGCCGTTCGCCGCCGGACGCAGCGCTTTTGGCTCGCCGTTCACTTTCAGGGTTTCGCCGTCGAGAATGCGGATATAGACCAGCGCAACAGGGCTCGCGACAGGCGGTGGCGTTTGTTGCGCTGTCTCCGGCGCAGTCGTCTGCTCGCCAGCCTTCGCGGCTTCTGGCTTCACGTCAGGCGTGTTCGCGGCGGTCTCAGTCGGACGCGTCTCTGCCGGTGCCTGTGCAGCCTGCTCAGGTACATCATTACCGCCGCTGAACAACATCGCTCCGGCGACAACGCCCACCAGCACGCCCGCGGCAACCATGCCCGGGATCTTGTAGCGCCGCCAGTCAAGCGCTGATGCTGGCTTCTCTTCCTCAACCGGAACCAGCATGGTGCCTGTCTTTTTGGCGGTCAGCACATCGTTAATCCCAGCGACCGGCATCTCAATCAGCGCGGCAAATTCGTCGATAGACTGCGGACGATCCTCCATGTGCAGCGCCAGCGCTCGGTCGATGGCCTGCAGCAGCGGGATGGAGTAGCCCTGCGGCATGATTTCCACCAGCGGTTTGCAGGTGTCCTGAATGGAACGCACCACGCTGACCGGAGGCGGAGAACCCACAATCAGGGTACGCAGCACCGCGCCGAGGGCGTAAATATCCGTCCACGGGCCCTGCTCGCTTTCGTTGTCGTCGGTGTACTGCTCAATCGGCGCAAAGCCGGGGCGCAGCATGGTTTCCGTTTCGTCGGAAAGGTTACCGATGGTGCGGCGCGCGGAGCCAAAATCGAGCAGCACCGGCAGGCCGTTATCCTGGATCTGAATGTTATCCAGCGAGATGTCGCGGTGCAGATAGCCTTCGTCGTGGATGGTCTTGATCGCGCCGAACAGCATCGGCAGCGTGCGGCGGATCCAGGCCTCGTTGATCAGCTCCGGTTTTTCTTCGCGCAGGCGCGAAAGCGTGGTGCCGCTGTAAAACAGCGTCCCCATGTAGGCCGTGTCGTTTTGCACCCAGAAACGCAGGACGTGCAGCAGGTTCGGGTGGTTAAAACGCGCCAGCAGACGCGCTTCCTGAATGAAGCTGTTCAGTCCCGCGGAAAACGCTTTGCCAAAGCGTTCGCTGCGCAGCACCAGGGTCATGTCGTCGCCGCGCACGGCGAGCGAGGCAGGCATAAATTCTTTGATAGCGATAGTGCGTTCGAGCTGGTGATCCCACGCGCGATAGACAATGCCAAAACCGCCGCCGCCGATCACCTCTTTGATTTCAAACTCGTTGAAGCGGTACCCGACCGGGAGCGCGTTTGGGACAGTCCGATTGTTATCATTATCCGTCATCTTTTACAGTTCTCTTGATGATTATTACGCGGCAAACTGACAGTGAAACTCGCCCTGCTCGCAGGTGACGTGCAGACGTCGGTACTGCTCGTCGCTGCGGCTGGCGGTAAGTAAGATCTGGCTCATCTGAGGCAGCAAGGTGTTAGTCAGGATAGCATCCACCATGCGGCCGCCGGACTCCACCTCGGTGCAGCGCTGAACAATCTGTTCCACCACGCTGTCGTCAAACTCAGAAATAATGCTGTGATTCTCTTCCAGACGACGCTGAATGCGCTTGAGCTGCAGGCGAACTATCTGCCCGAGCATCTCGTCGCTGAGCGGGTAGTACGGCACCACCAGCAGACGGCCCAGCAGCGCCGGCGGAAATACCTCCAGCAGCGGCTGGCGCAGCGCGCCGCTCAAGGCGTCCGGCTCAGGCATCAGCTCCGGATCGGCGCACATGGCGCTAATCAGCTCGGTGCCCACGTTGGACGTCAGAATAATGATGGTGTTGCGGAAATCAATGTGGCGCCCCTCGCCGTCTTCCATCCAGCCTTTGTCGAAGACCTGGAAGAAAATCTCATGGACGTCCGGGTGCGCTTTTTCAATTTCATCCAGCAGCACCACGCTGTAAGGGCGGCGGCGCACGGCCTCGGTTAACACGCCGCCTTCACCATACCCTACGTACCCCGGAGGCGCACCTTTTAAGGTGGAAACGGTGTGCGCTTCCTGGAACTCGCTCATGTTGATGGTGATAACGTTCTGCTCGCCGCCGTACAGGGATTCCGCCAGCGCCAGCGCGGTTTCGGTTTTCCCGACGCCGGACGGGCCGCACAGCATAAATACGCCCACCGGTTTGTTCGGATCGTCCAGTTTCGCCCGCGAGGTTTTCACGCGGCGGGCAATGAGATCCAGCCCGTGACGCTGGCCGATAACGCGCTGGTTCAGCGTGTCGGCAAGGTTGAGTACCGCGTCGATCTCGTTTTTCACCATCCGGCCCAGCGGGATCCCGGTCCAGTCAGAGACCACCGCAGCGACCACGTTTTCATCTACCGCCGCAAACAGCAGTGGCTCGTCTCCCTGTAAGGTGTTCAGCGCCTGCTGCTGCTCCGCCAGCTGGCTGTGCAGCTCAGCGGTGTCTTCCTCACCCGCTGCGAACAGCGCGGCGCGCAGGCGAATAATCTCCTGCACCAGGCTGCGCTCTTCTTCCCAGCGCTGGGCCAGGGCTTCGCGTTTTGTTTCGTACGCGTCGCGTTCTGCGCGTAACGCCGTGACGCGCTCGGCCTCACCGGCCCCCACGCGCGCTTCGCGTTCTGCGATCTCAATTTCCACGTCAAGCGCAGCAAGGTGGCGCAAGCAGTCTTCCAGCTGCGCAGGCGGCGCGCTCTGGCTGACCGCCACGCGGGCACAGGCGGTGTCGAGCAGCGCAACGGCTTTATCCGGCAACTGGCGCGCCGGGATGTAACGATGGGACAGCTTCACCGCCGCGCTGACCGCTTCGTCGAGCAGCAGGACCTGGTGGTGCGTCTCCAGCGGCGACACGGTGCTGCGCAGCATCAGAATGGCTTTCGCTTCGTCCGGCTCGTGAACCTGAACCGTCTGGAAACGACGGGTCAGCGCCGGGTCTTTCTCGATGTACTTTTTGTATTCCGCCCAGGTGGTGGCGCCGATGGTGCGCAGCTGACCGCGCGCCAGGGCTGGCTTCAGCAGGTTCGCCGCATCGCCGGTTCCCTGCTGGCCGCCTGCGCCAATCAGGGTGTGGATCTCATCGATAAACAGAATGATCGGCGTGGCGCTGGACTGGACTTCGTTAATGAGCGCCTGCAGACGGGCTTCAAACTCACCTTTCATGCCCGCGCCGGCCTGCAACATGCCGATATCCAGCAGCCACAGCTGAATATTTTGCAGCGGCTCCGGGACGTCGCCGTCGGCGATACGCAACGCCAGCCCTTCCACCACCGCCGTTTTCCCAACCCCGGCTTCCCCGGTCAGCAGCGGGTTGTTCTGGCGGCGACGCATCAGGATATCGACCATCTGGCGGATCTCCTCGTCGCGCCCGACAACCGGGTCAATCTTCCCGTCGCGTGCGCGGGCGGTCAGGTCCTGGCCGTACTGGGCCAGCGTACCCTGAGCCGCCGGGACCGCACCCGCGGGCGCGTCGACGGCGGCAGCGGCCTGCTGCGTCTCTTTGCTGTTGGCGCAGATGGCGTCGAACTGCTCAATCAGCACCTCAACGTTAAGGCGGGTGAACTGCGCCGAAATGCTTTTCAGCACGTTGGCCAGATTCCAGGTTTTGAGGATGCCGATCAGCAAATGGCCGCCGCGAATGCGGCTGACGCCGAACTTCAGCGAGCCGAAGACCCAGGCGCGCTCCACGGCGCTGTCAATATGTTCAGAGAGATCGGAAACGGAACTTGCGCCGCGCGGCAGAGCGTCCAGCGCTGCAACGATATCGCGCGCCAGCTGCTGTTCATCAAGGGCAAAATGGCGGATGACCTGCTGCAGATCGCCATCCTGCTGCTGCATCAGCTGATGCAGCCAGTGCACCAGCTCAACGTAGGGGTTGCCGCGCAGCTTGCAGAAGGCAGTCGCGCTTTCCAGAGAGGTAAATAACAGCGTATCCAGTTTGCCGAAAAGCACGGCACGGCTAATTTCTGACATGTTAGTTTCCATTAACAATGATTCGGTATACGGAAGGATTACCGCTCTGCGCGATACACCAGATCGCCACGCGGGACAGGCTGCGGCTGCAGGCCCAGCCAGGTGTTATAGCCTAATCGCCCATTGCTGCCGAGCGTGGTGCCCTGCACCGCGTCTTCACGCAGGATCACCCGCGTTTCCCATTCAAATTCAATCCCGGCGTACTGGCGCACCCAGTCGCGCAGCTCGGTGACCCACGCTTCACCCGGCAGAAAGCGGTTGTACTCCTCCGCGCTCAGCGGGCCAATCTCAATGCGAAACTTATGCTGCACGTCGCGGACGGCCACGCCAAGAAAGGCGGATTCACCCATACGCGGCATGCGGCGACCTTCCCCCAGCTGCGCCTGCTCGCGCGTGGAAAGCGGCATCCACTGCGGCACGTTGCTGACCAGTTTGACTGGCGCTTTAAAGTAGCTGCGCAGGATCTTCTCCAGCCCCTCCGGATCCCGCCCGTGACGGGTCAGGTGTCCGGCGTGGGTAAAGCGGGCATGAGAGCTCAGGCTGCCTTTGTTCATCTGCCCCGGCTGCCCCATGCCAATCAGCGACGCCAGGTAGCCCTCAAAGCGCCTGTTATCGGCGCGATCCAGAGAGACAGCCGGTTGCGCATCCGCCCACGCGCGGTAAAACAGCAGCGCCAGACGATGATGAAACAGATCGGCAAACGCGCTGAGGCTGGTGTCCTGATGATGATGAATACGCTCGCGGGCGTATTCGGTCATATGGACCGGCAGCGGACCGTTCGGGCCAAACAGGCCGAAGCTTAAAATTGATACTTCATGAATCCCGCTTTCCTCACGCAGGCCGACCTGAGCCAGCGTCGACGGCGCAAAGCTCATCGACGGTTGCTGGCCAATGCGCAGCGGCTCAAACTTCGGCAGCGGCGCGCGTCCCAGCGGGTAGCGCTCGCCGCCCTGGGCATCAATGCGCCTTAACAGCTGAAACAGATCGTAGCGCCAGGGCGCCTCACGGACCCCGTGCCAGAACGCATCCGGCAGCTTCGTCAGGCGATGTACGCGCAGCGGTGCAGTAGCGGCGTCACTCATACCAGCGCCCTTTTACCCATGCGAGGCGCCCAGTAGCCAATCTCGCCGCGCTGCTGGCTCTTCAGGGTGAACTCGGTGAAGCTGTTGATAGAGACCAGACGGGCAAAGAGGCGCTCCATCACGCTGCCGAAAAGCCACGGGCTGGCGCCGGAAAACGCCCGCTCGTCTACGGTCAGGCTGATGCCAATTCCACGGGCGAAAACGACCGGGCCGGGTTCAGGCACGCGGCGGTGAACCGGCTCCAGCACGCAGTGGCGAACGCCCTCTACCTGACGCGCCACCGGCGTCTCGGCCAGGTTGGCGTACAGCCCTAACAGCTGGCGCAGTGCGGCTGCTCCCTCTTCATTCTCGCTGTCCATCAGGCTGAGGTAGTTCATCTGCAGCTGGCTGATGAGCCGCCAGGTGCTGAACCCTTCAGCCAGCGCCGGACGCGGTGGCGTCGGCCCTTTACGCAGAGTGAGTGATTTCACCGGCATAGAGTCGGCCATAATGAACTGCCCGAGCTCCTGCTGCAGCATCAGCGGCAGGTCGCGGCTGGTGCAGAGCACCTCGGCAGAGATATAGCGCAGGTTTTCCTGCCACGGCGCATGCTGCTCGTCCACCAGCGAAACAAACACCTCTGAACCGATATAGCCGGTACGGGTGCCGTAGCGCAGGGCATGTTCAGAGAGCACGCGCTGTTCCCGGCGCAGGGAAAAATAGGCCCCGTAGTTGCCCGCGTCGCCGCTCCAGGTGCTCCAGAATGGACGAAACGTCTGGTCGTCGCGCTGACCATCGGCGCTGCCAAAAATTTTATTTACGGCGTAAATTTCATAATCCAGCGGCCGGATGTTATCGACCACCAGATGGTATTCATGCTGCCCTTCATTCAGCTTCTGCCGGGCCGCCACTTTCGGGAACAGGTTGATGACCGGCGTACAGTGCAGCGCCAGATGGCTGGCGTCTACCACGCGCTCCAGCTGCTCATCCGACTTATCCAGCAGAATAAAAATGTCGAAGGCTTTTTCACCCTCACAGCGCTGGATCAGCGTGCTCAGACCGCTCAGGCTGATGAAGCGGAAGCGGGCCGGAAACGCAAAATACTCCTGCAGCAGACGGTAGCCGTCAAAGTTGCGCAGATCGTCCGGAAGGAGCGCCTGGTCAGACTCAAAGCCCTCCTGGCGAAGCGCGTCCGACGCCAGCAGCTGTCGCTGCGGCTGCGGGCTGACCGTCTGGCAGACGATCCCGGCGTGATGCTCCATGACCAGCTCCAGCAGCTTCAGCGCCTCATTGTCCGGGCCGCTCAGGAAAAACTCCAGCCGGTCGAAATCCAGGTGCCCGAGGTTTTGCGGGCCATCGCAGGCAATGCGGATCCGCAGGGCGCTGTTGATCCCCCGCTGGCTCAACCCCAGCTGCGCGAGCGGCAGATCGGCGGGCACGCCGCCCAGCTCGATCTTGTCGATTTTCAGCGGCAGCAGGTTGACCTCGTGCGCCGTGGTATAGCTGCAGGTCACGCCTGTTTTTTTCAGCGCCAGGCTGTCCATCATGGTACCGCGCGGCACAATGAAGCCCTTGCTCAGGTCGCCCCGGCTGCTGTCGGGCTCAATCTCCGCGATCGCCATCGACGGCGTGGGTGCGAGGTAGTTCGGCGCGATCATCTCCAGCAGACGCTGGGAGAAGCGCGGAAACTCCGCGTCCATTTTCATCTGCACGCGGGAGGTCAGGAAGGCGAAGCCCTCCATCAGACGCTCGGTATACGGATCCGCCACGTCGATGCCGCGCATGCCCAGCCGTCCGGCGACTTTTGGGTAACGTTCGGCAAACTCGGCCCCCATTTCGCGCAGGTAGGCCAGTTCGCGGTTGTAGTATTCGAGCAGTTTACTTTCCATGATTACCCCGCGTCTTTCAGTTCAAAATGGCCGTTTTCCAGATCGACATCGGTGCGAAACAGAAACTCCAGCGGGTACGGCACGCACCATAAACGCCCTTTGATCTCGATGGAGAGCACGTTGTGCAGATCCAGCGAGGAGGTATCCGACACGCAGCGGACCTGCAGCCCCTGCGGCAAAATGCGCGGTTCAAAATTGATGATGGCCTCGGTAAGCTTGCGCTGAATATCGTGCCATTCGATATCCGACATTCTTTTCCCGGCGAGCGGTGCGACGCCAAAGTTAATCACCGAGCGGCTCACGTGCGGCAAGGCGCTCAAATCGCCGGAAGCATCGTGGTTGATGGTGTTAAACAACCACTGCAGATCCCGCAGCACGTTGCGGCGCAGGGCGGCGTGGGTGATCAGATTGCTGTTGGCCGGTTCGCGTTTTTTTTCCGGGTCGTTATCGGTGAGACGATCCAGCAGCGAGGGCTGCATTTTGTCGCGCGCCCCCACCTTCTCCTGCCTGCTGCGGGCTTGCCAGCCGCTGCGCAGCAGATCGCCTTCGCCAGCAGGATTACTCATCGGCTCCATCCGTCGCAAACGTCACGAGGCTTAACGACAGCAGCGGGCTTTCGCTTTGCTCGCTGAGCCAGGCTTTCTGGCCCATCCCTTCGTAGAGGGTGCCGTCTTCGTCGAGAGGCCGCCATTCAGTAGTACGGCCCAGTTTGACCGCATCAGTGGCATCGGCAGCAAAAGGATAACGCGCCGGGATCTGACACACCTGCTCCGTACCGTCGGTCAGGCGCACCAGCGCATGACGCCAGACAAGATCGGTCACGCTGGCAGGCGCCTGGAAACGGATCTCCGCGATAGCGCTAAACGGCAGCCAGAAATAACGGCCGTTCACGATGGTTTCGCAGACCGGGCCGAGGCGGGCGTCGCCATCCATCAGCCACTCGAACGCCTGCGTCTCCTCGTTTTCGAGGATAATCTGGCCGGCGGCAGCCTCAGCCCGATCGAGGGCCTCCAGACGCAGCGCCCGGGCGCGCTCGCCCTCCTCGCTAAGCGCCATAGCCAGGGTGGTCAGCCAAGTCCACTGGGTTTCAGGCATGGCCGGACGCGCCTGCCCCGCCATCACCTGCGCGCGCTGCAGCTCGCCCTGAATGGATTGCTCCAGCAGCGTGACGGTCGGCTTCGCCTGCGGCTTCAGCGCCAGCCAGCTTTTCAGCTGGGTCAGCGCACGCGTCCAGTTGCCGCTGAGGGTTAAAAACTGCACGAACGCGGCGCGGAGGTCGGCATCTGCCGGACGGGCTTTGATCTCTGCTTCGAGGCGCGCCAGCGCGTCGTTGAGCGTTTCACCCGCCAGGTGTTGATAGAGCGTATTCATAGCCATTCCTTAATTCGCCGCGCGCCAGGCGCCCACTGCCGGATCGCGCAGCTGAGGGCGCAGGGTATCAATCAGAACGATATTCAGCGGCGTGCCCGGTGCGACCCAGGCGCTCCAGGTTTTCTTCACCGCCGCAATACGCGCCTGCAGCTTTGCATCGTCGCTGGCGATCTCACGGGAAATCTCCACCGCCACCGTGCCGTTGCTCTTCCAGCTGTTCAGGGCGCTATCGTAAGGCAGGATCATCCAGCTCTGATCGCTGTTCGGGGTGCTGAATACCATGCGCTCTTTGTTAACGGAGGTGATCAGCGCGTTTTCCGGATCGGCGCTCTGATTCAGCCCCATCACCGGGAAGCCGTGAATGTACGTCACCGCCATCTCTTTCTGTCCGCCGTTGCGGGACTGAGAGACAACGGTGTGACCACTCAGCCAGCTGCCGTTACCGCAGCGGGTGGTGTCAGAATCCGGGATAAAGAGCGCCGGTGCGGACGCGCCCCCTTCCCAGAAGGTGCGCAGGTGGCAGCCGTCCTGCAGGGTAAATTCCTGCCACGGCGTGCGGTCCGCGGCAACCGTATGGGCAGCAACGTTCTGATCCGGTGGCAGTAACGCGCCGCTGGACGTGGCCGTGGTGACGGCAGGCGCAGCCTGCTGCTGTTTCACCACCAGCGCCCACTCCTGCGCTTTGGCGGCCGAACCCTGCGCCAGCGTCGTCCCCTCCGGATCGTTGAGCGTCCAGTTCAGCTTATTCACTTTGCTGCACTGGTGCTCCAGCAGCGAGCCAAGGCGCGGCACAAAGTTTTCCAGCACCGAGACGTCTTTCTTGCCGTTCGCCACGATACGCAGCGCCACCTCAGGCTTACACCAGCTCTGCGGCGTGTTGTCTTTGATGTTGTCGATCCAGATATCCAGCTTCTGCGCAGGAGACTGCACGATGCGGAAATTCTCAGCCTGCGCGGTGGAGGTCACCGCCAGAAGTGCCAAACCCGATAGCCAAAGTTTCATATCGTTCCTTGTGTGTCTAATCAGTTCCGCAGGGAAGAAATTGTGCTGCGTCAGAGAGGGTGTGCAGCAAAGTAGTGTCCTGAGGATTGCCCATCCATACCGCCAGGGCAGTATAGTTATCCTGAGCATTCCCTTCCTGTTCGCCATTCTTTTGAATGATTTGGTTCATTAAGGTCAGCCACTCCTGCGGCGTATTGACCATGTGCAGCGACTGCTTCATTTGCTCTTCACTGACGCCGTGCCAGAACCCGTCGGTGCAGAGTAAAAAGGCATCGCCGTCTTCCACCTGCACCACGTCGCTGTAGCTCGCCTCCGGCCCGCCGTTTTCAATCCCCAGCGCCAGATAAAGCAGGTTGCTGTTGAGATCGTCCGTCTGATGCCCGGCATCCTTCATCTGCTGCACCAGGCTGTGGTCGGTGGTCACGTGCCACAGCCATCCCCGGCGAAACAGGTACAGGCGGCTATCGCCGGCATGCGCCCAGTACGCCAGCCCGTAGTCCCGGTCAATGAACAGGCTGACCAGCGTCGTGCCCATCCGGCGATAGTCCTGAACGGCCTGCTGTTCGCTCAGAATGGTGCGGTTCGCCGTCTGTACGTAATCTCGGATATGCTGCGCGTTCAGGTGCTTGTCGCCATCGAAGCGGGAGATAATGCTGTTGCGGGCCAGTTCCGCGGCGACCTCACCGCCCGGCAGCCCCGCGATGCCGTCACAGACGACAAAGCAGGCCGAGCGTTCCCCTATGGTTTCTCCCGTCTGATCCTGGTTGCTGGCGCGCGTCCCCTGGCGGGAGAGAGAAGCGGTTGCGATATTCATTTGTCTTCCGATCCGCTCTGTGAGTCTTTGTACTGATTCACCTCCATGTCATACGCATGAAGGAAGGCTTCGCCGAACAGGGTGTGGAAGTCATCCTCGATCTCGCCCGCCGTCTCGCCATAGCTGCGAACAAAATAGTCCCACAGGGCGGCTTTGCGGCTGCCCGGCAGCGCCAGGCGAGAGGTCATGCCGTTCTGCTTCGCCTGCTCCTCCAGCTGTTCCGGGTTAAAGGACTGCAGCATCGCAGCGATGATGGCGCGAATACCGGAGATCATCCCCAGCTGGTGCGCCTGAAGGTCGATCAGCGCGTCGCGCACGGATTTGGTCGGCGGCATAAAGCCCGGCATCGGCGTGCCAAACATCTGGATCAGTACGGTTTTTCCGGTCGGCAACAGCTTGAACGGGTTGTTGGCATCGTCCAGCACCATGGTCATATCGGCTTTCACGCCGCGCTTGAGGATAGAGCGCGAGGAGAGCAGCGCCACGGTGCCCTGCGAGAACATGCCCAGAATCTGCCCCAGCTGACGCATATTTTCACGGTCAAACTGCGGAACGGGCTGCATTTCGCTCAGGCCCATGCCTTCGAGCAGCGCCTGCAGCAGTTCGCCCTGCAGCACTTCGCCCTTCTCGCCGTTATTCGCGGTGGCGGTTGGGGTTGCCGCGTTGTTGACCGGGTCGATGCGCAGACGCCCCTTCGGTGCCTGAGCGCTGCTGCGCGCAACGGCCTGCGGTGTTGGCATGGTGAAGCCCGCGTAATCCGGCCGCGCCGGCTCTTCTTCACGCGCTGTTTCCTGCGGCTCAGGAGCGAACAGCGGAGATTCTGCCAGCACATCCTCTTCCTGCTCTGATTCAGGCGCTGGTGCTGGCTTGTCGTCAGCAATGTCATCCGGATGGGTTAACGGCGCCCCGCCCATCAGCCCGAGCGGGTCATCATTGCGCGCGGCTGGCGCGCTGGCCTTTCCACCAAACAGCGCCAGCGGGTCGAGCTCGTCCGACGCTTCTTCTTTAGCGGTGGGTTGCCCCTCAACCGGCGGCACCAGCGTGGAAGGCGTCACGTCGTCAAAAATGCTCTCTTTTTTGAACAGCGCTTCGTCGCTGAACAGCGTGTCCGGGTCGACGTTCTTACGCTCAAGCGATGGATCGCTGTCGTTGAACATCGCGAGCGGATCTTCGGCATTACGCTCCGGGGCCGCAGGCTGAGAGAACGGATCATGCGATGTCGCAGGCTGAGGTTTTGCGCGGTTGCTGGAGATGCTGTCGGAGATGGAGAACTCCTGCATCAGGCTGTCCCAGATTTCCGACGGCACGGCGGTCGGTTCCGATTTACCGCGTGGCGCAGGGTTAGCAGGCTTCGCTTGCGCTGCGGGTGCAGTTGGCGCGGCTGTCGGACGTGGCGGCTGCTGCATGCTTGCCGCCATACGGCTTACCGGCTGCGTATCGTGGATAAGCTCAGTAACTTCAATGCGGTAGTCATCAATACCGAGAATGTCGCCATCCTGGAGTTCAACCTGACGCCCCCGCTCCAGCGGAATGTCATTTAATACCACGCGGGTGACACTGCCACGGTTGGTGACGCGGCATTCGCCCTGGGCATCAACGTGGACAATGGCCTGCAGACGCGAGATGGTGCGGTCATTGTCCGGCAATACCAGATTGTTATCCGTACCGCGCCCAATGGTGCCGCCCGGGGCGTAAAAATCACAGCTGCTCTGCGGCGGCTGATGACCGGGTTTCGTAGAAATAATCGTGAATCGCATGGCGTATTCCTGCTGGTATGATTAGCGCTCAAACGCTGCCGCTCTCGGGGCGAGAACGGCGGCGTTTGAGAAAGTGAATATCAAAAACTATTTAATGAAGGTTATAAAATATAATCCAACAATGAGCCATAGAGTGAATATTAACGCCTGTAATTTATAACGACGATGTAACTTTAGTATCCAGCCAATTCTTTCTTCCGGTAACGATTGTACGTATTTATAAGCCTCTTCCTGAACAAGCCTTTCACGAGTGAACTTCATTTTTACGCCTTTATAAAGGCGAACAAACCAGATTATTTTTTGATAATTTGCCAACGAACCAAAAAAAGAAGCGTAGTCGGTAACAAGATCCAGGTCATATCCTTTTCGCCGGTAGTCAGAAAGTAACTGATTATAATCAGCCTCGTGTTTTTTGAAGTAACGAGAACTGAATAGATCCATAACTATCACAATCAGCAATAAAGCCACGATAAGGAATAATAGTAAATTTTCAATATTCACCATATTTTATCCATCATATACTCAGTCGCTCCGCCCGCTATCTCGCCACCAACGTATCCACCTGCTGCCGCCCCGACAATGGAACAGGCGAGCAAACCTACACCACCCGTCGCGACACCAAGCGCAACGCATACACCGGCACCTGCCATGGCCCCGTATTTGCCACCGTAAATCCCTCCTGCAAGACTTGCACCAAAGCTGCTGTATTTTTTCACAGCAACTTTAGTACAACTTTGCTCTCGTCCCGTGGTACATGCATTGTAAACTTCATTGGTTGTATTTGCACCGGCAAAACCTATTGCAAGCCATCCCCCGGCTTTAAGAAAACGAGCGGCTTTAGAGGCATTATCGACATAAGTTGAATAACCACGAATAGAAGCGACACCCGCTGTGCTCCATTCATGTACAATTGATCTGCTTGACAACCCTAATGCATGCTTCAGTTCGTTATAGGGTTTCATCTTTAACGTCAGCCTGGACAATTTATTTAATAAACCATCCAACTCAGAAAAGAGGCGCTGACGCTCAACAAAAAACTGCTGGCTTATCAATGTCCCTTGTGCCCTGTACTGATTCTGGTATGCCAACTCAATGGATTTAAGTTTTTTTTCTATTTCACTGAAATATTTTTCACCTGCGTCAGCAACAACTCCAAGGGACTTATCCATAAAATTAGTGACTGCGGCTATGGTACTAAAATGGTGATTAAAAAAATTCGCTTCTCCAGAGTTAAGATCGGCCAGAGCACCATTGACTTTATTTTTTGCAAGCTGTAACTGCTTAAGTTGCACAGCATTATTACTTCCCGGCGCATCAAGAATCAACATCTGTCCAGGTTTTGACCACTGCATATCACTATTAACCTGCATGAAATAACGTGCAGCATCACTGTTTGGATTGTTGAATAAGAGCCTTGCCTGGAAATCCAGAGTTCCGGGTTGCTGAACAATGCAATATCCCGGATTAACTAATGATTGACCAGCCATATTCATTCCCTCTGATTTTCACCGAAACGCTTACAAATAAGCACAAACATTTAAATAAAAATGAAGTTAAGCAGCACCCAAATGTTGACGCTTTTCTAAAAAAAGAGCCAACATTTGGAAACTCTTCTATTCTATTTTAGTCAGCGATAGTTCACCTTTAGCATTCGCACTGAGCACAAAGCGAGTCGCGTACCTAAGAGCGGCATTATGATTTCTCAACTTTAATACCACATCATACTTTCCTGGCTGCCAGTCAACGTTATCCCAGCGAAGACAATCCTCAGACTTTAGAATGCGGCTGGAATGAAAAATTTGTGGGGAATATATAGCTTCCCATTCATTACCTACCTGTCGAGATATTGAAGGTTCGTAAACTAAAACAGTTTCACCTGGCCTCGTGTCATCCAAAAATCCAAAACAGGGGGCATTTTTTTCCAGCTTAACAGTTAAACTTTGAAACTGAGCAGGATGGGATATGCATGCGCTACATGATAATACAATGGATATAACAGTTAACGCTCTTTCCACCGCTATTATACACCGAGTAGTGAACCAATCGTAATGACCGGGGAAAAAACCCCGGCCACATACGCAATTATGCTTCTTTGTTTTCTTTGATATTCCAGCCAGCGCTGCTTTCAGCACCTTTACCACCAGACGTGGTCTGCTCCCAGTACTGCTGTTTCACTTTCGCAGCCTGGAATGCGTAGGTCACACCAACGGTATCGCCGTTGTCTGCACCAGTGTACTGAACGGAAGTCACCAGCACATCTTCCAGCGTAATGCGGGAATATTCCACCTGCTGGCCACCCGCTTTACATACGGACAGCTCAACTTTGGTCAGGTGTTTACCGCTGGCGCAGTGTTTCAGGATAGCGGTGGTGGATTTGTCGATCAGCGCGTTAACGTGCAGGTCGTTAAAGTTGACTTTACCGGCACCGCCGCCACCGCCAACGCTCATATTACCAGGCTGGGAAGCGCCCCAGGAGAAGGAGGTAATATCAGTCCAGCCGGTGTGGTTAGAATCTTTAGATTCGCCCGTAACACCCTCGACCTTCAGAAACATATCAATAGCCATAATATCTACTCTTCGTGGATGAACAATATTGCTTTCGAAAAAGCACTTATATGGCAAACAGGAAAGCATGGGGCTGAATAAAACCGTCCATATTTTACCTCTGCCTCACATCAAATGACCCGTGTCATTTGACAGTCTTACATTCCCTCTGAATGAACGGAAAGAATGTGAAGTCTTTTACTATTGTGGATTATCCTGAATCCAGGTGCGGTCAGGATTTCCGATGATTAATTGAGGAACAAGTTTATTAAGTTCGTCACTATGATAAAGACGTAGACAGTTTAAGGTTACGCCTTTTACATCGGGTTTTCGCTCCGAATGAAAACCATTAATTTGATTTTTATATTTTCCAATGAGGGCATCCACTTTATCAGTGCCATTTTCGGCATCAAAAGGTATCCACTCAATGAAAGCACTCGCACTGCGGGCCGCATCAGCAGAAAACTGGCTGCCTTTATCGGCCACCTGCGCAAGGCAACGCGCCAGAACTAAATCTTTTACTCCCTGCCGGTATGTTTGCTGCTGGTAAAAATCAAATTGAGTGTTATCGCCAAGAGCCGAAAATGTTAAAAATGCGAGCAGAATAAATGCTCTCTTCAAATTCATTAGTGATATTACTTTAATTCCCAAAACCAGATTTCCTTACAGTAAGGAAAACAATCGGAGTTACATATAAACGAATTATTACTTAGGGGCTCGATGAGGTCGATATGACCTCCACCGTAACCATCTATTTTATTAAAGAAAACTACACCTTTTCTGCCGAGCATTGACCGTGCACCAGCCTGACGATCGGTATAGATTTCTGCTTTCCCAAAAACGTGAGATTTAAAGAGCTGATCGGCGAGCAATTTTGCACCCGGCTCAATTGTTTTTCCCTTATAGGGCCCTGACTTGATGGGGAGACGCCCAGTAAATTCAACATTACATTTCAACAAAGCCAAACTCATCCTGACCGCACACGTATTTTCGTATGCAGGTTGCTGTTTGATAATCGTTGAATAGTCGTAGCCAATTTCTGCGAAAAGCTGTTCGCCAGAGGTAAAGCCCGCACGAACTTGATTTGAAGAGTAATGTTGACGTTTCAGCTGTTCGTATAATGGTCTCATTTATTACTCTCCTTTTTTGCAAGGGCGTAATTCTTTCATGCCATCGGTGATAATTTTCGACGCGCGCTCTTCTTTTTGCTCTGCAGTCAATTTAGCGAAACGCGGGTAAAGAAACTCATGAAGGGTATTGGGTAAAAAAGGCTTTCCTTTGCACCAGACGGTTCCCTCGGAGGCATCCACAACCCCCAGAAGATACATATTTGCCTTAATGCGTTCACGTTCATTGGTTTTTGAAAGCCAGGCATTAGCAAACCGCTCTGCGGTAAGGTTTAAATCATACCCGGTTAATAGAGCCGGATCGCGCAGCATGTTTGATGTGTCATCCTGCGGCAATGCTTCCGCTTGAGGATAGGTATATTTTTCTGTTTGCGCACTTGCCAGTACTGAAACTGCCAGCAAACTGGTAGCGATTAATAGATTTTTTATCACCGGATATCCTTATTCACTGACAATTATTAACTGAAATATGGCTTTTGGCTAACCGGCCCCATCGGGCCGGTAACCATCATCACGCGTCTTTCGTCTTCAGCGACGGCAGCTTAGATACCAGACGCAGAGAAACGGTCAGACCTTCCAGCTGGTAGTGCGGACGCAGGAAGAACTTCGCGGCGTAGTAGCCTGGGTTGTCTTCAATCTCCTGCACCTGCACTTCCGCAGCCGCCAGCGGCTTGCGTGACTTGGTCTCCTGGGAGGAGTTAGCCGGGTCACCGTCGACATAGTTCATCACCCAGTCGTTCAGCCAGCGCTCCATCTCTTCGCGCTCGCGGAAGGAGCCGATTTTGTCGCGCACGATGCACTTGAGGTAGTGGGCAAAGCGGCAGCAGGCAAACAGGTACGGCAGACGAGACGCCAGGCGCGCGTTGGCGGTGGCATCCGGGTCGTGGTACTCGGCCGGTTTCTGCAGAGACTGCGCGCCGATGAAGGCGGCAAAGTCGGAGTTTTTACGGTGAACCAGCGGCATAAAGCCGTTTTTCGCCAGCTCGGCTTCACGACGGTCGCTGATGGCAATCTCGGTCGGGCACTTCATGTCCACGCCGCCGTCATCGCTCGGGAAGGTGTGGCACGGCAGGTTTTCCACCGCCCCGCCGGACTCCACGCCACGAATCGAGGTGCACCAGCCGTACTCTTTGAAGGAGCGGTTGATGTTAGCCGCCATCGCATAGGCGGCGTTCGCCCAGGAGTAGCTGTTGTGGTTCGCGCCGTCGGTTTGCTCTTCAAAGTCAAAGCTGTCGACCGGGTTGGTGCGAATGCCGTACGGCAGGCGCGACAGGAAGCGCGGCATCACCAGGCCCAGATAGCGGGCATCTTCGGATTCACGCAGTGAACGCCAGGCCGCGTATTCGGTGTTCTGGAAGATCTTGGTCAGGTCGCGCGGGTTAGCCAGCTCCTGCCAGGACTCCATCTGCATCACACCCGGTGCAGTACCGGTGATAAACGGACAGTGCGCCGCAGAGCCGATGCGCGCCATTTCGCCCAGCAGCTCCACGTCCTGCGGGCTGTGGTCGAAGTAGTAGTCGCCCACGATGCAGCCAAACGGCTCACCGCCGAACTGACCGTACTCCTGCTCGTAGATTTTCTTGAAGATCGGGCTCTGGTCCCAGCCCACGCCCTTGAAGCGCTTCAGGGTGCGGCCCAGCTCCTGCTTGGAGATGCTCATAAAGCGGATCTTCAGCATCTCGTCAGTTTCAGTGTTGTTCACCAGATAGCTCAGGCCGCGCCAGGCGCTCTCCAGCTTCTGAAACTCTTCGTGGTGAATAATCTGGTTCACCTGCTGCGACAGCTGCTCGTCGATACCGGCAATCAGGTTCTGAATGGTGCGATAGGTGTCGTTCGAGAAGGTAACGGTATTTTCCAGCGCCTGCTGCGCCAGGGTTTTGACCGCGCTTTCTACGGCGGAACGGGCCTGATCGGTTTTCGGGCGGAACTCTTTGTTCAGCAGCGCGCTGAACTCATCCTGGCTGAACGCCTGACCCGCCTGCTGCTCGTGTTGTTGAGTCTGGTTGCTCATCGATTATTCCTCGCTACCTTTCGCGCTTTCGTCATTTTTCGGCAACTGGCTCAGGGATTTGAGCAGCGTCGGATCCTGCAGAATTTTAGCGATCAGCTCTTCCGCACCGTTTTTGCCGTCCATATAGGTCAGCAGGTTAGAGAGCTGGGTACGCGCTTCCAGCAGCTTGTTCAGCGGCTCAACCTTGCGGGCCACCGCATCCGGCAGGAAGTCGTCCATGCTGTCGAAGGTCAGATCCACGTTGAGCTTACCTTCGCCAGTCAGGGTGTTATCCACCTGGAACGCCACGCGCGGCTTCAGCGCCTTCATGCGTTCGTCAAAGTTGTCGATGTCGATTTCGAGGAATTTACGCTCGTCGACGGCCGGCAGATTTTCAACCGGTTTGCCGACCAGATCGGCCATGACGCCCATCACAAACGGCAGCTGAATCTTACGTTCTGCACCGTAGATCTCTACGTCGTACTCGATCTGCACGCGGGGGGCACGGTTACGTGCGATGAATTTCTGCCCACTGTTACTCATTGCCATGATGTTCTCCATCAAAGATGCGCGGTGAAGGTGAAACGGCAGGCTCCATGCCTGTCGTCATAATGCCTGGACGCGTTATTCGCGGCGTCCAAAGATGTTTTCCAGTTGGTTAACGCCGTCTGGCGCCAGGTCGCGAATAATGTCCATGAAGTTAAGTTCTGACAGCCGCTGCACCCGTTCAATCATCAGCGGTGCGGGGTGGCTCGGTTCGTACTGCGCAAAATACTGCTTCGCTTTTTCCAGCATCAGCTGCGCGTCGGCGCGGCTGGTGACCTGCACGCTGCGCCAGTCGGTCACCTGCTGAATCGGCTGCGTTACCGCCGATTGCTGTTCAGCCTGTGGCTCTGCCTGCGCTTCACGGTTCGGCAGCAGCTTGCTGATGTCGGTCACCTGACACGCGCTGGCGACCAGCCCCACGGTTTTCAGCAACTGCTCCATCTCCGGCAGGCCGCTTTCACCGAGATGCCCGGTGAGCAGCTCACGGATGGCAAGCAGCCGTTCGTTAATGACGATAACCGCTGCGGTTCCCGGCTGGTCGCCGCGGGCCAGCTCGTCAATCAGCCGCGGACGGCCGCCGGGATAGTCCGGACATTCCGTCTTGCTGCCGTCCAGCAGCGCCTGGGCGTCACGCAGCGAAATTTCATCGCCGTTAGAACGCAGCAGCGAGGCGTTGCGTACCGCGACGGTGAGGTCGGATTTATCGCCCAGCCCGGCCAGGGCGTTAATGCGGTAGAACGGGTCGGTTTCGCCATACTCTTCCAGCAGCGGGTAGAGCGGCTCCCAGTAGCGCGCGATCGCCTCCTGCACCAGCATTAATCCGTCCGCGTAGCCCGCAAGCCCGCGGCGGCGGGTCCAGGCATGGGTTAACGCCAGCATCACGCGAAGATCTTTGGTGCGGGTCAGCAGGCTGGTGGCGAATTTTTCAACCGTGTTCCAGTCAGCAGGCTCTGCCGGGATAATGGTGTCGCCAAACTGCTGTTCCGCTTTCCCAAGACTTGCCTGATTCATGATCTGGAAGTCGGCGTCGTACTCCAGGTTTTCGCCGCAGGGCTTTTCGGGGCTTATTGGCGCGAGAAATTCTTCGATATTCATGAGATCCCTGCTTATTCAAACATGGGCGGATAGAGACCGTGACGGCCCGGACGGGCGCCTCCTGCCGGGTCGAACAGCAGGGTGAAAAGCTGCCCGGTAAAGTTACCGCTGTGAACGTGGGTGTAGAGCGGGTAACCGTCGCAGCGGTTGGTCCACCAGTAGCTGGTCTGACGCAGCGGGTCAAAACACTCTGCCGCCTGCGGCCAGCCCAGCGTGCTCTGGCCGTCCTCGTCATAGCCAATCACATCAAGGATGTCGGAACGCTTTTGCGGCTCGACGGGCTGCGGCGCCGGAATGGACATCAGCATCTCATCCAGCTGCGAGGCGGAAAAACTGTTGCGCACCGCGTGCAGCCCCAGACGACCAATCTGCTGATACCAGCTCTCCGCCTGGCTGAGCAGGCTGGTCGACCACTCTGACGGGGCAAAGCTCAGCTGAATGCAAACCGGGTACTGTCGGCCAACGCTGTCGCGGCCGGGCAGCAGGCAGCCCATCTGGATCATCTGGCTGCCCAGCATCGGCGGGACGACGAAATTCCAGACCGGTGCTTTGGTGAACTGGCGTTCGCCACCGCGCTGCTCTTCCTGCTGCCAGGCGAGCAGGCCAACCTGAAACCAGTGCGACCACTGGCGTTGTAAGGTGTCAGGAAAGCGACGCTGCAGGAAATCTCCGGCGCTGGGTAATTTGCCATACCAGCTGTAGCGGTTCATCGCAGGGGTATTCGTCATACGGCTGTCCTTGCGGTTATGGGCATGAAAAACGGGGAAGCTGGAACGGGTTGCGAATGCTGTTTGGCGCAAACTCCAGCGTGACCTGATGTCCGTCGACGTTGAAGGTAGCCTGACGGCTCAGGCTACCCGCGCCAGGGCTGGTGCTCGCTTTGTCGAAAAAGCGGTTGAGCGCCCAGGAACCGTTGGTTACCAGCGTCGCCGTGCTGCCGTTAGCCAGCCCCAGCTGCATGCGTACCTGATTGGTGCCGCCCGGCCCCGGCCAGTTCATGATCTGCACGGCCTGCGGGCCGTGGCTGTAGCGCAGGAGCTGGCCGTCGACGTCCAGCGTCAGGTTCAGAATGGTGTTATCCATTCTCACGGTGCGTACCGTTACCTTGAAAGATGGCGTGGTGGCGCCGTTAGCAAAGAAAGCGTCGCGAATCGACTGGGCCTGCTGGAACGGTCTCAGCAGCCCCTCGCTGCCCGGCAGGGTTTTACCGTCGATGCCCGGCATAAAGCGCCAGTTTGCCTGCGTGGTATCGACTTTGCTGGTCAGGTTATCGCGAAAGAAGGTATCCATCAGCCCGGTACCGGGGGCAAACATGCGGGCAAGATCGTCCGGGGTGACCTCGGTGCTGGCGCTGCGCACCAGCGGGTAGCGGCCGGCGATTGCCTGACGGCAGAACCCGCCGACTTCAACGTTAATCCGCTTACGCACGTTTTCCAGGTCGCGGCGCTGGGTATCGCTGCTGGCCCCCACCGCCATGTTGCTGAACATGGTTTGCAGTCCGCCCGGTAAACGACCGGCGCTGGCCTGCAGACGGCTGATCGCCTCGCCGCCGGGTGCTGGCATACCGCTGTTGGCCGCATCCTGAACCGCGGTCAGGTAACGATAAAGCTCATCCACCTGCTTGAGAAAATCATCAAATACAATCGTCTTCCCGCCTTTCTCCAGCGGCTGCGCCAGCTCAATCATCGGCGCATAGTGGTCGGTCACCAGCTGCTCCGGCGCCTGAGTAATCGCGGCGGCCTGCGTCGGGGCATTGTCATTATTGCTGAACAGCGCTTCCAGCGTGCGGGTGGCGCGGTTGCTCTGCGCCTGCGCTTTACCGGCATCTTCCGGCGCCGGGGTATCGCGGGAGAGCGTCAGCACCTGGCTCAGGTTCTGCACCAGACGACGCAGGGGCGAGTTTGCGCCAGAGAGCAGGCGCGCGGTGTTGATGCGCTGGGAGAGATCGGCGCTGTTATTAAGCTGAATGTCGGCGAGAAAGCGATCCCAGTTCGCGATAAAGTCGCGCATGTAGAGCTGGCGCACGGCGTTATCGATCTGCTGTTTATCTTCCTGCGCGCTTGCGGCACCCAGCACCCAGGCGTCGTCCTCATGCAGGGCGGTGGTTACGCTGTCAATCTGGCTGTTAAAGCTTTTCCAGTAACCGTCCGGCGTATAGAGCCCCGGCACGCCTTCGCTTACCGGCTTGCCGCTTTTGCGGGAAAACACCAGCTCGCTCTGCGGGCCGCCCAGATCGGAAAGGGAGACCGGCTTGAGGTTTTCGTCATGTTCCAGCAGGCGCTTCAGGCGACCGTAAACGCGGGTTGAAAGTGGCTGCTGGTTGATCAAAGCCCTTTCGCGCGCCACCAGGGATTCGTCCTGAGCGTACGGCGAGGCCTGAATTTTCGGCTCCAGCAGTTGGGTGAGATGCCATTCGAGCTGCTGCAGCTGCGCCTTCGTGACGTTTTGCGGCAGATTACGCTGCAGGTTGAGCATCACCCACGAATGCAGGAATTTGCCGTCGTAGTGTTTCGGCTGATACAGCATCTGATAGGCTTTCAGCGCCTCGTAGCTGTACTCCACGTCGCTGCCGTTGTCGTTGCGCAGCCAGGTGGTGATGTGCATAGCAACGGCGGGCAACAGCAGCTGATCCAGCGCCTTCTGGTACAGGGACTGAGAGGCATCGCTGACGTCATCCCCACGGTAAAGCCCCATGCGGCGGGAAACTGGCGGATCGTTGACATCAAACGCGTCGCTTTTCGGCAGGTCCACCAGGCCATTCAGCAGCGGGAGCAGATCGAACAGGTCACGCTGCGGCCGGTTCTGCAACGCTTTGCTCTGCTGGTCCAGCAGCGGCACCTTCGCATCCACCTCTTCCAGATAGGCCTTGTTTTTTGCATAGCTGGTCAGCCACAGCCCGCCGAGGATCGCCAGAAGGGCCAGCAGCGCCGCGTAGCCGGACCAGATCACTGCCCGGTTGCGCAGTTCCCACCAGCGGTTTTCGCCGGCAATCCCGGCTTCCTGGAAGATGACGTTTTGCAGCAGGTTCTTGATGAAGAAGCTCTGGCCCTTCGCGCCGGGGATAGGCGCTTCTTTGCTTACCGAATCCCAGTTATCGTTCTCTCCCCCTTCCGGCAGGGAGAGCGCGCGGTTCAGTTCGCCCATTACGCGGTCGAACGGCATGCCTTCCTGGGTACCGCTGGCGAAGTAGATCCCGCGCGGCGAGAACTCGGTTTCGAAGTTGGAGCGGGCGAAGACCGTGCTGAGGTAATCCGCCAGCAGTGGACGCAGCGCGGCGAACTCCTGTGGGAAGAGATACGCTTCGGCACGGGTTTTCGCATCATGCTCTTTGAGCATGGTTTCCGGCAGCCCGGCATCAAGGCGCTGCTGCAGCAGAGAAAACTCCTGCTGGAAGTTACCCATCAGGTCGTAATCGGCGTGTTTGGTTTGCTCCCACGGCAGCGTGAAGCCCCAGATCTGGTCTCGCTGCGCTTTGTCGTAGTCGGCAAACCACGCGCGGAAGCCTTTAAGCAGGTCGGCCTTGGTCACCATCACGTACACCGGGAAACGGATACCCAGCTGTTCATGCAGCTCGGACAGACGCTGGCGCAGATTCACCGCCTGCTGGCGGGACGCCTCGGCGGACTGGGTCAGCAGGTCCGAAATGCTGATCGTGACGATGACGCCGTTGATCGGCTGGCGGCGACGGTACTTGCGCAGTAGCCCCATGAACTGCAGCCATTCACCGGCGTCCTGCACCTGTTCGCTTTCCTGAGTGGTATAGCGACCCGCGGTATCCAGCAGCACGGCCTCGTTGGTGAACCACCAGTCGCAGTTGCGCGTGCCGCCGATGCCCCGCAGCGCGGTTTTACCGAAGCGGTCGGCCAGCGGGAACTGCAGCCCGGAATTAACCAGCGCCGTGGTTTTACCGGAACCCGGCGCGCCGATAATGACGTACCACGGCAGCTGGTAGAGATATTGCGTGCTGAAGCGCTGCGTCCACTGGGCACCCTGTCCCGCTTTGCTGAAGTGCGCTTTTTTCAGCATCTGCGCGGCTTCATCAAAACGGCTGGCGAGGATCTGCTCCTCGCTGTTCAGGCGCTGCTGCGGATCCGCCGCCTCCGGGCTGGTGGTGTTCTCGTTGAGCTTGTCCATCAGCTTGCGGTTCAGCCAGGCGTTATAAAGACGCGGCAGAATATGGCCCTGCGCCCACAGCAGGTAGACCACGGCAATACTGATGATGCGGTTCTGCTCGGATTCGAGCGGTCGGGTGTCCACGATGGACAACAGCGGACCTATCATCCAGATCACCGCCGCCAGCGCCGTGACGCCGAGGAAGCTCCACAGAATGCGGTTAGTCAGTATGGAAAGAAGAGTCGTCAGCATTCCTTAGTTTCCTTGCGGCAATCCGTTCAGCTCGGCCTGAGTGTTTTCAGGCGACACCAGCAGAGTAATTTCCACACGGCGGTTACGGGCGCGGTTTTCCGGGGTCGTGTTCGGCGCCACCGGGTTAATCTCGCCCCGCCCTTCCGCCTTCACGCGGCCAGGCTGAGAGAGGCTTCCCTGCAGCATTTTCTGTACGGAGCGCGCGCGTTCCAGTGAGAGCTCGTAGTTAGAGGCAAAGCGTGCGCTGCGGATCGGCACGTTATCGCTGTAGCCCACCACCAGAATTTTGCCGCTGACGTTATTCATCGCCTGCGCAATGCGGTTGATGACCGGTTCATAGCGGTCGCGCACGACGGTAGAGGCGGAGGCAAACAGCCCGTCGCCCTTCAGGATCACGACGCTGCGATCCGCTTCGTCTTTCACCGCCACCAGGCCCGCCTCAATTTCAGGCTTCAGGAAGCCGCGCAGGTTCAGCACAGCGGGCAGCTGACGCGCCGGCTGCTGGATGGTGGTTTCCGGCAGCTGGGACTGGTAAATCTTCGCCAGCACCGGGTTGGTGCTGTCGCCAAGACGCCAGTTAAGCACGATATAAAACAGGCAGGCGATAAACCCGGCCAGCGCCACGCAGGCCCACAGGGGAACCATCGGCCGCCACAGCTTGCGCAGCACCGGACGATCTTCCGGATGAGGAGAAAGCGGCGGCGGATAGCTACCGCGCACGCCGCGGATCATCTGCCACAGCCGCTGCTTGATGGTTTCAAGCTGGGTACGGCCATTGTCCAGTACCCGGTAGCGCCCCTCGAAGCCCAGCAGCAGACAGTAGTTGATCATCTCCAGCAGCAGAATATGCTCGCGCGGGTTCTGCGACAGGCGCGCCAGCAGCTGGAAGAACTTCTCCCCGCCCCAGGTTTCGTTATGGAACGTCACCAGCAGGCCATTGCTGGACCAGACGCCGCTGCTGCCCCAGGGGGTAAGCGCGGCGGCCTCGTCCAGCGCCGTACACAGGCAGTAGCGCGCCCCGACGATCACTTCGTAGGGCAGCCCCGCCTGCTGGCAGCGGACTTCAAAACGGCGAATCTCATCGATCAGGCGCTGGCGTAACGCCACCTGATCGTCATGTGATACCGAATGACGGATCTGCGGAATCGCGTTGAGCAGCGGATTGGCGGCCGCCACCAGCTGATTGTTGCTACTGGCTCCGGTAAACGCGGCATCACTGCCGCTATCCTGTCGTTCCTGCATATTAAGCGCTCGCTTTATTATTCTGTCGGGCTACGGATGGCCCAAAACTCCATATCCAGCCCCGGGAACTCCCCTGCAAGGTGCAGGGCGAATGCGCCGGACTTATCCATCTCGTGCCACAGCTCGCTGCCCTTCTCCAGCTCAAAGTAGCTGTAGCCGGCATGCCACGGGATCTGCGGTGGCGCGACCGGCATGGCGCGCAGCATAATGCCCGGCAGCTGTAGCTGAACCAGATCGCGAATTTTCGAGACCGGTGCGACCTTCATCTGCGCCGGGAAATGAGTCTGCAGGTGTTCGCCCGGCACGTTGGCTTTTACCGCCAGCACGAAGCCAAACTCACGCACCATGCTGGTTTCAGGCACCGTGGCAATGTTCAGGCCATGGGAGCGCTCGTTAAGCGGCAGCTGAATCGCGTGGTCTTCCATTACCAGCGACAGCCCCTGACGCAGCATCAGCATCAGCTTGCTGAAGCAGTTCGCCAGATCGTCGTGATCGTAAATCGGCAGCACGCTCTCGGTTGTACGCTGCGACGTCCAGGTGGCGAGCTCGGTGGCAAACGGCAGCCAGCTGCGCCAGAGCGTTTCCGGGTGCAGCAGCGGCAGCGTTTTCAAATGTGAAACCTCGCCCAGATGACGGTTCACCAGCGACAGCAGCGTAAATTCAATCAGTTCAGAGGTGTTAAAGCGGCCAGGCTGGCGCAGGCGGCCGCCAATCTGCTGGCTGCGCTGCACCAGCAAACCGTGCAGATCGTTAATCATGCTGTAGATCTGCGGGCTGTTGTTGGCGTTCAGCATCGGCGGGATGTAGCTGTTATCGAGCCGCACGTGGTTGTCGTTGCGTTTTTCAGTCACAAACGCCACGCCGATGGCGGTCCATTCTGCCGTGAGGTCTTTTTCCAGCATCAGGGTCAGACGCAGGCGGCCAAACTGTACGGTAGCATCCCCTACCGACATGGCGTTATCGTCTTCCACCTCCTGCTCAAACGCGACGAAGCGCGCCAGCGAGGCCGGCTCTTCGCTGAAGATCACCTCTTCCCGCTCGCCACGACGAACCGGCAGCGCAAGCACCACCTTTTCGTTGGTGAGGTTGTCAGGAATTTTTAGCGGCGCGGGACCGTTGCGTCCGTTGCGCACCTGGAAAAAGGTGCCGTCCGGCAGTAACCCGCTGCAGTAGCTCAGGGCAATGCAGCCCTGGCGAAGCATTGCTTCGTCCAGCTCTACGTCGAGAAAGCCCCAGAGATAAGAACGCTGCAGCGCACCCCACTCACGAACATGGTTGAGCAGATAACTTTCAGTCCGCTGAAAATGGTGTGGACGCAGGAACATGCCTTCGGTCCAGACGACCTTTTCTGCTTTGGTCATGATGATGTGTTTCCTGTTGTGAAGCGCGTTACTGGCTGATGACCCGAATGCCGTTTACGTCGAGAAAAACGTTGGCCTGGAGTTCATCCGCGGACCATTTCCAGAACTGGTAGATATGATTTTCGCCTGGCACAGGCAGCGGGAGTGAAACGCGCCATTTTTTACCGTCCAGCTTCTGATATTCCGCCATCACGCCGATATAGCGCGCCTCGGGATCGCTCTGACCGCTGAGGGTTTTGGACAGCTGTCCCGGCATCAGGAAGAAAACATCGCTGTTCAGCAGATTCGCGCCAAGCGTTGCTGACGCGTTGTTCTGCAGGGAATAGAAGTCGCTGGACATGAAATCCGCATCGGATTTCAACAACAGCACCCGGACTTTAAGTGGCGCAGAATCATTGATTTGTGGATGAGCCTGAAACTGCAGATTGTAGCGGGAAGGGTCGCTGTGTGAAGACGACGTACAACCACTGACAAGGGCGAAAAACGCCGCGTAAAAGACTAACCACAGCCGATGAAACTTTTTATTATTCATAAAAATACGCCCACGAAAGCCGTTTAGTTCAGGATCCAGGTACCGTTAGCGCTGTCTTTGCAGGCTTTGCTGTTGCCATCCACATCGACGCAGGTCGCCTTTTTACGCGCCTTAGGACGAATGGCCTGTTTACGAACGGTCGCTTCGTACTGGTCGGCTTTGATAACGGCACGCATCGGGACGTAGCCAATCAGTTGGTCGTTCCCCTCATCGGCGAGCGCCATCCAGTAGTGTTCAACCTGCCCCAGCACCACATAAGTTTTGCCGGTATCCAGCGTACGGATAACCTTTCCGCCAAAATCAGGACGGCTCATCAGGGAGGCCGGGTACATAGCGCGATAAGGCTCGTTAAGCGGGGTGAATTCCGTTGGCGGCACCACGGCGTGACGGTGAGTCAGGGTGACGCCGTTGACCTGGCTGGTCACAATCGTGTCGTCGGTGATTGCCGGTTTCTGTGGCGCTTTACAGCCCGCCACCGCCATTACAAACAGAAGTGAAAACAGTACGCGCATTTTCATATGCTTTTCCGTAGCGATATTTTGATGATGGAGATAAGGGGATGAAATTTGACTTAGGTGCTATTGTTAAAATAGTCAGGATAATTTCGGGGTGTTACTAATTTTAAGGCATAGCTACCGCACGAGCCCTTCAGAATAAGGCCCAGCGTCTTCCTGACATATTTTGACAAACGGTAAACAAGTTTACATGAGCTTGCCTGCAATTCAATATTTCCTGCCTGACAAGTGGTGCTTAAAGAAGCACATGAATGATTATAGGATTAATCTGAGAAAAAAATATGATTTAAGCGCGACCCTCTATTTCACCTGCCAGACAACAAGTTATCCAATTGATATTTAAAGATTAACCACAAAAAAGAATTACTTTCATTACCGCAGTCACTCTATTATTGCTACTACCATAACTAGTAGAATTTGGCTTTTTGTGAGGTGAAGAAAATATATCCAGTATGAATTATTTGTTGCATTAGCCATGTAACATTTATTACTGGAAGGGGTAAGATGAATATATGAAGCTTATTCAGCAGGGTTGAAAAAAGTTAATTTTGCACTTCAAAATAAGTTTCTCTTTTAGCCACTACTTTTTCCCCGTTATTATCACCTGGATATTATAACAATTAAGCGTTGCTACACCATTTATGATGTTTCCCTCGATGAAATTGTGAAGCATTCCCTTTTCTGTTCGGATTCGCTTTGCTGCAAACCACGCAACCTTCATTTGAAATTTCACCCTGACTACATAATCGCCCCGCTACCGCCATCGCTCAGACTGAACACATGATAGATATAATTTATTATTAAAATGATAAAATTTCGTTATAATTTCTTTAAATAGTTACACATAAACCGCTTTAACCCATTGTTATAAATATGATTACAGGCAAGAGCTATAACTCGATCGTATGGGTTCCTCTTCATGCCAGTCATTGTTTTTGCTTATTACCCAGCCGTTGCGCGACCAAACACGTCAGGAGTATGTATGAACACGAAAAGACGCTCAGTTCCCGGTATCAGACACTATGATGGTCCTGCCGGCGGCTGGGGCGCGTTAAAAGCGACGGCCATTGCGGTACGGACTCAAATGGATACCTTTGAAGCCCCCGCTACGCTGCTGCGCACCAACCAGCCTGACGGTTTTGACTGCCCGGGCTGCGCGTGGCCCGATAAAGAACACAAATCAACGTTCCAGTTCTGTGAAAACGGCGCCAAGGCGGTGACATGGGAAGCGACCAGCAAGCGCGTGACGCCCGCGTTTCTGGCGGAAAACAGCGTCTCCTCGCTGCTGGCAAAATCGGACTTTGAGCTGGAGGGTTACGGGCGTCTGACGCATCCCCTGCGCTATGACCGGACTAGCGATACCTTCCGGCCCGTCGACTGGGACGAGGCGTTTCAACGTATCGGGGAAATCTTGCGCGGGCTCGAACCGGACCAGGTCGAGTTCTATACCTCCGGACGTGCCTCCAACGAAGCGGCGTATCTGTTCCAGCTGTTCGCCCGGGAGTACGGCACCAATAACTTCCCGGACTGTTCGAATATGTGTCACGAGGCCACCAGCGTCGGCTTGCCGCGCTCCATCGGTATTGGGAAAGGTACCGTCTCGCTGGACGACTTCGACAAGACCGAGCTGGTGATCTCCATCGGCCATAACCCCGGCACGAACCATCCGCGAATGATGGGGACCCTTCATGAGCTGGCTCGTCGCAACGTGCCGATTATCGTCTTCAACCCGCTTCGCGAGCGCGCCCTCGAACGTTTTGCGGATCCGCAAAGCGTGATTGAAATGGCAACCTATAGCTCTACGGATATCGCCTCAACCTACTTCCAGGTGAAGGCCGGGGGCGATGCTGCCGCGCTGAAAGGTATTGCTAAACATCTTCTTGAAATGGAGGCCGAACGCGGTAACGTGCTCGATCGTGCCTTTATAGCAGAACACACCCAGGGCCTTGACGACTTTGCTGCCGATATCACGCAGACCCGCTGGGATGACATCGAGCGCGAGTCCGGGCTCAGCCAGGCAGCGCTCAAAAAGGTGGCCGAGGCCTATGCAAAATCAAACGCCACCATCATTACTTATGGAATGGGGATTACCCAGCACAATAAAGGCACGGCCAACGTCCGCCTGATTGCTGACGTGCTGCTCCTGCGCGGGAATATCGGCAAGCCCGGCGCGGGGATCTGCCCCCTGCGCGGCCACTCAAACGTTCAGGGGAACCGCACCGTCGGGATTAGCGAGAAGCCCACCCCCGCCTTCCTGACGCGTTTGAAAGAGGTGTTTGGCTTTGAGCCCCCTTCCCGTCACGGGCATGATGCGGTGCAGGCGACGCAGGCCATGATCGACGGTCGCGCAAAAGCGCTCATTTGCCTCGGCGGTAACTTTGCCGTTGCGATGCCCGATCACGAACGGGGTTTTCCGGCGATGGGTAACCTGGATTTGAGCGTGCAGGTTGGGACCAAGCTCAACCGTACCCATCTGCTGGTGGGCAAAGAGACCTTTATTTTCCCGTGCCTCGGCCGCACCGAGCTGGATATGCAGGCCACCGGCCGTCAGTCCATTACCGTTGAAGACTCCATGTCGATGGTGCACGCCTCCTCCGGCAAGCTAAAACCCGCCTCGCCGTTACTCCGCTCGGAGCCCGCCATCGTGGCAGGCCTTGCGAAAGCCACGCTGTCGGATACCCGTGTAGACTGGACGACGCTGGTCGAGGATTACGACCGCATCCGCGATCTGATTGAGCAGACCATCCCGGGCTTCGAGAACTACAATGCGCGGATCCGCGTTCCCGGCGGCTTCCGCATGCCGCTGCCGCCGACGCAGCGTATCTGGCCGACCGCGACGGGCAAAGCGATGTTTTCGGTATTCGACGGCGTACACGAGAACGCCAGCGGCGAAGGCGAGCATGTTCTGCGCCTGATTACGCTGCGCAGCCACGATCAGTACAACACCACCATTTACGCCCTGGACGACCGCTACCGCGGCGTGTTTGGGCGCCGCGACGTGCTGTTTATGAACGAAGAGGATATGGCGCAGTCGGGGCTGGAACACGGCGATCGCGTGGATATTGAAACCGCCCTGCCCGGCAGCGCTCAGCGTCTGGAGGATATTACCGTGGTGGCGTACAACATCGCCCAGGGCTCCGTCGGGGCCTATTACCCGGAGGCCAACGTGCTGGTGCCGCTCGATTATCTCGATAAGGACAGCGGCACGCCGTCGTATAAATCGGTTCCGGTTCGCATTACCCTGCGCTCGAAAGAGATCCGCATGCTGTAAGGCTTCACGCGCAGAGAAGAGTGATGGACATAAAACAGTTAAAATATTTACTCGCGCTCGACGAAACCCGCCATTTTGGTAAAGCGGCCTCGCGATGCAATATCACCCAGCCGACCCTCTCCATGCGCATCCGCAGCCTGGAAGAGGAGCTCGGGCTGGTGCTGATTGTGCGCGGACAGCGCTTTGAAGGGTTTACACCGGAGGGTGAACGTATTCTGGCGTGGGCGCGCGCGCTGCTCGCCGCGCACGACGGATTGCAGGCGGAAGCCGCGCTGTGCAAAGGTCAGGTGGTGGGGGAATTACGTCTGGGGATGGTGCCGTTGGCGAGCGTGGATCCGATGATCTTTATCCGCCAGCTGACGCAAAAGTACCCGGAGCTGACCTACAGCCTCTATTCTATGTCTTCGGCGCAGATTGCGGACGGCGTCAGCCGCAACCAGCTGGAACTGGGGATTTGCTATCTCAACAGCATCGACACCAGCCTGTTTGATATTATCCAGCTACCTAAAACGAAGATGGGCCTGCTGCACGACACCCGCCATTTCCAGTTGGACCAGACACCGCTCACCTGGCGCGATCTGACGGATTTTCCGCTGGGGTTCCTGACCAAAGGGATGCACTACCGGGCGCATATGGAGGCCAGCTTTAAATCAGCCGGCATCGAACCCAGGTCCGTTTTCGAGAGTGATTCAACATACCAGATCATTCAGGCGGTTCAGAGCGGCGTGTGCTGCGCCGTGATGCCGCTGAACAACGGGCTTGAGGAACTGAACAACAATTTCAGGATCGTCCCCATCGCCGATGCGAACGTTGAGGCCCCCGTCGGCCTGATTATGCGCAGGCAGAAGCCCGTCTCCTCGCTGGCGCTGCGCTGTTTTACCGACGCCCAGGCGATTTTTCACGCGGTCAATGCGGCGTAAGCCTGCCGCGTCACCACGCTAAAACCGCCGATCAGAACCGCGACACAAACCTCCCGGTATTCCGGCGCGCTCACCAGCTCGCGTAGCGCATCGCGAATGGCACTGAGTGTTTCGGGGGACGTGCGTTGCGACGTGATTAATGGCAGCCCAGGCGTAAGCGGGGTACGGTCGATCGCCGCCAGCCCCGCAAGCCGTTCCGGCTCATGACGTTCCAGCAGCGCCCAGGTCACGCAGTCGATGGCGGCGATATCGCTCTTTCCGTGCTGGACGTCAATCAGGGACTGACGGTGACTGCCGCTGAATGACGTTTGTGAGAAAAATGGCCCGTCAACGATCAGGGGAGCCACCTTTTTTCGCAGTGCGTTATAGCCGGACTGCGAGTCTACCGAATTACAGACCGCCCGACGTCCGCGAAAATCCGCCAGCGTGAGATGCCTATCAGCCTCGCGCGTCACCAGGAAGCTGCGGTACAGGCTCCCTTCGCAGCCCTCCGCGGTGTAGTGAAAACAGCCGACCACCTGCACGTCCGGGAGCTGCGTTACCAGCGGGTAGCCGCACGTCTGGCTGAGGATAAGCTCAGGATGCCGCCAGTGGGTCAGCAGGTCAGACTCCGGCCAGCCGGGAACAGGATCGACGGGCACATCCCGTGCGGCCAGCAGACGCTGAACCGCCAGCCAGAGCGCGCGGGTGTCGGCGCGATCCACGGCGTACATGGGAAGCGCCAGCAGGTTACTCATACCTCTCCTCCTGTTGTTTTCCGGGATGAACGGTGACCTCCACAGGCCGGGTCCAGAACTGGCGTAGCCAGTCACCGTAGCCCCTGACCACAAAGCCGTGGTTACGCTGCCGGTACGCCTCCCGATTTTGCCGGTAGATCGTCGGTAACCCGTACCAGGGAACGCCCGGTAAATCGTGGTGAATGGAATGGTAGTTGAGATTCAAAAACAGCACCCGCCAGAACAGCCCGGCCTCGTTAATGACCGAGCGCGCGAGCGGATCGTCCGCCGCCCGATGTTCGTAAAACGACCGGACCTTGGTCAGCGCCAGCGCCGGATAGCTTACCGCCAGCACAAACCAGACGGGTGAAAAGCCGTGATGCGCCATCCACGCGAAAAGCGCCGCCAGCAGCAGAGCGTGAACCAGCCACATCGCCATTGCCCGCGGCTGGCAATGACGAAACGCCGTCACGGCGCTGCCCAGCGTCTGAAGGATATCCAGAAGCGGCGCCAGTGCCAGCCGCCCGAAAAAGGTATTCCGGGCGCGGATCGCGCGTTTCTGCCACGGCGAAAAACGTGCCCAGCTCTCGTCGGTAAAATAGTACGACTCCGGGTCATCCACCGGATCGGTCAGGCTATGGTGCCGATGATGCGCAAGATGGGAATCCCGGTACAGGCCGTACGGATACCAGACCGCCAGCGGGAGCGTGCCAAGCAGCTGGTTAAGCCAGGCGAAACGGGTGGGATGTCCGTGGATCAGCTCATGCTGCAGCGACATGTACCAGGCGGTAAACCCGATGAGCAGCAGCGTGGCGGGCAGCAGGCCCAGCGTTTGCCAGAACGCCAGCGTGGCAAACCAGCCGGCATAAATAGTGACGATCAACAGCCACGTGGGCAGTTCGCTTCGCCATATAAAACCCGATGCGAGATGGCGGATTTGTTCGCGTTGTTGCGGATGTAAATAGAGGGAGCTTCGTTGACTCATTCCTTCAGACGCCGTTTCGCCAGAGACAGTGCCCTGACGATCGGGGATAACGCCTGAAATAACAAAGAACTTAAATCGCTTTGCTTTGCCAGAAATGTGGGGGGCAAGCGCCGCTTGACTTATTTTGTGGTAAAGGTACTTTTCAGGACATGAAGAAAATTTTAATTATCGTTCCCGACGGCGGCATGCTGTTTGAAGCCGCCGGTATCGCCGACATTCTGATGCAGGCCAACCGGCTGCATCCGGAAGGGCTTTCCCGGCCCCGCTACCGTATTATCATCGCCACCACGCAGCCTCACCAGGTGATCCACGGCCAGTCCGGTCTGAACCTGCTGGCGGACTATCGTCTGCCGGAGCTGGATCCGCGCGAACCGCTGGACACCATTATCATCACCGGACGCGGGATGAACGAGCAGGAAAGCACGGCGGTGGTGGACTGGTTGCATCTCGCTGCGCCGCATGCCCGGCGGGTAGCCTCTATCTGCGGCGGCGCGATGCTGCTGGCCCAGACCGGCCTTCTGGACGGTCGTCGCGCCACCACCCACTGGCGGCTGCTGGAGACAATGCAAGCCCGGTATCCGTCTATCCATGTCGAAGGGGGCCCGCTGTACATTCAGGATGGTCCCATCTGGACCTCCGGCGGCGTCAGTTCCGGGTTCGATCTGACCCTCGCGCTGGTGGAGGACGACTACGGTTTCACCCTCGCCCGCGACGTGGCGCAGGATATGGTGATGTACCTGCGACGTCCCGGCGGACAGCTGCAGTTTAGCCGCTATAGCCTGCAGCAGCCTGGCACATCGGGGCCCATAAGCGAGCTGCAAACCTGGATCCTGCAGAACCTCACCGCCGACCTGTGCGTGGAAAATCTGGCCGAAAAGGTGGCGATGAGCCCGCGCAATTTTACCCGGGTATTTACCCGCGACGCGGGCGTCTCGCCTGCCCGCTACGTGACCGAAGCGCGCCTGGCTGCCGCCCGGCAGCTGCTTGAGCAGACCCATGATCCCCTTGATCGCGTTGCCGAGCAAAGCGGGTTTGGCACCAGCATTAATTTGCGCCGCATCTTTGAGAAGCAGCTTCACCTCACGCCCGGCGAGTACCGCCAGCGATTCCACTGCCGCAAGATGGCGTAATCTGATCCTTTTTTGTCATTTACGCCAACCGGCCCGACGCCTACAGTGACTCCAGACAACAGAGATAAGGAGTGCACCATGGTTAAGGTCGGTATTAACGGTTTCGGCCGTATCGGACGTAATTTCCTGCGCGCGGCGCTGGGTAACCCGGCTCTTCAGATTGTGGCCATTAACGATCTGACGGACAGTAAAACCCTCGCCCATCTGCTGAAACATGATTCCCTTCTGGGCAAACTGCCCGCGCCCGTGGAAGCGGCTGACGGCGCGCTGCAGGTGGACGGTCAGCGGATCACGGTGTTTAGCGAGCGCGATCCGGCAAATATCCCGTGGCGCGATGTCGGCGTTGACGTGGTGATAGAGGCCACCGGCTTCTTTACCGAGCGGGAAAAAGCGGCGGTGCACGTCACGCACGGTGGTGCAAAGCGCGTCATCATCTCCGCGCCCGGCAAGAATGACGATCTGACGGTTGTGATGGGGGTGAACCACGATCGCTACGACCCGGCTCAGCATGTGGTCGTCAGTAACGGGAGCTGCACCACGAACGGCCTGGCACCGGCGGCTCAGGTGCTGCATCAGCAGTTCGGGATTGAGCATGGTCTGATGAACACGACACACGCCTACACCAACAGCCAGGCGCTGCACGACCAGCCGGAGAAAGATCTGCGCGGCGCACGCGCGGCGGCGCTGTCGATTGTGCCTTACTCCAGCGGCGCGGCGAAAGCGCTGGGCAAAGTTATTCCCTCACTGGACGGCAAACTCACCGGGTACTCTCTGCGCGTGCCGGTTCCGGTGGTGTCGATTGTGGATCTTACGGTAACGCTCAGCCGGAACGTAACCGCCGAAGAGGTGAATGACGCGTTCCGTAACGCGGCAGCCAGCGGGCCGCTGAAAGACATTCTGGGCTATAGCGATGAACCGCTGGTCTCCAGCGACTATCAGGGCGACCCGCGCTCCTCCATTATCGACGGGCTTTCCACGCTGGTAATTGGCGGGAACATGGTGAAGATCCTGGCGTGGTATGACAACGAGTGGGGCTTCTCTAACCGCCTGGTGGATCTGGCGGTGTGGATGGATAAGAAAGGGCTGTAAACCTGGGGCCGGGTGGCGCAAGCGCTCACCCGGCAAATAAATTACTCCGCTTTGACCTTCACGCCCATCAACACAACCACCATCGCCGTCACCAGCAGCAACCCGCTTCCGGCGAATACTCCGCTGGCACCGTTAAGGTCAAATACCGCCCCGCCCACGGCCGCACCGGCACTGATTGCCAGCTGAATTGAGGCCACCAGCAGCCCTCCTGCACTTTCGGCTTCATCCGGAACGGTGGTAGCAAGCCAGGTTGACCAGCCTACCGGAACCAGACCAAACGCAAAGCCCCACAGCGCCACCAGGAACCCGTCCAGCATCGCCAGATGGCCAAACGCTACCATCGCCAGCGCCAGTATGCCCATGGCGAACGGCACCAGCGCCAGCGTCAGGCGCAGATTACGTGCCAGCAGGTGCCCGGCAACGGAAGTACCGACAAAGTTCGCCAGCCCAAAGCCCAGCAGGATCAGTGAAATGGTCTCAACGTTCGCCTGCCCCACCGTTTCCAGGAACGGGCGCAGGTAGGTAAAGAAGGCGAAATGGCCGCTGAAGATCAGAATAGTGGCCAGCATGCCGCCGATCATCCCCGGACGACGCAGCACGCGGAACAACGTGCTCAGGCTACCGCTGCTCTCCGGCTTCATGGACGGCAGTACCCAGATCTGCCACAGCAGCGCCAGCATGCTCGGCAGAATGCAGAGCACAAAGACGTTGCGCCAGCCAATCAGGCTGCCCAGATAGCTCCCCAGCGGGGCCGCAACCACGGTGGCAATCGACACGCTGGAGAAGATCACCGCCAGCGCTTTCGGCACCTTATCCGCCGGAACCAGACGCATCGTCGTGGCCGTCGACATCGCCCAGAACCCACCGATGGCGACCCCTAACAGCAGGCGCCCCATCAGAAGGACGTGCAGCGTGGGCGCAAAGGCCACCAGCAGGCTGGAGATGATTTGCAGCACGGAGAAAAACATCAATACCCAGCGGCGGTCGATATTTTTGGTCGCCGGGGCGATCAACAGGCCGGTGACCAGCGCCACCAGCGCGGTGGCGGTGACGGCCTGCCCGGCCATGCCCTCACTGACGCCAAGGCTCGCGGCCATCGGCGTCAGCAAACTGGCCGGCAGGAACTCTGCCGTTATCAAACCAAACACGCCCAGCCCCAGTGAATAGACGGCCCGCCAGGCGGGTCTGGCAGGCGCAACGGCCTCTCTCGCCGCGACACATGAATTCATCTGTTATTCTCCCGTTATAAAAATGTGACAACTGTCGCAAAAGCATAGAGGGTTCACCGTGGACGATCTATGACATATAATCTCCACTTATTGATTATTCGTCCGGAGTTGCGCCATGACCGTACAGTCCCCCGATTTGATCAGCGAACTTTTACGCGGCATGCGCCTGTCGGGCGTGAAATACCGGCGGATTGAAGCCAGCGCGCCGTTTGGCGTGGCGTTCCACCAGGCACCCGGTAAGGCGCAGTTCCATTTTGTGAGCCACGGAAGCGCCCTGCTCCGAATGGACAGCGGCGCAACGTTTGAACTGAGCAGCGGCGACGCGCTGTTTATTCCTGGCGGTAATTCTCATGCCCTGCTCTCTGACGCGCAGGCAGCCATTACCCCGGTGAATGCCTTTCCCAGCGAGCCTATCTGCGGCTCGGTCTGTGCGATTACCTGCGAGCCCTGTCCGGAGAACGAGAACACCATCATCTTTAGCGGGTGTATGGATTTTGAGCTCGGCGGGATGCAGCCGCTGATTAAAGCGATGCCGGAAGTGATGATGGTCAGCCGGCTGATGTCCACCTGGCCGGAAATCCATCCGCTGCTGGCGGCCATGGAGCGCGAGTCAATGACGCGACAGGTCGGGTTTGCCGGGATCCTCGCCCGGCTGGCTGACGTGGTGGCGGCGCTGATCGTCCGCGGCTGGGTTGAGGCTGGCTGCGGGAAAGCCACCGGCTGGGTGCAGGTCTTACGCGACCCGCGGCTGAGCAGGGCCATTTACGCCATGCACCAGCAGCCTGGCCTGAACTGGAGCGTGGCGGAACTGGCAAAAGAAGCGGGCACCTCCCGCTCCGTGTTTGCCGAACGGTTTCTGGCCGCGACGGGAACCACCCCGGCAAAGTATCTCAGCGAACTGAGAATGCGACTGGCGATTCAGTACATTCGCCACGAAAACCAGCCGATTGAAACGGTCGCACTTAGGCTGGGTTACGGATCGCTGGCAGCGTTTAGCCGGGCCTTTAAGCGCATCGTTGGCCATGCGCCGGGCACGCTGCGGGAAGCCAGCCAGACCCCGGAAGAGGTCTGACCGGCAGGCTGGCATCAGAAATAGTATTTAAAGCGCACGCGGCCACCGTAGCGGTCGTCGTTTTTATTATCACCCTCTTTCGGGGAAGCGTTGACCCAGGACGCATACGCGCCCAGATAGATGTTGAAGTTTTTCATCTTCATGACGTTCGGGATCAGGTACGACGTATGGATGGTATGAATGTCATACTCGCCCGGGTCAGAGATCCAGCAGTCGTTCTCACACTCTGCGTCAAACGTCGAGGTATTGAATTCGTCGATTTCGTTATGGGCGTAGATATAACCCAGCTCAAAATTATGCCAGAGGGCATTGATGCCTGAGGTAAAGTCGGTTTCGCCCGTCGCGTCCAGGTAAGCCGTGTTGAGGTTCATGACCACCCCGTCCTGAGGATCGGTTTTGAGCCCGTCCCAGGTCATAGTAAACCCGTAGCCGGTACGGTCGGATTGATCGACCCAGCGCCCTGCGTCGTCGCGATAGCCGTATGCGTTGTTCACCAGGTTGGTCTCCATGGCGACCGCGGTGGAAAACGGCCCGTCCTGCCACGAGATGACCGGGCGCACGTAGGCCACATTTTTATCGTTCTCAAGTTCTGCGCCGTGATAACGCTGGTCGACATACAAATCGCTGCCGTCTTTAAACAGGGTATTCAGCTCAAAATACCAGTTATCCAGCGTCTTGCTCATCAGGAAGTTGCCCCCGCTGTCGGTTCGCCCGCGGCCCTCTTTCAGCATATAGATATAACCGTAGCCATCGCTGTAGAGATCGTCTGCGGTATTTCCTGAGTATTCCACAAAGGTATCCTGATTGAGCGGGAACATATCGTACGCTTCGAAGCGTCCGACTTTAATTTCCCAGTCGTTCTCAGAACCAAAGAAGAATACCGCATCATCGAGGTACATTTTCCCGACGAGATCGCCGAGGGGCTGAACAGAAAATCCGGCAAAATTGCCGTTATCCATTTTACGATAACCATCAAAGCCTAATAAAATACGTCCGTTAATATCCCAGCGTTCTTTATCTCCTGGTGCCCAGTCGCTATTAGCGCTTTGCCTAACAGAAGTCAGACTGCCGGTCTTACTCGCGGCATCCATATTAAACTCGACGTCGCCATAAAATTTAATATCACCATACCCTGAAAGCGTCAGCTTTGGCGGTTCGGCTTTGCTCACCGGCTCTTCCGACCGCACAACAACGGCGGATGCTGCCTGCGCGGCGGCCGCCTGCTGCTGTTTAAGCGCCTGAATTTGCGCTTCCAGTTGCGCCAACTTTTCTTCCACGTTCGTCGCGGGTTGTGCCGCGCAAAGCGCGCCGGAATAGAATGCACTTATCAGTATTACCGTTTTTTTTAATTTCATAGAATCCATCCTGATTATAAAAGTGAATACACAAATATTGAGCATCGCCATTTCGACCAAATACCCACTGGGGTGCTATTATGTTTTTTGATAAGTGAATTATGAATTTTAACTTGTGTGATCGGCGCAGAGAAAACATCTCACGATGAGCAAAAGAAACATCATTTACTTCACACTCTTATTCCATTAATTACATCAATATTTTAATGCGTAATGTATATAATTATTTAAAGGCATAATTGTTCTAACACCATTTACACAACAAATCCTTCCGGACAGGGCGTGCGAAGCGGTAAATTGTCTGGTTCTGCGCAAAATGGGATATTCAACACGCGAAGCGGGCGATATTCGTCTAAGGTTTTCAGGTGATTGATAACAGCGGTCACGCTGCTCAGGAATACAGGAGACGAACCGATGATAAGACCTCGTACTTTACGCCCTGCCCTTTTGCACCTCGCGCTGGGAGGCGCGCTACTCGGTGTGGCAACGATGGGCTATGCCGACGAAAAGCCAGCCTATCAGAAAAATTCACCCGATATTTTGCTTGGCCCTCTGTTTAATGACGTGCAGAGTGCCAAACTGTTTCCCGATCAGAAAACCTTCGCTGATGCCGTTCCCAAAAGCGACCCGCTGATGATTCTGGCGGATTATCGGATGCAGCACACCCAGACAAGTTTTGACCTGCGCCACTTTGTGGAGATGAACTTCACGCTGCCTGAGGAAGGTGAAAAATATGTGCCGCCTGCGGGACAAAGTTTACGTGAACACATTGACGACCTCTGGCCTGTACTGACGCGCACCACGGATAAAGCCAGCAACAAATGGGATTCCCTGCTGCCGTTACCGAAGCCTTACGTGGTGCCCGGCGGGCGCTTCCGCGAGGTCTACTACTGGGACAGCTATTTCACCATGCTGGGCCTGGCGGAGAGCGGCCACTGGGACAAAATCAGCGATATGGTGGATAACTTCGCCTGGGAAATTGATACCTTCGGCCATATCCCCAATGGCAACCGCAGCTACTACCTGAGCCGCTCCCAGCCGCCGTTCTTCTCATTGATGGTTGAACTGCTGGCGACCCACGACGACGATGCACTGAAGAAATATCGTCCGCAGATGGAGAAAGAGTACGCCTACTGGATGGAGGGCGTAGAGAGCCTTCAGCCTGGGCAAGCTAACCAGCGCGTGGTGAAGCTGGATGACGGTTCGGTCCTCAACCGCTACTGGGACGATCGCGATACCCCGCGCCCGGAGTCCTGGCTTGACGATATCACCACGGCGAAGAGTAATCCTAACCGCCCCGCCACGGAGATCTACCGCGATTTGCGCTCCGCAGCCGCCTCTGGCTGGGACTTTAGCTCCCGCTGGATGGACGATCCGCAAAAGCTCGGCACCATCCGCACCACCAGCATTGTGCCCGTCGATCTCAACGCCCTGATGTTCAAAATGGAAAAATTGCTTGCGCGAGCGAGCCAGGAGGCGGGCGACAGCGCGGCGGCGAGTAAATATGAAGCGCTGGCAACCGCACGTCAGAAAGCCATTGAGCGTCATCTGTGGAATGATAAAGAGGGCTGGTACGCCGATTACGATCTCAAGAGCAAGAAGGTGCGCAACCAGCTCACGGCAGCGGCCCTCTTCCCACTTTACGTGAAGGCGGCGGCGCAGGATCGTGCCGATAAAGTCGCCGCGGCCACCTCCGCACGCCTGTTGAAACCGGGCGGTATTACCACCACTACCATCAACAGCGGCCAGCAGTGGGATGCGCCAAACGGCTGGGCGCCGCTGCAGTGGGTGGCAACGGAAGGGTTGCAGAACTATGGGCAGAACAAGGTGGCGATGGACGTAACCTGGCGCTTCCTGAAGAACGTTCAGCACACTTACGACCGCGAGAAGAAGTTGGTGGAAAAGTATGATGTCTCTTCTACCGGTACCGGCGGTGGCGGCGGAGAGTACCCGCTGCAGGATGGGTTCGGCTGGAGCAACGGCGTGACGCTGAAAATGCTGGATCTGGTTTGTCCTAAAGAGAAACCGTGCGACAGCGTGCCGGAAAATCAGCCTGCAGCGAACGATGAGGCTGCGCCGGTGAAAGCTGCGGCGCAGTAAGGGTATTGCCGGGTGGAGGCTTCGCCTTACCCGGCCTACATTTTGAACTCACAGGGAGTTACTTAGAAACTGTAACTCGCCCCTAGCTGATACGTCCTGTCACGCCCAATCCAGCAGTTGGTCGCGTCATAGCAGGTCAACGTCTCTTTATTGGTGATGTTCTGCGCGCTGGCTTTAAGCGTTAGCCCTGCCAGCGAAGGCAGAATTTCGCCCATCCGGTACGAGGCCGCCAGATCGTACTGCGTAGTGCCCCCGAGTTTACCCGCATCGTTTGCCGGAGAGATTTCCATCGGCCCGGTGTAGCGTGCGCCCGCTCCCAGCATCAGTCCTTTCAGCGGCGTGTTCTCAAAGGTGTAATCACCCCAGAGGTTGAAGGCATTCTCCGGGACCTGCGTTGGACGTTTACCTTTGTACTTGTCATCTTCCCGGTTGATCGCGTGGGTGTACGCATAGTTGGCAATCAGCGTCAGGTTATCCGTCGGACGGCTGATGGCGGAGAGCTCCGCGCCTTTGGATTCCACTTCACCGGTCTGACGGTAGTTCAGGAAGCCCGGATCGGAGGTGACAACGTTTTTCTGCCGGATGTTAAACACCGAGGCGGTAAACGTCGTGGCGTACTCTGCCAGAAGATATTTTACCCCGCCTTCCACCTGCTTGCTGGTGGTCGGCTTGACGTCTTTCGCCACGAGCGTTCCCTGCGGCGACACTGGTGCAAAACCTTCTGAATAGCTGATAAACGGCGAAATACCGTTATCGAATGCGTAAAGCGCGCCCAGACGTTTGGTGACGCGATCCTGCGATACCCAGGCCTTATCGCCGTTTTGCAGGTAATCGGTGGTGACGGAGCGGTAATCGTCGTAGCGCAGGCTGCCCAGCAGATTTAAGCCGCCAAATTCCACCTGATCCTGCAGGTAGTACCCGTTCTGCTGATAGCTGAGGCGGTTTTTCTGGGCGGTGTAGAGTCCCAGCGCGCTTTCATGGATTTGCGAATAGTCAGGATTACGCATATCCATGCCCGGCGTGGCGGACGCGTAACGGTAGTGGAAATGGGAATTCAGCCTTTGATAGTCAAACCCGGCCAGCAGATGGTGTTTCCAGTCGCCCAGCGCAACGGTTTTGGTCACCTGGTTATCAATGTTGAAGCTCTTAAGATCTTCATCGGTGGTATAGGCAAAGCGGTTAAGCTGATAGACCTCACTCCCCGTTCCCGTCGCGTAGACGCTGTTCTGGTGGGTATCGACGTCGAAATAGCGCGCTTTCTGGCTAAAGCCCCAGCCGCTGTCGAACTCGTGTTCGAAGCTGTAGCCCAGCATCCACTGGCGCTGCTTAAACCCGCTCCACTCATCGCCGGCGTAATCCCGACGATCGGCATATTTCGAGCGCAAATAAGCGAGCGGCAGCGGGTTCGACGGCGTCAGGCTCGGGGAATTTTGCGCCAGCGCATCCAGCGTGAGGCGGGTTTTGCTGTCGGGTTGCCAGGTGACGGACGGGGCGACCAGGTAATTTTCATAGCGGCTGGTGTGCGGCTGATCGTCATTCTCCGTCGCCTTACCCAGCAGACGGTAATTCCAGTCGCTGTCAGCTATTTGTCCGGTCGAATCGAGGTAGCCTTCTTTCAGATTACGGTTCCCGGTGTTAAAACCGACCTCGGTTCGGGCTTCCCGCTGCGGCTTTTTACTTTGAATATTTACCAGCCCGCCCGGCGAAGCGCCGCCGTAAAGCACCGATGAAGGCCCTTTCAGGATATCGACGCTGTCTATTAACAACGGATCGATGCGCGCCTTGGTGTTGCCGGTGACGTTATAGGGCAACTGCAGCCCGTTGTAGAACTCCTGGTCAACGGTAAAGCCACGAATTTTGTATTCGCTCATATAGGAGGTGTTACCCCGCACCTCGGTCGAGACGCCGGGAGCATAGCGCAGGATTTCGTTCACGGAGTTCGCGTGACGCTTTTCAATTTCAGGCGCCGAGAGCGTGTTGATGACCTGCGGCGTTTTACTTTCGGCAACGGCCGACTTTGTGGCGCTGTTCGTCCAGGCCGGCAGTGCGCTGCCCTGCTCTGAGCCCGTGACGACAATGGTGGATTCTTCGGCGAAAGCCTGGACCTGCAGTGCCAGCGTGACGGCACCCGCCAGGGCGCATAACGTAAAACGTGAGGAGTTCATAATGTCGTCTTGTTGTTAGATGCAATACGGAACGACAATTATTATCATTTAGATTAACAAATCAATACTCAGGCAAAAAAACGGCCCTCCGCAGAGAGCCATTTACGTCAGTTTATGCTCGTCGCAGTAACCTGAATATGACCAGCACCACAATGGCACCCACGACAGCGACCAGAAAACTGTGCAGGTCGAAACCACTTATGTTGCCTCCAAAACCAAACATCGTCGCCAGCCAGCCGCCTACAACCGCACCAACGACCCCGAGTACGCAGGTCAAAATAAAGCCGCCGCCATCGTTTCCCGGCATGATCAGTTTAGCGATAGCGCCAGCAATAAGGCCAAAGATAATCCAGGCGATGATACCCATAGCAATGCCCTCTTGCAGATTAAACGCATGTGCAGAAAACCTTCTGCACAGCTAGCTTAAGTATAGGTCATCTCCGAAAAACCATTTTCAGCTCACCGACTTATCTTTGCTTAAACAGGCAAAAAAACTCACCGGTTTGTATTAAGTTTGAGGGTGGATTGCCGATAACGCTAAGACAGTCCGTCATCAATCAAGGAGCCACCCGGCGTGAGTCATTACAGTGAGCAGTTCCTCAAGCAAAATCCGCTGGCTGTGTTAGGGGTATTACGCGACCTGCAAAAAGGCGAAGTGCCGCTGCGCATCAGCTGGTCGAATAATCAGTTTATCAGCAAGATCCTTGACGTCTCGCAGGAGCGGCTGGTTATTGACCTGGGCAGCCAGGAGTATGAAAACCGCGCGGCGCTGAAAGCAGAGAATATCGTCGTCATGGCCGAAACCCATGGGGCCAAAGTGGAGTTTGTCCTCCTGCGACTGGAAATGAGTGAATACCAGGGGCTCCCGGCTTTTGTGACCCCCCTTCCTGGCAACCTCTGGTTTGTCCAGCGTCGTGAATATTTCCGCATCAGCGCCCCGCTTCATCCTGCCTATTTTTGTAAGGCTAAAATGCCGGACAAAAAAGAGATCCGCTTCCGTCTCTTTGACCTGTCGCTGGGCGGAATGGGCGCGCTGATGGATACCCCTAAACCGGAGGGCCTGGTAGAAGGCATGCGGTTTACGCAAATTGAACTGGATATGGCGGGCTGGGGCCGTTTTTATTTCGATGCACAGCTGATTGCCATCAGCGAGCGCACGGTGGTGGACAGCAAAAATGAAACGATTACCTCGCCGCGGCTGAGCTTCCGTTTTCTGAACGTCGGTCCGGGCGCCGAGCGCGAGCTGCAGCGCATTATCTATTCGCTGGAGCGGGAAGCACGGGAACGTGCGAATAAGGTACTTTGAGAGAAGTCGGGCAGCGAGCGCCGCCCGTTTGCGGCATTACATGGCATCCATCGCTTTCTGTACTTTCCAGATATAGCGAGGCGCCTGCGGTGCCGGATGATTTTTCGCCACATGCTCGACGAATTCATCTTTGTCCATGTCGTTGATCTCCTCGATCGCCTCTTTACGGTCAGAGGAGAAGGTTCTGAGCAGCGCCCCTGCGCCGTTCACGTACGAGACCACCAGCGCGTATTGCATCACTTCCGGATCCTCGATGCCCTTCAGCACGCCATGTTCCAGAATGCTCAGGTAAGCGGTCCCCATGGAGATGTTACGTTCCGGGTTCTTCAGCTCGCTGGTCGACGGCTGGCCGCTCCAGCCCATATAGCGGTAAACCTCTCTCCCCGCCGTTGAGGCTTTCAGCTGCATCAGACCCACCGCGTTGGATTTGCTGACAAGCGTGGGATTGCCGCCGGACTCCACCGCAATAATGGCGGTGATCAGACGCGGGCTGACGCCCCAGGCCTTTCCGGCTTGTTCACTGATCGGCATCCACTGCATGGCCCGTTTCACCGGCACTTCTGGGTTCCAGGGCGGGTTTTGATAATCACGTTTTGAACTACAGCCAGCCAGCAAAACAATCAAAAAAGCAAACCATCTCAATTTCACGTCATCTATCCTTATAGCCGGTCATCGCGGTGCGCCGCCCTTGAAGCAGGCAGCGTATACGCGGCATGATATAGACAATTAGTTTCTCATTCAGCAAGGAATTGCCATGTCTCAGTTTCATCTCATCGCGCCGTCGGGCTACTGCATTAATCAGGACGCGGCGCAGCGGGGCGTTCAGCGCTTACTGGAATCCGGCCACCAGGTAGAAAATCAGACAATTATCCCGCGCCGCCAGCAGCGTTTTGCCGGAACAGAAGCGCAGAGGCTGAATGATATCAATAGTCTGGTGAACCTGAAGGGTGAAAACCGAATAGTCCTTGCGGTGCGCGGCGGCTACGGTGCGAGCAGGCTGCTGGAGAGCATCGACTGGCAGGGCCTGGCGCAGCGCCAGCAGCAGGATCCGCTGCTGATATGCGGCCACAGCGATTTCACCGCCATCCAGCTTGGTCTGCTGGCGCAGCATAACGTCATTACGTTTAGCGGCCCGATGCTGGCCGGTAACTTCGGCGCGCCGGAACTGGACGCGTTCACCGTGGAGCATTTCTGGCGCGCGCTGCGCAATCCCACCTACAGCGTCGAGTGGCAGGGGAATGGGCCGCACTGGGAATGTGAGGGCCAGCTGTGGGGCGGTAACCTGGCGATGCTGGTCTCGCTCATCGGCACGCCGTGGATGCCTCAAATCGAGGACGGCATTCTGGTGCTGGAAGATATCAACGAACATCCGTTCCGCGTCGAGCGCATGTTATTGCAGCTTTATCATGCCGGTATTCTCGATCGCCAGTCCGCGATTGTGCTGGGCAGCTTCAGCGGCTCGGCCCCGAATGGCTATGACGCGGGCTACTCCCTGGAAACGATGGTCGACTTCATCCGCTCGCGGCTGGATATTCCGGTTATCACCGGTCTGGATTTCGGCCATGAGCAGAAGACCGTTACCCTTGCGCTGGGCGCGCAGGCCACGCTTACACATGATGTTTCGGGCAGTCGGTTAACGATCGGCGGTCATCCGGTCATAAAAGCATAAAAAACCCCCTTAATAAAACGCTGTTACCGTTGTTAATATGTTAGGGTTTTAGTAACAGCGTTAACATTGAGGTGGGAGTAAGAGAACATTGGATGCCGCAGCGATAATCAGCCTTTTCATTTTGGGTTCTGTACTTGTAACCAGCAGTATTTTATTAAGTTCATTTTCATCGCGTCTCGGCATACCCATTCTTGTTATTTTCCTTGCCATCGGCATGCTGGCCGGCGTTGACGGCATCGGCGGTATCCCCTTCGATAACTATCCCTTCGCCTACATGGTGAGTAACCTCGCACTGGCGGTGATCCTGCTCGACGGCGGGATGCGCACTCAGGCAAGCTCCTTCCGCGTGGCCCTGGGGCCTGCGCTGTCGCTGGCGACCGTCGGCGTGTTGATCACCTCCGGCCTCACCGGGATGATGGCCGCATGGCTTTTCCATCTCAATCTGATGGAAGGCTTGCTGATTGGCGCAATCGTTGGATCTACCGATGCGGCGGCGGTCTTTTCCCTGCTTGGCGGTAAAGGGCTTAACGAACGCGTTGGCTCAACGCTTGAGATTGAATCCGGCAGTAACGATCCGATGGCGGTGTTCCTGACCATCACGCTGATAGAGATGATTCAGCAGCACGAGACGGGCCTGAGCTGGATGTTTGCCTTACATATCCTGCAGCAGTTCGGGCTGGGGATTGTCATCGGCCTGGCGGGGGGATACCTGTTACAGCAGACGATCAACCGCATCTCGCTGCCCTCGGGACTTTACCCTCTGCTGGCGCTGAGCGGCGGGATCCTGATTTTTGCCGTCACCACCGCGCTGGACGGCAGCGGTATTCTTGCGGTTTACCTCTGCGGGTTCCTGATGGGCAACCGCCCTATTCGTAACCGTCACGCCATTTTGCAGAACTTCGACGGGCTGGCCTGGCTGGCGCAAATCGGCATGTTCCTGGTGCTGGGCCTGCTGGTGACGCCATCTGACCTGCTGCCAATTGCCGTACCGGCGCTTCTGCTGTCGGCGTGGATGATCTTCTTCGCCCGTCCGCTGTCCGTGTTTGCGGGTCTGCTGCCGTTTCGCGGCTTTAACATGCGCGAGCGCGTCTTTATCAGCTGGGTTGGCCTGCGCGGCGCGGTGCCGATTATTCTTGCGGTCTTCCCGATGATGGCCGGTCTGGATAACGCGCGGCTGTTTTTCAACGTGGCGTTTTTCGTGGTACTGATTTCCCTGCTGTTCCAGGGAACCTCGCTCGGGTGGGCGGCAAAAAAAGCCAAAGTGGTGGTGCCCCCCGTGGGCTGGCCGGTTTCGCGCGTGGGGCTGGATATTCATCCGGAAAACCCGTGGGAACAGTTCGTCTACCAGCTGAGCGCTGATAAATGGTGCGTGGGGGCCTCGCTGCGCGATCTGCATATGCCGGCCGAAACGCGCATTGCCGCCCTGTTCCGCGATAATGTCCTGCTGCACCCTACCGGCAGCACCCGCCTGCGCGAAGGGGATATTCTCTGCGTGATTGGCCGCGAGCGCGACCTGCCCGCGCTGGGCAAGCTGTTCAGCCAGTCGCCTCCCGTGGCGCTGGATCAGCGCTTCTTCGGCGACTTTATTCTGGAAGCCAGCGCCAAATTTGCGGATGTGGCGCTGATTTATGGCCTGGATGAAGGAGCTGAAGAGGGTGATAACCCGCAAACGCTGGGCGAAATCATCCAGCAGCGGCTTGGCGCTGCCCCGGTCGTGGGCGATCAGGTTGAGTTTGCCGGGATGATCTGGACGGTTGCCGAAAAAGAAGATAACGCGGTGCGGAAGGTCGGTTTGAGGCCGATGGAAGAGGACGCGGAGTAGCGATTTTTTTACCGGGTGGCGGCTTCACGTCACCCGGCACACGTACAAGTTACACTGTCACAACCGGCACCCTCGGCGCCAGCGCGCACATCAGTTCATAGCCAACCGTTCCCGCCGCGGCCGCCACGTCATCAATTTTGATTTCGTTGCCCCACAGCTCGACCGGAGAACCGATCCCTGCCTGCGGGCATGGCGTGAGGTCAACCGCCAGCATATCCATTGAGACCGTCCCTACCGTGCCCGTGCGAACGCCATCCACCCAGACCGGCGTACCGGTCGGCGCGATGCGCGGGTAGCCGTCGGCATAACCGCCCGCGACGATGCCGATACGCTGCTCGCCCTTAGCCCGGTAGCGGCTGCCGTAGCCTACCGTGTCGCCCGTCTTCAGCGTCTGCACGCCGATGATCTCGCTGCGCAGGGTCATAACCGGCTTCAGGCCGCTGTTGGCGATATCTTGCCACTGCCCTGAAGGAGACGCACCGTACAGAACGATCCCCGGACGTACCCAGTTATAGTGAGCTTCAGGATGCCACAGCGTGGCCGCCGAGTTTGACAGCGAGCGCGGGCAATCGAGCCCTTCTGCCGCCTGCTCAATGCGGACCATGGCATCCGCAATGCCGTCCGGTTTTTCCGCATCGGCAAAGTGCGCCATCAGCGTCATTTCGCCGACGTTTTTCAGGGCGCGCAACTGCTGCCAGACCGTATGAACCCGCTCGGGCTGGAAGCCCAGGCGGTTCATGCCGCTGTTTACCTTGAGATAAATATCCAGCGGAGCGTGGAGCTTCGCATCCTGAATGGCTTTAATCTGCCAGTTGCTGTGCACGCTGGTAGTCAGGCGATACTTATCCAGCAGCGGCAGATCGTCCGCGTGGAAGAACCCCTCCAGCAGCAGAACAGGCCCTTTCCAGCCGCGCTCGCGCAGCAGGATGGCCTCTTCGATATTGAGTAACGCAAAGCCGTCGGTCGCGCCGAGCGCGCTCCAGATACGATCGATACCGTGGCCGTAGGCGTTCGCCTTGACGACCGACCAGACGCGCGAACCAGGTGCTGCCCGGCGAACAATTTGCAGGTTTTCCTTCAGGGCCTGCAGATCCAGCTGAGCCAGAACAGGACGGGACATGACAACTCCTTAGTTATGCGCGCCGTGCAGATGCTGAGGACGCGCTGGCGTGAATCCTGATTGATAGCGCGCAGCACTTAAATCGTCAAACGGAATTGCCGGCGTGCGCCCGGAAATCAGGTCGCTCAGCAGCTGGCCCGATCCGCAGGCCATCGTCCAGCCGAGCGTACCGTGTCCGGTATTGGTCCACAGGTTTTTGAACGGCGTGCGCCCGACAATAGGAGTGCCGTCCGGCGTCATCGGACGCAGGCCGGTCCAGAACGTCGCCTGCTCAACAAAACCGCCGCGAGGGAAGAGATCGCCCACCACCATTTCCAGCGTTTCACGACGCGGCTGCAGCAGTTCGGTGTTAAAGCCGACAATCTCCGCCATGCCGCCGACGCGAATACGGTTATCAAAGCGGGTAATGGCGATTTTGTAGGTTTCATCCAGGATGGTCGACACGGGCGCCCCACTCTCCTCTTTCACCGGGATGGTCAGCGAGTAGCCCTTCAGGGGGTAGACCGGAATATCAAGAATGCCTTTCAGCATGGCGGTGGAGTATGAGCCAAACGCCATCACGTAGGCGTCCGCCTTGATCACCTCGTCGCCGCACTTCACGCCGTAAATTTTTTCGCCTTCCGACAGCAATTTATCGACAGAGGTGTTGAAGCGGAACGTCACGCCTGCCTGCTCGCACATCTGCGCCAGACGCTGGGTAAAGAGCTGACAGTCGCCGGTTTCGTCGTTCGGCAGACGCAGACCGCCGGTCAGCTTGTGGGCCACTTCGGCCAGCGCGGGTTCAACCTGACCCAGCTGGCTGGCCTCCAGCAGCTGGTAAGGTACGCCGGCATCTTCCAGCACGGCGATATCGCGGGTGGCGTTTTCATACTGTTGTTCGGTGCGGAACAGCTGCAGCGTGCCGCCCTGACGGCCTTCGTACTCGATACCCGTCGAGGCGCGCAGGGCTTTGAGGCAGTCGCGGCTGTATTCCGCCAGACGTACCATACGCCCTTTGTTTTCCATGTAGTGGCGGGTGTCGCAGTTGCGCAGCATCTGCCACATCCACTTCAGCTGGAACTGCGTGCCGTCAAGGCTGATGGCCAGCGGCGCGTGACGCTGGAACATCCATTTGATCGCCTTCAGCGGCACGCCCGGTGCCGCCCACGGGGCCGCATAGCCGGGAGAGATTTGACCGGCGTTTGCCGCACTGGTTTCAAGCGCCGGGCCGGATTCACGATCGATAACGGTAACCTCATGTCCCGCCTGACTTAAATACCAGGCGCTGGTTACGCCAACGACACCACTTCCCAGTATGACAACACGCATAGCCACTCCATTATGAGCAAAAGAACAATCATCTAATTACAGATTGATAACCTAGTTGAAAATATTATTCAACATACGACTTTTTTATGGTGACTTACCTCACACATCCCCCAGCATCAGGGGACAGGGATAATTTGGGATCTCCTGCTGAGCTTTATTTTTAACCAGCATAAAATGCTGATGCACACCCTTTTTTTGCCGTATCAAAAACGAGAAATCGCAAAGAAAAAATTTCTGCGCCAGCACGCTTTTTAACACGTTGATCTATGCTTGAAAGGAGGCTCTCCAGACAGAGAGAGCACCCACAACGAGGGCGCGCTAATGGCTACTATTGATTCCCTGAACAAGGACAACACACGTCTGAGCGATGGACCCGACTGGACCTTCGAGCTGCTGGATGTCTACCTCGCCGAAATCGACCGGGTGGCAAAGCTGTATCGCCTGGATACCTATCCCCATCAGATTGAGGTGATCACCTCCGAACAGATGATGGACGCTTACTCCAGCGTCGGGATGCCGATCAACTATCCGCACTGGTCGTTTGGTAAAAAATTCATTGAAACGGAGCGGCTGTATAAGCACGGCCAGCAGGGGCTGGCGTATGAGATCGTCATTAACTCCAATCCGTGTATCGCCTATCTGATGGAAGAGAACACCATTACCATGCAGGCGCTGGTGATGGCGCACGCCTGCTACGGGCATAATTCCTTCTTTAAAAATAACTACCTGTTCCGCAGCTGGACGGACGCCAGCTCCATCGTTGATTACCTGATCTTCGCGCGTAAATACATTACCGACTGCGAAGAGCGCTACGGCGTGGACGAGGTGGAGAAGCTGCTCGACTCCTGCCACGCGCTAATGAACTACGGCGTGGACCGCTATAAACGCCCGCAGAAAATCTCTCTGCAGGAGGAGAAAGCCCGGCAGAAAAGCCGCGAGGAGTATCTGCAGAGCCAGGTGAACATGCTGTGGCGTACCCTGCCGAAGCGTGAGGAGGAAAAAACGATCGCCGAAGCGCGTCGTTATCCGTCCGAGCCGCAGGAAAACCTGCTCTATTTTATGGAGAAGAACGCCCCACTGCTGGAGCCATGGCAGCGTGAGATATTGCGCATCGTGCGCAAGGTGAGCCAGTATTTCTATCCGCAGAAACAGACCCAGGTGATGAATGAAGGCTGGGCGACATTCTGGCACTACACCATTCTCAACCACCTGTATGACGAAGGGAAAGTCACCGAGCGTTTCATGATGGAATTTCTCCACAGCCATACTAACGTGGTGTTCCAGCCGCCCTACAACAGCCCGTGGTACAGCGGGATTAACCCGTATGCGCTGGGCTTTGCGATGTTCCAGGATATTAAACGCATCTGCCAGTCGCCGACGGAAGAGGACAAGTACTGGTTCCCGGATATCGCCGGCTCTGACTGGCTGGAAACGCTGCATTTCGCGATGCGCGACTTTAAGGATGAGAGCTTTATCAGCCAGTTTATGTCGCCGAAGATCATGCGTGATTTCCGCTTCTTCACCGTGCTGGACGATGACCGTAACAACTATCTGGAGATCTCGGCGATCCACAACGAGGAAGGCTACCGTGAGATCCGCTCTCGCCTCTCTTCCCAGTACAACCTGAGCAACCTTGAACCCAATATTCAGGTGTGGAACGTGGACCTGCGCGGCGACCGTTCCCTGACGCTGCGCTATATCCCGCATAACCGCGCGCCGCTCGATAAAGGACGTAAAGAGGTGCTGAAGCACGTGCACCGCCTGTGGGGCTTTGACGTGCAGCTGGAGCAGCAGAATGAGGACGGCAGCGTGGAGCTGCTGGATCGCTGCCCGGCGCGGTTGAATACGCTGTAGTGCAGCTTTTTTGCCCGGTGGCGCTACGCTTACCGGGCTTACAAAACCTGTAGGTCGGGTAAGGCGTAGCCGCCATCCGACGAAAAAAAACCTCTCGTATGAGAGGTTTTTTCTTTTAGCGGGTCTGAATCGCTAAATCGCCCGGCAGCGTTTTCTGCATACGGTGCCAGATTTCGCCGGAGTCGTGGCCGTAGCGGCGCACGGTTTCATAAACCTGATCGTGCAGGCCTTCGGTGCAGAGCTTGCTCAGCTTATGGTAGAAGCCCAGCGCCAGGCTGCGGGCTTCAGGATTGGCAAAATAGTGGCGACCAATGCGGGTATAGAGCCCTTTCATGCCGTTGAGGATCAGGCCGTAAACCGGGTTGCCGGAGGCAAACGCCAGGCCGCGGAACACGTTGTAATCGAGGGTGGCAAAGGCATCGGCATGATCTTCAACTTCATTCGCGCTGGCCAGCACCGCAAGCGCATCCTCCGGATGCTGACGGAAAGCGGTACGAATAAAGATAGTCGCGATGTTGGTGCGCACGGAGAGCAGATTATCAATCAGCTGCGGCACGCTTTCGTGGTCGAGGCGCGCCAGCGTTTCAAGAATGTTCAGCCCCGAGGTTTCCCAGAAGTTATTTACCTTTGTTGGCTTGCCGTGCTGGATCGTCAACCATCCATCACGCGCCAGTCGCTGAAGCACTTCACGCAGCGTGGTGCGAGTGACGCCAATCAGTTCAGAGAGTTCGCGTTCAGCCGGAAGAATGGACCCCGCAGGGAAACGATTATTCCAGATGCTTTCAATGATGTACTCTTCCGCGAAACCCGCCGGGCTCTGCGCCTTAATGACCATAGTGAGATTTCCATTACACAGCTTTTGCAAATTGGACTCATCATACCAGAGGCGCGCAGCGGCAGGTAGCGCGGCAAAGTGAGAAAAGGGGATCGCCGTTTCATTTTTGTGAAATTTACAATGCGGTCTTATCCGCCTCCGGGCCGCGATTTTTGCGTATACTGATGTTTTGTATTACTTGACGGGAAGGACGTCTGTTGTGGAAATTTCTTTTGGGCGCGCGCTGTGGCGCAATTTTTTAGGTCATTCTCCTGACTGGTACAAACTAATACTGCTGGTTTTCCTGGTCGTTAATCCCCTCATTTTTAGTGTGGACCCGTTTATCGCCGGGTGGCTGCTGGTGGCGGAGTTTATCTTCACCCTGGCAATGGCACTGAAGTGCTATCCCCTGCTGCCAGGCGGTTTGCTGGCGTTTGAGGCCGTGGTCATCGGCATGACGTCAGCAGAGCATGTCAAAGCAGAGCTGGCCTCCAATCTTGAAGTGCTCCTGCTGCTTATTTTTATGGTGGCCGGTATCTATTTTATGAAACAGCTGCTGCTGTTTATCTTCACCCGCCTGCTGCTGAGCATTCCGTCAAAAACCATCCTCTCGCTGGCGTTTTGCCTTGCCGCCGCCTTTCTGTCGGCCTTCCTGGATGCGCTCACCGTCGTCGCGGTGGTGATCAGCGTCGCCGTTGGATTTTACGGCATTTATCACCGCGTGGCCTCCTCTCGCCCGAGTGATGATTTGCAGGACGATAGCCACGTCGAGGCGCATAACCGCGACGTGCTGGAACAGTTCCGCGCATTTCTGCGCAGCCTGATGATGCACGCGGGGGTCGGTACGGCGCTGGGCGGCGTGATGACCATGGTGGGCGAGCCGCAAAACCTGATCATCGCGAAAGCGGCAGAATGGCATTTTGGCGAATTTTTCCTGCGCATGGCCCCCGTCAGCGTGCCTGTGCTGGTCTGCGGGTTAGCAACCTGCATTCTTGTCGAAAAATTCAGGCTGTTCGGCTACGGCGCACAGCTGCCTGAGCCGGTCCGCAACGAACTGCATAAATTTGACGAGCAGAGCCGCAAACAGCGCGCGCGCCAGGAGACGCTGCGTCTGATTGCGCAGGGGATCATCGGCATCTGGCTTATCGCCGCGCTGGCGTTGCATCTTGCCGAAGTCGGGTTGATTGGCCTCTCCGTCATTATTCTTGCGACCACCTTTAGCGGGGTAACGGACGAACATGCTATCGGCAAAGCCTTTACCGAAGCCCTGCCGTTTACCGCGCTGCTGGCGGTCTTCTTTGCGGTCGTGGCGGTGATTATTGACCAACACCTGTTCGCACCGATTATCGCGTTTGTGCTCCAGGCCTCGCCGGACTCGCAGCTTACGCTGTTCTATTTATTTAACGGGCTGTTGTCCTCTATTTCCGATAACGTCTTTGTCGGGACGGTGTACATCAATGAGGCCAAAGCGGCGATGGAGCAAGGTATTGTCAGCACCGGGCAATTTGAACTGCTGGCGGTGGCCATCAACACCGGAACAAATCTGCCCTCCGTTGCAACACCGAACGGCCAGGCGGCATTTCTTTTCCTGCTGACCTCGGCACTGGCGCCACTCATACGACTTTCTTATGGGAGAATGGTCTGGATGGCGCTGCCATACACGCTGGTGCTTACCGCTGTTGGTTTGCTGTGCATCAAAATTACTCTTGTTCCCTGTACGCAATGGCTGCTACAAGCGGGTATACTTGCGGCGCATTAAAATTCGTTTACACTGCGCTTTCTAAGCATGTTCCAGGGAAATGATTATGTTGAGATTTTTAAACCAGTGCTCCCGCGGTCGCGGAGCGTGGTTGTTGATGGCCCTGACCGCCTTTGCGCTGGAAATGGTTGCGCTGTGGTTCCAGCACGTAATGGGACTCAAGCCCTGCGTGCTCTGCATCTATGAGCGCTGCGCACTGTTCGGCATTATGGGTGCAGGCCTGGTGGGTGCGATTGCCCCGAAAACGCCGCTGCGCTACGTGGGTATTGCAATCTGGCTATACAGCGCCTGGAAAGGGATTGAGCTTTCCTGGCAGCACACCATGATGCAGCTGCATCCGTCACCGTTTATGACCTGTGATTTCGCCGCCCGCTTCCCGAGCTGGCTGCCGCTGGATAAGTGGCTGCCGCAGGTGTTTGTCGCATCCGGTGACTGCTCCGTACGTCAGTGGGAATTCCTGACGCTGGAGATGCCGCAGTGGCTGGTGGGGATTTTTGTGGCCTACTTCGTGGTGGCGCTGCTGGTGCTGATCGCTCAGCCGTTCAAACCGAAGAAACGCGATTTGTTTGGAAGGTAAAAGCAAAAACCCGCCTCGGCGGGTTTTTTATTCTCACCGATTCGGGTGATTCATAATGTGGTCTTCCCAGTCCCGCACCTCAGACTCTTTCACCGCAATGTGGCGCACAGAGATACGCTCGCCGTGCATCGCCGCTTTTGAACCGGTCAGTAGCGGATGCCATTTCGGCAGATCTTTTCCTTCCGCCAGCAGACGATACGCGCAGGTATGCGGTAACCACTCAAAAGTCGGCAGATTTTCACGGGTTAACTTGATGCAGTCCGGCTCGTACTCGAAGCGGCGTTCGTAGTTGCGGCACTGGCAGGTTTTAATGTTCAACTGCTTGCAGGCAACATTGGTGAAATAGATCTCGTCGGAGTCCTCATCCATCAGCTTATGCAGGCAGCACTGACCGCAGCCGTCGCACAGGGATTCCCATTCCGCGTCGGTCATGTCGTCAAGAGTTTTGCTTTGCCAGAAAGGGATGTCGTTCATCAGGATGTCCACACGTCAAAAGAAAGCGCACCTTATAACGAGTCTGGCACGTTGTTGCAAGTTTTGCCGCCCTCTTCAGGCGGCAAGATGCGGTTACAGCACGCGGGTTTTTAGCGACAGGCCGTTAAAACCGACCTCAAGCTCATCCCCGCTGGCGAGCGGGCCCACGCCTTCCGGCGTGCCGGTGAGGATCACATCGCCCGGCTTCAGGGTAAAGAAACGGCTCATGTAGGCGATCAGCGGCACAATCTTGTGGATCATGTCCGCCGTAGTGCCCTGCTGGCGGACCTCGCCATTCACCTTCAGGCTGAGCGGGGTGTCCTGCGGATCGTTGGTAAATTCACTCACCGGAACGAATCCTGAAATCGGACATGCGTTATCAAAGCCTTTGGCTTTTTCCCACGGCTGCCCCGCTTTCTTCATTTTACCCTGCACGTCACGCAGGGTCAGATCCAGCGCCACGCCGTAACCGGCAATCGCTTTCTCGACATGCTCTTCGGAAGCCTGGCGCAGCGTCGCGCCGATCAGCACAGCAAGCTCCACTTCGTGATGCACCGACCCCAGCCCCTGCGGCAGCGCCAGCGGCTGGCGGATGTCGCACAGTGCCGTCTCGGGCTTAATAAACAGGACCGGCTCTTCTGGCGTTGCGCTGCCCATCTCCTGAATATGCTTAGCATAGTTGCTGCCCACGCAGACCACTTTGCTGACGGGATAATCCAGTAATGCACCTTGCCAGTTATGATGTTGATACATGCTCGACCCCTAATCGGTTGATGTGTTATGCCCGAAAACAGCTGAGGCTATTTTTTCCCGTTCGCCTCAAGATGCTGTTTTAATAAATTCTCAGGCGGCGGTGGAAGCTGTAAATAATAGCCCTGCTCGGCTAATGCCGTTTTCACTTTTTCCAGATCGGCATTCACCAGTTTCTTACGGCCGTCCAGCGGCAGCAGCATCGCCAGCTGTGGTCGGCCAAAGTTCTTCATTAATTCTTCCGGCACGCGTGAAAAATCGTCTTTCTTTTCGATATAAAGATAGGTCTGGTCACGGCTTGTACTTCTGTAGATCACACAAAACATGTTTTTACTCTGAATTAATGGGTGGTTGCTTGCCTCAATATACTCCTGACTATAACATGCCTGATACTCTTCGGAATATCGCAGCGAATGGCTGCGGTTAATAGCAAATTGAGTAAGGCCAGGATGTCAAACACGCCCATCGAGCTTAAAGGCAGTAGCTTCACCTTATCAGTGGTACATTTGCATGATGCAAAACCCGAGGTTATTCGTCAGGCGTTAGAAGACAAAATCGCCCAGGCTCCCGCCTTTCTGAAGCACGCCCCTGTTGTTATCAACGTCAGCGGTCTCGAGGCGCCGGTGAACTGGAAACTTCTCCAGCAGGCGGTCTCCTCGACCGGGCTGCGTATTGTCGGCATCAGCGGCTGCAAAGATACCGAGCTGAAAGCAGAAATTGAGCGCGCGGGGCTGCCGCTTCTTAATGAAGGCAAAGAAAAAGCCCCACGTGCAGCACCTGCTGCCGTGCAAACGCCCCCTCCTGCGGCGCAAAACGTTACCGCTCTCACAAAAACGCGAATGATTGATGTGCCGGTTCGTTCCGGTCAGCGCATTTATGCACCAAACTGTGATCTGATTGTTACAAGCCACGTCAGCGCTGGCGCAGAGCTGATTGCAGATGGCAATATTCACGTATACGGTATGATGCGTGGACGTGCGCTCGCAGGCGCAAGTGGCGATCGGGACGCGCAAATATTTTGTACTCACCTGACGGCGGAACTGGTGTCCATCGCAGGTGAATATTGGCTGAGCGACAAGATCCCAGCCGAATTTTATGGCAAAGCGGCTCGCCTGCTTCTGGCAGACGACGCGTTGACCGTTCAACCGTTGAATTGATCCCTTTTTAACAAGGAATTTCTATGGCACGCATTATTGTTGTTACTTCGGGTAAAGGAGGCGTTGGCAAGACCACCTCCAGCGCGGCCATCGCTACTGGTTTGGCCCAGAAGGGAAAGAAAACCGTCGTTATCGACTTCGATATCGGTCTGCGTAACCTCGACCTCATCATGGGATGCGAGCGTCGCGTCGTGTATGACTTCGTGAACGTCATTCAGGGCGATGCCACGCTGAACCAGGCGCTGATTAAAGACAAGCGCACCGAGAACCTCTATATCCTCCCGGCTTCTCAGACGCGTGACAAAGACGCCCTGACCCGTGAAGGGGTGGAAAAGGTGCTCGACGAGCTGAAAAAAATGGAGTTCGACTTCATTGTCTGCGACTCCCCTGCCGGCATCGAGACCGGTGCCCTGATGGCGCTCTACTTCGCTGATGAAGCGATTATCACCACCAACCCTGAAGTCTCCTCCGTGCGTGACTCAGACCGTATTCTCGGCATCCTCGCCTCCAAATCCCGTCGTGCGGAAAATGGCGAAGATCCGATTAAAGAGCACCTGCTGCTGACCCGCTATAACCCGGGTCGCGTAAACAAAGGTGACATGCTGAGCATGGAAGACGTGCTGGAGATCCTGCGCATTAAACTGGTTGGCGTCATCCCGGAAGATCAGTCCGTGCTGCGCGCGTCTAACCAGGGCGAGCCCGTGATCCTTGATACAATGGCAGATGCAGGTAAAGCGTATGCGGATACCGTTGACCGTCTGCTGGGAGAAGAACGTCCTTTCCGCTTCATTGAAGAAGAGAAGAAAGGTTTCCTCAAACGCCTGTTCGGAGGATAAGTTATGGCATTACTGGACTTTTTTCTCTCGCGGAAAAAGAACACCGCCAACATCGCAAAAGAACGTCTGCAAATTATCGTTGCGGAGCGTCGTCGTAGCGACGCCGAGCCTCACTACCTGCCGCAGCTGCGCAAGGACATCCTGGAAGTGATCTGTAAGTATGTACAGATTGACCCGGAGATGGTGACGGTGCAACTGGAGCAAAAAGACGGGGATATTTCGATACTGGAGCTGAACGTGACGCTACCGGAAGCGGAAGAGTCTCGTTAAACCGTTTGTGGTTTTGTAGGCCGGGCAAGCGTAGCGCCGCCCGGCAATCTCCCCGGTGGCGCTACGCTTACCGGGGCTACAATTCTTTAGCGTGGGTATGCTTCCAGCAGCGTATTCAGGCGATCGGCCATCAATTCCCCGCGCCAGCCCGCCATCAGTTCCGGCACGCCATTCTGCGGTTTTAGCTTCCAGTGCCAGTTCAGCAGCTGGTTAATCTGCCTGCGTGACGCCAGCAGTTCTGCACTCAGTTTGCTTTCCGTTGCGGCATCCTGCACCAGCACTTTGATATCCTTAAACGCTTTGCGGTAGCCCGGCATATCCATCAGATTCAGCAATGGCTCAGGCAGCGCCTCTTCCGGAAGCTCCTGCGCTTTGGCGACGAGGGCCAGCAGGGTTTTACCGTGGAAGCGGATCTCGCTCCCCGAAAGCCCGATGCTGTCCAGTTCGCCCAGGCTGCCCGGCATATAGCGTGCGACCGCCCAGAGATGCTCTTCGCGAACCACGAAGTTAACAGCCAAATCGCGTTCGCGCGCTTTGCGTAAGCGCCAGTCGGCTAACAGTTGGAGGCACGCCAGCTGACGCGTACGCAGCTGCCAGGCGTTGCTGATGTCGCGCCAGGCTTCTTTCGGATCAACCACTTCCTGACGACGCTGCTGTGTCATACGGCACTCGTCCAGCGCGGCTGACAGCCAGCCGGAGGCTTCCGCCTCTTTCATCAGCTGTCCGGCAATCGGCAGCAGGTAAAACACGTCTGCCGCCGCATATTCCAGCTGGCGCTCGGTAAGCGGACGCGCCAGCCAGTCGGTACGGGATTCACTTTTATCCAGCGTCAGGCCCGTGTACTCCTCCACCATGGCGGCAAATCCCCACGACAGCGGACGACCGCTGAACGCCGCAAGGATCTGCGTATCAATCAGCGGCTGAGGCATGATGCCAAAGGTATTCAGAAAGACTTCCAGATCTTCACTGCCCGCATGCAGGTATTTCGTTACCGCAGTATCCAGCAGCAGGTCACGCATCGGCGCCCAGTCGGTAATGCCGAGAGGGTCGATCAGCGAGACGTGCTTACCGTCGTACATCTGAATCAAACCCAGCTGTGGATAATAGGTGCGAGTACGGACAAACTCGGTATCCAGAGCGATGGCAGGAAAGTCGCGCGTTACTTCGCAGAGCGAAGCCAGCTCGTCGTTGGTCGTGATCATCTGGTAATTCAAATCGGATTCTCTTTTGTTTGCGCCCATAAAAAACGCCGGCTTAACCGGCGTCTGGGCGATTAACGTGAAGCTCAGGCCTTATTGTCTACTTTGGCACGGGCTTCGTCACGTAATTCTCGTCGTAATATCTTCCCGACGTTGGATTTCGGCAGCTCATCGCGGAATTCCACCAGCTTCGGTACTTTATAGCCCGTCAGCTGACGACGACAAAACGTTATCAGCGCTTCCTCGGTAAGAGAAGGATCTTTCTTGACCACAAAAATCTTCACCGCTTCACCGCTGCTGCCGGAAGGGACGCCGACTGCCGCCACTTCCAGCACGCCGCTGTGCTGCATCACCACGTCTTCGATTTCGTTCGGGTAGACGTTGAAGCCGGAGACCAGGATCATATCTTTTTTGCGATCGACGATGCGCAGGAAGCCTTCGTCATCCATCACCGCAATATCGCCGGTGTGCAGCCAGCCGTCTTTGAGGATCTCGTCGGTCGCATCAGGGCGCTGCCAGTAACCCAGCATCACCTGAGGCCCTCTGACGCACAGCTCGCCTGGCTCACCGTGCGGCACTTCGTTACCCTCATCATCCACCAGCTTTGCTTCCGTGGATGGCACCGGCAGGCCGATGCTGCCGCTGTGGTAGTCGATATCGTGCGGGTTGACGCTCACCAGCGGCGCGCACTCCGTCAGGCCATAGCCTTCCAGCAGATATTGCCCGGTTAACTTCACCCAGCGCTCGGCCACCGCCTGCTGAACCGGCATGCCGCCGCCCGCAGAGAGATGCAGCGTGGAGAAATCGAGCTGCTGGAACTCTTTGTTGTTGAGCAGCGCGTTGAACAGGGTGTTCACTCCGGTCATGGCGGTGAATGGATATTTCGCCAGCTCCTTCACCAGCCCCGGGATATCGCGCGGGTTGGTGATAAGTACGTTTTGCCCGCCCAGTTCGATAAACAGCAGGCAGTTCATGGTCAGCGCGAAAATGTGATACAGCGGCAGCGCGGTGATCACCAGCTCTTTGCCCGGATGGAGCAGCGGCCCGTAGGTGGCATTGACCTGCTCAAGGTTCGCCAGCATGTTGCGATGTGTAAGCATCGCCCCTTTGGCCACGCCGGTTGTGCCGCCCGTGTATTGCAGGAAGGCCAGGTCTTCTGAGACCACTTCCGGCTTGACGTACTGCATGCGATAGCCCGCATGCAGCGCGCGGCGGAAAGAGATAGCGTCCGGAAGATGGTATTTGGGCACCAGACGTTTGACGTATTTAACGACAAAGTTAACCAGCGTCCCTTTGGCGGTGGAAAGCTGATCGCCCATGCGCGTCAGGATGACGTGCTTCACCTGGGTTTTGTCGACCACTTTTTCCAGGGTATGGGCAAAGTTAGAAACAATCACAATCGCCACCGCCCCGCTGTCGTTCAGCTGGTGTTCCAGCTCGCGCGGCGTATAAAGCGGGTTGACGTTGACGACAATCATCCCGGCACGCAGGATGCCGAACAGCGCCACCGGGTATTGCAGCAGGTTCGGCATCATCAGCGCGACGCGATCCCCTTTTTGCAGCCCAAGCCCTTCCTGCAGATAAGCCGCAAACGCCCGGCTACGCTCCTCAAGCTTACGGAACGTCATCACCTCGCCCATATTCACAAACGCGGGCTGGTCTGCGTAACGTCTTACCGAGTGCTCAAATAATTCAACCAGGGATTGATAACGGTCAGGATTGATCTCCGCAGGCACATCTGCGGGATAACGGTTAAGCCAAACCTTTTTCAATGCATCACCTCTGAAATGAGTGTTCGTCGTCATCACAGCCCCGATAATAAACAGTTTGTTAACATTATATTAACTCAGCGTACCAGTTTATTAATTGTTCAGATTGCAGGTTGCGAAGCGCGTCACTCTTTTTTTTCGTTTTATCCGTAAAAAAACAGAGACAGCGGCTGAGCCGCTGTCTCTTTCTTAATAATAACAGTAAGTTACTCAGTTACGATCGTTTGCACCTGTGCAGGGCCCGGGTTATACCATCCCCATCCCGGATAACCGTAACGATAAGGATGTGGACCCCACATCCACGGATCGATTGGCTGAGGCGGCATCACCACCTGCTGTGCGAGCCGCCAGCGCTTATAGCCGTTCACCTGCATGGTCATAAATTTGTACGGCGTGCTGCCGATTTTGCCCTGCACCGAACCGGTAATCGGTCCGACGACGGTCACCAGCTGTCCGCGAAAATCGACCGGGTCGAGGAAGCCATTCACGTCAGCATAGATACGCCCGCGAGAGGCTTCACCGAGGACGGGCCGCGCGCCGCTGTCGAGCGGTACGGTGGCGATTTCCAGACGGGTTTTCCCCTGCTGGTTCTGCACGTCGATCACTTTCCCGCCAAAGCGGGCTTCCTGGCCGACGTAAAGCTCGGGCGCATTCATCACCCGAACCAGATCCTGCTGTGGCGTCGGGCTGCTGCCCTTGATCGCATCAGGTACGGTTACGCAACCGCTCAGTGCTATGGCAACCGCGCCTGCCATAAAAAGGCGTACTACTTTAGTCTGAACCGCCATGATGCGACTCCTTTTTCTCAGTTCCTGTTACTGAGATTCACTCGCGGCCCGGAAGTTTCTTCCACGCGACGGTGTTTCGCAAATAAACCGGCTCCGCATGTTCAACGGCAACGGTTTTTCCTTCCGCAAGCAGCTGACGGGCAATCGGGAGCATATCTTCTGCCGCTGGCAGGAGCATGTTGCCGTCCACCAGCGTCACGCCTGTGCCGCTCGCCATCTCCGGCCACGCCGGCCAGCCCGTGCCGACCGTCGCCCACTCGCCGGACAGCTGCTTCAGGCGTTCAGTCACGGCTTCAGGCTTAAGTACCGCTTCCGTCTCTTCGCCGTGCCAGACGCCGTTTTCATCGCGGGTATATTCCGCCCAGTAAACTTCGCCCATGCGGGCATCAATAGCGGCGAGCACGCGGGTCGCGCCCGTCATGCGCCAGGCCCCCTGCGCCATCGTGGCGAGCGTAGAGACGCCGATCATCGGCAGATCAGCGCCGAGCGCGAGCCCCTGCGCAATACCAATGCCAATACGTACGCCCGTAAAGCTGCCAGGACCGCGGCCAAAGGCCAGGGCATCGAGGTCGGTTAAGGCGGTATTGCCCTGGGTTAAAATGGCTTTTACCAGGGGCAGAATACGCTGGGTGTGTTCCCGGGGACACTCTTCGAAATGGGCAGAAACAGCACCGTCGTTCAACAGAGCAACAGAGCAAGCCTCTGTCGCGGTATCAATAGCCAGAATTCGCATTAGTCGTCGCGCTCTCGCAAGGGTCAGTCACAAAATGGCGCGCATCTTAGCACACTCCGGGGCGAATTACTCCGCCGTTGGGTTTGCCAGAAAGCGCACCGCGCGTTTAATGTCCCGCGTACGCGGGGCGGGCGGCAGGCTGGCGAGGAAGGTCGCACCGTAAGGACGCATAACCAGCCGGTTATCACAAATGACCAGCACGCCGCGATCGGTGACGTCGCGGATCAGACGCCCTACCCCTTGCTTCAGGGTAATGACCGCATCCGGTAGCTGAACCTCGTCAAACGGATCGCCCCCGCGCAGGCGGCAGTCCTCCATCCGCGCTTTGAGCAGCGGATCGTCCGGCGACGTGAACGGCAGCTTATCGATGATCACCAGCGAGAGCGTGTCGCCGCGCACGTCCACCCCTTCCCAGAAGCTGCTGGTCGCCACCAGCAGGGCATTACCGGCGCTGACAAACTGCTGGAGCAGCTGCCCTTTGCTGGTTTCCCCCTGCAGCAAAACCGGCAGGGTCATGGTGGCGCGAAACTGCTCGGCGAGGTCGCGCATCATGGCGTGTGAAGTGCAGAGCATAAAGCAGCGCCCGTTGTTGGCCTCAATCATCGGCTTGAGCATCGCCGCGAGAAGCCGCGCCGCCCCCGGCTGGTTCGGCAGCGGCAGATTGCGCGGCACGCACAGCAGCGCCTGCTTTTCGTAATCAAACGGGCTGGGCAGCAGCAGTGATTCCGCCTGCTCAATGCCGAGGCGCTCGGTGAAGTGGTGCAGATCGTCATTGACCGACAGGGTGGCGGAGGTGAAGATCCAGCTTCCCGGCTTCTGCGCCATCACCTCTTTGAATTTATCGGCCACCGTCAGCGGCGTGAGCGCCAGAGTAAAGTGGCGCGAGGTACATTCGTACCAGTAGCTGTATCCAGGCTGATTGATCTCTTTCAGCCGTTTCAACCGACCGCGATACAGTGTGGCGCGCTCGAAGGCGGCGTCAAGCAGCGCCGAGCGTCCGAGGGACAGCTTCGCCACGTCGTAGCATAGTTCCAGGGCATCATCGAGCAGCAGCAGCGCGCGCTGGATATTTTTGTCCGCCAGCAGCTCGCGCAGGTTGCCGCGATAGCCCGGCTCGCCAAGCTGTAAGCGGAAATCCTGCGCGCTTTGTGCCAGGCGGTCGGCGCACTTCTGCAGCTGCTGGGTATCTTTGAGTTCGGTCCGGTAGGCAATGGTGAAATCTTTTGCCAGATCCTGAAGCTGGCGGCTGGAAAGCGACTGGCCGAAATACTGGCTGGCGATATCCGGAAGCTGATGGGCTTCATCGAAGATCATCACATCCGCCTCCGGGATCAGCTCGCCAAAACCGCTGTCCTTAACCACCATGTCCGCGAGGAACAGGTGGTGGTTCACCACCACAACGTCTGCATCCATCGCGGTTTTACGCGCTTTCACCACAAAGCAGTCTTTATACAGCGGGCAGTCGCTGCCGAGGCAGTTGTCGTTGGTGCTGGTTACCAGCGGCCAGGCCGGGGAATCTTCCGGCACGCTCGCGCAGGTGCTGATATCGCCCTCTTCAGTCTGGTTCGCCCAGGCGCGCAGAATAATGACGTCGCTCAGGGTTTGTACCGGCAGATCGCCACCCGCCAGCGCCTGCTGTTCAAGTCGCTCCAGGCAAAGGTAGTTTGAGCGCCCTTTCAGCAGCGCCAGGCGTCCTTTGTATTTCAGCGCTTTTGCTACGGTAGGCAGATCGCGGCTGTAGAGCTGATCCTGCAGCGCTTTCGATCCGGTGGAAATAATCACCTTCTTTTTCGCGCGCAGCGCAGGCGCAAGGTAAGCATAGGTTTTACCCGTGCCGGTTCCGGCCTCGACCACCAGCGGCTGAGCCTTATCGATGGCGCGTGCAACGGCGTGCGCCATCTGACGCTGAGGCTCACGGGGCTTGAAGCCGGGGATCGCCTGCGCTAATTGACCTTCAGGGGAAAAATCGTCTGCCACGTTGCTCTCTCACTGTATTTTTGCACAGGGATTATGTCAGCCCATTCTCTCCTGTGCCACCCCAAATAGTGACGACAGTGGAACAATATGGCAGTCTTGCCGCCTGATGACGAAAAATAACGAGGAAACGTTTATGACAATTGTGCGCATTGATGCCGAAGCCCGCTGGTCTGATGTGGTGATCCATAACCAGACGCTCTACTACACCGGCGTACCCGCTAACCTGGACGCGGACGCGTTCGAACAAACGGCTAATACCCTGGCGCAGATTGATGCCGTGCTGGAAAAACAGGGCAGCGACAAATCCCGGATTCTGGATGCGACCATTTTCCTGGCCAATAAAGATGATTTCGCGGCGATGAACAAAGCCTGGGATGCGTGGGTAGTGGCGGGGCACGCACCCGTACGCTGCACCGTACAGGCCACGTTGATGAAACCGGAATATAAGGTTGAGATTAAGATTATCGCGGCAGTTTAAGCCCGATTACTCTTCATCTTCATCCTCGAAACGCGCCACGATCCGCTCGCCGGTATGCGTGGCGCGCAGTTCTTCCGCCACCTGGGAAATCGCCTGTCCGCTGCTCATCCCCTGGGACATCAGTTCCTGGATTCGCTCAACCGCTTTCTGCTGCTGTTCATGGCTCAGAGAAGGTAAACCTGCAAACATCGTCAACTCCTGCTAAATTATTCGCGCTAATTATTTCACGCTGCCCGGTAGTATGCCACACATGAACATGCGCTTCCCCACTGTTATTACCTTGCCCTGGCGTGCAGACGCCGCTGAATTCTGGTTTGCCCGCCTGAGCCATCGTCCGTTTGCGATGCTGCTGCATTCCGGTCATGCGGACCACCCCTATAGCCGCTTTGATATTCTGGTGGCCGATCCGGTGAAGACGCTGACAACCGATGACCTGTCGTTAACGGACGATCCGCTGGTGCAGCTTCAGCAAGCCATTAACGCACTGGGCTTATCTGCCACACCGAATCCGGACCTCCCCTTTCAGGGGGGCGCGCTGGGCCTGTTTGGTTACGATCTGGGTCGCCGTTTCGAAACGCTGCCGGAGCATGCGCAGGCTGATATTTCCCTGCCGGACATGGCCGTGGGGCTGTATGACTGGGCGTTAATTGTCGATCACCAGAAACGAACGGTTTCCCTTCTGAGCCATCAAGACGTGCAGGCGCGTCTGGCCTGGCTTGAGGCGCAGCAGCCTGCCCCGGCACGGACGTTTACGCTAACCTCCGGCTGGCGCTCGAACATGACCGCAGCGGAATACGCCGAAAAATTCGCGCGCGTTCAGTCGTATCTGCAAAGCGGCGACTGCTATCAGGTTAACCTCGCCCAGCGTTTTCAGGCGACATATCAGGGGGATGAGTGGCAGGCCTTTATCCGTCTCAATGCCAGCAACAGTGCGCCGTTCAGCGCGTTCGTACGTCTGGAACAGGGGGCGGTCCTTAGCCTGTCGCCGGAGCGCTTTATTCATCTCGCGGAGGGCATGATTCAAACCCGCCCGATTAAAGGCACGCTACCGCGTCTTGCCGACCCTGATGCCGATCGCCGGCAGGCGGAAAAACTCGCCGCATCACCGAAAGATCGTGCCGAAAACCTGATGATTGTCGACCTGATGCGTAACGATATTGGCCGGGTCGCCGAGCCAGGCAGCGTGCGCGTGCCGGAACTGTTCGTCGTCGAGCCTTTCCCGGCGGTGCATCATCTGGTCAGTACCATTACCGCGCGTCTGCCCGCCTCTCGCACCGCCTGCGATCTGCTCCGCGCCGCATTTCCGGGCGGCTCCATCACCGGCGCGCCAAAAATTCGCGCCATGGAAATCATCGACGAGCTGGAACCGCACCGCCGCAACGCCTGGTGCGGCAGCATCGGCTATATCAGCCTGTGCGGCACCATGGATACCAGCATTACCATTCGCACGCTGACGGCCTGCGGCGGCAATCTGTACTGCTCTGCGGGCGGCGGCATTGTGGCGGACAGCCAGGTCGAGGCGGAGTATCAGGAAACCTTTGATAAGGTCAACCGTATCCTGAAACAACTGGAGAACTAACGGTGGAGAAAGAGAACCTGACGCTGGATGATTTTCTGTCGCGCTTTCAGCTGTTGCGGCCACAGGTCAACCGCGAGGCGCTGAATCAGCGCCAGGCGGCGGTGCTGATCCCGGTGGTGCGTCGGGAACAGCCAGGCCTGCTGCTTACGCAGCGCTCGCCGCATATGCGCAAACACGCAGGTCAGGTGGCCTTCCCGGGAGGCGCGGTGGACAGCACCGATGCGTCGCTGATTGCCGCCGCGCTGCGGGAAGCGCAGGAAGAGGTGGCTATTCCTCCTGAAAAGGTCGAGGTCATCGGCGTGCTGCCGCCGGTCGACAGCGTCACCGGCTTTCAGGTCACACCTGTGGTCGGCATTATCCCGCCTGGCCTGCAGTATCACGCCAGCGTCGACGAAGTCTCTGCGGTGTTTGAAATGCCGCTTGAAGAGGCGCTCCGGCTAAGTCGCTATCATCCGCTGGATATCCATCGCCGGGGGCATGACCATCGGGTCTGGTTGTCCTGGTATCAGCATTATTTTGTCTGGGGCATGACGGCGGGCATTATTCGTGAACTGGCGCTGCAAATCGGCCTGAAGCCTTGACTATACTTTACATTCCATCCTTTTTTGCAGGTTTGCGATCCGCGTCGCGCTATTAGCAAAACCCATCGTCAACCATTAGTTTAATTCATGTGAATAGTTAAGCCGAGGTCGGTGTTCCCTCTTACACTATGCCCAGTTATAACATCGTTACTGGAACCCCGGTAACCCTGTCAGGAGTGTGAAAGTGATTAGTATATTCGACATGTTCAAAGTGGGGATTGGTCCTTCTTCTTCCCACACTGTAGGGCCGATGAAGGCCGGTAAACAGTTCGTCGATGATCTGGTCGAAAAAGGATTACTGGAAAGCGTTACCCGTGTCGCCGTAGACGTTTACGGTTCACTGTCATTAACGGGTAAAGGCCACCACACCGATATCGCCATTATTATGGGTCTGGCGGGCAATATGCCGGACACTGTTGATATTGATGCCATCCCGGCATTCATCCGCGACGTGGAAGCGCGCGGCCGCCTGCTGCTGGCTAACGGTCAGCACGAAGTGGATTTCCCGCAGGATGACGGCATGCGTTTTCGCAGCGACAACCTGCCGCTGCATGAAAACGGCATGACTATCCACGCATGGAGCGGCGAAAAAGAGATCTACAGCAAAACCTACTACTCCATCGGCGGTGGCTTCATCGTTGACGAAGAGCATTTTGGTAAAGAGAGCGCGGGCGACGTGAATGTGCCCTATCCGTTCAAATCGGCCACCGAAATGCTGGGCTACTGCAAAGAAACCGGTCTGTCGCTGTCCGGCATGGTGATGCAGAACGAACTGGCGCTGCACAGCAAAAAAGAGATCGAGGACTATTTTGCCAACGTGTGGCAAACCATGCGCGCCTGTATTGACCGCGGGATGAACACCGAAGGCGTCCTGCCTGGGCCACTGCGCGTGCCGCGTCGTGCCTCTGCCCTGCGCCGTATGCTGGTGACCACCGACAAGTTCTCTAACGACCCGATGAACGTGGTCGACTGGGTTAACATGTTTGCCCTCGCGGTAAACGAAGAGAACGCTGCGGGTGGTCGCGTCGTGACTGCGCCAACCAACGGTGCGTGCGGGATCGTCCCGGCTGTGCTGGCCTACTACGATCACTTTATTGAGCCCGTGACGCCGGATATCTATATCCGTTATTTCCTCGCGGCAGGCGCTATTGGCGCGCTGTACAAGATGAATGCGTCCATTTCAGGCGCTGAAGTGGGCTGTCAGGGTGAAGTGGGCGTAGCCTGCTCCATGGCGGCGGCCGGTCTGGCCGAGCTGCTGGGTGCAAGCCCTGAACAGGTTTGCGTGGCGGCGGAAATTGGCATGGAGCATAACCTCGGTCTGACCTGTGACCCGGTCGCGGGCCAGGTGCAGGTGCCGTGCATTGAGCGTAACGCGATAGCTTCCGTCAAAGCGATTAACGCCTCGCGCATGGCGATGCGCCGTACCAGCGAACCACGCGTGTCGCTGGATAAGGTAATCGAAACCATGTACGAAACCGGCAAAGACATGAACGCGAAGTACCGTGAGACGTCGCGCGGCGGTCTGGCCATTAAGGTGCAGTGCGACTAATCCTCTCTTTCGCCCATCCGCAACGGATGGGCGAATTTCTCCCTTCATTCTCGTCTCTTCCTTCTTTCCCCACTACACTTTTACGGTCGCGGCTGCTCGCGCACTGCCTGATATCAGGCAGCGGCTAAGTATTGGACTCGTTGCGAAAGGGGTTGAGAGAAGCGGACGCGGTATTAACGCCACAATGGCTGGCGGGAAATTCGTCCCCGCCAGCACATCATAACGGGCACATCGTACCCGTTAAGCAGACTTATTCATCTTCGTCGTGTGCAGACTGTTCTTTAACAATGCGGACCAGATCGACGCGGTAGTCGTTGGCTTCAACGATAGTGATGTGCAACGGAGGAAGCTCGATTACATCTCCGACGCGCGGGATCTGACCGTTTACGGCGATAACCAGACCCGCCACAGTTGCGATGTCTTCTTCGTCGTTAACCACGTTCTCCAGCCCCAGCGTGTGCGAGAGCGCGTGCAGGTCGGTCGCACCTTTGACCAGCCAGCCTTCGCCGTCGGCCACAATCTCAGGCGTTTCGTCTTCATCCGGGAATTCACCGGCAATAGCTTCGAGAACGTCCAGCGGCGTCACCAGCCCCTGTACCACACCAAACTCGTTGGTGACGATAACAAAGCTACCGCGCGCGCGACGCAATACGCCCAGCAGGTTGATCGGATCCAACGTTTCCGGCACGACAATCGCCGGCGACGAAGCTGCAATCGCCTCTACGTTGACGCCCTCTTCCAGCGCCACCAGCATCTCTTTTGCCCGCACGACGCCGATGATCTCATCCAGCTCACCGCGGCATACCGGGAACAGGCTGTGCGGTGAAGAGAGCAATTGCTGACGAATTTCATCTACGCTCAGGTTCGCATCCACCCAGCTGATTTCCCCGCGCGGCGTCATGATGCCGCGCAGCGAGCGGGAGGCAAGGGAGAGCACGCCGTTAATCATGTAGCGCTCCTCTTCCACAAACGCCCCTTCCGGGACCGGCACCGGGTTACGGTTTTCGGAATCAGACTGAACGTTCACCTGGCGACGCCCTCCCATCAGGCGCAGAATGGCGTCCGCCGTACGGGCGCGCAGCGGCTGATTTGACTGCTGCTTAATAAAGTTACGGCGCGCAATCTGGTTGAACAGTTCGATCAGAATCGAGAAGCCAATCGCGGCGTACAGGTAGCCTTTCGGAATATGGAAGCCAAAACCTTCCGCCACCAGGCTCAGACCAATCATCAGCAGGAAGCTCAGACAGAGCACGACCACCGTCGGATGCTGGTTGACGAAGCGCGTCAGCGGTTTCGAGGCCAGCAGCATTACCGCCATAGCAATGACCACAGCCGCCATCATCACCGGCAGATGGTTCACCATACCGACTGCAGTAATAACCGCATCCAGCGAGAAGACCGCATCCAGCACCACAATTTGCAGTACCACGACCCAGAAGCTGGCATATCCTTTACCGTGCCCATCATCGTGCTGACGGTTTTCCAGCCGTTCATGTAGCTCCGTCGTCGCTTTGAAAAGCAGGAATATCCCCCCGATCAGCATGATCAAATCACGCCCGGAGAAGGTGTAATCCATGACGGAGAACAGCGGTTTGGTCAGCGTGACCATCCAGGAGATGACGGAGAGTAGCCCCAGTCGCATGACCAGCGCCAGCGACAGACCAATCAGACGCGCTTTATCACGCTGTTTTGGCGGCAGTTTGTCCGCAAGGATGGCGATAAACACCAGGTTATCAATACCGAGAACGATCTCCAGTACGACCAGCGTGAGCAGTCCCACCCAGATTGACGGGTCCATTAAGAATTCCATGACAAGCTCCTGCTAAAGGAATGACAAAACGGTGCCCCACTCAACGTGGGCAAATATAAGGCAGACAGAGTCGATACGTGGCGTGGTTCGCCGGTGAAAAAGGCGCGGAATGGCCTGGTAGATGACTGACGTCGGTGACGGTCCATATAGTGGGCTGTAGCCCTATACTCCTGAACAATTAAACGGAGGCTAAACATATCAGACACAATGCATTTTTAGCAAAGATTTACGTTCCTTTGCAAAGATCTGTAACACAGTGGCTGTACCCTTAAGATAAATCTGTCGCGTGTAGCTAAATTACGGATCTTCATCACATAAATTATTTTTTCACTATCTAAAATAATTCGCGGAAGTCTTAGTTTTTGAACTCTAACCCTTATCTGAATCGATTCGGTTCGCCAATACGATTCTCAGTACGTCTGTCCGGCAGGCGTATTAATGATAATAAAAGGAGGTAGCAAGTGACCATTGCTATTGTCATAGGCACACATGGTTGGGCTGCTGAGCAGCTACTCAAAACGGCAGAGATGCTGTTGGGCGAGCAGGAAAACGTCGGCTGGATCGATTTCGTTCCCGGTGAAAATGCCGAGACGCTGATTGAGAAGTACAATGCTCAACTCGCGAAGCTGGATACCAGCAAAGGCGTGCTGTTTCTCGTCGATACATGGGGCGGCAGTCCGTTTAACGCTGCCAGCCGCATTGTCGTCGATAAAGAGCATTATGAAGTCGTCGCCGGGGTTAACATTCCCATGCTGGTGGAAACCTTTATGGCGCGCGACGACAACCCGAGCTTCGATGAGCTGGTCGCGCTGGCCGTTGAAACCGGTCGTGAAGGCGTGAAAGCCCTGAAGGCTCAGCCGGTTGAAAAACCTGCCCCTGCCCCGGCTGCGGCGGCACCGAAAGCGGCGGCACCGGCAAAACCGATGGGACCGAACGATTACATGGTTATCGGCCTTGCGCGTATTGATGACCGCTTAATCCACGGGCAGGTGGCGACACGCTGGACCAAAGAGACCAACGTTCGCCGCATCATCGTCGTCAGCGACGAAGTGGCCGCTGATACCGTCCGTAAAACCCTTCTGACTCAGGTTGCACCACCGGGCGTTACCGCGCACGTGGTGGATGTTGCTAAGATGATCCGCGTTTACAACAACCCGAAATATGCGGGTGAGCGCGTGATGCTCCTGTTTACTAACCCGACAGACGTCGAGCGCATTGTTGAAGGCGGCGTGAAAATTACCTCCGTGAATATCGGCGGTATGGCTTTCCGTCAGGGCAAAACGCAGGTCAACAACGCGATTTCAGTCGATGCGAAAGATATCGAGGCGTTCAACAAGCTGAATGCCCGCGGTATTGAGCTGGAAGCCCGTAAAGTTTCCACTGACCCGAAACTGAAAATGATGGATTTGATCGGTAAAGTTGGGAAATAAGCCCGCGCCGGTTTTTCACATAAAGCTTATGTCATAGGAGAAGTACAATGGAGATTACCACTCTTCAGATTGTGCTGGTGTTCATCGTCGCGTGTATTGCGGGTATGGAATCCGTACTTGATGAATTTCAGTTCCACCGCCCTCTGGTGGCCTGTACGTTGATTGGTGCCGTTTTGGGTGATATGAAAACCGGTATCATCATCGGCGGTACGCTGGAAATGATCGCCCTCGGCTGGATGAACATCGGTGCTGCCGTTGCGCCCGATGCCGCGCTGGCCTCTATCATCTCAACCGTTCTGGTTATTGCCGGTCATCAGAGCATCGGTGCAGGTATCGCCCTGGCCATTCCTCTGGCCGCAGCGGGTCAGGTGCTGACTATTATCGTGCGTACCATCACCGTTGCGTTCCAGCATGCGGCGGATAAGGCGGCCGAAAATGGCAACCTCACGGCACTCTCCTGGATCCACGTTTCGTCCCTGTTCCTGCAGGCGATGCGTATCGCGATCCCGGCGGTTATCGTTGCGATTTCTGTCGGCACAAGCGAAGTTCAGGGCATGCTGAATGCGATCCCTGAAGTGGTCACCAGCGGTCTGAACATCGCGGGTGGTATGATCGTCGTGGTGGGTTACGCAATGGTCATCAACATGATGCGCGCAGGCTACCTGATGCCGTTCTTCTACCTCGGCTTCGTCACCGCCGCCTTCACCAACTTCAACCTGGTTGCACTGGGTGTGATTGGTGCCGTGATGGCGATTCTCTACATCCAGCTCAGCCCGAAATATAACCGCGTTGCGGGTGCCCCAGCGCAGGCTGCTGGTAACAACGATCTCGATAACGAACTGGACTAACAGGTGAGCGAAATGGTTGATATGACAAAAACTACCACCGAGAAAAAACTCACTCCGGGTGATATTCGTGGCGTGTTCATCCGTTCTAACCTGTTTCAGGGTTCATGGAACTTCGAACGTATGCAGGCGCTGGGCTTCTGCTTCTCCATGGTACCGGCGATCAAACGCCTGTATCCGGAAAACAACGAAGCGCGTCGTCAGGCAATTAAGCGTCACCTGGAATTCTTCAATACCCATCCTTACGTCGCGGCTCCTGTTCTGGGCGTGACGCTGGCGATGGAAGAGCAGCGTGCGAACGGCGCGGAGATTGACGATGGTGCCATCAACGGTATCAAAGTCGGTCTGATGGGTCCGCTGGCCGGCGTGGGCGACCCTATCTTCTGGGGTACCGTTCGCCCGGTCTTCGCGGCGCTGGGTGCCGGGATCGCGATGAGCGGCAGCCTGCTCGGTCCTCTGCTGTTCTTCATCCTGTTCAACGCGGTGCGTCTGCTGACCCGTTACTACGGCGTGGCGTACGGCTACCGTAAGGGCGTGGACATCGTTAAGGATATGGGCGGCGGCTTCCTGCAGAAACTGACCGAGGGGGCGTCAATTCTCGGCCTGTTTGTGATGGGGGCGCTGGTTAACAAGTGGACGCACGTGAACATCCCGCTGGTGGTTTCGACCATCACCGGTCAGGATGGTCAGACCCGCGTCACCACCGTGCAGACGATTCTGGACCAGCTGATGCCTGGCCTGGTGCCGCTGCTGTTGACCTTCGCCTGTATGTGGCTGCTGCGTAAGAAAGTGAACCCGCTGTGGATCATCGTTGGCTTCTTCGTCATCGGTATCGCGGGCTACGCTGTCGGCCTGCTGGGCCTGTAAGACACTGCGTTATCGACCGGGGGCTTGCCCCCGGTCTTTTTATCTGGAGGATGAATGACTGTTACGGACATCGTACTGGTTTTATTTATTGTTGCCCTTCTGGCTTACGCGATCTATGACGAGTTCATAATGCCTCGCCGCCACGGCGAGACGCTGCTGTCCCTTCCCCTCTTGCGCCGAGGACGCATTGATGCGTTTATCTTCGCGGGCCTGGTGGTCATTCTGATATACAATAACGTGACCAGCCACGGTGCAATATTAACCACATGGTTATTATGTGCGCTGGCATTAATGGCGATTTACCTTTTCTGGATCCGCTCGCCAAAACTCATTTTTAAAAAACACGGATTCTTCTTCGCCAACATATGGATAGAATATAACCGTATTAAAGAGATGAATTTATCCGAAGACGGCGTGTTAGTGATGCAATTAGAACAACGCCGCCTGCTCATCCGGGTCAAAAATATTGATGACCTTGAAAAAATCTACAACTTACTCGTTAAAACTCAATGAGTTATTATTATAACCTCGGCTATATATTGTGATATTCTTTCGCAAAGAATATAGCCGTTGCTATATCTTCCCTCCTCATTGACTTATATTTATTAACGATATTTTCACGCATAAATCTAAATGAAAATCGTTATCAAAAAGGCGAATAAATTAAGCCTTTATCATTGTTGTTTTATATTCTCAAAATATGTTAAGGTTGCGCCCGTCGTTGGGGAGTAGCCGATTTCCTGCACGCAGGAAATGTACGTGTCAACATACTCGTTGAAAAACGTGGCGCGTACGGATCGCTTTCAGCACACTTACCGTGCAAAAGGGATCAGGCGAGACCATAGATACATCAACTGCTGTTTACTGGGGGCAGTGATGTGTCATATGGATATCCCCGGTCTGGACGCTCTTATGAACATCTCCGCTACGATCCTTCTCGCTTTTGGCATGTCCATGGACGCATTTGCGGCTTCCATCGGCAAAGGCGCCACGCTTCACAAACCTAAATTCTCAGAAGCTCTGCGCACCGGTCTGATCTTTGGTGCCATCGAAACGCTGACGCCGCTCATTGGCTGGGGTTTGGGCATGCTCGCCAGCCAGTTCGTGCTGGAGTGGAACCACTGGATTGCGTTCGTCCTGCTGGTATTTCTCGGTGGCCGAATGGTGATTGAAGGTTTTCGCGGGAATGATGATGAAGATGAAGCACCGCTGCACCGCCACGGTTTCTGGCTGCTGGTCACTACGGCAATTGCCACCAGCCTGGACGCCATGGCCGTCGGGGTGGGTCTGGCGTTCCTGCAGGTCAATATTATCGCCACCGCGCTGGCCATCGGCTGTGCAACGTTGATTATGTCCACGCTGGGCATGATGGTTGGACGGTTTATCGGCCCGCTGCTGGGTAAACGCGCCGAGATCTTAGGCGGTATTGTGCTGATCGGCATTGGTGCCCAGATCCTCTGGGCACACTTCGCGCCTTAAGCGTCGCGCTGCCAGACGTGGATACTGAAATCCGTCTGGCAGCCAAACGTCGTTCGAGCCGCTAACGCATCCCATACTTCCGGTTTTGCCCGCCACGCGAACGGCGTCATTTGCAGCAGGGCTACCGCCTCTTCACCGTTTAAATTCATTTCATACGCCACTGACTGCTCCTGCTTCAGCGTAAAGCCTGTCAGCTGTTCAGAGTGCGGGGCATGCAGACGCACCTCGTCGTAAATGAGCCCTTTCAGCTCCATCAGGTGACGCGGGCCCGGCGTGACGGTTATCACCCAGCCTCCGGGCTTCACCACGCGCGCCAGCTCTTCTGCTTTACACGGCGCGTAAATGCGGATAACGGCGTCCATACTGACATCCTCAAACGGCAGCCGGTGGCTGGATGCCACGCAGAACGTCACGCCAGCGTAACGTTTAGCCGCCGCGCGGATCGCCACTTTCGACACGTCGAGACCGAATGTCACAGCCCCCTTTTCACGCACCACATCCGCAAACCGTGCGGTGTAGTACCCTTCCCCGCAGCCGATATCAAGCATGGCGGACGCCGAATCAGGCAACATGTCATTCAGCATCTGCGCTACCGTTTCCCGCAGCGGCAGATAGTGTCCGGCATCGAGAAACGCCCTGCGCGCCTGCATCATCTCTGCGCTATCGCCCGGATCGCGGGAGCGCTTGTGCTGCACCGGAAGAAGATTCACATACCCTTCTTTCGCCATATCAAACTGGTGTCCCTGCGGACAGGCATAACTTTTATCTGAGCGCGTCAGGGACGCGTGGCAAAGGGGACAGCTGAAGGACATGACAACTCCGGGAGATAAACCAAAGGGCGAAGTGTACCGCTATTCGCCCCGCTATAAAACGGCTGGATTACCGCATCACGATAAGGTGGTTAGAACCGGCAGGCAGCCCGTCAGGCTTCACGTTCTCCAGGCGCAGAACGTTGCCCATAATTTCGCTGAAGACCGGTGCGGAAACCGCTCCGCCATAGTAGGCCCCGTTTTGAGGATCGTTAATCACCACCACCAGGGCAAAACGCGGGTCGCTGGCAGGCGCAACGCCTGCGGTATAGGCGACGTATTTATCAACATATTTGCCGCTATCATCAATTTTCTTCGCCGTCCCGGTCTTCACCGCCACGCGATAGTCGCGAACGGCCGCCTTAACGCCCCCGCCGCCGGGCAGCGCAACGCTCTCCATCATGTGCTCCACCTCGTGCGCGATCTCTTCCGGCATGACGCGGTGTCCGATAACGGGGGGATCGATGCGGGTGATGGAGAGTGGACGCTCAAGACCGAAGCCGCCAATCGTCGCGTAGACGTGGGCTAGCTGGAGCGGCGTGACCATAAGGCCGTAGCCAAAGGCAAAGGTCGCGCGGTCGAGCTGGCTCCAGTATTTACGCTGTGGCAGCAGCCCCGCGCTCTCACCCGTTAGGCCAAGCCCCGTGTTGGTGCCAAAACCAAAGTTTCGATAAGTATCAATCAGATGCTGAACAGGCATCGCCAGCGAGAGTCGGGATACGCCGGTATCGCTCGATTTTTGCAGGATCCCGGTCATGGTCAGCTCAGGATAATAACCCACGTCGCGGATACGATGCCCATCAAGGGTATACGGGTGGGTATCAATAACGCTGTCCGGCTGGACCAGCCCCTGCTGCAGGGCCGTCATCAGCACCAGCGGCTTGACGGTCGAACCGGGCTCGAACGTATCGCTGATTGCACGGTTGCGAAAATCGTTTATCGTCGCGCCTTCCCGGTTATTGGGGTTGAAATCAGGATAGCTCGCCATGGCGAGTATTTCCCCGGTGGGGATATTGATTAACACGGAGGCCCCTGACTCGGCCTTATTCCAGGCGACGGCATTATTCAGCGCATCTTCGGTAATGGTTTGCAGCCGCTCGTCAATGCTCAACTGGATGTTATGCGCCGGCGTGGGCGCCACTTCCGTCAGGTTTTCAACCACGCGCCCGTAGCGATCCTCCCTTACCTGTCGGATACCCGCTTTTCCCGTTAGCTGCACATTGAAGCTTTTTTCCACCCCTTCAATGCCCTGTCCGTCAATATTGGTGAAGCCAATCAGATTTGCCGCCACTTGGCCTGCCGGGTAAAAACGGCGGGATTCATCGCGTAAATTAATGCCGGGCAAATTGAGTTTATCAATCCACTTTGCCTGTGCTGGATCGACCTGACGCGCCAGGTAGATGAAGCGGCCCTGGGGATTAGCGTTAATTCGCGAAGCAAGCGTGTTCAGTGAGAGATGCAGCGCATTTGCCAGCGCCTGCCAGCGTTCATCAAAACCGACGCCCCCTTTCGCCCGCACGGTTTTAGGATCGGCCCAAACGGCCCGGACAGGCACGCTGACCGCCAGGGGTCGCCCTTCGCGATCCATAATCATCCCACGCGGCGCATCAATCGCCAGCTGACGGAGGGATCGCATATCTTCCTGCTTCACCAGATTGTCGGGTTTAATGATTTGTAGCCAGGCAACGCGGCCAAGTAAGAAGGCCAGACTGCAGAAAATAGCGAAACAGAGCAGCGCAAAACGCGCCGGCGTGAAATTGCCAGCGGTTATTATCAATTTCTTCTTCACCTGAACCCCAGGACTGTTAAACAACGCCCTGATTTAACGAGAAAAGATGCGCTTTGGGAGGCGAAACTGTGCTACTAACCTCGCAGCTTTGCAACAAGTTGCTAACAAGGCCGGAGATTGCAATATTTTGAAAGAAAGGGAATAAAAAAGCCCCGCATGATGCGAGGCTTTATGTCTGAGATTGAAGCGCTATGCGCCCCAGTCAGCAGCGGTTCGATCAGATAGCAGTTACGTTAACTGCAGCTGGGCCTTTCTGGCCGTCCTGAATTTCGAACTCAACGTTCTGGCCTTCAGCCAGAGTTTTGAAGCCGTTACCCTGGATTGCAGAGAAGTGTACGAACACGTCTTTGCTGCCGTCAGCAGGAGTAATGAAACCAAAACCTTTAGACTCGTTGAACCACTTAACTTGACCTTTAATCTTTGCCATTTTGCAAAATTCCTTAGAGTGTTTTCTTAGCCCGCAGGCATTAACTGAGATAAAACTGAGACATTACTGCATGAGGCACTAATATAAGGTTCGGCAGAGAAGCGGTATTCAACGACAACGTGTTTACTCAGGACTTCTTTACTGAAAATGCCACACATAAACAGAACTGTACCTCGTTTGACCCAAAACGTGTTATCACACACTATGTTTAATATGGCAAGCCATTTTTAAACATGTCTCGATCCGCCGCACAAATTCGAACACTGTCTGTAAGGATTTGCACAATTATGCGCTTCACAAACAGACGGCTTTACTCCCTTACACAGACTCAACGCTGCTTGCGCAACCGCTGTAATCTAAGACTTTTTTAACATAGCTCAATCATTACAATGCGTCCAGCAGACGGGAAAAGAAATCTTCGGCGTTGATTGAGTTAGAACAAATTGTGAAAACTTATGCTTAAATCATTGTAACGTGACCGTATTGTTTCAGGCAAAAACGATGTTAATAAACCACGACCCGCTGTATTAAAATGCACCAGATAATAAACAGGATTATGCACCAAAATAATGAAATTTTTATGACTCTGCATCAAAACAAGGCAAGCAAAACGTTTCGATAAAAATAAAACATTCCTGACAACGAATACATACACAATATATGCAACAATGCATCGCTTCGTTTATAAGGGTAAATATTCGCCAATTTTCAGTATCCTGAAAGGATTATTAACTGACGCTACATTATCCAGCACGTCAGTTAATTCTTTTATCGGGTCATCCAGCGCTTCATCTGCCAGTTCAACCCCCCCCCAGTGCACAGGGAACGCCAGAGGGCAACCTAGCTGCTGCCACAGCGCAACGGCAGACTGGGGATCCATATGGTGTACGGCCATAAACCATCGTGGGGCATAGGCACCAACGGGCAATGCTGCCACATCAATCTGCCCCAGACGTTCCGGTATCAACAGCAGCTCAGGCGAATAGCCGGTATCGCCGCTAAACCAGAACCGGTGATGTCGCCCTTCAAAGACCCAGCCGCACCATAATGAGCGATTGCGGTTCCAGAGCGTGCGCATACTCCAGTGCTGCGCCGGTACGGCTGACAATGTTATCCCCTGCCAGGTAAAACTCTGCCACCAGTCGAGCTCAACCACCTGTTTTGCACCCCGGCGACGAAACCAGCCGCCCAGACCTAAAGGAACAAATATACTGACGTCGGGAAAGCGTTTGAGAATGTGGCGAATTGTGAGTTCATCAAGATGATCGTAATGATTATGCGAGATGACGACTGCGTCAAGTTGGTGCAGTTGATCGACAGACAGTGCCGGAGGCGTTTTACGCTGCGGCCCTAAGAAAGGGAGCGGAGAAGCGCGCCGTGAAAAAACGGGATCGGTAAGAAGGATATTGCCGTCCAGCTGCAGCAGTATGCTCGCATGTCCGAGCCACCACGCCCCATCCCCTTGTGGTTGCTGAAGATTGGCCGGTTGCCACCACTGCCGGATAAAGTCATCGTAACCGAGGGCGGGCGGCTTCGGCAGGCCGGCTTCTTTACGTTCTTTGCGCCAGCGGTCAAGGTCGCCGGGCTGGTGTCCTGCAGAAGTCGTATTACGAAAACCGTTTGGGGTGTGATGTTTCAGGGAGGGGTCATACCAGGGATTTTTCCAGACCACAGCCACCTCCCGGAATGATACGATTAGCGCTCAGCAACCAGGCGGATAAAATCGTCTTGGTCGTTGTTCTCTTCAGCGACCGCCTCTTTTGGCACGTCTTTCTCTTCCGGCTCGTTAGCCTCGCACAGACGACGCAACAGCGCATTCTGTCGCTTTTGCTGCTCAAGCAGCGCTTCCAGCAGTTCGATCTGCTCATTAGTACGTGAACTGGCACGGTTTACGAAAAACCAAATGACCAGCCCCACCAGCAGAACAACCAAAGAGATCGTCAGGGATGCCATATTTAGCAGCCCTGAATTCAGTAACTCACCCATTTCACCACCTCAATAAAAGCGTCTATTTTACCACTGGCGCGAAGGAAGGAAATCACCTGAAGAAAAAATGCGTGCTACCACGGAATAAACTTATTGATTGCGCAAACGCCGCTAAAAAACTGTACATCCTGATCGCACATCACGTTGATAGTCTGCGTCCATAACACCACGCACGCTATCAGCACGATAATCAGAATCACCCAGCGTATTTTTTTCACTCCACACTCCGTTTAAAGACCTGATGCAACCAGGTTATCACGGTTATCTTAAACAAGGACTAACTGTAGCGCCATCAGGCTCTTTTCAGAATCCTGCACTTGTTTCATTACGTAAACCGTTTAGTCTGGCATTATGATAACAATGAAAAAGAGGTAATAATGCGCTTAATTATTCGAACAATTGTTGCACTGGCGATACTCTGGATAGGCCTTCTGTTAACGGGTTATGGCGTGCTGGTGGGAAGCACCGAAAATGCAGCAGGGCTGGGCATACAATGTAAATATTTAACAGCACAGGGAGTCAGCACCGCGCAGTATCTCCATTCGGACAGCGGGATCGTTGGTTTAACCAACTGCCCGGTACTGCGTAAGACTTCCGTCGTGATTGATAATGGCTGATCCACAGCGTGAATGCCGAATAAAAAAACGCCGCAAAGATGCGGCGTTTTTTATGCTAACCAGGCTTAAAACGGATAGTCGTGGTAACCCATCTGTTCTGAAATCTTGCGCGCGGCGGTATGCAGAATAGCCACATACTCGTGCAGGCGCTCTTCCGAGAAGCGCAGCGTTGGGAAAGAGATGCTCAACCCCGCAATCACGACGCCAAAGCGGTCAAACACCGGAACGCCAATACAGCGCAGCCCTTCTTCCTGCTCTTCGTTATCCTCGCCATACCCTTGTTCACGCACCTTGTCGAGCACCGTTAATAACTCTTCGGTGCTGGTTATGGTGCGTTCAGTGCTGCGTTTGTACTCCACGCCATCGAGGATCTGTTTTACCTCTTCACGATCGCGCCACGCCAGCAGAACCTTACCAATTGCTGTGCTGTAAAGCGGGTTGCGACGACCAATGCGCGAATACATACGCAGGTTATACATGGAGTCGATTTTATGGATGTAAACAATACTGTCTTCATCCAGCGCACCCAGGTGGATAGTCTCTTTGGTCAGGCGGGAAATCTCACGCATCTGAATATCCGCGCTACGGATCAGATCCACGTTTTGTAATGCCCTGGCACCCAGTTCAAACAGTTTCAGCGTCAGAGAGTATTTTTCAGACTCCCCTTCCTGTGCAACGTAACCCAGTGATTTCATGGTTTGCAAAAAGCGATAAACGGTGCTTTTCGACATCATCACGCGCTGTGACAACTCTGTGATACCAATTTCACGCTCTTCCCCGAGCGCCTGTAAGATGCCAAACACCTTCAGCACGGAAGAAACAGAATCTGGCTGTTTATCCAAATCCGCAATTGCCATTTACCACCTCATAGAGAGTGTTTTATAAAAATCAGAACCGGTTTTTATTATAAATTCCCGTCATGTTACCTGCAATCAATCCGCGTTTACTTCGTTACAAATCTGCGACATAAAACGGTGTTGACGATGCTAAAATAGTTACCCTGAGAATAATTTCACTCTGAGCTATTTACCCCCGATGGAAAAGAACCTTTCCGATGGCCTGCCTTTGCCCCAGCGGTATGGCGCTATCGCTACGATAATTATTGGTATCTCAATGGCCGTCCTTGACGGCGCGATTGCGAACGTTGCCCTTCCCACCATTGCCACCGATCTGCATGCTTCCCCGGCCAGTTCGATATGGATTGTTAACGCCTATCAGATTGCGATTGTGGTTTCCCTGCTCTCCTTCTCTTTTCTGGGCGATATGTTCGGCTACCGTCGGGTATATCAGTGCGGGCTGGTGGTATTTACTTTCACATCACTGCTGTGCGCCCTTTCGGACTCTCTGCATACGCTGACGCTGGCGCGCATCGCGCAAGGGTTTGGCGGCGCGGCGCTGATGAGCGTCAATACGGCGCTAATCCGCCTAATCTATCCGCAGCGTCATCTGGGGCGCGGCATGGGGATAAACTCGTTTATTGTCGCGGTCTCATCTGCCGCCGGGCCAACCATTGCGGCCGCCATACTTTCTGTCGCCTCCTGGCAATGGCTGTTCGCCATAAACGTGCCGCTGGGTATCGTAGCCATCTTCTTTGCCCTGCGTTATCTCCCCGCTAACGGCCCGAAAAGCACCATGCCGCGCTTTGACGTGGCAAGCGCAGTGATGAATGCGCTCACCTTTGGTCTGCTGATTACCGCCCTGAGCGGCTTTGCGCAGGGTCAATCTCTGCTGCTTACCGCCGCGGAGCTTGTTACCCTGCTGGTGACGGGCTTCTTCTTTATTCGCCGCCAGCTTGCCCTGCCGGTACCTTTACTGCCGGTCGATCTGCTGCGTATCCCACTCTTTTCGCTCTCTATCTGCACCTCCGTCTGCTCGTTCTGCGCCCAGATGCTGGCTCTGGTTTCTCTGCCCTTCTTCCTGCAAAGCGTGATAGGACGTTCCGAAGTGGAGACCGGGCTGCTGTTAACCCCCTGGCCGCTGGCGACGATGGTGATGGCACCGCTTGCCGGTTATTTAATAGAACGTGTACATGCCGGTTTGTTGGGTGCGGTGGGGCTGGCAGTGATGGCAACCGGTCTTTTTGCACTGGCGCTGCTTCCGTCATCGCCAGGCGATCTGGACATCATCTGGCGCATGGTCCTGTGCGGTGCCGGGTTTGGCCTGTTCCAGTCCCCCAACAACCACACCATTATTACCGCGGCGCCGCGACATCGCAGCGGAGGTGCCAGCGGCATGCTGGGGACCGCGCGTCTGCTGGGACAAAGCACCGGTGCGGCACTGGTTGCCCTGATGTTTAACCTTGCCGGGCAAAACGGTAATCACGTTGCGCTTCTCACCGCAGGCGCCCTTGCCACCCTGGCAGCCATCGTCAGCGGTCTGCGCGTGACCCAACCCGGCATTCAGGCATAAAAAAAGCCGGGCGGAGTCTTCTCCTGCCCGGCTTATTTACGCTCTTAGCGTTACTTCAGGTATTCCCCACTGCGCAGCGCTTCAATACGTTTATCCAGCGGCGGGTGAGACATAAACAGCTCGCTCAGCGACTTTGATTTGCCGTTGATGCAGAAGGCCATCATGCTGTTCGCTTCCTGCGGCTCGTAGCTGGTTTTCAGACGCTGCAGGGCTGCAATCATCTTCTCACGCCCCACCAGCTTCGCAGAGCCAGCATCCGCATGGAACTCACGGTGACGAGAGAACCACATGGTGATAATGCTCGCCAGGATACCGAACACCAGTTCCAGCACCATGGATACGGCGAAGTAGATCAGCGGGTTACCGTTGCTCTCCTCACCTTCATCGCGGTTGCCGCCCATGAAGCCAGCCGCAATCTGCGCCAGGATACGGGAGATAAAGATAACGAAGGTGTTCACCACGCCCTGAATCAGCGTCATGGTTACCATGTCACCGTTGGCAATATGGCTGATTTCATGCGCGATAACCGCTTCGGCTTCGTCACGGCTCATGTTCTGCAACAATCCGGTGCTCACGGCAACCAGTGACGCATCACGACGGGCACCCGTGGCAAACGCGTTAATATCCGGGGCATGGTAAATAGCAACCTGCGGCATCGCAATGCCTGCCTGCTTAGACTGCTGTGCCACCGTATTCATCAGCCACTGTTCCATATCGTTACGCGGCTGTTCAATCACCTCACCGCCTACGGATTTCAGCGCCATCCATTTTGACATCAGCAGGGAAATGAAAGAGCCACCAAAACCAAACAGCAGCGCCATAATCAACAGACCCTGAACGCTGCTCGACTGAATTCCTGTCAGGCTTAGCACGAGCCCGAAAACCACCATCACCGCCAGGTTGGTGAGCAGGAAGAGCGCGATTCGCATCATAATTTTCTTTTAACCTCAGTTTAACAAAACGCACTATGCGATTACCCACATCGTATGGGTATTACGGCTATTTTCAAGCATCCGGTAGGCGTAAGTCACCAGAAAGACACAACTTTACACAATTGGAAATCAGCCTGACGGAAGGATGCAGAACAAAAAGAAACAGGCACAATTTCTTGTGCCTGTTGGGAGATTATTTTGCCGGAGCGGGCTGTACGGCAGGCTTCTCTTTTTCCAGATTCGCCAGGTCGAGCGCGATATGCACCGTCTCGTCCAGGTACGGATCCGGCTCCTGGTAATCTTTTGGCAGATCGTCCAGTTTCTTGAGCAGAGGTTTACCTTCTCGCTTGAAGCGATCGTTGATACGCGCCAGACGCGTTGCATCGTCCTCGTTGTTCTCTTTTTCACGCTGAGCGTAGTTCAGAGAAACAATATTCCGCTTATCTTTCAGGGCATTGAAACGCGCAATGTCCTTCATGATGTACTGGAATTCCGGATCTTTCGCGATGCGGTCATTATGCGCTTTCAGCAGCTCAGGACCAAACTGCGTCATATCACCGGCTTTAACGAACGTCGCAGCGTTGATGCTGTCCCACGGCAACGCGTTATCTTCAAACTTCTCGCCGGTTTCGGTCTCTTCCGTGCCGGTCGGCATCATGATATCCGGCGTTACGCCTTTACGCTGCGTACTGCCGCCGTTAACGCGGTAGAACTTCTGAATGGTGTACTGAACGGAGCCCAGCGCAGGCCATTCCGGACGCAGCATCTGATCGTAAATACGGTTCAGCGAGCGATACTGCTGAACGGTACCTTTACCGAAGGTGGGTTCACCCACGATCAGCGCGCGGCCATAGTCCTGCATTGCAGCGGCAAAGATTTCAGATGCGGACGCGCTGAAGCGGTCAACCAGGACCACCAGCGGGCCTTTGTAATAGACCACACCGTCGTTATCGGCATCTTCACGAACTTTACCGTTGTTATCACGCACCTGTACCACCGGGCCAGACGGGATAAACAGGCCTGAGAGCGACACCGCTTCAGTCAGCGCACCGCCACCGTTCGTACGCAGGTCGATGATAACGCTGCTCACGTTCTGCTTCTCAAGTTTCTGCAGTTGAACTTTTACATCGTCGGTCAGCCCCACGTAGAAGCCAGGAATATCCAGGACCCCCACCTTCTCTTTACCCACGGTTTTCACCGACATTTTCACCGCGCGGTCTTCCAGACGGATCCGCTCACGGGTCAGGGTCACGATACGGGTTTTGGTGCCTTTACCGGCCGGCAGAATTTCGAGGCGAACTTTGCTCCCTTTCGGACCTTTGATCAGCGCAACCACATCGTCCAAACGCCAGCCAATAACGTCAACCATGCTCTGACCGGTTTGTCCTACGCCCACAATGCGATCGCCTACGCTAATCGCTTTGCTTTTGGATGCCGGGCCGCCTGCAACCATGGAGTTGATCACCGTGTAGTCATCGTCCATCTGCAGCACCGCGCCAATACCTTCCAGAGACAGGCTCATCTCGGTATTGAACTGTTCGGTGTTGCGTGGAGAAAGATAGTTGGTGTGCGGATCGATTTCGTGCGCAAAGGCGGTCATCGCCAGTGAGAAAACATCCTCACTGTTAGTCTGCGCCAGACGACGAATAGCAAATTTGTAACGACGCGTCAGCGTGTCGCGGATCTCTTTCTCATCTTTACCGGTCAGCTTGAGGCTCAGTTCGTCGTATTTGACCTTGCCATCCCACAGCGCGTTCAGCTCGGCTTCGTCTTTCGGCCAGGGTGCTTTGCTGCGATCGAGATTAAAGGTGTCGTTGCCGGTGAAGTCCATCGGACGTTCCAGCACTTTCAGCGCGTACTGATAGCGCTCAAAGCGGCGCTTTTGCGACAGGTTGTAGAGATCGTAGAACAGATCCAGCTTGCCTGACCGCAACTCATCACCCACCTCGGATTTGCGCTTAGCGAACTGCTCGACATCGCTGGCGAGCAAAACGTTATGGCTGTAATCCAGCAAGTTCAGATAGCGGTCAAAGATTTTGGCCGAAAAGGCCTGATCGAGATCGAACTGACGATAGTGCGAGCGGGTAAAGCGAGAGGTTACACGCTCGCTTACCGTCGCGTGCTGCGTCTCTTCCTTGAGTACCGGAATTTGATCAACACGCGTGATATCGTCCACTGCGAAAGCATGGCCTGTTATGGCAAACAGGCCCGCCAGCGCGGTGAGCTTAAAAAAAGTGTTCATGCCAGGCTTGGCCTCCGTTTCAGAACAACAAGTGTTCTGCGCGTACAATCATTGACATACCAGAAGTCAGCTGTACACGAACGCCATCTTTGGTGATTTCCAGTACGGTGGCGTCCATAGCGTTGTTGCCCGCTTTTACCTTCAGAGCCTGACCCACGCTCAGGGCGTTAATGTCAGAAACCGGAGTATGACGCGGCTCTTCACGAGGCGCGCGAGGGGCTTTCGCTGCTGGTTTGTCTGCACGCGGTTTGCGATCGTTATTGTCGTGACGACGCGGCGCTGGGCGTGGTTTACGCTCACGACGAGGCGCTTCTTCCTGGCCGTTTGCCGCTGCGGCTTCGCGTTTTTTCGCTTGCTGTTCTGCACGTTGTGCCTGAACGCGTGCTTTGGCTTCTTCCAGCTGCTTGCGCGCGTGCTCAACATGCTGCTCGTCCAGCTCACCGCAAGGGTTGCCGTCGAGATCCACGCGGGTTGCGCCCGGTTTGATACCGTACAGGTAACGCCAGCTCGAAGTATAAAGACGTAAGGCAGAACGCAGCTGAGTTTTGCTGAGGTTCATTTCCCCTTCAACACGCGCCACCAGATCCTGAAAAATACCGACTTTCAGGGGACGAGCTTCACCTTCCGCGCTGAAGCACTGCGGGAAACGCTCGGCCAGAAATGCGATAACTTCTTTACTGCTATTCAACTTAGGTTGATTTTCCATGAAATTTCCTGATTACAACGGACGTTGCCAACAAGCGCAGGCATGAACAGGCGTCATTATAATGACGCTATCAGTAAATGCTACGTTATCCGTTGATTATCCTGCGACGCTCGCAAAGAATTTTTGATAATCGGTTGCAGCGAGGACGTTTTCCAGATTCGCCGCCAGCTCGCGCAGCCCCTGTTCGTCCTCGCTTGTAAAGCGACTGAAGACCGTACTGTCGATATCCAGAACGCCAATAATCTGATTTTTTACCACCAGCGGCAGAACGATTTCTGAATTACTGGCAGCATCACAGGCAATATGCCCGTCAAACGCATGCACGTCTTCCACGCGCTGAACCTGATTCTCGGCCACCGCGGTACCGCATACGCCGCGCCCTACCGGAATGCGCACGCAGGCCAGTTTGCCCTGAAACGGGCCCAGCACCAGCGTTTCACCTTCCAGGAGATAAAAGCCAGCCCAGTTCACATCGGATAGCCGTTCGAACAGCAATGCGCTAGTATTTGCCAGAGTGGCTAAGAAGCTGGTTTCACCTGACATCAATGCCTTAAAATCGCGGTTCAGATCCGCGTAGAATTCTGTTTTGTTCATTATTCAATCACTTAGTTGTCTTACAAAATTACCGCATAGCCTATTAAAATAAGCAATAAATGCGCTCATGCTCAAGATGAATCCGTTCATGAGTTAATATAACGTTCAACAATACTTATTTGCGCGCAGCTGATGGCCTTAAAAACAACCAAAATTACGCCGACAAAAAAGATAACTGTCCATACGGTAAGCGAAGCTTTGCCTCGTGCACATTATCAGCGTTGCCCCCAGTGCGATACGCTTTTTATGTTGCCGAAGATGAAATCGCACCAAAGCGCCTTTTGTCCCCGCTGCGACGCTAAAATTCGTGACGGCCGCGACTGGTCGTTAACCCGCCTTGCCGCCATGGCCGTCACCATGCTGCTGCTGATGCCCTTCGCCTGGACCGAACCGCTGCTGAAACTCTACCTGCTTGGTGTGCGCATTGACGCCAACGTGCTGCAGGGTATCTGGCAGATGACGAGCCAGGGCGATCCTCTCACCGCTGCCATGGTGCTGTTCTGCGTTGTCGGCGCGCCGCTGGTGCTGGTTGCCGCCATTGCTTACCTGTGGTTTGGCAACATTCTGGGGATGAACCTGCGTCCGGTATTGCTGATGCTGGAAAAGCTCAAAGAGTGGGTCATGCTGGATATCTATCTGGTGGGCGTGGGCGTGGCATCCATCAAGGTGCAGGACTATGCCTTTCTGCAGCCGGGCGTCGGGCTTTTTGCTTTTATCTGCCTGGTATTGCTCAGTATCCTGACGCTAATCCATCTGAACGTTGAGCAGCTTTGGGAGCGTTTTTACCCTCAGCGCCCTGCCACCCGCCCGGATGAGAACCTTCGCGTCTGTCTGGGATGCCATTACACCGGGCTGCCCGACAAGCGTGGACGCTGCCCGCGCTGCCATATACCGTTGAGGCTACGGCGCAACAACAGCCTGCAAAAATGCTGGGCGGCGCTGATTGCCTCACTGGTGTTTCTGATCCCGGCCAATATGCTGCCGATTTCCATTATCTACGTGAACGGTGGCCGTCAGGAAGATACTATCCTCTCCGGTATTATCTCCCTTGCGCACAGCAACGTTGGGGTGGCGGCCATCGTGTTTATTGCCAGTATCCTGGTTCCCTTTACCAAAGTGGTGGTGATGTTTACCCTGCTGGTCAGCATTCACTTTAAGTGTGAACAAGGTTTACGTACCCGTATTCTTCTTCTGCGATTCGTCACCTGGATTGGCCGCTGGTCAATGCTGGATCTGTTTGTGATTTCGCTGATGATGTCGCTGATCAATCGCGACCAGCTTCTTGCTTTTACTATGGGACCCGCGGCTTTTTATTTCGGCTCTGCGGTGATATTGACTATTCTTGCTGTGGAATGGCTGGATAGCCGCTTACTTTGGGATGCACATGAGTCAGGAAACCCCCGCTTCGCCGACTGAAGCGAGAATTAAAACTAAACGCCGCATTTCGCCATTCTGGTTGCTGCCCGTCATCGCGCTGATGATTGCAGGCTGGCTTATCTGGACGAGCTATGAAGATCGCGGCAGTACCGTCACCATTGATTTTCAGACCGCCGACGGCATCGTCGCCGGGCGAACCCCCGTTCGTTTTCAGGGGGTAGAAGTCGGTACGGTTCAGGACATCTCCCTTGGCAAAGGGCTTAACAAGATTCAGGTGCGGGTCAGTATCAAATCTGACATGCAGGATGCTCTTCGCAGCGAAACGCAGTTCTGGCTGGTGACGCCGAAAGCCTCTCTGGCCGGCGTCTCCGGGCTGGATGCGCTGGTTGGCGGTAACTACATTGGTATGATGCCGGGTAAAGGTGAACCGCAGGATCACTTTGTCGCGCTGGATACGCAGCCGAAATACCGCCTCAATAACGGCGATCTGATGATCCATCTTCAGGCACCGGATTTGGGCTCGCTGAACAGCGGCTCGCTGGTTTACTTCCGCAAGATTCCGGTTGGCCGCGTGTATGATTACACCATCAACCCGAACAAACAGGGCGTAACCATTGATGTGCTGATCGAACGTCGGTTCACCAATCTGGTGAAAAAAGGCAGCCGCTTCTGGAATGTCTCCGGCGTGGACGCCGACCTCAGCCTGAGCGGTGCAAAAGTGAAGCTTGAGAGCCTGGCCGCGCTGGTGAATGGTGCCATTGCCTTTGACTCCCCGGAAAATTCAAGCCCTGCCACGGCCGATGACACGTTCGGTTTATACCCGGACCTGGCGCACAGCCAGCGTGGCGTGATCGTTAAGCTTGTTCTGCCTGATGCAAAGGGACTGAAAGCGGGTTCAACGCCGCTGATGTACCAGGGACTGCAGGTCGGCCAGCTCACCAAAATGACGCTTAATCCGGGCGGTTCGGTGACCGGCGAAATGACGGTCGACCCGAGCGTGGTCGATCTCCTGCGCGAGAAAACGCGCATCGAAATGCGCAGTCCGAAGCTCTCCCTGAACGATGCCAGCCTCAGCGCGCTGCTTACCGGAAATACCTTTGAACTGATCCCTGGTGAAGGTGAGCCAAGCAACAGCTTCGTCATTGCCCCGGCGGATAAAGCGCTGCTGCAAAAACCGGGCGTCGTGACGGTTACGCTGAATGCGCCCGAAAGTTACGGCATTGAGGCCGGTCAGCCGCTGATTCTGCACGGCGTACAGGTGGGTCAGGTGCTGGAGCGAACGCTCTCCGAAAATGGCGTGAGCTTCTCGGTTGCTATCGATCCGCAATACAGCAACCTCGTCCATGGCGACAGTAAATTCGTGGTGAACAGCCGCGTCGATGTGAAGGTGGGCCTGGACGGCGTGGAGTTCCTCGGTGCGAGCGCCAGCGAATGGGTTAACGGCGGCATTCGCATTTTGCCGGGCAATAAAGGCCCCGTTCGCGACAGCTACCCGCTCTACGCCAACCTGGACAAAGCGATTGAAAACAGCCTGAGCGATTTGCCAACTACTACCCTGACCTTAAGCGCCGAGACGCTGCCGGACGTTCAGGCGGGCTCCGTGGTGCTCTACCGCAAGTTTGAGGTCGGGGAGGTGATCGCCGTTCGCCCTCGTGCGGACGCGTTTGATATCGAACTGCATATCAAACCCGAATACCGTAAGCTGCTGACGCCAAACAGCGTCTTCTGGGCCGAGGGCGGCGCGAAGGTGCAGCTTAACGGTAACGGGCTGACCGTGCAGGCCTCCCCGCTCTCTCGCGCGCTGCGCGGGGCAATCAGCTTCGATAACCTCAGCGGCGCAGGCGCGAACCTGCGCAAAGGCGATAAGCGAATTCTCTTCCCGTCCGAAACCGCCGCACGTGCCGTGGGTGGGCAGATTACCCTGCATGCGTTCGATGCCGGCAAGCTGGCAGAAGGCATGCCAATTCGCTACCTGGGCATTGATATCGGGCAGATCCAGAAGCTGACGCTGATCACCTCGCGCAACGAGGTGCAGGCAACCGCGGTGCTTTATCCGGAATATGTGCAGACCTTCGCCCGAACGGGTTCACGCTTCTCGGTGGTGACCCCGCAGATTTCAGCCGCAGGCGTTGAGCATCTCGACACCATTCTGCAGCCTTACATCAACGTCGAGCCCGGCCAGGGTAAAGCCCGCCGTGATTTCGAGCTGCAGGAAGCCACCATCACCGACTCACGCTACCTTGGCGGCCTGAGCATTGTGGTCGAAGTACCGGAAGCAGGCTCGCTTGGCATCGGTACGCCGGTACTGTTCCGCGGCATTGAGGTGGGTACGGTAACGGGTCTCACGCTCGGCACGCTCTCCGACCGCGTGATGGTGGCGTTACGCATCAGCGAGCGTTACCAGCACCTGGTCCGTAATAACTCGGTGTTCTGGCTGGCGTCCGGCTATTCGCTGGACTTCGGCCTGACGGGTGGCGTGGTGAAAACCGGTACCTTCAACCAGTTCATCCGCGGCGGTATTGCGTTTGCCACCCCGCCGGGAACGCCGCTGGCGCCGAAAGCGCAGCCGGGTAAACACTTCCTGCTGCTGGAAAGCGAACCGAAAGAGTGGCGCGAATGGGGCACTGCCCTGCCGCGTTAATCTGACAGGCTCCGGTGTCAACGCGCCGGAGCCTTTATGTTACACTGCGCACCTGAACTTTTCCCTGTGGTGTGCTCGTGGCTCAAAACTCCGTATTTCTTCCTGAACAATTCCTGGCGCAGATGCGCGAGGCGCTTCCCTCTCATCTGTCGCTGGACGATTTTATCGCCGCCTGCCAGCGTCCGTTACGTCGGAGCATTCGCGTTAACACGCTGAAAATCAGCGTCGAGGATTTTTTGGCGCTGGTTTCTCCGTACAACTGGCAACTTACGCCGGTTCCGTGGTGTGACGAGGGATTCTGGATCGATCGCGATGACGAAGACGCCGTGCCGCTGGGAAGTACTGCAGAACATCTGAGCGGTCTTTTTTATATTCAGGAAGCAAGCTCAATGCTGCCGGTTGCCGCCCTGTTCGCCGACGGCAACGCGCCTGAACGCGTGATGGATGTCGCCGCCGCGCCCGGCTCGAAAACCACGCAGATTGCCGCGCGCATGGGTAACCGCGGGGCGATTCTCGCCAATGAGTTTTCCGCCAGCCGCGTGAAGGTGTTGCATGCCAATATCAGCCGCTGCGGTATTCACAATGTCGCTTTGACGCATTTCGACGGACGCGTCTTTGGCGCCGCCCTGCCGGAAATGTTTGATGCCATCCTGCTGGACGCCCCCTGCTCAGGAGAAGGGGTGGTGCGTAAAGATCCCGATGCGTTAAAAAACTGGTCGGTGGAGAGCAATCTTGAGATCGCCGCCACGCAGCGCGAGCTGATCGATAGCGCGTTCCACGCCCTGCGCCCCGGCGGCACGCTGGTGTATTCAACGTGTACTTTAAACCGGGATGAAAACGAAGACGTCTGCCTGTGGCTGAAAGCGCAATACCCGGATGCCGTTGAGTTCATGCCGCTTAACGATCTGTTCGCCTCGGCACAGGAGGCGGTCACGCCGGAAGGTTTCCTGCACGTATTCCCTCAGATTTACGACTGCGAAGGGTTCTTCGTGGCCCGCCTGCGTAAAACTCAGGCGGTAGATCCCCTCCCCGCCCCTAAATTCAAGGTCGGCAATTTCCCGTTTGTACCGCTCAAAGGCCGCGATGCCGCGCAGCTTGAAGCCGCTGCCCGCAAGGTTGGGCTGGACTGGGATGAGAGTCAGCGCCTCTGGACGCGAGACAAAGAGATATGGCTGTTCCCGGCGAATATCGAGCCGTTGATTGGCAAAGTGCGTTTTTCCCGTATCGGGATTCGCCTGGCGGAAGTGCACAATAAGGGGTATCGCTGGCAGCACGAGGCGGTCATCGCGCTTGCCGGGCATGCAAATACTTTCGCCCTGACGCACCAGGAAGCTGAAGAGTGGTACCGTGGACGCGACGTTTATCCTGACGGCACGCCTTCCGCTGATGAAGTGGTGGTGACCTATCAGGGATACCCGCTGGGGCTGGCAAAAAAGGTTGGCTCAAGGCTTAAAAATAGCTATCCACGCGAGCTGGTCCGCGATGGCCGTCTGTTTACCGGTAACGATCGCACTGCCTGAAAAAAGCGCATTTTTTTACTGGCGATTTTGCTCTCCTTGTCTACGATCAAAAATGGATGCCCATACTGGTCATACCAGATTTTGACAACCGACCCGGAGAGCACTATGACGAAAACCAGCGTGCGTATTGGCGCTTTTGAGATCGACGACGCAGAGCTGCGCGGCGAAGCACAAGGCGATCGAACGTTAAGTATTCCCTGCAAATCCGACCCGGATTTGTGCATGCAGCTCGATGCATGGGATGCAGACACCAGCGTCCCGGCAATACTTGATGGCGAACACTCTGTTCTTTACCGTGAGCATTACGATAGTAAAACCGATGCCTGGGTCATGCGTCTTGCCTGACCTAAAGAGAACCCGCCCGAAGGCGGGTTATTTATTACTGTAGCTGCGCCAGCGTAAAGTAACCGTCGAATACCGCACCGGTATCAATATAGTGCAGGTTAGAAAAATCATACCGTCTGTCGACGGGCGTATGGCCGAACCAGAAGTGATCCGCGCCGCTAATCCCCTGCCCTTTGCCCACCATAAATCCCATCAGGCGGTCGCGATCCCATAACACGCGCTGGGCGCTTACCGGTTTTTCCCAGCGATATTCCTCCGCCGGATAATCCGCGTGAGCGATAACATTAAGGCCATTTGCGCAGGTTATCTCAATAATATGCGGCAGCTCCCGACAGGCGTTAAGTAACGTTCGCGCCAGCGCCTGCTGCTCATGCTCAAGGCGCGTAAACCACATTCCGCCATTCATCGTCCAGACCGAAAAATCATTATTATCCAGGCTATCTATTGCCATTTGCTCATGGTTACCCCGCACGGCTCGAAACCATTTCTCGTTAATGAGCTGTAATGATTTCACGCTGTCCGGACCGCGATCAATCAGATCGCCAACGGAAATAAGTAAATCCTCATAAGGATTAAAATGACGGCGTTTCAGTTCCTCCATGAGCCTCTGGTAACAACCGTGTATGTCACTGACAACCCAGACGTGACGCCACTCTCCACTTTCGATTCGCTGATACATAAGGCCTCCCTTAAACAGTATAGCCGCGTCAGTAAATGAAAAAGACGGGAGCGGTCCTCACCAAGTCAAACAAACGGTAAACCAAAGAGAAATAAAGATCCTCACGCTATTAATCCCTTTTTATAGGCTCCGTAGAATAAGGGTAGAAAAAAACGAGAGGTCTTCACGTGTCTAATACACAGCTACATAACGATGTGTTCTATCCGCATCGCACGAATATTATTTCCGAGCTGGTGAACGGCAAACGCGTTCCGGGGCCAATCTGGCGGAAGCGCGATTACCGACTGAAGTTCCTTTTACGTTCGCTGCTGTTCTGGTCTTCCACCCACCGTATGCTGGAAGCCCTCTCTGGTCGTGACGATTTCGACAAATTGCTGACAGCGCAAATTACGTTGCCCAGCAAGACCCAGCGGCAGTACCTGATGCGCGGTCTGACGGCAAACGATCGCGCTGACGCTATCGTTAACCACTATTACTGGATTGACAGCCTGAAAGAGAGCAGTCTCGCCCAGGCGCTGACCGGCCCGCTGGAACAACCCATTGCGCACTTCCATGCAAAAGACGGCGTGACCTACACGGTTAATGCGTCCTCAGCCGGCAAAGCCGAGCGTGAAGGTGAGAGCACACTCTGGCTACGCGACAACGAGGATACGCTGCTGGCCAGCCTGACCTTTAGCGTCGCCCGCAGCAATGCTCAGCCCGTTATGGTCATTGGCGGACTTCAGGGACCCCGTCGCTGCGTATCACGGGATGCCATTAAACTGGCAACTCGCGCCTGCCATGGCCTGTTCCCCAAGCGCGTGCTGATGGAAGTTCTTTTCCATCTGGCAGCACAGTCATCTGTCCGGGCCATTTTTGCCGTCAGCGATGAGGGGCACGTTTTCCGGGCGCTGCGCTATCGCCTCAGCAAAGGTCGTCATTTCCACGCCAGCTATGACGAATTCTGGGATTCTCTGGGCGGAAAAAAAATCTCCTCCTTCTGCTGGCAGCTTCCGCTGCAGGTGGAGCGCAAATCCCTCGACGAGATAGCGAGTAAAAAACGCGCTGAATACCGTCGTCGCTTTGAACTGCTTGATGAAATTGAAGCGTCCGTTAAGTCCCATTTCTAATCGCGACAGGCTTTGCCGCTAGCGGCACAGAGAATGCGCTCGGTTTAAAAAAGGAATAATAAAGCAGAGCACTCTTGCATATGCCGAGGGTGCTCAGTTAGCATTGCGCGAAATGAAAATAACGAATGCGCTAGAAAAGCGCAGTGTAGACGCCAATTTAAGGATTTGATGATGATTTACGACTGCTTCTTGTATTACGATGAAGATATGCTTCTTGATATCAGGTTAAATACGCTAGCGGACGTTATTGATCGCTTCGTTATCGTTGAGTCAACGCATACTTTTACCGGTAAAAAGCGACAGCTCCACTTTGACATAAATAAATACAGCCAGTTCAAAGATAAAATTATTTACGTTGTGCATGATGAAACACCCATCATGAAATCTTCTGACGACGTAAATCAGGTTCATGATAGTAACTCGGACCGAAAAGAGAGTCTTGTTGTAGATGCCTGGGCGAATGAAGCCGCGCAGAGAAACGCCATCATGCAGGGACTGAAGCAGGCAAAAGATGATGATTTAATTTTAGTTTCCGATGTGGATGAGATCTTTTCACCTCAGGTTATCGCGTCAATAAACCCTAATAAACTCTGCACTACTCTTTATCAGGATTTTTATAACTATCAGTTTAATCTGCAGGTTTTCAATACCAATGACACACCAAGAAAATGTACATTACCGCGAGCGACAAAATATAAAAACCTGGTGAATTTTTTTGGCGGTGAGCCTGAAACCTTCAGGAACCTTAAACGCGCCAGAACCATCAAAAACTGGTCGTGGTTAAAATGGAACTGGCTAAAGTTAAACAATAGCATCATCGAAAATGGTGGCTGGCATTTTTCATGGGTGATGACTCCTGAGCGCATATCGGAAAAAATGTCCACCATATCCCACACCGAATATGATCTTCCTGAATTTAATAATCCGGAACATATCATGAAGGTCATCAAAAACGCGGAAGATATCTGGGGACGCGACAGAAAATTAGTCAAGCAAGAACTGACAGTTAAAAGCTTCCCTGAGTATATTGTCAACAATCAAGCGCGATTCAGGGAGTTCATCATTTAAGCCAGAACCGCCCGGCCACGAAATTTTAATAAGGAGCTAGCTAAGAGGCTGGCGAAAATGCGAGAGACTGGAGCAAAGCTAAAGATGACCAAGGAAGATTTAAAACGCCACCTGCATGAATGTTTACAAGCTGAAGTGATGAAAAATCAAAAGCCCTTTACCTGGGCCAGAACTGCTCACAAAGCATTCAAATGCCCTGAAAGGCGGTTTAATTTTTGGTGGCGGATTGCTTCTTATCTTTATAAAACTAACATTAGTAAAAATTTTGCACGCAGAATAAATAGAAAATTCACCAGAAAATATGGTTGCGAAATTCAGCTTGGCGCCTCAATCGGTCCGGGGTTAATTATCAGCCATTTTCATGGCGTAGTTATTAATGGTAGCTGCCGTATAGGTTCAAACTTTAAAATCAGACAAAATTCCACAATTGGAATTGGTGGTGGAAAAAGGCCTGACTCCGGAGAGCCAAGTATATTAATTGGAGATAATGTCAGTGTCGGCGCTGGCTCTTGTATTATTGCAAATGCAATAAACATTGGTAGCAACGTTGACATCGGCGCAATGAGCTTTTTAAACAAGGACATTCCAGGCGATTGTGTCGTTTATACTAAAAAAACGAATGAACTCCTTTTCAAAGTTAGCCGGGAGGACGCTTGCATCTGAATGCCCGGCGCCACTTTTGAGAAAACCGACCGCAATGCCAGTGTCCCACCGTTTGCAATCAGGCGTCCGGAGGGACCCACGCACCGAAGATTAGGGTTCAGCGCCTGTTCGGCCATAAGCCAGTAAAATGACTCTAACGTGCCTGGACAGCAGGCAAAAGAATCCATGATGATTTAAAAATTTGCGTGTAAATGAATTGTGAATGTTAAAAACGGTATGGTATAACGAGAAATGCCGGATATGGAGGTTCGGACAATTTCAGGACATTTCGGACGGTTCGCCGTAAGTAGCTGAAACAGAACGCAGATAAAAAGAGACCGAATACGATTCCTGTTTCCGCTATAACCAGCTTTTTTAGTTATAATTCAATCAGTTACATATCAAAAGCCCGTTGAATACGGGTTTCAATACTTACCAATACATCCAATCAAAATCAAACCGTTGCCATCTTTTTCGAGTGGTCGACGAGTGAACTTCGGGATCGCCTCGATCCGAAATCTCCTCAACTTTGCGTAGCTCCTTCCAGTTTCGCAACACGCCGCTTTACCGCCTCGCTTGCTTCCATCATCATGTCCCTGTTTCAAAATCATAAAGTTTCGGTGCGCACCTGTTTTTTCTCCCTACCCTATACTTTCAGTCTGACTGACTGGAGGTTTCTATGTGTGGACGTTTTGCACAAGCCCAAACCCGTGAAGAATATCTGGCATACCTGGCCGACGAAGGCGATCGCGACATTGCATATGACCCGGAGCCTATTGGCCGGTACAACGTGGCGCCAGGTACCAAAGTCCTGTTGCTGAGCGAACGCGACGAGCAGCTGCACCTCGATCCTGTTTTCTGGGGTTACGCTCCCGGGTGGTGGGATAAGCCGCCTCTTATTAACGCGCGCGTCGAGACGGCGGCTACCAGCCGAATGTTTAAACCTCTCTGGCAGCATGGCCGGGCGATCTGTTTTGCGGATGGGTGGTTCGAGTGGAAGAAAGAAGGCGACAGGAAACAACCCTACTTCATTCACCGGGCCGACGGCCAGCCGATATTTATGGCGGCGATCGGCAGTACGCCATTTGAACGTGGCGATGAAGCAGAGGGCTTTCTGATTGTGACGTCTGCAGCTGACAAAGGCCTGGTCGATATTCACGACCGCCGACCGCTGGTTCTGTCTCCAGAAGCGGCCCGGGAATGGATGCGGCAGGATATAGGCGGGAAAGAGGCTGAAGAGATAGCAGCCGACGGTGCTGTGCCAGCCGACAAGTTTATCTGGCACGCCGTGACGCGCGCCGTGGGAAATGTGAAGAACCAGGGGTCGGAGCTAATCGAGGCATCACAATAGTAAGGTCAAAAGAGACCTGTCACTTCCGAAATGAGCGAGAAGCGGACAAAATAGAGATGATTATTCGACAATGTTTACGTCTAGTTCCGGTTGTTTGCAGTCCAGGGCATAACTTCTGCTAGAAAACCAATTTTAATGCTTGCTGAAAGCTGGTTGCTCCGAGACGCAACGCCTATTGTCAACTTGCAGGTGAATTAATAACAGAAGGCCTATCCAATACATGTTATAAGCGAGTTAGTAAACCTCCACACTGGTGGTTTAGAGGCAAGCCATGAAATTACGAATCACAAGAGCAATCGGGCGCAGCAAGTTCTCGCCACGTTGGGTTAAGGTTATCTGTTTACGGTTAACAAAAAATTATATTGAGCGCTCCCTCAATGCTCTTCTGGCCAACATTGATGAATTTGAACTCTCTCCGGAGCAAGTCAAAGCATTGAGGGAACGCGTTGACAGGATTAACCTGGCAAGGAATAAGGGAATACAGGCGTGAGCACTTTTTATTACGTATGTTTCGAGCTAGTGATGTCTGCTTCTGGCACAAAGCGGACCAAGACATCAGGAAAATTTATCGGACTCTAAGCAGATCTGAGTATCTTGTAGTATACCGTGGCGACAGCATTTCTCGCTTCATCTGCCACTGCTGCTGTATGCCCTGCCCGGCAAAGTAGAGTGTACCCTTTCCATCTTTAGCGTTCAGGTGATCGAGAACTTCCATCAACCTTTCGCTGCCGGCCCGCGGCGCGTTCTCATCAAACAGGTTTAGCTGGGCCACACCCTGGCTGAAGAAGTCACCGAGCATAATGCCCGCTTTCTGGTACCGGTGACCATCTTTCCAGATTTTGTCCAGGCACTTTACCGCTGCGTTAATGATATCGCGGGAATCCTGAGTGGGGGTGAGAAGCTTCATTGAAGCGCTGTTGCCGTAATATGGCTCGTTAAGCGCAAAGGGAGAGGTTTTCACGAATGCAGAGATAAAGCGGCAGTACTGATGCTCGCCGCGAAGCTTTTCGGCCCCACGCGCTGCATAGCTGCAGATAGCCTGACGCATCTGCTCATACTCAGTAACGCGTTCGCCGAATGACCGACTACAGACGATTTCCTGCTTTGCTGGCGCGAACTCTTCCAAATCAAGACATGGCTCGCCGCGCAGCTCACGCACTGTTCTTTCCAGCACGACGTTGAAGTGTTTGCGGATAATCCAAGTGCTTTGTTCTGAGAGATCCAGAGCTGTTTTAATGCCCATGGCGTTAAGCTTCTTACTGATGCGCCTGCCTACGCCCCATACATCCTCTACTGGCACCAGGGCAAGGAGTCGGCGCTGGCGATCGATATTGGACAGGTCCACTACCCCGCCCGTCTGCCGCTGCCATTTCTTGGCGGCATGATTTGCCAGCTTAGCGAGTGTTTTTGTCTGCGCAATGCCAACCCCGACCGTCAGATGCGTCCGCTTCAGAACCGTAGCGCGGATCTCTTTTCCAAAGTCAGTCAGGTCCCGGCAGTTGCGAACGCCAGTCAGGTCGCAAAAAGCTTCGTCGATGCTGTAAATTTCAACGCGAGGGCTCATTTCTTCCAGCGTCGTCATTACCCGGTTCGACATGTCGGCATACAACTCATAGTTGCTGCTGAAGCAGACAACGCCAGCGCGCCGGAATAGCTCTTTCTGTTTGAAGAATGGCTCGCCCATCGTTATGCCTACCGCTTTGGCTTCCGCGCTGCGCGCGATTACGCACCCATCATTGTTTGACAGAACGACCACCGGCCGCCCTCTCAGGTCGGGTCTGAACACGGTCTCGCATGATGCGTAGAACGAATTCACATCACAGAGCGCAAACATATTCAGTTCGCCGATTTGACGATGAAAGTCACGACACCGAAAACGTCGAGAGTGTCCTCGCTACCGACAATAATCGGTGAGTAAGCGCTGTTCATGGGATTGAGTTGCACAGTCGGGCGCAGCTGCAGGCGTTTGACAGTGAACTCCCCTTCCACCGCAGCAATAACAATGTCACCGTGCTCAGCAGTCCGGGAACTATCCACCACCAGCAGATCGCCGTCGCTGATTCCGGCCTCAATCATCGAGTCGCCGGCAGCTTTTACGAAATACGTAGAGCTGGGATGGGACACCAGCAACTCATTGAGATCGATACGCTGCTCAACGTAATCAGCAGCCGGGCTGGGGAACCCGCATTGCACCAGATCGCTAAAAAGCGGGATAGCAATAATTTCGCGTAACTCTGCCGGTCTGAAGAACTCCATGATGCATACCTCAAATACTGTTTTTATATACAGTAGTTTTAACTGAGGTACTGATCAAGATGCCCGTTCGTTTCTGTGCGGCTACTTCCTAGCCGCTTCGTTTCTAAGCCTGTAACGCTATTAGCTTTTTGATATTTGTAAATTTCAGCAGGAAGAGTGTCGATTGCTCACTTTGGGTACTACATGAAGGGGTTTTCGTCTGAGGAAACCGGGTAAATGGTATGCGTAACTACACCAACCAGGCGAACATCATCAAGCGCATCGCCTTCGATGGCCTCACCGTCATCAGTGATGAGCGCGTCACCAGCCCAATATGCATGCTGCTGGCGACCACAAAACCAGATGAGCAATGTGTCTTCACGCTTAAACGGGATTCTACTTTCAATGACATCATAGCCTTCAGACGTTTCAACAATGCTCACAGATGAAGGTAGTAAGGGCTCTAATTCCGCAAAGCGCGCGGCGTATAGCTTTGTTGTTCCTGACATGAACACCCCCAAACACTGTATCCATATACAGTATGATTGTTTGGTGATGGTGATCAAGTCGCTTTTGCAAACAGAATGATCAGAATCCTCTTAGCTGTTAAAATCACACGCCTTTTAACAGTTAAGAAAGTTGACGATGATTGCCAACATCCAGTATCTGCGGTTCCTGGCCGCCTTCCTCGTGATTTATGCTCACGCAAACCTTGCCGTTTATGGCATCACCCCACAGATCACAAACCTTGGCGGTGTTGGCGTTGACATATTTTTCATCATCAGTGGTTTTATAATGCCGTACATCATTTACGGCGGCCTCTATAAGGATGGCATGACGCCAAAATTAACGCCGCTGGGTTTCATAAAGCGCCGCATTACTCGCATATGGCCGTTGTACCTTGTGGCAACACTAGTGGTTGTGTTCATATCATGGCTGGTTGATTCTGGTGCCATATCCCAACCTACTGCAGATTTTGCATATATCTTCAACGGCTCACGGCTAGACCTCATGTGGATCATCAAAACGATGACGTTCATGAACTTTGATAAGCCACCAATTCTTGGAATCGGCTGGACTTTGCAGTTTGAATTCCTGTTCTATTTCTTGCTTGCGGGTCTTCTTGCGATTGGCATTAAAAAAGCCAACTCACTCGAGTTTTATTCAGTCTGCGCCCTGGTAATTTTCGGCGCAGGTAACGCCCTGGCTCACGGTGAAAGCAAAGTTCTGGTAACTCTGTCCAGCCAGATGTTTATCGAATTCATCCTCGGTATGTATCTTTACCGCATGTACTCAGCAGGATGCGTCCTGCCGAAGTGGCTGGCGTGGGTCGGAATTGCTTCTTTCTTCCCGCTTTTTGCTTTCGCTAACTCGGGTGTTTTTGCTTATAACGATTATTCCCGACTGCTGACATGGGGCATCCCGGCGTTCGTGATTGTCTGGTCGGCTCTGAGCCTTGAAGGGGTTATTCCTCACAACCGCACTTTCTTGCTGCTGGGCGACTCATCTTACAGCCTGTATCTGTCTCACGGTATCTCAGCGCCGGTATTTCTGTTTATCTGGACGCAACTTGGCCTCGATAAGACAGTGAGCATAGTTCCTTATGTTATCGTCTATTACATCTACTGCCAGGTTATCGCCCTTGCCTGCTATAAGTTTATTGAAAAGCCTGTTAATGGCTGGATAAAGAAAAAAGCATACGGAAAAGCTAAATGAAAAAATTAATTATTGCTTCACTATTGTCTGTGTCATTTTGTGCCGCAGCTGAAATACCAGCTGCACCTGATGACTACACGACGTGCACGGATGTAAAGTGCAGCAACTACATTGTGAATAAGTTTAATATTCACCCTTCTTTCTTTGGTGGGAAATTTGTTTATTCGGATACTATTTACGCATCTGAGGATTTTAAACGCGAAAGACTTCTGTTCAGGCCTACCGGCCCGGTCATGATGTTCAATCAGACTACCGGTGAGCTCTATCATAACGGTACCGATTTCAGGGTATCAGGCGACAAAATAACAATCCCTGATGGCTCTGCTATCCCGGTAGCTAAATCAGGATTTAAAAAGCCGCTGAAAGAAGATAAAAACTTTAACATAAACGTTACGACTGAATACCAGAAATATCAAATTTCGGCGTCTTACAAGAAGGCAGATCGCCTTTACCTGAAAATGAGTGGCGGGGTTACAGACTTACGTAATTACGTTAAAAGTCTGCAGGAAATGAAGGTGACGTATTACGGGGATAGCATTACTTTCGGTGCGAATGCCAGCGACATATACTCAGAACCACACCAGCCACCATATGTCGGACTGGTGTCTGCTTACATGTCTATGATGAAGGGCGGCAAATATCATTACTACAACCCATCGGTGCCAGGATGGACCTCTAATAACGCCTACTACAGCACTGACGGAAGACTCACGAAGCTTGATTCTGATGTTTATATCATTTCTTTCGGTATGAACGATTCGAATGATCTACCGCCAAAAGAATACTTTTTCAGCATCGATGCCCTGATAAAAAATATCAAAAGCAAAAATAAGCATGCGCGAATCGTACTGCTTTCCTCTACCCTTCCGAATCCTGAGTGGGTGCTGCCGAAGAAAGAGTATTTCCCGCTATACAGCGAAGAGTTGAAAAAGTTATCTCTCAAATATAATCATGTGACATTTGTCGATATAACAAACGTCTGGGTTCAGATGCTTCAGCGCAAAAACATTTACGCTATTACAGGTAATGGCGCTAACCACCCTGCCGATTTTGGTCACAGGGTGATCGCAGAAGCGCTGCTCACAGCCTTCCTTGGCGATGACTTCTCTTAAACAATCTTGAGGAAGTTTGAACCATCTTTATAAACGGTGCCCGCTGGGGCACCGGATATCTCTCCAAGAGTTTTGACATTTTTCAGGGCTATCATTCCATCCGTAGATAGCTCAAGGCTTTCCGCCCCACCATTCATCTTTACTTTGAGAGTTCCTGAGGCACTTCCTCCATTTACGCTTGTCCATTCCAGTGTCGCGATCGTCAACGCAGATCCATCATTAGCAGTCCCCTGTAGAAGCAACTTGCCACTATTTCCTGCCCCAGAGCTTGAGATTCGGAGTGCTGCTGACTGACCAGTTGGAAGTACAATATCCACAAGCTCCTTTGGATATTGGCTATGAATGCCAACCTTTGAAAAATCAGTGAGTCCGCCAGCGCCAGGGGAAACCGTAAAGCCGGGAACGACTGAATTGGAAAAGATGGATACGGATTGTGTTGAAGGGTTTACGGCCGGATTGCCATCATTAATGCCATGCCCGATGGCAATGGCGCCGCCGTATGCCTGAATATTCTTCCCGGCAGCAAAAGAACCATCACCAGCTGCTCGCGCTCGGTAACCAAGAGCAATCGCCCCAACGCCATCACTCGCCACTCCGCCAGGGTCAGAAGTAAACCCAGCCCTTGCCTGGGAGAAGTAACCAGCAGAAAAAGCAGCGCGTGAGTTGGCTTCTGTTTCTTCGCAGAGCGCTGCAGACTTTGCGCCAAGAGCAATGACATTTTTCCCGAATGCAAAAGAACAGTACCCTTCAGCATTTGGTGAGGTGATGTCATCCGGATTACCTGTCGCGCTGCCAGCACCTCCAGCCAAGGAAGCCACCCCATAGGTCACACAGTCATGACCGAATGTTGCGGTATAAACTGCAAACGATGCCCCATTTCGGCCAAATGAAACAGAATAGTCACCTATGTTTGCAGGATCACCCCATGAGTTTTTAGAGGGCAATCCGCGCCAAAAGTCTTTTTCGTCGTCAAGTGGTTCGAGATCAGATCCGCCTACTCGTAACCAACCCTTAATCTTATCAAACGCCCAGATAAGCCCCCTCGTTAAGCTCGAACCGGAAGGAATTCCATAGTTAACCTTTTGACCGGTGAGCTTCAAACCATCGCTTTCTGCAAGGTCTGAGCGCAGAGTAGCATCTCCTACACTGAGCCACTTTCCTACCCCTACGCCACCAGTAGAATCTGGCGTTGAACCAGCAGGAACGTTTTTTGGAAATGCACCATCCCAGCGGTAGTATTCGCCTGTCGCTTCAAGGCGAAGAACCTGGTTAGGGAGGGTGAGCGTATTTCCATCTTCAAAGCTATCCAGAGTGATGTAGCCAAATGCGGCAATTGCCTGCTGCGCAAGCCAGCGCATGCCTTCAATAGTGTAATGCTGCACACCGAATCGGTCGGTGTATGTCCACCCCATCGATGTAACGAATTCGTCAACTTTCCCCGCGTTATATTTCAGGTCGCGGGGGGATTCGCTTGGTACTGCATTTTGCGTCGGTTGCGTAGCCATATTGATTCCATAAAAAAACCCGGCGCTGTGGCCGGGTTGAGGTGATCGGGATAGGTCTTATTGGTAAATCAGATCGCTGTACTCAGCGAGGGTTAACGCGGTACTGCCCTTTCCGTCTGGCTGTTTTGCAGTAATCGTCCATCTGCCTGCATTGAGTTCTTCTGATGTCGCGATGGCGTACCTGGATGGTGATTGAACATCTACCCCATCAAACAGGTTGAGCTCAATGTTCGGAATAGCAGCGGTAAAGCCAAATGCGGTATCAGCCCTTGGTGAAGCCGGGTATCGCGCAGTAGTGGCGCCGGATGAATCCGTGACCTGCACAAACATGGTTCCGGAGAAATTGATGCGCTCACTCGTCTCGAAGTCATTCCCGACCCTCGACACGATATAACCGGCCTGCTGGTTGGTGTCGTATGTGTCCGGCACCTGCACCATATCGCCGATGTTCACCCATTCTCCGTCTGCCATAGCGGTGATCTGCATGGTCATACGAGAGTAGATGAGTCTCTTACATTCCCTCAGCGCGCGCTCGTCGGCCTGAAACCTGTTCCTGACGTACAGCATTTCGAACTTCTTCGCTTTGGCCGGCGATCCTTCAATGATGGAATTGCCTGATATCCGGTACCGGACAAAGTCCTGCTTATTGGTGTCCGGGTTGCGATACTGCACTTCAACGCCGTCATAGCCGCCAGGCAGCGTCATGTCGTAAGAGAGCGAGTAACCATCAGGCCTGGTGTTTGAGCGGTTAAATATCGTGGCCGCAGACGTCTTTTTGATATCTCGGGTGAATGACAGCACGCCGTTGTCGTCGTAAACCGAGACGCTGGCAGCGTCACAGATGGTCTCCATGCGCGAACCGAGCGACACATCCTCATCGTCAAAGGTGTAATCGAAATACCCCAGACGCGGGTCAATAGCGTCGATTTCAGCCTGTATCTGGTACAGGCCGTAGATATCAATGCTCGACTCCGGCTGCTGCCCGACGACCAGCCAGTTAAACAGCGCAATATCTGCAAACTTGCGCGATGGCCTTAGCGTGTAGTCGACCTGCTGCGTCGTCATGTTGTAGCTGATGACGTGGCGGGTGATTAACGCGTTGTACTTCCTGTCTCGCCCGCTAGTGGCGTTCTCTGTGGCCCTGACCTTGACCATCACCAGTGAATCTTCAGCGTGAACGACGTTCGTCCTGACGTTCACCGCATGAATCTCTTCGACCTGAAGTTTACTGGCGTCACTGCTGTTATCGGTCCTCTGGAAAGTGATCGCATAACGTCCAAACCCGCCAGCCGGGGTGAGTTTGTCAGTCCGGTTAAACGTCTCCGACATGTAGTCGTGCGGCGTTGTCTGCCGGTAGGTGAACGTCTGTTCAGTTCCGGGGATCAGGTTGTTGTCATTGTCCACTTTCCAGATGTTGACCACCCAGTTCGTTTCGCTGTTACCTCCGAGACCGGACTGCGTATGCAGCCACAGTTGGCTTGATGGTATCGGCGAGAAGAACGGACCGACGATCAGTGCGGCGTTATCATTCAGGATGAACTTGGTTGTGTTGATTGTTGCGTCCTGAATTGGGATTGACGGGCCATTCAGGTTGTCAAAAGTGAATGTGTAATAGTAAACAGGGCTGACTACTGACCCATCGTTTGTCTCCGCAAAGCTGATCAGGCGCCCAGACAGCGTGACATCTTCGGTTCGAGTTCCGCCGGTGATCGGGTACGTCACATTGATAGTGAACGTGACCGGGTGCGGGAAAGTCAGGTCAGCGAAGTAGTCGAAGTCCGCCTGTTTAACGATTTTCATCGCTATCTGGCCGCCAGCATAAACGCCACTGATGACGGTGTTTGCTGTCGCCGTCTCGATCGGAAAATCGTCGCTCTCGTTAAGTCCGGGCACCTCCTGCCCGTCGACATCGTCGAACTGATAGCCCTCATTCACAATCGGAATGACATCTCCTGGCTGGTAAATGGTGTAGCTGGCACCGGCCATAGAACCGAGATTCGATTCTGAGAAGCGCACAGACGTTACATCGTATTTCCCCAGACCGAATACCATCAGCTCAGTGATGTATTTCAGGTTGCTGATATATTCGAATAGCGACTCCTGAGCCAGATCCGGAAAGGAACGAACCTGGCCGAAATTGTCCGGCTTCGCCTCGCCATTGCGCGCTATGTTCGTCTGCCCTTTCAGGCTGTTGTTCGGAGATGTTTTGCTGTTTCCGCTGGCTGCGTTGGTGTTTGGCTTCGGCATCAGCGAAGACAGCACCTTCTGGGTGAACTTTATCGGGTTGAAATGCTCAAGGGGGTTTAGCAGCGTACCGACAAGGCCGCCACTCTTCGGCTGGTCGAAAATGATCACCCGGTCGTCTTCCTCAAGTGCAAACTTCAGCTCATCATCAGGATGCAGCTCTTTGCCGTTAACGTTGATGCGGATATCGCGGTGAAAACTTTCCTGCTCCAGCCACTCCGAAAATACAGTGCCGCTTTTAACTACCGCCCGGTCCTTCGGCATCCCCGGAACGCGCTGAATCTCGATTACCGGCATAGGTGTAAAACTCCACTCTGGTGAATAGCTTCTGAATTGTCCGGATGGCGTCGAACCGGACGTGTCCATTTTCCCCTCGGCTGTGCAGCGCGCGGCCGCCAACAATCAGGCCGACATGAACAGGCTGGCTGCCAACCCAGGCGACGAAGATCCCGTCATCGGCGAACGTAGCTCCGGGCTGCCAGAACGCGACATCAGCGTCGTAACACGTCATGAAGTCGCGTCCGGATTCGTAATCTGGTGACTGATGAATCTCGATCCCCAGAACATGGCGGTAATAGAGCACCACCAGGCCCCAGCAGTCGGCCGCCTCAAAGCTGCAGGCGCGGTTACTCCAGGGGATGCCCTCAACCCGCGAAATGAAATCGTCTTTAAGCATTCTGGAGCCCCGGATATTCTTCGACGGTATACAGCCGCCCGACGTTGCGATTGAGCGGGTTAACGCGCGTCAGGCTGCACGTCACGTCCTTATCGTCCATCGAGCAGTCACTGACGTAGAGCGTCCACGACTTGATGGCAGTCGTCATGTCGGCTGCGTCAAACTGCTGATATGTCGCCGAGATAGGTGTGATACGCGAGTAGGCTTTCCACTGCTTGAGCTGTTGCTTGAAGTCCTGCGCCAGACGGCCAAATTTGACGGTGCTGTCGAGGATCGGCGTGTTGCTCTGCTGGCTTTCGGTTAACTCCATTCTGCATGGTGTGTAGACCTGACCGCCGAGCGTTTTGGGGAAAATCTGGTTATTAACGAGCCTGATATAGCCAAAGACCGGGCTGTAAAACGTGATGGTTTCGTACAGGATTCGGTTTGGCCTTCGGCTCTGGAATTCTCTGAGCGTCGGCATTATGGCACCTTCGGTAAACTCTCCGGGTCGCGCCCGTCAGGATAGCCCGTGACAATGATATCCAGCCATGAGGCCCATGGTGGCGGCAGCTCAATGATGATGTCGTCAAACTCGTCATCTGAGTTAACCAGCTCGCGCGCAACAACATCACCGCTCCACGTGAAAATAGACCCGGACTGTGACCATGACGGCCAGGAGAGAAAGTGCAATTCCTGCACCTCGACACCAGTATCTCCGGTCCCGGTGCCGAGAGGCATCGTGAACCACTGATTGTAGTTGTCAAGGTAGTTAGGGCTGCGCGACCACTGCATGAACGCCCGGTGCTGGTCCTGTGTGAAGATCCACGTCAACGAGAATGACGTCTTCAGGTCGTCGGTTAATTTCTGAAATACCGGCGCGCCGACCGTCGGCTGGTCGACGCGAAACCCGGTATCGGTAGTGGGTGATTTCCCTTTCTGTGCCAGTGGCAACCAGTCAGGGTACGGAATTGGCATGTTATCCCCTTGCTTTGCGTGGTGCCTGATGGTTTTGCTGGATGGCCTGACTCACTCGACCACCGTTATTGATATCAGCCACAATCATATCGATGGTCACCCCATTGCCGTCCTGCGTGGCCTGGGCATCAACAGTCGCGCCGGTATAGTTCTGAATGTTGATAGTGACAGGAACAGACCCGCCTCCGACTCCGGCATTCATCTGCTTGTTGCTGATGACCTTTCCGTTGTCGCCGGGGATCATGTACTGGCTGCCATTGCTGGCCCGGTAGATTTCAGGCATACCGCCCTCACCCACCTGGTACATAGAGCCAGCCGATACCGGTCCGCCGTTCTTGCGCTTGCCTGCAATACCGCCAGCCATCGCCATAGCAGCAATCAGGGCAGCAATACCGATCGCCGCCGCACCACCGAATGAACCGATTGAGGCAACGGCCGCAGCTGGTGTCCAGACGGCCATAGTGGTCGTGGCCGCCGCGGTGCTTGCTGCAGTGGTTGTCGCCAAACCAGCGGTTTGCGCCGCAGTGGTTGTAGCAATCGCAGAGGTTTGCGCTGCAGCACCCATTACGGCAGATTTCACCCACTCAACGCCCATCTGAACGAAGCCGTTAATCATGCTGTTCAGTGCATTGCTGGCGAGAGATTGCATAGCCTCCTGCGCCGACATGCTTCCAGTCAGGATCCCGGTAAAAGCATTCGAGATATTCCCGGAGAGAGAATCAAAACTCGCGGCCAGCATCTCATTACCCAGGCTCTGGTTACGGAATATTTCCCACTGTGCAGCGATGCGCGCCTGCTCGTACTGCGTGTCAATTGCAGCACGCAATGCCATGGCGTTCTGGTGAGTAATAAGCCCCTGTTGCTCGTATGCCTGAATAAGCGCGAGTTTCTTGGCGTTCTCGTTAGCCAGCTGCTGAACAGGGTCAACTCCGCCGACCGCTTCCTGCTGTGGCGTCACAGCCTGTTGAGACTGGATTTTCGCGAGGTTAGCCTGGTGCGTTGCCGCCAGTCGTTCTGAGGTCTGGTTGTACTGTTCCTGGCTGACTTTCTTCGCAGCCAGCGCCGTATTCAGATCCTCAACATCCTGTTTGTAACTGGCGTTCTCAGCCGCTTCAGGGAGAAGCTTCTGTGCTGCAGCTTCAGCTTTGATGGCGTTGGCTGTATCCCATTTTTTTGCCGCATACTGACCTGCCAGCGCTATCTGCTCTTTAGTAGCTTCTTTCCCGAGCGACTGCTGCGCAGTCAGGATGGCCTGCTCGCGACTCAGCTTGTTCGTTGAGTCTGCCGCCAGCTCTGATTGCTGTTTCAGGTTCGCCAGCTTCTGGGCGATAGAATCAGCTTGGGAAGCCCCCTTCTTCTGCTCAGACTGAAGCGTCTTCTGCGCCTGCGTATTTTTGTACGTAGCAGCAGCATCATCTTCCATCTGCTTGGCATGCGGATCATCCTTCGCAAACCCGGCATCTTCGGCGGCGTATTGCGCCTGCAGCCGCGCGCGGGCCTCGCCCTGTAGTTTCGACAGAGCAAGGTTTCGCTCAGACTGCTTGATGAGGTTCTTCTGCCCGGCCGTGAGGTTGTCAGTGGACTTGTTCAGGCTGTCGACGTTTATCTTCGCGTTGGCTGCCTCTCTCGCCAGATCGACAAGCTTACCTGCCAGTTCAGCAATAGCTGACTGCCCATCTTTGGATGAGGACTTCATTTCCTGGAGTTTTTTCGCCAGTTCCTGAAGCGCTTCCGGGGACGGGTTATTGCTCAGGTCTGATAGCTCTCTTGCCAGATCAAACGCTGCTTGCTTGCTGATACCAAGGCGAGAAGAAAGCGTGCTCACTGTTGAGGACAGCGAATTCACAATACCAGAGGCATATTGCCCCTGACTGTTGGCCTGCTGAATGGCCTGGCTCCAGTCATTTGTGGTAACGCCAAGCGCAGAAAGCTCATCGTTGAACTTTTTGATGCTTGGAGACGCACCGCCAACCGCAGCCAGTGCGCGATCGCCTAACGTGATGAAAGCATCAGACGCGTCGCTAATGGCCTTCGGTATCTTCGAGATGGCCTGGTTATACTCGAGCAGCGCCTGATTACGAAGCAGTGTTGCCACGTCGGCATTTACCCGCGCCAGAGCGGCATACTTGTCGGATAGAGCGGCCACGCCTTGCGAGGAAATGGTGATCACCTTATCCATCGCTTCAGCTGCGTCTTTCAGCGCATCCATGGCGTTCTTACCGCCATTCAGCGAAGTAATCAGCACGCCAGCGATAACTGAGCTCAGCGCAATTACCGCACCAACTACAGCTCCGCCCGGCCCGAATGCCCCGGCAAGCTGCGAGCCCTGCTGAGCGAACGCCACCAGCGCAGACTGCCCACCCTGCACCTGCACGATGAAGTCCTGAACCTGGTACCCGGCCTGCTGCATGCTGGTTTTCCAGCTACCAGTGCCTTTTGCGCCATTTTCAACGCCAGTCTTCATGTCATACAGGCGACCAGTAAGCTCGCCGATCTTCTGCTTTTCTTCGTCTGTAGCTTTCGACCCGGCACGCAACTGCGCAGCCAGGACTGCGGCACTACGCGCGCCATTCTCCTGCGCTTCGTCCAGCACAGCCAGCTGGTTACCCAGCGCCTCGATGATTGATTCTGCACGACTGAATTCACTGCTCGCACCGCCGGTACCGCTGCGGGCCTCTTCCATTGCGCGGGCAATTCCGCTCACGTTGGTGTTCAGCTTGCGCAGCTGGTTATCCATCGAGTTGGCATAACCGGCCAGTTCAGTAAATGCGGATCCGGTTTGAGACGCGCTCTGGTCGAGGTTGTCCATTCCCTTACCTGACTGCTGGGCCGCAGCATCCAGTTTGTCCAGAGCATCAATGGTCTGTTTCCCGCCCTGTAGCAGCGGCTCAACGTCGGCGCTGATTTCATACACGATGCTACCGGCGTTCTTCTCACCTGCCATGTCATTCTCCGGTTATTGCTTTGCTTTTGCCCTGCGTGCGGCCTGTTTAGCCAGGTACTCGTCGGCGATGCTGTCGTACTCTTCGCGAGTAAAGCCTTTCTGCTCAGGGTATTTCGACGCCAGCAGCATCTGGAATTCGGTCATCGTTAACTGAGAGGCTTCGGCTCGGTTCATTTCAAAGTGGCTGCGTGCCGCGCTGATGTAGTCGAAGGCTTTAAATTCGTTCGTTCTCGCACCTGTTTCGTGGCGCTGCAGTTGGCGAACCTTTGCCTTTCCGACGACACCGTGCTGCATGAGATGCTGCGCCAGTACGATTATGTCGTTCTTCGGCATCTGGCCCGGGCGGTAGACTACGCAGTGCCGCCACCCTTTCCACTCGCCGATCATTGGAGTCAGGTCTTCCTCGCAGCACGCCTGCAGCACCAGCATGCATGTTGATAGCAGCTTCTCAGCGGCGCGATTGAATGATGGAGATAACCAGGCGGGGAAGTACCCCAGCGCGCCTGCGCACACCTCCATGAGCTGAGCGACATCATTGCCGTGGATGGTGGCGTACGCCTGCACAATCTCTTCGGGAGTGCCGATCCTGGTCATGGCCTCGAATGAAGGCCGTAGCAGGTAATCCTTCCCGCCTTCGCGGCTGTCGCTGATAGATAGTTCGCCAATATCGGTTAAAGCGGTCATAGGCCTTCCAGTAAACGGTCATTATCAAGGGCAGCACGCCGCCCTTTGGAATGTCCGTTAGGTAACGGTAACCGTATGCACGGCCACAAAGTTGCCGTCTTCAGTGTTAATGATGATCTGCGCGCTGCCGGTGGCGACGCGCGTCACGGTAACGGTGTTGCCCGAGGCAGTGGCCGTTGCTTTGGTCGCATCAGTAGTTGCTACAGTGAAATCTTTGTTGGTAGCGCCAGTTGGTGCGATATTTACCGTGAAGGTGCTGGTACCGCCTGCCGTACCGGTGCTGGTTGTCGGCGTTACCGTCACGCCAGTCACTGCTACAGCAGTCAGTTCGTTCACTTCGATGGTGGTTGCATCGCCGACTTTGAACTCGGTGGAGAACGTGACGATGTCGTTTGTACCGCCGTCAGAGCTCAGCGCCGTGATGTTCATATAGCCGATGAATTCGACCGGGCCGTAGTCCATGCGCACCCAGATCCCAGGCTGGCGCTTGGCCTTCAGCTCGTCAGCGAAATACTTGATGAATTTGCCGACACCGTACTGATCCAGCTTGTCCTTCTTGCGCACTTCACCCTCAAAGCTCAGGGTGAAATCACTGTTGGTGATGATGGTCTCGACATAGCCGCCGCCGTCATCCGCATCAGAGGTAACCGAGTTAGGGTTGAAGTCGAAGCCCTTCGACGTACCAGCGGCCAGCGCCATCCACTCACCTTCGAGTGGTTTGACGTCCGGGCAGCCATCGGCGACTTCCAGCACGACCGCACCGCCGAACAGGCGCTCGTTCGAGTTCTGGCAATTAGCCATGTGAAACTCCTCTTTGACGTATAAAAGAAAACCCGCCGAAGCGGGTTATTTGGTTGGGAATGGCTATTCGCCGTAAGTGCAGGCGAACTGGAGTCGGAAGACTATTCGCCCTTCTTCTGTGAGCACCGGCGCGGGGATTGCGCCCATGTTCTGGATATAGCCGACACACTCGTCAGCCATGGGGTTGGCCTGGACGTAATCGACGATACGTTGTACAGCGCTGAGTGCGTCTTTGCGCTTGTCCTTCGCGCCGACAACGTCGACCAGGACGTGGTATTCAGAGCCCAGATTGGTTCGGATATTCGACCCGCCATTGGGCCTGAACACCATGATCGCCTTCGACAAATCGCCCGGGTCGTCGTACATCAGCTGCTGCACCGTGAAGCCGGTCGTTAGCCCGGCGTCGCCGAACATGTTGCGCACCCGCTCGTGCATCATGGGTGTCATAGCGAAAGCTCCTTGCGCATCACCGCGTCAACGTTATCGCGCTCGTCATTCGCGCCCTTGGTCAGGAATTGCGACTCACCATGCGGATCCCAATAGTTACCTGTTCCGGTGCCGCCTCCGAACTCTTTCGGCTTCTGCGGTCCGAACTCAGAGCGGTTACTGGTCACGCCAAAGTGCGCGCGCGGCTGACCTTTCAGTTTGCCTGACGCTTCATGCACGTACGCGGCATAGTTGGCCGAGTAACCGACTCTCCCGGTGATGAGCACGCCGCCAGCATCGATTTCACGAAATTGGCTGTTAATCAGCGTTGAGCTGTCGATCGGGGTGTAATAGGCCGCCCGGGTACCGATAAGCATCATCGCTGACTGCAACGCGCGGATTACCTTGCGCCCCTTCACGTCGTTGATGACATCGTTCAGGTGTTTTTTCGCCTGACTGATGCCCTTCACTTTGATGCCCATGGCTACACCCCCGTAATTATCGCCCAGTCATCTTCCAGGCCGTCGAGAGTATCGTTCCAGCGCGTCACGTGACGAACCTCATCGGCACCTGCCACTACCGGGTCCGGCTCAGCGCTAACACCAATCAGGATGTAATCGCCCTCATCGGCCAGAGCGTAAGCCGTGAAGAAGGTGTTTTTTACGACAACCTCTTTACCGATGGAGCCGAGCTTTGCAGACAGGCCGCCGATGTAGTCGCACATGATGGTTTCAGGAGGTTCATATGGGTCGACAGGATCACCCCACTCATCATTACCACCTGCACCCTTGCGCCATATCGTGCATGGCTTGTTGTAGGACCACGAAGCTGTAGATGACATCAGCCCTCCTTCCAGCGCAGCACCTTTGCGCCAGTAGCCCGGATGCGCGCGCAGTTGATATGCCACTCGCCGTCCGATTTCACGTAGCCGGTAGTTTCCCGCCCGGTGTCGGTCATCACCCAGACGCGGGTGAAAGATCGCGGCAGTCCGTGCTTAACTGATTTGTACGTCATCAGCAGCCCCCGACCACCATGAACAGGCCGACGCTGTTACCGGCGCTGATCGGCAACTCACCGGTGCAGCCGCTGGTATCGAGCTTGGCCAACGAGTCGCGCAGCCAGGTAATGCTGTCTTCCCCATACTCAAACGAGCGTGACGCGCCAGACGGCGCACCCTGCGATTTGATGCGGCGCGCGCCGGACGACGTTGCCATAAGCGCGGCGGCGTACATCAGGATCAGCTTCGCGGTGCACTCGTCATAACCCGCGCCATCGAGGCATGGGATAATCTTGTTCACCACGCAGAGGATCGGCTCCAGCAGCGCGCCCGGGATGGAGTAACCCAATTCACCTAGGAACGCCTGCACGTCTGCTGCTGTGATTGGGTCAGCCATGGTTATTTCGCCTTCTTGATTGCTTCTGCCAGGGCCGCTTCGGCTTCGTTAGCGCGTTTGGTTTCAGCGTCCAACTTAGCTGCACTTTCCTGCTTCAGTTGCTCAATCACTTCGGCATGCTCTTTATCCTTAGCATCAATTTCAGACCGAGCCTGCTCCAGTTGAGCCAACGCCTCATTGAGTTTTGACTGCAAATCGGATGCACCGGATGCCACAGGCGCAGATGGCGTCGCCACTTCAAAGACGAGCTTCTCACCCTTCTTCTCGGTGGATTTCTCTGCCTTGCCCTGCTCGATCCACTTTTCAGCGATCGAATCATCGACGTCATAAACCTGTCCAGCCTCCAGCTTTTGAAGGCTGGCACCGGCAAAGAGGTTTGCTACCAATACCTTTACGAGTGCCATGTTGTTTCCTTAGCTCGAAGCGTGAATAACAGAGTAGTGACCGTTGATGTCCTGCTTGACCATCAGGCCAGCAGCACCCCAGGTACGCCAAACGTAATCTGAGTTGTAGAACTGACGCGGATCAGCGACGGTACCGAACGCCTGGCCGACGATGGGAGCAATCACGCCAGCCTGCAGCGGCACGATTACGATTTCGTTGCCGGTCAGCTCAGCATCTTCTTTGATTGCCGCGATGCCTGACAGTTTGGAGATCTCTTCCAGCACGGTGCGGAGAGAGTTCACATCGAAGTACTGTTCCCAGTTGGACATGATTTCGCTGGAGACGTACCACGTCTGCTGCCCGTACTGCATGTTTTGCAGCTTAAGGACGTCACGCAGGGCAATCGCCGCAGCACGCATGGCTTTTGGGTCGGTGCTTGTTGCGAAGTTAACGGTCAGCGTTACCTGTGCCACACGCTCATCGTGACGCAGTCCCTTCCAGGTCTTGTCATCGAATTTGATGTAGTTACCGGCTGCATCACGGAAGCCTTCCCAGATATAGTCGACATACTGGCGACGCACATCATCCACAGAACCGGCCTGAGCATCCGCCAGGGATGAGAGCGCAGATCCTTTATTGAATACCGGGTCACGCCAGTTAAATTTAAAACCGCTGTCGTGGATCGGCACCATGGTGCCATCGAAGGTGTAAGACTTCGCATCCAGCGCAGCACCAATCTGACCGGACATGGAAGTATGCGCCCAGCCACGGCCGCCGGTGCGAGCGTATTCGTACACAGACTCTTCCAGACGAACAGAGCGAGACAGTGGCATCAGGTCGTTCAGCAGCGTGAATTCGGTATTCGGTTCGAATTGCTTCAGCACGGTCTGGTCATAGGCCTTGTACAGACGGCGGATATCGTCGACTGCGTTTACTGCGTCCAGTACCGGGGCATTTGCCGCTTCACCGCGAACACGGGTACGAGCAATAAAGTCTGCCACGGCCTGAGCACTGGAATTACGAGCGAACGTCAGTTCATTGAACTGAGCCATGTTGGCTTCGAGGTTCCCGGTTTCGGTCGCCTGCTTAGTGGAGAATACAAACATTCAGGTGCTCCTTATTTAATGACCACGCGCAGGAGGTCACCTGCCGTTGCAATGGTGTATGAGCGTTCTTCTTCTACGTAGCAGCGGACCGATTCATCAGTGCCGACAGCTTTAACGCGTCCGTTGGCAACAGAGAGCGGCTGCCCTTTGGTGTAAGTGCCTGCTGCAGCTGGCACGTTGAAGAAAACGCCTGGGGTTGGGTGGAAAGCAACAACCCAGTCGCCAGCCTTGATGACGTCGTCTACGGTTTTGCAACGCAGGTAGTCATAATTGGCTACGTAGAGGATCGCGGCTTCATTACCATCCACGGAGGCGGTGAATTTCTTCGTAGTGTTGTCGAAGAAACCAATCGTACCTGGAGGCGTATCAGCGGCTGCAGCACCTTCACGGTGAAGCTGTGGGTTTGCGAAGATACCGCCCGCGTGAATTACGTGTTTTCCGTCTTTAGCCATTTTTTACTCCGGCATTTCGCTGACTGATTGGGTGTTGGTAGCCTGGTTGCGGAATGCACCGTTCAGGCCGAAAGATGTCTGGCACTTGGCGTACATGGCGTCGAGCGCCTTACCGTCCAGATCCGCGACTTCTTCATCGCTCATGTTCATCGCCAGCTTCACAGCCGCGCGCTTTTCGCCTTTCTCTTTGTCGGCGTTCGCGTTCAGGCTGTTGAAAACGACGTCCACACGATCGGCAAGTTTCTGCGCCCACGCTGGCATCTCTTCGTTATTGGTGGCCTGCTCTTTTTTCTTTGGCTTGCCGGTTTCCGGGTCGATTTCTTCATCGCCTTTTTTCTTGGCGGTGGCTTCTTCGGCCTTCATCTGGTTGTATGCGTCCATCAGCTCGGTGTCGGACTTGCCTTCAGTCGGCTTACCAGCGGCTTGCAGCGCATTGATAATCAGTTCTTTCATCGGATCGTTCTCTCCGTTGGTTTTAATCTCGTACTCAGTGGGTTTGCGCACGACTTCTACAGGTTCGCCGACGAACACGGCCTTGCCGTCATCATCGATGAGGTACTTCTGCTTCAGGTATTTGGTGTCATTGCGGTAGATGAAGCTGTCCGGCCACACCGTTTCAGGCCAAAGCCACTTATCTTCGGCGTCACCCTCGCGCAGCTTGTCGCTGATGGCGCGGGAGATGTCGTCGAAAGAGAAGTTGGAGGCATTGGTGAAGAAGAATTTGGTTTTGTTGAGCAGGCCGTCGCGGGTACAGTCGATACCATCAGCCAGGCGGGCAACTTCGATCTGTTGCTCATCACCTTCCGAGTTAACGAAGATGCCCACGCCCTCTTCCGGCGTTCCGGCGCCAGGCTCATCAAGCAGTACCGCCACATGGTCAAACATCATGTTGGTGGCGATTTCGTTGTACTTTTTGCCCTTCGACTCGCCGTTGGCGGCGATACCGGAATACAGCAGGCCGGTAGAGATGTGGATCGGGTCGGAGTTGGTGCCGGCCAGCATCTCATCCAGACGGTTAATCAGGCGCTTGCCCTTGTCGCTTGACTCGGCGTACTGACGGTTAACGTACATGTCGCCCGTCACCTTGCCGTCTTTGTGGCTGACGTTCTGTAGCCAGGCCCCGACGTGGTACTCATTCACCGCCCTGACATCACGCGCCGACACATGCTTGCCGTCCACTTTCGGGTGGCCCAGCGGCATCGGGTTACGCTCGAGCGTGTTGTAGGCCTTTTCGATTTCTGCTGCCGGGTACAACTTCCGGTTCATCACGATATCGTCCACGACAGGCGTGATGCCGCGAACCACGATATGTGGCTTGCCGTCGATGATTTCAGTGGTGATGTTTGAAGCGGAGTTGACGACGGTCAGCACGTTAACGCGGTTGCGTTTCATGCTGGGTCCTCGTTGGTGGATTTCAGGCAATAAAAAAGGCCGCCGTGGCGACCTTCAGGAGTTCTGAGGTTATTTAAATTTAAGTTCTTTTTCAGCGTCCAAGACAATGGCATCAATAAGTTTCTGAGTCGCAATCGTCATATCATTGTATGCCACAAAATCTGGGTACCCCTCTTCGTAAACGCTTTGATCGGAATCAGCGTCCTGCTTAAAAAAATTATTGAGCAGATCCCTTGTATTATTGCTTAGAGAGATTGGTGCAAGCACATAAAACCGATGGAGCTGCGCTTTTATTTGATGGAATGTATTCCAATCAACAGACCCTTTAGGCGGCGGCCTATCATACATTCCAGCATTGTATTCTGCCTCGTAAAAATCTGAGGCGTGAGAATAAATTGCTTTGATTTCAAATAATTTATCAATTAATTGATTGTATGCAGCATGTTTCTTCTCCCACCATTTTTCTTTGTAAAACCGATTCAGAGCGAAAAATGCAGTAAATCCTGCAGCCACAACCCCAGTGGTGATTGGAACAACCAGAGATAAAAAGAATGAACCGACTTCCGCCGGAGTTACACTGCTCATTGCTCACCTTTAAGCAACTTTATCATTTACATGATGATATCACTCCGAGTGGGATTTCCAAGCTTTCCTCTCTTTTGCCAACTTAGCCGCCAAGCCTTCATTGAAAATGCTACCATCGTCGTTGAGCAGCACCGGAATCTGGCTGCAGTAGCAGTTGTAACGGTTGCCGTTCTCAGCGTAGAAGTCGCGCACCTCATCGGTGGTGTAGACCTTGCCGTGACGGCTGGCGTGCCAGGTGCGCGTCGTCGGCTTGAGCGCTGACAGCCACAGCAGGCCGGTATTTAGCCCCAGACGGTCAGCAGCCCAGTCCGTTTCGTTCCATTGCGCCTGCCGCAGCGCGCCGACCTGCTCAGTCTGAGCGATGGTCTTGGCCTTCGACATCGACACATCGAGGCGCTTACTGATTACGCTGGCAGTCTCGCGAGGATTCACGCCGCGCGCTACCGCATCGGTGATGATATTGGTCAGATCGCCGCGGGCGGTGTCGCTGATCACCTTCCAGTCACTGAACGTTGTCAGCCTGGCCGATGCCACCTGATTAAGGTGCCCGGGGCTGCTTAAAAGCAGCTGCAGCGTCGTCTGGCTGGCGTACACCTGCGACTGCTGCGAGAGGTTGTTGAATGCCCCCAGCGTGCCACGCTGCGCTTCTGCGACGACGTAATCCATCGCCCAGAGGTTTTGCTCGCCGCCATCCAGAAGGTAATCGTCGAGAATCGACTGCACAGCTTCAAGCAGGTCAGCCAGTTCCTGAGCTGACATGTCGTAGATAAACTTTCCGGCGTTGACCTGGTAGAGCCGCATATCCGCGCCGTGGTCGTGGCACAGGAAGTGCCAGTTATGACTGTTTACCTCTCGCTCTCTACCGGTCAGGCGCTGGTCAAACAGAGCTTTCAGCGCGCGCTTGATGCCGAGATACCGCTCTTCGATATCCCGGTACATCGCTGTTACCTGCTTTGCCGATCGGGTCGGGTCAACCTTGCTGCGCGGAACTATCGGCAGCCCCACCTTTGCCGTCTGTTCTGGTGTCATCGGCCAGTGGATCATCGGTAGTCACCTTCTCATCCGGTTTCGGTGGTTCTTTTGGCTCTGGCAGTGGGTCAAGCCCAACAACTTCGCGCAGCTCATTGGCTGTAATCGGCGGCTCACCGCCATAGAAGCCAGTGGTTTTCTGCACGATGTCGGCGAGTTTCGAAGCGTTCTCGATCTTCTCTTTCTCGCCTGGCGCCAGCAGGTCGCTCCACGAAATGGTGACCTCGCCTTTGGTCGGCGGGTCGATAATCCCAAGCGTCCAGAAGCGCTCCAGCAGCGCGGTGATCCGGTCCGTAAGGAAGCCATTACGCCGTGTGTTTCGACGGATAGCCCAGTCCGTTTTGTCCTCGTCGCTCGCCAGTCGCCCGGTCTGCTGACCGAACAGGATGGTGAACGGGATTTGTACGGAGGCGGCCAGTTCGTTCGCGGTGACTTCCCAAGTTGGCCCCGGGTCGCCAGGTGTAACGCTTAGAACGTGCATCTGCCCGGCCTGCATAACTGCAGCCGCGTCGGTGCCGCGGTTCAGCTTGTTGACCTTGTCTCCCATCGCTTCACCGAGATCGGCATAGCCAGCCTTTTTGGCCTGGTCAGCCAACGTGGCCATGTCGGTTTCTTTACTGAACTCGACGGCGATCTGACGACTGGCGTTCTTCAGGAAACCCTCGGCGCCACCACCAGATACTTTCTCAAGGTCGAGGCCCTTGTTGTAGCCAGCTTCCAGCAGCGGGATGCCGGAAAGCACGTTGTCGTCTTCAGAACCTTCGCAGAACAGGATAACGCGGCTCGGGTGTACCGGTTCGCCGCGCAGCGGGCCGACGAATGACTCGTCTCCTACAGGTTGCTCGTTGAAGTTGAACATCAGTGGTTGAGCGAAAGTCGGTGAGAGTCGGTCGTTATCCCATTCGGCGACAGTTAACTGCGGCTCCCATACAGGGATAAGCTTCACCAGGGCAGCCTCACCAAGATTTTTTACCAGTTTGATATCTACTGGGTCACTCCATGGCTTACTGTCCTTAATCTGCAGTATCAGGGCAGAGTAACGCCCCACCATATTGCGGCGATCGGCATCCTTCACCTTCGGCCACAGCTTCTTCATGAACTTGGTGACTTTCTTTTCCCAGGCGTTTGTTTTCTCAGCCTCCTGCGCTTCATCACCGTCAACAATGACCGGGTAATCCTGCCAGCAACCTTCCAGCAGACGATGGACCACAGCGAAGCCAGCGGCGTTGCGGCGATACATGTTGTAGAAGTCGTTGAAGGTGATTGTGCGCGGGTAGCCAAATTCCTGGTAAAGCGTCGGTCGCTTCGTGTTGCCGCCACCGATGCCGATGGCATTCAGGTAATTTGCTCGCCTCATTTCAGTGGCGAGGTTGTTCACAGCCAGTTTAAGGCCGTTATCTTGTTCGCTCACTGGCGATGCTCCTTAGAAGAATACTGTGCCGACCTGCTTACGGTTGTTCTTCGTCACAGCGAAGTAACGGAAGCTGTCAGCACCGTGTGAGGTGGCGTCATGGAGAGGTTTGTCTTTCCAGCATCCGCGCTTGTCGTCCCACTCTTTCCGGTATCCCTCAAGGTGGGATATACCCTCTGAGCATTTTTCCTCGTCAAATACACAGCGCGGGAGGATTTCACGTGCCGACTCAATGCCGGTATCGATGCCGGCTTTCGGCACAACGCGGAAGTTTATCGAATACATCTGGCCGTCAATCTCGTAACCCTCGCGCGCCAGCTCTTTGCGTGACTTCGCATCAGCAGCAAACTCGCGGTTTTCGATGTCGTGCGGACCCCAGTGCTCGCCGTACTCATAGCCGCGGTCTTTCAGCACCTTCATGTAGTGCCTCAGCCCCTCGCCGGAGTTTTCGTAGTAGTCGATGATGTGGAACTCTTCGCCGACCTCACGAACGAACCATATCGCCGTGGAGTCACCCACACCGATATCCCAGAACGTGTGCACCGGCAGGTGTGAGTTATCCGGGATTTGGCCGATCCGCTTGTTGGTGTACAACCAGCGGAACTGCTTGGCATAGTACGCGCCCTCGACCGACTGCTGGAATGCCTCGGCCGGAATGGTCGGGTATTCGCGCTTCATGTCATCGCCGAGGGTTTTCTCTTTGGCGTAATACCAGGCTTTCTGGCGTTCGTTGACGACTACGCCGTGCTTCGCCTCCATTTCAGCGAAGTACTCAAGCAGGCGCACCGGCAGCGATTCAACCGGGTCGATTGCGTACTGTGGATTCTTCCACCAGGAGAAGAAGAAAAACTTCCAGTCCAGCGCGGATAAGGGCTTTCCCTGCAGCAATGCTTTCTCTGCCGTTTGGCAGTAATCGAAAAAGTAACCCGCCCGCCCCTCTGCCGTGCTCTCGATAGTAGCGAAGCATCCGGTCGATACCGCCTCAAACGCACCAGTGACGATTTCACGGGCTTTGTCTGGATACTTGGCGCATATCTTTCCGAACTCTGAAACATGCAGGTAGCGCAGCGTACCGCCACGAAACGACGTGCTGACGTAGAGCGATCCGCCCTTCTTAAAGACGAGCTCACCAGACGAATCGTTGCTCGCCGGGTTGGCCGCCTTTATCTCTGCTGGAAGCTTGTCGTATGCGTACTTCACCTTTTCGCGGAACAGGCGCTTTGCGTCATTCAGCGTGTGGGCAATCAGGGCGCACTTCGCTGACTCAAAAAGGGCTGCGTCGAGTTGGATGATGCACACCTCAGTGGTGAAGCCAAGTTGCCGAGCTTTCAGGATGATGTTGCGGGTGTGGATCCCCTCGAAGTATTCCCGCTGCTCAGGCGTCATCCTGAACCGCGTCGGTTTTCCCTCTTTGTCGGTGATCCAGTACAGATTGTTCAGCCGCCAGTCTTTATCGGACAGCAGCTTGAGGTGCTCAGGTTTCATTACGCCCCCTGAGACAGTGAATCCATCAGGTCAGAGATTGAATCGACAACGTGCTCGGTTTTCAACTGCTCACGGAATGCCTGAACGTCGATGTGCTTACCAATCAGCTCGAGGTTCTTCACCTTGTCAGGCCACTTAACTTTCTTGAGTAGCGCCGCGGTATTTCCCTCGGCTGACATCTCAACCACATCCAGCCCGGACAACGTCGTCCTCCAGACCTTCGGCCACTGAGACACCGGCTTCAGCTCTCCGGTGGAGGTCAGGATGTCGAGCACGTCCATCTGATCAATCTCAACGAGACGATTCAGGACGTATGTCGCATTTATGCCAACCAGATCATTGCGTTGCGCTTTAAGTTCGGCAATTCTGGACTGGATGTCAGGTTTTGACAGGTTTTCGGACGCGGTGCGGTTAGCTGTCTTTGCGCTGTACCCCGCCCGAATAGCCGCTTGCGTGGCGTTTAAATCGATGAGGTACTCGCGACAGAACATTTCTTGTTTGTCTGTGAGTGCCATGGTTTTCTCTTTTTTATAAGGATGTTGTATGTCTAATAGTGCTAATAAGCTCAAATTTAAAGTTGGCGATATCGTTTACTTGGTTAGCGGTGGTCCAAGCATGTCCGTTGCCGAGCAGATTAAGGACTTTACATCTGCAAAAGGCTGGTATTACACGGGTGAATACAAGTGCCAATGGTTCTCTGGGAAAAAACTCGATCACGGAGTATTCCCTGAAGAATCCCTGACATCAAATAACCCAAAGCCATAAACCCAAGCACATTGGCGCTGTCTTTAGATGATGTTTCATCTTGGATGATGTCAACCCTAGCAAAAGATGGTTGCCTTTATCAGCAAGATGTTGTCGATTACCTCGTTAAACAAAATAACGAGCAGCATCTCAAAGAAAATGCGGATGGCAACCAAGCGCTATCAACCAGAGTCATCAATAAATTTAGAGTTGATAGCGGGGATGATGTCGTTTGGGTCAAACCTGAAAAATACTGGCGATACCGCGTTCCTGAGGATGAAGAAGGCCGAGAGGCCCGCGGTTAATGCATAGGGCGATCATTCGCCCTTTTCTTCAATGCTCTCTTCCAAGGGACTGAACTGCACACGCTTCACATCGGTCGGAGCGAAATACAGCCACTCGCCCGTTTCCGTCGACAGCGGCACAAAGCCGTTAACCAGCTCAGGCTGACGTCGTGACATCTTGCCCGTGAAGGTTTCGCCTGTTTGGGTGGTTAGCGTGATTTGGTAGATGTCGGACATTGAGAGCCTCTTTATCCGGTTGTTGTCATATTGCCATTGCGATGAGACTACCCATGGTGATGGCAATAAAAAACCGCCCGAAGGCGGCCTGAAAAATTAGAGACTCAAATATCGGTAGCCTGGTTTGCTTGCACCCAGCTATCGAGTTCTCCATCCAGTGTCATTTCTACAGCTATCCAATCAATCGTTGAATTAGTATTCTGTACAATAGCATCCAGATCTTGAGTGGTGGGATTTAAAACAACTACAGTTCGGCCAAAGGCACGATGATTGCTATTTTTCAAATAGTCATAAATTTGAAGCTCGAAATTGACGCCGCTACTAAAAGAAAAAGATTCCCTTTTCTTTACCAACTGTTTGAATATAGTTTCGCCGAGAACTTGCTCAATCCTGTCATCATTTTTGGCAACGTTAATTTGCGAGACCAAGAACAACACATCTTGATTCTGCTTCTGAGATACAAAGGTGCCTACTTTACTTAGCACATGGTTCAATGTTGAATTATTGTTCCCTGCGGCTTTTATCCTGAAATACGCCATCCAAACCCCCTCATCATGATTTTTGTGTTAAATATCTTATTTATCATACAATAACGAGGTTCAACAAGTGTGTTATTTTAAGCACTGCTCCTTCACATAATCCTGCAAATAGCCAATCTGTTTCGTCACGGTGACGATTCGCTCTCTAAGGGTGAAATAATCCCGTTCAGCGGAGTCAGTAAGTCGGGGGGCGGAAGCATCGCCCATGCCGCCGGGGCCGGTCGTTCCGTTCGCGGGACAGTTTGCGTTGAGCTGCAGCCGCTTACGGCCAGCAATGACATCGCTATGCAGACGTTCAATGGTTTCTTTCGCATCAGCCAGTTCTCTAGTGTATTTGGCATCCAGAGCAGCGACATCACGCTGGCGGGTCTGCATGTCTTTGATGGTGGCGTTCGCCAGGCGAAGATTCTTGGTGGCTTTGTCGCGCTGATCTTTGTAAGTGTTGGCGTTGTCGCGGTAGTGGTTAATGGCCCAGGCCATGGAAACCAGCAGGCAGATAACGACAGCGCAGATGATTGCTGTTAATCGGCTCATTTCTGGCCCCACTCGCAAACTTCACGCTCAATTTCGCGTCGGGTGATCAGACCCTTCCACTGCTTGCCACCGGCATATGTCCAGCGCTGCAGTTCTTTGCAGGCTCCCGGAACATCACCGGAGTTAAGCTTTTTCAACAGCGTCGAGCTGGCGAAAGCACCGGAGCCAACGTTATAGGTAAAGGAGTAAAGAGCAGCGCGGGTAGGCTCAGGGATGCGAACCTTGATCAGCGGGTCGATGGCATTTGCCACCTTTCGCAGATCTGCCTTCAGCAGGTTGTCACACTCTTTGTCGGTGTAGCGATGGCCGCGGCGAATGTCGGCACCGGTGTGCCCATCGCAAACGGTCCAGACGCCGACCACATCCTGATAGGCGTAATAGCGCCGCCCTTCCAGTCCATCCGCATTACCCAGCATTACTGCAGCAATGGTGATGGCTCCGGATCCGCCAACAATGGCACCCACCAGCTTATTCCTGAGTGTCGGGTTCATCTCGGCTCCTGCTGCGGCGGTTGTCTTCGCGGATCTTGAAATAGAGATTTGTCAGATACGTCAGTACGGCAATGATGATACCCACCAGCACGCCGATAGCGTTCCACTGCTCGGGGCTGTAGGCATTAAGCATGCCGTTTAGGATGCTCCCGGCTGAAGCGCCATAGGCAGCACCAGTGGTTATTTTTTCCATGCGATACATGCTCTCACCTCGCGTAGTTAGCGGGTGCTGTGTGTTTAAAAGGGGTCAGGCCCTCGGGACGATTTAACAAATAGGCGTGTCGATGATGATTCCCGGGGCCTGGAATAAAAAAAGCCCGCTTTTAATGGCGGGCTAATGAGTTGACTATTTGTAAGGTAGGTGTGAGTGAGACCTATGCTCAGGTGTGAAACTGTATCGGCTGATTCACTATAGGCTCAGGAGAACCACCAGAGAGGTAGGCACAACCCACAACTCAAAGCGTAGCAGCAGATTACAAAACCATAAAAAAAGGCCTGCTTTTTATGGCAGGCTCTCAAGGAATTTGAAACTTGTATTGTTGTTGTCATGGTGCCGGGTGCCTCCCGGTGACTCTACCCCAGTCAGCAAAGACGCGCGCATACCTGCAGATAGCAGTTGACTGGAACGCCCTTTCGCTTAGAAAGGATTCACCACAGAAATAATTTACGCGCCATCCATTCCTGTGGTCAATGCTTTATGTATGAACAAAAAAAAACCTACTCATAGAGTAGGCAATCTGAGACTAACAGCATGCACGCTGTTAGTGAAAAGCACTAAGTACAAAGCACTTCCATATCCATTCCACCGGATATTTTGAAGAGTAGTACGAAAAGGATGAACTGCAATAAATACAGTGCAATAACGTGCGATAAATCTTCTTAACTAATTGGTGGAGAAAGTGGGCCAGAGAGAACTTCTGCTACTCCGTTGTCGCAGAGGGCGTCCCCCTGCGTCAGATGCCACACGCCAGTTATAGTCTGGCCAGTTTCAAGATCCTCGGTTACACCATTGTTGTAGTAAGCAACCTGAATCTTGCCGTTGTGCTGAATCCAGTAGTAACCTTCTTCCATACTCATCTCCTCAATCTAACGAGATGAGTATAAAGCTGCTTTGAACTGAGGGGCGTTAGAAATCCTTCATCGTGCCTTAATTAAAAAAGCCCCGCACGATGGCGAGGCTGTTAATTCTTTGTCGACCTACGAAGCTATGGCGACGATATCAGATTTACATGAAATATATGCGTTTCAATCCAGTTTTGCAAGACTTCTGTCGAAATTTGTCGCCTTTTGTTGTGAACGTGATCGCGTAACCTGCAACAAAGCTCCGCTGTCCAGGCGCAGAAAGATGCGACGCATCTGCACCCAGCGGTCCGTAAATGTCTCAGACCAGTTCTTTGGCGTTACGCCTACCAATTCCGCCATTTTCTGGTATTCGTATGTCTCACGACCCGCCAGCTCCGCTTTAACGTCCTGCGCTGCCAGCCATATCAGTTTCTTCAGGCGTTCCATCGTCTTGCCGGCCACCTTCTTCGCGCCGAGTTGCCCCTGGAACTCTGCCCATGCCCACTGGGTAATCGCCACCTGGTGCTCGAAGCGGATATTCTCGCTGTAGTTCCACAGAAGCCAGGCTTTCTGGTGGTCATCCAGCGACAGGACCGCGCGCCGCCATGATGCGGTACCGAACTCTACCGGGCTGACAAGAGCGATAGATGACCCCTTAGCGCGTGACTGGCTGCCGCTCATCGCAGGGCCATCAGGGTTAACTTTACGGCCGGTGACCGGGTCGGTGATTTTCTTCCTCCCCCGACTGCGGGCCGTCGCGGTAAATTGCGCGTTCTCTGCGAAAGCTACCAGCTGCCCTTTCGTCGCCCCGCTCAGATCTGCGGTCGCCACAATGAGCTGCTGACGTACGTATTCCAGTTGCTGACTGTTCATGCGGCTTCCTTCTGTGGCTGGTTGGTTTTTGTCTGGCTGTGCTTTGCTACTGGCGGCATGCTGGCTCGCTTAACGCTTTCTGCCTGATACCGGGTTATCTCGTCTCTGGTCACGGCGCGCACTCCCCAATAATGATCTGTCCCTTCTCTCCCCAAAGTTTTGTCACCCTGCCATCCCAGACGCGGCTGTCGTCGTCGAAAATGGCATCGAGGAGCGCCTTTTCCAGGTTGTCTTTATCCGGTTTCTGCTGATGAGCCTGGCCGTTAAGTTGCGCGCGCTTCTTCTGGCTCCAACTTTTTGGCATGGGGATGATGAAGGTGACGTGATAACCGGACTCAGGCAGACAGATCCCTAGCAGGCGTACTTCGGCTTTGAAAGCCCAATATGCCGCCGTCGCAGGTCTCTTATGCCAGCGATCTCGTTGCGTCATGCGGGGCTTACTGACCGGCGTGATATCGTAAATATTCATGCAGGCACCACCAGGCCACGACGGGCAATCTGGATAACGGTCAGTACAATGGCGCGGTCCATTAACTGGCGACGTTCGTCACGGCTCAAACCCTTTCCGTTATCGATCTCTGAATGACAGGTGACGCAGATAGCAGCGGTGGCGCAGTCGTCTGTTTTAATTCCGATACCCTTTCCCTCGTTGCGGTGTGCCACCTGCACGCCCCATGCTCCGCACAGGACGCATTGCTCAATTTGGCCGACTGCAGCTAGCCATTTTTTATTGCGGTAGGTGCTACGCATGTTTCCTCCTCGCCGCGAGACGCAGCCATTTCTCATCGACCAGGCGGGCGGTGTAGTCCTTGAAAGTCGGGATGTCGGACGGCTTAACCGCGGGCTTACGCTTGCGGCGCGCCGGAACGCGGAAGATTTCATTGGTGATGACGCGTGCGAGAGGACTACCCACGGGAAGCCCTCCACTCTTGCGCCCAGGCGATGCGCCTATTGGATGCTTCGGAGAACTTCACGCCGTGGTCAGTACCAAACCAGTAAATTGCCTCGATGACGTCAACCATGTAGCGCTTACTGGATTTTGATGTGCTGACACCGAAATAAACACGGCCGCCATTAATGCCCGGTGCGGATTTCTGCTCGCTTTCCGGATTCTGCATCTGGCTGACCAGAACAGTGATGAGGTCTTTCCATTCTTTCGGTTCAAGCTTTTCGCCGTGCCAGATAACCTGAACTGAGAGATCTTTTAACAGTGGCCACATCAGGCGGTTTTGCTTGTCTGTGCGGGTCTCTTCCCGGGCCTCGACTACCATCGGCGCGCGCGGGTTTACCGGCAGTGTGCGAATGAATGCTATGAGGTTGTCTTTAACGGTGTCGTTAACGATGCAGTAGTGCTGTTTCATACGCCACCTCCAAGAGGTAACGCAGAATGCAGAAAATCGCAGGTGCCGATAAGCATCTGTGACATGGTGAGGAGTTCAGATTGTGGTCGCATTTAAGTCCCCTTAAATGCGAAGAAGTCACCGGAGTTGTTCAGGCTCCGATGACATGATTATGGCGGGTTGATTATGGAAAATCAAATAACTCAACGAGGGACAGGTAAAGGATTTTCCTGCATGATTGCTAGCCTTAGCTCGTCTTCAGAAACCTGTCTATCTGACGCTACGTTGTAATAGTGCTGGTCGCACTGAATCACGCTAACCGGAAGATTGAAAAATTGGAGATTAGCACCCGGCGGAATGGCGTCACCTGCCTTCATCATTACTGGTTTTGATACAACGCGGACAAACTCAAGGTCGTTATCAAACTGCCTAACTTCACCGTCATATCCGTGCCCAAAAACGATGTAATCCTGCATTATTACTCTCCTGCCATGTAGTTATTTACCTTCAATGCCTGCCACCTTGAACGCCTCGATCAAGCGAGTGGCGTCCTCTCTTCCCCCAGGGAGTACATTTGACTTTTTAAGAATATATGGGGGGAATTTAGTTGTAAGATACTGATGTTTGAACCATCGACGAAATTCGGATAGGGCCCCGTCAGGATAAGCATTAATTATTTGTGGATTAGACCGAGCCTGGAGGAAATCCTCTGGGTAATAATGCTCGCAATCTACACGTTCGCCAAATTCACGCCCCAACTCTTGGCTGTTCCAATGGCGAGCCCAGCAACTTCCGACGCTTCCATCAGGAACCGTGTGTTGATTTATAGCCAAGCCAGCGTTGATGAGATCGACCATCATACCTGCAATTTCATTAAAGATGATGAAGTAGCCGTCTGGGATTGAGCCTTTATCTTTAAGGAGCGAAACCCTGTCGTGATAATGGCGCCATGGATCCTCAGGTTGATATTTTAGAGCCTCATAGATGAATGCTTTAAGGCCTTTTTTCGCCAGTTCACGATATGATCTTACAGCAGTTTCACTTTCAGCCTGCTTGGCCTCGAATGCATAGTATTCCAAGATTGCCATGCAGACGACATCTGGATAAGCATGGTATTCAACACCATTGCGAATGATCGGAATGTATAACTTTTCATCAGTAAATCCTTCATTCAGAAGGTATGTACCAATAAATGTCATCCTGCCTTTTCGGAAAACACCATGCTCGACTGACTGCGCCCACTCGTCAGTGATTTCTTTAATCCTTAATCGCTGAACGCCACAGACGTTGGCAAGCCCGCTCTGTGTGAGATATGGAATTCCGTTATCAAGAACCCCCATCTCAATACCATTAATTACCGCTTCTTGTTTGACCTCTAAATCGAGAGGAATAGTCCTCAACGAGGTCGATCTCTGCTGTGGCATAATTGTGTTTATTCCTTTGATTTTTATATAAATTGAGGGTGTTCTCTAAATGAGAAAACACCCTATAATACCGAGACTAGAAATAAAAATACTCAAGTGAGATCATGTTTTAACTTCGGTGCTGCCGCAATCATAGCCGCCCAGCACAACTTCGCCCTGTGCGCCGCTTGCTGACATCCACTCATGGCTTCGTATGCTTCCCACTCCTTGTCATCACTAAAGCTTTCATCTGGTTCAGACTCGAAACCATGGATGATCATGTCTTCTGACGGCTCAACCGGCACTAGCACCCAGCCATCCGGAATCACCGGAGAGTTGCCAGCCTCAGCCAGCCCAGCCTTCTTGCCAGCCTGGAAGCACTCACGCTGCGTCAGTGCGTACCCTGGATAATCCGGCATTATTGCGGTCTCGCCTTCACCTACCGGAGCCGGAGGTGCAGCTTCAAGTTCAGCAATGTGATTCCTTTGCCAGTCGACAAAATCAGCAAGTGACTCGACGTTGTACTTTTCGCAGAGTGCATCGTGGATTTTGGCTTTGCGCTGTTGCTCGTTGTCGGCACCCTGAAGCATGGCGGCGCGGCAGGCGTTCCAGGCTTCGAACTGACCATCAATCCCATCATCACAATAACCGTCAGTCGTCCGTAATGAATCCCAGCTATCGAGAGGCGAGCCGTGCTCAGATTCCCACCATTTTTCAAACATAGAGCGGTCAGGCACAGATACCGTCGCTGGAGGGGCGGTGTAGAGAGTGCGAACAGTAGCGCCAACTCGCCCCTGCGACTCCATCGCCCCTTTACTCAGGTCAACCCAGGCGTCGCTGGTTAACACCTGATGCACAGCCTCCGCTTGGAGCGATGCCAGCGCGATACGCGCCAGCTCCCTTTCTTCTGATGCGGTTGGCTCAGGACCGTTGCCGAGGAAAATTTGTTGTGCGCGTTCTTTGGTAATAGTGCTCATGGGTTAGTCCTCACCCTGGATGGAATTCTTACGGTTTGAACGGCACACCAGCGCCCAAAAATTCATTTCGCAAATCAGCGCCGCGGTAGTTTCTGCCCGGCGACGAAATCCCAGTTTGTTAGACTTCCCAACAGAGCGCTTACGCTGGCGCATTACCTTTCTCGTGTGCGCCGCCTGGACTTCCTGTTGTCGCTGCTTTGATGCGTAAACTCCCTTAGGCGGTACTTTTCGGGCCTGTTTTTGATAAGCAGTTAACAGGTCGTGTACGTCTGTAAATTTAGCCATGCTCACTCTCCTTTACTGGCTGCTGCGGGGACGTCGATGCCAGCAGCAGACAATCCAATGCTGAATGCCTCTTTCAAATCTGCAATCTGCTTGTCTTTAGCTTCCAGCTCATCCAGCAGTGTCAGCACGGCGGCGGGGTTTGCAGCCTTAACGAATTCACGGTTAGCTTGACCATCTGGCCCCACAAAATGAGCAATGATGAAACCGCCGTTCGCCTGATCATCTGAACTGCAAATTGCTCCCCAACCATCACTAGTTTCATTAATCCATTCACCTGCGCTGGCAGACCGCGCCGAAGCCCTAAGAGCGCGTTTGTCGATGTTGCTCATTGGGCGGCCTCCGCTAAAACTTCTGCAATCAAGCGCTTTGCAATCCATTTTCTTAAATTCTGTCGTGACGGCAGGCGCTGATATCTCCCGCCACGACCATTTCGTTGCCCACGTTGAGCGTGCCAGCGCCGGCGGACGCCACAGCTAATGTTAGGCGGGAGTTCATTGATATCAGTTTTCATGCTCATGACTGCACTCCTTTGCGAAGCTGGGCGGCGAAGTGTTCGGCAGTAGATACGACGCTATCTGCATACAGCATTCCAGTACACTTCTTGAATTGAGTGTTTAGCATCTCCACACCCTGAGCCCTCACTTCAGCCAGGAAAGCGTCGGTGGCCGGGGTGTCATCCAGTGCGCGACAAACATCGTCGGTATGGCACATAAGTTCATCGCCACAGCAATTACAACGGACGAAACCATGCTTATGGGTCTCAATTGCTGCCTTCAGCCCCGCATTCTCCGCAGCCAGCGCCGCGCATCTGGCTTCAAATTCGGAAAGCTTCTGCTCGTTCTCGATCGCAACCTGATAGAGCTTTTCAAGCTGAGCCATTGAAGCCAGAAGACCGTTGTGCTTTATCATTTCGACCAAATTTTTAATTCTCATACCCCTACCCTCCCCCAAACCATCAATACCCTTCTCATCGCCGCGCTGTTGCGGCACTCCTGGCAGATCACGTTTGTACCTGTCCGCTGAATTAACTTCGACTTGCCCTGCTTCATGCCCGGTATCGTGTCAGGGGCGAAGCGCATGCCGTAGCTGGTCAGGCTGTACAGGCGCTGGCCGTACTTGCCTTCGCAGCTGATCAGCCCATCGGCCAGCAGCGTGCTCACCGTCCCGGATATCTTTTTGGTGTCCATGCCGATAAGCGCTGCCAGCTTGGCGTTGTTCAGTCCCGGGTTATTTCGCAGTGCTGCCAGCACCTGCTCACGGATTGTTATGGTCATGTCACACCATCCCGTTCGACTTGTTGCGGTTGTACTTCGCCTGGAGCAGTTGGATCGGCGTAGGTCCGTGTTCGGCAACCGGTGCTGCAATCGCCCGGCGCACCGGCGGAACTGGCTTACCTGCGATGACGCGCTTCTCCCACATGTCCAGCAGATCACTCGCCTCGCGCGCCAGCTCTCCATGCGTTAACTGGCGCTCTGTGCTGCGGTGACGAAGTTCCACGCAGATGTGGTACATGACCGGCTGCGACCAGGGGAATTGCTCGCTGGAAGTGAATTCGAACGAACGGTTACGCCAGTCCCAGTATTCGGCAATCACCTGCTCAACGGTGATGCCCAGCGCGCCGCCACTCTGTTTGCACCATGCGACGAACTGGCCCGGCGATGGCAGGAATGGTCGCTCCTGGCTACGCGCCACACGCATGCCGGCCTCAACCTGGTCCATGGAGTAAATACCGTTCTCCTGGAACGCCATGAGCCACTGACGTCGGAATTCGTTCACGTCACCCTGGGTGCGGAAGTTTGCCATGCTCGCCGGGAATGCAACACGCAGCTCGTTGAACAGGTTGTTGAATATCAGTGCCAGTTGCTCAAGCCGTGGGCGCTCTTCGTACTGTTCAGGCAAGTTGTGGGCTATGCGGCTCATCTGCTCGCGGTCGTGATTACGTAACTGCTCTGCAAGAGATTTCATGGCATCACCCCATAGATCCAGTCAGTGTTGTTGAAGTCGAGGCCTTGCTTAGCGGCGCGTTGCTCACCACCAGCGTTGCGTTGCATCGTCAGCTTGTCCCACTGCTTGCGTAGGCTTTCCGGGCTCAGGATGTTGGTCTGCCAGAAGTGGTGTTTGCTGGCCCAGTCGTACAGCGCGCAGATGTCCTGGTGCGACCGGTTGTCTATCTGGCGCATCAGGCGAACGGTGTTAGACCAGGAGGTCATGTCCGGGGCTTTGCAGGTTGGGTTAATCAGCTTCACCCTGGTGGAAATCCACTGGGCGGTTTTTAGGTCTTCAGCCGATCCCCACTTCGCACCGGATGGCGTGTAGACCTCAGCGTCAGGATGAGCTGATAAAAATTTCTTCAGACGTGCGTCAGAGGATTCGCCAGAATTCTCGGACGTAGAGTTATTTATATTCTTGTTATTACCTTCTTGTTCATGATGTGCGGGGAATTGTGCGGCCTTATGTGCGGCATACCCACCTGAACCCGCGCCGTTACTGGCTTCTTCATGTGCGCCTGCATATGCGGCTTTATGTGCGGGCAAATCGTCCATTTTTTGAGCATACTCGACGTAATTTGTGATGGTGATCACCCTGCCTTTTCGCTTCTCTCCCTCGATGGAAATCATCCCTTCGCGGACGAAAACTGACAGCATTCTCTCCACTGCGTCGCGGCTTGTCGGGTTGCCCTGACGGTCACACAACTGAAGGCCAAGATCTGCAGCAGTGACGACCAGTTGACCGGGTTGCAGAGGCCATTGCTTGCCCTTGAAGAATGCCGTGTATGGCTGTCTGGCTGCGTCAATGAGCAGGTTCTCCCACAGCGCGCGCAGGAATACATCCTTAGCCCAGGACTTCTTCTTGATGCTCCGGTACAACGGGACGTAACCAGACTTCTGGTTCTCCATCCTGTTGCTCCTTGCGGCTGAGTGCGCCGCGAAATTTGCGTAAGCGACGTTCGACACAGTTAAACCTCCTGCGCCTGGCGTTTTGGATTAGCGTTTGTCATAATGACCTCGCAATTGACTGACGTTTGTTGCACCAGAAAGTCGGTTCTGTTTGCGCAGACCGGCTTTCGCCATTTCTGTAGTTCTCACATGACCCCCAGCATCGAAGTGACCATAGCCATCAGCGGCGCGGTCAGGTCCGGGTCGACACGGAACATCTCTACAATCCCCTCACTGAGTTCCTTGAGCTTCTGGTGACGCGGGGCGTTCATCGCAACGGCCACTTTCGCCTCGCTCGTTTCCTTCTCAAGTCGAGCTAAGCGGGACATGAAACTGTCCTCAGGAAGAAGTCGATGGCGGTACTCCAGAGGCAGAACGGCCATGATTGCGGGCGTCAGCTGGCGCACGTTCTCGCGGTACTGTTCGGAGTCGAAACGGTTATCCAGGAAGCGAAACAGTTTCTGGCGCGCCCGGCTGATGTCTTCCGGGAAGCTTATGGCGGTCCCGCCCTGCTCCCGGTATTCGTTGATGATCAGCGCTGACACCACGTCCTGATTGTCCAGCGCCGACGACCATGCCCGGACCGCATCGCGGATCTTTTCATGGTCTGGCGCCGCCTTAGGTTGAGCGCGGTTTATCATCGCTCCCGGGTGTATTCCGGTATTGTGTTGATACGCAAGTGAATGCATTGCTTTCCCTTTCGTGGTTAGGGCCGCCGGTTAGGCGGCGTTGCTGTTGATTGGTGGAAAAACGTCATCGACGCTAACAGAGGCGCCATGCTTATTCAGAGCCGCAACAATCGCCCGGCACTGCTCCAGGCTTAAGCTGCGTTTATTCTTTTCGTAATGGCATACCGCGCCTGTCGTCAGGTTCAGCTCTTCCGCCATCTGGCGCTGAGTCAAGCCGATGTTTCTGCGGATTTTTCGGATGTTGTTCATGTCGGGTCTCCTTTAAACAACTTAAATATACGTTTTGTATTCTTTGTTCGCAAGTAAAATATACGAATTGTGGCTCGCGCAAATATATACAACTTGTATCATTCGGGTATGACTATGAAATGGTACGACTTAGCTAAGACCCTGATGAAAAGTCAGGGCATCAATCAGGAACAGCTGGCGGAGCACCTCGGCATTACTAAAGGTGCGGTAAGTCATTGGCTGAACGCTCGACGTGAGCCAAGCCTTTCCGAGATCGCAAAAATATTGCAGTTCCTTGGCAAAAAGAACTTTTCCGTAGGAGCAGGCGGCTTGATCATTGATGACACACTTAAGGGTGATGTTGAGTACGCTGGTTCCTATATTCCTGGGAAAAAATACCCAGTAATCAGTAGCGTTCAGGCTGGTTCATGGTGCGAAGCGGTTGAGCCCTACACCCTAAAAGATATAGATCTCTGGCTTGAGTCAAATGCTCACATCCAGGGTGACGCGTTCTGGTTGCTCGTTGAGGGTGAGTCAATGACTGCTCCTACTGGGTTGAGTATTCCTGAAGGAACCTATGTACTTTTCGACACCGGAAGAGACGCAGTCAATGGTAGCCTGGTAATTGCTAAGCTGTCTGAATCGAACGAAGCAACTTTCAAAAAGTTAGTTATCGATGGCGGCCAAAAATATTTGAAGGGCCTAAATCCTCAATGGCCATTGGTGCCTATTAACGGAAACTGCAGGATCATTGGCGTAGCTGTGGAAACAAAGCTAAGACTTATTTAAACGTAAACAGTAAGGATGCTTATGAAAAACTCAATTTTGTTATCGCTACTGCTTTGCTCGACATCTCTTTATGCTCAGGACCAGGCTTTGGTTGATAACGCAAAAACCGCCGTTATTGCTAACCTGAAGTCCCGTGATGCTACAAACAAGTGCGCAGATTTTATGAGGGTAGCTGCTGCTGATGAGTCTAAGAAACCCTTAGCCATAGCCACTTGTGATAACACCTTTGCAGTTGCAAACGGCCTCACCTTTAGTGACGTAAAAGTTGTTGAATCAGAAAGTGGAAAAGCTGTCTGCGGTGTAGTTTCTGGGAAAACACACCTCAGCAAAATTGGCGCAAGGTTCGTATACATTGAAAAAAACAAAGTTGTGACAATCAAGCCTTCTAAGCAGCCGGTAATGACAAGCTCTGCGGCTGGAGATTTTGGGCGAAACCAGGTAAAAATTGAAAATAATCAGTACAATCTTGTATCTACCGCCTATTGCCAGCCACCAACAAACTAAACACCCCGCCATTCAGTAAAGCCCCACGCCACCACCTTCTGGCGGTGGCGCAGTACCGCCCTTCACTTCCCATTTCCAGCTCCAATTTAACCTCCACCTCATAAATACGTGAGTGCAGGATGAATCCTCGCTCCTTCGTTTTTGGTTACTAGCACCAAAGCACAAAAATAAATCACCTTACAATACAATTTGTTATCACAAACCCACCCTTTAAGTATACATTTCGTATTGCATGGCAAGAATACGTTTTGTATATTCAATCCATCGAAACGAAACATCGACAGCTGAGCGAAGTTAGCCAGCGGCGGACAGCAAGTCGCCTGCTTTTTAACAACATGCAGATTTACAGCGTCAATGACCTGTTAAGACCCCTACACGTAAACGTGCTGTATCACCGGGTGCGATCCGGTCGGTGAGAGAGTATCCCCGCGCGAGAGCGAGAACGGCGTGAGAACGGGCAACACTGGCAGGGAGTTGGCGCTGACCAATATAAGGAATGTTTTGGGGTGAGTTTTAGGATGACGCGAAGGCGGCCGGATACTCCCACATAGTGGCAGTCGTAATGCCGGCAACTCACCACCAAAGCATTTCTCCCGCATCAGCGGGTAACGACAGAGGGTAAGGCGATGGCATCTACCTACATAAGTTTCAAGGAAAATCATCGCCTTAGCATTAAGGTTGATGAGGTTGTTTCCATAATTCCCACGTTTCGTACCAAAAAAGAAGCTATTAGTGCAGGCTCAAAATTCGGTTGGTCGTCAGCTTTTTGCATCGAGCGCAGATTCGAAAAGGTATGGGCTGTGGGAATAAAGGATTTTCAGAACGATTATGTTGGAAAGGTTACGTTTGAGGTTTTTCGCCTTCCACTTTTGAAATGGGAAAAGGTAGACGGAATTACGCGATGCCCGGTCCTTTTCATTCGCAGATATCAAGCCGCCTAACCAGCGGCTTTTTTCATACCTCAGTCGCTTCACCGAGGCGGCTTAGTTATGACAACCGGCGGCCATCCACCGCCCATTGAAACACAGAAAAATGCGTTGAAGTCTTGTATTAACCGTTCCGTTCGCCGCGATAAGGCCAAGAGGAAATCATGGTAAACCAGCAGCAGATCAGAGAGGCCCAACGGCTCGCGTCGTTCGCGGTACTCCATCGCAATGCTCCGGCGTGGGAAGAAGCAAAGCGTCTTTACGCCGTCGCCATCGGGAGGACTCTTCACTGATGGAAACTTTATTCGCACTCGTCCTGACTGTGGCAATGACCAACGGTGATTACCAGGACGTCATTCTCGACGTTTACGACAGCCAGCAGGAATGCAGCCAGGCAGCAACAGAGCAGAAAGTAACAGCAGAATGCTGGCCGGTAGAAAGCATCCTCCGCAACGGCGAGTTCCCGGCGAAATCCATCGCGCAGCAGTAACCACACTATTCAACCGATCGTCCTGGCATTACGCGGGCGGGATCTGCACATCCAAATTTCAGGAGAAACAATGAGCGAAGTAACGGACTTAGTCGTCATTGAGAAACAGAACGCAATGGCGGTATTCACCACCAAAGAGCAGCTCGACCCGATTATTGAGGCGATCGAGAAAGAAGCTCGCAGCCTGGTGCCGGATGTGTCGACCCGTAAAGGCCGCGACGTTATCGCATCCATGGCGCATAAGGTTGCCCGTTCCAAAACCTACATCGACAACGCCGGCAAGGATCTGGTTGCAGAGCTTAAAGCCCTGCCGAAGCAGATCGACGAAAGCCGCCGCATTGTGCGTGAGCGCCTGGACGCGCTGAAAGATGAAGTGCGCAAACCACTCACCGAATGGGAAGCCGAGCAGGAGCGTATCAAGGCTGAAGAAGCCATGAACGCGCTGCACGCTGAAGCGCTAGTGATGAACGAGAACATCGATTTGCAGCGCGCGATTCAGTTCGAAGCAGACCACGAAATGGCTCTGCTGATGAACAAGGATTTCGACCGTGAACGCGAAGAGCAGCGCCGCCTGGCGGAACAGGCTCAGCGTGATCACGAAGAACGCATTAAGCGCGAAGCGGCAGAACAAGCTCGCCGCGATGCCGAAGCGATGCACAAAGCAGAGATTGAAGCCGCAGCGCGCCGTGAAGCTGAAGAGAAAGCGCGTGCTGAAGCTGCGGAGCGCCAGCGCATTGAAACGGAGCAGCGTGCAGCACGTGAGAAGAAGGAAGCGGAAGAGCGTGCACGACGTGAAAAAGAAGAAGCCGTTGCCGCCGAGCGCCGCCGCCTGGAAGAGGCAGAAGCCGCTCGTCTGGCTGAAGAGCAGCGTAAAGCGGAAGAAGAAGCGCGCCGCACCGCAGACAAAGAGCACCGTCGCACCGTCAACCGTCGCGTCATCGCCGACCTTATAGATCAGGGCATCCCAGAAGAATTCGCGCAGAAAGCAATGCTGGCGCTCGCTGGCGGCAAAGTGCAGGACGCGCACATCAAATATTGAGGCAACCATGAACGCATACCTCACTTACGACCGCATCGAAGATCGGCGGTGGGTTGAGCAGCAGCTCACCGACGAGAAAGAGAAGTGGATCGACGACCGGGCGCAGCAAATTATCAACATGATGCCAAAAGAGCCGTCCGGCCTCTTCCACTTCACGGTCCCGATTGACTCCAGTCCATACGAAGGACTTCGCAGCGATAAAGCTGGCGAGGCGTACAACGATTTCATTTCGGCAGTTGCTTACGCCCAGGCGGAATACGACTGGGAACACCGTACCGGCTGCCCGTTTTAATTTTTGAGGGGATTAACGATGGCAAACGAATTAACAATCACGGCGAGTGCGCTGGCGGAAAAAGGTATCGACGTCGCTACCTGGAGCGCGCTGAAGAACAGCATCTATCCCGGCGCCAAAGACGAATCGGTAATGATGGCGCTCGATTACTGCCGAGCCCGCCAACTGGATCCACTACTGAAGCCTGTCCACCTCGTGCCGATGAGCGTCAAAGACTCGAGAACAGGTAAAAGTGAATGGCGCGACGTCGTCATGCCGGGCATCGGGCTTTACCGCATTCAGGCAGACCGTTCAGGCGATTATGCCGGGGCCCGTGAGCCTGAGTTCGGGCCCGATGTAACTCAGACGCTTACAGGTGTCGAGGTGACCTTCCCTCAGTGGTGCAAATACACCGTCTACAAGCGCATGCCCAGCGGCGAGATCGTCGAGTTCAGCGCCAAAGAATATTGGATTGAAAACTACGCCACCGGCGGCCGCGACACGACGGCGCCGAACGCGATGTGGAAAAAGCGCCCGTATGGCCAGCTGGCGAAATGCGCAGAAGCACAGGCGTTGCGTAAGGCATGGCCTGAGATTGGACAGCAGCCTACCGCCGAAGAAATGGAAGGCAAATCACTGGATGTAGATATGCGTGACGTCACGCCGCGCAGCACCACAGAAGCGCTTCCACCAGCAGCAAGCGAAGAAACGCTTCAGGCGATCACCGATCTCTTAACGACCCTAGATAAAGACTGGGAGAAAGACTTCCTCCCACTGTGCAGCGACATCTTCAAACGGCAAATTCTTGAGGCGTCAGAACTCACTGAAGAAGAGGCACAGAAAGGGTTTGGCTTCCTTCAGAAAAGGGCTAAGGCGGCGGCATGACACCAGAAATTATCCTGGCCCGGACCGGCATTGACGTAACCACTATCCAGCAGGGCGACGAGGCGTGGCACCGGCTGCGCCTCGGCGTTATCACCGCATCTGAAGTTCACAACGTCATTTCCAAGCCCAGATCTGGGAAGAAGTGGACAGACATGAAAATGTCCTACTTCCATACCCTACTCGCCGAGGTATGCACCGGCGTAGCGCCAGAGGTTAACGCCAAGGCTCTGGCCTGGGGTAAGCAGTACGAGGAAGACGCCCGCACCCTTTTCGAGTTCACCACAGACGTGAAAGTCACGGAGTCTCCGATCCTGTTCCGTGACGAGAGCATGCGCACTGCGTGCTCCCCTGACGGCCTGTGCAGTAACGGATTCGGCCTTGAGCTTAAATGCCCTTTCACCTCTCGCGACTTCATGAAATTCCGCCTTGGCGGTTTCGAAGCCATCAAGTCTGCGTATATGGCCCAGGTGCAGTACAGCATGTGGGTGACCGGGAAAGAAGCCTGGTTCTTTGCCAACTACGACCCGCGCATGAAACGCGAAGGTATTCACCACGTCGTCGTTGAGCGGGATCCGCAATACATGACCGATTTCAATGAAATGGTGCCGGAGTTCATCGAGAAGATGGACGAAGCGCTGGCGGAAATCGGCTTCACGTTCGGGGAGCAGTGGAAATGAAACGCACACCCTTCTACCGCAGGCCCGGGCGCACCGGGCAATTCTCCGGCCTCCGTGAACGCGTTATCTGGATGATTCAGACGCGCGGCCGCCCGGTAACCGGCAGCGAAATCGCTAAGAAGTTTGGCGTAACGCTCATCGAATTTAACCGGGTCGCCAACGGCATTACCCGCGGCTCCGGACAGATAGCTCAGATAGTTAAGTCGGAAAAATGGATCAACGAGGACGGCATCTGCGACCGGACTTTCGACCTGGTCACAAAGCCAAAGGTCGTAACACCTCAGGGTAAATCGCGCCTGTTCACCCGGCGCGCCATTGAGCAATCGCAAGAAGGCAGACGGCAGGAATGCATAGCGCGTGCCGCCCGCCGTAGCCGACTGATTGCTCAGGGCCTCTACATCGACGAAATGGAGTCAGTGCTATGAAAGCATGGTCACTCGAAGAGCTGGCGCTTCTGTGGCGACACTCAAACGCTGAAGTCGCAGAGATTACCGGCCGCAACATTGAAGAGGTCGGAGATAAGCGGCTGCAAACCAATATTGAGCGTAATGGCTGGGATATTAACGATCCGGAGCGGGAGGATGCATGAATGAGCTGGCTCTTTTCGCAGGCGCTGGCGGAGGAATACTCGGAGGGTACCTCCTTGGCTGGCGGACAGTTTGCGCAGTTGAACGTGATGCCTACGCAGCACAAGTTCTCGCGCAACGACAAAACGATGGAATTCTCCGACCTTTCCCGATTTGGTCTGATGTGTGCAGTTTTGACGGAAAGCCATGGCGAGGAATTGTTGACGTCATTTCTGGCGGGTTTCCCTGCCAGGACATTAGCGCAAATGGTAATGGCGCAGGCATCAACGGACGCCGCTCCGGACTGTGGACAGAAATGGCTAGAATCGTCAGTGAAGTACGACCTGCATTCGTCTGCGTGGAAAACTCTCCGCGACTCAGAGTTAAAGGTCTTGCCTTGGTCATCGGTGACCTTGCCGAAATGGGGTATGGCTGCGAGTGGTTTCGTCTTTCAGCATCGAACTGCGGAGCGCCCCATGAAAGAGACAGGATGTGGATTGTGGCCTACAGCGAAGGCAACGATCCGCGGCGACTGTCCAAGCGAACGGCTGCGCAGAACTCCAGACTTGCCGAGTGCGATAAAGATGCGTCCGTTGCCGGATGGGTCGCAGCCACACCAAGATGGACAACTGAACCCGGAATGGGTCGAGTGGTTCATGGGCTGGCCCATAGGGTGGACCGAATTAAAGCCCTTGGCAATGGACAGGTTCCTCGAGTGGCAGCAACAGCATTCTCCATCCTCAAAAATTCATAGTGAGGTGAAGATGGATTACGTATACGAAACAAAAACACCAGCGGATCAGCGAGACCTCTGGCGCACTCCACCAGCCCTCTTCGCTGCCCTTAATGCTGAATTCTGCTTCCAGCTTGATGCCGCCGCAGCGCAGCATAACGCGCTGTGCCGGAAGTTCATCACCGCCGAGCAGAACACGCTGGAAACGCCCTGGGCTGATTACCTGAGCATTCCGGGCTACGTCTGGCTGAACCCGCCATACAGCGATATCACGCCATTCGTGAAGAAGGCCGCAGCCGAGAGCGCAAATCAGATCGGCACAGTAATGCTGGTGCCGGCAGATACTTCGGTTGGATGGTTCAAGGAAGCTATCCAGACCGCCAGCGAGGTTCGATTCATCACCGCCGGGCGGCTGGCATTTATCAACCCGATCACCGGTAAGCCCGTCAGCGGAAACAACAAGGGCTCAATGCTCATCATCTGGCGACCGTACCCGCGCACACACTGCCACTTCGCAACTGTGGACCGGGACGAGCTGATGGCTTTCGGGGCGAAACTTCTCGCCTGTCGGGAGGCCGCATGACGCCAGAAACAGAAAACGCCAGTATCAAGGCACTAATCACCAGGTCGCTGTCGCGGCCTTTTTTATTACTGGCGTTCACATTCAGCCGAATTAACCGACAGTTCCGTTAGCAGTAATTATGTCTAGTATTAACATTTTTAGTTGATGTACAGAACCAGTAGGGGAGCATACTTTTTGAATGTTCTCCGATAATTCCGCAACTGCAATTATCTTCGGCAGTCTTAGAATAAGCCAATCTCAATATGATTAGATACATATTCGGCAGCAACACCTTTGGACAGCTTTTAATTTATAATTACCTCATACTTTCGAAATCACATATCAACAACTACCATCACATTTTAGATATAAACATGCTACATAAGCGCAAGGAGAGAAATATACAGGCTTGACTAAAAAATACAGTTGATATAGTTTTTAATTGATTTAACCACAAACTTATAAGGGATATAAATATGGCTTGGACTGGTTTCGGTGGAAGTTGGTCAGATGGTGTTCACAGCGGTGGAGACAGCTCCGGAAGTATTGGAGGCAGTAGTGGAGGTATGCGAGCACCTTCACCTGCCGATATTGCTTCTCAATTTAATAGTTACGGTGGAACACAAATTACAGCATCGCAAGTCTCAAATATTAAAAGTGACGGATCTGGGGGTTATACAGCGAATATACAGGGACAGAATAACACTGTTTCTTCTGAAACTGGCAGTCGAACTTCTAACACCGTGGGCGGATTTTCAGGTGTATTAACCTCTGCGGGCAAAGGAAGCAATAGTAGCGGATCAACAAGTTCAAACGATTCTGTTGCTCCAGGAGGATGGAGTATCAAACCAGGGGATTGGAGAAAATTACCGGACGAATTCGATACGACAGTTGATCAATTCAAATATAAAGTGAAGTTAGATCAATTCGGTAAAGCTACTTCAGTTACGCAAACAGCACCCCGCCCATATACAAAAGCTGAAAATTTGAAAGTTGCAGTAGCAAAATCACAGAATAAAAAACCAAGTGATTTATATCCAGAACTTGATTTTTCTAAAGGAGAACCAGAACGACAGGCCAAGGCAAAAAAAGAAGCTGAAACATCTTGGAAAACATTGCCCCCGAACATTAGAACTTTTGATGTTTATGTTGAAGGCTTTAGATACGCGGTCAAATTAAACGAGCAAGGAACAGTAATCTCAACTACTAAAATAGCTGATCGTCCATACACAAAAGCTGAAAATCTCAAGGTAGCGGTGGCAAAAACAAATAATAAGACACCAGGAGAAATGTTCCCGGAGCTTGATTTTGCTAAATCAGATCCTGAGAGAAAGCAAAAAGCTTCACAAAGCGCACAGGATTTGTTCAGTTCTTTTCCAACTAATGCTATCAGCATAGCTTCCGATTTTTATAAAGCATTAACAGAAAAATTTGGGGATAAACTAACAAAGGAGGCTAAAGCGCTAGAGGCAATGGCAAAAGGTAAAAAATTACGAAATGCATCAGAAGCGATAGCTGCATATGATAAATACAAAGGTAACCTTAACAAAAAATTCAGCGTTGCTGACCGAAACGCAATTGCAAAAGCCCTAGAGTCATTAGACAAAGCCACTATGGCTGCACAGTTACAGAAAATGAGTAAAATGTTCGGTGTAGTTGGCGAAGCAATAGCTTGGGGAGCTTTTGTGAATGGGATCGTAAAAGGTTTTCGAACAGGAAACTGGAACGATGCGATCATTTCTGGTGAAAAGATTGCAGCAACAAAAATTGCATCTTTATTAGTTGTTACTGCATATGCCGTAATAGCAACAACTCCAATCGGAATTATAGGGTTTTCGGCAATCCTCGCTATAACAGCTGCTTTGATTACAGATAAAGCGCTTGAGGATTTAAATAAATTCATCCTTAGCCTTTAAATACGTAGAGCAAGAGATAATTTATCTCTTGCTCATTTTGTATAACACCAAAAAGAGCCCCAAAGGTAATGACAAAACTAAGCACAATGTGAAAACACCGTTATTCCAATACTGAAGAGGAATCTCACCCTTTTTAAACCCACGAAAAAAATTCGCAACGAAAGGGAAAAACAAACTGCTTAATGTACAATATGCAATCAATATTAGGCTTTCCTTTAAATTAAGGTTTGAGCTTGCAAGAACCAGCACAAATACAAGTATGTAGAAACATATGCATAAAAAAAAGTCAGCAAGGTATTTTTTCATTACCATCCTCCCTTTATCACAAAATCAATTATCCTTTCCACAATATTATCATACCCACTTATCAGGTAGCCAGATTAATTGATGGAGGCATGAACAGGATCTTTATAAAGATCGCTAGACATCACAAAACGCTTTCAATTCCAGACTAAGTATGGTCGCCGGTAAAGCGCTGACAGATTCTGGAAGTGGCTACTAGTTCCAAACTGCTGATATTACAAATTATGTAATGACGACAGCGAACATAACTGTGAAAGCCCTAATAGTTTTAACGACTTATCGTGTTTTTTACTTTGACGCACCCAATAGCCAGTTCATAACTGGCTATTGGGTGCGAAAGCACTGCTCCGTTTTCCCTTTTGCCCGGCCCGCGTCGGGCTTATTTTTACCTGATTTCGATTAATCAACACGTCAACGCGGCCTCGCTTATAATGCCTGGCGGCTAAGGAGTTCTCATGGCTAAGCTTCTCAACTTGCAGGAATGGGCTGCTGAGGTCTACACGACTCCCCCATCCCTTTCTACTCTGCGACGATGGACGCGGGAGGGGCGAATTTATCCCGCGCCTGAGCTGCACGGAAAGGAATATAAAGTTCAGCCTGACGCTATCTACGTGGATCCGCGCAAGAAGAATCTGCGCGCTAAACCGAAACACACCAAACTGCCGTCCGGCGGCACCTTACTGGAGAGACTGACTCATGGCGAAAAGGCCAGTACGTTACGACGCTAACCTGCCCCGTAACCTGACCTATCGTAAAAGAGACAGACTTTACAGCTGGCGCAATCCGGTGACCGGGCAGGAGATTTCTCTTGGCCGGATTGATCGCAAGGATGCTGTTGCCCAGGCCATTGAGGCCAACAACTACATCGACCAGAATTACCTTCCCTCTTCTCTCTTGGATCGCATAAAAGACGTGCCCACTTTCACCGTGGCCGCATGGCTGGAGCGTTACGAGGTAATTCTCGAACGGCGTGAGCTGAAACCAAACACGATGAAGGTCAGGCGAAACCAGATCGCCACCATTAAGGAAGAGTTCGGCAAAATTCCCCTCGCTTCTGTCACGACAAAGGACATCGCCTCATTCCTTGAAGCTTACATTCTCTGCGATAAAAAGAGCATGGCTTCCGGGCTCAGGTCTGTGCTGATGGACATCTTCAGGGAGGCGATTGTGGAAGGGCATGTCGAGAGGAACCCGGCAGAACCGACGCGAACGCCGACACCGAAAGTTAAGCGAGAACGCTTGCTGCTCGAACAATTCACGGTCATCCGCCAGGCTGCGTTAACTCATTCTGAATGGGCGCCAAACGCATGCGATCTGGCACTGGTCACCGGCCAGCGGCGGGAGGATATCTCACTGTTCAGGTTCAGTGACATTAAAGACGGGAGGCTTTTCGTTACTCAGGAGAAAACAGGTCACAAACTGGCGCTCCCCCTTGATTTGAGGCTGGACGTCGCCGGGCTTGTGTTGCAGGATGTCATTGAACGATGCCGGGTGAGTAACCCTTCCGACTTCCTGCTTTACTCGCCGGTTCGCCGCGGGGGGAGAAAGCCGGGGCCGCTAACTCCTGACGGACTCACCCAGGCTTTCGCAGAGATACGGGATTCGACCGGGTTAAAATTCGGACCTAACCCACCGCCTTTCCATGAGATCAGGAGTCTGGCGAGCAGGCTATATGAAAAGGAGCGCGGAGAAGAATTTGCTCAGCGTTTACTAGGCCACAAAAATTTAACAATGACCAAAAAATACCTGGACGCACGCGGTGCAGAGTATGTTATGGTTTAGACAGGATATGGAATATTCGAGTAATTTTCGGGGGATTTCGTGTTGAGACCGAAAAAAACCTTGAGAAACAAATAGATAAAAAGAGACCGAATACGATTCCTGTATTCGGTCCAGGGAAATGGCTCTTGGGAGAGAGCCGTGCGCTAAAAGTTGGCATTAATGCAGGCTAAGTCGCCTTGCCTTTTAAGAATAGATGACGACGCCAGGTTTTCCAGTCCACAGCAAAAGTGGACTGAAAAAAAGCGTCAGAGCATCATTAAAAGTGAAAAACCGCAGTGCTTTCGCGAGCATCTGCGGTTTTTTATTGGAAACCTGAACGTCAGCAGAGCTTGTCAGCGCGCTCGATAAACGGTGCCAGGCTCATCTTCTGTCCCGGGTGGGCCGGGTCATCAATCTGAATCACGCTGATTGGCTGACCGCTGCTCTTGCCGCTGGCGACCTGCTGCTCTGCGGTATCATTTAACGGATATTGCACCAGCGTACTCGGGTTGATTGCGTATAACGCATGCCCCGGACGACAGGTCAGCATCACCTCTTCGCGATTGAAGGCCCATTTGTCTTTGCCCACCTCAAAACGGCTGACGGTGATAACCTGCGGTGCCGCCAGAGCGCTTCCCGCGCAGGTCAGCAATAAGAGTGAAAGTACTGTCTTTTTCATTTAATAGTTAACCTTGTCAGAAGGGTTCCCAGGTAGCGAACAGGCTGACCGTTGCCAGAACCAGCGCGCCCAGCACCACCTCTGCCTGTGTCATCCTGATAAAAAGCCGTTGTGCGCGCCCGGAATCTGGACGGAACCGTGGCACCAGAAAATACCGATTTGCCAGCGCAATTGCCACCATCAACGCCACGAGAGCACATTTGAACAACAGAAACTGCACGTAGCCAGACTGCCAGGGAATATGGATGCCCATAATCAACAGCGCATTCACCACGCCGGTGAGCAGCACGCCCGCCACGGCATAATGCCCCACCCGCGAGAAACGCATCATGGTATAGATGGCCGCGTTCTGCCAGCGCCCTTTAGCCAGACGCATGCAGAACAGCAGCGGCAACAATCCCCCCACCCAGGTTGCGGCACACAGCAGGTGAACAGCATGATTGAGACGCTGTATCGCCCCCACCGGACCGTCGCTCATCGCCGCGTGCCCTACCCCTGCCAGAAGGATAAGCTGTCCCATAGCGAGCAGCAGCAGCCGCGAGCCTTTCAGCGGCGCGAGCCACGCGGCGGCAACGGTGATGGCGCCGAGGATGATTTGCCACAGCCAGACGCCGCCAAACCGAGTCCCCAGCACGCTGTGCCAAATTTGCGGGTTAAGTACATCGCCCCAGCCGTTGCCCATTAAGCCACCCTGAAGCATGAACATCAGGATCGCAGCGGCCAGGCTGACAATGGACGCCACTCTCTGCTGGAGCTGGAAACGCCGGGCCATCAGGCGGTGCAGCCCGGAAGGCGCAAACCAGACGCTGTAAAGCGCGTTGCCAAAAACGAGCATCAGCGCCGCAAAATGGATAAAGCGCAACCCCACGTATAACAGTGCCAGCATGCTATTTCACGCTGAAGTGATAGCTGCCTGTGGTTTTATGTCCGTCGACGGAGACCACATGCCAGTCCACCCGGTAAGCCCCCGGCGCCAGCGTCTGTTCCAGCGGAACGGTCAGCTGTGCCTTGTTCTTTTCGTCTCGCGTTGCGGTACCGGTTTTGATCACCTGCTTGTGTGCATCCGTCACCACGACGCCGCTAAATCCGGGCTCAATGCCTTCGGAGAAATTCAGCGTAAGCACCTGCGGTGCCGCCACCTGGCTGTCTGCTGCCGGGCTTTGCTGCTTAAGATGCGCATGCGCCAGTACAGAGGGCGAAAGTATCGTTGAGGCCAGAAAAACCAGCGTACATACCGCGCGGGAAGAGGAAAAACCCATCACAATCATTCCTTTTTGTTATGCCTGTATGCTAAAGAATAACGCTGTATAATAAACGAGTCGAGGATCATCCCGCTCTGCTTGTCATCGTCACGCAATCGCGGTAACGTTGCCGCCGCAAAATAAGGAGAAGGTAATGAAGATCAATCTGGCCGCCCTTCCTCAGGACGAGATGGATAAAGTGAATGTCGATCTCGCTGCCGCTGGCGTCGCCTTTAAAGAGCGTTACAACATGCCCATCGTGGCTGAAGTGGTCGAACGGGAACAACCCGCCCACCTGCGTGACTGGTTTCGCGAAAGGTTAATCGCCCACCGTCTCGCCTCGGTCAACCTCTCCCGCTTACCATACGAGCCGAAAGTTAAATAAGCTTAACGACTCGTTACACTTCCTTACGCGGAATCTGGCAGGATAAGAAAACCCTGGTTAAATTAGGATTATTCTTTAATCCCTGCGACTCAGTGTATAAGGAAGTCACGATGTCACATTGGAATATAGCGGCAGCACAGTATGGCGGGCAGCACCATAGCGTAGATGACCACGTTGCGCACCATCTCCACTTCATTGCCGAAGCAGCACAACATCGGTGCGATTTGCTGGTCTTCCCGGAACTCTCATTAACGGGCCCGGGCACCACGGCACTACCGCCCCCGCCCGGAGACGCTCAGCTACTGCCATTGCTAAACGCCGCCCATTTTTACCGCATTACCCTCATTGCAGGGCTTCCCGTTGAACGAAACGGTCGGCGCCAGAAAGGCCTCGCGCTGTTTGCCCCCTCTCGCGATCGCATTCTGCGTTACCCTCAGGGGAGCGGCGCCAGCCTGGTGCCGGGGGATAAACAGCTCACTATCATGGACGAGCAAGGCGATTCCCCGAATCTTGATCCGCAGGCAACGCTCTTCACCAGCTGCCAGTCGGTGAGGGATTACCGCTGGCGACAGTCTATCAACACCCTGCAGCGCTTTGCGCACAGGTATGCCATCGCGGTATTAATGGCGAATGCCAGCGCGGGCAGCGCGTTATGGGATGAAAAAGGCCAGCTGATCGTTCGGGCGGATAAAGGTGAGCTTCTGTTGACCGGCACGCGCAACGGACAGGGTTGGCAAGGCGATATCATTCCTTTAGGCTAAGCGTTTTAAGCTCAGGAGATTTTCATGCTGCGCGTCATTGATACCGAAACTTGCGATCTTCAGGGCGGAATTGTGGAAGTGGCCTCGGTCGACGTGGTTGATGGAAAAATAGTCAACCCGATGAGCCATCTGGTGCGTCCCGATCGCCCTATTAGCCCACAGGCCATGGCTATCCATCGCATTACAGAATCAATGGTGGCGGATAAACCCTGGATAGAGGACGTTATCCCGCACTACTACGGCAGCCCGTGGTACGTTGCCCACAACGCCAGCTTTGACCGCCGGGTACTCCCCGAAATGCCCGGGGAGTGGATTTGCACCATGAAGCTGGCGCGTCGCCTCTGGCCGGGGATCAAATACAGCAATATGGCGCTGTATAAATCCCGCAAGCTCAGCGTCAGAACCCCTGAAGGGCTGCACCATCACCGCGCCCTGTATGACTGCTATATCACCGCCGCGCTGCTCATCGACATTATGAATATCTCCGGCTGGACGCCGGATGATATGGCAACCATCACCGGCCGCCCTGCGCTGCTGACGACGTTTACCTTCGGCAAATACCGCGGGAGAGCGGTATCGGATATTGCGGATAAAGATCCGGGCTATCTGCGCTGGCTGTACAACAACCTCGACAAAATGAGCCCGGAACTGCGCTTAACCCTGAAACATTATCTGGGCGAAGCTTAACGCTGCGCGCGGCCTGGCAGCGTATCCTGCGCCAGGCCAATCAAAAAGGCATACTCCAGGGCCACCCCTTCGTAAGATTTGAATCGCCCCGATTTCCCCCCGTGCCCGGAGTCCATATCGGTACAGAGCAACAGCAGGTTGTCATCGGTTTTCAGTTCCCTCAGCTTTGCCACCCATTTTGCCGGTTCCCAGTATTGCACCTGTGAATCGTGCAAACCGGTCGTCACCAGCATGTGCGGGTACGCTTTCGCTTCCACGTTATCGTACGGGCTGTACTCTTTCATATAGCGATAATAGGCTTCATCCTGCGGGTTACCCCACTCCTCAAACTCCCCGGTCGTCAGCGGAATGGACTCATCGAGCATGGTTGTCACCACATCAACAAACGGAACCTGCGCAACAATGCCCTTAAAGCGATCGGGGCGCTGATTGATGACGGCACCCATCAACATTCCGCCCGCGCTGCCGCCCATGCCGAAGCAGAGCTGCGGATCGCCATAACCTTGTTCAATTAACGCATCGCAGACGTCGAGATAGTCGTTGAAGGTGTTTTTCTTTTTCAGGAATTTCCCGTCTTCATACCAGTGCTGCCCCAGCTCGCCGCCGCCGCGAATGTGGGCAATAGCGAAAACAAAGCCGCGATCGAGCAGGCTTAATCTGCTGCTGCTGAAGTCGGCATCCATGCTGGAGCCATAGGAGCCGTAGCCGTAGACCAGGATCGGATTTTTACCTTTCTGAAAATGCGCCTTGTGATAAACGAGCGAAACCGGGACCTCAACGCCGTCGCGCGCGGTGACCCACAGGTGTTCGCTGCGATAATTGTCGGAATCAAAGCCCTTCACTTCGGTTTGCTTAAGCACCTGGCGCTGTCCGGTATCCATATCCAGCTCGAAGAGCGTATCCGGAGTGGTCATGGATGAGTAGCCGTAGCGCAGCCGCGACGATTCGGGTTCAGGGTTGAAGCCGATCCACGTGACGTAGGCCGGATCGTCGAACGCAATCCCAATCACCTCACGCGTTTTACGGTTGATCTGCCGGATGCTGGTCAGCCCCCGCTGACGCTCTTCCACCACCAGCCAGTCGGTAAACAGCGTGAACCCTTCCAGCATCACCTGATCCCGCGCGGGGATAAGCACCTCCCACTTGCGCTCGTCGCGCACCTTGGTTTTGTACAGACCAAAGTTTTTGCCCTCGCGATTCGAACGCAGATAAAAGCTGTGCTGGAAGTGATCCAGGCTGTACTCGTGATCCTTGCGGCGCGGCAGGAAGCAGAGCGGCTGGGCATCAGGCAGTTCGGCATCCAGGAGCAGTACTTCCGAGGTGGTGGCGCTGGCCAGGAAGATAATCACATAGTGGCGCGAGGAGGTTTTATGCAGGCTGACATAAAACGTTTCGTCTTTCTCTTCATAGACCAGCTCGTCATCGGCTGAGTCCGTGCCTACGGTATGGCGCCACACCTGATAAGGCAGCAGCGTGGAAGCATGCTTTTTGACGTAGTAGACCGTCTCGGAATCGTTCGCCCAGACAAAATCCGGGGAGACATTTTCCAGCATTTCCGGATACCAGTTGCCGGTTTCCAGATTGCGAAAACGCAGGCCGTACTGGCGACGAGAGAGATAATCCTCCGCCAGCGCCATTATGGTGTTGTCCGGGGAGATGGACATGCCGCCCAGGGTATAAAACTCGCTGTGGGCGGCTCGCTGGTTCGCATCCAGCAGAATGTCCCATTCATCCCACTCGGCGCTTAATACCGACTGTCGCTGATAGATGGGATACTCGTTGCCGGGCTCGTAAATATGGCGATAGCGATAGCCGTTTTTGGTCCACGGCGCGGAGATATCGCGCTGGGGAATGCGCTGCACCATTTCGTTCAGCAGCTGGTCCTGAAGCGCCTGCTGGCTGGACATGACCTTGCGACCATAGTCGTTTTCTTCGTGCAGGTAGTCGAGCACCTCTGGCCGGGAACGCGAATCATCCCGGAGCCAGTAGTAATTATCTATACGCGTATCGCCATGCGTGACGATCGCATAAGGAGTACGTCGGGCTTTCGGTGGCATGTCATCATTCTTTTGAGTTTTACACCCTATAAGGTTGGCAAAACCCGCGCATGATGCAAGCGAAACATGACCACCGGGGCGAGAGTTAGCCCTGTAGCGTCTGTTTTTGCTCCCGGATATCTTTTTCTATCCCTTCGCGTACGTCCTGAGGGATTTTCAGCGCATCGCCGAGGGCGTTGAGATAACTGCGTTCCATAAAGTGATCGATATCGATGGCGGCACAGCTGAGGAAATAAAGTTCCAGCGCTTCTTCCTCATTTTTCACGTTCAGCGCCAGACGCTGCGGATCGAGCGGCTGCTCAATGGCCTGAGCCACCAGCGTTCTGCCCTGCTCTTCAACCCCGGCTTCGCGCAACTGCTGTTCGATAGCCGCTCTCTCTTTATCATCAATGTGCCCGTCGCTTTTGGCGGCAAACACCAGCGCGAGAATAAGCCGCTCCGTGCGCAAATCCAGCGGAGAAGTATGCTCGCCATAGTGAGGTTCATCGCGGTGCGCCGCCCGCACTTTATCCTTGTATTTGTTCCACAGCACGGTGCCAGCGATGGCACCACCACCGGCCAGCAGCGCGCCGGTACCGTACTTCGCCAGCAGCTTGCGTGAGGATTTATTGGCAACCAGCAGCCCTGCCAGCCCGCCGAGTGCCCCCGGTACCAGCAGCTTGCTCAGCCCCTGCTCGCCGGAACCTGACATTTTCTGTCCTAACATGGATTGCAGTTGATTTAACCAGCCTGACATGGATTCCCTCGCTTAACGGTTAACATTTTCCACAGCGTATGCGAGCAGGCGTCAGGAAATGTCCGCTAAGGCTAAAGAAGCGCAAATTTCTCATCTGCCTTTTTGCCCTGCGCAAGACAGACGCAAACGTTTTCGTTTATACTGCGCGCATCTTTTTCAGGGGGAATATTATGACTCGTTTAGGAACCGCGCTGCGGCCTGCGGCGACGCGCGTGATGCTGTTAGGATCGGGTGAACTGGGTAAAGAAGTCGCCATTGAGTGTCAGCGCTTAGGGGTGGAAGTGATTGCCGTAGACCGCTACGCTGACGCGCCCGCCATGCACGTCGCCCATCGTTCTTATGTGATTAACATGCTGGACGGCGATGCCCTGCGTACGCTCATCATGCAGGAGAAACCGGATTACGTCGTGCCGGAAATTGAAGCTATCGCAACCGATACGCTGATCGCGCTTGAGCAGGAAGGCCAGCGCGTGGTGCCCTGCGCCAGAGCGGCAAAACTGACCATGAACCGTGAAGGCATTCGCCGCCTGGCGGCGGAGGAGCTGGGGCTGCCGACCTCACGCTACCGTTTTGCGGGCGACAAAACCGCATTCCTGCAGGCCGTCGAGGAGATTGGCTACCCGTGCATCATTAAGCCGGTGATGAGCTCTTCCGGTAAAGGTCAGAGATTTATTCGCGACAGCAGCGCGCTGGATAGCGCGTGGGATTATGCGCAACAGGGTGGCCGTGCCGGTGCCGGTCGCGTCATTGTCGAAGGCGTGGTGAAGTTTGATTTCGAAATCACTCTGCTCACCGTCAGCGCCGTGGACGGCGTCCATTTCTGCGACCCGATAGGTCACCGTCAGGAAGATGGCGATTACCGCGAATCCTGGCAGCCGCAGCAGATGAGCCCCCTGGCGCTGGAGCGTGCCCGGGAGATTGCCCGTAAAACCGTTCTGGCCCTGGGCGGCTACGGCCTGTTCGGCGTGGAACTGTTCGTTTGCGGTGACGAGGTGATTTTCAGCGAAGTCTCCCCTCGCCCGCATGACACCGGGATGGTCACGCTCATTTCGCAGGATCTCTCAGAGTTCGCCCTGCACGTGCGCGCCTTCCTCGACCTGCCGGTTGGCGGCATCCGTCAGTACGGCCCGGCGGCCTCGGCGGTGATCCTGCCACAGTTGACCAGCCAGAATGTGACGTTTGATAACGTCGAAGGTGCGGTTGGCGCAGGCCTGCAGGTCCGTCTGTTCGGCAAGCCGGAGATCGACGGAACCCGCCGTCTTGGCGTGGCGTTAGCCACCGGGGATAGCGTTGACGAGGCCGTGGCGAGAGCGAAAGCGGCCGCTGCGAGCGTCAAGGTTGCAGGATAAAAAAAACGGGCCGTAAGGCCCGTTTTTCATGCGGCGAATGGCTTACTGCTTCGCGCCTTCAACCGCTTCGCGAGCCAGTTTGGTGATGCGATCCCAGTCGCCCGCTTCCAGCGCATCCGCCGGAACCAGCCATGAACCACCGATGCACAGCACGCTTTTCAGCGCCAGGTAGTCGCGGTAGTTCGCCGGAGAGATACCGCCAGTCGGGCAGAAACGTACCTGAGAGAAGGGACCCGCAATCGCCTGCAGCGCTTTAGTACCGCCATTAGCTTCTGCCGGGAAGAATTTGAACTCTTTCAGACCGTAGTCCATGCCCTGCATCAGTTCTGAAACGGTGCTGATGCCCGGGATCAAAGGAATCGTGCCTTCTGTCGCGGCCTTCAGCAGCGGCTCGGTCAGGCCCGGGCTGATGGCAAACTGTGCGCCAGCTTCAGTTACTTCCGCCAACTGCTGCGCGTTGAGAACGGTACCCGCACCGATTATGGCGTCCGGCACTTCTTTGGCGATAGCGCGGATAGCGTCCATCGCGCAGGCGGTACGCAGGGTCACTTCCAGAACGCGAACGCCGCCCGCAACCAGCGCTTTCGCCATCGGTACAGCGTGCTCCAGCTTGTTTACCACGATAACCGGCACGACAGGGCCAGTGGTCAGGATTGCTTCTGCACTTGTTTTCCAGTTTTTCATCAGAGTTCTCTCTCGCCAGATCGTTAAAATCAAGTCGTCTTAAAACGTAATACAGGTTGCGCCCTGCTCTGCACCGGAGAGTTTCTCACGCAGCGCGCTGAACATTTCGCGTCCGGTCCCCACGCGCGATGCGCTCAGGTCAGGAATATGAGGCTGACGTGCCGCCAGCTCGGCGTCATCCACCAGCAGGGTTAACTCGCCTGTCTGGCCGTTCACGCGGATCATGTCGCCGTCGCGCACTTTCGCCAGCAAGCCGCCGTCGTAGGCTTCAGGCGTGACGTGGATCGCGGAAGGCACTTTGCCGGATGCGCCTGAGAGGCGGCCATCGGTCACTAACGCAATTTTGAAACGGCGGTCCAATAATACACCAAGTGGTGGCATAAGTTTATGTAATTCTGGCATGCCGTTCGCTTTAGGCCCCTGGTGACGCACCACCACCACGCAGTCTTTATCAAGCAGACCGGCGTCAAAGGCAGGCAACACGTCGTGCTGGCTTTCAAACACCACCGCCGGGGCCTCGATAACCTGGTTCTCTTCCGGCACGGCAGACGTTTTCATTACCGCGCGACCGAGGTTGCCGCTCAGTACCTTGGTACCTCCGTGGTGGGAGAAAGGTTTGTCGATAGTGGCAATCACCTGCGGATCCAGAGACGCGGTTGCCCCGTCGCGCCAGTCCAGCTCGCCGTTGTTCAGCCACGGCTCCTGGGTGTAGCGCTGCAGGCCAAATCCGGCTACGGTGTTCACGTCTTCATGCAGCAGACCGCCTTTCAGCAGCTCGCGCATCAGCAGCGGGACGCCGCCAGCGGCCTGGAAGTGGTTGATGTCCGCCGGACCGTTCGGGTACAGGCGAGCCATCAGCGGCACCACGGAGGAAATGTCGGAGAAGTCATCCCAGTTAATCAGAATGCCCGCCGCGCGAGCCATGGCCACGAGGTGCATGGTGTGGTTGGTCGAACCGCCGGTGGCCAGCAGGGCGACGATGCCGTTGACGATGACTTTTTCGTCGACCATTTTGCCCATCGGCATCCATTCATTGCCGTTTCCGGTCAGACGCGTCACCTGACGGGCCGCGGCCTCGGTCAGCGCCTGACGCAGCGGCGCATCCGGCTGGATGAAGGACGACCCCGGAAGCTGCATCCCCATAAACTCCACCACCATCTGGTTGGTATTGGCTGTGCCGTAGAACGTACAGGTTCCCGGCGCATGGTAGGAGGCCGCTTCGGCCTCCAGCAGCGCCTGACGATCCGCTTTCCCTTCCGCATACAACTGGCGGATGCGCATTTTTTCTTTGTTCGGCAGACCGCTCGCCATCGGGCCGGATGGCACAAAGATGGCGGGCAGGTGACCAAATGACAGCGCCGCCATCACCAGGCCCGGGACGATTTTGTCGCAGACGCCGAGATAGAGCGCGCCATCAAACATGTTGTGTGACAGGCCCACCGCCGCGGACATTGCAATTACTTCGCGGCTCAGCAGTGACAGCTCCATACCGTCCTGCCCCTGCGTCACGCCGTCGCACATCGCCGGCACGCCGCCCGCGACCTGACCCACCGCGTTTACGCTGTGCAGCGCCTTGCGAATGATGTTGGGATAGACCTCATAGGGCTGGTGTGCGGAGAGCATATCGTTATAGGAAGTAATAATAGCGATATTGTTACGCAACATGCTTTTCAGGGAGGCTTTGTCATCGGGCTGGCAGGCGGCGAAGCCGTGCGCCAGGTTACCGCAGGCCAGCTGGGAGCGGTGAACGGTGTTGCTCTTCGCCTGTTCAATCCGGGCGAGGTAGGCCGAACGGGTCTCTTTCGAGCGCTCGATAATGCGTTGTGTTACGCGTAACAATACAGGATTCATAAAAGCTCCTTTAATTTATCTGTCCGGGCCCGGGAGTTTACAAAGTCGCTGGCAGTTGTTAACAACGCTGAAACGCTTGCTGTCCGGAGCTCAGGGGCAAAATCACTTCCGGCAGTGTAATAAAAAAAGCTCCGCGGGTGAATCCACGCGGAGCTTAAAAGTATAAAAATTGTGCCACGAGCTGTGTTAGATCATGTTACCGGTAAAATAACACTTTTGGGCTAGTGGATAATCCTACTCAAACTCGTTCCAGGAGCGACCATCGCGGGTGATCATCGCCACCGACGCGACCGGCCCCCAGGTACCCGCCTGATACGGTTTTGGTGCATCCTGATCGGCAGCCCAGGCTTCGGTGATGGAGTCGACCCATTTCCACGCCTCTTCCACTTCGTCGCGACGTACGAACAGCGCCTGGATACCGCGCATGGTTTCCAGCAGCAGACGCTCGTAAGCATCCGCCAGGTGCGTCTGGTTGAACGTTTCGGAGTAGCTCAGATCCAGCTTGGTGGTCTGCAGGTTGTGCTTATGATCCAGGCCCGGTACTTTGTTGAGGATCTGGATATCCACCCCTTCGTCCGGCTGCAGACGAATGGTCAGCTTATTCTGGGGCAGCTCCTGCCAGGACTCTTTGAACAGGTTCAGCTCAGGGTTTTTGAAGTAAACGACAACTTCGGAACATTTCGTCGGCAGACGTTTACCGGTACGCAGGTAGAACGGAACGCCCGCCCAGCGCCAGTCGTCGATATCCACGCGGATCGCCACAAAGGTCTCGGTGTTGCTGGTCTTGTTCGCGCCCTCTTCTTCCAGATAGCCCGGCACTTTTTTGCCTTGCGCAAACCCGGCGGTGTACTGGCCGCGCACGGTCTTCTCGCGCACGTTGGAACGATCGATGCGGCGCAGCGACTTCAGCACTTTAACTTTGGCGTCGCGGATGCTGTCAGCCGTCAGGTCAGACGGTGGAGACATGGCAATCATGCACAGAATTTGCAGCAGGTGGTTCTGGATCATGTCGCGCATCTGGCCGGCCTGGTCAAAGTAACCCCAGCGACCTTCAATCCCCACCTCTTCCGCCACGGTAATCTCCACGTGGTCGATGGTGCGGTTGTCCCAGTTGTTCACAAAGAGGGAGTTAGCGAAGCGCAGCGCCAGCAGGTTCAGTACCGTCTCTTTACCAAGATAGTGGTCGATACGGTAGACCTGGCACTCTTCAAAGAACTCGCCTACCTGGTCGTTGATTTCACGCGAGGTCGCCAGCGACGTACCCAGCGGCTTCTCCATCACCACGCGCGCCGGCTTGGCGTTCAGCTTCGCTTCGCCCAAACCTTTGCAGATAGCGCCAAAGGTGCTTGGCGGCATGGCGAAATAGTTAATGGTGACACGGTTTTTCTGATCCAGCATGGCACCCAGACGGGAAAACGCGCTAACGTCATTGACGTCCAGGTTGCAGAAATCGAGACGACCGCTCAGGGTATCCCACAAACTTTCATCAATTTTTTCCTTCATGAAAGTTTCGAGCGCCTCGCGGACGACTTTGGTATAAGCGTCCTTGTCCCAGTCGGCGCGCCCTACACCCAGGATACGCGTATCCGGATGAATTTGGCCCGCTTTCTCCAGTTGATACAGGGAAGGCAGCAATTTTCGGCGTGCAAGGTCGCCTTTCGCGCCGAAAATGACCAGGTCACATGCCTGGGCTGTTTGCGTTACCGCCATGTCATTCTCCTCAGTTGGATCACCTGGTGCTTCTGCCAGGTATCGTTGTAATTTTATTACAATGCACTGTACTGCTTTTACGTCATTCCCGAAACCATTAGCGCTTATCGTCTCGTGCGATACGGCGATTTTTAGCCATTCAGCCAATTACGGCGACGTAATGACGCAATAGCCGTCGATAATTTGCGCAACAGGGTCATAGCAAAACCCGACATCGATCAAGTAATGAAAAAAAACAACAACATTATCTTGTCGACTGTTACCCTTTATGGAAGCCACAGGGGTAATATCGGCTAATCGAATCAAGATTTCATCAATGCGTGAAATCGTTTCCACCCCCACGAGCGCCTTGTTAACAATGAACATGCTTGAAAAAATCCAGTATCAACTGGAACACCTTAGCAAATCCGAGCGAAAAGTGGCTGAAGTCATTCTGGCCGCGCCCGCTCAGGCAATTCATTCAAGCATCGCCGCTCTGGCTCAGGAAGCTGGCGTCAGTGAACCGACGGTCAACCGCTTCTGCCGGAGTTTGGAAACGCGCGGCTTTCCTGATTTTAAACTGCATCTGGCACAAAGTCTGGCGAACGGCACACCCTATGTTAATCGTAATGTGGATGAAGACGACAGCGTAGATGCCTACACGGCGAAAATATTTGAGTCGGCCATGGCCACGCTCGATCACGTTCGCCAAAGTCTGGATATGAGTTCAGTGAACCGCGCGGTGGATTTACTCACCCAGGCCAAGCGAATTGCGTTCTTCGGACTTGGCTCGTCAGCCGCCGTGGCGCACGACGCCATGAATAAATTCTTCCGCTTTAACGTACCGGTTATTTATTCCGATGACATTGTGCTGCAACGCATGAGCTGTATGAATTGCAGTGAGGATGACGTCGTGGTACTGATTTCGCACACTGGCCGCACCAAAAGCCAGGTTGAGCTAGCGCAGCTGGCCCGTGAAAACGATGCCATGGTGATCGCCCTCACCACCGCCGGCACGCCGCTGGCGCGCGAGGCGACGCTCGCCATTACGCTGGATGTCCCTGAGGATACCGACATGTATATGCCGATGGTGTCCCGTCTGGCGCAGCTCACGGTAATCGACGTGCTGGCGACCGGTTTTACCTTACGCCGGGGCGCAAAATTCCGGGATAACTTGAAGCGAGTCAAGGAAGCGCTGAAGGAATCGCGTTTTGATAAAGAATTGCTTATAAAGAGCGATGTTCCCTGAAGTAGATAACGAAGACGTAACCAATAATTACGATGTAATGATTTTCGGCATTCGGTCCCCTCTTTGCTGCCTTGCGGCAGATGAAGGCCGATTCTATGTTCACGCAACACCAAAGTTGTTTCAGTCAACGGAGTATTACATGTCCAGAAGGCTTCGCAGAACCAAGATCGTAACCACCTTAGGCCCGGCCACCGATCGCGATAATAATCTCGAAAAAATTATCGCCGCTGGCGCCAACGTGGTGCGTATGAACTTTTCTCACGGTACGCCAGAAGACCATAAATTGCGTGCCGATAAAGTGCGTGAGATCGCCGCTAAGCTGGGCCGCCACGTCGCAATCCTCGGCGACCTGCAGGGTCCAAAAATTCGTGTATCAACCTTTAAAGAAGGTAAAGTTTTCCTCAATATCGGCGACAAATTCCTGCTGGATGCCAACCTCGGCAAAGGCGAAGGCGATAAAGAGAGAGTCGGGATCGACTATAAAGGCCTGCCGGCTGACGTGGTGCCCGGCGATATCCTGCTGCTCGACGACGGTCGCGTCCAGCTGAAGGTTCTGGAAGTTCAGGGGATGAAGGTGTTCACCGAAGTCACCGTCGGCGGCCCGCTCTCCAACAATAAAGGCATCAACAAACTGGGCGGCGGCCTCTCTGCGGAAGCCCTGACCGAGAAAGACAAAGCGGACATCGTAACCGCGGCCCAGATCGGCGTTGACTACCTGGCGGTCTCTTTCCCACGCTGTGGCGAAGATCTGAACTATGCGCGCCGCCTGGCCCGCGACGCAGGCTGTGATGCCAAAATCGTCGCTAAGGTTGAACGCGCGGAAGCCGTGTGCGATCAGGATGCCATGGACGATGTGATCCTTGCCTCTGACGTGGTGATGGTTGCCCGTGGCGATCTGGGCGTGGAAATCGGCGACCCTGAGCTGGTCGGTATCCAGAAAGCACTGATTCGTCGCGCACGTCAGCTGAACCGCGCGGTGATCACCGCCACCCAGATGATGGAATCCATGATCACCAACCCAATGCCAACCCGTGCGGAAGTCATGGACGTGGCTAACGCCGTGCTGGACGGGACCGATGCGGTCATGCTCTCTGCGGAAACCGCGGCGGGCCAGTATCCGGCAGAAACCGTGGCCGCAATGGCGCGCGTCTGCCTGGGCGCGGAGAAGATCCCAAGCATTAACGTCTCCAAGCACCGTCTGGATATCCAGTTCGACAATGTGGAAGAAGCGATTGCAATGTCCGCCATGTACGCGGCCAACCATCTGAAAGGCGTTACGGCGATCATCACCATGACCGAATCTGGCCGCACCGCGCTGATGACCTCTCGCATCAGCTCTGGCCTGCCGATCTTCGCCATGTCACGCCACGAGCGTACGCTGAACCTGACGGCGCTCTACCGCGGTGTGACGCCGGTACATTTCGACAGCACCAATGACGGCGTAGCTGCCGCGCACGATGCCGTAAACCTGCTGCGCGATAAAGGTTACCTGGTGTCCGGTGATATCGTCATCGTGACCCAGGGTGACGTGATGAGCACCATCGGCTCAACCAACACCACTCGCGTACTGACCGTAGAGTAAGATCTGATCCCCTCTCCCCTATGGGGAGAGGGGTGACTGTATTTTATTTCCTCGGGTAGAGCTCTTTACGCTTATAGGGTTCCGTCTCTCCCGGCTTCCGCGTTTTCAGCAGCTTCAGTATCCACGTGTACTGTTCGGTATGCGGCCCCACCAGCAGTTCCACCTCTTCATTCATACGACGTGCGATGGTGCGATCGTCCGCGGTCAGCAAATCGTCCATCGGCGGACGGACTTCAATGCTCAGACGATGCGTTTTACCGTCGTAAACCGGGAAGAGCGGGATCACGCGAGCGCGACAGACCTTCATCAGGCGGCCAATCGCGGGGAGCGTTGCTTTGTAGGTAGCGAAGAAGTCGACAAACTCGCTATGCTCGGGTCCGTGGTCCTGATCCGGCAGATAGTAGCCCCAGTACCCCTGACGTACGGACTGAATAAACGGCTTAATACCATCGTTTCGCGCATGCAAACGTCCGCCAAAACGACGGCGTACGGTATTCCAGACAAAATCGTAGATTTTATTGCCCTGGTTATGGAACATGGCCGCCATCTTTTGGCCCTGAGAGGCCATCAGCATCGCCGGAATGTCGACGCCCCAGCCGTGAGGAACGAGGAAAATCACCTTTTCGTCATTGCGACGCATTTCGTCGATGATTTCCAGCCCTTTCCAGTCAACGCGATCGATGATTTTTTCCGGACCTTTCAGTGCCAGCTCCGCCATCATCGCCATGGCCTGCGGTGCGGTGGTGTACATCGCATCGATGATGGCCTCGCGCTCGGCATCGCTTTTTTCAGGAAAACAGTAATAGAGGTTGATCTGCGCACGACGACGCGCGCTTTTACCTAAACGTCCGGCCAGACGGCCAATTTTCCCCAGAACAGGATCGCGCAGCGCGGCAGGCAGCATAGCGATGCCCGCAAAGGTGTAAACCCCCAGCCAGGCGCCCCAGTTGCGCGGGTGGCGAAAGGATTTTTCAAACTCAGGAATGTATTCAATATTATTTTTTTTTGTTTCCATGCTGGTTCCAGGGTCTGGTGACGCAAAAAATTATTCAGATAGTGTAGCGAGGCAGTCGCCCACGCACAAAAGAAAAAGCCGGTGCATACTGACACCGGCTTTTTTCACACAACAAAGGCTTAGTTTAAGCTCAGCTGCGGTATCACCTCTTTCGCCTGCGCCAGGTAATCGGAGCGATCTTTACCTGTCAGGCCTTCGGTGCGCGGCAGTTTCGCCGTCAGCGGGTTCACGGCTTGCTGGTTGATCCACACTTCATAGTGCAGGTGTGGGCCGGTAGAGCGTCCGGTGTTGCCGGAAAGCGCGATACGGTCACCGCGTTTCACTTTCTGGCCCGGTTTGACCAGAAGTTTACGCAGGTGCATATAGCGGGTGGTATAGGTACGACCGTGACGTATAGCCACGTAGTAACCCGCTGCACCGCTGCGTTTTGCCATCACCACTTCGCCATCGCCCACCGACAGCACGGGCGTACCCTGCGGCATCGCGAAGTCTACCCCGCGGTGTGGCGCAACGCGCCCGGTAACCGGGTTCAGACGACGCGGGTTGAAGTTAGAAGAGACACGGAACTGTTTCGCCGTCGGGAAACGCAGGAAGCCCTTCGCAAGTCCCGTACCGCTGCGGTCATAGAACTTGCCGTCTTCAGCGCGAATAGCGTAGTAATCTTTGCCTTCAGAGCGCAAACGCACGCCCAGCAGCTGGCTTTGCTCGCGCTTGCCGTCCAGCATTTCGCGGGACATCAGGACGGAGAACTCATCGCCTTTCTTCAGCTTGCGGAAGTCCATCTGCCACTGCATGGCTTTGATCACCGCGCTGATTTCAGCGCTGGTCAGGCCGGCATCACGGGCGCTGGAAACAAAGCTTCCGCCCACAGTACCTTTCATCACGCTGTTCACCCAGTCGCCCTTCTGCAGTTCACTGGTCATTTTGAAACCGTTTGCAGTGCGATCGTAGGTGCGGGTTTCGCGGCGGGACATTTCCCAGGTCAAACGCTGGAGATCACCATCCGCCGTTAATGTCCAGGAGAGCTGTTGCCCGATTTTCAGGTTACGCAGGTCTTTATCCGCAGCCGCCAGCTGGCTGATATTGCCCATGTCGATACCGTACTGGTTGAGCACACTGCTCAGCGTGTCACCGGTAGAGACAACGTATTCGTGGATCCCCGCTTCGTTCTCGGTTTTATCGTCCAGCTCATCCTGCGGGATGGCTTCATCTTCCTGAGCGGCCTGGTCGATAGGCTCGCTGGCTTCAGGCAGCAAAGAACGAATTTCGCTCTTTTCAAGCTCGATGGTCTTAATGATAGGGGCAGAACTCGGGTGGTAAACATAGGGCCGCCAGACGGCGACCGCTAAAGTGAGAACTGTAAGCGACCCCAGCATAACGCGGTGGGGTCGAGGCAGATTGTTAAATGCCAGGGCGACAGAGCGGGCTATCTGTTGCACGTATTCACTTCCTCGTTAATCTCCTTTCAGGCAGCTCGCATACTGGTTCGCCAGTTGGCTGAGGAACTGCGAATAGCTCGCTTTGCTCAACTGGATGTTCGTACCTAGCGGGTCAAGGGTTCCCATGCGCACGGATGTTCCCCTGGCCACGGCTTCTACGACCGCTGGCCTGAACTGTGGCTCAGCAAAAACGCACGTTGCTTTTTGCTCAACCAGCTGTGTTCTGATTTCATGTAAACGCTGCGCACCAGGTTGAATTTCAGGGTTGACGGTAAAGTGCCCAAGCGGGGTCAAACCATAGTGTTTTTCGTAGTAGCCGTAGGCGTCATGAAAAACGAAATACCCTTTTCCTTTCAACGGTGCGAGCTCATTACCCACCTGCTTATCGGTTGCGGCTAATTGTGCCTCAAAATCCTTCAGGTTGGCGTCTAGTTTGGCTCGACTTTGCGGCATAAGTTCCACTAATTTGTCATGGATTGCAACCGCTGAAAGCCGCGCTATCTCTGGGGAAAGCCAGAGATGCATGTTGTACTCGCCGTGATGGTGATCGCCATCACCTTTTTCACCCTCTGCAGCGTGATGATCGTGTTCGTCACCGTCGTCATCCGCCCCTTTCATGAGCAGCGGTTTCACGCCGGAAAGCCCGGCAATCGCGACCTGTTTTTCGCCTGGAATCTGTTTGGCCGATTTCTGCATAAACGCTTCCATCTCCGGACCAATCCAGACAACTAAGTCCGCGTTTTGCAAGCGTTTTACATCTGACGGGCGTAAGGAATAGTCATGCTCGGATGCACCATCCGGGAGCAGAACCTGGGTTTCCGTTACGCCATCGGCAATGGCCAATGCGATGAATCCAAGCGGTTTAAGCGAAGCGACAACGGCAGCGTTAACATCTTGTGCGGTTGTTCCCCAAAGGGCAGCGGATAATGCTGCGAAAAGAAGCGTATTTTTATGTAACATAATGCGACTAATCATCGTAGTGAATGCGTGGAATGTGATATTATAACATCCGTTGACTTCTTCAAGCTTAAATTGACATGACGACACTGGTTTCTCTCGATAATATTTCGGTCTCATTCGGCCAGCGCCGCGTCCTCTCTGACGTATCGCTGGATCTCAAGCCCGGCAAAATTTTAACGCTGCTCGGCCCCAATGGCGCTGGTAAATCCACTCTGGTACGTGTGGTGCTGGGTCTGGTAACACCGGACGAAGGTGTGATTACGCGCGAGGAAAAATTGCGGATCGGCTACGTGCCGCAAAAATTACACCTGGACGCCACCCTGCCGCTGACGGTAAGTCGCTTTCTGCGCCTGCGCCCCGGCACGCGTAAAGCCGATATTCTCCCGGCGTTGAAACGCGTGCAGGCGGGCCATCTTATCGACGCACCGCTGCAAAAGCTGTCCGGCGGTGAGACGCAGCGCGTTTTGCTGGCCCGTGCGCTGCTGAGCAGCCCGCAGCTGCTGGTGCTTGATGAGCCAACCCAGGGTGTGGACGTTAATGGTCAGGTCGCGCTTTATGATTTGATCGACCAGCTGCGTCGCGAACTGAACTGCGCCGTGCTGATGGTCTCCCACGATCTCCATCTTGTGATGGCGAAAACGGACGAAGTGCTGTGCCTTAACCATCATATTTGCTGCTCCGGCACGCCTGAAGTGGTCTCGATGCACCCGGAATTTATCTCCATGTTTGGCCCTCGCGGCGCTGAACAGCTGGGTATTTACCGTCATCATCATAATCACCGCCATGATTTACAGGGACGAATTGTCCTGCGCCGGGGAAATGGACACTCATGATTGAACTATTACTGCCCGGCTGGCTGGCCGGGATTATGCTTGCCTGCGCCGCGGGTCCACTCGGCTCGTTTGTGGTATGGCGCAGAATGTCCTATTTCGGGGATACCCTCGCGCACGCCTCCCTGCTGGGCGTGGCTTTTGGTTTACTGCTGGACGTTAATCCCTTCTACGCGGTGATTGTTGTCACCCTGCTGCTGGCAGCCGGGCTGGTCTGGCTGGAGAAACGTCCGCACCTCGCCATTGATACGCTGCTTGGCATCATGGCCCACAGCGCGCTCTCGCTGGGTCTGGTGGTGGTAAGCCTGATGTCGAATATCCGCGTCGACCTGATGGCCTATCTGTTTGGCGATCTGCTTGCCGTGACGCCGGAAGATTTAATTTCCATCGCCATCGGGGTGGTGGTGGTACTCGGTATTCTGCTCTGGCAGTGGCGTAACCTGCTGGCAATGACCGTCAGCCCGGACCTGGCCTTCGTCGACGGCGTGAAGCTGCAGCGGGTTAAGCTGCTGCTGATGCTGGTGACGGCATTAACCATCGGCGTGGCGATGAAGTTCGTCGGGGCGCTGATTATTACGTCGCTGCTGATTATCCCTGCCGCCACGGCACGTCGTTTTGCCCGCACGCCGGAGCAGATGGCCGGTGTGGCCGTGATTATCGGGATGATTGCGGTAACGGGCGGGTTAACCTTTTCGGCATTCTATGACACGCCTGCGGGGCCGTCGGTGGTGTTGTGTGCGGCGGTGTTGTTTATTTTTAGTATGATGAAAAAACAACCGAATGCCTGAATAAGCGATTACCACCACCACAGAGGGTGGCGTTTCGCTTCATGTGCTGTGATCAACACATGGCGAAACTTCCACCCGCAGGAGTGCGCCCATGTCGGGCGCACACGTAAATAAGCACCGATGAAATTATCGGTGCTTATTTTATTTATTGGTACAAGTTGCTAAATACAATTTGGCGCCAGGGACGTTTATACCGCCTTCAATATCAAGACATTTCTCATGACCATCATAATCAGCTGTTATCATCTGTCCGTTAACATGGTTCCAATGAGGCGCGGAAGTGTCATTTTGGACTAAATATATTTTATTATCTATTGGTCCGAACGCATAATATGGATGTTCATCCAGTATCAGAGTCCCACCAAGAGCGAAATTGGCCTCACGTATATTCTGCATATCTGGATTAGAACCACACTCTTCCATCGTCGCCTGCTCCAGGCCAACGCCAGTCATACACAGTTTTTGTCCGTTACTGGTATTTTCAAGTCTCTGATCTACCATTTTCCATGTTTGGGTTCCTGAAATAGCGGCATTCGCTACGCCAGATATAGCCGCCATAGTCAGAGCGGCAATAGATATTGCCTTCATTAATTTCATTTTGTTATTCCTGATAGGGTAAATTAAATTCATTTATAGCTAGGGTATCGCTATAAATTCATAGTAGATAAAATGAGTGAATTATCTCAAATGATATGGATGATAAATTTATCCAAAATAATATTGATGGGAAAATCGGATGAGGTGAATAATCGGTCAGCGTCGCAGGCGGAATTTAACATCCGCCTGCTCATCGTTACGGCATTGCCGGTGGGGTGATACCAAAATGATTCCAAGCACGCACCGTCGCCATTCGACCACGCGGCGTGCGCTGCAGAAAGCCCTGCTGGATCAGATACGGCTCCAGCACATCTTCAATCGTCTCACGCTCTTCACCGATCGCCGCCGCCAGGTTATCCAGGCCAACCGGGCCACCAAAGAACTTATCCAGCACCGCCAGCAGCAACTTGCGGTCCATATAGTCAAAGCCTTCGGCATCGACGTTAAGCATATCCAGCGCCTGGGCGGCAATCTCTGCCGAAATGGTGCCATCATGCTTCACTTCGGCAAAGTCACGCACGCGACGCAGCAGGCGGTTGGCGATACGCGGCGTCCCGCGCGAACGCTTCGCCACTTCAAAAGCGCCCTCTTCGCTCATATCCAGCCCCATATAGCGCGCGCTACGGCCAACGATATGCTGCAGGTCCGGCACCTGATAAAACTCCAGACGCTGAACGATACCGAAGCGGTCACGCAGCGGAGAGGTTAACGACCCGGCACGGGTCGTTGCGCCAATCAGGGTAAACGGAGGGAGATCGATTTTGATAGAGCGCGCGGCCGGGCCTTCGCCAATCATGATATCCAGCTGATAATCTTCCATCGCCGGATAGAGCACCTCTTCCACTACCGGAGACAGGCGATGGATTTCGTCGATAAACAGCACGTCATGCGGTTCAAGGTTGGTCAGCATTGCCGCCAGATCGCCCGCTTTCTCCAGCACCGGGCCGGAGGTGGTGCGCAGATTAACGCCCATTTCGTTGGCGACGATATTCGCCAGGGTGGTTTTCCCTAACCCCGGCGGGCCAAAAATCAGCAGGTGATCGAGTGCATCGCCGCGCAGCTTTGCCGCCTGGATGAAAATCTCCATCTGGGAACGTACCTGCGGCTGGCCGATATACTCATCAAGCAGCTTAGGGCGGATCGCGCGATCCACCACGTCTTCTGCCTGAAGGGTGCCTGCCGATACCAGGCGATCTGCTTCAATCATCCTTTACCTCACAATGCAGCGCGCAGCGCTTCACGAATCAGGGTTTCACTGCTGGCATCCGGTTTGGCAATTTTGCTCACCATGCGGCTGGCCTCCTGAGGTTTATAGCCCAGCGCCACCAGCGCGGCAACCGCTTCCTGCTCGGCGTCATCATCAGAGGCAGGCGCGCCCGGGGAGGTCAGAACCAAATCGGCCGCCGGGGTGAACAGATCGCCGTGCAGACCTTTAAAGCGGTCTTTCATTTCGACTATCAAACGCTCTGCGGTTTTCTTACCGATGCCCGGAAGCTTAATCAGCGCCGCAGGATCTTCGCGCTCAACGGCATTCACAAACTGCTGGGCTGACATACCGGACAAAATCGCCAGCGCCAGCTTCGGCCCGACGCCGTTGGTTTTAATCAGCTCGCGGAACAGGGTGCGTTCCTGCTTGTTGTTGAAGCCGTAGAGCAGCTGAGCATCTTCACGCACCACAAACTGAGTAAAGACAACCGCCTCTTTGCCCGCGTCCGGCAGCTCGTAGAAGCAGGTCATCGGCATATGGACTTCATAGCCCACGCCACCCACTTCCAGCAGCACTAACGGGGGTTGTTTTTCAATAATGATGCCTCTGAGTCTGCCTATCACGTGACGCTCCTGCGTTCTGGAAGAAATTAACTGCCGACATAATAAAAAAAGGCTGGATAAACATCCAGCCTGATTTCTGATTATCGTAACCTGCCTCGCGCCAGGTTGAGCCGCGACTCGCTCATCTGCATCGCGTTCTGGCTGACGTGGCAGTGGGTAATCGCAATCGCCAGCGCATCGGCTGCGTCGGCCTGCGGGTTCGCGGGAAGCTTCAGCAGGGTACGCACCATGTGCTGCACCTGGCTTTTCTCCGCGCTACCAATCCCCACCACCGTCTGCTTAACCTGACGCGCGGCGTACTCGAACACCGGCAAATCCTGGTTTACGGCAGCGACGATGGCGACACCGCGCGCCTGACCCAGCTTTAGCGCTGAATCGGCGTTTTTCGCCATAAAGACCTGCTCGATGGCGAAATAGTCCGGCTGAAATTGGGTGATGATCTCCGACACGCCCGCGTAGATGAGCTTCAGGCGCGACGGCAGATCGTCCACTTTAGTACGAATACAGCCACTGCCGAGGTAGGTTAGCTGGCGTCCCACCTGACGGATAACGCCATAGCCGGTGACGCGCGAGCCGGGGTCAATCCCGAGGATAATCGACATCACGCGTCTCCCGTAAACGGTTTACAGGCTCTCATCAGAGAGTCGCTGCAACCTCATCAGAGATTTCACCGTTGTGGTACACTTCCTGCACGTCGTCGCAGTCTTCGAGCATGTCGATCAGACGCAGCAGTTTCGGTGCGGTTTCCGCATCCATGTCCGCTTTGGTAGACGGGATCATTGAGACTTCAGCGTTGTCCGCTTTCAGGCCCGCGGCTTCCAGCGCATCGCGCACGGCGCCCATCTCTTCCCAGGCGGTGTAAACGTCAATGGCGCCATCATCGTAGGTCACCACGTCTTCCGCACCCGCTTCCAGCGCCGCTTCCATGATCGCATCTTCGTCGCCTTTCTCGAAGGAGATGACGCCTTTTTTGCTGAACAGGTAAGCTACAGAACCGTCAGTGCCCAGGTTGCCACCGGTTTTGGTGAACGCATGGCGCACTTCCGCAACGGTACGGTTACGGTTGTCGGACAGACACTCAACCATCACCGCAGTACCGCCAGGGCCGTAACCTTCATAAATGATGGTTTCCATGTTCGCGTCTTCATCACCGCCGACGCCACGTGCGATAGCACGGTTCAGGGTGTCACGCGTCATGTTGTTAGACAGCGCTTTATCCACCGCCGCGCGCAGACGCGGGTTAGAAGCTGGATCGCCGCCGCCCAGACGCGCCGCTGTCACCAGCTCGCGAATAATTTTGGTAAAGATCTTACCGCGCTTGGCATCCTGTGCCGCTTTGCGGTGCTTGGTGTTGGCCCACTTACTATGACCTGCCATAAAAAGTTCTCCAAAAATCGCGCCTTCTCAGGCCGCGTTAATTACAAATTCTTCAATCGCCTGCCGGTTGCTCCACGACTTGGTCAGCGCGGCGGCATCCGCCGCATCTACCCAGCGGTAGTTCAGGTGTTCGGTAAACACGATCTCCCGCTCATGGGGGAGCGCGAGACAGAACCACGACTCCGTATTGCGCTCAATGCCCGGCGCATAGCGATGACGTAAATGGCTAAAAATTTCAAACTCCACCGTGCGCTGACAGTCCTTCAGGGTCAGTTGCTCATGAGCAACATCAATGGTGACCTCTTCCTTTACTTCACGCGCGGCGGCCTGCGGCGCGGTCTCCCCCTCTTCCAGGCTGCCGGTAACCGACTGCCAGAAATCAGGATCGTCACGCCGCTGCAACATCAGCACCCGCTTCGTGTCTTCTGCATAAATGACCACCAGGACAGAAACGGGAAGCTTATATGCCATATCAGTTTTTCTCTTCCTTCTTCACCACTTCAATGCCCAGCTCGGCCAGCGCAGCCGGGTTGGCAAAGCTTGGCGCTTCGGTCATCAGACACGCTGCGGCAGTGGTTTTCGGGAAGGCAATAACATCACGAATGTTATCGGTGCCGGTCAGCAGCATGGTCAGACGGTCGAGACCGAAGGCCAGGCCCGCGTGCGGCGGCGTGCCGTATTTCAGGGCGTCCAGCAGGAAGCCGAACTTCTCGCGCTGTTCCTGCTCGTTAATGCCCAGAATGCCGAACACGGTCTGCTGCATGTCACCGCTGTGAATACGCACGGAACCACCGCCCACTTCGTAGCCGTTGATAACCATGTCGTAGGCATTCGCAACCGCGTCTTCCGGTGCCGCTTTCAGCTCTGCCGCCGTCATGTCTTTCGGCGAGGTGAACGGGTGGTGCATCGCGGTCAGGCCGCCTTCACCGTCGTCTTCAAACATTGGGAAGTCGATAACCCACAGCGGCGCCCATTTAGTTTCGTCGGTCAGGTTCAGGTCTTTGCCGAGTTTCAGACGCAGCGCGCCCATCGCATCCGCAACGACTTTCTTGTTGTCTGCGCCGAAGAAGATCATGTCGCCATCCTGCGCGCCGGTGCGCTCAAGGATCGCTTCGACGATGTCCGCGTTCAGGAACTTCGCCACCGGGCTGGTGATCCCTTCCAGACCTTTCGCACGCTCGGTCACTTTAATATAGGCCAGACCTTTCGCGCCGTAGATCTTAATAAAGTTGCCGTAGTCATCAATCTGCTTACGGCTCAGCGCCGCACCGCCCGGTACGCGCAGGGCCGCCACGCGGCCTTTCGGATCGTTAGCCGGGCCCGCGAATACCGCGAACTCAACGGCTTTCACCAGATCAGCCACGTCCACCAACTCCATCGGGTTACGCAGGTCTGGTTTGTCGGAGCCGTAGCGACGTTCCGCTTCGGCGAAGGTCATAATCGGGAAATCGCCCAGCTCAACGCCTTTCACGTCGTTCCAGAGGCTACGCACCAGCGCTTCCATCACCTCACGCACCTGTTCGGCGGTCATGAAGGAGGTTTCCACGTCGATCTGGGTAAATTCGGGCTGACGGTCAGCGCGCAGGTCTTCGTCGCGGAAGCACTTAACGATTTGATAGTAGCGATCGAAGCCGGACATCATCAGCAGCTGTTTGAACAGCTGCGGTGACTGCGGCAGCGCGTAGAATTTGCCTTTATGAACGCGGGATGGCACCAGGTAATCGCGCGCGCCTTCCGGCGTGGCTTTGGTCAGCATCGGGGTTTCGATATCGAGGAAACCGTGGTCATCCATAAAGCGACGCACCAGGCTGGTAATTTTCGCACGGGTTTTCAGGCGCTGGGCCATTTCCGGACGACGCAGATCCAGGTAGCGGTATTTCAGACGCGCTTCTTCAGTGTTGACGTGGTTGGAATCCAGCGGCAGCGCTTCGGCACGGTTGATGATAACCAGATCGGACGCCAGCACTTCGATGGCCCCCGTCGCCATGTCTGCGTTAACATTTTTCTCGTCACGCGCACGCACGGTGCCGGTGACCTGAATGCAGAACTCATTACGCAGCTCGGAGGCCAGCTTCAGCGCTTCGGCGCGATCCGGGTCGAAGAACACCTGAACGATACCTTCACGGTCGCGCATATCGATGAAGATAAGGCTACCAAGATCACGACGACGGTTGACCCAACCACACAGGGTAACCTGCTGTCCGACGTGGGACTGACGCAGCTGCCCGCAATATTCTGTACGCATGAGATATCCCTTAATTAGCCGCAGGCTAAATGTCGCCTGGTATGCAGGCTACTATGTCGCAGCTTTCTGTATGTCACAACTGGATGAAAAAAGGCGGCTATTATACTGGAAATTCCGCCGGACGATAAGAGCGAACCACCGCCAGACGGTCGTTTGCTGCACTCTTATTGCGCATTCTCACAAAAATTAACAAAATTATCTGACCGATAACAGGTCATCACGTCGTAAGGTGTTACGGAAGTGATTAATTTACCTGGAGTGACGATGTTAACACTTGATGCCCGCAAAACCGCGCTTGTGGTGATTGATTTACAGGAAGGGATCCTCCCCTTTGCCGGTGGCCCGCACGCTGCGGATGATGTGGTCAACCGCGCCGCTCGCCTGGCCGAGAAATGCCGCGCCAGCGGTGCCCCTGTAGTCATGGTGCGCGTCGGCTGGTCCGCTGATTTCGCCGAGGCGTTAAAACAGCCCGTTGATGCCCAGGCGCCCGCGCATGCCCTGCCGGATAACTGGTGGACGTACCCGGTGTCGCTGGGCAAACGCGACAGCGATATCGAAGTGACCAAACGTCAGTGGGGCGCCTTCTACGGGACCGATCTGGAGCTGCAGCTCCGCCGTCGCGGTATCGACACCATTATTCTGTGCGGCATTTCCACCAACATCGGCGTGGAATCGACCGCCCGTAACGCCTGGGAGCTGGGCTTTAACCTGGTGATTGCCGAAGATGCCTGCAGCGCGGCCTCCGCAGAACAGCATCGGGGCAGCATGACCCACATCTTCCCGCGCATCGGACGCGTGCGCAGTACGGATGAGATTTTAAGCGCGCTATGATGTACGTGGGCCTTCCCCAGTGGTCGCACCCGAAATGGGTGCGCCTGGGCATCACCAGCCTTGAAGAGTATGCCCGACACTTCAACTGCGTCGAGGGTAATACCACCCTGTATGCGCTTCCCAAAGCCGAGATTGTCGAACGCTGGCGAGAGCAAACGACCGACGATTTCCGTTTCTGTTTTAAGTTTCCGGCGACCATTTCCCACCAGGCCGCGCTGCGAAACTGTGGGGACTTAACGGAAGAGTTTTTCACGCGCATGTCGCCGCTGGCGAACCGCATTGGGCAATACTGGCTCCAGCTTCCCGCCACGTTTGCCCCGCGCGACCTGCCTGCGCTCTGGCAGTTCCTGGATGCCCTGCCCGGTGAATTCACCTATGGCGTGGAAGTCCGACACCAGGACTTCTTTGCGAAGGGCGAAGCAGAAAGAGCACTCAACCGCGGCCTGCTTGAACGTTCCGTTAACCGGGTGATCCTCGATAGCCGCCCGGTGCACAGCGCGGTACCGCATAACGAGGCGATCGTTGAAGCTCAGCGTAAAAAACCGAAAGTACCGGTCCACGCCATCGTGACCGCGCAAAATCCGATGGTTCGGTTCATCGGCAGCGATAACATGGAGCAAAATCAGGCGATGTTCGCCGTCTGGCTGCAAAAACTCGCAAACTGGGAACACACCACCACGCCGTACCTCTTTTTACACACGCCGGATATCGCTCAGGCGCCCGAACTGGTCGATGCTCTGTGGCAGGCCTTGCAGGCTGCGGTGCCGTCCGTGGGCAGCGCGCCGTCCATCCCACAACAATCTTCTCTTTTCTGATATCACCCCCTATCATAGTGAAGTGCCATCTGCCAAAAACAGGGAGTTAGTATGGTCAGCGCGCTGTATGCGGTGTTAGGTGCATTACTGCTGATTAAATTTTCATTTGATGTTGTGCGCCTGAGAATGCAGTACCGCGTCTCTTATGGCGACGGCGGTTTCTCCGAACTGCAAAGCGCTATCCGCATTCACGGTAATGCGGTTGAATATATTCCCGTGGCCCTCATCCTGCTGCTGTTTATGGAGATGAATGGCGCGGAAACCTGGATGGTGCATATTTGCGGTCTGCTGCTGATAGCTGGCCGGCTAATGCACTATTATGGCTTTCACCACCGCTTATTCCGCTGGCGTCGTTCCGGCATGAGCGCGACATGGTGTTCGCTTTTGCTGATGGTGCTGGCTAACCTGTGGTATATGCCGTGGGAGTTGGTTTTCTCCCTCCGTTAGCGCACAATACGCCACTTTATTTTTCCCGGATTTTTACGTTATGTCAGATCGCGACACGCTTTTTTCCGCGCCTATCGCCAGCCTGGGCGACTGGACCTTCGATGAACGGGTAGCCGAAGTCTTCCCGGATATGATCCAGCGCTCTGTTCCCGGTTATTCCAATATTATCTCTATGATCGGCATGCTGGCTGAGCGCTTCGTTCAACCCGGCACGCAGGTCTACGACCTGGGCTGCTCGCTCGGCGCGGCAACGCTGTCGGTACGTCGTAACGTTCATCACGAAGGCTGCCGCATAATTGCCGTGGATAACTCCCCGGCCATGGTGGAGCGCTGCCGTCGCCATATTGACGCGTATAAAGCCCCCGTACCGGTGGACGTGGTGGAAGGCGATATCCGTGAGATCGAGATTAACAACGCCTCGATGGTGGTACTGAATTTTACCCTGCAGTTCCTGGTGCCTGAAGACCGTCAGCTGCTGCTGGACAAAATTTATCAAGGGCTGAATCCCGGCGGCGCGCTGGTGCTTTCTGAGAAATTCAGCTTTGAGGATGCCAAAGTAGGCGAGCTGCTGTTCAACATGCACCACGATTTCAAACGGGCGAACGGCTACAGCGAGCTGGAGATCAGCCAGAAGCGCAGCATGCTGGAAAACGTGATGCTGACGGACTCCGTGGAAACCCACAAAGCGCGCCTGCAGAAAGCCGGGTTTGAGCACAGCGAACTGTGGTTCCAGTGCTTTAACTTTGGTTCGCTGGTGGCGCTGAAAGCGGGAGATGCGGCATGATTGAATTCAGCAACTTCTATCAGCTGATTGCTAAAAACCATCTTTCCCACTGGCTGGAGACCCTGCCGGCGCAGATTGCCGCCTGGCAGCGCGATCAGCAGCACGGCCTGTTAAAGCAGTGGTCAAATGCCGTGGAGTATCTGCCGGAACTGACGCCGCATCGACTGGATCTTCTGCACAGCGTAACCGCCGAGAGCGAAGAGCCGCTCCCGGCCGGGCAGATCAACCGCATCGAAACGCTGATGCGTAATTTAATGCCGTGGCGCAAAGGGCCATTCTCGCTGTACGGCGTGAACATTAATACCGAGTGGCGCTCAGACTGGAAGTGGGATCGCGTACTGCCGCACCTTTCCGACCTGACCGGGCGCACCATTCTGGACGTAGGCTGCGGCAGCGGTTACCACATGTGGCGCATGATTGGCGCGGGAGCCCATCTGGCGGTCGGCATCGACCCGATGCAGCTCTTCCTGTGCCAGTTTGAGGCGGTGCGAAAACTGCTCGGCAACGACCAGCGCGCGCACCTGCTGCCGCTGGGTATAGAACAGCTGCCGGCCCTGAAAGCCTTTGATACCGTTTTTTCCATGGGCGTGCTGTATCACCGTCGTTCCCCGCTTGAACACCTGTGGCAGCTCAAAGATCAGCTGGTCAGCGGCGGCGAGCTGGTGCTGGAAACGCTGGTGATCGAAGGTGATGAACATGCCGTTCTGGTGCCGGGCGATCGCTACGCGCAGATGCGCAACGTTTACTTCATCCCGTCCGCACTGGCGCTGAAAAACTGGCTGGAGAAGTGCGGATTTGTGGATGTGCGCATTGCCGATGTTTGCGTGACGTCTATCGAAGAGCAGCGCCGCACCGACTGGATGATCACCGAATCGCTGGAGCAGTTCCTCGACCCGACCGACCACAGCAAAACCATCGAAGGTTATCCGGCCCCGATGCGTGCGGTGTTGATTGCGACCAAGCCGTAGCCTTTTAGCCGGGTGGTGGCTACGCCTTACCCGGCCTACTCGTAGCACTTTTTCTCCAAAATAGTTCAAGTTGCAGCAAGGCGGCAACGCAGCGAATCCCCGGGAGCTTACATCAGTAAGTGACCGGGGTGAGCGAGGCGGCCAACGCAGTTGCGGCTTGAAATATGAAGGAGAAAAAAAGGCCCCTGTGTAATTGGCAGGGGCCTGGTACAAGCAAGCATCATATTGGGCGACATGATGCGCGGTAAAAATCGGTACGTTGCTACACGTGATGACGCTCAATCAGCGACTTCATTTCCGCAACCGACTCTCCCTCTACGCCGTAGCGTGAATACTCATCCGCTTCAGCATCCGTCGACATTGACAGCCCTGTATTGCGATAACGCATGGGTGAAGGTATCCATTTCCCCGCAGAGCTGTGAAGCTCTTCCACCCCGGCGTTTAAAAACCGTTCCAGATTGCTGGCACGGACTCCCGCACCCGCCATTATTATTGGAACACCGGAATGTGCTTTTAGTTCCGTAATTAATTGCAGTCCTTTTTCAGCCGAAGACTGCTGTCCCGATGTCAGAACGCGCGCCACGCCAAGTTCTCCAAGCGTTTCAAAGGCCTGAAGCGGATCTTTACACATATCAAACGCGCGATGAAAAGTGACGGCCATCCCTTTAGCGGCGTCCATCACCTGGCGCATCCGCGGCAGATCGACGTGACCGTCTTCATCAAGCAGGCCGGTCACCAGACCGGGGAACCCCAGGTCACGAACAAGGGCGATATCTTCAAGCATGGCACTGAACTCGCCCGGCGTGTAACAAAAATCGCCGCCGCGAGGACGAATAATCGGGTGGACCGGAATGGTGACGGCCTGGCGGGCAGACTTCAACACGCCGTATGAAGGCGTTAACCCCCCTTCTTTCGGGGCCGCGCACAATTCGATACGGTCAGCTCCCATCTGTTGCGCCGTAACGGCACACTCCACGCTGTAACAACAAATCTCCAGCAGCGCCATCTACTCCTCCTTAAATCAGCTTAACGCGCCATCATGGCACGCCTCTCGTTTCAGGTCTCAGCGGCGAATCACAACTCTCAGGCTTCGCTGGCAACGATCTGCTCAATGGTCCATGGATGAAATTTCACGGTCACCTGCCCGTCCGTCACGGCCAGCGTCGGGTTAGGAAGACGCTCGCGCTCACCTTTCGGTGAGCTCGTCTTCACAAAAACCCCCGGCTTGCTTAACCCGTCGTCTGACAGCAGGGCAAGGGCGCGCGCGTTCAACGTTTCCGGCTCACCCGGCAGGACGATTTCAATATGCTCCCAGCCTTCGTGCGGATAGCGTTTTTCACCCGGCCACGGCAGTTCAACCACGGTGAACTGCCAGTGCGCCACGTTCACCGGCTCATGCAGTTTGAACAGACAAATGGGGCGTCCATTGATGATGTTCTCAGAGAGCAACTCGCCGCACTGTTCAAACCCGCGGCGCCAGCGTTCAGCCGTCGCATTCTGGTGACAGCGCAAAGAGATGTGATCTGCCTCAAGCGGCGCGATATCCAGACCAAGACGGGTGGCAAGTTCTGTGAACGCCTTTGTGAAGCGCGGTAAATCTGCGGAAATATCATGCAGTTCGTCAATGGATTGCCAGTTTGCCATAAGTCAGTCTCTTTTCATGTCGCAAAGCCGCTAATTTACTCTGTTGCCCTGTTTTGACCAACCGCAGAATCCGGCTTTTTGCGACTGCATGATTATGCACACCTTCACCGCCTGGATTCTGAGCAATCTTCAGGCCCCGCAATGCTGACGCCAGAAGGCATTTGCAGTATACTCCCGCCCTAAATTCTTTAACTGGCGCGGGCGGTTGTAAGCCCGCATCAAAAACGTAAGGTATCCAGGTGAATATTCAGGCTCTTCTCTCCGAAAAAGTCAGTCAGGCACTGATTGCCGCAGGCGCGCCTGCGGATTGCGAACCGCAGGTTCGTCAGTCAGCAAAAGTACAGTTTGGCGACTATCAGGCTAATGGCGTGATGGCAGTGGCTAAAAAACTGGGCATGCCGCCGCGACAGCTCGCTGAGCAGGTACTGACGCATCTGGATCTCTCCGGCATTGCCAGCAAAACCGAAATTGCCGGTCCGGGCTTTATCAATATTTTCCTTGAGCCTGCATTCCTGGCGAGCCACGTTGACGCGGCGCTGAAGTCTGACCGTCTGGGCGTTTCCCAGCCGGAAGCGCAGACCGTGGTTGTCGACTATTCTGCCCCGAACGTGGCGAAAGAGATGCACGTAGGTCACCTGCGCTCCACCATCATCGGTGACGCCGCGGTGCGCACGCTCGAGTTCCTCGGTCACAAGGTGATCCGCGCGAACCACGTGGGCGACTGGGGCACCCAGTTCGGCATGCTGATTGCTTACCTGGAAAAACAGCAGCAGGAAAACGCGGGTGAAATGGCGCTGGCGGACCTGGAAGGATTCTACCGCGAAGCCAAAAAGCACTACGACGAAGACGAAGCCTTCGCCGAGCGCGCGCGCAGCTACGTGGTGAAGCTGCAGGGCGGCGATCGATACTTCCTTGAAATGTGGCGCAAGCTGGTTGACATCACCATGTCCCAGAACCAGCTGACCTACAACCGTCTGAACGTGACGCTGACCCGCGACGACGTGATGGGTGAAAGCCTCTACAATCCGATGCTGCCCGGCATCGTGGCGGATCTGAAAGCCAAAAACCTCGCGGTGGAGAGCGAAGGCGCAACGGTTGTGTTCCTTGATGAGTACAAAAACAAGGAAGGTGAACCGATGGGCGTGATCATCCAGAAAAAGGATGGCGGCTATCTCTACACCACCACCGATATCGCCTGCGCGAAATACCGCTACGAAACCCTTCACGCTGACCGCGTGCTGTACTACATCGACTCCCGCCAGCACCAGCACCTGATGCAGGCGTGGACTATCGTGCGTAAAGCCGGTTACGTACCTGACTGCGTTCCGCTGGAACACCACATGTTCGGCATGATGCTGGGTAAAGACGGCAAGCCGTTCAAAACCCGCGCGGGCGGTACTGTGAAGCTTTCCGATCTGCTGGACGAAGCGCTGGAGCGCGCACGTCGCCTGGTGGCCGAGAAGAACCCGGACATGCCTGCTGATGAACTGGAAAAACTGGCTAACGCCGTGGGTATCGGCGCGGTGAAATACGCGGATCTTTCCAAGAACCGCACCACCGACTATATCTTCGACTGGGACAACATGCTGGCGTTTGAAGGCAACACGGCGCCGTACATGCAGTATGCCTATACCCGCGTGCTCTCCGTGTTCCGAAAGGCGAACATTGATGAAAGCGTGCTGGCGAATACGACAGTAACCATTACGGAAGATCGTGAAGCGCAGCTGGCGGCGCGTCTGCTGCAGTTCGAAGAGACGCTGACGGTTGTCGCGCGTGACGGCACGCCGCACGTAATGTGTGCATACCTGTACGATCTGGCGGGTCTGTTCTCCGGCTTCTACGAGCACTGCCCTATTCTGTCTGCGGAAAATGAATCGGTACGCAACAGCCGCCTGAAGCTGGCGCAGCTGACGGCGAAGACCCTGAAGCTGGGTCTGGATACCCTGGGTATCGAAACCGTAGAACGTATGTAATACAAAAAACCCGGCAGGCGCCGGGTTTTTTATTATCAGAAATACTTCCGCAGATACTCCGTCAAACAGAGTATCGCCATCGCCTGTCCGTACGGCATCGACGTCAGCGGGATCTGGCGATAAAACTCAAGATCGCTCCCCATCCCCGTACCGAACGAGGTTTGCAGCAGCTCGCCTTCCGGCGAAATATTTTTGACGATACCGCCAATCGCTTTTTCTGCCACTTCGGCATACTCCGCGCCAACGTAGCGCTTGCGCACGGCTTTCAGAATGCCGTAGGCAAACCCTGCCGTGGCGGACGCCTCAAGATAAGAATGTGGATCGTCGAGCAGCGTATGCCACAGCCCGCTGTCGTCCTGACACTTTGCCAGCGCGGAAATCTGCGCATTCAATACCTGCACCAGGTAGCGGCGCACGGCGTTGTTTTCCGGCAGATCAACCAGCTCGAGGAAGTCCGGGATCACGATGGTGAGCCAGCTGTTGCCGCGCGCCCAGCGGGCATTGGCAAAGTTATGATTACCGTCATAGCTCCAGCCGTGGAACCACAACCCGGTCTTCCGGTCCATCAGGTTCTGTACGTGCAGCAGGAACTGATACACCGCCTCTTCAACATACTCCGGTTTGTTGAGCAGCTTGCCGATTTTTGCCAGCGGCAGCACCGTCATCATCAGCGTGTCATCCCACATCTGCTGGTGGTTCTCTTCTGCCAGGGTGATGTGCTGCATCCCGCCGTAATCGGTGCGCGGCATCTCGACCATCGCCCACTCCGCCCAGCTTTCCAGCCACGGCAGCCAGGCCGGGTTTTTGGTCTCTTCGTAGCGATAGGCCAACGTCAGGAATGGCGACATGGTATTGACGTTTTTGGTCGTGGCGCCTTCCGCAAAGCGGTCTGTAAACCAGCTGTCGATAATGTTGCGCATCTCTTCGTCGCCGGTCTGGCAGTAGTACTGCCAGATGCCATACAAACCGACGCCGTGCGTCCACTCCCATCCGGCCCAGCCTTTGGTGTCGATTACGCGTCCGTCGTCCAGCCGCAGCAAAAACTCACCCGTTTTGTCGTGGATATTGACCAGGTTATACGTCACCTTTTGAATCAGCGATTTCAGCTCGTCCCTGGCTATAAAACGTTCAGGCTGACGCAATAACGGGCTATGTTTGACAGGCCAAACTTTCATTATCTTAACCTCCGTTGTATGTCGAATTGAGTACCGCGCGATCCTTCAGCGAAGGTGCCGCTGGCTTGTTACGATTCAGATAACCGATGTTGTTATTGCCCCAGAGTGACTCATAAGGCATACCGGCCAGCATCTCGACGGTAGCGCGGGCGTGTGGCGTCGCTGACTCCGGCATCGCATGACCACACTCGCGCATTTTCGCGGTCTCCTCGCGCAGCGTGCTGTGGGTCTGCAAGTTAAGCTTGAAGCGCAGGGAGACAAGAAAACCGCAGAACAGCACCAGGACGGTGCCCACGCTCAGGATCGTCAAAATGGTGTGGCTCACTTCCGCAGGCTGGACTTTCTGACCGCTGACAAAGCCGGACATCTGCATCACAATGCCTACCAGCATCACCGCACCGGCCTGAGACGCCTTGCGGGTCAGGGTCATGATGCCGGCGAAAATCCCTTCGCGGCGCTGGCCGGTGATTACTTCATCCACGTCAGCAATGTAGGTGTAGGTATTCCATGGCACGTAGTTGATACCGCCGCGGCCCAGCCCAGCCACCGCAGAGATCAGCAACAGCAGAGCGTAGACGTCGCTCAGGCCCGCATAATAGAGCATGGCGTAAGAGAGAGACGCCAGGCCAAACAGCACCACGACCATGCGGTAGGACGGAGCAGGTCCGAAGCGAATACACAGCGGGATCATCCCGATCACGGCGAGGAACTGGAAGATAGCCATCGTGCCCAGCAGATTGGACGCCATTGAGGCTTCCTGCATCAGCACAAACACCACGTAGTAAGTGAACACCGCATTAAACACGTCCTGCGCGATATAGCCGCCGAGGTACATGCCCAGATGCTGACGGAAAATCTTGATGCGCAGCGTGGAGCTTAACTCAACGATCAGGCGATTGAGACTCTGCCCCAGCGTCAGCTTCTTCTTCTCTTCTTCAGCACGCAGCGCCGCTTCAGACCACTCCTCACGCGGGCGCTCCCAGGTAAAGAACCAGACAAAGGTCAGCATCAGCGCGCACAGTACGGAGAAGACCAGGCTTGCGTAGAAGAAGGAAATGGCGTTGTCTTTCCCGAATTGCGTGAGCAGGATCCCCGGCAGGAAGGAGGCCAGAATGGCGGACATCTGCGCCATAGAGATACGCGCCCCGGAGAACTTGGTTTTCTGTTTGAAGTCATCGGTCATTTCCGGCACCAGCGTTTCGTAAGGCACCAGAATCATGGTGTAGACAATATCAAACACCAGATAGGTCAGCAGGTAGTACCAGAAATTCATGTCCCCCACCCACATCAACGAGTAGCTGAACACGCATGGAATACCCAGCAGGATAAAGAACTTACGGCGACCAAAGCGCTTCCCAAGCCAGGTCGTACCGAAGTTATCCGTCAAAAAGCCCATTAACGGGCTGACAACAGCATCCAGCACCCTCGCAGCGGCAAAGATGAAGGTTGCCTCAATCGGTGTGAGTCCACAGAAGGTGGTATAAAAATACAAAAGCCAGGCCGCCGTCAGGGCGGTAGTACCTGCCCCAAGAAAATCGCCTGCTCCGTAGGCAAGATAATTTGCGAGTCCAATTTTACGTGTTTTCATTGCCGTCAACCCTAATCAAATTTGGGAGACTCCCTGCAGGTAAGGCTCATCGGGGAGTTTTTACACGGCTACAGTAAATGCAACGACGTCCTGATACCTTTCTGTTTCTGCCATCACGAGCAGGGTGAATGGCAAAAATGCAAAGGGTCGCGTCACGCGTGTCACTAATTTATAAAACAGCGTTTCTGTTGCATCAAAAGAGGAGGTCAATTTTGCGAGACAGCCATCAGAATTGACTGATGGCTGGCGAAAAGGCAGGCAGCTAGCGGTAGTTGACGATGACAGAATTACTCTGCACCTTCAGCGCCGGGATCAAACGTCCCCCGCCCGGCACTTCCCAGATAAAACGCAAGGGTTCAATGGCCGGCACGCCGTTGAATGCCTGGGTTGTGCCATTTTCTCCGTCGATCTCCGTACAGCGAGTCTGAGAACAGAGACGCACCCGAAGCCCGGCAGGGGTTGGGCCAATCAGCCGGTAGTTCCAGACCACCATCCCCATCTGACCAGAAACCGTTTCAGAAGGCGACAGCGGGTTAGAGGACATGGCGACCCCCCGGTTGCTGAGGGTCACCCCCATGCTGCTTGCCTGCCAGGAGCCTTCCCCGGCAGCCTGAACCGCCAGCGGGAAGAACAAAATCCATAACCATTTACCCATTATTTTCCTCCAATCGTCGCCGTCATGCGGATATGGCGGTTGTCCGACAGCTCCATATTCGACAGCACAACCAGCTGGTTCAGGCTGCGACGCAGGAAGCGCGACAGTAGCGGGCGCAGCGCGTGGTTGACCAGCAGCACCGGCGGTGCCCCCAGCATCTCCTGACGCGCCAGCGCTTCCTGGGTCTGCTCCAGCAGGCGATCCGCCAGCCCAGGCTCCAGGCCGCCTCCGCCCTGCAGGGCCTGCAGCAGAAGGCGTTCAAGCGGCGTATCGAGGCCAATAACCTGGACTTCACCGGTTCCCGGGAACCACTGTTGGGTGATCGCGCGCCCCAGCGCCACGCGCACCACCGCCGTCAGCTCGTGCGGATCGCTTTGCAGCGGCGCATGCTCAGCAAGGGTTTCCAGAATGGTACGCATATCGCGGATCGGCACTTTTTCCTCAAGCAGGTTCTGCAGCACCTTGTGCAGCGTGGTTAACGTCAGCACGCCCGGCACCAGGTCTTCCGTCAGCTTCGGCATCTCCTGCGTCACGCGGTCGAGAAGCTGCTGCGCTTCCTGACGGCCAAACAGTTCAGCCGAGAATTGGCCAATCAGATGATTAAGGTGGGTTGCCACCACGGTACTGGCTTCGACAACTGTATATCCCTGAATTTGCGCCTGCTCTTTCAGCGCGCTTTCAATCCAGATTGCCGCCAGGCCAAAGGCCGGATCGACGGTTTGCTCGCCCGGGAGCGTGCCTGCTGCGGTGCCGGGGTTAATGGCCAGCCAGCGGCCCGGGTAGGCATCACCGCTGCCAATTTCGACCCCTTTCATCAGAATGCGGTAGCGCGCGGGCGGCAGGTCCATGTTGTCCTTGATGTGAACCACCGGCGGCAGAAAGCCCATGTCCTGGGCGAATTTTTTACGGATACTCCGGATGCGGCCAAGCAGCTCGCCATCCTGCTGGAAATCCACCATCGGGATCAGGCGATACCCCACTTCCATTCCCAGGGAATCTTCCAGTTGAACGTCGTTCCAGGTCGCCTCTACAGCCTGGGTGTTCTCCGGCATTTTCACCGGAACCGGTTCCGCAGCCGGCCTGGTCTCGCGGCCACGCATCCACCAGGCCAGGCCCAGCAGCCCCGCCGTAAACAGCAGGAATACGAGGTTTGGCATCCCCGGCACCAGGCCGAGCAGTCCCAGCACCGCAGCCGCCAGCAGCATCACGCGCGGGTTACTGAAGAGCTGGCCAACCATCTGCTCGCCAACGTCCTGGTCGGTACTGACGCGCGTCACGATAACACCCGCCGCAGTGGATATGACCAGCGCCGGGATCTGTGCAACAAGACCGTCACCAATGGTCAGCAGCGTATAGCTTTCCGCCGCGTGGCCCATGTCCATCCCGTGCTGCAATACCCCCACCAGCAGGCCGCCGACCACGTTAATCACCATGATCAGGATGCCCGCGATGGCATCACCGCGAACAAACTTACTCGCACCGTCCATGGAGCCGTAGAAGTCCGCTTCTTGCGTCACTTCCGCGCGGCGCTTTTTCGCTTCATCTTCGGCAATAAGCCCGGCGTTCAGGTCGGCGTCTATAGCCATCTGCTTGCCCGGCATCCCGTCCAGCACAAAACGTGCGCCTACTTCCGCGATACGCCCCGCGCCTTTGGTGATAACCATAAAGTTGATGATAACGAGGATAACGAACACCACGATACCGATAGCGAAGTTCCCGCCCACCAGGAAGTGGCCGAAGGCTTCGACCACCTTCCCTGCCGCTGCCGCGCCGGTGTGGCCTTCCATCAGGATGATACGCGTGGAGGCCACGTTCAGCGCCAGCCGCAGCAAGGTGGTAAACAGCAGAATGGTCGGGAACGCGGCGAACTCCAGGGTGCGCTGGGTGAACATCGCCACCAGCAGCACCATAATGGACAGCGCAATATTGAAGGTAAAAAGCAGATCGAGGATGAATGCCGGGAGCGGCAGTACCATCATCGACAGAATCAACAGGATGAGGATCGGCCCGGCAAGGATCTGCCATTGAGTCGATTTCAGGTTGCCGGGCAGGCGCAACATTGCCACCAGATTAGCCATCAGTGTCCTTCTCGTTCATAAAATCCAGCGCGGCAGGCACCGGAAGGTTCTCAGGTTTGACAGGCCGTTGACCGCCGGCCAGACGCCAGCGCTTCAACTGCCATACCCAGGCCAACACTTCCGCCACCGCGGCGTAGAGCTGTCCAGGGATCTGTTGTCCGATATCCGCGTGGCGGTAGAGGGCTCGCGCCAGCGGAGGTGCTTCCAGGATCGGCACGCGGTTTTCGGTGCCAATTTCCCGGATGCGCAACGCAATCAGCCCCGCCCCTTTCGCCACCACTTTCGGCGCGCTCATTTTGTTTTCGTCATAGCGCAGCGCCACGGAATAGTGTGTCGGGTTGGTAACGATGACGTCCGCCTTCGGCACATCTTCCATCATGCGGCGACGGGCGGCGGCACGCTGCATCTGGCGGATGCGCCCCTTCACGTGCGGGTCACCTTCCATCTGCTTATACTCGTCGCGGATGTCCTGACGTGACATCCGCAGTTTCTTGAAGTGGGAATAAAGCTGGAAGATCACGTCAAAACCCACCATCGGAATAATGCTGAGCACCACCAGCAGCGCGCAAAGCCCGACCAGATTCAGCGCGTTGCTCATCGCGGTAAGGGGCGACTCGCTGATGAGGCGCATCATTTCGGGCCAGTGGTACCAGAGAAAAAATCCCGCGGAACTGCCCATCAGCACAGATTTGAGAATAGCCTTGAGCAGCTCGGCCCCGGTCTGCGCCGAGAACATTTTCGCAATGCCCGGCAGCGGGTTGAGTTTCGAAAATTTGGGTTGCAGCGATTTTCCGCTAAAGACCAGGCCGCCCAGCATCACCGGCGAGACCAGCGCCACCAGCACTACGCCGGTAATCAGAGGCAGCAGCGCAACCATGGCCCCTTTTATCAACTGAATAATCTGGCTGAGGATCAGATTCGGGTCGTTGACCATGCTGTGGTCAAAACGTAAGCCGGTGGAGAGCATCCCCGCCAGCTTGCGGGCGAGCGACTCCCCGCCCCACCAGATAATGCACACCCCGACGATAAGGATCAGCAGGGAGGTCAATTCTCGGGATCGGGGTATCTGCCCTTCCTCACGCGCCTTTTCTAGTCGGTGGGGTGTGGGGGCTTCCGTTTTGTCGTCGTTCTCTTCTGCCACAGTACATGCTCAGCCCATTACGTCACGGGTATCATGCCAGCGCAGCGGAAATCCAATGGCGGGAAAAGCCCGTTTATTCGGGCTCTTTTCGGTGATTTTGTCGCAAACCGCCCCAGGCGGCGTTATCCCCCTGAGGCGGAATGGACCATCAGAAGCCGAGGCTGTCGAGAAGGTCGTCCACCTGGTCCTGGCTTGCCACCACGCCCGCCTTGCTGGCGTCGAGCTGTGGACCATTGAGCAGGCTTTCGTTCTCGCGTTTTGGACGGGCTGCCGGTTCCGGGATGTTCTCCAGCAGAACCATCAGCAGCTGACGCTCAATCTCCTGGATCACATCCATCATGCGCTTGATCACCTGACCGGTCAGGTCCTGGAAATCCTGCGCCATCATGATATCCAGCAGCTGAGCGTTGGTAAAGCTGGTGTGGCCCGGCACATCACCCAGGTACTGACGGGTATCCGTCACCAGCTCGCGGGCATCCGCCAGCTCGATAGGGTTCTCAAACCACTCGTCCCAGCGTTTGCTCAGCGCTTTTGCGCCCTTTTCCATCGCATCCTGATGCGGCTGCGACGCTTCAACGCTGTTCAGCGCACGCTCAGCCGCCTGAGCGGTCATCTGCACAACGTAGTCCAGACGATCGCGGGCGTCCGGAATTGCTTCCGCCGCTTCGGCAATGGCCTGATCCAGCCCCAGTTCACGCAGGCTGTCACGCAGCATGCGCGTCAGGCTGCCGATGCGCACGATGATGTCGCTCGGCGAGTGTTCTTCAACGGGTTTCATTGCAGGTTGCATCATCACCAACACCTCACATGCCGAGTTTCTCGAAGATCTTACCGAGCTTCTCTTCCAGGGTCGCCGCGGTGAATGGCTTCACCACGTAGCCGCTTGCGCCCGCCTGTGCTGCAGCAATGATGTTCTCTTTTTTCGCTTCTGCAGTGACCATCAGCACCGGCATAGACGCCATTCCCGCGTCTGCACGAATCGTTTTCAACAACTCCAGACCGTCCATGTTTGGCATGTTCCAGTCGGAGATGACAAAACCAAACCCGCCGGCCTGCAGTTTGTTCAGCGCATCAACGCCGTCTTCCGCCTCTTCAACGTTGTTGAAGCCCAGCTCTTTCAGCAGGTTGCGCACGATGCGACGCATGGTGGAAAAGTCATCCACAACCAAAAACTTAAGCTCTTTATCCGCCATAAAATAATACTCCTGAGTCAAATACGTATTGCCTGTCCGGCACTGATTTTTGCCAGCATCTGCTGGCTTACCTGGCTAAGATCGACCACTTCGCTCACGCCACCCATATTGATGGCCTCGCGCGGCATGCCGAACACCACACAACTTGCTTCATTCTGCGCAATCGTCCAGGCGCCAGCCTGGTGCATTGCAAGCATTCCGGCGGCACCGTCGTTGCCCATCCCCGTCAGGATCACCCCGACGGCGTTGCGCCCCGCATGTTTCGCCACCGAATGAAACAGCACATCCACTGACGGACGGTGCCGGTTGACCGGCGGTCCGTCATGAATTTTGATTTGATAGTTAGCGCCGCTGCGCGCCAGCTCCATATGCTTGTCGCCCGGGGCGATATACGCATGTCCCGGCAGCACGCGCTCGCCGTCTTCTGCCTCTTTCACGCTGATCTGGCACAGCTTGTTCAGGCGTTCGGCGAACGAGCGGGTAAAGCCTGGCGGCATATGCTGAGTAATCAGAATACCCGGACTTGAAAGCGGCAATGGCTGGAGTACATGGCGAATTGCCTCTGTTCCTCCGGTTGACGCTCCAATAACCAGCAGTTTTTCCGAGCTGAGTAACGGACCGGCCTTGAGGGTTGCCGGCGCGGCCATCGGCTTGTGGGCCGCGAGCTTCGCGCGCGATGCGGTGCGAATTTTCTCCGCAATCATCTCGCTGTACGCCAGCATCCCCTCGCGAATGCCGAGCTGCGGTTTGGTGACAAAATCCACCGCCCCTAGCTCCAGCGCGCGCAAGGTGATCTCCGATCCTTTCCCGGTCAGGGAGGAGACCATCACCACCGGCATGGGCCGCAGCCGCATCAATTTTTCCAGGAAATCTATGCCATCCATGCGCGGCATCTCGACATCCAGCGTTAGCACGTCGGGGTTATATTTTTTAATTAAATCCCGCGCTACCAGCGGATCTGGCGCTGTGGCCACCATCTCCATGTCGCTGTGGCTATTGATTATTTCAGTCATGATCTGGCGCATCAGCGCTGAATCATCGACGGACAATACCCTGATTTTACTCATGCTTTTTCCTTACTCAGCGCATACACCGTTTGCCCACGCAGGCTAAACTCACGCGCGAGGTTGCTGAAGTTTTCCGAGTGCCCGGCAAACAGTAAACCGTCAGGCTTGAGCAACGGAACAAACCGACGCAGAATGTCCTGTTGCGTCGTTTTATCAAAATAGATCATGACGTTACGGCAAAAAATGGCGTCGAAAGGCCCCGGCACGTTGTACTGCTTATCGAGCAGGTTAACGGGCGCGAATTCGACGAGGTTCGCCAGCTCCTGGCGTACGCGAACCAGGCCTTCATGCGGCCCCGTACCGCGCATGAAGTAACGCTGCAGCTGCTGCGGTGACAGCGTTTTCAGCTCGTCCTGGCGATAAACGCCGTTGCGCGCCTTCTCCAGCACCTCGGTGTCGATATCGCTGGCATAGACCTTCCAGCGCCCGGGCGCCATCCCCAGGGTATCGGCCAGGGTAATCGCCAGCGAATACGGCTCTTCACCCGTCGAGGCGGCCGCACTCCAGACGCGATACTCCCCGGTGCGACGGCGCGCGTGCTCGGCCAGGACCGGGAAGTGGTGAGCTTCGCGGAAAAAAGCCGTCAGGTTGGTGGTTAATGAGTTAATAAAAGCCTGCCACTCTGCGCTGTTTTGGTTGGCCTCAAGCATGCTCAGATAGCGGCCAAAATCATCCAGCCCCAGCGTACGCAAGCGCCGCACCAGTCGGTTGTAGACCATGTCCCGCTTATGATCCGCAAGCACGATCCCCGCACGCTGGTAGATTAACTGACATATCCGACGAAAATGCGCGTCGGACAGCGCGAGGCGCTGTGTCATCTGCAACAATAATGACGTTTGCCCAGGGGGCATTGGTGATGTCATAGCGCCTTCTTAATTACATTCAGGATACAACTGGCACGGCCTGCGACCGCCCGACTTCTGTTACTGCTTCAACGTGCTCTTTCACATTAAATACCGCGACCAGACCGGTCAGACGATCCGCCTGGCTGGCCAGCTGATCGGTTGCCGCTGCCGCTTCCTCAACTAACGAGGCGTTCTGTTGCGTTACCCGATCCATCTGGCTGACGGCCTGGGCAACCTGCTCAATCCCGCGACGCTGTTCATCCGACGCGGAGGCAATTTCGCCCATGATGTCGTTAACCCGCGTCACGGAGGTGACGATCTCGTGCATGGTTTGCGCCGCTGTATCCACAAGGGTTGAGCCCTGCTGAACGCGCGAGACCGACTCTTCGATCAGCACCTTAATCTCTTTCGCCGCGTTGGCGCTGCGGCTCGCCAGGTTACGCACTTCCCCGGCTACCACCGCAAACCCACGCCCCTGCTCGCCGGCGCGCGCCGCTTCCACGGCAGCGTTCAGCGCCAGAATGTTGGTCTGGAACGCGATACCGTCGATCACGCTGATGATGTCGCCAATCTTCTGCGAGCTGGTGGCAATCTCCTGCATGGTGCTGGCGACATGGGACGCCTGGTCGCCGCCTTTCTTCGCCGTCATCGCCGCCTGTTTTGACAGATCAGACGCCTGACGCGCGTTATCGGCGTTCTGGCTAACCGTTGCGGTCAGCTGCTCCATGCTGGCCGCCGTCTGCGCCAGCGAGGCCGCCTGCTGCTCGGTGCGGGACGAGAGATCGTTATTGCCTGCCGCAATCTCAGAGATCCCGGTGTGCATGGCATAACTGCCCTGACGCACGTCGGATACCGTTTCCCGCAGAGCGCCCTGCATCGCCTTCAGGCTGGCAAAGATCGCCGATATTTCGTTATTGCCGAACACCGCCACCGGACGCGCCAGGTCCCCCTTCGCAATACTGTCGAAGTGGCTGCTGACGATCGCCAGCGGCTGCACAATCATTCTGCGCACCCAGAGCAGCGCCCCGCCGGTCAGCAGCCCCGCCAGGATCACGACGACGGCAAAGATAACGCCGGACATGTGATAGCTGATACGGCTCGCTTCACCTGCACGCTGAACAGACCGGTTAATATCCTGCTGCCACGCGTTAAAGCTGCCGTCAAACGCGGCCTGAGACGCCTGAACCGGTGCGCTCATAAAGTCCGAAAGCTGGTTGTTCTCAAGCCAGGTCGCCTGGTGGTCCAGATCGCTGAACCACTGCTCAAAGTTCTTTTTCATGGCTGCCTTCAGCGCTTTCTCTTTCTCACTGTCGGCTGCCTGCGCCGTGAAGGCCTTAAACTGTGCGTCTGCCTGCTTCAGGCTGTCGCGCGCCGTTGCCATCAGCGCTTTAATGTCATCCGGCGGATAGCTGAGCGCGGTTAAGGTTCCTGCCTTGTTCAGCGCAGTGCTTGCCTGCAACAGCACGGCACGCGTTTGTGCCAGTGCGGAGCGCTGCTGATTACTCGCCTCAACGTCCTGCAAATTCTGATAGCCATCGCGAAACGCCCAAAAAGACAACCCGTTACTGCCAACCTGCAACACACCGCAAAGGATCAGAATCAAAAACAGTGTGGTCGAGATACGAATACGATTTAACATCCACGCTCCCATCAAGCGGCAAGCAGCCGCGGTCTAATTGTCAGTCAAAATGTTTCCCAGTTTTCATCTTGTCCGGCCGTTGCAGCACGCATGCGGGTGACCGCCGGGTCGGCGGCTGGCGCGCGGTACGTCGACTGCGAAGTGACCGTATTTCCAGCGAGTGAAGCGAGACGAAACGCCGAGACGGCCATCTTCAGACGGCTCGCCTGGTCTTCCAGGGCAGCGGCCGCCGCAGCGGACTCCTGCACCAGGGCGGCGTTTTGCTGTGTCACGCGATCCATTTCCGATACCGCCAGGGCAACCTGGTCGATACCACGACTCTGCTCATCGGATGCAGAGGCGATTTCACCCATGATGTCCGTTACGCGGGTAACGGCATTCACGATGTCATTCATGGTCTCCCCGGCGCTTTCCACCAGCACCGAGCCGGTATCCACGCGGGAGACGGAGTCTTCAATAAGGGCTTTGATCTCTTTCGCCGCGTTGGCGCTGCGGCTGGCCAGGTTGCGCACTTCCCCGGCCACCACGGCAAACCCGCGGCCCTGCTCGCCCGCGCGCGCCGCTTCCACGGCGGCGTTGAGCGCGAGGATGTTTGTCTGGAAGGCAATGCCGTCGATGACGCTGATAATGTCAGCGATTTTCTTCGAGCTGTCGGCGATTTCGTGCATGGTTTTCACCACGCCATCCACCACGCGACCGCCGCGCTGCGCCGTCTCGGAGGCGCTTTCCGCCAGCTGAGACGCCTGGCGAGCGTTATCGGCGTTCTGCTTCACAGTTGCCGTGAGCTGCTCCATGCTGGCGGCCGTCTCTTCCAGAGCGGAAGCCTGCTGCTCGGTACGGGATGAAAGGTCGTTATTGCCCATCGCGATTTCGCTGGTGCCGGTATAGATAGCCTCTGACCCGTTACGCACGTTGGCGACGGTCTCGATCAATGAACGCTGCATATGGTCGACGCTGTTGGCCAACTCGGTGATCTCATTGCGCCCGGACACGGTCAGCGTTTTAGTCAGGTCACCGCTGGCAATATCGCGGATATGGGCAATCACGCGACCGAGCGGGTTCAGCAGGATGTGGCGAATGCCGTACCAGACCGCGATCAGCACAATGACCAGCGCCAGCGCCAGCACCGCCATCTGCCATTTCGCAAAGCGGTAGTCATTCTGGCTTTCAGTAAAGGCCGAGTGATACAAATCGCCGCTGGCCTTCGCGTATTCCCCCAGCGCCGCGCCGAGTGCGTTTTGCATCCCCTGCGTCGGCTGTGCGAAGTAGGCGTCCATGTTGCCACTCTCCAGGAACTGAATCAGCTCCGTCAGCCCGGCATAGTAGGCGTTATATTTTTCATCAATATTCTGGCTCACCTGCGCCATAGCGGGCTGCGGGGCGATCTGTTTGAAGGTGGCGTAGTGTTTTGCCGCGTCAGCCAGCGTGGCCCGGGCATTTTTTAGCAGATCGGTTTTCGCGCTGCTCTGCTGATTGTTGGGATCCATCATCATGCGCGCGGACGAGCGGCTCAGGTTGATGCGCGTTTGCAGCATCAGATCCCACGTTGACGTAAGCTCGCTCTGCTGAAGGCGGAGATCGTTCGAGGCGGCGAAGCTGTCCTGGTTCTGTTTTAACGATGAGAAAAAAAGCCCGCCGGAGATAAGCTGAAGTAGTGCGAAAATGACCAGCACCATCATGAGCATTGTGACAACGCGGATACGGTTCAACATACAACACCTTCTCATAGATTTATTAACGGTGTTATCGGCACAGGCCACAGGAACTTTACATTTGCGAAAGGGAAAAGCGCGGGGTTAAAACGCGACGTCAACAATCAGCGTATCGGTGTAGGTGCCGGCGGGTGGCGTGGCCTGATTGGTCAGCACCTTTGCGGTGTAGTTGTAGGTACGCAGCAACCCGTCGCTACTGACCTGGGACGACGTCGCGCTGGACCAGCGCTCGGCACCGCTGCCGCCCCAGCGGTTACCGCTGGCTTCTTTATAGATGTCGTAGCTCAGGGCGTTACTGCCGCTCACCATACGCCGCACGTTGTTCAGCGCGTTGGCACCATTATTAATGCCAATGGTGTAGGTGCTGCCTTTGGTACAGGTCACGGCAATAGCCTGCGAAACGGTGGGAAAACTTTGCACCAGCGGTGCGCTGTTAAAGTTCACGTCCGGCGTGGTCATGGCGCTGCAGTCGTTGGTGACGGTCATGTTAAGCAGAATACTGGTCGTTGCGGTTCCCGACTGGGGAGATGTACACAGGCTTCCCAGACCGACGGCGCAGACGTTGTAGTTGATGCTGAAGGTCAGCAGCACCTGATAAGGCCCGGCAGTCACGTTTTGTCCGGGGACGGTGCGAAAATAGAGCGGTATGTTGTACCGTTTTGACCCGAGTAGCCCCAGCAGTGTGTTCCCGCTCCAGGTATACGAATTACTTATCTGCACCTCGCTGCAGCTCGCGCAGCCCGATAATCCGCACAGCCGGGTGGGGATCACGTCCGTGATGGCCGCGTTATCCGTGCGTTTCATGGTGGCGCGGCTGTTGCCCGATACCGACGCTGCGGTGTAGTTCAGGGTCACCGAGTCGTTGGTCAGCACATTGAGCACGGCGTCACACGCCACCACCAGCGTGCCGGTGGTTTCCACTTCCCCGTTTCCGCTCAACGCAAACGACGTGACGCTGCCAAACGACGCATTGACCGTACTGACGGTGCACGCCGCCCAGCCGCCGCCGGAGAAAAGCAACAGCAACAGCAGCAGCAGGCGCGTCATGGCCCCTCCCGACAAACCAGCGGACCGTAGGTTTGCAGCTTGTGCTCCGGATTGGCCCCCACGGTCAGGGTCGCCGTGCAGCGTTTTCCGGCAGGGGTGATCACCTCAAGCGGGTTCACATCGCTGAGGTTCTCCAGCCACGCGATGCCGTCATACCCCACCACCGCATTGCTGCGCGAGGCACGTCGGACCTGGCTTCCCACCGGGATCGCCTGCCCCTGCGCATCGTGCAGAATGACGCTTGCCACCCGCTCCTGCTCCATCGGGAAGTCCACCAGATAGCCGCTGTGACGACGAATGGCGATCCGCCGCTCAGTCTCCTTCAGCCGGGTATCCGCCGGCAGATTCAGCGTATCGATCCGGTAGCTTGCCGGATAGTACGCCGACACCCCGCTGACCAGCAGGTAGCCGTTGTTATTCGTTTTGCCGACGGGCTGGTTTTCATAGCTGACGGGCACGTCCGGATGGCCGTCGGTGCTGATCACCACAAACGCATCGTTGATTTTGTTCGCCGCGAACAGCTCGCCGTCCATCAGGACAATGGCGCCCATCGCCTCGCCCCACCAGGTCATGGTGTCCCTCTCGCCATAGCCGCCGCCCTGCAGTTCGATATTGTTATTGCGCCAGCCCAGCGTACCCTGCTGATAATCACTGGATTTTGACTGGTTGGCCCAGGCCATGTTCCAGCTAAACCCGCCGTCAGAAGGCATAGAGTGGTTGTAGTTAATGCGCTGCGAGCTGCCTGCATCCGGGGTGTTTTCGAAGGTGACGGCAGCGCTGTCGCGTTCCCCCAGCGGCACCTGCAGCGACAGCGCGACCGTCCAGTCCCCACGCTGCTGGTCCCGACTGCCGGCCAGGTAAATGCTGCTCGCCCCCCAGAGATTGCGGCTCCAGGAGAGATTCAGCAGTTCCGTTTTCTGGCTGTCAAAGCTTTCCACGCCGATCCAGGCCGCGCCAATATTGCCGTACTGCCCCAGATTGAAGGTCAGAGAATACTGGTCCGTATTGCGGCTAAAGCTGGCGATGGGCCTGTCATTTTCGTCATATACCGTCGGTTGGTCATAGAGAGCGAGATTGCCAAAGCCGCGATCGCGACGGGTGTGCTGGCTCGCGACGCTAAACTCGCTGGTGCTGTACTGATAGCCCCAGCTGATTTGCCCGCCGTCGTCCCCGCGCATGCGGCTTTGTGAGTAAGAGGAATTCACCACGCCAAACTGGCCGAGCTTTATCACCGTCCCCGCCCCGCCCAGCGCCAGCTCTTCTGCCCCTTCCGCGTGGCCCTCCAGCGTCAGCCAGTCCGTCAACCCGTAGCGATACGAGCCGCTGCCTGCCGCAGGGCCGTAGTCAAAATTCCTGATGCCGTAATTCCGGCGCAGGCTGCCGAGCGTCACGGCCCCGTCGCTCAGCCCTGTTTTAAGCAAATCGCTGGTGACATAAAACGGGAGCGTGGTGCTCACCTGGCGTCCCAGCGCATCGGTGGTGACCAGCACCGCATCCCCCGCCCCGTTGATATAGGGCAGATTGGTCAGAGTGAAGGGGCCCGGCTGAAGCTGAGTTGAGCCGGACCGATAGCCGTTGATAAAGAGATCCACCGAGGTGGGGACCGCGGCCTCCCCCGAAAATTCGGGCAGCGGCCATGTCACCAGGTCCGGGCGCAGGGAGAAATCGCGTCCGTAGCTGATACCGCCCATCCGCACGCTGGAGGTCCAGCTCAGGGCATCGCTGATAACGTCTCCGGCGCTCCAGGTGGTCGCGTCATCCTCATTCGTTATCAGCAGCGTGGTGTCATAGCGAACATACCCTTCCTGCTGACCGTCGTTTCCGGTGAAATTTTTCCGGGCGTACCCGGTGGTGGAAAACGAGCCGTTCTCGTCGAAGTAGCGGAGTTCATGCCAGAGCGACGCCTGGCCGCCAGTATGCTCCGTGTGGTTGGTGTAGAGATCGTAATTCAACAGCGCGCCACGCCCGTAGTGCGGTTTGGACTGCGCCGTTTGCGCGCTAAAGGGTGTCACCCGGGCGGCGATCCAGTCCCGGGGAAGGGTCAGCAGCAGGCGCTGCGCGGCGCTGTCGTACTCCACACGAACCTGGCTCAGTGAGGAGAGATTCACCTCTCCTGCGGGCACATGTTCCGGGGGCAGCCCGGCGCGCAGCAAATCGGCGCTGGAAATAAAGAAAGCGCCGTTGCGCTGCGTCACGGGGACCACCAGACCGGTGTCATAGTGGTTGACCACGAGGGCAAGCTGAAAGACCGCTTCATCATTTACCGCCTGTGCCTGGGGAGGCGGCGGCAAACTATCGTCGCCGTGTTCGCCCCAGGCTGTGGTACTGACGCAAAGCAGCATCATCATTGCCGGCTTCAGTTGACGGGCGTCGACTGCCATTGTGCGTCCCTGGCATTAATCTGCGCGCTCATCCGGTCTGGCTGACGAACGCCAGCGGGTATCGGCCAGCTACGGGTACTGCCCGGCAGGACGTATCCCAGTAATCCCTCCGCTACGGTGCGTTTTTGCCCCCCCTGCACCAGCGACACCTGGCTAAGCCTGACGTGCACATCCCCCTGATTACGCACCTGTAATGCAGGTTGTCCTCCCTCCTGCGTCACCCGCCAGCTCAGGTTTCGGGTCTCCACCAGCGCGTGATGCGCTCCCTCTTTCAGGGTCGGGATCCCCTGTCCGTAAACAAACAGCGGAATGGAGTAACGCATCTGTAATTTGAGACCGATGGCGGGTGCAGCTTTGGCGTCAGGCTGCGGGATTTCATCCACGATAATGCGGTACGCCTGTTCAACGCCTGCAGGAACCGTGCCCTGTTTAATAAGACGAATCAGCTGCTTATTGCCTTTCTGGATGGTGACAATGGGCGGGCTGGCGACCACGTCCTGCTGCGCGCTGTAGCGTTCGTATCCGCCCTCCTGCTTCCAGCGCACAATCCGCACCTGCATGGTCGTTGCGCTGTTCCCCTGGTTCTGGATCCACAACTCCGTGGCGTTAGCATCGGCGGCAAGCCAGGGATCGATGGGCCAGAGCAGAATGGTGGCCGCCGCCTGCGCCTGTCCGGCCGCCGCGACGCATGACAACACACCCGCCAGACACATATGCCTGATAATTGGCTTCATTGCCTCTCTCCCTTTATTACCATGACAAGGTCACGGTGAGCTGATCGGAATAGGTTCCTGCCGGGCTAAACCCGGTCAATAGCGCCACGCCAAAAAGGGGCAGCGCGATATTATTGCTGTTGGTATAGGTCACCGGTATCGCCTGGTTAACGCCGATTTCGCTGTTCGCGGCCAGCGAACTGCTGCTGTACAGCCGGTACGGGACCATTTCCGTCCCGTTCGTACGTTTCATTCGGCGAACGGATGAATAATTCTGACCGCCATTAATACTCATAGTCAGCGCCACGCCCGGTGTGCAGGCGATGGACAAGGCCCCGTTTGGTACAAAGCTGGTGCTCACCGGCGCACTTTCCACGCCGTTATGGGTGCCAAAATCCAGCGTACCGAGAATTCCCCCGCTGCCGGTAGCCACTGCGCATCCCGGTACAATGGTCGCGCTGACCTTAAAGGATTGTGATGTTACCGCCCCCGCAGTGGGGAGCAGCAACAACCCGACGATTAGCGCGAAAAAAGGCTGCACGTGTCCCTCTGCGCTTTTGCGCAGACCTATAAAAAGTGCCTTCATGGCAGTGCAGATCTAATAGGTCACGCTGACGTTAATCGTGTCGGTATAGGTGCCCGGTACCACCGTAACGCTGTTACCGCCGCCGGTAATGCGTCCGTAGAGGGTGTAACTGTCAACGCCCCCCGCCGTGGACGCGATCGGCAACGCGGCGTTATTAGCTACCACCGTGTTGAATCCGCTGTCGCTGTACAGGCTGTAAGCCACCCCCTGCGCCGTATTGGTCGTGTTTACCAGATAGCGCGCGGGCGTTCCCGGCGAGCCGACAACGGTGCCAGGTGCCGTGGAGTTGGTGTTGCCGGTGATCGCCACCGAATAGCTGGCGGTCGTGCATTGAATGGTGAAGGTATTTCCGCCGCTGGCGCCGGTTAGCTGCGTGGTCAGAGTGGAAAACGTTGCGGGATGGGTGCCGAAATCAAGTATCCCGAAATTAATGCCGCTTTGGGCGGGCGATCCGTTAATCAGACAACCGTTTGTTAGCGTCAGCGTGGCGCCAATGGTGCCGTTGCTGGTGACGGCCAGGGCCTGATGGGCCGTTGTCGCAGTCAGCAACGTGCCTGCGCAGATCAAAAGGAGTTTTCTTTTCATTTACCACCCTCCAGAAGACGTCTCTGTTCCCTTGCGACATTTTATTTTTAACGTTCAAGATGTTAGCCCCGCTAAACCTTCCTCTGAGGGGGTTATTGAGAATTTAGTTTACGGATATCGCTTCGACCACCCGACGTGGGGCAGGCAAAACCCATGCCCTGACCGGATCATATGTAGATATAAAACAAGGGGTTAAATAATAATAAAGGAATATTCCTGCACTTTGACTGAGGATATATCCATAAAAGTGTGATTAGCGTCACAATATATCGTTCAGGGATTAACAACAAAATTAATAAAAATTAAAAAGGAGTTGTATCCCCCTACGCTTTGCGTCAATTTATGTGCCGAATAATTTCCCGCGCCACAATAAAAAATTTATATGTATCGGCGCGGGCTACAACCGAAGCGCATAGAGGGTCTTTTTTCGTGGCAAGTGCAAACAAACTCACACTCTTCATCGTGATATTCATGCTGGCGGGTATTCTTTCAGGGGCGGCAATTCACGAGTACGCATCTGCGGATGCCATCAAAGCCTGGTCGGATAATATTACCCTTCTGACCGATATTTTCCTCCGTCTGATCAAAATGGTTATTGCGCCGCTGGTCTTCAGCACGCTTACCGTGGGCATTATGAAGCTGGGAGAAACCTCCACCATTGGCCGCGTGGGCGGCAAAGCGATGGTGTGGTTTATCAGCTCATCCGTGCTCTCCATTCTGGTCGGACTGTTTATCGTCACGCTGGAGCGTCCGGGAAGCGGTCTGAACCTGACGGTCCCAACCGAGGCGGTAGATACAGGCCTGGCCGTGGGCGGGATGACGCTGAAAGCGTTCCTGTCTCACACCATTCCAACCAGTATCGCAGGGGCGATGTCGAACAATGAGATCCTGCAGATTGTGGTGTTCTCGATGTTCTTCGGCATTGGCGGCGCGTCGCTGGGGCAGAAATTCAACGCGCCGCTGGTGGCCGCGCTGGATGTGGTTTCCCATATCATGCTGAAGGTAACGGGTTACGTGATGTACGTTGCGCCGCTGGCCATCTTTGCGGCGATCTCCTCCGTCATTGCCACGCAGGGTCTTGGCATCCTGTTAAACTACGCCTCCTTTATTGGCGGCTACTACGTTGCCATTCTTCTCACCTGCATGGTGCTGCTGGCCGTGGGTTACATGGTGCTTAAAAAAGAGGTATTTCGCCTGGTCAGCATGCTGAAAGATCCGGTACTGGTCGCATTCACTACCAGCAGTTCTGAAGCGGCCTACCCTAAAACGCTGGAGCAGCTGGAGCGCTTTGGCTGCTCGCGCAACATCGCCTCTTTCGTTCTGCCAATTGGCTACTCCTTCAACCTGGTGGGGTCGATGGTGTACTGCTCTTTCGCCTCGATGTTCATCGCTCAGGCGTACAACATTCACCTGAGTTTCTCTGAGGTGACGGTGCTGATGCTGACCCTGATGCTGGCGTCGAAAGGGATTGCGGGCGTACCGCGTTCTTCACTGGTGGTGCTGGCAGCGACGATCCCAAGCTTTAACATTCCTGTGGCGGGGATCCTGCTGCTGATGGGAATCGACCACTTCCTGGATATGGGGCGTTCCGCGATTAACGTGCTGGGGAATGGTATTGCGACCGCGATGCTGTCGCAGAATGAAGGTGCGCGGGAAGCGGAAGCTGAGCTGGTAAAGCAGGAAGCGTAATGGCATGAAAAAGGGTGAGGCCTGATGCCCTCACCCCGGCCCTCTCCCACAAGGAGAGGGAGCAAACACAAAAAACGGCAACCCGGTTGCCGTTTTGCATTTACCTACGCTACATGATTCGCCGCGATATCCAGCAGCGCCATCTCTTCGCTGTTCAGCAGCTTCTCAATGTTCACCAGAATCAGCATACGCTCGCCGAGCGCGCCCAGACCGGTCAGGTATTCGGTCGACAGCGTGACCGCAAATTCCGGCGCAGGACGGATTTGGTCAGACGTCAGGGAGAGGACGTCAGATACGCCATCCACCACGATACCCACCACGCGCTGCCCCAGGTTGAGGACGATCACCACGGTGTTGTCGTTGTAGTCAACGTCGCCCTGGCTGAACTTCACGCGCAGATCGACGATTGGCACAATCACGCCGCGCAGGTTGGTGACGCCTTTAATAAACGCAGGCGTGTTCGCGATGCGGGTAACCTGGTCGTAACCGCGAATTTCCTGCACTTTCAGGATATCGATGCCGTACTCCTCATCGCCCAAAGTGAAGACCAGGAATTCCTGCCCTGATGGCTCGCCCGCCAGTTTCGTTACATTACTCATACCGGTCATGTTATTACCTTCTACTTAATCAGGCGGCTGTGTACGCCACACGTTGTTCACGATTTAATCCCTGAAGCGCCGACACGTCGACGATCAGCGCCACGCTACCATCACCCAGAATGGTGGCAGCAGAAATACCCGGCACCTTGCGGTAGTTGCTTTCGAGGTTCTTCACCACCACCTGGTGCTGACCAATCAGCTGATCGACCAGCAGCGCGTAGCGGCGGCCCGCGCTTTGCAGGATTACCACGATACCCTGCGTGGCCTCGGTCTTCGCCCCGTCCACTTCGAACACTTTCCACAGCTCGACCAGCGGCAGGTACTCACCGCGCACCTCAAGCACGCGCTCGCCGCCCGCCAGCGGATGCAGATCTTCCTCACGCGGCTGCAGGGATTCCATCACCGCATTCAGCGGCAGAATGAAAACTTCGTCCGCCACTTTCACCGACATACCGTCGAGGATCGCCAGCGTCAGCGGCAGCAGAATACGGATGGTGGTGCCGGAACCCTGTTTAGATTGGATCTCAACGTGGCCGCCCATCTCCTGGATGTTACGCTTCACCACGTCCATGCCGACGCCGCGCCCGGAAACGTCCGTCACCTGCTCGGCGGTCGAGAAGCCCGGCGCGAAGATGAGCATGCCCACCTCTTCGTCGGTCATATTTTCATTCACCGCCATCCCCTGCGAAATGGCCTTCGCCAGGATGCGCTCGCGGTTAAGACCGGCGCCGTCGTCGGTCACTTCGATGCAGATGTTCCCGCCCTGATGTTCCGCAGAAAGGATCAGGTTCCCGACCGGAGATTTCCCGGCGGCAATGCGGTTTTCCGGCAGTTCGATACCGTGGTCCAGGCTGTTACGCACCAGGTGCGTTAACGGGTCGATGATGCGCTCGATCAGGCTCTTATCCAGCTCCGTTGAGCTGCCCATCAGGGTCAGTTCAATCTGCTTATTCAGCTTGCTGGCGAGGTCGCGCACCAGGCGCGGGAAGCGGCTGAAGACATATTCCATCGGCATCATGCGGATGGACATGACCGATTCCTGCAGATCGCGGGCGTTACGCTGCAGCTGGCCCATGCTGGTGATCAGATCGCCATGCGTGACCGGGTCCAGCTCATTGGAGCGCTGCGCCAGCATGGACTGGGTGATCACCAGTTCGCCAACCAGGTTAATCAGCTGATCGACCTTCTCAACGGCAACGCGAATGCTGGTGGACTCGCTGGAGCGCGCGGCCGGTTTTTCAGCGCGGCCAGGTGCTGCGGTCTCTTTTGGCACAGCCTTCAGCGCCGGTGCCGCAGACGCAACAGCCGGTGCCACAGCCTGGGCAACGACGGCAACCTCTTCTGCTGCAGCCGGCGCTTCTGCCGCGGGGGTTTCCGTTTCGAAAGCAATCTGGTCGGCTTCAATCACAAAGCACAGCACCGCCACGATATCGTCCTGACTGATACCGTCATCGAGGGTCGCCGCGAGGCTGTCTTTGCCTTTCACCACATTGCTTAACTTCGCCAGGTTGCCCAGCTCTTCTTCCAGCAGGTTAACTTCGCTCTCTTTCAGGCGTGACAGCACAACGCGCAGTTTGCCCGCTTGCGCAGCGGGCGAGGCCTCTTCAGCAGCAACCGCATCAACAACGCTCAGTTTTGCCGCAGGGACAACGGCTGCAGCGACCTCACCTTTTGCTTCCAGGGCGAGCTGGCGCAGCGCATTGCAGATGTATTCAAAGCTGGCGGCATCAGGCTCTGCCGAACTTTTATAGGCGTCGAGCTGTTCCTGCATAATATCTTTGGTTTCCAAAAACAGGTTGATAATGTCGGTATTGAGCTGCATCTCACCGCGTCGTGCTTCATCGAGCAGGTTTTCCATTAAATGGGTCGTTTCCTGCAGGATGGTAAATCCAAACGTTCCGGCTCCGCCTTTAATGGAATGCGCCGCGCGGAAGATGGCATTGAGCTGCTCGGAGTCCGGTGCTTCGGGCACCAGATCGAGCAAATGTTGCTCCATATCCGCCAACAATTCGTCGGCTTCATCAAAGAATGTCTGGTAAAAATCGCTAATATCCATGCTCACGCTATCACCTCGGATTGGCTGGTGGCGATGTTGGAACGGCAGCCGCAGGGACGGCCCCAGGCTGTTTTAAATCGTCCAGTGACTCATTCTGACTTTCGGCGTTTTCATGCAGGATGGCCTGCTCCGCCTGCTGGTTCAGCACTAAAAGACTGATACGACGGTTGATGGCGTCATCCGGCCCGCGGTCGGAGACGCGCATGGTTGCTGCCATGCCGACCACGCGCAGTACCTTGCCATCATCAAGCCCACCTGCCACCAGCTCGCGACGCGAGGCGTTGGCACGATCGGCAGAAAGCTCCCAGTTGCTGTATCCCTTCTCCCCACTGGCGTACGGGAAATCATCCGTGTGGCCCGACAGGCTGATTCGGTTAGGAATACCGTTCAGCACCGGGGCAATAGCGCGCAGAATATCGCGCATGTAAGGTTCAACTTCCGCACTCCCGGTTTTAAACATCGGGCGGTTCTGGCTGTCGATAATCTGAATGCGCAGCCCTTCCTGGACCAGATCGATTTTCAGGTGCGGACGCAGTGCGCGCAGTTTGGGATCCGCTTCAATCAGCTGATCGAGATCGCCACGCAGCTTTTTCAGGCGCGCCTGCTCCATCTTTCGTTTCAGCTCGTCGATGTTCGGCTCTTTTTTCACCTCACCCTTCTGCTGGGTGTAATCATCGCCGCCGCCAGGAATGGGGCTTTCGCTGTTAGAGATACGCTGCCCACCGGTCACTGCCGTCGCCAGCGGGGTACGGAAATATTCAGCAATCTGGATAAGCTCCTTCGGGCTGGAGATGGAGATCAGCCACATCACCAGAAAGAACGCCATCATTGCGGTCATAAAGTCGGCGTACGCGATTTTCCAGGAGCCGTGGGAACCGTGTCCGCCGCCCTTGTGCTTGCGTTTTTTTACGATGACGATCGGATGGGACTGGTTTTTCATGCGTCCTCAGTTGTCGTCTGTTGGTTTGGGTTTTTCACCGCGCGCACGTGTTCTTCAAGCTCGATAAACGACGGACGCTCGCTGGAGTAAAGCGTTTTACGGCCAAATTCAACCGCGATCGGTGGCGCGTAACCGTTGAGGTTAGAGAGCAGCGTGATCTTCACGCACTGCATCATTTTGGTGGTTTCCGCGCTCTTCTGGCGCAGTACGCTTGCCAGCGGAGAGATAAAACCGTAAGCCAGCAAAATACCGAGGAAGGTACCCACCATCGCATGGGCAATCAGCGCGCCCAGTTCGGCCGCCGGGCGATCCGCTGAGGCCAGGGCGTGTACTACCCCCATGACCGCCGCCACGATACCAAACGCCGGAAGGGAGTCGCCCACCAGCGCCAGGCTGTTGGCCGGCACTTCTGATTCGCTTTCGTGGGTTTCGATCTCTTCGTCCATCAGCGCTTCGATTTCGAAGGTGTTCATATTGCCGCTGATGATAAGTCGCAGATAGTCGACGATGAAATCCAGCATCATGGCGTCCGCCAGAATGCGCGGATAGCTGGCAAAAATCTCGCTCTCTTTCGGGTTTTCAATATCCCGTTCGAGCGAGAACATTCCCTGCTGTCGCGACTTCGCCATCAGGCGATAGAGCAGCGCCAGCAGATCCATATACATGCTTTTGGTGTATTTCGAGCGACGGAACAGCAATGGAATTGCTTTCAACGTGCCCTTGATCGATTTACCGTTGTTACCAACGATAAAAGCCCCTACCCCTGCGCCGCCGATGATAATAAGTTCAGCCGGTTGATAGAGTGCTCCAAGGTGCCCGCCGGTCATCATGTAACCGCCGAAAACTGTACCGAGAACTACCAGGTAACCTAATAAGATAAGCACGACATCATCCTTCCACTAGTGACTATGGCAAGGACGTCCAGTTCGCAGCGTTTACCGTTTGCGGGGTAAAAAAAAGCAGCGGTAATTGCTTACCGCTGCTGGAATCTTGCCCACACGTTCGGGTTAAACAGCTTGTTCGATCTGTTCATCCAGCAGTTGTGGAATAATATCGGCAGCATCCCGGGAAAGTTTACGTCTTTTTACTGCGCGGGATGGCGGCTGACATAAACTACAGGCGAAGCTGCCTGCAGGCTGATGAGCATGGGTAATAAAATTGCCATCGCAGCAATTGCAGCGCGACAGTTCAAGCATTCCGCTCTCAACAAAACGCACCAGCGTCCATGCGCGGGTCAGCGCCAGCAGAGGGCCTTCTTCCTGCTGTGGGCATTGTTCAAGGTAAAGTTTGTACGCTTTGATCACGGCGTCTACGCCGCTACACAAACCGGTTTTGAGAAGATACTGCCAGGCATTACAGAACATGGAGGCGTGGATATTCTGCTCCCAGGTCATAAACCAGTCCGTAGAAAACGGCAGCATGCCTTTCGGCGGGGGACTACCACGTAACTCTTTATACAGTTTGATGAGGCGACCACGGCTCAGCTGAGTCTCGCTTTCCAGCATTTGTAAACGAGCACCCAGCGTAATCAGCTCCATGGCCAGCTGTATGTCACGCGCTTCCTGAACAATGCTTTTTTCGCTCATTGCTAGGCCCTTTTCTTACGGGCTGCGTCATCAGGCTGGCTGATGTCGCTAAGCAAGCGAGTGGAGAGCAGAATACCGGTATGGATCTGTTGGAGATCGTCAACGCGGGATTCCTGCGTCAGACGCGTTATCGTCTGCGGATTATCAAAACGGAACTGGCACACCAGTTGATTCGTTTCCGCCAGTTTTACCATCTGTGGGAGGGTTAACCCACCCAGCATGGTTGCCATTTCTTCGTTAATACCCAGACGAAACATCGCGGACGCTTTGTCCTGACTAATTAAACGCTGCGCGAGCAGTAAATATGACAAATTGATGTCATAGATATGTTTTAGCAACTCGGATGTATGCATTGTTCCCATCCCGAATAACCAACTATTATTTTTATGCGGAAAGACCGCACCCCGTGATGTCGCCGGGAAATCACCCGGTATAAAAAAGAAAAGGCTAAATGCATAGTTGAATCTAGGTTTGTATTCATCGAAACGCGCAAGGGATGCAACAGGGTTACATCTCTGACACGGTTTATCATTTCTTACAAATAACTAAGATTTTTCCTAATTCGACGCAAACTCTACTCGTCAGATTTGCCACATACAATGCAGGCACCCTCAAATTTAAAAAAAATGTGATCCACGTCACATAATTTAAGCGAATACACCCCATAAATCCATCAGTATGACTTCTAATTTGCTCATTTTTTGCCCAATCAGCACTGTTTTGTATTCTTAATCGACGAATACTCATGCATAAGCGTGAGCAAAAGTGGCATGCAACGTGCTTTTACCATTACGTGCAGCATCAACAATCGTTTACATCGCATATGTTTCAGGGACACATTTTGATTACCTCGATAAAACATATAGTTATGCATAGCGGCCAAAAAAATTGTTTCTGCGCGTAATCATTTGAAATGCGTTTATAACTTGTTAAAACCATTTGATAGCGAAAGCGCAGATTTGTGTGACTTACGTTAAGTTGTTAATTTTTTTCATTTAGGCTCGTTTTTTAGTTATTCTTCTTATAAGAATAATTAATGAATAATTATGATTAGCTTCACACTAATGTCGTATTCAACTCTTGCGGAACCAGGAAATTCGCGGTAATGGTGATGTAACGCTGCCTGTCAGACATCTTAAGGAGTGCGCCATGAGTTACTCCCATCTTCTTGTTTCTGTTGCTGTTTCCCCCGAAAGCCACCAGCTTGTCGACCGGGCCGTTTCGATCGCCAGGCCCCATAATGCGCGCATCAGCCTCATCACCCTTGAGGCCGAACCCGAGATGTACAATCAGCTGGCGGCCCCCATGCTGGAAGATATTCGTGAGGTATTGCAGGAAGAAACACAGCAGTTTCTGCGAGAGCTTGTCGAAAAAGCAGATTACCCTGTACATGAAACCGTTATTGCGACGGGGGAACTGAATGCCCATATTCTTGATATGTGCCGCAAGCAGAATATTGATTTAGTGATTTGCGGGAACCATAACCACAGCTTTATATCGCGGGCTACCTGTGCGGCAAAATCTATTATCGCCTCAAGCGAGGTAGACGTGCTGTTAGTACCGCTTGGGGGGGCTTAACCCCCCCAGAGGAAAATCAGGCGAGTTTAGGGAAGGTCGCGATCTTTTTTTGCAGATCGCCTTCATGACTTTGCGGGGTTATTTCGCGTAGATCCTCAATAAAACGCGCCTGCCAGTGATTAATATCGTTTTTACGGATCGTCTCCATCATTTCGGCATGGCGGGAAATTCGCTCCGTCAGCGGCATTGTCAGGGCGCGGTTGAGGGCGTTAGCCACATCATCCCGATCGTAAGGGTTTACGAGCAGCGCAGAGGTCAGTTCGTTCGCAGCCCCGGCAAACTGGGAAAGCACCAGCACGCCCGGATCCGCAGGGTCCTGAGCCGCCACATACTCTTTTGCCACCAGGTTCATCCCGTCACGCAGCGGCGTGACCAGCCCCACGTCCGCGTAGCGGAAGACCTTCATCAGGATCTTACGGTCAAAATGCTGATTCAGATAAAAGAGCGGCGTCCAGCCCAGTTGGCCGTAGCGCCCGTTGATGCGCCCCGCTTCTGTCTCCAGTTGATGACGGATATCCTGGTAGGCCTGGACTTCCCCGCGCGACGTTGGCGCGATCTGGGTATAGCGGATTTTACCGTGGTGTTGAGGGTATTTATCCAGCAGCGTTTCATAGGCCAGGAAGCGTTCCGGCAGCCCTTTGGAATAATCCAGACGCTCTACCGAGAAGATATTCTTCACATGCTTGAGTTCATTCTTAAGCTGCGCCAGCTTCGGCGGCAGCGGGCCGGAAGCCTGTTCCGCAATTTCGTCGGGTTCAATCCCTATTGGATACACTTCGGTATGGAAGGTTTTCCCCCACGCCGTATGGCTTTTACCGCCCCTGGTGACCAGGCGCGCTTTGCCTGATACGGAGTCCAAAAACGCGAGACGGTCATTTTCGGTCTGGAAGCCCAGCAGGTCATAATCACACAGCGCCTCCAGCAGTTCTTCATGCGGCGGCAGCGCGGTGAAAATCTCCGGCGTCGGGAAAGGAATATGCAGGAAGAAGCCAATCCGGTTATTGACTCCCCTTTTACGCAGCTCCCGGGCGAAGGGCAGCAGGTGATAATCGTGGATCCATAAAATATCGTCTTCTTCTATTAAAGGCAGCAGTTTATCCGCCAGCAGCGCATTTACGCGCGAATAGCCCTCGAAGGACTCACGCTGGAATTTCACCAGGTCAAGACGATAGTGAAACGCAGGCCACAGGACGGCGTTGGAGAACTGCGAGTAATACTCGTCATAGTCTTTCTCCTTTAACGCAAATGATGCCCACGTAATGTTCCCGCGCGTCACCTTTTTAAGCGGTTTCTCTTGTTCATTGATTTCACCACTCCAGCCAAACCACAGCCCGCCAGCGGCTTTTAAGGCACCTAATACCCCTACCGCCAGGCCACCTGCACTGGCTTTTTTATCATCAGGCGGTGCAATTCGGTTAGAGACGACGACTAAGCGACCCATAATGGTTTCCCCCTTTGTTTTGCGCTATTTGTTGTTGTTGCTGGTTAGCGATATCAGAAATCCACTGCCAGACACCGGCGACATTCGCCAGACGCCATTCAGCGACAGTGTCACCAGGCCCCACCTTAACGGCGATCCCTCCGGCCTGTTTCACCACGCGAAACCCGGCCTCATCGGTCAGGTCATCGCCAAAAAATACCGGTGTACGTCCCTTAAATGGCGGTTCCGCCATAAACGCCGCAATAGCAGCGCCCTTATTAATGCCCTCAGGTTTTATCTCAACGACGCATTTCCCCGGCTGCAGCGCAAGCTGCGGGTGTGCATCGGCCACGCTGCGGGCAATCGCAAAGATCGCCGCTTCGTGATGCGGAGCCTGCCGATAGTGCAAGGCGAACGCCATGCCTTTCGCTTCCAGTTCCGTGCCCGGGAGCGATGCCAGCGCTAAGGAGAGTTCAGTCTGTAACGCCTGAATTAAGGTATCGGGGAGTGATACAACATGCAGTTGATCATGGATATCGCGGCGCTCCGCTCCGTGTACACCGGCTAGCGGAAAGTGGTAAGGACTGGCGAGCACGTCCAGCTCGGCCATTGAGCGCCCTGAAATCAATGCCAATGCGCCCTCGTTCAGTCGAGAGAGCTGCTGCAAATTCTCTAACACCGTATCCGGTACGACCACGTCGTCAGGATGCGGCTGGATCCCGGCGAGCGTCCCGTCGAGGTCAAAAAAGAAAGCATATTTTCCGGGCAGTACAGGCGGTGCGGTTAACAAGTCAGCCACCCTAATCCTCCTTACGGTTTACGAGAGGTAAACGCCTTTACCTCTTTCATAGCCATGTAAGTATAGACAGTGTGATGGGCCTCGCCATTTGACAACCGCCCCGCCAGCAAAACTGGCGAGGCGGTTCAGGGGTCAACTATGGTTATTAGTTGAGCAATAAAAAGTCAGCGCTGGAGTTACACGGTACGCTTCGCTTTTTGCTTGTAACGGTCGAAAATCACGGCTGCCAGCAGGATCAGGCCACGCACGACGTACTGAGAGAACGGCGAAATATTCAGCAGGTTCATGGCGTTCTCCACCGTGCCCAAAATCAGGATACCGGCCACCACATATGAGATTTTTCCGATGCCGCCCTTGAGGGAAACGCCCCCTAAAACGCAGGCTGAAATGACGATCAGCTCATAACCGATAGAGGTCATAGGCTGTCCGCTGGTCATACGCGAGGCCAGAATAATCCCGGCAGCGGCGGAGACCAGTCCCGAGAGCACAAAGATAATAATCTTGGTTCGTACGACTGGCACCCCTGCCAGACGCGCCGCTTCTTCATTACCGCCGATCGCCAGCGTGTTACGGCCAAAGGTGGTGCGGTTCAGCAGGAAGCCGAACAGGATCAGGCAGGCCACGGTGAGCCAGATAGGCGCCGGCAGGCCCAGCCAGTTGGCGTAGCCCAGCGTAAAGAAGCGCTCGTCTTCAATCCCCACCGCTTTGCCGTCGGAGATGATATAGGCCAGACCGCGCACTATCTGCATCGTCGCAAGCGTGGTGATCAGGGCATTAATCTTCAGGCGTGCGATAACGAAACCGTTCACCAGACCGCTGATGACGCCGAGCAACAGACCGGCAAAAACGCCAATCCACAGGCTTTCCGTCATGTTGATCACCACCGCCGTGGTGACGCCCGCACAGGCGATAACCGAGGCTACCGACAGGTCGAAATCACCGGAGGCCAGACAGAAGAGCATGCCGCAGGCCACCATGCCGGACATGGAAATAGCCAGCCCCAGCCCTTTCATATTAATAAAGGTGGCAAAATTAGGCACGAAAATCGCACAGGCGATGAAGAGTGCGGCAAAGACCACCAGCATGCCGTACTGATCCCAGATACGGCCAAAACTGAATGCCGACTTCGGCGCTCCGGATGTAGTAACAGAGGACATCATTAACTCCTTACTCAGGCGACTGCCTGGCTGACTTTAGGCATGGCGAGGTTCAACGCCTGTTGTTCATTCGCCTGTTCATGAAGTAATTCACCGGCGATTTCACCTTCCCGCATCACCACAATGCGGTCGGCAACGCCAAGCACCTCAGGCAGATCGCTGGAGGCGAACAGCACCGCCACGCCGCGTTTTGCCAGTTCATAGATCACGTTGTAAATCTCGTGTTTTGCGCCCACATCAATACCGCGCGTCGGCTCGTCCAGCAAAATGACCTTCATATCTTCCGACAGCCAGCGGCCCAAAATGGCCTTCTGCTGGTTCCCTCCTGAGAGATTCATAATCAGCTGTTCCGGGCCGGGGGTTTTGATGTTCAGCGAGCGAATATGGTGGTCGGCGTTGCTCGACTCCCAGCCGTCGTTTATCAGGCAGCCCGCGCGGATAAACTTACGGCGGGCAGAAATGTTGATGTTGTCGCGCACCGAATGCACCGGAATGATCCCCTCCGCCTTGCGGTCTTCAGGGCAGAGCATCATTCCGGCCCTGATTGCATGGGCAGGTTTCTGAATATCCACCGGCTCGCCGTCAATGGAGACCTGGCCTGCGGTAATGCGGGTACCGCCGAACAGTCCTTTCATCAGCTCGCTGCGCCCGGCCCCCACCAGACCAAACAGCCCGACGATCTCACCGCTGCGAACGGATAACGAAACCGGCGTTCGCACGCCTGGCGCTTTGACGTTGTCCAGGCGCAGGCGTTCAGGACCGTACTCGCGCGGTTTCCAGTGATAAATATCGCCCAGATCGCGCCCGACCATCGCCTGAACGAGCTGATCATGGTTAACCTGCTGCATATCGGTAAAGGTGCGCACATAACGCCCATCTTTAAATACGGTGATGGCATCGCTCAGGGCAAAAATCTCCTCCATGCGGTGCGAGACATACAAAATGGTGCGGCCTTCCTGACGCAGCTCGCGGATCACGCGGAACAGGTTTTCGATTTCACGTGCGGAGAGCGAACTGGTGGGTTCATCAAAGGCAATAATTCTGGCGTTACGCGCCAGCGCCTTGGCAATTTCAACCATCTGCCACTGGCCGATGGAGAGGTATTTCAGCGGCGTCTGGGGATCGACGTCCAGACCCAGGTGTTTAAGCTGCAGCCCCGCTTCATAATTAAGTAGCGAACGATTCACCACGCCGCTTTTGTGCGGAAGCTGCCCTAAATAGATGTTTTCAGCCACGGTCATCTCAGGGATGAGGTGCAATTCCTGATAGATAATGGCGACACCAGCGTTGAGCGCCGCCGTGGTATCGGCGAAGGCCACCTCTTCGCCGCGAATGGCCAGCGTGCCGGTTGTTGGCGCGTAGTTGCCGCTGAGGATTTTTAGCAGCGTGGATTTCCCCGCTCCGTTTTCCCCCATCAGGGCATGAACCTGGCCGGCATAGCAGTCGAAGCTGATATCGGTCAGCGCGTTAACACCGGGAAACGTTTTCCCGATGCCGCGAAAAGAGAGATACGGATTAGACTGTTGCATAACGACTCCGTGATTCCTGTAGTGTGTACGTCTGGCCCCTTACGGCGAGTAAGGGGCACAATCACAGCGTATTACTTACCGCCCAGTCCTTTTTTCGCCAGTTCCTCTTTGAAGTTGTCGCGGGTAATCAGCACCACGTCGGTCACTTCTGTAAATTTCGGCGGTTCTGCCCCTTTGGTTACCCAGTTGTAGAGCATTTCGCTGGATTTGTAGCCATGGACGTCCGGGCTTGGCAGCAGAGAGCCGTAGAAGCCGGTGGCCTGCGCTTTGGACAGCTCGCTCACCGCATCCACGCCGTTGATGCCGATCCCAATGACATCAGGCGCTTTGAAGCCCTGGCCTTCCGTCGCGCGCACGCCGCCCAGCACGGTGTTGTCGTTCATGCCGACCACCAGCCAGTGTTTCACTTCCGGGTGCTGGACCAGCATGGAGTTCGCGGCATCAAAGGCACCCGGGATGTCGTTAGATTTGGTAGGCACTTTGTAGATCTGTTTTTCCGGGAAGCCGGCCGCTTTCAGCGCGTCCATTGAACCGGTCGTACGGCGACGCGCCGTGTCCAGCTCGTCCGCGGTGATAGCCATAACGGCGGTCTCTTTCACATCCCAGCCGCGTTTCTGCATCTCCTTATAAAGTTCCTGCCCCTGACGTTCACCGATTTTGGTCGCCGCCATCATGACCAGTGGAACGCTGTCCATGGGTTTGCCTTTGGCGTTAACGAACTGATCGTCAACCGCAATAACCTTCATGTCGTAACCGCGGGCTTTCGCCGCAATTGCTGACCCAAGTTTGGGATCCGGGGTGCAGATAACAAAGCCTTTCGCGCCGCTGGCCGCCAGGCTGTCGATGGCGTTCAGCGTTTTCTCACCGTCCGGCACGGCGATTTTAATCACCTCAAAACCTAAATCTTTTCCGGCTTTATCAGCGAATTTCCACTCGGTCTGGAACCAGGGTTCTTCCGGCTGTTTTACCAAAAAACCGAGTTTTAAATTCTCAGCGATAGCGGATTGTGACATAACGGCAGCCAGACCGATGGCCGCCAGCGCTTTAGTAAATTTGTGCATGGTAAACTCCAGCTTTAGCATTCTTTTCTGTAGGGAAGATTTGCGTGCTTCTTATTTAATCGGACTTAAAACAAGGCATTAGCGCTTACCTCGTCATAAGCGTTATTGCTGGTGATAGTTTTAGCGGGAAATTAATCATCCATAAGAGAGCCCCATCACACCGCAGAATTACAGTAATTGCGTACATAAATTCAGCGAAAAATGACATAAAAATGGCAGGAATTGTCAGACAAATGAAAGGGAGGTCAGCAGAATAATCCATAAGATTAGCTAAGAAATCCCTGATGCCTTACGGGGGTGGCGCTGCGGCTATCGCCTGGCGAGGGAACCATGCTTTTTATCAAAAAAGCGAAAGAGGCATAAAAAGGCGTTATTCCTTAAAAATTGATTTAGCGCAAATTTAGTAACGCATCATATATTTGAAATGAATAATCTGTATTTATTTTTTTTACAGAGCATTATTCCGGCTAAATATTCACGAACATAAATCAGTACAGTCAAAAAAGGAATTTACCTTTTAATATCAATGACTTAATTAATTTTCATTTGGTGGCTATATATTTGTATTTTTGTACTATATTAAACTTTGTAATGTATGGTAAACACAGCCTAATTAAGAGTTTTCTTAATCATAAGACAAAGGTATGCTTATTTATATCGAACACAGGAAGTGAATTTTCGATCGACTTCAGTTACTGCAGAAATTGCATTTCTGTTTTTCTTCGCATTTGCCTGACTGTCAGGTTAAGCAGCGGACATCACGTCCCACAGTCTATAAGGATATGAGTATGGCTACCCAAACGATGATGCAAAAACTTAACGCGCAGATGAACCTTGAGTTCTACGCCTCGAATCTGCACCTTCACTTAAGCGCATGGTGTTCTGAGAAAAGCCTCACGGGCTCTGCCACGTTCTTTCGCTCACAGGCACAAAGCAACGTCACCCATATGATGCGCGTCTTTAATTTCCTGAAGGCCGCAGGGGCTAACCCGGTAGTTAAAGCCCTCGATGGGATCAACGAAAATTACTCTTCTCTGGAAGAACTGTTTCAGAAAACGCTGGAAGAGCATGAGCAACGCTGCACGACGCTCAACAGGCTGGCCGATGAAGCCAGAGCACAGCATGACATTACCACCCTTAAATTTTTACGCGATATGGACAAAGAACAGCAGCAGGACGGTATGCTGCTGAAAACGCTGGTGGATGAGATCCATAATGCCCGACAGGCAGGTTTATGCCCGGAACAGGCCGACCGCCACCTGCTCGACCTGGTGGCGGTGCAGCATCACTAAGCGTTTTAACCTGCCCTTTCCCTGATTCTGGGGGGCAGGTTCCCCTCCCCTTTCACCAACCCTCTGCTTTTGCTGAATTTTAACAAATCAGATCTCGCTCCCAATGATTAGCCTTACAAAATGTAATGATTTATTTAATTACATAATCATTGACGAGGGAGCAGCATGATCACTATTGAGTTTGTTGTCATTCTCCTCTGCCTGCTGACGGGTACACGTTTCGGCGGCATGGGGCTTGGGTTAATCAGCGGGATTGGCCTTTTTATTTTGTGTTTTGTCTTTGGACTTCAGCCCGGCAAGCCGCCGGTTGACGTCATGTTAACCATTCTTGCGGTGATTGGCTGCGCCGCCACCCTGCAGACGGCGGGTGGCCTTAACGTCATGATGCAGTTTGCTGAACGCCTGCTGCGCAAACACCCACAGCACATCACGCTACTTGCCCCTTTTACCACCTGGATGCTGACCTTTCTGTGCGGCACAGGGCACGTGGTCTATACCATGTTTCCCATCATTGCGGATATCGCGCTTAAAAAAGGGATCCGACCGGAACGCCCAATGGCGGTGGCATCGGTGGCATCCCAGATGGCGATCACCGCGTCTCCGGTTTCCGTCGCCGTCGTGTCGCTGGTCTCCATCCTGGCTGCGCAGCATGGGATAGGTCACGCGTGGGGGATCCTGGAAATTCTCGCCGTGTCGGTTCCCGCTTCACTTTTCGGGGTGGCGATTGCGGCCCTGTGGAGTTTACGCCGCGGGAAAGATTTGGCTGACGACATCGAGTTTCAGGAAAAACTAAAAGATCCCAGGCAGCGCGAGTTTATCTATGGCGGCACGGAGACGTTGATGAACCAGCGTTTTCCGAAGCAGGCCTACTGGTCGACATGGATTTTCTTTGCCGGTATTGCGGTGGTGGTCCTGCTCGGGGCCTTCCCTGAACTGCGCCCCGCCTTCGAGCTGAAAGGCAAAATGACGGCGCTGTCGATGAACCTTGTCATTCAGATGATGATGCTCATTGCCGGGGCCGTGATGCTGATGGTCTGCAAGGTCAATGCCTCCGCTATCTCAAACGGCGCGGTATTCAAGGCCGGCATGGTGGCGATCTTCTCGGTGTTCGGGGTGGCGTGGATGAGTGATACCTTTTTCCAGGCGCATCTCGACGAGTTAAAGCTGGCGCTGGAAGGCGTTGTGAAAAGCCATCCGTGGACGTATGCCATCGTGCTTTTCCTGGTGTCGAAGCTGGTGAACAGCCAGGCCGCGGCCCTGACGGCCGTGGCGCCGATGGGGTTGATGCTGGGCATCGATCCGAAAATGCTGATCGCCTTCTTTCCGGCGTCATACGGCTATTTTGTCCTGCCGACCTACCCCAGCGATTTAGCCTGCATCGGCTTTGACCGCTCGGGGACGACCCGCATCGGCAAGTTCATTATTAACCATAGCTTTATTCTGCCAGGGTTAATTGGCGTAAGCTGCGCCTGCGCGGCGAGCTACCTGCTGGTGCAAACCTTCTTTTAACCGCATCAACGGGCGACACGCGTGGTCGCCCGTGCGCAGGTTTAATGAGACTCACCCTGCGGCGTGAAGCGCAGCTCTATGAGCGCGATGGCTTTCTGGATCGCGCGAAGCGTAACCGGATCGGCAGCAGCAGGATGGCTGGCAAAATCGATATTTTTCAGCTGAGTGGACATCTTCTCGCGCACTTCAACCGGCGCAATAACGTCCAGAACATCAAGAATTTGCTTGATAACCAGCTGACAGGCGACAACGTCAGATACCAGTTCCTGATCGGCGCTCAGGTTTTGTGACATAGGGCTTTCTCCTTATTCAAAGGCCGCCATAGTATCAAAACGTGGCCCCTGACATCTTCCCTTCATCGCCGCAAGACATAAAAAAACCCGCCGAAGCAGGTTTTTCTGTCAGAACATGGCGCCTGGCGGCACGTCTTTAAAGGTGCGGCAGTAGTTGGCCCACATACTTTTCAGGATTTTGCGCAGTTTCATTGTGATGCTCCATTAACGTGTTATACAACGCTGTCGTCAATGTGCCTATAATATGACCACGGTCACAAAAATCAATATTTTTGTGATGCGCATCACAATTTAACTCTCGAAGAGATCGTTAACCCACGATACCGCGAACAAAATCTTCGATCGCCTTATCCTGGCAATTTTCGAAGAAGCACTGCTGGAAACGCGGGCCGGAAACAGCGGTCTTTACCAGCTCAGGATCGATGGCGCGCAGCGAGTCCAGATAGTTATCTTTCACTACGGCCGCTTTCACCTGGTTCAGAATACCGGCGTTACGCACCTGCGGCTCTTTACGCTCTGGCGGATAACCCTCCCCTTTGCGGCCGGTGAATGCTTTTTCAAAGATAAAGCGAACGTTCAGCTCCGCCCCCCAGCCAAAACCTTTGGCAAACGGCAGCGAAAGCGCATTGCCGTTGTTGATTTGCGCAAAGAGGAAAGCGTCTGCGGGATCGATGCAGTAGCCGCAAATCACGCCAGGGTGGATGTTTAACGACATCAGCGCCCCCTGCCCGGTGCCGCATCCGGTGACCACGAAATCTACCGCTTTCGCATTCAGCAAAATACTCGCCATAATGCCCAGGTGGATGTAGGTCAGGTGATGATCGTTTTCGTCGCTCATACCGACGTTATATACCGGAAACCCTTTTTCATCAGCTACCGTTTTCAGCTCTTTCAGTATCACCGCGTTTTTGGCCGCCTGGCTGTTTTCCATCATCAGTGCAATTTTCATTATCTCTCTCTCCGGGATGCGCTGCGGGCGAACCCGCTATGGATACCTTTTCATAATTTACCCTACTATCAAACAAACGCACTTTCAAAGTAAATGAAATATAGTTTTAAAAAAATAAATGCGCGCTCACAGATCTGTGACAAAAGCGCCTCACGTCGTCCGTTGCAAAGAGAGAAGAGAGATTGTCCGGCTATTCGGGGGATTGCGGCGGGCATCTGCGGGTACGATAACGTATTTCCATCCACTCAGAGCGAACCATGAAAAGAGTCATCGTAGCCGGCGCTATCCTGCTGCTCGCAGGGTGCAGCGTTAACCGTCAGGCGGAAATCAGCAGCCTCGATGCCCCGAACGGCATTGTCCGCCTCGACTACGGCCAGGCAGTGCTGCAAAACGCCTGGTCCGACGAATATGTTAATAACGGTACCGCGGTAAAAGCCTGCCAGAACATGGGGTATGCCACCGCCTCTGCCTATGGACAGCCCGTCAAAACCTGTACCCTGACAAGCGGCTCTTTGTGCCTGAACGAGAGCGTGACCATTCAGTATAAATGCATGGGGTATGCCGTTAACCCTAAGTCAAATAACCCCTGGTATTAATCAAAGCTGCCAGCGCGTGCTGGCGCTTTATTTAACTAAGAACAAAAATAATTCGCATTAATAAAGATAAATATCGCCAATGCGTTTTATTCCCATTCGTATTTTGAACTAATAAATCTTTAATTTTACTTTTTGCAAATAATTAAATAACAAATTATAGTGTCGCTCATTATGAACCCGTAATAATAATCCGGAGCGCCACCATGCTGAAAACTGAAATGATCGACAAGCTCAATGCGCAAATGAACCTTGAGCTCTATTCATCCCTTCTCTACCAGCAGATGAGCGCCTGGTGCAGCTATCACAGCTTCGAAGGGGCGGCAGCGTTTCTGCGTCGTCACGCTCAGGAAGAGATGACCCACATGCAGCGCCTGTTCGATTATCTGACCGATACGGGTAGCCTGCCGCGCATCGAGAACGTGGCATCGCCTTTTGCCGAGTACAATTCTCTCGACGAACTGTTCCGCGCCACCTATGAGCACGAACAGCTGATCACTCAGAAAATTAACGAACTGGTTCATGCGGCAATGATCGGCCAGGATTATCCAACCTTTAATTTCCTGCAGTGGTACGTCGCTGAACAGCACGAAGAAGAGAAGCTGTTTAAATCGGTGCTGGATAAATTATCGCTGGTGGGTAAATCCGGCGAAGGACTTTACTTTATTGATAAAGAACTTTCGACTCTCGATACGCAGAATTAATATCAGCGCGGCGCCGGTTTCCGGCGCCGCGTTAATTTACATACACCCCGCGCAGCTGGTGCAGCGCCAGTCGTGAGGATTCACGGCCTGGTAAAAATTGCGGTAATTCGCCGTCTCCAGCGGAATACCCGCCTCGAAAAACAGGTCGGTTAGCCAGTCGACGTTCTCAATAATCCACTCATCTTCCTGTAGTCCCTGGGCGAACGCCTCATCCTCGGGATCGATAATCGAATAAATTGCCCACGTGCCCATGTCTTTTTCGCGTCGGGACTCCGGCAGCGTCAGGGGCTGATTCTGCCAGCTGATAATCCAGTGACCGTGGCATAACAGATTGCCTCCCCGGCTCCATGCCGCGGTAAATAGATTCTCCCCCGCCATAAAAACCCTCACTTTATTTTATTATTTGTACAAGGTGTTTACGTTACGCCTGAATTTCGCGCCGTAATATTGCCCTTATGAAGTAGGCATCACCCCATAAAGGATCGGAGGGTTAGCCGGGTGTAAAATAATCATTACACGACTTGTAACGGTGATTTGACGAATTACCGCTTTTCCCTTACTCTGCGCCGCAGAATTTGTCGCGATTCACCATCGTTGTAGAGGAAAGCGTGAAAAACAGCACCCTGGGAAGTATTTTTATCGTCGCCGGAACGACGATTGGCGCAGGAATGCTGGCAATGCCCCTGGCCGCAGCAGGCGTGGGATTTGGAATGACCCTGCTGCTGCTTGGCACGCTCTGGGCATTAATGTGCTACACCGCACTGCTGCTGCTTGAGGTATACCAGCATGTCCCCGCCGATACCGGACTGGGTTCGCTTGCGGCGCGCTACCTGGGACGCTACGGCCAGTGGATCACTGGCTTTAGCATGATGTTCCTGATGTATGCCCTGACCGCCGCCTATATTAGCGGTGCCGGAGAGCTCATCGCCTCCAGCGTCAATGACTGGTTTGGCTCAGACATCACCCCTGCCACGGGAGCCATCTTCTTTGCGCTCATCGGCGGCGGCGTGGTCTGCGTGGGAACCTCGCTGGTCGATCTGTTTAACCGCTTTCTCTTCAGCGCTAAAATTCTGTTTCTGGTTGTCATGCTGGTGCTGCTGGCGCCGCACGTGCACAAGGTGAACCTCCTGACGCTGCCGCTGGAAAAAGGTCTGGCGCTTTCCGCTATCCCGGTTATTTTCACCTCATTTGGCTTCCACGGCAGCGTGCCAAGCATCGTCAGCTATATGAACGGTGATATTCGCAAGCTGCGCCGCGTCTTTGTCATCGGCAGCGCCATTCCGCTGATCGCCTATATTTTCTGGCAGCTGGTGACGCTGGGCAGCATTGACTCTTCAACCTTCGTCGGGCTGATGGCGCAGCACGCTGGCCTGAACGGTTTTCTGCTGTCCCTGCGCGAGGTGGTCACCTCGCCGCACGTGGAGCTGGCGGTGCACCTGTTTGCCGACCTGGCGCTGGCAACCTCATTCCTGGGCGTGGCGCTCGGCCTGTTTGATTACCTTGCCGACCTGTTCCAGCGCCGCAATACCGCCGTCGGGCGGTTGCAGACCGGCGCCATTACCTTCCTGCCGCCGCTGGCCTTTGCGCTGTTTTACCCACGCGGGTTTGTGATGGCGCTGGGCTACGCGGGAGTGGCGCTCTCTGTCCTGGCCCTGCTGCTCCCTTCCCTGCTGGCGTGGAAAAGCCGTCAGCAGCATCCTCAACAAGGATACCGCGTGGCAGGCGGGAAACCGCTGTTGTGCGTTGTGTTTAGCTGCGGGGTGATGATTATTCTGGTGCAGGTGTTGATTGCAGCGGGGATGCTGCCGGAAGTGGGTTAACTAAAAAAGGGGCTAACATCAGCCCCTTTTTTATCAGTGCAGGCAGCAGCTCTTAAACTTCTTCCCGCTGCCGCAAGGACACGGATCGTTACGCCCCACCTTCGTGCCATTCACGACAGGCTTCTTCGCTTCCGGCTGCTGCGGATTCTCCACCCAGTAGTTGTATAAGCGCAGGGCCGCAGGCTGGATGCGCTCGATGCTGGCGATATACTCCTCTTCGGACAGTTCATCCAGCTTCTCGCTGTTCTCTTCCGTTCCGTGCAGGGCAATCACCTCGAGGTCGGCCTTCAGGGATTCCGGCAAGGCTGACCAGTCCGTCAGCGCCACGCCGCGCATGTAGCCATAGCACCACTCTTCGACCACGGTGTAACTCTCCCCGTCAACGTCGTTATAGCCGAACATCGGCTCAAACTGATCCGGGTACTCGCTCAGGCGCTCGGCAATGTCGTTCATATGCTTAAAGCAGAGATCGATAAAACGGTTCATCTCACGATCGTTTTTCCAGCGCGGAATGTATTTCTCCCCGCCCCACACCGCCACCAGCCAGGCATCTGGCTCAACGACAACAGGGCCGGAAAGCACTGCGGTAAACATGCCGTCCAGTTCGGATACGTCAATCACGGACGCATCGTCATGACCGTAAGACATTAACGTCTCTTCCAGCCACGCCATTTCGCTTTCATTTAATGGACCTTCCGTCATCGCGGACACTCCTGATAAAAAGGAAAGGATCCTACCACAGATCGCACGCCTGCCCTGGCTGAAGTTTAGGTCTTTATTGCTGCAAAAGCGTGCAAATCGTGACCGTTGCACAACTTATGGGCTTTATTGTTAACGATGTGTGATCTCCGCTGTAATTTCTTCTGCTGCCCCAGGGCGGGATAACGCGGCACTCTATACTCAAAGATGTCATATCCCCGTCAAGGGGTTAACCATTCTGGCAACGTTTTTGCTTGCTGTTCTTCGCGCGACGCTGCGCATGGAAACCTCGCCGTATCACGCAGGATGCCGTTCGTTTAGTGCATTTTGTTCTTGCTCGTGTTTTTGGATTGGCTGCGCCCTGGGCGTTCAGGCTTACGCCGTGGTGCAAAAACCTCTTTGCTAAGGAACATAATAATGTCGCTGAAATTTATCAGAACTCCCCTTTCTCTTGTGTTGGCCGGTTGCCTGGTGACGGCGTTTTCCGCCCGGGCAGATATTGTGATTGGCGTGGCCGGGCCGTTCACCGGACCGAATGCCACCTATGGCGATCAGTACTGGCACGGCGCTACGCAGGCCGCAGAAGACATTAATGCTGCAGGCGGGATTAACGGTGAGAAGATCAAACTGGTTCAGGGGGATGATGCCTGCGAGCCTAAGCAGGCCGTGGCCGTCGCCAACCGCTTAGTCGACCAGGATAAGGTCAATGCCGTGGTCGGCCATTTCTGCTCCTCTTCCACCATGCCCGCCTCTGAGGTGTATAGCGACGCCGGCATCATCGCGATTACTCCCGGCTCGACCAATCCGCTGATCACCGAGCGCGGCATGAGCGACATGTTCCGCATGTGCGGCCGCGACGACCAGCAGGGCCAGGTGGCCAGCGACTTCATCATCGACAAGCTGAAAGCCAAACGCGTGGTCATCATTCACGATAAAGACACCTATGGACAGGGGCTGGCAGACGCTACCAAAGCGGCGCTGGCGAAACGCGGGGTCAAGGATGTGATGTATGAGGGGTTATCCCGCGGTGAAAAAGATTTTAACGCGCTGGTGACGAAGATCGGTGCCCAAAAACCGGACGTGGTGTTCTTCGGCGGCTGTCACCCGGAAGCCGGCCCGCTGGTTCGCCAGATGCGTGAACAGGGCGTGCAGGCGAAATTCTTCTCCGGCGACTGCATTGTCAACGAAGAGATGGTGACTGCGGCGGGCGGCCCGCAATACACCAACGGCATTTATATGACCTTCGGTAAAGATCCGCGCCTGATCCCGGACGGTAAAGCAGTTATCGAGAAATTCCGCGCCGGTAAATTCGAGCCGGAAGGTTACACCCTCTACTCCTATGCTTCCGTGCAGGCCATTGCCGCGGCCTTCAAGGCCACCGGCGGCAAGGACTCTGCCAAAGCCAGCGAGTGGCTAAAGGCCAATTCCGTCGACACGGTGATGGGCAAAAAAGCTTGGGACAACAAAGGCGATCTGAAAGTGTCTGACTACGTGGTTTACCAGTGGGACGACAAGGGAAAATATAAGGAAGTCGAGTAACGGGACGGAGTCACGCTCAACGTCGGCGGGCCTGCCCGTCGGCGCGTAATAAACATCAGGCTGCGCGTCTCGCGCAGCCTAAAAACGAGCGCGCTAAAATGAGTACATTCTTCCTGCAACAGTTAATCAATGGCTTAACGCTGGGCTCCGTCTACGGCCTGATCGCCATCGGCTACACCATGGTGTACGGCATTATCGGCATGATCAATTTCGCCCACGGCGAAGTGTATATGATTTCCGCCTATCTCTGCGCCATTGGCCTGGCGCTGCTCTCTTTCTTCGGGCTTGAGTCATTCCCCCTGCTTATTCTGGGTACGCTGGTGTTCACCATCGCGGTAACCGGCGTGTACGGCTGGACTATCGAGCGTATCGCCTACAAGCCGCTGCGCAACTCCACGCGACTGGCGCCGCTTATCTCCGCCATCGGGATGTCGCTTATCCTGCAAAACTATGCCCAACTGAGCCAGGGACCGCGCCAGCAAGGGGTGCCGACCATGCTCGACGGCGTGATTCGCCTGCATTTTGGCGACGGGTTCGTGCAGATAACCTACACCAAAGTGTTTATTCTGGTCGCCTCGTTTGCCGGCATGCTGATCCTTACCTGGATAATCAACCACACCCGGCTGGGGCGGATGTGCCGCGCGGTACAGCAGGATCGGAAGATGGCCTCCATTCTGGGCATTAACACCGACCGGATTATTTCGCTGGTTTTTGTTATCGGCGCGGCGATGGCAGGCCTGGCGGGCGTGCTCATCACCATGAATTACGGCACCTTTGATTTCTACGTCGGGTTTGTGATTGGCATTAAGGCCTTTACTGCGGCAGTGCTCGGCGGCATCGGATCCCTTCCCGGCGCCATGCTGGGTGGCCTTATCCTCGGCGTCGCGGAAGCCCAGTTCTCCGGCATGGTGAACTCGGACTATAAAGATGTCTTCTCATTTGGCCTGCTGGTCATGATCCTGATTTTCCGTCCCCAGGGACTGCTTGGGCGCCCGATTGTGGCCAAAGTGTGAGGGAGAGAATGATGACATCGCACGGTTTTTCTCTTAAACGCTGCATTCTCGACGCGATTTTTTCCGGGCTGATTGCGCTGATTATCTTCGGCCCCATTGCGGGCGTGGTGCTGGACGGGTACAGCTTTAACTTCGCCGGACAGCGGCTGGCCTGGATGGTTGGCATTGTGATGCTGGGGCGTTTTCTGTTGAGCGCCTTTTTAGGTACCGCCGCGGGAGCCCGCTTTCAGGCTCGCTTTGAGGCCGATAGCGCGGGCGTGTATGTACGGCCTCCGGAATACAAAAGCCGCATGCGCTGGATTATTCCTCTGGTGATTGCTCTTGCGGTTTGCTTTCCGTTTGTCGCCACTAAATATGTGCTGACCGTCGCTATTCTCGGGCTGATCTACGTGCTTCTTGGCCTGGGGCTGAACATCGTCGTGGGGCTGGCCGGCCTGCTGGACCTGGGGTACGTTGCGTTCTACGCGATCGGGGCGTACGGTCTGGCGCTGGGATACCAGTATCTCGGCTTAGGCTTCTGGAGCATGCTGCCGCTGGCGGCGATCATGGCCGCCGCCGCAGGCGCCCTGCTCGGTTTCCCTGTGCTGCGCATGCACGGTGACTATCTGGCCATCGTCACCCTCGGATTCGGGGAGATCATTCGCCTGGTACTGAACAACTGGCTGACCTTCACCGGCGGCCCCAATGGCGTCTCGGCCCCTCCTCCCACCTTTTTCGGTCTGGAGTTTGGACGACGCGACAGGGAAGGTGGCGTGCCCTTCCACGAATTTTTCCACCTGACCTTCAACCCGAACATGAAGTTCATCTTTATCTATACGGTGCTGTTTCTGGTGGTAATGCTGGTGCTCTACATCAAGCACCGCCTGACGCGGATGCCGATTGGCCGTGCGTGGGAAGCCCTGCGGGAAGACGAAATTGCCTGTCGCTCAATGGGGTTAAATCATGTGCTGGTTAAGCTCTCAGCCTTTACGCTGGGCGCGTCGACCGCGGGCATTGCCGGGGTATTCTTCGCGACCTACCAGGGGTTCGTGAACCCGACCTCATTCACGTTCTTCGAATCGGCGCTGATTCTCGCCATCGTCGTGCTGGGGGGTATGGGCTCGACGCTGGGCGTAGTGCTGGCCGCCTTTGTGCTCACGGTCACGCCGGAGCTGCTGCGCAGTTTTGCTGAGTACCGCGTCCTGCTGTTTGGCATGCTGATGGTGGTGATGATGATCTGGCGTCCGCGCGGTTTGATCCGCATTAACCGCAGCGGGTTTGCCGTGCGTAAGGGCGTGGCGCCATGAACGAAACGATATTGCGCGTTGAACATCTGATGATGCACTTCGGCGGGATTAAGGCGCTAAACGACGTCAACCTGGACGTGCAGCGCGGCTCCATTACCGCCCTCATCGGGCCAAACGGGGCGGGAAAAACAACCGTGTTTAACTGCCTGACGGGCTTCTATAAGGCCTCCGGCGGCAACATTTTATTTAATACCCGCACAAAAACGACCAACGTTATTCAGGTCCTCGGACAAAAATTCCAGCCGGGCGACTGGATTAACCCCGCGCAGCTCGGGCTGCGCCTGTTCTACAAAATGTTTGGCGGAACGCATCTGGTGAACCGCGCCGGGCTGGCGCGCACCTTCCAGAACATTCGTCTTTTTCGCGAGATGTCGGTCGTAGAAAACCTGCTGGTCGCGCAGCATATGCGCGTCAACCGTAATCTTCTCGCCGGGATTTTAAACACGCCGGCATACCGGCTGGCGGAGAGCGACGCCCTGGACAGAGCCTTCTACTGGCTGGAAGTGGTGGACCTGGTGGAGTTCGCCAATCGCCTGGCGGGAGAGATGTCGTACGGTCAGCAGCGGCGTCTGGAGATCGCGCGGGCAATGTGTACCGGGCCCGAGATGATCTGCCTGGATGAACCCGCCGCCGGGCTTAACCCGGTCGAAACGCATAAGCTCAGCAGCATTATTCGCTTTCTGCGGGATCGGCATGACATCACGGTATTACTGATTGAGCATGATATGGGGATGGTGATGGAGATTTCGGACGACATTATCGTGCTCGACCACGGCGATGTGATTGCCAGAGGAAAACCCGAGCAGATCCAGCATGATGAAAAGGTCATTGCCGCCTACCTGGGCACGGATGAAAGCGAGGTGATCCTATGAGCGAACCGCTGCTGGCATTTCGCGAGGTGGATGTGTTCTACGGCGTGATTCAGGCGTTGAAACAAGTTTCGCTGGAGGTCCATAAAGGTGAAACCGTGGCGCTGATTGGCGCAAACGGCGCGGGGAAATCGACATTGCTGATGTCCATCTTTGGCCAGCCTCGTATCCGCAACGGGCAGATCCTTTTCAGTGGTGAAGATATCAGCCATAAATCCACCCACTACGTCGCCTCCGGCGGCATTGCGCAGGCGCCTGAAGGCCGGCGCGTCTTCCCGGATATGACCGTTGAAGAGAATCTGCTGATGGGGACCATCCCCATCGGTAACCGGTATGCGGCTGAAGATATGCAAACTATGTTCGAGCTGTTCCCTCGCCTCAAGGAGCGGCGTAAGCAACGTGCGATGACTATGTCCGGCGGGGAACAGCAGATGCTGGCTATCGCCCGGGCGCTGATGAGCCGTCCGAAGCTGCTGCTGCTGGATGAACCGAGCCTGGGCTTAGCGCCGATCGTGGTGAAGCAGATCTTCCAGACGCTGCGCGAGCTGGCCCGTAATGGCATGACCATCTTTCTGGTGGAGCAGAATGCGCACCATGCGCTGAAGCTTTCCGATCGCGGGTATGTGATGGTTAACGGGCAGATCCGGTTGAGCGGTAGCGGCGAGGAGCTGCTGGGCAATCAGGAGGTGAGGAAGGCGTATTTGGGTGGGGTGTGACTGGCAAATTCCAGGCACAAAAAAACCACCTTTCGGTGGTTTCACGACACTGCTTATTGCTTTGATTATTCTTTGTTTCCCATGGTACCCGGAGTGGGACTTGAACCCACACAGCGCGAACGCCGAGGGATTTTAAATCACACGTGTTATACATAATAATCATACACATACGTTTATTTTTCGCCAATAATTCATAATTTTTACATCAGATGAATCAACGGCTTACGTTTATCGAAAAGTCACAATGGCGAAACTTTTATCTGGCCGCGCACCGACATGGGGTATCGGGGGTCGGAGGTTCAAATCCTCTCGTGCCGACCAAAAAACATATTGAAAACCAGCCTCTTATGGCTGGTTTTTTTATTGGTGTTTTTAAACGGGGATAAACCAGGGAATAATTTCCCATACTTTCAGTTCAATCGGACGAAAATCCCATCCTTTAAATCGTTTTACTCGCCTTGACACTGTATATTTTTACAGTAAAAATATAACTTCCTCTCAAACAGATTAAGGAGACTGTTATGTTTGTTGAGTTGGTTTACGATAAGCGAAATGTCCAGGGATTGGATGGAGCCAGAGAAATTATTCTGGCTGAGCTGAAGAGGCGAGTTCATCACATATTCCCTGATGCTGAAGTGAAGGTTAAACCTATGCAGGCTAACGGATTGAATAGTGATGCCAGCAAAAGCGACCGTGAAAAGTTGAACCGTATGCTGGAGGAAATGTTTGAAGAATCTGATATGTGGCTTACAAATGAATGAATTTACCTAATGTCATCACAGCAAACCCGGCCCCCCTACCGGGTTAGATTTCCTCTTTACACTATTTCCGAAACTTTGCGTAGATCCTTCCAGTTTCGCAACGCATCGCTTTACCATATCTCTGACTTCCTTCATCATGCCCCTGTTTCAAAATCATAAAGTTTCGGTGCGCACCTGTTTTTTCTCCCTGCCTTATACTTTCAGTCATAGCTTTGACTGGAGGTTTCTATGTGTGGTCGTTTTTCTCAAGCACAAACCCGTGAAGAGTATCTGGCTTATCTCGCCGACGAAGGCGATCGCGACATCGCATATGACCCAGAGCCGATTGGCCGGTACAACGTCGCGCCCGGCACTAAGGTTCTGCTGCTGAGCGAACGCGACGAGCAACTGCATCTTGATCCAGTCCTGTGGTCTTACGCGCCCGGGTGGTGGGATAAAGCACCATTGATAAACGCGCGCGTCGAGACGGCAGCCAACAGCAGGATGTTCAAGCCTCTCTGGCAGCATGGTCGCGCTATATGCTTCGCAGATGGGTGGTACGAGTGGAAGAAAGAAGGCGACAAAAAACAACCCTACTTCATACACCGCGCCGACGGCCAGCCGATTTTTATGGCGGCGATCGGTAGCACGCCGTTCGAGCGTGGCGATGAGGCTGAAGGTTTCCTCATTGTGACATCTGCAGCTGATAAAGGCCTGGTCGACATTCACGACCGCCGGCCACTGGTTCTGTCACCGGAAGCCGCCAGAGAGTGGATGCGTCAGGATACCGGAGGGAAAGAAGCTGAAGAAATTGCTGCCGACGGTTCGGTGCCCGCCGACAAGTTTATCTGGCACGCAGTTTCTCGCGCGATTGGAAGTCCGAAAAATCAGGGTCCGGAGTTAATCGACCCGATTACCTGACGCGAAGCAGATCAGAAAACCGCGTGGTATACCGCGGCGAAAGCATATCACGCTTCATCTGCCATTGTTGCTGAATGCCCTGCCCGGCAAAAAAGAGCGTGCCCTTTCCATCTTTGGCGTTCAAGTGATCAAGCACCTCCATCAACCTTTCGCTTCCGGCTCGCGGGGCATTATCGTCGAACAAGTTAAGTTGGGCCACCCCCTGACTGAAGAAATCACCCAACATAATCCCTGCTTTCTGGTACCGATGACCATCCTTCCAGATTTTGTCCAAGCACTTTAACGCGGCGTTGATGATGTCACGGGAATCCTGTGTTGGCGTGAGAAGCTTCATTGACGCACTATTGCCGTAATATGGCTCATTCAGAGCAAAAGGAGATGTCTTCACGAACGCCGAAATAAAACGGCAATACTGGTGCTCACCACGCAGTTTTTCAGCACCACGGGCAGCATAACTGCAGATAGCCTGGCGCATCTGTTCGTACTCGGTGACGCGTTCGCCGAAAGACCTGCTGCAGACAATTTCCTGCTTTGCTGGTGCAAACTCTTCCAGATCGAGGCATGGCTCGCCACGCAGCTCCCTGACCGTTCGCTCAAGTACCACGTTAAAGTGTTTACGGATAATCCAGGTACTTTGTTCTGAGAGGTCCAGAGCCGTTTTGATGCCCATGGCGTTAAGCTTCTTGCTGATGCGCCTACCGACGCCCCACACATCCTCTACTGGTACCAGAGCCAACAACCGACGTTGCCGATCGATATTGGACAAATCGACCACCCCGCCCGTCTGCCTCTGCCATTTCTTAGCGGCGTGATTTGCGAGCTTAGCGAGGGTTTTCGTCTGCGCAATGCCAACACCGACAGTCAGGTGCGTACGCTTCAGAACCGTCGCGCGTATCTCTTTGCCAAACTCCGTCAAGTCCCGGCAATTGCGAACCCCAGTGAGGTCGCAAAAAGCTTCGTCAATGCTGTAAATTTCGACGCGGGGGCTCATTTCCTCAAGCGTCGTCATTACCCGGTTCGACATATCAGCGTAGAGCTCGTAGTTACTGCTGAAGCAAACAACCCCAGCGCGCCGGAATAAGTCCTTTTGCTTGAAGAAAGGCTCCCCCATCGTAATTCCAGCGGCCTTAGCCTCGGCGCTGCGCGCGATTACGCAGCCATCGTTATTTGAGAGAACGACAACCGGCCGCCCTCGCAAGTCCGGCCTGAATACAGTCTCGCATGATGCGTAGAACGAATTCACATCACAGAGCGCAAACATACTCAGCTCGCAGATTTAACGATAAAAGTCACTACACCGAACACATCGAGTGTGTCCTCGCTGCCGACGATAATCGGCGAGTAAGCGCTGTTCATTGGAATGAGCTGAACTGTCGGGCGCAGCTGCAGGCGTTTAACTGTAAACTCCCCTTCCACCGCTGCGATGACAATATCACCATGCTCAGCAGTGCGCGAACTGTCCACAACCAGCAGGTCACCATCGCTGATCCCTGCTTCGATCATAGAGTCGCCGGCAGCCTTAACGAAATATGTTGAGCTGGGATGGGAAACCAGTAACTCATTGAGATCGATACGTTGTTCAACGTAATCAGCAGCGGGGCTTGGGAAACCGCACTGGACTAAGTCACTGAAAAGCGGAAGAGCGATAATTTCACGCAGTTCTGCAGGCCTGATAAATTCCATGTTGCACACCTCAAACACTGTTTTTATATACAGTAGTTTCATTTGAGTAAGCGCGCAAGACAGAGATACTTTCTGACTGCTTAAAGCTTCGCCGTTTCGTTTCTAAGATTCTATGTCGCTTCGAATTATGAATTTTGTAAATTTTATGGCAGTAGCTCTTAATGAGCAGATTTTAGCCACCGCAAATTCTTGCATGCGATGGGCGGCGGTTTCCTCAACTTCCAAGCTGCAATGCCTCTACCTGTTTCTTTAAATCTTGAATCTGATCCATTAAAGCCAGGATTGCTTCATGGTGAAGAGCAGCGGCTGCCCCAGCCACATCGACAGCTAACGTTTTCTCGACTATTGAACCATCTCTGAGCTCAGTTTCCCCACCTTCAAATACTGCGGTAGGCATTGCGAGTGCAAGCTCCTGAGCAATGAAACCCTGACCCGGAGGGGCGTTATCAAGACGATCCCACGTACACCCACGCACCAAACGCATCTTTTCGAGAGGGTTTTCAATCTGCTTGATATTATCTTTAATACGCTCGTCTGAATTATTTATCCATGAACCGTTGTTCGCTGTGGCATTTCCCCCTGCGGAGAAAACCCAATTGGTATAAGTGCCATTGGCCTTATCGATACCAATTGCAATATCCAGAATATCGTAACCGCTCCCCCTTCTGGCCCCAACATAACCTGTGTCATTGAAATATGAATAAGAAGTCCTTCCGATAATCCCTGCAACAGACCCAGTACTGAAGGACTGCAACGCAACTTTATTTCCCGCTCCGGTATCGTACGGAGCCACTGAGAGATAGGTTGTTGAGAGAGTTCCACCCTTTTTACCATCGATGGTTCCAGTATTATCCACCAGGTATTTCCATGAAGGGCCAGTGAATGTAGTACCGTCTGGCAGTTTTACCGTAATGTTTCCAGCTGCGCTGAAAACCTGCTGCCAGTTCTGTTTGTCGTAATTCAGTCCACGCAGCGCTTCAGCGCTTTGGGATACCAGCGCAGCAGTCACCATGTTAAGAGCTACGCGGGGAACTGCTGACCAGGCTGCACCGGATTGTGTAGGCCCGGTAAAGTTGCTGACCAGCGTCAGCTGAGTATTACTATCTACCGATTTAACCGGCAATGTATATGCCACGCCGCCAACTGTAGAGACAATAAAGTCACCTGCAGCGATTTCGGTTGCGAATGAGGTTCCGGAACCGCCAACAATTGCGGACCCGTTTGTCATGGTGATGGTACCTGCCGACATAAAAGACTCCTGAATTCAGATAATAAAAAACCCGCCGAAGCGGGTTCTTGTTTTGTTCATTTTGAACAGGTCGACCTGATGAAGTTGTTTTTACTTATCCACCGCCAGCTGAAAGGATATCCAGCTTTGTATTCAACCTGGCTTGCTAATTGTCGCACACCATATATCTGTACGGTTTGTTCCTGCCCACCTAAAATGATTACAGCCTCACACATAGGAAGCTGCTTCTCAAAAATGTTTGCTGAGCAAGCAGAAAGAAAACAGACAATTAGCAAACTGGCGAGTATTTTTTTCATTTTTTATCCCTGAGGTAATTTGTACTTTGAAATTTAACCTGACGGGAAAATTAGTTAAAATAGATTGAACAGATCAATATCGACAAATTGATCGTTTTAAACGATCAATTAGTCATATGCTGCAGTATTAATAGCCGTTAGCGTTATTCCTGTTGTAGTGCCGCCAGCAGGTGTTCCCCCCGAAATTTGATTTCCAACAGGCCAGAACCTGGTCGTGATACCGTTGAAATAGCACCCCGTGTATGCTGTTACGTTGATAATCACTGGCTGCCCACCCTGGGAGGTTTGCCATAACGACGAGCCGAGAATTCCAGGAGCCACAGCATATGAACCACTCAAAGTAACGTCTAGATTAATGCCCCCTGCGCCTGGAGTTCCCACGGTCACTAGGTCGGTCAATACCCGGCTTTCGTTTGTGAGAACCACTCGCCCGCTGGCGTCCCAGAACGCTATTCCCCACTGTGGCAAAGGCTGAGGAAAGACAGCGAAAACGTACACAGTCAGGGTGAATGTTTTTGAGCCTGTATAACCTGCTGGAGTTGATGCGGAGGCGCTTATTACGCTTCCGTTTCTGCGAACCCCCAAATATACAGCCTGAGACGGCCCTGACACACGACAGAACGCAATGGCCGGATAAGAGGGGTCGACAGGAATATCTATTGCTGCACTGCCGTTTGTGTTGGAGGCAACTTCCGATCGATTATAGAGACAAAAAGGAGTGGAATATGGCGTCACAAAAGGATTGCCATTGTCCATTAATATATAAGCACCATAATCAGCCATTAAGCTGGCTCCATAAAAACGACAAGTTCACAGGCGGATGAGGGGTAATTACCGATGCCAGCTGTATTAGCAGGCGTCACGGTAATAGTGTTGCCAGTTGCCTCGATATGCCGCCCAACAGAGGTAGTGCCTTGATCGAGCGAAACAACAAAGCCAACCTTATAGCCAGGCGGAACAGTAAAACTCCAGGAACCTGAATTTTGTGTATATGCGAGTTGAATTCGTCCGACAACAGATACAGGCTTAATCCCATAATTGTTCGGGTTGCCATTGGCATCCCACGTCTGAATGCCCCACGTCATCAAAATACCCCCGTAATTTTACCAATCTGTACGCGGAGAACGCCGTTCGCGTCCCTGATGCTGTCCGTTACATTCGTAGTCTTTCTTGCGCCCTCCCCGTCGCTGCCGTAGTTTTCCCAGGTACCTCCTTTATCCAGTTTCCACCCGGACTGCCCGGCGACATAATTGTTGGACTGGATAAAGTTACCGATTTTGGCGTTGGAGATCGTGCCATCCTGAATAAACCCTGAGCTGATGAAGACCTGGCCATTAACCACCGCGAACGGCGAATACTGGGTATCACCACTGCCACTCATCAGTACGAACTGGTTAGCGTTGAAACCTACTCGGGTAACAATCGGCTGCCCTGCCTGCGCCAGAACGGCAATCGACATCCCGGCGTTATACATGATGCCGTTTATCCTCACGCCTGTTTTAAGGGTGTAGATTGCCGAAGCACCTGAGGCATCGACCACTGCGGTAAGCTTGTCCTCCAGTGCAGCCGTGACGTCATTGATCTGGGCCTGCACCTGCGTCGACATTTCGGCCATTGCCTTATCTACCTCAGCAATGGTCGTTTTAACAACAAGGATATCGGCACGCACTTCACCGTATTGTGCCCACTGGTGCTCAACTGTTCCGTGGTTCGCAAGGGCGTTCTGTAGAATTCCCTCAATGTTGGTATCGATGTCACCGGTGAGGCGTTCCCCGTCGGCAGAGGTTAGGAAATCGTCTGCGATATCGCCCAGATAATCATCGGCGTTATCATTAGACATCCCCCTTACCCAGTCGGTATACCCGGATTCGTTACCTGTTCTGTCGACCAGCTGCGCCCGGTACCAGAATTCCTGCCCAGCCTTAAGCCCGAGTTGGGTATATTCAGCGGAAGGATAAGGCACGTCTGACAGCAAGATTGGATTTGAAAAGTCACTGTTGGCGGTATACTGAATTTCCGTTTTTAGTGTATCGCCTGTATTTGCCGGGAAACCCCAGTTAAGACGAATCCCCCAGTTGATGCCCGTGGCCGTGAATCCTACTGGCTTAGGCGGATTGCCTACTTTGCCGGTCAGTGTCTTCTCTTCTGAATATCCCCATCCTGAGGAAATTTCAGCGGCATTGATTGCGCGCACGCGCACCAGGTAGCGCCCGGCATAAATCCCCGGGACGTCAAATGACGTGGTGGAACTGCGCGGCATGTTCACCCAGTTTCCGTCGTTGCGGCGCCACTGCCCCTCATAGGCAATAGCATTTTGTGCCTGGTCCCAGCTCACGCGCATGGTC